>NZ_CAJZAR010000001.1 GCF_914484835.1 Paraburkholderia tropica
CGGCGGCTCGCTGCGCATTCCCGCCGCGTTTTGCGGCCTGACCGGCTTCAAGCCCACCGCCGCACGCATTCCGCGCAGCGGCGGCGTGCCGCTCTCGACCACGCTCGACTCGTTCGGCCCGATCGGCAACAGCGTCGCGTGCTGCGCGCTGGTCGATCGGCTGCTCGCCGGCCTCGCGCCGGTCGTGCCGGGCGCGCGCCATCTGGAAGGCGTGCGCATCGGCGTGCTGACGAACTACGTGACCGACGACGTCGATCCCGCCATCGCCGAAAGCCTCGACACGGCGCTCAAGCATCTCGACGCCGCGGGCGCGATCGTCAACGAGGTGCGCTTCGCGCCGTTCGAGCAGTTCGCGCAGATCAACCGCATCGGCTTGTCGTCGATGGAAGCGTACGCGTGGCATCGCGAGCTGATCGCGCAGCATCGCGGCGAGTACGACGCGCGCGTGCTCGCGCGCATCCTGAAGGGCGAGGCGGCGACCGCCGCCGACTACATCGATCTGATCGCCGCGCGCGCGGCCGTGATGGAGCAGGCGCAGGCCACGCTGTGGTCGCGCTTCGACGCCGTGATCGCGCCGACCGTGCCGATCGCGCCGCCCGCCGTCGCCCCGCTCGCCGCCGACGCCGACTTCTTCGCGCGCGTCAACGCGCTGGTGCTGCGCAATCCGAGCGCCTTCAATTTCCTCGACGCCTGCGCGCTGTCGCTGCCGATCCATCATCCGGGCGACGCGCCGGTGGGCCTGATGCTGGCCGCCGCGCCCTACGCCGACGACGCGCTGCTCGCCATCGGCCGCGGCGTGGAAGCGGTGCTCGCGCCGCTGCGCTGAAATTACGGGCGCAGGCGGCGGCTGATCGGAGAACTGCTCGGGAGACTGAGCCGACGCTAAAACAGTCGCGGATCGTCACGCGCGTCGAATCGCGCAACGTTCCGCGACAAGCCGCTTCCTCGCGCGGCGCAGCCTTCGCGCTAGAATCCCGACACGCCGTCGCCGCCGCGCCCGTCGCGCGCGCTGCGCCACTCACCCGAAGAAAAACGCCACATGAACGACGATAACGCGCTGTTGCGCCGCGAACGCGGCCTGCTGGTCCTGCTTGGTCTGATCTGCCTCGCGCTGCTGGCCGGCGCAATCTACATGCAGTACGTGAAGCATCAGGACCCGTGTCCGCTGTGCATTCTCACGCGCTATTTCACGCTGCTGATCGCCGTGTTCGCGTTCCTCGGCGCGCGCCTGACGAGCTGGCGCGGGCTGCGCGTGCTCGAAACGCTCATCGTGCTGTCGGCGGCGGGCGGCATGGTCGCCGCCGCGCGTCTCGCGTGGGTGCAGGCCTTCCCGAGCTTCAGCTGCGGCTTCGACACGCTGCAACCGATCGTCGACGCGCTGCCGCCCGCGCATTGGCTGCCCGGCATCTTCAAGGTGCAGGGCCTGTGCGAAACCACCTACGCGCCGATTCTCGGCCTGACGCTGCCGCAGTGGTCGCTCGTCGCGTTCGCCGTGATCTTCCTCGCAGTGCTCGCGAGCCTGTGGCGCAACCGCCGCCGCCAGGTGTCGTGGCCCGGCATCCGTCGCTGATTCGGCGCCACACCGCTCGACGTCTCCCGCTTCACGCCGCGCCGCCCGCCCTGGGCGGCGCGTTCGTTTACCTGCTTGTTTCCCGCTCGGCGGCTCAAAGGGCCGCATCGACGTTCGCCGCACATGGCCGCCGGCTGATAGCCCCCATCATGCGCAGGGAATACTTTCCTGCCGCTGTCAGTGCTAAATTCGAGACTGGATGGCGATCTACGTGCGCGAGGCCGATCAAGGCTCGTCGGGTTTCTGCGTAACGCGCGCCTGATCCGCAATGTCTCCTGGGCTTCACATGACAACGCACACCATCCGACTCTTCCGCGATTCGTCCGCATCCCGCCCGTCCTTTCCGGTTGGGCGCGGCCGTGCCCCGCATTCGCTCCAGCCGACGATGGCCGATCACCTCGCCACGCCGCTTCTGCATACCCGGTTTCGTCATCTCGATGCGCGCGTTCCGCCAGCGTCGGTCCACTGCCGCGCACCCGGCGCCATGACGATGCGTCGTCGCGAACCGCTCGGGTTCTGGCATGCTCGAACCCTTGAGCGCGCGGCAGCGGGAAGCCGCGCGCGACGCCATGACGATCCACCGGCCGCGCGCCCGGCGCGCCGCCACGCAGTTTTGTAGGAGATGCACCCGATGCAAGCCTGGCTCACCGATCTGCAGCAATTGCTCGCGCATGGCGACGCCGCCGTGCTCGTGACCGTCGCGCGCGTGGAAGGCTCGGCGCCGCGCGAGGCCGGCACGAAGATGATCGTCACGCGCGAGGCCGCGCGGCACACGATCGGCGGCGGCCATCTGGAATGGAAGGCCATCGAGATCGCCCGCCAGGTGCTGCGCGACGGCATGCGCACGCCGCACGCGCGCCGTCTGGAACGCCTCGCGCTCGGCCCGAGCCTCGGCCAGTGCTGCGGCGGCGCGGTCGTGCTCGCCTTCGAGCGCCTCGACGTGGCCGACCTCGGCTGGCTCGCCACACTCGCGCGCCGGCTCGGCGCGGGCGCATCGACCGTTCGTAGCGTATCATTCCGCTCCTCGCGGAATGGCGAGCCCGCCACGGCATCGGCCAGTCTCGACGCCAGCGTCGACGCCGTCATGCTGTCCGAGCCGGAGCCGGGCGCGCAAACGCCCGACTGCCTGCTCTGGGACACCAATTCGGCCTCGCCCGGCGAAGGCACGATCCTGCTCACCGAGACCATCGCGCCGAACGACTTTCCCGTCGTGCTGTTCGGCGCGGGCCACGTGGGCGCGGCGCTCGTGCGCGTGCTCGGCACGCTGCCCTGCCGCGTGCGCTGGGTCGACGCGCGAGACGCGGCGTTTCCCTCGCCGGAAGCGTTCGCGGCGCTGGGCGCGCCGAACGTCGTCATCGACGCCAGCGACGCGCCCGACGAAGCCGTCGACGCCGCGCCGCCCGGCACCAGCTTCATCGTGATGACGCACGATCATGCGCACGACCTCGATCTCGCCGAACGCATCCTGCGGCGCGGCGACTTCGTGTTCTTCGGCATGATCGGCTCGCACGCGAAGCGCAAGCAGTTCGAGCACCGGCTGGCCGCGCGCGGCATCGACCCGTCGCAGATCGCGCGCATGAACTGCCCGCTCGGCGTGGACGGCATCGTCGACAAGTCGCCCGAGGTCATCGCCATTTCGGCCGCCGCGCAATTGCTGCAGGCGATCGAGGCCGCCTCGGCGCCCGTGCGCGCGACGGCCGCCATGCCCCATTCCGCGTGATGTCACCCACTGAACAACAGCATCGACCGACCACACCATGACGATCACGACCACTGCCAACCCGCTCGTCCAGAAGGCCTTCGGCGCGCCCAAGGCCGAGCTGCACATCCATATCGAAGGCTCGCTCGAACCCGAGCTGATCTTCGCGCTCGCGCAGCGCAACAACGTGACGCTCGCCTACGAGTCGATCGAGGCGCTGCGCGCGGCCTACGCGTTCACCGACCTGCAGTCGTTTCTCGACATCTACTACGCGGGTGCGAGCGTGCTGCTGCACGAGCAGGACTTCTACGACATGACGATGGCGTACTGCGAGCGCGCGCTCGCCGATAACGTCACGCACACCGAAATTTTCTTCGATCCGCAGACGCACACCGAACGCGGCGTGTCGATCGACACGGTAGTCGCGGGCATCGACCGCGCACTCGCCGACGCCGAAAAGCGCGGCCTCACGAGCAAGCTGATCCTGTGCTTCCTGCGCCATCTGAGCGAAGCCGACGCGCTCGCCACGTGGGACGCCGCGCTGCCGCTGTTCGACCGCTATCCGCGCATGATCGGCGTGGGCCTCGATTCGTCGGAGCGCGGCCATCCGCCTTCGAAGTTCGAGCGCGTGTTCGAGAAGGCGCGCGCGAAGGGCCTGAAGCTCGTCGCGCACGCGGGCGAGGAAGGCCCGCCCGCCTACATCTACGAAGCGCTCGATCTGCTCAAGGTCGACCGCGTCGATCACGGCGTGCGCAGCATCGAGGACCCGGCGCTCGTCACGCGTCTGGCCGACACGCGCGTGGCGCTCACGGTCTGCCCGCTCTCGAACACCAAGCTCTGCGTGTTCGACGACATGACGCAGCACACGCTCAAGCAGCTGCTCGACAAAGGCGTCGCGGTCACCGTCAATTCGGACGATCCGGCCTACTTCGGCGGCTACGTGAACGAGAACTACAGCGCGATCATCGACGCGCTGAAGCTCGACGACCAGGAGGTGTACACGATCCTGCGCAACGGCTTCGAGGCGTCGTTCGTGACGCCCGACGAGCGCGCCGCGCTGATCGCGAAGCTCGACGCTTACTGGCCGGCGAACTAAGCCGGAGCGAAAGCGGCGAGCGCTGCGGGCCGCAGCAGACCGATGCGGCCCGGACAGTGCCCATGACGCACGAAGTACGACTCAGGGAACGGCGCACGCGCGCCGCGCCCGGGGCGCTGTCGCGCCTGGATGGATCGACGCCCGCGTGTTCGCCTCGACTGAAGCGATGCAGGGCCGACTCTCGCGCGCCGCGTTTTCAGGAGCGGCGCGCCCGATGCGCGCTAATGCGATGACGAAGCGCGCACGCTTCCTGCTGACGAATACCTGAATTTTCCGGAGACGAAGTACCCATGACTCAATCGGCTTTTCGCGCAAAACTGCTGACGTTCACCGGCGACCCCGCGCAGTCGCCCGACGCCGCCGTGTTCCACGAGGACGGCGTCGTGATCGTCGAGGACGGCCGCGTGGCCGCGTCCGGCGCGTGGTCCGCGCTCAAGGACCGCGTGAGCGAGGGCGCGAGCGTGCACGACCTGCGCGACAAGCTGATCGTGCCGGGCTTCATCGACACGCACATCCACTATCCGCAGACCGACATGATCGCCTCGCCGGCGCCGGGCCTGCTGCCCTGGCTGGAAACGTACACGTTCCCGACCGAGCGCGGTTTCGCCGACGAAGCCGTGGCCGCCGACACGGCGCGCTTTTTCGTCGACGAACTGCTCGCCAGCGGCACGACCACGGCGCTCGTCTACTGCACGGTGCACAAGCAGTCGGCCGACGCGCTGTTCACGGCGAGCGCGGCCAAGAACCTGCGCATGGTCGCGGGCAAGGTGCTGATGGACCGCCACTGCCCCGAATTCCTGCGCGACACGCCGCAAAGCGGCTACGACGACAGCGCCGAGCTGATCGCGCGCTGGCATAACAACGGCCGCCAGATGTACGCGCTCACGCCGCGCTTCGCGCCGACCTCGACCGAGGCGCAGCTCGAAGCCTGCGAGGCGCTCGCGAAGGCGCACGGCGACATCTTCATCCAGAGCCACGTGGCCGAGAATCTCGACGAAGTGAAGTGGGTGAAGGAGCTGTTTCCGCGTCAGCGCAGCTATCTCGATGTCTACGACCGCTACAACCTGCTGCGCCGCCGCGCCGTCTACGGCCACTGCATCTGGCTCGACGACGAAGACCGTCGCCGCATGGCCGAAACCGGCACGGTCGCGGCGCACTGCCCGACGTCGAATCTGTTCCTCGGCAGCGGCCTGTTCGACTTCGACAAGGCGCAGCAGACGCAGATGCCCGTCACGCTCGCGACCGACGTGGGCGGCGGCACCTCGTTCTCGATGCTGCAAACCATGAACGAAGCGCACAAGGTCGCGCGCATGGGCGGCCATCATCTGACGGCCACGCGCATGTTCTGGCTCGCGACGGCGGGCGCCGCGCAGGCGCTCGATCTCGCCGACCAGATCGGCACGCTCGCGCCGCAAACCGAAGCCGATTTCGTCGTGCTCGATCCGCAGGCGACGCCGCTGCTCGCGCGCCGCACCGCGCGCGTGGACTCGCTCGAGGAACTGCTGTTCGCGTTCGCCCTGCTCGGCGACGACCGCGCCGTGTACGAAACGTATGCGGCGGGCGCGCGCGTGCATAGCCGCGCGCAGACGCAGCGCTAAAAGCCGCCATCGCGACGAAGCGGCCGCTAAAGCGGCACGTTCCTCGCCGCGCGCCAAAAGCAGAGCGCGCCGGACCTTGCGGGTCCGGCGCGCTTTTTTCATCGCCGTCGATTCGTCGATCCGTCGAATCGTCGATTCGTCGATTCAGCCGACGCGCGGCTTACTTCGCCTGCGCGCTGCCGGGCGCCGAAGCGGGCATCGGCGCGGCCGCCTCGTTGGGCGCGCCGCCATGACTGTCGAGCGGCAGCTTCACCTCGGTGACCGTGCCGTTCTGCAGCGGGAAGTTGGCGAGCGCGCTGCGCACGAGATACGGCATCACGCGCACGAGCGAGGGATCGTCGCCCGAGGTGCGCGCGGAGACGTTATAGACCTCCTTGCCGCTGCCCTTCTCCGTGATGCGGATCGACAGCGCGTGCGAATAGACCGGATAAGTCTGGTTCACATAGCCCGGACCGTACGGACCCCACGGGCCCCACGGATTGAACGGCCCCCAATACGGACCCGGCCACGGGTTGTAGTACACGGGCTGCGGAACCGTCACGGTGTCCATGCGGCTGCCGTAGGCGAGGCCCACGAGATAGCGCGCCTGCGGCTGGGGCACCTGATGGAACGCCTGCACGGCGAGCCCGTCGGCCACGAGATTCTCGTAGGTCGACTGCTCGATGCTGTGTTCCTGGTCGGGGTTGCGCGCGAACGCATAGGTGCGGGTGGCGTCGCTGCCGCCGTTCCAGGCGGAGAACGCGGTCACCTGGCTCGTCACGTAGGTGGTACAGCCGGACAGCGTCACGGCAAGCGCCGCCAGCATCAGCAGGGCGCGGCGGGTCCATCGGTCGGGCATCATGGTCTTCTCGTTGCAGTAGTGCCAGTGGTGGGAAAAGCGCAGTCGTGGGGACCGCTTGCTTCACCTGTTTGCGATACGAATCGGCGGCCTGGCTTATTCCCTGTCTGTCGCAGTTTCGTAAGCGGCGTTGTAGCCGATTCGCAAGCGCCGCGGCGCGCCAGCCGCGATCCTGGCGGAATCGGGGTCGCGCTCATTTTGCGGCAGCACGATCATACTGACTCGCGCGGCACCGGGAAAGTTCGACGCCCGTCCGCGTCCGCCGACATCGTTACGCTGCGCGACATCCGCGCCACGTCCATGATGCGCCTTGCGTGACGCGCCCCGCCGCTTTTTGCCCCGACGGACAAGCAGCGCGAGCCTTTGTACAATGGGACGACTGGCCACTGCAGGCCACCCCTGCAGGCCACCGCAGCGCAGCTTTCTTCATCCGACCCGAGCCGCTCACCACATTCGCCCATGGAAACCCTGTCCGATACCGCTACGCCTAACGTGATCCGCCGCGAAGACTACGCGCCGCCCGCCTTCCTGATCGACACCGTCGATCTCGAATTCGACCTCGTGCCCGAGCGCACCATCGTCAAGAGCACGCTCGCCGTGCGCCGCAATCCGGCAGCGAAGCACGCCGCGCATCTGGAACTGATGGGCGAGCAGCTCGAATTCATCGGCGCGGCCATCGACGGCCAGCCTTACGAGCACGTGCGCACGCACGAACACGGCCTGACGGTCGAGAACGTGCCCGAGTCGTTCACGCTGACGCTCACGGGCGCCTGCGATCCGGCGGCCAACACGACGCTCTCGGGTCTGTACGTGTCGAGCGGCAACTTCTTCACGCAGTGCGAGGCCGAAGGCTTCCGCCGCATCACCTGGTTCCTCGACCGCCCCGACGTGATGGCTACCTACACCGTCACGCTGCGCGCCGATAAGACCGCCTACCCCGTGCTGCTCTCGAACGGCAACCTGATCGCCGAAGGCGATCTGCCCGACGGCCGCCACTATGCGAAGTGGGAAGACCCGTTCCGCAAGCCGAGCTATCTGTTCGCGCTGGTCGCGGGCAAGCTCGTCGCGCTCGAAGAACGCATCCAGAGCGGCTCGGGCAAGGAAAAGCTGCTGCAGGTCTGGGTCGAGCCGCACGATCTCGACAAGACGCAGCACGCGATGGACTCGCTGATCAACTCGATCCGCTGGGACGAGTCGCGCTTCGGCCTCGAACTCGATCTCGACCGCTTCATGATCGTCGCCGTGAGCGACTTCAACATGGGCGCGATGGAGAACAAGGGGCTCAACATCTTCAACACGAAGTACGTGCTCGCGAATCCCGAAACGGCCACCGACGTCGACTTCGCCAACATCGAAGCCGTGGTCGGCCACGAGTACTTCCACAACTGGACCGGCAACCGCGTGACCTGCCGCGACTGGTTCCAGCTGAGCCTGAAGGAAGGCCTCACGGTGTTCCGCGACCAGGAATTCTCGGCGGCGATGTCGGGCGGCGACGAGAACGAAGCCGCGCGCGCCACCAAGCGCATCGAGGACGTGCGCGTGCTGCGCCAGATGCAGTTCGCCGAGGACGCGGGCCCGATGGCGCATCCGGTGCGCCCCGAGAGCTACGTCGAGATCAACAACTTCTACACGATGACCGTCTACGAGAAAGGCTCGGAAGTCGTGCGGATGTATCAGACGCTGTTCGGCCGCGACGGCTTCCGCAAGGGCATGGATCTCTACTTCCAGCGCCACGACGGCCAGGCCGTCACCTGCGACGACTTCCGCCGCGCGATGGCCGACGCCAACGGCCGCGACCTCGCGCAATTCGAGCGCTGGTACAGCCAGGCGGGCACGCCGCGCGTGACCGTCAGCACGCGCTACGACGAAGCCGCGAAGCGCTATAGCGTGACGCTCACGCAGGGCTACGCGAACGGCTCGCCCGCCGCGCGCGAAACGCAGAAGGGACCGCTGCACATTCCGTTCGCGATCGGCCTGATCGGCCCGGACGGCCAGGACCTGCCGCTCAAGCTCGAAGGCGAAAGCGCGGCGAGCGGCACGACGCGCGTGCTCGAATTCACCGAAGCGCAGCAGACCTTCACCTTCGCCGACGTGAACGCGAAACCGCTGCCCTCGCTGCTGCGCAACTTCTCGGCGCCGGTGATCGTCGAGTACGACTACGGCACCGCCGAACTCGCGTTCCTGCTCGCGCATGACAGCGATCCATTCAACCGCTGGGAAGCGGGCCAGCGCCTCGCCACGCGCGAGCTGCTGACGCTCGCCACGCGCGCGAGCGCCGGCCAGCCGCTGGCGATGAGCGACGCGCTCGTCGAAGCGTTCCGCCGCGTGCTGAGCGACGCCTCGCTCTCGCCGTCGTTCCGCGAACTCGCGCTGATGCTGCCGTCGGAAACCTATCTGGCCGAGCAGATGGCCGAGTCCGATCCGGCCGCCGTGCACGCCGCGCGCCAGTTCGTGCGCAAGCATCTCGCGAATGCGCTCAAGGCCGAGTGGCTCGCCGCCTACGAGCAGAACCTCACGCCGGGCGCCTATGAGCCGACGCCTGAAGCCGCCGGTCATCGCGGCCTGAAGAATCTCGCGCTCTCGTATCTCTCGGAAGTCGACGATCCCGCCGACGCGCTGCGTCTCGCCGGCGCGCAGTACGACGCCGCGAACAACATGACCGACCGCGCGGCGGCGCTTTCGGCGCTGCTGAACGCCTCGGCGGCGGCGGGCGGCGACGCCGCGAAGCGCGCGCTCGAAGACTTCTACGCGCGCTTCGAGAACGAGCCGCTGGTGATCGACAAGTGGTTCTCGCTGCAAGCCACGCAGCGCGGCACGGCGCAGCGTCCGGTGATCGAGACGGTGCGCGCGCTGATGCGCCATCCGGCCTTCAATCTGAAGAATCCGAACCGCGCTCGCTCGCTGATCTTCAGCTTCTGCGCGGCGAATCCGGCGCAGTTCCACGCCGCCGACGGCTCGGGCTACGCGTTCTGGGCCGAACAGGTCATCGCGCTCGACGCGATCAACCCGCAGGTGGCCGCACGCCTCGCGCGCAATCTGGAACTGTGGCGCCGCTTCACGCCGAAGCTGCGCGACGCGATGCGCGCCGCGCTCGAACAGGTCGCGAAGCAGGCGAAATCGCGCGACGTGCGCGAGATCGTCGAAAAGGCGCTGGCCTGACGGACGAGTCCTCGATGCGCTGATGCATTGATGCGTTGAGCCCGGCACGTGGAGCCGGCCCCGTGAACATCATGGGGCCGGCTTTTTTTCGCGCATTTTTCGCGGATTTTTTTCGAGTTTTTTCCCCGCCGCAGCCCCTGCCCGGCGCGCCAGGCCGCTGGCTGGCGGCCTTTTTGCCGTTTTACGCACCGGGCAGTCACAGCCCAGCGGGTAGAATTGCGCTATTCCCCAAGCTCCCCGGAGTAATGCAATGGCTTTGCACCGTCGTACCACTCTCACGAAGTACCTGATCGAGCAGCAACGCGAGCACAAGAACCTGCCCGCCGACCTGCGTCTGTTGATCGAAGTCGTCGCACGCGCGTGCAAGGCGATCAGCTTCAACGTCAGCAAGGGCGCGCTCGGCGACGCCCTCGGCACGGCGGGCAGCGAAAACGTCCAGGGCGAAGTGCAGAAGAACCTCGACATTTTGTCGAACGAAATCCTGCTCGACGCCAACGAATGGGGCGGCAACCTCGCGGCCATGGCGTCGGAGGAAATGGAAACGTTCTTCCCGATTCCGGCCAACTATCCGAAGGGCGAATACCTGCTGGTGTTCGATCCGCTCGACGGCTCGTCGAACATCGACGTGAACGTCTCGATCGGCACGATCTTCTCGGTCCTGCGCTGCCCGGACGGCCAGCAAGCCACCGAGGAATCGTTCCTGCAGCCGGGCACGAAGCAGGTCGCGGCGGGCTACGCCGTCTACGGCCCGCAGACCGTGCTCGTGCTCACGACGGGCAACGGCGTGAACTGCTTCACGCTCGACCGCGAACTCGGTTCGTGGGTGCTCACGCAGAGCAACATGCGCATTCCCGAAGACACGCGTGAATACGCGATCAACGCCTCGAACGCGCGCCACTGGTATGAGCCGGTCCAGCAGTACATCGGCGAACTCAACGAAGGCAAGGACGGCCCGCGCGGCGAGAACTTCAACATGCGCTGGATCGCCTCGATGGTCGCCGACGTGCACCGCATCCTGAACCGCGGCGGCATCTTCATGTATCCGGCCGACAAGCGCGATCCGTCGAAGCCGGGCAAGCTGCGCCTGATGTACGAAGCGAACCCGATGTCGTTCATCGTCGAGCAGGCGGGCGGCGTGGCCACCAACGGCACGGAACGCATTCTCGACATCCAGCCGACCAGCCTGCACGAGCGCGTCGCGGTGTTCCTCGGCTCGAAGAACGAGGTCGAGCGCGTGACGCGTTATCACCTCGAAGCGAAAAAATGAAAAAAGATGGGGAAAGGGCTTGCATTCTTTCGGCCAGTTTCCTATAATCTTTCTTCTCTGATGTGACGCCGGAATAGCTCAGACGGTAGAGCAGCGCATTCGTAATGCGAAGGTCGGGGGTTCGATTCCTCTTTCCGGCACCACCAAGTTTCATCAAAAAGCCCAGTCTTCGGACTGGGCTTTTTGTTTTCCGCCTCCGTTTCCCCCGCTTCTAGCGCTGAGCGGCCAGCGCGAGTAACGTCACGCACGCCACGCGCACCGCCTCGACTACGTCATCCCAATTGCCCAGCTCGCGCTGCCGGAAAAGCCGCGCCGACGGATACCACGGACTGTCCGCGCGATCGCACATCCAGCGCCAGTCGGTGCACAACGGCAACATGACCCACACCGGCACGCCCGCCCCGCCCGCCAGATGCGCCACCGAGGTATCGACGGTCAGCACCAGATCGAGCGATTGCGCGATCGCGAGCGTGTCGTCGAAAGTCGCGATCTCGGGGCCGAGCGCCGTCATGTCGATGCCGGCGGGCAACGCGGCCAGTTCGCGCTCCGCCGCGCCCTTCTGCAACGCAAACCATGAAACCGCTGCGCCGCCGAGCGAAGGCAACATCGCGGGCAACAGCGCAGCGAGCTTCATCGAGCGATAGCGGTCAAGGTCATAACCCGGATTGCCGGCCCAGACGAGCCCCACGCGCAGACGCCCAGGCCTGCGCGGCGCTGCCGCGTCGAGCCGGTCGGACCAGCGCGCGACGGCATCGGGTTCGGCGTGGAGATACGGCATGGCGCCCGGCAGCGTATCGAGCGTCATCGCCATGCGTTCGGGCATGCGGAACATGCGGCACCAGTAGTCGTACGGCCCCGGTGGCAGCGCGGCGCTCGCGCGATGCACGCCGCGCGCGCGACTCGCGATGCCGACCAGCGCCGCGTCGACCCAGACATCGACGATCGCGCCGCGACGCGCGAGCCAGTCCGCGCCACGCAGCAGTTGCACCTGATCGCCGAGACCTTGCTCGCCCAACAGCAGAAAGCGCCGTCCGTCCACCGGCTCGCCCTGCCACTCGGGAAACGGCGGTTGCGCGAGCGTGCGGTTGTGCGCCAGACGCTCGTGCCAGCGATACTGCTTCCAGCCCGCCTCGTACTCGCCGTCGCGCAGCAGCGAAATCGCGAGATTGAACTGGATGTTGGCCTCGTTGGGCGCGAGGCGCGCGGCCTCGACGTTGTGGCGACGCATGCCCGCGTGATCGCCCTGCATGTGCAGCGCGTACGCGGCGTTGTGATGAAGCAGCGGCAACGTGGCGTCGATGGCCAGACCTTGCCGCGCGACATCGAGCGCGTCGGCGAAGCGATCGAGGCCATTCAGCGCAAACGCGAGTTCCTTCAGCGCCACGGCATCGCTCGCGAAGCGCGCGCGGTACGCGGCGATCAGCGCATCGATCTCCGTTTCGGGCGCGGGCGCGAGGCGCGCCAGCGCGTTGAGCAGATCGACGCCGTCTTGCTGGGTCGCGTCGTCGAGCGACCACGCGTGGCGCAACGCCTGCGCGGCTTCGTCGATGCGCCCCGCTTCCTGATGCAGATCGCCGAGACGGCGCGCCGCGTGACGCAGCCGGGGATCGCACGCGAGCGCTTGCCGATAGTGCTCGCACGCTTCGTCGGCGCGGCCGGCGAGCTTGAGCACATCGGCAAGATTGCGATGCTGGCTCGCCGTGCCGCCCGAAAGACTGAGCGCGCGGCGATAGCACGCCTCGGCGACGAGATGTTCGCCCGCGAGCGCCGCGATCAATCCGCGATGCTCCCAGAGCGTGGTGTCGCCAGGCGCGAGGTGAAGCGCGCGCTCCAGCGTGTCGCGCGCACGCGCGGTCTCGCCCGCGCGAAAGGCGGCGAGCGCGTGCCGATGCAAGTCGGCCGCTGTCGCTTCGTTGATGGGCAGAGCTGAGGGCAGCGCTGGGGACAGTGTCGAGTCTGTGGAATGCGGGTCGTTCATGAGGCGTCCAGATCGCGTGCGCGCCGCGATGCGGCGGTCGTGCGCATCGGCTTCGTCGGCCGCGCTTTTGAAGATAGCCGTGCGCGCCGGCGGATCGAATCGGACGTTTCTGAAATGACGGCGCGAAGCGCGCTCCGGTACGCAGATGAGGGAACACAACGCGCTCAGCCGCGTTTAATCCTGCATTCCTGCGAATTCGCTCAATAAATCCGTCTGAAAAGCGCTTCCAGCGAGTCATTAATCATCAGACTCGATAGAAACGATCGCTTACGTGTTTTAAATGTATTTAAAGATCTCGCGTCAACGAACGTTCATAATCGATCGTTGTAGAGAGATGGACTTGAGCGCGGGGGCCCGAACCGGGCGTGCAACTTGACGAGCTGCCTAGAACGCCCGCCTGGCGGGGCATTAACGGGATACGTGATGGACGGCGGGACGGACTGCGGCAAAACCCTGGTCTATAGCGCACGCGCATTCATCCGTTAAATACCTGAATGCGGGCGAATTGGAACAATAGACGGGAATCCAAAAGATTATATTCCCGGACGCTCGATAAAATCGATCGCTGTGCGAAGAAAGCAACAGACAGATCGGAAAAGCACCTTTGCTCTGACGAGCACTAGCGCGACGGAAGGACCGAGCCGGATAATCGGCTTACATAGGAGAAAGATCATGGACGCCAAACCGCCAAAGCTTCCGACCCCGGACCAAGTTTTCAGCCCGGATCCGGAACCGGTGGCCGTCGAGTTTCTCGGCGACGAATTGCCCGCTCACGTGCGCGCATTCCTCGACGAGCAACGTAAGGCACACGAACAGAAGTGACGGGGAAGCGCAGTCGCGCGACGCAAGCGGCACGATGGACCGCCCCGCTTGCCGCTCGCGCGTGCGAGTCGCGCCTGGCTGACGGCGCCGCCGCGAACGATCGCGGCGCGCGCGTGGCGCTGGGCGCACGCTGACCACAAGCTGTACGCGCAAAAGCCGCCCGCGCGGCGAATGTGTGCGCTCGTGCGCGCTCGCGTGCTTTCGGACCATCGTGACCGGCCCACTTCCCGGCCTGCACGCTCCCTGCATCGCCGACATCGTCGCTCCGCTTCAACGCCGCGAGCCGCGAATTCCGGGCACCACGTCCTCAACCGGCTATCCTTCGCTTTTCCCTCATCGGCCAGCCGGCCTCTTCGTGCAATGACCTTCCGCTTTCGCGCCCTCGCGTCCTGCGCCGCCGCCCTCCTCTTCGCCTTGCCCGCCGTCTCGGCCCATGCCGATGGCGACGACACCGCGCTCACCAATCTCGTCGCGCTCGTTTCGCAGCGCCTCGCGCTCGCCGAACCGGTCGCGCACTGGAAGTGGATCAACCATAAGGCGATCACCGATACGCCGCGCGAAAACGCCCTGCTCGCCGATGTGCAGAAGCGGGCCGCCGCGGCCGGTGTCGATCCGGCGTTCGCGCGCGCGTTCTTCCGCGATCAGATCGACGCGAGCACCGACGTGCAGAACGCGCTGTTCGCGACGTGGCGCTCCTCGCAGCCGCCCGCCGAGCCGGCGCCCGACCTCGCGACGGTCACGCGTCCGCAACTCGATCGGCTCACGGGTCAGTTGATCGGCGCGCTCGCGCGCGCGCAAGCCACGCACATGGCGGACGATTGCCCCGCGCGCGTCGCGCGTGCGGTGGCGAACTGGAAGGAATTGACGCGCTACGACTCGACGCGCGCCGACGCCATGACGCGCGCGCTCGGCCACGTCTGCGAGACGGGCGGCGTGGGCGGCATGGCGTAAGCGCAAACGCGCGAGTACTTGAGCGTTAGCGTTAGACGGCGGTCGTCAAGCCGTCGTCGACAGACGCGGACGAGGACGCTGGCAAGGGCAACACGCGCAAGCCGCGTTCGAAACGCGTCTGCAAAATGCGCCAAGTCGTGAGTTCGAACGCCGGCTCGCGAGTCGCGGCGCAGAGCATGGCCGCTTCGGCCTCGTTCGCGACGGCGCCCAGATAGCACCAGCGGTCGATCAGATGGAACACGGGCGCAGCGCTCGCGGCGTCGCCCTCTTCGATCAGCACGGCACCGTCGAACGGCCAGGGCGCGGACAGCGGATCCTGCTTCGACACGCGCGGCACGCGGTTGAACGACGGCCGCCACTGCGCGATCCAGCGCGCCTCCACGAGCAACGCGCCAATCTCGCCGCCGGTGGCCTGCCATTCGACGCGGCGCACCTGCTGCGCCATGCGCTGCTCGCGCGCCGAGCGGCGCTCGCCCGACAGATGCGAGCGCACGCGCTGGCGCACCCGCACGCTGCGGCCCACGTAAAGCGGCGCCTCGTTCTCGCCGAAAAACGCGTACACGCCGTGACCGGCCGGCGCGGATTCGATCAATTCGTCGGTGATGTCGCCCGCGAGACGGTGACGGCGCGTGAGCCGGTCGATCTGCGTGGCGAGCATCTGCGCGGGCACGAGGCCCGGCAGGCGCTGCCAGAATTGCCAGAGCAGATCGGCGTCGGCGAGCGCGCGGTGGCGATCGGCGGGCACGAGCGCGTGGCGCTCGACCAGCGCGTCGAGTCCGTGACGCTTTTCGGACGGAAAGAGCGCGCGCGACAGCCGCACGGTGCACAGCACGTCGGGATTGAACGCGATACCGGCGCGCTCGAATTCGGCGCGCAGAAAACCGCGGTCGAAACTCGCGTTGTGCGCGACGAACAGCTTGCCGGCGAGGCGCTCGAACAGCGCGGGCGCGATCTCGGCGAACGTGGGTGCGCCGCGCACCATCTGATTAGTAATGCCGGTGAGCTGCTGAATGAAGGGCGGGATCGGCTGCTGCGGATCGACGAGCGAACTCCAGCGCGTGGCCTCGCCATCCTTGACCTCGACGACGCCGACTTCGGTGATGCGATGCTCGCCCACGGAGCCGCCCGTCGTTTCGAGATCCACGAAGACCAGCGGAACGTCGCCGGACGAGCGTTCGGCGCTCAGTTCGGCGCTCAGTTCAGCGCTCGATTCGGCGCTCGATTCGGCGCTCATGGAGGTGTCGGACATGGTGAAACAGTAAGACGTGAAAAAGAAATCCGCCCAAGTATGCACGGTTTGGACGAAGCGCGCTGGACTTCCCGGCGATTTCCACGGATAAGACCCCGACGCGCGCACCCGGTTTTTAATTCTAATTGACGAGTTTTTTTGAATCGGGGTTTTCCCGCGAATCATAATTACTGAGCGGCGATTATTACGCGGCTTTCACGTCATTCATGCGAATCCAGAAACAAAAAAGCCCTGGTTTCTCCAGGGCTTGTTCGTGCGGCAAGCAGACGCGCAGACTTGGACATGCAGCCTTTCGCGCCCGCTGGCGCAGCGCACCCGGCTTAGATCGGCTGGATGTTCGCGGCTTGCTTGCCCTTCGGGCCAACCTTGACGTCGAACGACACGCGCTGGTTTTCCTTCAGCGACTTGAAGCCGTCTGCACGGATCTCCGAGAAGTGCGCGAACAGGTCGTCGCCGCCGGCGTCCGACGTGATGAAGCCAAAGCCCTTTGCATCATTGAACCATTTGACAATACCGGTTTCCATGTTTCCGTTTCCCTCAAAATTTAATGACGCGGGCACTATCCTCACGCCGAATGCTTTGCTGAATCACTTCCTTTTCCTGCGACAATTCAATTACCGCTAAAGAAGTAAATCAGAAGTGCCGTTATACGGGGAACGACAATCGCCAGTCAAGCGAATTTTTTATAACAGCATTCCCGTTTTCGCGATAAACCCGCACGCATCAAAAAACGCACAAAAAATATATGCAAGCGGAATGATTATCGGAGACGCGGCATCGGCGACATCTTTATCCGCTTAATTACCTGACTTCGGTATATGTCGGGAAAATTTCCCGAAGTGTAACAATTGGTGTCAAACGTAAGTGTTTTTACCGGTTGTTCGAGTATTACGTTCAACTCATCATGAATACATTCGCGTGCAAAGGGAGGTCATCATGCTGACGACTCTGCGACGTTGGATGCATTGGCTCGTGGAAATCGACGGTCCCGATCAGGCCACCGCCGGTGAGCTCGACACTTATGGTCCGTGGCACGGCGATCACTGGCACAACCTGCTGTGTTCCCCGATGGACGCCCGGCACTATGTAATGGAAGACTGGAGTCTGCAATCCGAACCGCCCGAGGAGCGTGGTCGTTAGGGCAGACAGGATGCGAGGCGGGGCGCCATGTCCCGCTGCTAATTGGCGGGCAAAAAAAAGCGCAGCCAATGGCCGCGCCGACAAAGGTTTGGAGATCTTTTTCGTCAACGAAAAAGTCTGCTTCGGAAAGCAGTGAGTTCAGTATAGCGGCAGCGTTCTGGCGCATTAACTGTACGCAGCACAATCATCTGTTACGTTACACGCAATAATCCTGCTTAACCGTGATTTACGTTGTTTTTCGCAATCAATTGTTGTAGCGATCGCACAACGCCATTCGGTTGACACTCCCCACCCGCGCTCTGCAATCCCTCTGAAAGCCCCATCCAGCAAGGCGGAAACGAAGATCCGGTAACCATTTCCAAATCCGCAATACTTTATTGCGCAAATCGGAATGCCTGCTTTCCGAGCACCGTCTCTACACTCTGCCTGTCCGGAAGCCGACTTCGACGGATTTACGCGCCACGCGAGTTCGCCTCTCGCTGCCAATCGCGTGGACGGCTTCCCAAACAGGGTTCGACGAAACCCACCTCTGTTCTCGGAGTTTACAAAGATGAAAAAGACTCTCATGGTCGCTGCCCTCACGGGCGTTTTTGCAACGGCAGCACACGCTCAAAGCAGCGTCACGCTGTACGGCCTGATCGACGCCGGCATCACCTACGCGAACAACTCGGGCGGCCACAGCCTGTGGAAGGCTTCGAGCGGCACCGTCAACGGTAGCCGTTGGGGCCTGCGTGGTTCGGAAGACCTCGGTGGCGGTCTGAAGGCCATCTTCACGTTGGAAAGCGGCTTCAGCATCATGAACGGCACGGCAGGTCAGTCGAGCCGCATGTTCGGCCGTCAAGCATTCGTCGGTCTGGCAAGCAACCAATACGGTGCTGTCACCCTCGGTCGCCAGTACGACTCCGTCGTCGACTACGTGGCTCCGCTGTCGAACACGGGTACGCAATACGGCGGCACGATCGCTGCTCACCCGTATGACAACGACAACCTGAACAACTCGATCCGTTTCAACAACACGATCAAGTACAGCAGCGTCAACTACGCTGGCTTCAAGTTCGGCGGCACGTACTCGTTCTCGAACAGCAGCGAATTCGCGAACAACCGTGCGTACAGCTTCGGCGCATCGTACAACTGGGGCGGCCTGAACGTCGCAGCTGGCTACCTGCAGCTGAACAACGACGTCACGAACGCAGTGTTCGCGAACGCCAACGGCCCGGCAGCTTCGGCAGCAGGCGCGCAAACCGGCGAATGGACGTTCCTGGCTGGCCGTCAGCGCACGTTCGGCGGCGGCGTGAACTACACGTTCGGCCCGGCAACGGCTGGCATCGTCTACACGCAGACGAACCTGTCGGACGCAACCGGCGGCGGCATCTCGGGTACGCAATCGGGCACGGGCTCGACCGGCGGCATCGCTTTCCGTGCTGACAGCGCTCGCTTCCAGAACTTCGAAGGTAACATCCGTTACGCTCTGACCCCGGCCCTGAGCCTGGCTGGCGCGTACACGTACACCCGTGCAAACCTGGGTGGCGGTGTGAACCCGAACTACAACACGGTCGCTCTGCAGTCGGACTACGCACTGTCGAAGCGCACGGACGTCTACCTCCAGGGCGACTGGCAACACGTGTCGGACAACTCGGCCGGCATCGGTGCTTACCTGAACGGTCTGGGTTCGGCTTCGACCCGTCAAGACCAGATCGCTGTGACGGTTGGTATGCGTCACCGCTTCTAAGCTTCACGCCGCTGGCCGCTTCGGCCAGCTGTGTAGCTGAAAAAGGCGCCCTCGTGGCGCCTTTTTTTCGTTTACCGATCCGGCAGAGCCGGAGCGATAAAGCGCCTACGCGCCAGGCGCCGGATAACGCACATCGAGCACGTCGATGGACGCCGGGCCCGTAGGCGTATGCAAGGTCACCTGATCGCCGATCTTCGCCTTCAACAAGGCGCGCGCGATCGGCGAGATCCAACTCACGTGCCCGCGATCCAGATCGATTTCGTCGACGCCGACGATCGTGATCGTATGCGACTCGCCGTCCTCGGTGCCGTACTCGACCGTCGCGCCGAAGAACACCTGATCGACGCTCTCCTGACGGCTGCTGTCGACCACCTCGGCCAGATCGAGCCGCTTCGTCAGGAAGCGGATACGCCGGTCGATTTCGCGCAGCCTGCGCTTGCCGTAGATGTAGTCGCCATTCTCTGAACGGTCGCCATTCGACGCCGCCCACGAGACGAGCTTGACCACCTCGGGCCGCGCCTCGTCGAGCAGATGCAGCAGTTCGCTGCGCATGCGCTGGTAGCCCGCGGGCGTCATGTAGTTCTTGGTCCCGGCGGGAATCTCGGGGTGACCGGCTTCGAGATCGTCGTCGTCGTTGTCGGTCGATTCTTTGACAAAGGCCTTGTTCATGATGGTTCGATACGTTCGATGCGCTGCTGTACTGACACGCCTGCTTCAATGCCACGAAGGTTGCGGGACACCGCGCGCCCGGCGCTGCGGCCCCACCCTTCAGGGTACACGAAGCGCGTCTGCAAACAAATTGCGATAAGGGGCTTCCATTTCCCGAAATCGGTGCTATACTCTCTTTTCTGTGTGCGGCTGTAGCTCAGTTGGATAGAGTACTTGGCTACGAACCAAGGGGTCGTGGGTTCGAATCCTGCCAGCCGCGCCACCTTTTCAGAGTTTTGCGTCAGTTTTATCGCGCAGATCTCCAGTAACACTGCAGTAAGTAGTATCGTTTTAGCGTGCGGCTGTAGCTCAGTTGGATAGAGTACTTGGCTACGAACCAAGGGGTCGTGGGTTCGAATCCTGCCAGCCGCACCACCTTTCGAAGGGCCTTCCTGATCAGGAAGGCCCTTTGTCTTTCTAGCTGCGTTTTTCGTGCAGCGTCCCCGCTGCTCCCCTTCTCTACCTCGCACCCTCCGCTCTAACGCGGCTGCGTGCCGATATCGCCGATCTGTGCATCGGGACGCGGCAAATCCTCCACGTCGCCCACATTGGCCGGTTCCGCCGCCAGCTCCGTGCCGATGCCGGAGAGCGCCTGCGGCTGGCGCAGCACAGCACCCACCTCATCACCGAAACGACTGGTCACGAACGCGCGCAGCAGCGCCTCACGCATCGTCGCGCCCTGCGCTTGCGCCGTGCGATGGCTGCCGGCGAACTCGGCCACGCAGATCACCGTCTCGCCGTCCCGATGCTCGCGCACATCCAGACGCTGCGTGCGGTCGAGCACGACGCCCGCGGCTTCCCACGACGTCGACGGCTCGAAGCGCCCGTCCCACGGCCGGCCGCGATCGTTGCCGCGCACGGCGACGGTCTCGCCGCTATCGGTGAAATAAATCTCGCGCACGAAGTCGGGCAGGCAGCGCGCCACCCAGTAGTCGAGCGCGAGGCCGGAGATATCCGCTACGTTCATGGCGTGTCCTCGCTTCCGGTTGAAGAGGTTCGAGGCGGCGCGAGAGAGCCGCGCCTGCGGGCCGCAGAAAGCCGGGCCAGAAAGAGAGACAGAGAGGGGGCAGAGCCGCCCAGGCGCCGCGAAGATGGCGGCCCGTGCTGCGGCCCGTTCCTGCCGGCGCGCGCGGGCGAGCGGCGCGCCTGTCGTTAAACGCTGGTCACCGGCTGGTTAAACGCTACCTAAGTGCCACCTAAGCGCCAGTCAAACGCCGACGTCAGTAATCGGCGCGTTCGCGGTCGATGCGCATGCCGCCGTCGTGGCGATGATGCCCTTCGTCGCTCGGCCGCTCGCGCGTGATGCGCATCACGTCCGGGTTCGTGCGCACGCGGCGCATGACGTTCGCGAGGTGCACGCGGTCGCTCACCTGGATCACGAAGCGCAGCATGTTCGACTCCTGCGCGAGATCGTCGTCCATGGCGATGTGCACGATGTTCGCGTCGGCGGACGTGATGTCGGCGGCCACGCGCGCGAACACGCCCTTGGTGTTCTTCACGAGCACCTTCACGGCGACGTCGAACAGACGGCCAGGCTGCGGCGCCCACGCGACGTCGATCCAGCGGCCCGGATCGCGGCGATGGATGCGCTGCGCCACGCGGCAGTCGGTCGTATGGATCGCCATGCCGAGCCCGATGCCGATGTAACCCATGATGTCGTCGCCCGGAATCGGACGGCAGCAGGCCGAGAGCTGCACCGACATGCCTTCGGTGCCCGTGATGACCACAGGCGGCGCATGCGGCGCGTTCGGATCGCGCGGCGCATGGTGATGGTCTTCGTCGTCGGCGTCGAGGCCGGTCACCAGCACCTCGATGCGCTTGGCCATGACCGCCGCCACGCGTCGGCCAAGGCCGATGTCCGCGAAAATTTCCTGGCGATTCTTGTTGCCGGTCCACTGCACGAGCTTTTCCCAGACTTCCGGCGTGATCTCCGAAAGCTGGTAGCCATAGCCCTTGAGCGCCTGGTCGACGAGACGCTCGCCAAGCTGCACGGACTCCGTGAGCCGCATCGTCTTCAGGTAGTGACGGATCGCCGAGCGCGCCTTGCCGGTACGCACGAAACCGAGCCACGCGGGATTCGGCTTCGAATACGGCGCGGTGATCACTTCGACGATGTCGCCGCTCTTGAGCTCGGTGCGCAGCGGCAGCAGCTCGTTGTTGATCTTCACGGCGACGCACTGGTTGCCCAGGTCGCTGTGGATCGAATATGCGAAGTCGAGCGCCGTGGCGCCGCGCGGCAGCGCCATGATCTTCGACTTCGGCGTGAATACGTAGACGGCGTCCGGGAACAGGTCGATCTTGACGTGTTCGAGGAACTCGCTCGAATCGCCCGCCTCGCTCTGGATGTCGAGCAGCGACTTGAGCCACTGATGCGCGCGCTTCTGCACGTCGTTCAGATCGGCGCCGCCGTTCTTGTAGAGCCAGTGCGCGGCCACGCCCGCCTCGGCGATCTCGTGCATCTTGCGCGTGCGCACCTGGAACTCGATGGGCGCACCGAACGGGCCGACGAGCGTGGTGTGCAAGGACTGATAGCCGTTCACCTTGGGAATGGCGATGTAGTCCTTGAATTTGCCCGGCACCGGCTTGTAGAGCGCATGCAGCGCGCCGATGCAGGTATAGCATTCGAGCGCCGACTCGACGACCACGCGAAAGCCGTACACGTCGAGCACCTGCGAGAACGACAATTGCTTGTCGCGCATCTTCTTGTAGATGCTGAAGATGGTCTTCTCACGGCCGGTGACTTCGGCGTCGAGCTTCGCGTCGCCGAGCGCGCGCTGCACCGCTTCCAGGATCTTGCTGACCACTTCGCGCCGGTTGCCGCGCGCGGCCTTGACCGCTTTTTCGAGCGTGGCGTAGCGGTTCGGGTTGAAGTTCTGGAAGCTCAGATCCTGCAACTCGCGATACGTGTTGTTCAGGCCGAGCCGGTGCGCGATGGGCGCATAAATATCGATGGTCTCGCGCGCCACGCGGCGGCGCTTTTCGGGCGGCACCGCGCCCAGCGTGCGCATGTTGTGCAGCCGGTCGGCGAGCTTCACGAGAATCACGCGCACGTCGCGCGCCATCGCGAGCAGCATCTTGCGGAAGTTCTCCGCCTGCGCTTCCTCGCGATTGCGAAACTCCATCTTGTCGAGTTTCGACAGGCCGTCGACCAGTTCCGCGACCTTGGCGCCGAAGCGCTCGGCGATCTCCGCCTTGGTCACGCCCTGGTCTTCGATCACGTCATGAAGCAGCGCCGCCTGGATGGCCTGGGCGTCGAGCTTCCAGCCGGCGCAGATTTCCGCGACGGCGACGGGATGCGTGATGTAGGGTTCGCCACTCTGACGATACTGCCCGAGGTGGGCTTCGTCGCTGAAGTGAAACGCCGCTTTGACTTCCTTGATTTCCTCAGGTGTGAGGTAACCGGAAAGCGCCGCGGTCAGATTGGCGATGGAGACGACCCCGTGCTTGCGGGGCTGCTCCGGTGTGGCGGTCGGCCCGAACAGATGACGAAACGACTGTTCGAGGACCGCGTCGATGTAATTGCGCGCGGGGTTCGCGGTTTCCGCTTCCTGGTCCACGTCGGTGGCCGGCGAGGGCGTGGTGCTCATGTTCCCCTCCGTTTCAGGTCAGGCGTTAGCGGTTAGCGCGAGAGCAATGCCCGGCAAACGCCGCCCGGCACGAATTACACGACGTATGGGTACAGCAAGGCGCCGTTAAACGGGCACCTTTTTCAGCATTTCCAGACCCACCTGGCCAGACGCGATCTCGCGCAGCGCGACGACGGTCGGCTTGTCGCGGCTTTCGATCTTCGGCGTGTGACCTTGGGCGAGCTGACGTGCGCGATACGTTGCGGCAAGCGCCAGTTCGAAACGGTTCGGAATTTGTTTCAGACAGTCTTCGACGGTGATGCGGGCCATGTCGGGTTCCTTCTCATTCTCACAGGTTCTTATTCTACCTTATGTGCCCGATGCGCCGGGCTGCGGCTGATGGATACCAAGCTGCACGAACAGCTCGGTGTGCCGCGCGTATTGCGACGTGAAGCGCAGACGCGTCGCGCTCACGATGTTGCGCAGCTCCTGCAGCGCGCGATCGAAGTTCTCGTTGATCACGACGTACTCCGCTTCGCTCGCATGCGCCATCTCGCTGCCCGCTGCCAGCAGGCGTCGCGTGATGACGTTGGGCTCGTCCTCGCCGCGCTTGCGCAGACGGTCGGCGAGCGCATCGAGCGACGGCGGCAGGATGAAGATTTCCACGGCGTTGCGGAATTGCTTCTTCACCTGCTGCGCGCCTTGCCAGTCGATTTCGAGCAGCACGTCATGGCCGATCTTCATCTGATCTTCGATCCACACGCGCGACGTCGCGTAGTAGTTGCCATGCACTTCCGCGCTTTCGAGGAACTCGCCTTGCGCATGACGCGAAAGGAAATCGTCGACGGTCGTGAAGTGGTAGTGCTCGCCGTCGCGCTCCTTCGAACGCGGCTCGCGCGTCGTGTACGAAATCGACAGACAGATCGCGCTGTCTTCGGCGAGCAGCGCGTTCACGAGCGTGGATTTGCCCGCGCCCGACGGCGCGACCACCATGAAGAGATTGCCCGGATAAACGCCCACGTACGGATTGCGCGGTTTCGTTTCGGACTTGTGCGCACCGGCGCCGCTGGTCTGGTCGGTCATGTTCGTTGCTTCCTGTTTTGCTGCTGTGTTACTGCGTGTTGATGCGTGCTTATACGTCTTTACGCGCGCTTGCACATGTTGCCGCGCGCACTTTTTATTCGAGGTTCTGCACCTGCTCGCGCATCTGCTCGATGAGCAGCTTGAGCGTCATCGACGCGTCGGCGAGTTCCTTGGCCGCCGCCTTCGAACCGAGCGTGTTCGCTTCGCGGTTCAGCTCCTGCATCATGAAGTCGAGACGCTTGCCCACACGGCCGCCCTTCTCGATCACGTGACGCGTTTCCGAAAGATGCGCGGACAGGCGCGAGAGTTCTTCGGTGATGTCGATGCGGATGCCGTACATCGTCACTTCCTGGCGAATGCGTTCGGCGACTTCCTCGCGCGACACGCTGCCGATATTGCCGTTGCCGTTCGCTTCCGGCGCGGCGATGCCGAGCGCTTCCTGCAGACGCTCGACGATTTTCTGCTGATGCTTGACGATCAGGTCCGGCACGAGCGGCGTGATCTTCGCGACGATCGCTTCCATCTCGGCGACGTTGGCGAGCAGCATGTTCGCGAGTTGCGCGCCTTCGCGGCCGCGCACGTCGATCAGGTCGGCGATGGCCTGCTTGCCGCAGCCGAGCACCGCGTCGCGCAGCACTTCGGGCGCGACGCCGCTTTCCGCCAGCACGCCCGGCCAGCGCAGGATCTCGCCGGTGCGCAGGCGGCCCGACTCGGGAAATGCGTCGAGCACCGCGCGTTCGAGCGAGGCGAGCTGTTCGAGCGCGTCGCGGTTCAGCGAGCCGGCGTTGGCGCCCTGCTCGCTGCGCTGGATGTTGATGCGGATATCGACCTTGCCGCGCGAGAGCTTCGTCATCAGCATTTCGCGCAGCGTGGGTTCGCACACGCGCACGTCTTCCGGCATGCGGAAATTCAGGTCGAGAAAGCGCGAATTCACGGTGCGCAGTTCGACGGACACGCTGGCGCCGCCAGTGCCCGATGCCGCCACCAGTTCGCGCGTGGCGCTGGCATAGCCGGTCATGCTGTAGATCATGGTTCGTCTCGCGTAAAAGCCATGCGGCGCGCCGATGACGGGCGCGGCTCACGGCGAGGAAAAATCGAGGCGCCCGGCGTGGACTCGTGCAATCGATGACGCGGGGCGGAGAATCGCCATTATCCCATTTTTGGCCGCGCGCCCGCCCGTTCGGCGGGGTCCGCCGGCCGGCCCAGCGGCGGGCCGCCAGCCAGCCGCGGCGGCGTGCGGCGCGAAACCGGCCCCGCCAGGCCGGAACCCGCGCCCCGCGTCCGCAGTGCGAAGGCGCTAAAATTGCGTTTTCCCCTTCCTTTGCCGTGCCCCCGCACGCCCGACGATGACCCAATCCATCCAGCGCCCCTCCGGCCGCGCCGCCGACCAGCTTCGCGACGTCCGCATCACCCGCCATTTCACGAAGTACGCAGAAGGGTCGGTGCTCGTCGAATTCGGCGACACCAAGGTGCTGTGCACCGCGAGCGTCTCGGAAAGCGTGCCGCCGTTCCTGCGCGACAAGGGCCAGGGCTGGCTCACCGCCGAATACGGCATGCTGCCGCGCGCCACGCACACGCGCAGCGACCGCGAAGCCGCACGCGGCAAGCAGACGGGCCGCACCCAGGAAATCCAGCGCCTGATCGGCCGCGCGATGCGCGCGGTGTTCGATCTGGAAGCGCTCGGCGCACGCACCATCAACCTCGATTGCGACGTGCTGCAGGCCGACGGCGGCACGCGCACGGCCGCCATTACGGGCGCGTTCGTCGCGGCGCACGACGCCGTCTCGAAGCTGCTCGCAACCGGCCGCATCGAACGCTCGCCGATCACCGACTACGTGGCGGCGATCTCGGTCGGCGTCTACGAAGGCCTGCCCGTGCTCGACCTCGACTACGCCGAAGACTCGCAATGCGACACCGACATGAACGTCGTCATGACGGGCTCGGGCGGCATGGTTGAAGTGCAAGGCACGGCCGAAGGCGCGCCGTTCTCGCGCGACGAACTCAACGCGCTCCTCGACCTCGCGCAAGGCGGCATCCGCACGCTGATCGAGAAGCAAAAGGCCGCGCTGGAGATCGCACATGGCTGATACCGCTGGCCAGGGCGGCCTGTCGGGCCGCGTCGTGCTGGCCTCGAACAACGCCGGCAAGCTACGTGAATTCGCGGCGCTGCTCGGCGCGGCGGGCATCGAACTCGTGACGCAAGGCGAGCTTGGCGTGCCCGAAGCCGAGGAGCCGCACGTCACCTTCGTGGAGAACGCGCTCGCCAAGGCGCGCCACGCCGCGAAGCTGACCGGCCTGCCGGCCATCGCCGACGATTCCGGCCTTTGCGTGAGCGTGCTGGGCGGCGCGCCGGGCGTGTATTCGGCGCGCTACGCGCAGCGTGCGGGCGGCGAGAAAAGCGATGCCGCGAACAACGCGCTGCTCGTCGCGAATCTGCAGGAACACGCCGACCGCCGCGCGTACTACTACTGCGTGCTCGCGCTCGTGCGCCACGCCGACGACCCCGAACCGCTGATCGCCGAAGGCCGCTGGCACGGCGAAGTGATCGACGCGCCGCGCGGTGAGAACGGCTTCGGCTACGACCCGTACTTCTACATCCCGGGCCTCGAAGCCACCGCCGCCGAACTCGATCCGGCGCTCAAGAACGCGTCGAGCCATCGCGCGATCGCCCTGCGCGCCCTGCTCGCGCGCCTCGAGGAGCTAGCGTGAGCCAGCAGCACCGCATCGGCATCGAAGTCGTGAAGTCGTTCACGATGCCGGGCAGCATCCGCCTCACATCGCTGCCGCCGCTTTCGCTTTACGTGCATTTCCCGTGGTGCGTGCGCAAGTGCCCGTACTGCGATTTCAACTCGCACGAATGGAAAGGCGATCGCTTTCCCGAGGACGATTACCTCGACGCGCTGCGCGCCGATCTCGAACAGGCGCTGCCGCTCGTATGGGGCCGCCAGGTGCATACGATCTTCATCGGCGGCGGCACGCCCAGCCTGCTCTCGGCGAAAGGGCTCGACCGCCTGCTCTCCGACGTGCGCGCGCTGCTGCCGCTCGACGCCGACGCCGAAATCACGCTCGAAGCCAATCCGGGCACGTTCGAGGCGGACAAGTTCGCGCAATTCCGCGCGAGCGGCGTGAACCGGCTGTCGGTCGGCATCCAGAGCTTCAACGAGGCGCATCTGAAGGCGCTCGGGCGCATTCACGACGCGGCGCAGGCGCGCCACGCGGTGGAAGTCGCGGCGAAGACCTTCGACAACTTCAATCTCGATCTGATGTTCGCGCTGCCGCAGCAGACGCTCGCCGAATGTCAGGCCGATATCGAAACGGCGCTCGCGTTCAAGCCGCCGCATCTGTCGCTCTATCACCTCACGCTGGAACCGAACACGCTGTTCGCGAAGTTTCCGCCCGCCCTGCCCGACGACGACCAGTCCGCCGACATGCAGGAGTGGATTCACGCGCGCACGGCCGAGGCGGGTTATGGGCGCTACGAGGTGTCGGCGTATGCGCAGCCCGGCCATCAGAGCCGCCACAACCTCAACTACTGGCGTTTCGGCGATTACCTCGGCATCGGCGCGGGCGCGCATACGAAGCTGTCGTTCCCGAACCGCATCGTGCGGCAGATGCGCTACAAGCATCCGTCGACGTTCATCGAGCAGGCGCGCGCGGGCTCGCCGGTGCAGGAGGAGCATGAGGTCGGCGCGCGCGATCTGCCGTTCGAGTTCATGCTCAACGCGCTGCGGCTCGTGGAAGGCTTTCCGGTGCATCGCTTCATCGAGCGCACGGGTTTGCCGATCACGACGATCGAACCGCAATTACAGGAAGCGGAGAAACGCGGGCTGATCACGCGCGATTACGAGAAGATCGTGCCGACCGAGCTGGGTCAGCGTTTTCTCAACGATCTGCAGGAGCTGTTTCTCAAGGACGGGTCCTGAGTTCGCGCCGAGGTTTGCGCCGAGGTTCGCGCTGAGGTTCCAATGCGCATTTCGGTGCGCGCCGCCGGCGAGGCTGCCGGCGCGCGCACATTCCAGGTTACAATGCGCGCCTTCGGAGGTGTGGCAGAGTGGTTGAATGCACCGGTCTTGAAAACCGGCGAAGGGGTAACCCTTCCGTGAGTTCGAATCTCACCGCCTCCGCCAGCGACCCTCGCACGCCTCATCGCGAACGCCCGGCGCCCTTTTCGCGGCACCGACGCTTCGCTCTCAGACCCGCGTTCCGCGGCTGAAAAAACACCCAACGCACCGCATCCAATCGCTCATCGAGCCTCGCTCGACAACGGCCCACGCGCGTCGATTCCACTTTAAGGGTCGAATAACTAATTCGCCCAATTCATACACCATGCCAGAACCCTGGCATAACCCTAGGTGAAAACCCTAGTATTGCGGTAAACTATCGCCTGTTCAGGGGATTGCTCACCATGCCGCACCGTTACCAAGTCTTTGAAAAGCTGGCCTTTTCGTTCGTCGTTCTGTCTGCCGTGATGTGCTCGGGCTACATCGCCTGGGAAAGCTCGCCCGATCTGCGCGCGAACGTGCAAGTCGGCAAGGAGCTGTTCCTCAAGAGCGGCGAATACTCGTACGCCTGCGCGACCGTGACCGCGGACCCCTGCGCGCAATTCCCCGTCGAATAAACGCGGCAGCCGATAAGCGCCCAGGCGCACACAACCCGCCAGCTTCCCGCCCTTGCGCGGGAGAGTTCGGATTGCATCCCGCACCGTTTCGACTAAGCTCGAATCTGGTTTCGCATTCGAGCCTGGCAAACATGCTCATCCGCGTCCGCACGCGCAGCGGTGATCACACCGCGAGCGCCTCCCGACTGAACATCGCTCACATCGCACACGCAGCGCCGCTGCGGCGTCTCGGTGCAATCGTGCTGCTCGCGCTCGCGAGCGCCTGCACGATCACGCCGCCGCCTCGACCGCTGCTCGTGATTCCTCCCGAAGCCATCAACAGCACGACGCTCGACCAATACAAGGCGGCCGTGGCGAAACGCATCGTCGAGCGCAATCCGTCGGCGGTGCTGCACGGCACGCCGCAGGCGATGCTGCGTTCGCTCGTGGTCGTCTCGTTCACGGTCAATCGCGAGGGTCAGGTGGTCAAGTCGTCGGTGTTCCGCACCAATGGCGACGACGACGCCGAATCCACCGCGCTCGCCACGCTGCGTCACGCAACGCCGCTGCCGCCGCCGCCGCCGCGCCTGCTCGACTCGGCCGGCCAGATCGAGCTGTTCGAGGACTGGCTGTTCAACGACAACGGCAAGTTCCAGCTCCGCACGCTCGCCTCGCCGCAAGCGCAGAACTTCAACTGAGCGTCGACCGAGCTTCAACCGAGCGTCCACTTCGCCCGCGAGCGCGCCTTTCGACGCGCCCGCGCCACGCTTGCATGTGCCTTGCTGCGCGGCGCGCCCGCTCGTTATAATTTTTCGCTACCCCTCGCCGGCATCTGCCCGGCCACGCCTTCGTCCGTCGCCACCCGCGCCGCGCCGAAGCGCGCTTCGACCGTATCTGCATCGTGCCCGCGCCTATCCGCGCGCGCCGGACGGTCCACGCCTTCGCGCGCACAGCTGACGCTGCGCGATGCATACTGACGATTCGTTGCCGGCTCAAGCATGTCGCCCCAAGGTGCCGCCTCGGCATCCGCGCCCGCCCGCCGGACTTCGAAACCTGCACAAAGACGCCCGCGCCGCGCCTTGCGCCCTCGCCGCCGCCCTCGGCCCGGCGGGGAAAGCGCGTCAGCGCGCGTCACAACGACTGGAGACCCCGATGTCCACCTCCCCGCTCTCGTCGGCGAGCGCCGACCAGCCCGACGCCCGCCAGCAAAGCACGGCGCGCGTGATTTTCGCGAGCTTTATCGGCACCGCGATCGAGTTTTACGACTTCTATGTCTACGCAACGGCCGCCGCGCTCGTGATCGGCCCGGTGTTCTTCCCGCACGGCTCGGCGACGGCGCAGGCGCTGTCGGCGTTCGTGACCTTCGGCATCGCCTTCGTCGCGCGTCCGATCGGCTCGTTCCTGTTCGGCCATTTCGGCGACCGCATCGGCCGTAAATCGACGCTGGTGGCCTCGCTGCTCGTGATGGGCGTCTCGACCACGCTGATCGGCTTCGTGCCCGGCTACGACTCGATCGGCAGCCTCGCGCCGATCCTGCTGTGCGTGCTGCGCTTCGGCCAGGGCATCGGCCTCGGCGGCGAATGGGGCGGCGCGGCGCTGCTCGCGACCGAATACGCGCCGCAAGGCAAGCGCGGCTGGTTCGGCATGTTCCCGCAGCTCGGCCCGTCGGTGGGCTTTCTCGCCTCAAACGGCCTGTTCTTCGGCCTCGCCTCGACGCTCTCGGACCAGCAGTTCCGCGACTGGGGCTGGCGCGTGCCGTTCATCGTCTCGGCGGTGCTCGTCGCGCTCGGCCTGTACGTGCGCCTGAAGATCGCCGAAACGCCCGCGTTCAAGGCGGCCGTCGAGCGCGAGGAGCGCGTCAAGGTGCCGGTCGCGACGCTGCTGTCGAGCTACTGGTGGCCGACGATCCTCGGCGCGCTGGCGATGGTGGTCTGCTACACGCTGTTCTACAACGCGACGGTGTTCTCGCTCTCGCACGGCGTGACGGCGCTGCATATTCCGCGTCCGACCTTCCTCGGCATGCTCTGCATCGCGGTGGTGTTCATGGGCATCGCCACGCCGATTTCGGCGGCGCTGTCCGACCGTTTCGGCCGCAGGCCGGTGCTGATCGTCGGCTGCATTCTGGCGATTCTCTCGGGCTTCACGATGCAGCCGCTGCTCGGCAGCGGCTCGCTGCCGCTGGTGCTGCTCTTCCTCGTGATCGAGCTGTTCCTGATGGGCGCCACCTTCGCGCCGATGGGCGCCCTGCTGCCCGAACTGTTCCCGACCAGCGTGCGCTACACGGGCGCGGGCGTCGCCTACAACCTCGGCGGCATCCTGGGCGCGTCGGTTGCGCCGTATATCGCGCAGGTGCTGGCCGCGCGCGGCGGCCTGTCGTGGGTCGGCGCCTATGTGTCGATCGCGGCCTGCGTGAGCCTCGTCGGCGTGCTCTGCATGCGCGAAACGCGCCACACGTCGCTGACGTAATGCGCTGAACCGGCAAGCCGAAAGCGAAGCCAAAAAACAAAAAAGCGGAATCCGGTCATCGGATTCCGCTTTTTTCTTGTGGGTGATTGTGTTCACTTTGGGCCCGCGCGCCGCGTGCCTATACTCGATGACGAGGCATCAACACCGTCCGCGCGACCGCGCCAGGGAGGCCAACGATGAACCTGCATCTGAGCAACGCCGATCTCGTCCTGATGATCGCGCTCGCGCTGGGCATCTCACTGATCCTGGCCTTCCGTCTGAGTACGCGAACGTGGCGCGCGGTGGTCCTCGAAGCCCTGGTCGCCAACGCCGCGGCCATCGCGGCCGTCATCACCGTCGAAATGCTGCTGGCCTGAGCGCGCCGCCTGCATCGGCACCGCGCCCGTCGTGCTCAACGGTAGTAGTAGCCGTGATGGTAACCGCCGCCATAGCCGCCGCCCGGCGGCACCACGATGCATCCGCTCAGCGACGCCGCGAAGAGTGCACCTGCGATCAGGGTAAGCGTCAATCGTTTCACTTCGTTCTCCCATCGAGTCAATGTCTTGCGTCCGGCGCGTTCCGCTTGAGGAATCGCGTACTGCGGACGGTTTGCATTGAACACGACGGCGCGCATCGCAGGCGTTGCAATTTGTAAGCAGCGGTGTGGCCCGTGTTACAGCACGCGCGCATTCGCACGCGGACAGGCGCGCGCGCCGCGCCGAGTGCAACACAGGCACGACACTTTTAACAACCTCGTAATGAGAAACGCGCGGGAAAGGCGTGGAAAACGCGTGGAGAAACCCGCGACGCTGCGTGCGAAACGACGCGCGAGGCATCGTGCAAAAGCGGCCGGCGCGCGATGAACGCGCGCCAGGAAACCGCGAGAAAAATGCCGCGGAGGACCGTTAAAAACAGCCGCTAAAAATCAGACGTTCGACGCGCGCGGATCTTTCAGCGCGCCGTCCGCATCGCGCGCGGGATACACGCGATCGACGGCATCGATCGCCACCGAAACAGGCGGCACGTGATGACCGTCGCCGATCGAAATCGAGCGATGCGGCGCACGCACGCCGAGGTGCTCGGCATTGGTCGCGATGAAGATCATGATGGTCGGCTTGAGCAGCGCGTGGGCGAGGTGCACGAAGCCGGTATCGGTGCCCACGACGAGCGCCGAATCCTCGATGCGCTGCGCGACCTGCGTGACCGTGAGGCGCGGCAGGATCGTCGCGCCGGGCACGAGCGCCGCGATCTCACGGGCGGTGTCATGCTCGGCGTCCGAGCCCCAGGGCAGCTCGATACGCAGGCCACGCGCGATCAGCGCGCGGCACAGCTCGCCCCAATGCTCGACGGGCCACTTCTTCTCTTCCTTCGAAGTGGCGTGGAAGATCAGCGCGGTAGGCGCATCGGGCGCGGGCAGCGCCTTGCCGTCGCGCGGAATGCGCATCTGGAAATCGGGCGGCGTGTCGATCGTGTAGCCGAGCGCCTCGCCCGTGCTGATACGCATGCCGAGCCACGCATCGCATTGCGGACGCGGACCGAAGCGGCCGTTGTACGCAAACGCCGCGCCGCGCTCGCCGAGATCCTTCGCGAGATAGCCGAAGCGGCGGCGCCCACGCGCGAGAAACGCGATGATCGCGCTCTTGTAGACGCCGTGAATGTCGATGATGGCGTCGTAGCGATGCGCACGCAGTTCGGAAATCGACTGCCAGATCGATTTGAGATCGTTCCAGCTGCGTGCTTTCTTGAAGCGGCGCAACGGCGCGCACAGCACGCGGTCGACGCCCGCGTTCCAGTGCACGATTTCCGCGAAGGCGTCGTCGACGGCCCAGTCGACGATCACGCCAGGGTACGCGCGCTGGACATCGGCCACTACGGGAAGGGCCTCGACGACGTCGCCGAGCGAGGTCACCTTGACAATCAAGACTCGTTTCATTGTGCTGCGGACCGGCGAAGGCCCAATTCAGTGATTTGCCTGCGTTTTTCCGAGATTTTAACGGACGAAGCCTGATGCGAGTGACGGAATCCGCGTCGGAATACGCAGGCTTTCCCTGCCCTAATTGCCGGGCTTGCCAGCGGGGCTTGATGGTGGGTCTGAATGGCAGGCTCGACGCGGCTCGCGCGGCGTCCTCGGCGCCCTGCCCGCGCAGCGGGCACGCACTCGACACGCCCGCATAATGCAACGAGCCCGGCGCACGGCAACGGGCGAAAACTCGCACCGCTGCCGCGCGCCGGGCTCGCTGCGCCGTGAATGGCGCGAATGGCGCGAGAGGCGCGACGTCGGAGAACGTCAGTGGATCACGAAGCGCGTGCGCCTCAAGCGGCCCAGTGGCCTTCGACCCAGCGCCAGTTCGGCCCGTGCGCGATCCAGTGGCCCGGCACCCAGTGATAGCCCACGCGCTCGGCCTGCCAGTGGCCGCCGATCCAGACGTAGCGGCCGTGATCCCAGCGCCAGTGGCCCTTGTCCCAGACGTAGCCGACGCGCGGCGCGGGCACGACCTCGACGCGCTCGACGGGCGGCGCACTCGGCGCAACGACGATGACTTCGGCGAACGCCGGCGCGGCGACGGCGCAAGCGCCCGCGACGACGATGGCAGTTTTGGCGACGAGCAGGCGGAGCGAATTCTTCATGTTGATCACCCTTGAGTAAGACGCCATGAGTGGCGTTACCGGTTCAATGCGCGAGCGCGACGCCGCGCTGACAACGGTCGTGTAACCGCTCAGGGTGAAGTGAAACCGAATATTTCGGTCGGGTCAGGAAGGGGCGAAGCGGGAGAAAACCAGCGGCGCGAGGCGCTGATAAAGCGGCCGGCGGCGCCGTTTACCACGCGCACCGCCGCCCCGCAAATTGAGATGCGCGCGGCGCCATGAGGCCGCGCGCCGTGCCTGCGATCAGGCTTGCGGAATCTCGATCTTGACCTCGAGGACTTCGAGATCGTCCTGGCGTTCGAGGCTCACGCGGATATCGTCGTCGGAGATCTTCACGTACTTCGAGATCACCGCGACCAGTTCGCGTTGGAGAGCCGGCAGATAATCGGCGGGCGGATGACCGCCTGCGCGCTCGTGAGCGATGATGAGCTGCAGGCGTTCCTTCGCTACCGAGGCGGACTTCTTCTTCTCGCCGAGAAAAAACGAAAGAAACGACATGACGTGCGCCTCCCTTACTTGCTACCGAACAGGCGCTGCAGGAGCCCCGGCTTCTGGTAATCGGTGAAACGAAGCGACTTCTCCTCGCCGAGAAAACGCGACACGATGTCCTTGTACGCTTCCGCGACGTCGGTACCGTCGAGATGGACGGCCGGCAGGCCCTGATTCGACGCGTGCAGCACGGCTTCCGATTCGGGAATCACGCCGATCAGGTCGATGCGCAGGATCTCCGAGATGTCCGACAGCGACAGCATCTCGCCTTCGTTGACGCGCTTCGGGCTGTAACGCGTGATCAGCAGGTGCTCCTTGATCGGTTCCTTGCCTTCGATCGCGCGCTTCGTCTTCGACGACAGCATGCCGAGAATACGGTCCGAGTCGCGCACCGACGACACTTCAGGATTCGTCACGATGAGCGCTTCGTCGGCGAAGTGCATCGCCAGCATCGCGCCCGACTCGATACCCGCGGGCGAATCGCACACGATGTATTCGAAGTCCATCTTGCGCAGGTCCTCGATCACCTTCTCCACGCCGTCCTTCGTGAGCGCGTCTTTATCGCGCGTCTGCGAGGCGGGCAGGATGAACAGGTTTTCACACTTCTTGTCCTTGATGAGCGCCTGATTGAGGTTCGCCTCACCCTGGATCACGTTGATCAGGTCGTACACGACGCGGCGCTCGCAACCCATGATGAGGTCGAGATTGCGCAGGCCCACGTCGAAGTCGATGACCGCGGTCTTGTGGCCGCGCAACGCGAGGCCCGATGCGAAACTCGCGCTCGTGGTCGTTTTGCCGACGCCACCCTTGCCCGAAGTCACCACAATGATTTTTGCCATTCCCTTACCTTGCGTTCGTCAGTTTCTCAGTTTGGTCTCATCGCGTGCCGCTCGTGAGCGCCCCGCCTGCCACACGGGTGCGCGAGCGGCGACTCAGGTGAGCCTCAACGGTTCGATCAACAGCTTTTCTTCGTCGAGCCGGATTTGCGCCGGCTTGCCCCGCACGTCGTCGGCGAGTGGAACTTCAGTGGTACGGTAGATGCCCGCGATCGAAATGAGTTCCGCTTCGAGGCTCGTGCAGAAAATGCGTGCGTCGTGATTGCCGTGCACGCCCGCGAGCGCGCGGCCGCGCAACGGCGCGTAAATATGGATGTTGCCTTCGGCGATCACCTCGGCGCCGTTCGACACCATGCCGAGCACCACGAGGTCGCCCTTGGCGTAGACGCGCTGGCCCGAACGCAGCGGACGGTCGACCACCAGCGTGGGTTCCTTGGGCGCGTTGCGCGACGGGGTTTCCGCCAGCGTTTCCGTGGCCGCATCTTCTGCGGTCGTCGTGGTGGGAAAGAGTTCAGGCTGCGCGGCGCCTTTGTCGGCTGCGGCCGGGACATTGGCGGCTTCTGCCTGCGGCGCGGCGGCCTGCTCCGCGCTGGTGTCGGCATCGGCGCCGCCCTTCGCGTGGGCGCCGCGCTTGTCGCGCGCTTCGAGGAACGGCAGTCCGGCTTCGGCGGCCCAGCCGTGCTGGGCGGCTTGCGCGACCACGCCCACGGGACGCATGCGCACGCTTTCGAGCAGACGGGCGATGTCGCCGAGCGCGACCTGCTCGCCATCGGCCAGGCGGCGGATGTCGATAGCCACGGTATCGTTGGCGAAGAACTCCGGGGTCGCCTCGAAGCGCCGCGTGAGTTCGGCGCGCATCGCATCGAGTTCAGTCGTTTTGACCACGAACAGAAGCGTATCGACTGAACCGCTCTTCAGTTCAAAATATGGCGATTTCCTGGGCGACATGGCGATCGGCGAAAAATTTTGCGTATTTTACAGGCGCCGACGCGCACGGCCATCATTTTTAATGGCTCGGCATGCTGCGGCAAGGGGTCAAGGCGAGAACAACGCCGCGAATGATGTCGCGACGGACGCCGTGCCGACGCCGCTGCGCTCGCGCGCAGTGGCGCACGGCGCGACGGCGGCGCGTCACGGCTGAATCGACGACAGAAAAGACAGCAGGGAAGCTGACAGAAAAAACCGCGCAAGACCAGCGAAAAAAAGCCAGCCGACGCGCGGCGTCATTCAGTCATTGCGCCGACGCGTGCTGCGCCGGATCGGACACGTCGCGCACGAGCAGCGTTTCCCATTGCTCCGGCGAGTGCTGGCTGCGCGCGTGATCGCCCGTGGGCCCGAAGCCCAGACGCTCGTAAAAACGCATGGCGGTGGTGTTCGAATCGGTGACCCAGGCGTAGACCTGCGTCGCGCCTTCGCTCACGAGCCATTCGAGCGCGGCGTTCAACAGCAGCTCGCCGCCACGCAGATGACGCACGGCAGGCGCCACCCACAGCGCGAACACGAACGCACGGCGCGCCGGCGCACTCTCGAAATTCGCGCCGATCAGCCCCGCCGGATGCCCCTCGGTGTAGAGGATGAACGAAGTGGCGGCATGCGAATCGGCGTGACGCGCGGCCGCCGCGTCGTAGACGGCTGCATCGGCGGACAGCGCGTCTTCGAGCGAGTCGCCGAACGCATAAGGCGCGTCGCGCAGCGAAGCGGTACGAAGCTCGCGGAGCACGGCACCCTGATCGGCAGCGATACGGCGAACGGTCAGTGACGGACTCATGCAGTCGTAAACCCCAATAAAGCACTAACGCGTAGCTTTAACCGAACTGGCCAGAGAGTCAAATCCTTATTTGACGAAAACGTTCCCCGAGCGCGATCTGTGCGGAACTTCATCGCGCACTTGACAGAGCGGCCGAGCGGCCGCATCCCCGCCATCACGGCGCTTCGTAGCTGCCCGTGCCATCCGGCCAGGGCGTGAGCAGTTCGTAGCCGTCGTCGGTGACGGCGACCATGTGCTCCCATTGCGCGGAGAGCGAGCGGTCCTTGGTGACGACCGTCCAGCCGTCGCGCTGCACCGCCGTGCCGGCGCGGCCCGCGTTGACCATCGGCTCGATCGTGAAGACCATGCCCGGCTTCAGGCGCAGGCCCTGCCCCGGCTGGCCGTAGTGCAGCACCTGCGGCTCCTCGTGATAGACCTTGCCGATGCCGTGGCCGCAATACTCGCGCACGATCGAGAAACCATCGGCCTGGGCGCGCTTCTGGATCGCGTGGCCCACGTCGCCGAGCGTCGCGCCCGGCTTCACCTCGCGGATGCCCGCGAGCATCGCCTCGTAAGTCGTGTCGATCAGCTGGCGTCCGACCGTGCTCGGGGTGCCGACCGTGTACATGCGGCTCGTGTCCCCGAAATAGCCGTCCTTGATCACGGCCACGTCGATGTTGATGATGTCGCCGTCCTTGAGCACTTCGTTGCGGTTCGGAATGCCGTGGCAGACGACCGAATTGACCGAGGTGCAGATCGTCTTCGGGAAACCGAGGTAGCCGACGTTGGCCGGCACGGCCTTGAGCGTCTTGACGATGAAGTCGTTGCAGATCGCGTCGAGGTCGTCGGTGGAGACGCCGGGCTTGACGTGTTCGCCGATCATGGCGAGCACGTCGGCGGCGAGGCGGCCCGAGATGCGCAGACGCGCGATGTCGTCCGCGGACTTGTAGGTGATAGCCATCTGAGAACCAGGTGAGCGCGGCGCCGCCAGGGCGATCCGCCGCGCATACAAAGGAGCAAAGGCACATTGTACCGGGGCGCTGCCGCGCTCCGGCCGGCGGACATTCGGAACTGTCCGATTGTCCGCGCGCAAGCCGCCCTCAAGAATGGGAAATATCTTACAACGACATACGCGGAACACCATCCCATGGATTCATCCACACTCTCCCCCGCCGCGCCGACGGCAACGGCAGCGCCGGTCAACGTACTGATCGCCCTGCCCACCTACGACAACTCGGTGCACCTCGACTTCGCCATGGCGCTCGCGCGCCTGATGGAGACGTTCAAGTCCACCGGCGTGCGCTTCGAGTACATCCACACGGCCTCGTCGCACATCATTCGCGCGCGCAATTTCTTCGCGAATTACTTTCTGAGCCACCCGGAGTTCACGCACATCCTGTTTCTCGACACGGACATGGATTTCTCGCGCGACGCCATTCCGCGTCTGCTCGCGGGCAACAAGCCGGTTGCCGGGATCGCGTGCCCGTATCGCTTCTTCGACCGCAACAAGACCATCACGGCGGACGACGTGGGCCTGTCGCTCGCCGAATGGCAGGAAAAGACCGTGGAGTACAACACCGCGATCCTCGCCGACGCTCAGGGCAACGGCTCGGTCGCGAACGGCTGGGCCGAGGTGAGCCATATCGGCACGGGCATTTTCCTCGTGCGCCGCGACGCGATCGACGCGATTGCGCCGCTCACGCAGCTTTACCGGCCGCCCGCGCAATATGCGCCCTATCTGCCCGACGGCCGCTTTCACGCGTTCTTCGACACGGTCGGCGAGAAAGGCGTGTACCTATCCGAGGATCTGTCGTTCTGCCGGCGCGTGCGGGAGGCGGGCCTGTCGGTGTGGGCGCTCATCGACGAAAAGATCGTGCATCACGGCGCTTCGGCGATCTCGGGCACGTATCTGCGCTCGCTGGAGCGGCGCGGGCATATGGGGGTGTGAGGCTCGGGGAAAGGAGAGAAGCGGCGCTGCGAGACAAACCGGCGCCGACAGACAAATGGGCACCAAAAAACCGGCGCCGCAAAGCAAAAACCCCTGCAGCGGTTAAGCATGCAGGGGTTTTCAGAATTTGGCGGAGAGGGTGGGATTCGAACCCACGGTACGGGGAAACCGTACGCCTGATTTCGAGTCAGGTACATTCGACCACTCTGCCACCTCTCCGGGGTACTGCTTTTTTACTGCCTCTCAGGTCTTGGTCGGCGACCAGAGAAGCGAAGATTATAGAACATATTTTGAATCCTGCAAGCCCTTTTACGAAAAAAGTTTCGAGGGCGCTGCAGGACCCCGTTCATGTTCCGATCAAGCGCAATCAAACGTCCAGCGACAGACGCGAAACGCCGCCCATATACGGACGCAGCGCTTCCGGCACGGTGACCGAGCCGTCGGCTTCCTGATAGTTCTCCAGCACCGCGACCAGCGTGCGGCCGACCGCGAGGCCCGAACCGTTGAGCGTGTGCACGAGTTCCGGCTTGCCCTGCGCGTTGCGGTAGCGCGCCTGCATGCGGCGCGCCTGGAACGCTTCGGTGTTCGAGCAGCTGGAAATTTCGCGATACGTGTTTTGCGCCGGCAGCCAGACTTCGAGGTCGTACGTCTTGGTCGCCGAGAAACCCATGTCGCCCGTGCACAGCGTGATCACGCGATACGGCAGGCCGAGCTTCTGCAGAATGGTTTCCGCGTGCACGACCATCTGCTCCAGCGCGTCGTACGACGTTTCCGGCGCGACGATCTGGACCATTTCGACCTTGTCGAACTGATGTTGACGGATCATGCCGCGCGTGTCGCGGCCATACGAGCCCGCTTCCGAGCGGAAGCACGGCGAATGCGCGGTCAGCTTGATCGGCAGCGCGCTGCCTTCGACGATGCTCTCGCGCACGGTATTCGTGAGCGAAATTTCCGACGTCGAGATCAGATATTGCGTGACGGTGTTTTCCGCGCCGCCCTTCTCCACGCGGAACATGTCGTCCGCGAACTTCGGAAGCTGCCCCGTGCCGTACAGGATTTCGGGGTTGACGATATAGGGCGTGTAGGTTTCCGTGTAGCCGTGCTGCGTCGTGTGCGTGTCGATCATGAACTGCGCGAGCGCGCGGTGCAGACGCGCAATCTGGCCGCGCAGCATCGTGAAGCGCGCGCCCGAAAGCTTCGCGCCCGTTTCGAAGTCGAGACCGAGCGGCGTGCCGACGTCGACGTGATCCTTCACCTCGAAGTCGAAGGCACGCGGCGCGCCCCAACGGCGCACTTCCACGTTGCCGCTTTCGTCGCGGCCCACGGGCACGCTGTCGTGCGGCAGGTTCGGCACGCCGAGCAGCAGATCGGAGAGCTTCGACTGGATCTCGTCGAGCTTGACCTGCGACGCCTTCATCTCGTCGCCGATGCCGCCCACTTCGGCCATCACGGCCGAGGTGTCCTCGCCGCGGCCCTTCATCGCGCCGATCTGCTTCGACAGGCTGTTGCGGCGCGCCTGCAGTTCTTCGGTACGGGTCTGGATGGCACGGCGTTCCGCTTCGAGCGCGGAAAAGGCCGCGACGTCGAGGGTGTAGCCGCGGTCGGCGAGGCGCTTCGCGACGCCGTCGAGGTCTTTGCGCAGCAGCTGGATGTCGAGCATGGGATTGTGAGACGCAGTTTCGTTGTATGAAGTGGCGATTTTAGCGCACCGGCGCGGGCAATCCGCGCGGCACGGTGCAGCTGTGGCGCGCGCGCCGTTTTGCCTGGACTTTGGCCGGGGCCTCAGCCCTTGCGCTTGCGCTCGCGGATTTCGTCGCGATGCTCCTCGCGCCATTGCGCGTCGAGGTCGGCGAGGCGCGCGAGCTTGTCGCCGATCTTGCCTTCGAGCCCGCGCGGCGTCGGCTGATACCAGCGCGGTTCGCGCATGCCGTCCGGCAGATAGGTTTCGCCGGCCGCGTAGGCGTCGGGCTCGTCGTGCGCGTAGCGGTATTCGTGGCCGTAGCCGAGTTCCTTCATCAGCTTGGTCGGCGCGTTGCGCAGATGCACGGGCACCGGGCGCGACTGATCCTTGCCGACGAAGCGGCGCGCCTCGTTGTAGGCGTTGTAGCCCGCATTCGACTTCGGCGCGACCGCCAGATAAATGACGGCCTGCGCGAGCGCCAGTTCGCCCTCGGGCGAGCCGAGGCGCTCGTAGGTTTCGGCGGCGTCGAGCGTCATGCGCGCGGCGCGCGGATCGGCGAGGCCGATGTCCTCCCACGCCATGCGCACGATGCGGCGCGCCAGATAGCGCGGATCGGCGCCGCCGTCGAGCATGCGGCAGAACCAGTAGAGCGCGCCGTCCGGGTTGCTGCCGCGCACCGACTTGTGCAGCGCGCTGATCTGGTCGTAGAACGCGTCGCCGCCCTTGTCGAAGCGGCGCAGGTTTTCGGCGAGCGCGCTGCCGAGCAGTTCGCCGTCGATTTCGCCCTTCTTCTGTTGGGCCGCCGCGCGCGCGACGATCTCCAGATTGTTGAGCAGCTTGCGGCCGTCGCCGTCGGCGGAACCGATCAGCGCGGCTTTCGCTTCGTCGGTGAACGTGAGGCCGCCCAATTCGGCGGCGGCGCGCGCGAGCAACTCGCCCTGCTCCTCTTCGTCGAGGCTCTTGAGCACGTAGACGGCCGCGCGCGAGAGCAAGGCGCTGTTCACCTCGAACGACGGATTCTCCGTGGTCGCGCCGACGAACACGAACAGGCCCGATTCCACGTGCGGCAGGAAGGCGTCCTGCTGGCTCTTGTTGAAGCGATGGACCTCGTCGACGAACACCAGCGTCTGGTGGCCGTGCGCGCGGTGCAGTTGCGCCTGTTCGACGGCCTCGCGGATGTCCTTCACGCCCGAGAGCACCGCCGAAAGCGCGATGAATTCGGCATGGAACGCGTCGGCCATGAGCCGCGCGAGCGTGGTCTTGCCGACGCCGGGCGGCCCCCAGAGGATCATCGAATGCGCCTCGCCCGACTCGAACGCCACGCGCAGCGGCTTGTTGGGTCCGAGCAGATGCTTCTGGCCGATGACCTCGTCGATGGTGCGCGGACGCAGCCGTTCGGCGAGGGGGACGTTGGCACGGGTTTCTTCAAACATGACGTTTTCGCGATAATGTCGGCTAAGTGACGCGGCGGATAGCGCGGCGCGGTCTGCAGTTTGATCGCGCCCTGAATCCGCGCCGCCGCGCCAGCCCTGCATTATGACAGCCAGCGCCGACGCGCGAGACCCGGCCGGGCCGGGCGCACGGCCGCCGGTCCGCATCGGACAAGGCGAAGCACGAGACAGACACCGCGGCGGATTCGCCGGTTTGCGCGCACGACGCGTCAGCCGCCGCACGGCGCCGCGCGTTGAGAAGCCAGCACGCGCCGCCCGCCGGCCAGCAAAGACAACATACGACACAGAGGACACGCTTTCCCATGACTCAAGACTCGCAAGCCGGCGCCGACGCCGGCTCGACCTACGCACCCAACGTGCCCGTGCCCGACGCGCGCCGCCAGTTCCGTACCGGCGACGCCTTCGCGCTGTGGTTCTCGCTCGGCATCGGCCTGCTGGTCGCGCAGGCGGGCGCCCTGCTCGTGCCCGGCCTCTCGCTGCCGCACGCGCTGCTCGCCATCGGCATCGGCAGCGTGATCGGCGTCGTCCTGCTCGCGCTCGCGGGCGTGATCGGCACCGACACCGGCCTCGCGGCCATGTCCTCGCTGCGCCCGACGCTCGGGATTCGCGGCGCGTCGATTCCGGCCGTCATCAACATGGTGCAGCTCGTGGGCTGGGGCTCGTTCGAGATCATCGTGATGCGCGATTCCGCCGACGCGCTCGCCAAGCAGGCCTTCGGCCTCTCGATGCCGCTGGTCTGGACCGTGATCTTCGGCTTGCTGGCGACGCTGCTCGCGATCAGCGGCCCGCTCTCGTTCGTGCGCCGCTTCCTGCGCAGCTGGGGCATCTGGCTGCTGCTCGCAGGCGCGGCGTGGCTCACGTGGAGCCTGCTCGCGCGCCACGACATTCACGCGCTGATGCAGCGTCCCGGCACCGGCGACATGCCGTTCGGCAGCGCGATCGACCTCGTGGTGGCGATGCCGCTTTCGTGGCTGCCGCTGATCGCCGACTACACGCGCTTCGGCCGCAAGGCGGGCGAAACCTTCCGCGGCACGCTGTTCGGCTATGGCATCGCGAACCTCTGGTTCTACGCGCTCGGCGCGATCTACGGCCTCGCGGCGGGCGGCGGCGACGCGCTGCTGACCACGGCGCTCGCGCAGGCGGGCGGCGGTCTCGCGCTGCTGCTGGTGCTGATCGACGAAATCGACAACGCCTTCGCCGATATCCACTCGGCGGCCGTCTCGACCGGCACGTTCTGGACGCGCGGCAGCGTGCCCTGGCTGTCGGCGGCGTTCGGCGCGATCTGCACGCTGATCGGCCTCGTGGTGCCGATGGCGAAGTACGAAAACTTCCTGCTGTTCATCGGCTCGGTGTTCGCGCCGCTGTTCGGCGTGGTGCTGGCCGATCACTTCATCGTGCGCCGCCGCCGCATCGACGCCGCCGCGCTCGCCGATCTCAGCGGCGCTTACGGTTATTCGGGCGGCTGGCACGTGAGCGCGTTCATCGCGTGGGCGCTCGGCATCGGCGCCTATCACGCGCTCAATCAGTGGCTGCCGAATCTGGGCGCGACGCTGCCCGCGCTGGTCGTCGGCGCGCTGTGCTATCTCGTGCTCGCGGGTCGCCGACGCGCGGCGTATGCCTGACGCGCACGCACTAGCCATTTCAAGCGCCCAATAAAAAACGCCACGCTGATTGCCTCAGCGTGGCGTTTGTGTTTTTAGCCCTTCAAAACAGGCTTATTCGCAATGGCCGCAGCCGCCGTGCGAATGATCATGACCATGCGCGTGACCATGATCGTCGGCGGGCAGATGCTGCGCGGCCTGCGCCGTGATGCCCAGACGCGAGAGCAGCTTGCGGTCGGCTTCCGCTTGCGGATTGCTCGTCGTCAGCAGTTGGTCGCCGTAGAAAATCGAGTTCGCGCCGGCCATGAAGCACAGCGCCTGGAGCGCGTCGTCCATCTGCTCGCGGCCCGCCGAGAGACGCACCATCGCCGTCGGCATCGTGATGCGCGCGATCGCGATCGTGCGCACGAATTCGAACGGATCGATCGGCTCGGTGCCTTCGAGCGGCGTGCCCGTCACCTGCACCAGATTGTTGATGGGCACCGACTCCGGATACGGTTCCATGTTCGCGAGCTGCGCGATCAGGCCCGCGCGTTCGCGGCGCGACTCGCCCATGCCGACGATGCCGCCGCAGCACACGTTGATGCCCGCGTCGCGCACGCGTTCGAGCGTCTCCAGACGGTCCTCGTAGGTACGCGTCGAGATGATCTTGCCGTAGTACTCCGGCGAGGTGTCGAGGTTGTGGTTGTAGTAGTCGAGGCCCGCATCGGCGAGCGCCTTCGCCTGGTGATCTTCGAGCATGCCGAGCGTCACGCAGGTTTCGAGACCCATCGCCTTCACGCCGCGGATCATGTCCTTGATCGGCTCAAGATGGCGGTCCTTCGGATTGCGCCACGCCGCGCCCATGCAGAAGCGCGTCGCGCCGTTCGACTTGGCCACGCGCGCGGCGTCGAGCACCGCGTCGACGGCCATCAGTTTGCCGGCTTCGAGTTCGGTTTCGTAATGCGACGACTGCGGGCAGTACGCGCAATCTTCCTCGCAGCCGCCGGTCTTGATCGACAGCAGCGTGGAAAGCTGCACGGCGTTCGCGTCGAAATGCTCGCGATGCACTTGCTGCGCGCGGAACATCAGGTCGTTGAACGGCAGTTCGTAAAGCGCGGCGACGTCCGCGACCTTCCAGCGCGCGGCGGCTTCGGCGGCGGCGTGGGCGCTCGGCGCGGTGGCCTTGAGCGAGGTGATGTCGATGTGGGTTTGCGTCATGGTGTCGGCGTCCTTGGTGACGTTTGACTGTTGTTGCGGGACACGCGCTTAGTGCGCCGATTGTGCGGATTGCGGCGCCAGCGCGGCGAGCCGTGCGAGCAGCGTGTCGATGTTCAGGTGTTCGGCGGCATCGTCGGCGCTCGCGCCGCGCATGTGCGGCACGACGCCCAGCAGCGGCGCGCCGAACTGGGCGGCGAGTCGCGTGCGCAATGCGTCGATGTTTTCTTCAGGGAACGTCATGTTCGGGTCGATGCGGTTGGCGACCCAGCCCGCGAGCTTGAGCCCGCGCGCGGCCACGGCCTCGGCGGTCAGCAGCGCGTGGCTGATGCAGCCGAGCCGCATGCCGACCACGAGCACCACCGGCAGATTCAGCGCGAGCGCGAGATCGGCGGTGTCCTGCTCGTCGGTGAGCGGCACGCGAAAGCCGCCCACGCCTTCGACCACGACCGCGTCGGCGCGCGTGCACGCCTCGCGATGGCTCTCGACGATGCGCGCCATATCGAGCGTCACGCCTTCGAGCGCGGCGGCGATATGCGGCGCGGCCGGTTCCTTGAGCAGGAAGGGCGTGCGGATTTCGGGCGGCAGCAGCACGCTCGCGGCGGCGTCGAGCTGATCGGCGTCTTCGTTGTGCCAGACGCCGTCGCGCTCATAAGCGCCCGCCGCGATCGGTTTGAGCGCCGTGGCGCGCAGGCCCGCGTGCGTGAGCCCGCGCAGGATCGCGGCGCTCACGAAGGTCTTGCCGATTTCGGTGTCGGTGCCGGTGACGAATAGCGAAAGTGTCGATGCGCTCATGCGTTTTTCTCCTGGGCCGCGCGGTTCGCCTGTTGCAGCGACCTGTTCAGACGATCGAGATCGGCGTCCGAATGCGCGGCGGACAGCGAAATGCGCAGGCGCGACGTGCCCTCGGGCACGGTCGGCGGACGGATCGCGGGGACCCAGAGGCCGTCGCGTTCGAGTTCGGCTTGCAGCGCGAGCGTGGCGTCGTTGGCGCCGATCACGAGCGGCTGCACAGCCGTCATCGAATCGACGGGCAGCCAGCAGGTTTGCTTGAGCATCGCGCGCGTGCGCCCGATCAGATGATTCAGATGCGCGCGGCGGGCGTCGCCCTCTTCCCCGCCGATGATGCGCAGGCTCGCGGACACCGCATGCGCGACCGACGGCGACGACGCCGTCGTGAAGATATACGGACGCGCGCGCTGCACGAGCCACTCGATCACGGTCGCGTGCGCGCAGACGAACGCGCCCGAGACGCCCGCGGCCTTGCCGAGCGTGCCGACCATCACGAGCTGCGGCGAGCGCAGCGCGGCTTCGGCGATCGCGCCGCGGCCTTGCGGCCCGAGCACGCCGAAACCGTGCGCGTCGTCGACCACGAGCCAGGCATCGTGCCGTTCCGCGAGTTCGACGAGGCGCGCGAGCGGCGCGACGTCGCCGTCCATGCTGAACACGGTGTCGCTGACGATCAGCTTCACGTTCGCGTCGGAGGCGTCGAGCATCGCGCTCAGCGCGTCGGTGTCGTTATGCGGATAGATCTGGATGTCGGCGCGCGAGAGACGCGCGCCGTCGATCAGCGAGGCGTGGTTCAGCGCATCGGAAAAGATCGTCGTGCCGCGGCCCGCGAGCGCGGTCAGCACGCCGAGATTCGCCATGTAGCCGGTGCTGAAGTACAGCGCGCGCGGCGCGTCGACGAAACCGCCCACGAACGCGGCGAGATCGTCTTCGAGTTGCGCGTGCGCGCGCGAGTGGCCGCCGAGCAGATGCGAGCCGCCGCTGCCCGCGCCGTAGCGCTGCGCGCCTTCGGCCAGCGCGGCAACGAGCTGCGGATGCGCGGCGAGGCCCAGATAGTCGTTGCTCGCGAAGCCGATGGTCTCGCGGCCGTCGACCGTCATGTGCGCGTCGCACGGCGTGTCGATGGTGCGGCGGCGGCGGCGCAGGCCGCGCGCGTCGAGTTCGCGCAGGCCTTGTTCGAGCGTGTCGAGAAGCGGCATTACAGGTCCTCCGCGACGGTCGCGTCGAAAGTTTCGCGCGTGCGTTCGGCGAGATGCGCCTGCGTCTGCGAGTCGAGAATGTACGGCGGCATCACGTAGACCGTCGTGCCGATCGGGCGCAGCAGCAGTTCGCGCTGCAATGCGTGCTCGAAGAAGCGGCGCGAGAACGTGCGCGCGCGCGCGGGATCGTCGAGCTTCACGTCGAACGCGAGGATCGTGCCGCACTGGCGCAGATCGCGCACGAGCGGATGCGCTTCGAGCGGCGCGAACGCTTCGCGCAGTTGCTGCGACTTTTGCGCGTTCGTCGCCAGCACGTGATCGCGCTCGAACAGGTCGAGCGTCGCGAGCGCGGCGCGGCACGCGAGCGGATTGCCCGTGTACGAATGCGAATGCAGGAAGCCGCGCGTGGTGTCGTCGTCGTAGAAGGCGGCGTAGATCTCGTCGCGCGAGAGCACGATCGAGAGCGGCAGATAACCGCCGCTGATGCCCTTCGAGAGCGTCAGCAGATCGGGCCAGATGCCCGCTTGCTCGCACGCGAAGAAGGTGCCGGTTCGGCCGCAGCCGACGGCGATTTCGTCGGCGATCAGATGCACTTCATAGCGGTCGCAAAGCGCGCGCAAGCCTTGCAGATAGAGCGGATCGTGCATCGCCATGCCGGCGGCGCACTGCACGAGCGGCTCGACGATCAGCGCGGCGATACGGCCTTCGCGTTCGGCGAACAGGCGCTCGACGTCGGCGAGCGCGCGGCGCGCGACATCGGCGGCGCTCTCGCCTTCCTGCGCCGTGCGCGCGTCCGGCGACGCCACCACGTGGGCGTGCGTCAGCAGCGGATCGTAAGCATCCCTGAAAAGTTTCACATCGGTCACGCCGAGCGCGCCGATGGTCTCGCCGTGATAGCTGTTGGCGAGGCAGACGAATTCGCGCTTGTCGATCGCGCCCCGGTTGCGCCACGCGTGAAAGCTCATCTTCAACGCGATCTCGACCGCCGACGCGCCATCGGAAGCGAAGAACGCATGCCCGAGCGTGCCGCCCGTGAGCGCGCTCAGGCGCTCGGCGAGTTCGACCGCCGGTTCGTGCGTGCAGCCCGCGAGCATCACGTGCTCGAGCGTATCGAGCTGCGCCTTGAGCGCGGCGTTGATGTCCGCGTTGGCGTGACCGAACAGGTTGACCCACCACGAACTGATGGCGTCGAGATAGCGGCGCCCTTCGTGGTCGTAGAGCCACGGGCCTTCGCCACGCGAGACGGCGACGAGCGGCAGGCGCTCGTGATGCTTCATCTGGGTGCACGGATGCCAGACGGCGCGCAGGCTGCGCGCGATCCATTCATCGTTGGCAGTGCCTTGGGATGAGGGGTTTGCGGAATTCAAGTACGGCTCCAGGTACGACAGCGGGACCGAGATTAGCGCGTTCGCCCGCGCAATGCACTACCCCTCAAAACCCCGCCCAGCATGGCTTCGACCGGGGTACGGCGCGGTTCGCGACATCTGCGGCGGGTTCGTTTTAAAAGCCCGGAAATGACCGTAGATGACGACGGCAAAGTCATGCGCGCTTATGCAAAAAAATCCGGGGGCGCGTGAGCGCGAGCGCGCGCGTCGGCCATGCGGAAGCGGTATTTTTTAGGGCGAGATCAGAAAAGACCGGCAAAAAAACGGGCAGCCTCGCGGGCCGCCCGATCCGAACACACTGCAAAAATGGGGGAAACGCCTGAGCGCGTGGCTCAGCGGCTCGCGAGCGCGTGCGACGGCTCGGCGGCGTCGGCGACGGCATGCGCGTCGCCATTGCTGTCGTTCTGCGCCGTGGTGGCGGTGTCGTTCGCCCACACCACGTTGCCGTTGACCGCGTAGAGGCGGCACGGATCGCTGCTGTGCTGCTGGCAGTTCGCGACGGCGACGGCCATCGGATTGTCGCCGCCTTCGGCCCACGACCACGCGCCCGAATCGGACACCGCGAACGCGCGGCTCGGATACTGCTTGAGGAAATTGCGATAGCCGTCGCGGCCCGCCTGGTCGAGGAACGGCACCGCGCCCACCGCGTCGATCGACGCATAGCCGGTCGCCTGCGGCGCGGACGCCGTGGCCACACGGTACTGCACGGACGTGGGCATGCCCTGCTCGGCGAGGAAGGATTCGACCTTCGGCCACCAGACCTGCACGCCGTCGCGGTCGCCGACGAGGCGGTGCGCGTCGTTCTTGTATGCGCCGAAGTCGATCAGTTTCGCGCTCGCCACGCTGCCGTTCCCGCCCGCCTGCGCGGTGCGGAAAGCCGCGAACATCTTCGTGACGAGATCGGGCGACCACACGGAGTCGTTGTCGCCGTAGAGCCAGAGCGAGGCCACGCGGGCCTTGCCGCCGTAGTCGCCGAACGCCTGGGTCAGGTTGCCCTGCCAGCCGGTGCACGCATCCTGGCGCAGACCGCCCGAGAAGTTGATGAGCGCGCGCACGCCCTTCGCGGCTTCAGTGCCGTAGGCCATCGTGGCCAGGCCGCCGTGCGAGGTGCCGGCGACCACGATGTGGTTCGCGTCGACGAACGGCTGCTTCGACATGTAATCGACCGCCGTGGCGACGTCCGACGCCTGGCCCATGCCGTTGCTCGCGACGTCGCAGCCGTCCTGTTCGTAGGTGCCGCCCGAACCGGCGAAGCCGCGGCGGTTCGGCGCGACGACCACGTAGCCGCGGCGCACGAATTCGCGCGCGAACGACATCGGGTCGCTGCGCGCCTGCAAACGCGGATCGCCTTGAATCTTGCCGTGGTTGAACACCACCATCGGGAACGGGCCGGAGCCTTCCGGGCGATAGACGGTGGTTTCGAGCGTCACGCCAGGTTCGCCGTCGACGGGGATCTGGATGATCTGCGCGTTCATGTCGGCGTGGACGACGGGGAGATACGCGTCGTCGAGCGCGAGGCGCGCCACTTTGGCGTTGCCGAGCGGGCCGCCCGCATTCGCATGCTGACCGGACGTGGACGTGGAAGAAGGCGAAGCGGAAAGCGCGGGCGTGTTGTTCGGCACCGATGCCGCATCGGCCAGCGAGGCGGCGTGAGCGTTCGACAGCGCGACCGACAGCACGCACGCCGTGCCGGTCACTGCCCATCCGGTAAGAAGCTTCCTGAACGCCATCTGCTGCACCTGCCCGCGAAATTCCCGCTGTCAATCTGACTACCCGAGCGACTCACCCGCGACCTGCCCGCTTTCGCGGGACACAACAGGACACCGCTGCGCGTGGCCGGAGCCAAAGCGCGTTTGTGACCCATCGCGGGGAAGAAAACCGATCGGAAAACCTGTGCGGCACCGTTCTGTCATCGACCAGACCCGCCGCCAGCGCTCGCCCGGGATGCCACTGCGATGCGTCGAAAAAGTGCTTTTTCAACATTCGCTTACGTGGCGGACGAACACCGTGATTGCATCCTCGCACGACAAATATTTGTTGTGCAATTCAGTAGTAACCCGGCATAAGGCATGCCAGCGGCGCGCAGCCCTTGCTGCACGGCGTCTGCGGGAATTTCGGCCGATTTGCGGGGAGAGGGAATAAAAACATTTCGGGAAATTTCGCGTCGCGCGGCGCCAACAATCGCGCCGCTTTCACGTAAGTGCCTGTTTGCAAACGCGATATTTCGGGTGTTATGGCGCCATCTTGTCGATGGGCGCGATCGGCAGATGTTCAGCGCAGGTCACGCATCGGAAACGTCGCCGTCGACATAGCGCCAGCGGCCGTCCTCGCCGCGCGTGAAGCGGCTCAGTTCATGCAGACGATAGGCGCGTCCGCCGCTTTTGTAGCGCGCGACGAATTCGACGCGCGCGTGCGTCTCGTCGATCGGCTCGTGGCGCTTGACCGAAAGGCCGAGCCAGCGCGGTGCGCCGGGCGCATCGGCGTCGGCGTCGAGATCGGCGGGACAGGTCGCCGGATCCCAGCTCGCGCGCAGATACGCGGAGTCGCCGAGCACATAGGCCGTGTAGCGCGAGCGCATCAGTTCGAGCGCCGTGGCGGGCAACTCGCCGCCGTCGATGAAGCGGCCGCAGCAGGCCGCGTAGCGCGGCGGCTTCGCGCCCGCCTTGAGGTTCGGCGCGGCGCCGCCGCAAGGACAGTCGAGCGGACGCGCGGCGCGCGGGGAATCAGCGGTCATCGGGAAAATCCGTGGACAAAGACAAGAGCAAAAAACAAAAGCCGCTTCGCGCGAGCAAAGCGGCCTTTCGCATTTTTACCTGAACGGCACGCCGTTCACCAGCGCTCACCAGTCGAGTTCGGTGCCGTCGTACTGGAAGAAGCGTCCGTTGAAGACCTCGCGCGCGGCGGCCGCCTCGGCCACCACCTCGCGCATGCCGGCCACGCTCGCAGCGGCGTCGATGGCCGCGTGCGCGCCGCCCATGTCCGTGCGCACCCAGCCCGGATGCAGCGCGACGCAGGTGGCGCGGCGCGTCTGCAGCGAGGTGATCTTGAGGACGTCGTTGAGCGCCGCCTTGCTCGCGCGATAGAGCCAGCCCGTCGTGCCGGTGGTCTGCGCGATGCTGCCCATGCGGCTCGACAGCACGCCGAGCACGCCGTGCGCCGCATCGACGAGCGGCAGCAGAATCGGAATCAGCTGCATCGGCCCGCGCACGTTGGTGTTCATCACGTATTCGAAGTCCTCGGAGGTGATCGATTCCACGCCTTCGGTGCGCGGACCGTAGACGCCGGACACGATCAGCGCCACGTCGAGCCGTTCGCCGTCGAGCTTCCCGCCGAGCGCGGCGATGTCCTCGGGGTTCGCGATATCGACCACATAGGTCTGCGCCCCGAGCGCCCGCAGATCCGCGAGCGCAGATTCGGACCGCGCCGTGGCCAGCACGCGCCATCCGGCCTTCGCATATTGACGCGCGAACTCGAGACCCAGGCCTCGCGACGCACCCACGATCAACGCTGTTTTCATCTCGCCACCTTCTCTTGTGTGCCGCGGCCTTTGCTGGAGCGCCGCGTGCGGGTGATGCCGCGCGCCGCCTCCCTGCGGCGCGCGTTCAGGCGTCAGCCTACAGGAGTTCGACGCCCATTGCCGTGGCCTCGCCGCCGCCGATGCACAGGCTCGCGACGCCGCGCTTCTTGCCGCGCGCGCGCAATGCGCCGATCAGCGTGACGAGAATGCGCGCGCCCGACGCGCCGATCGGGTGACCGAGCGCGCACGCGCCGCCGTTCACGTTGACCTTGTCGTGCGGCAGATCGTGGGCCTTCATCGCGGCCATCGTGACCACGGCGAAGGCTTCGTTGATCTCGTAGAGATCGACGTCGGCGGCCGTCCAGCCGGTCTTCTCGAACAGCTTCGCGATCGCGCCGACGGGCGCCGTGGTGAACTTCGACGGTTCCTGCGCGAAGGTCGAATGGCCCGTGATGCGCGCAAGCGGCGTGACGCCGAGACGCTTCGCGGTCGACGCGCGCATCAGCACGAGCGCGGCCGCGCCATCCGAAATCGACGACGAATTCGCCGCCGTCACCGTGCCGGTCTTGCTGAACGCGGGCTTGAGCGTGGGGATCTTGTCGGGTTTGGCCTTGAACGGCTGCTCGTCGCGCTCGACGAGCGTCTCGCCCGCGCGCGTCGCGACCGTCACCGGCGCGATTTCCCACGCGAACGAGCCGTCTTCGTTCGCGCGTTTGGCGCGCTTGAGCGATTCGATCGCGAACGCGTCCTGACTCTCGCGCGAGAAGCCGTGCTCGCCCGCGCATTCCTCGGCGAAGGTGCCCATCAGACGGCCTTTGTCGTAGGCGTCTTCGAGACCGTCGAGGAACATGTGATCGAGCACCTGGCCGTGGCCCATGCGCATGCCCGCGCGCGCCTTGGGCAGCAGATACGGCGCGTTGCTCATGCTCTCCATGCCGCCCGCGACGATCACGTCAGCCGAGCCCGCCAGCAGCATGTCGTGCGCGAACATCGCCGCGCGCATGCCCGAGCCGCACATTTTGTTGACGGTGGTCGCGCCCGCCGCGAGCGGCAGTCCCGCGCCGAGCGACGCCTGGCGCGCGGGCGCCTGGCCCTGTCCCGCAGGCAGCACGCAGCCCATCACCACTTCGTCGATCTGCTCGGGCTTCAGACCCGCGCGTTCGAGCGCCGCCGCAATCGCCGCCGCGCCCAGCTGCGGTGCGGTGAGCGAGGCGAAATCGCCCTGAAAACCGGCCATCGGCGTGCGCGCGGCCGCCACGATCACGATGGGATCCTGCTGCGTCTCACTCATGTCTGTCTCCTTGATTGGATGTCTCGATACGTCGGTCATGTCGGTCAGTCGGTCATGCGCGATCAGGCCGCGCACGCGGCGGCGTCGCCGCTCTCGGGTGCGCGTTCGAACAATTGCGGATAGCGCGTGCAAAACCGCGCGCTCGCGTCGTACGGCAAGCAGTCGGGCACCTCGCCCGCGAGCAGGCGCGACTTGCTGTCCTGCCAGATCTCGGGCTCGAAAAAATCGGCGTGATGCTGAAGGAAATAGCGGCGCACGCGCGGGTCGCCGAGCAGGAACGTGCGATACGTCTCAGGAAAAATATCGCGCGGGCCGACCGGATACCACGGCTCGTCCGATAGTTCGTCCTCCTCATGACGCGGCGGCGGCACCGCGCGCACGTTGCAGTCGGTCAGGTATTCGATTTCGTCGTAGTCGTAGAACACCACGCGACCGTGGCGCGTCACGCCGAAGTTCTTGTAGAGCATGTCGCCCGGGAAGATATTCGCGCGTATCAGGTCCTTCACCGCGTTGCCGTATTCGCGGATACCGTGCTCCACCTCCGCGTCGCTGCCGTTTTGCAGCCAGAGGTTCAACGGCACCATGCGCCGCTCGATATACAGATGGCGGATCACGAGCTGGTCACCCTCGTACTCGATCATCGACGGCGCGAGCGTTTCGAGCTCGCGCACGAGCGCTTCGTCCAGCCGCGCGACCGGCAGCGCGACGCTCGAATATTCGAGCGTGTCGGCGAGCCGCCCGAGGCGGTCGTGGCGCTTTACAAGCTGATACTTCGCCTCGACCTGCTCGCGCGTGGTTTCCTTCGGCGCGGGAAAGCTGTCCTTGATGACCTTGAACACATACGGATACGAAGGCAGCGTGAACACGATCATCACCATGCCGCGTATGCCGGGCGCGGCGATGAAACGGTCGCTCGAATGCCGGAGGTGTTGCAGCAGATCGCGATAGAACAGGTTTTTGCCCTGCTTTTGCAGGCCCAGCGACGTGTAGATCTCGCCCTTCGCCTTGCGCGGCATGATGCTGCGCAGAAACTCCACATAGGCCGAGGGCACTTCCATGTCGACGAGAAAATACGAGTGCGCGAAGCTCATCATGATGAGCACGTCGTCGGTGCGCAGCAGCGCGGTGTCGAGCGCGAGCCGTCCATCCGCGACATGACGGATCGGCACGACGAAAGGCACCAGCATGTCGCCGTTGATGATGCGCCCGACGATATACGCGGCCTGATTGCGAAAGAACAGCGAGGCCAGCACGTGAATCTGGAAGTTCGCTTTCGGCTCGACGTCGCCGAAGGTTTCGCGCATTGCGCGCATCGTGCATTCGACGTCGCGGCCCAGATCCTCGAACGGCGTGTCGATCTGAAAGTTCGTGACGATGCGTTCGAGCGTGGCGGCGAGGCCGTCCTTGAGCGGGTAATACGCGCGATACGTGGGCTTGGCGGCGGGCTCGTCGTTCTCGATGTACTCGGTCGAAATCGCCGGGCGCACGAAGATGAAGGCGTTGTTGAAGTACGAGCGATGCAGGATCTTGCAGCACACCGAGTTGAAGAACGTCTCGGCGCATTCGGGCTGCCGGTGCGTCGTGAGCAGGCCGATGTAGTGCAGCTTGATCTGCTCCCAGACATCGTCGTCGATATGCTCGGCGTCGTATTCGTCCTCGATCGCCACGACGCATTCGCGCACGCGCTCGTCGTAGGACGCGATGCGCTCGCGCGCGAGCTGCTGCAAGCCCTGCCAGTCGCGCGCCTCGAAGCACTCGCGCGCCCGCGCCGCCGCCACGCAGAAGTTGCGGTAATGGCGATCGAAGCCTTCAAGCATGGTCTGCGCCACGTCGTAACCGATCTGCGACGAGAGCAGCTTGGGAAAATGTCTCATGGCGCGCTCAGTTCGGGTCGATCGCCGGGGTCAATGCTCAGGAGCTCGCGGCTTACTTGTTCGCCGCCGCGGCGTTCTTTTCGAGCAGCACACGCGCCTGCGCCTCGTACTGCGCGAGATCTTCGAGCGTCGCGTCGAGGTCGGCGCGCTGACGTTCGAGTATCTCGCGATGGCGCACCACCGTGTCGAGGAAGGCCTGGAGCTGCGGGAGCGTGTCGGTCGGCGACTCGTAGAGATCGAGCAGCGCGCGGATTTCGTTGAGCGTGAAGCCCAGGCGCTTGCCGCGCAAGGTCAGCTTCAGGCGCGTGCGGTCGCGGCCGGAGAATACGCGCTTGAGGCCGCTCGCGCCTTCGCGGCTCGGCGCCAGCAGGCCCTGGTCCTCGTAGAAACGGATCGCGCGCGGCGTCACGTCGAATTCGCGGGCGAGTTCGGTAATCGTGTAATGGGTCATGACTGGTCGGGCGCCTCTGGCCGCCGGCCGTGGGGTTCGGCAAGGCGGCTCGTTCGTCGTTAGAATCGACGTTTACGTTATCGTCAACCTGCAGGTTTCGCAACCTTGCACCGAGCGAGCCCACCGAGCGTGACTGGCTCGCGCTGGACATTGTTCCGCGTATCGGAACACTCTCCCGGAATTCCTGCACAAATGCCGCAATGCGGCGACAATGTGGATGGAAGGCGTGGGACGGACGGCGCGCGCGCACGATGCCGAACCGCCGCGCCGCCACGCACACATAAAAGACAGGAGTTGAGACCCCCATGAATGCGCTCGAACACCAGCTCGATTACCCCTTCAAGGACACCCTGCCCGAACCCGGCCACGCCTTCGAGGTCGCGCCCGGCGTGAAGTGGCTGCGCATGCCGCTGCCGTTCGCGCTCGACCACATCAATCTCTGGCTGCTGCGCGACGAGATCGACGGCCAGCAAGGCTGGACCGTGGTCGACTGCGGCATCACCAACGACACCATCAAGGCGCACTGGGAGCAGGTGTTCGAGAACCAGCTCGACGGCCTGCCGGTGCTGCGCGTGATCGTCACGCACTGCCATCCCGACCATATCGGCCTCGCGCACTGGATCTGCGCGGGCGGCGACAAGGCGCGCTGGGACGTGCGCCTGTGGACCACCCTCGGCGAATACATGAGCGCGTGCGTGCTGGCCTCGGGCAACGGCTCGAACGCGGGTGGCGAAGGTGCGGCGCGCCATTTCGCGCGTCACGGCGTGAAGGACGAAGCGGCGCTCGATCAACTGCGCAACCGCCGCAGCTACTACGCGAATCTCGTGCCGTCGCTGCCGCCGCAATATCGCCGCCTGCGCGAAGCCGACACTGTATCGATCGGCGGACGCGACTGGCGCGTCGTGACGGGTTTCGGCCATTCGCCCGAGCATTGCGCGCTGCTCTGCGAGGACATCGGCGTGCTGATTTCGGGCGATATGGCGCTGCCGCGCATCTCCACCAATGTGTCGGTGTTCGACATGGAGCCGGAAGGTAATCCGCTCGGCCTCTACCTCGAATCGCTGGGCCGTTACGAGACGATGGCCGAGGACACGCTCGTGCTGCCCTCGCACGGCAAGCCGTTCCGCGGCGTGCGCACGCGTATCGGCCAACTGCGCGAGCACCACGACGCGCGCCTGGCCGAAGTGATGGAAGCCTGCGCGAGCGCGCCGCAAAGCGCCGCGGATATCGTGCCGCTGATGTTCAAGCGCGCGCTCGACGTCCACCAGATGACGTTCGCGATGGGCGAAGCGCTCGCGCACCTGCATCTGCTCTGGCTCGCGGGCAAGCTCACGCGCAGGACGGGCGAGGATGGCGTGATCCGCTTTTCTGTCTGACCGGTCTGATCGGTCTGAGCGCGGTTTAAACCTCCGCGCCCGCGAATAAAAAAGGGCGGCTCATTGCGAGCCGCCCTTTTTCGTTCTTGCACGGTGAAGCGCGCGACTACCCTCAGTTGCCGCCGCCCGTGATCAGATCGGCGCCCTTCGGACGCACGAACTTGAACGTCGACGCCGGCAGCGACGGGTTCTTCTCGATGTTGGAGAACGTGAGCAGCGTCACGTTGCCGAACACGTCGTGCAGTTCCATCGCTTCGAGATTGCCGTCGCGAAAGCCGATGCCCACGCTCTTGAACTGCGTGTCCTTCGACTTCGGAATCAGCTCCAGCCAGTCGATGCCGTTCTTCACACCCGCGTCGGAGAGCGTGAAGTTCTTGTCGAGATCGTTGCTGCCGAACAGGATCGCCGCCGGGCTCGCGCCGAGCGCGCCGCCGAGCTTGCGCTCGGTGACCTGGTTCAGGTCCTTGTCGTAGACATAAAGGTTGTCGCCGTCCGACTGGAGTTGCTGCTGATACGGCTTTTCGTAATTCCAGATGAACTTGCCGGGACGCGAGAACACGAACGTGCCGCTCGACGTCTTGGCGTTGAGCGTGGCCGTGGCGACGGCGTCGCTCGTGCTCTTCGCGTTCGACGGCGCCTTGAGTTCACGCTGCACGAAGCTGCCGCGCGCGGCGTGCACCTGCGCGACGAATTGCTTGAGCTGGTCGGTGCCGCCCGCGTAGGCGTGCGAGGCCAGCGCGAGCGATGCGCCCAGCGCGACGGCGAGCGCGCGGCCGGCGCGCGCGAGCGTCATACGAGTCGGTTGTCCTGCGAAAAACTGCATCTATCGTTCTCCAGTAGCGAAATGGATAGCGTGGAAGGCCGCGCGGGCAGGTCGCCCGCACACGGCTTGAGCGCCTTTAGTCGGCGTCGCGCGTGGGCGCGAGAATCTCGCGGTTGCCGCTCGACGACATCGCCGAAACGAGTCCCGACTGCTCCATCTGTTCGAGCAGCCGCGCCGCCCGGTTATAGCCGATGCGCAGATGACGCTGCACGAGCGAAATCGACGCACGCTTGTTCTTGATGACCACTTCGACGGCCTGGTCGTAGAGCGGATCGGACTCGTCGCCGGTGCCCGACGCGGACGCCGAACCTTCGTCGCCCTCGCCCGCCACGCCGCCTTCGAGAATGCCCTCGATATAGTTCGGCTCGCCCTGCTCCTTGAGCTTGTCGACGACGCGATGCACCTCGTCGTCGGCGACGAACGCGCCGTGCACGCGCACCGGCAGGCCCGTGCCCGGCGGCAGGTAGAGCATGTCGCCCATGCCGAGCAGCGATTCCGCGCCCATCTGGTCGAGAATCGTGCGCGAGTCGATCTTCGACGACACCTGGAACGCGATACGCGTCGGCACGTTCGCCTTGATCAGCCCCGTGATGACGTCCACCGACGGACGCTGCGTCGCGAGGATCAGGTGGATGCCCGCCGCGCGCGCCTTCTGCGCGATCCGCGCGATCAGTTCCTCGACCTTCTTGCCGACCACCATCATCAGATCCGCGAGTTCGTCGATCACCACGACGATGTGCGGCAGCTTCTGGCACGGTTCCGGGTCGTCCGGCGTGAGGCTGAACGGGTTCGGAATCTTTTCCTCGCGCTTGTTCGCCTCTTCGATCTTGTTGTTGTAGCCCGCGAGATTGCGCACGCCCAGCTTGCTCATGAGCTTGTAGCGGCGCTCCATCTCGGCGACGGTCCAGTTCAGCGCGTTGCCCGCCTGGCGCATGTCGGTCACGACCGGGCAAAGCAGATGCGGAATGCCTTCGTAGACGCTCATTTCGAGCATCTTCGGGTCGATCAGGATCATGCGCACCTGCTCCGCGCTCGCCTTGTACAGCAGCGACAGGATCATGGCGTTGATACCGACCGACTTGCCCGAACCGGTCGTACCGGCCACCAGCAAGTGCGGCATCTTGCCGAGATCGGCGCACACCGGCTTGCCGCCGATGTCCTTGCCGAGGCCCATGGTGAGCGCCGAAGACGCGTCCGCGTAGACCGCCGAACCGAGAATCTCCGACAGGCGCACGGTCTGACGACGCGAGTTCGGCAGTTCGAGCGCCATGCAGTTCTTGCCCGGAATCGTTTCGACCACGCGGATCGAGACGAGCGACAGCGAACGCGCGAGATCCTTGGCCAGATTGACGATCTGGCTGCCCTTCACGCCCGTGGCGGGCTCGATCTCGTAGCGCGTGACGACCGGGCCCGGATAGGCGGCCACCACGGCCACGTCCACGCCGAAATCCTTGAGCTTCTTCTCGATCAGGCGCGAGGTGAATTCGAGCGTGTCGTCGGAGATGGTTTCCTGGCTCGCGGGCGCGGCGTCGAGCAGCGAGATCGGCGGCAGCGTGGAATCGCCGGGCAGATCCGTGAAAAGCGGCACCTGGCGCTCTTTCTCCACGCGCTCCGAGCGCTGCGGCGTAACCACGGGCGGCACGATCGTGACCGGCTCGTGCTCCTCGATCTTGACGCGGCCGCGCTCGACCTTGCCCTCTCGCTTGACCGCCGCGGCCTCGCCGAGCTTGCGGTCGCTGCGTTCCTCGCGGCGCAGTTTGGCGAGCGTGACGGCGTTGATCAGCGATTCGCCGACTTTCTCGGCCACCGAGAGCCACGAGAAGCGGAAATACAGTGACAGACCGATCGCGAGCGCGATCAGCATCGCGAGCGTGCCGCCAGTGAAGCCGAGCGCGTTCGAGACCGCGCGCGCGACCGCGCCGCCCACGACGCCGCCGGGCGTCTGCGGCAATTGCACCTTGAGCGACCACATGCGCAGCGCCTCGATGCCGCAGCTCGACAGCATGACGAGCACGAACGCGAAGCCTTCGGCGACCCAGCTGATGTCGCGCGGCTTGTCGTCGTCATCGTCGCGAAGGGTTTCGTGGCGCGTGATGCGGCGGTAGTTCGCCGAAATCAGGCGGCCGAGCAGCACCAGCCACCAGTAGGCGGACAGGCCGAACAGCAGCAGCAGGATGTCCGAGGTGCGCGCGCCGACGCGCCCCGCCCAGTTCGAGATGTGGTCGACCTGGGCGGCGTGGGTCCAGCTCGGATCGTGGCGGCTGTAGCTGATGAGCGCCATCAGCAGGAACACGCCGAGCGCGACCTGCAAGATCCAGCGGATTTCGGTGAAAAGGCGCGACATGCGATGCGGCAATGCCTGCGCCTGCGCGGTAAAGGGTGCTTTGGCCATTGAATCCTGGTGATTCTCGATGCTTTGGCGTGCCGGACGCCGCTGGCGGGGCCGGCGGGCGCGCGGACGCCGTCGTCCGATCCGGCCTATTGTAAACGCGATGTTTGAGCCCCGGCGGCGCGACGCTGTAAATGAGGGTAACTGACAACGGCGGCTCGCCCAGCCGGCCCCAAGGCTATCGCAGCGATCGGAAAGCTTCATGAAGCGGCGATCGGCCCCGACCTTTATAATTGCGGGCTGATGCCCAACTTACCTGCGTAAGCCCCGCCGCAACACCGGGCGGCCGACCGCAAATCCGGCAGCAGCGCGGCGCACTACAAGACGCGCCACGCAGCGCCATCAACGGAATTCGATCATGTCCGCAACCAAACACGCCAAAGTCCTGATTCTCGGTTCCGGCCCCGCCGGCTACACGGCAGCCGTCTACGCCGCGCGCGCGAACCTCTCGCCGCTGCTCGTCACCGGCCTCGCCCAAGGCGGCCAGCTCATGACCACGACCGACGTGGAAAACTGGCCCGCGGACCCGAACGGCGTGCAAGGCCCCGAGCTGATGCAGCGCTTTCTGGAGCACGCGGAGCGCTTCAACACGGAAATCGTGTTCGATCACATCCACACGGCCAAGCTCGACGAAAAGCCCATCCGCCTGATCGGCGACTCGGGCGAGTACACCTGCGATTCGCTGATCATCGCGACCGGCGCGTCGGCGCAATACCTCGGCCTGCCGAGCGAAGAGTTGTTCATGGGCCGCGGCGTCTCCGCCTGCGCGACCTGCGACGGCTTCTTCTACCGTAACCAGCACGTCGCCGTGATCGGCGGCGGCAACACGGCAGTCGAAGAAGCGCTGTACCTCTCGGGCATCGCGAAGAAGGTCACCGTGATCCACCGCCGCGACAAGTTCCGCGCCGAGCCGATCCTGATCGACCGCCTGCTGGAGAAGGAAAAGGAAGGCGTCGTCGACATCAAGTGGGACCACGTGCTCGACGAAGTCAAGGGCAACGAAGGCGGCGTGAACGGTCTGCGCATCAAGAACGCGAAGACCGGCGAAACCACCGACCTCGACCTGCAAGGCGTGTTCGTGGCGATCGGCCACAAGCCGAACACCGACATCTTCGCAGGCCAGCTGGAGATGAAGAACGGCTACATCATCACGAACGGCGGCCTGAACGGCAACGCCACCGGCACGAGCGTGGCCGGCGTGTTCGCGGCCGGCGACGTGCAGGATCACGTCTATCGCCAGGCCATCACCAGCGCCGGCACGGGCTGCATGGCCGCGCTCGACGCGCAGCGCTATCTCGAGACCATCAACGAGATCTCGCAGCCGCACGTGATGAGCGCCGAAGCCGACCGCTAAGCTGTCCAGCCAGCCGTCCAGCGGCGCTCAGCCGCTAAAATAGTGCCCGTCGGTCCGACGGCGCACGCCACGAGGGCCGCGGCCAGCCAGCCGGCGGCCCTTGTTTTTTGGTTTTTCAGGCGTTCCGCGTGAGCGCCTGGCGCGCGCCCGTCCGGTCGCGCAGCCGTTGAGTTGCCGTTTTCCATCGCGCGCGTTCTACGTCGAACGCGCGTCCATCGAGCGCCTTTCGCCATGCCCAAGAACGTGCCCCATCCGGGCGAGCCCAAGCGCCCCGCCACACCCCGCCCCGCCGCCGCACCCGCGCCGGCGGCGCCCGACGCCTCGCCGGACGCCGGCAAGGCGCAGACGGGCTTCGCCGGTCTCGGCAGCCTGCGCGATGCGCTCAAGGTGCAGACGCGCCAGCGCCAGCAGCAACGTGTCGCCGCCCAGGCCGCGCGCGTGGAAGCCGCGGCGGACAGCGACCTGTTCCGTCGCGAGATCGGCCAGATCGCGCCGCTCAAGCAGCCGACGCGCGCGCAGCCGCGCCGCGCGTCGCCCGTGCCGCTGCCGCTCCAGACCCAGCGCGACGAGCAGGCCGTGCTGCACGAAGCCATCTCCGACGACTTCGACCCCGAAGCCTTCCTCGACACCGACGACACGCTGTACTACCACCGCCCCGGCATCAGCGAGGAAGTGGTGAAGAAGCTGCGCCGCGGCACGTGGATCGTCCAGGCTCAGCTCGACCTGCACGGCATGCGCCGCGAGGAAGCGCGCGAGGCGCTGCAGGCGTTTATCCGCGAGGCCGGCAAGCGTGGTCTGCGCTGCGTACGTGTGATTCACGGCAAGGGACTGGGCTCGGTCGGCAAGGAGCCGGTGCTCAAGGGCAAGGTGCGCGCATGGCTGGTGCAGAAGGAAGAAGTGATCGCGTTCTGCCAGGCGCGGCCGCACGACGGCGGCGCGGGCGCGGTGCTCGTGCTGCTCCAGCCGCATGGCGGCGGGCATGGGCATCATCCTCACCACGCTGCGCATCCGTAACAACGATGGCGTGACTGTTGTGGCGTGACGATGGCGCAGCGCGTTCGCGTCTCGTCTCCCGTTACTCCTACGCCATCCGGCTAGCTGTTGCGCGCGGCCGCGTTTCGTTATGGTCATCGGTATCCGTGATCGATGCTCAACGTAACGCCGCGCCACGCCGCCATGACCGCCAACGGCCTTCACACCACCTCGCGCCAGCTCGTCTACGCGCTGCCCATTCTGATGGGCGGCGTCGAGTACCTGTTGCGCGTCGCGCTCGGCCAGAGCGACAGCGACGCCTTCTTTCCCAGCTCGCTCGCCGCGGGCGGCATCGCCCTGTTCATCGCGTTGACGGATCTGACTTCGCTTTCGGCGCCGGAGTCCGGGGTCGTGTCCAGCCGCCGCAGCTGGCTCGATCAACGCCTCGCGCAAGCCGGCGTCTGGGCCGCTGTCGTGGGCACGGCCGGGTGGCTTTATCTTGTTTTAGCTTCCTTGAGCGAATCGGTAAAAGATGTCATTCCCTACCATCCATTCTGGTGGGCCATCGCCTACTATGGCGCAGGCGTAGTGCTGAACGAATGGAAAGCGAGAGCCGCATGACCGACATTTTCCTGGGATACCTGAGAGAGTTTGGCGCCTTCGACACGTTGATGGCCGCCATCTGGCTGTTCGCGCGCGTCATGGGGCGCATCGCCGACTTCGACAAGGCCATCGCGCTGCGCGCGCGTCTCAAGCGCACGCTGTCCAGCGCCGATTCGCCAGCCAGCGCCGAACTCAAGATCCTGCTCGCGCAGCTCGACGAACTCGAAGGCGCCTACACGCTTTCGAAGGCCACGGGCGTCAAGCTTCGGCAAATCGCGCAGAGCCATCGCGCCTACACGGCACGCCTGAGTGCTGCGCTGCCAAGCACGTTCCACGAAATCGTCGAGCGGCCGTTTGTCGTGACCAGCTAGTCCGCGCGGTCTTCAATCCGGCAATCACGGAAAGCGGGGAATACAAATAAAAAAGCCCCACGCGCATGCCACGCGTGAGGCTTTGCATCGGCGCAACTGCATCAGCTGGCAGCAGCGCCTTCGCAGCAGCACCGCTTAAGCGATGCGCTCCTCCGTCTTCGGATCGAACAGCACCGCCTTCGACACGTCGAACAGCAGGTCCATGTTGTTGAGCGGCTGCGGATTCGCGCCCGGGTGCACGCGGCTCACCACGCGCTTGCCGTTCACTTGCGCGAACACCAGCGTATCCGGGCCGGTCGGCTCGATCACGTCCACCTTCACGGTGTGGCGTTGCAGTTCGTGGCCGTGGCCGTCGTGCGAGCTGCGCGCGTCGGTAATGCGCTCCGGGCGCAGACCCAGCACCACTTCCTGACCAATGTAGCTGCGCAGCTTGTTCGCTTCGAACGGCAGGTTCAGCACATTGCGCGCCACGCCCGTGTCGAGTTCGAGGCCCACGCCCGAGCCCTGCTCCACCAGCTTGCCGTTGATGAAGTTCATCGGCGGCGCGCCAATGAAGCCTGCCACGAACAGGTTCGAGGGCGAGTCGTAGATATCCTGCGGCGCGCCGAACTGCTGAACGATGCCGTCCTTCATCACGGCGATGCGGTCGCCGAGCGTCATCGCTTCGATCTGGTCGTGCGTCACGTAGACGATCGTCTTGCCCACGCGCTGATGCAGCAGCTTGATTTCCGAACGCATCTCGATACGCAGCTTCGCGTCGAGGTTCGACAGCGGCTCGTCGAACAGGAACATGATCGGATCGCGCGCCAGTGCACGGCCCATTGCCACGCGCTGACGCTGGCCGCCCGAGAGCTGGCCCGGCTTGCGGTCGAGCAGATGCTGAATCTGCAGCATGTTCGACACGCGGTCGACGATCTGCGTCTGCTCGGCCTTCGGCACCTTGCGGATGTTCAGGCCGAACGAGATGTTCTCGCGCACCGTCATCGACGGATAGAGCGCGTACGACTGGAACACCATCGCAATGTCGCGATCCTTCGGCGAAAGATCGTTGACGACCTTGCCGTCCATGCAGATCTCGCCCTTGGTCACGGTTTCGAGACCCGCGATCATGTTGAGCAGCGTCGATTTCCCGCAGCCCGAGCCGCCGACCAGAATCAGGAACTGGCCGTCTTCGATATCGATATTGACGCCCTTGAGGACGGGCACCCCGTTCGGGTAGGTCTTGTAGACGTCGCGAATGGAAAGGCTTGCCATGCTATGAATCCTTTTGATCACTGCGCGCTATCGCGCATGAGACCGGGGCCGGCGCTCTCGCCCGCCCCGACCGACAGGTTTAACCCTTCACCGCGCCCGCCGTGAGACCGCGCACGAAGTAGCGGCCGGCGATCACGTAGACGAGCAGCGTGGGCAGCGCGGCGATGATCGCGCCGGCCATGTCGACGTTGTATTCCTTCACGCCCGTGGAGGTGTTCACGAGATTGTTCAGCGCCACCGTGATCGGCATCGAATCGACGCCCGAGAACACGATACCGAACAGGAAGTCGTTCCAGATCTGCGTGAATTGCCAGATCAGGCACACCATGAAGATCGGCAGCGACAGCGGCATCATGATGCGCGAGAAGATCATGAAGAACCCGGCGCCGTCGATGCGCGCGGCCTTCACGAGTTCGGCCGGCACGCTCACGTAGAAGTTGCGGAAGAACATCGTGGTGAACGCGATGCCGTACACGACGTGCACCAGCACCAGCCCGCCGATCGTGTTCGAGAGGCCGAAGAAGCCTTCGAGACGCGCCATCGGCAGCAGGATCGCCTGGAACGGAATGAAGCAGCCGACCAGCAGCATGGTGAACAGCGCGTCGGCGCCGCGGAAGCGCCAGTGCGTGAGCACGTAGCCGTTGAACGCACCGATGATCGACGAGATCAGCACGGCCGGAATCACCATCTTCACGGAGTTCATGAAGAACGGCTGCATGCCGTCGCAGCGCACGCCCGTGCAGGCCTCGCTCCACGCCTTGATCCACGGCGCGAAGGTCGGGCTCGTCGGCAGCGTCAGCATGTTGCCCGAGTGGATCTGGTCGAGCGACTTGAACGACGTCGACAGCATCACGTACAGCGGGAACAGGAAGTACAACGCGAACAGGATCAGCGCCGCGTACACGAACACACGGCTCAGCTTCATCTTAGGCTGCATTGCGCGTGCTCCTCGATTCCAGATACATCAGCGGCACGAGCACGGCCACGACGGTGGCGAGCATCATCATCGACGAGGCTGCGCCCACGCCGAGTTGCCCGCGGTTGAACGAAAACGTGTACATGAAGATGGCCGGCAGCGACGACGACGTGCCCGGACCACCCGCGGTCAGCGCGACGACGAGGTCGAACGTCTTGATCGTGATGTGGCACAGGATCAGCAGCACCGAGAAGAACACCGGACGCATGCTCGGAATCACGATCTTGCGGTAGATCGTGGGCAGCGTCGCGCCATCCACCTGGGCAGCCTTGAAGATCTCGCTGTCGACACCGCGCAGGCCCGCGAGGAACAGCGCCATGCAAAAGCCCGTCGATTGCCAGACCGCGGCCACGACGATACAGAAGATGGCCTTGTCCGGGTCGTTGAGCCAGTCGAGCTGGAAGCTCGTCCAGCCCCACTGGTGCAGCACCTGCTGCAGACCCATGTCGGGGTTGAAGATCCACTGCCATGCCGTGCCCGTCACGATGTACGAAAGCGCCATCGGATAGAGGAACACTGCGCGCAGCGCGCCTTCCTGGCGGATCTGCTGGTCGAGCAGGATGGCGAGGAACAGGCCAAGCGCGACGCAGACGGCGATGAACGGGATGCCGAACCAGCCGAGATTCTGCGCCGACGTCCACCAGACGTCATTGGCAAACAGCTCGCGGTAACGGTCCAGACCCACGAAGTCGTAGCGCGGCATCAGTCGCGAATTCGACAGCGACAGATAGCCGGTAATCAGAATGAAACCGTAGACGAAAACAATGCTGATCAGGACGCTGGGCGAAAGCACCAGCTTCGGGATCCAGCGGTCGGCGAGCGCCGCCATCGGCGACGCGCGGCGGGTGGCAGGCGTGGCCGCCTTGCCGTTGCCGCTAAGAGAAGCAGTCACTGCGCAACTCCTGGTACGGTGCAAAAGCGCGCGGGCTTTCACACGAATGATGGGGTTCGGGCTGAACCGTCATGTCCAGGGTGTGCCGCGCGGGCACACCCTGCTTGCTTCAAGACAGCAAACGACTGCTGTCGTGCGGCTTTACTTCGTCTTCGCAGCCTTCGCGAGCGCTTCCACCGCGCTCTTCGAATCCTGGTTCGAGTTCATGAACTTCGTGACGACGTCGGTGATCGCGCCGGCCGTTGCGTCGGCTTGCGCCATGCCGTGTGCGAGCGACGGCACGTAGCCGCCGGCCTTGATGGCCGTCTGCTCATCCGCGTACGACTGCTTGCCGCACTCGTCGAACTTGCTCATGTCCACACCCAGACGGACCGGAATCGAACCCTTGTACAGGCTGAACTGCTCCTGGAACGCCGGGCTCATGATGGTCTTCGCGAGCGCGAGCTGGCCCGGCGTTGCCGCCTTCTGGCCCTTCTGCTGGAAGAACACGAACGAGTCGACGTTAAAAGTGTAGGCCTTCGACGTGCCCGGCACCGGCGCGCAGACGTAATCCGTGCCCGGCTTCTTGTTCGCGTTCGCGAACTCGCCCTTGGCCCAGTCGCCCATGAACTGCATGCCGGCCTTGCCGTTGATGACCATGGCCGTGGCCAGGTTCCAGTCGCGGCCCGTGCGGCCGTTATCCATGTACGACTCGATCTTGCGGACCGTGTCGAACACGCCGACCATCTGCGCCGACGTCAGCGTCTTCTGGTCCAGATCGACGATCGCCTTCTTGTAGAAGTCCGCGCCCTGCGAGAGGACCACGTCTTCCCACAGCGTCAGGTCTTGCCACGGCTGGCCGCCGGCTGCGACCGGCTGGATGCCCGCTGCCTTCAGCTTGTCGGCGACGGCGAAGAATTCCGGCCAGGTCGTCGGGACCTTGGCGCCGACCTTGTCGAGCGCAGCCTTGTTGATCCACACCCAGTTCACGCGGTGCACCGAGAACGGCGCGGCGACGTAGTGGCCGTCCGCGTGCATGATCTTGTCGATCTGCGGCGGCAGGTTGGCCTTCCAGTCACCCGCGACCGAGTCGATCGGGGCGAGCACGCCCTGCTCCGCCCATTCCTGGATCAGCGGGCCCTTGATCTGGGCCGCGCTCGGCGCATTGCCCGAAATCACCTGGGTCTTGAGTGCCGTCATGGCTGCAGCACCCGCGCCGCCTGCAACGGCGAAGTCCTTCCAGGTATAGCCCTGCTTCTGCATGTCGTCCTTGAGCACGCCGACGGCCTTCGACTCGCCGCCCGACGTCCACCAGTGCAGCACTTCGATCGACTCGGCAGCTTGCGCCGTGGCGACGCCGCCCATCAGACCTGCTGCGCACAGGGCGCCCATGATCGCTCGGAATTTCATTGCTTATCTCCTCCAGACACCTGAACAAAAAACGGTTGGCCCCTGATGTCGCCAGGGTGCGTGTGGTTCAAACAGGCTTAAAACAGGCAAAACACGGGACGGACGGGCGCCGGAGTACCGCGCGCGCGTATTGTCTTTAGATGCGCGCGGGCCGCGGGCCGGTGTCCGGCCGCTGGACGCTCAAGAGATGAGTGGTTCGGAATGCAAAGACTGTCTCCTCTTTTGATTTTCACCGGCCGCGTTCGCATGGTCGACGTGCGCAGCCAGTCGAGGCGCCGCACGCGTCACGCGGCCGAACATCCCACCGCCAGGCGTCTGTTGCCGCGCCCGGCTCGTACATGGACGAATCCATTGTCCGTTAACATGAGGGACGTTCCGTCCGCCCGCGAAAAACTGCTGTGCAAAACCTCCGCACACACGCCGCAAACCCGCACTGCGCCGCGCTTCCCAGCACTTTTTTCATCGAATGAACGTTACCTCTTGATTTGGATTGTAGTTAAACTACAATTCAGTGTCAAAAAAAATTTTATCGGACTACGGCCGCCCGACGGAGCCCGCCCGGCATTGCGCCGGCGCACGCTTCACCCTTGTTCCGCGGCCCCCTCAGGACTGTGACGGAGACTATGCAATTCCCTACCGATTCGGGTTTTACGTTCGTGCTCTTTGGCGCCACCGGCGACCTGGCGATGCGCAAGATCCTGCCTGCGCTGTTCGAGGCGCACCGCTCGGGCATGCTCGCGGAGTCGGGCAAGATCGTGGGCGTCGCGCGTCATGAGGACGACCGCGCCCACTACCTTCAGTGGGTCGAGGAACACGTCAAGCCGCACGTCTCGAAGAACGGTCTGGACGAAGCCGCGTGGGCGAGCTTTCTCGAACGCATCGCCTATGTGAAGCTCGACCTTTCGCGCGCCGAAGACTTCACGCATCTGCGCGACGGCATCGCCGCGCTGCCCGGCATCCGCGTGTTCTATCTGGCCACGGGTCCGTCGCTGTTCGTGCCGATCTGCCGCGCGCTCGCCGCCGTCGGCCTGAACGAAAACTCGCGCATCGTGCTGGAAAAGCCGCTCGGCTACGACCTCAAGTCGTCGAATGCGATCAACGACGCAGTCGGCGAAATCTTCGCGGAAGAACAGATCTACCGTATCGACCACTACCTCGGCAAAGAGCCCGTGCAGAACCTGCTCGCGCTGCGTTTCGGCAACGCGCTGTTTGAGCCGCTGTGGCGCCGCGAATGGGTCGAGAGCATCCAGATCACCATCGCCGAGGAGCTGGGCGTGGAAGCGCGCGGCGACTTCTACGACAACACCGGCGCGCTGCGCGATATGGTGCAGAACCATTTGCTGCAGCTGCTCTCGATCGTCGCGATGGAGCCGCCGCACTCGATGGATTCCGATTCGGTGCGCGATGAAAAGCTGCGCGTCTTGCGCGCGCTCAAGCCCATCGATCCGAACGAGATTCAGAAGATGGCCGTGCGCGGCCAATATCACGCGGGTGTGATCCGCGGCACGCCGGTGCCGGCCTATGCGACCGAAAAAGGCGTGAAGCCCGACAGCCACACCGAAACCTTCGTGGCGCTCAAGGTCGAGATCGAAAACTGGCGCTGGGCCGGCGTGCCCTTCTTCCTGCGCACCGGCAAGCGTCTGGCCGACCGCGTCGCGGAGATCGTCGTGAATTTCCGCCCGGTGCCGCATTCGGCGCTCGGTCCCACGGCGCTGCGCCCCGGTTCGAACCGCCTCGTGATCCGCCTGCAGCCGAACGAAACGATTCGTCTGTATTGCCTCGCCAAGCAGCCCGGCGAAGGCATGAATCTCGCGAGCGTGCATCTGGATCTCGCGTTCGACCAGTTCTTCCGCGAAGGCCAGATGGAGGCGTATCAGCGTCTGCTGCTCGACGTCATCAACGGACGCCTTGCGCTGTTCGTGCGCCGCGACGAGCAGGAAGCCGCATGGAAGTGGGTCGAGCCGATCCTCAACGAGTGGACCGCGGCCACGCGCGCGCCCAAGCCGTACGCAGCGGGCACGTGGGGCCCGGCGGCGGCGAGCGCGATGCTGGCGCAGCACGGCACCTGCTGGCTCGAGGAAGAGAATTGAGGCGAGTGAATTGAGGCAAGAGAATCGACGCGCGCGGCGCGGCCTTGCCGGGCCGCGCGCAGGCAGGAACGCACAGATGAAACACCCCGCAGACCTACAAAAAAGCAGCCTGGAGGAGAAGTGATCGAGCTTCACGTATTCGACGACCCGCGCGTCCAATCCGACGCGCTGGCGCGAGCCGTGGGCGATGCGCTACATGCGTCGCTCACCGCTCTGCAAGCCGCGCCCGGCACCGGTGCGCGGCGTGCAACGCTGGCTGTCTCGGGCGGCACGAGCCCGCGTCCGTTTCTTGAAACCCTGTCGACGCATCGCTTCGACTGGTCGCACATCGACGTCACGCTCGTCGACGACCGCTGGGTGCCGGAAAGCGATTCGGCCAGCAACGCGCGCCTCGCGCACGAAACGCTGCTGAAGAACGAAGCGGCCAGCGCGCGCTTCCTGCCGCTCGTCGACGTCGCGCAGGATCTCGACGCGCACGTGGCCGCGCTCAACGCCGATCCGCAACGCCTGCTGCCCAACGTCGCCGTGCTCGGCATGGGCGAGGACGGCCACACGGCCTCGATCTTCGCCGACGCGCCCGAGTGGCACGAAGCCATCACCACGCCGCGCCCGTTCGTCGCCGTGCATCCGCAGGCCGCGCCGCACGCGCGCGTCTCGTGGTCGATGCAGGCGCTGCGCCAGGTGGACCGCCTGTTCCTGCTGATCGCGGGACAGCGCAAACTCGACGTGCTGCAGCAAGCAGCCGCGACAGAACAGAAAAACGCCATTTCGAAACTGGCGAACGACAAGGGAGTGAGACTCGATGTCTACTGGTGCGCCTAACAAATCCGCCCCTGGCGCGGGCCAGCACGCCGATGGAGCGCGGCTGCTCGCCGATATCGGCGGAACCAACGCGCGCTTCGCGCTGGAAACCGCACCGGGCGATATCGGCCAGGTGCGCGTCTATCCGTGCGCGCAGTATCCGGGCGTCGCCGAGGTGATCCAGCAGTATCTGAAGGACACGAAGATCGGCCGCGTCAATCATGCGGCGATCGCCATCGCAAATCCGGTCGACGGCGACCAGGTCCGCATGACCAATCACGACTGGACCTTCTCGATCGAAGCCACGCGCCGCGCGCTCGGCTTCGACACGCTGCTGGTCGTCAACGACTTCACCGCGCTCGCGATGGCGCTGCCGGGCCTGACCGACGCGCAGCGCGTCCAGGTCGGCGGCGGCCAGCGCCGTCAGAACAGCGTGATCGGCCTGCTCGGTCCGGGCACGGGCCTCGGCGTCTCGGGCCTGATTCCCGCCGACGACCGCTGGATCGCGCTCGGCAGCGAAGGCGGCCACGCGAGCTTTTCGCCGCAGGACGAGCGCGAGGACATCGTGCTCCAGTACGCGCGCACCAAGTGGCCGCATGTGTCGTTCGAACGCGTGTGCGCGGGTCCGGGCGTCGAGCTGATCTATCGCGCGCTCGCCGCCCGCGACAAGAAGAAAGTGGCCGCGGACGTCAACCCGGCCGAAGTCGTGAAACGCGCCCATGACGGCGAAGCCCTCGCGCTCGAAACCGTCGAATGCTTCTGCGGCATTCTCGGCAGCTTCGCGGGCAATATCGCCGTGACGCTCGGCGCGCTGGGCGGCATTTACATCGGCGGCGGCGTGGTGGGACGTCTGGGCGATCTGTTCATGAACTCCTCGTTCCGCCAGCGTTTCGAGGCCAAGGGCCGCTTCGACGTCTATCTCTCCAACGTGCCGACTTACGTCATCACGGCGGAATATCCGGCGTTTCTGGGCGTCTCCGCGATCCTCGCCGAGCAGTTGTCGAACCGCGCGGGCGGCGGCTCGTCGGCCGTGTTCGAGCGCATCCGCCAGATGCGCGACGCGCTCACGCCGGCCGAGCGCCGCGTGGCCGATCTCGCGTTGAACCATCCGCGCTCGATCATCAACGATCCGATCGTCGATATCGCGCGCAAGGCCGACGTGAGCCAGCCGACCGTGATCCGCTTCTGCCGCTCGCTGGGCTGCCAGGGTCTGTCCGATTTCAAGCTCAAGCTCGCGACCGGTCTGACCGGCACGATTCCGGTCAGCCACAGCCAGGTGCATCTCGGCGATACGGCGACGGACTTCGGCGCGAAGGTGCTCGACAACACCGTGTCGGCCATCCTGCAACTGCGCGAGCATCTGAACTTCGAGCACGTCGAGCAGGCGATTTCGCTGCTCAACAGCGCGCGCCGCATCGAGTTCTACGGGCTCGGCAACTCGCACATCGTCGCGCAGGACGCGCACTACAAGTTCTTCCGCTTCGGCATTCCGACCATCGCCTATGGCGACCTGTACATGCAGGCGGCGTCGGCGGCGCTGCTCGGCAAGGGCGACGTGATCGTGGCCGTGTCGAAGTCGGGCCGCGCGCCCGAGCTGCTGCGCGTGCTCGACGTGGCGATGCAGGCCGGCGCGAAAGTGATCGCGATCACCTCGAGCAACACGCCGCTCGCCAAGCGCGCGACCGTGGCGCTCGAAACCGATCACATCGAGATGCGCGAGTCGCAGCTTTCGATGATCTCGCGCATCCTGCATCTGCTGATGATCGACGTGCTCGCGGTGGGCGTGGCGATTCGCCGTGCCTCGCCCGATAACGACGTCAGCAACGCGGTGGCGCAGGCGCGCGAACACGCGGACGACGATGCGTCGGCGGTGCTCGACTGGCTGAGCCACGGCGCGTCGCCGACGCCGCGGGAGTAAGTTGCGCGGTTCGCGTGGCGCGAGCCGCGCGAATCACTCCGCGCGGTGATGCCCGCGTGGCGGTCGCGCAAAAGCAAAACGGGACGTCTATGGACGTCCCGTTTTGCTTTCCGGCCTTTTTCGTTTTCCGGCTTTCACGCTTTCACACATTCACACGTTCCGGCTTTTCGCCCTCACGGCCACCCTGCTCTCTCTCGCGCGTGGCCGCTGCGCACACGCCGGGGCTGTTAGTTGCGATTGAACCGCACCGCACAGCCCCGCGACGCGATCAACCCGGCGCCGGATGCGCGTGCCACTTCACGACGAGGTGCCGCCCGACCCAGGTCAGCGCGCCGCAGACGCCGATCGTGCAGCCCATGCCGAACGGCGACACGCCCGGGAACCAGCCGACCACCGCGCTCGCGAGCGCGCCGAGCCCGAGCTGCGCCGCGCCGAACACGGCGGCCGCCGCGCCCGCGTTCTGCGGATAGCGGTACATCAGATCGGTCGCGCAATTCGCGCCGAGCAGCCCGACCACGCTGACCACGAAGAACAGGCCGGTCACGATCGACCACAAACCGCCCCACCCCGTCACGCACATCAGCGCGACGAAGAACGACGCGACGACGCTCACCATCGACGCGATCGACACCATGCGCAGCGTGCCCAGACGGCCGATGAACCGCGTGTTGAGGAAGTTGCCGAGCATGATGCCGAACACGTTCATGCCGAAGAACAGGCCGTAGTGCTGCGGCGAAACGTGGAAGTACTCGATATAGACGAACGGCGTCGCCGAGATATAGGTGAACATCGACGCGAACGCCATGCCGCCGCACAACATATGGCCCCAGACGAGCGGATCGCGCAGCAGGCGTCCGTACGCCGCGAACGAGCGCAGCACGGCGGCGCTCTCGCGCTTCTCGGCCGGCCAGGTTTCGGGCACGCGCAGCCACGCGGCCACCGCGCAGACCACGCCGAACAGCGTCAGCGCGACGAACACCACGCGCCAGCCGCCGATCAACAGCAACTGTCCGCCGATGAGCGGCGCGAGCAGCGGCCCGACCGAGGTGACGATGGCGACCATCGACAACACCTTGGCGGCGTCCGAGGGCGCGTGGGCGTCGCGCGCGATCGCCCGCGCGAGCACCGAGGCCGCGCCCGCGCCGAGCGCCTGCAGGAAACGCACGATGGTCAGCGAGCCGATCGAGAACGAGAGCCAGCACGCGACGCTCGCGAGCGTGAAAAGCGCGATGCCGCCGAGCAGCACCGGACGACGGCCATAGGCGTCGGAGACCGGGCCGTACAGCAGCATGCCGATCGAGAAACCGGCCATGAAGCTCGTGAGCGTGGCGGCGGCGGCGGACGCCGTGACGCCGAACGACTGCGCGATGGCGGGCAGGCTCGGCAGGTACATATCGGTGGCGAGCGGGCCGCAGGCGGCGAGCGCGCCGAGCAACAGGATCAACCGGCCATCGGGCCGGCTTCGCGTGGAATGGGACATGGGATCCGGCTGGAACGGACCGCGCGCGTGGGCGCGGTCTCGGTGTCATGGGCCGCCAAGGTCCTGCATCGGCGCGGCATTCGTGCTGCATGAAGCGGCGCGAAACGACGCGAAATCGACGCAAAAAACGGACGAATAAAACGGCGACGGAGCCGAAGCATTGTAACCGAGCAGCCATTCGCGGCCCTTTCCGCGCCTTTCGTGTTCATTTCGCGCCCGGTCCGGTTCGATCCAGTTCAATCCGCTTCGCTGCGCCTGGGCCGCGCGGCGCACGCGCTTGCGCTAAGCTGCGCGCTTGGCAGCGCTGCTGGAGAGTGCGCCTGTCGTTGCGGCAGCATCGACCGTCGCCCCGCCGTCCGCCCGCTCAGCCACATTGCGTCCCTTTCTTTCCGCCGTCTATGACCGCCTTTCTGCTGATCTGGAGCCCCAAGAAGTGGCCCTGGCCCGAACTGCCCGACTTCGCGCGCCGCGTGCAGGCGGGCGAGGCCGTCGCCGACACGTGGGGCTGCGGCTTCGCTCGCGGCATCCTGCCCGGCGACCGCGTGTTCCTGCACCGCGTCGCGAGCGAGCCGCGCGGCCTGTTCGGCTCGGGCTACGTGACCCGCGCGCCCTACGAGGTGCCCGATCCGGCCTACAAGCGCGGCTACCGGCTGTGCATCGATTTCGTCTACGACTGGCTCGTCGATGCGCACGAGCAGGTGGCGATCGCGCGCGACGCGCTGCGCGTGCATCCGTTCTCCGTGCAGACGTGGGACGCGCAAAGCTCGGGCACGGTCATCAAGCCGGTCGCCGAGGGTCCGCTCGAAAAGCGCTGGGCCGAACTGACGGGCAAGCGGCCGATGCCGACAGCCGCCATCGCGGCGATGCACGCCTACGAAACGGCACGCGCGGCGGCGGCCGTGGCAACGAAGGACAGCGCAAACGACAAGACGAAAACCCGCGCGAAAACCCACACAGACCGCGCCGAATTGACGCAAACCCGCTCGCCCCAGGTCCGCCCGCGTCTGACTCCACCGGCGCAAACCGAAGCCCCCGCCCCCGCGCGCAAAAGCGCGACGCAAGGCGCCAAAACGCGCACCGCACCGCGCCGCCCGCCGCCGCGCTGACACGCCGCCGCGCCCGCCCGCGCCGCTTCTGCACCGCTTCTGCACCGCTTCGGCACCGGTTCCGGCCCCCGGCCCGATCGGCGCGACTCCGGTACAATTTCGGGAGAACCGCCCCATCGCCCGCGCCGCGCGTGACGCATGCCACGCCCGCGACGCCGCATGGGCCCGTCGACGACGCGCGAGACCACCCGGCCGCGCGTTTGCGCGCTCCACCACTCTCGCAGGTCCAGCACCCATGTCCAACACCACGAACCAGGCTCTCTTCGAACGCGCCCAGCGCACCATTCCGGGCGGCGTGAACTCGCCCGTGCGCGCGTTCCGCTCGGTCGGCGGCACGCCGCGCTTCGTCGAGCGCGCACAAGGCGCGTACTTCTGGGACGCCGAAGGCAAGCGCTACATCGACTACATCGGCTCGTGGGGCCCGATGATCGTCGGCCACGTGCATCCCGAAGTGCTCGAGGCCGTGCAGCGCGTGCTCGCCAACGGCTTCTCGTTCGGCGCGCCGACCGAAGCCGAGATCGAGATCGCCGAGGAAATCTGCAAGATCGTGCCGTCGATGGAACAGGTGCGCATGGTGTCGAGCGGCACGGAAGCGACCATGAGCGCGCTGCGTCTCGCGCGCGGCTTCACGAAGCGCGACCGCATCGTCAAGTTCGAAGGCTGCTACCACGGCCACGCCGACAGCCTGCTCGTGAAGGCCGGCTCGGGCCTGCTGACGTTCGGCAACCCCACGTCCGCGGGCGTGCCGGTCGATACCGCGAAGCACACCACCGTGCTCGAATACAACAACGTCGCAGCGCTCGAAGAAGCGTTCAAGGCGTTCGGCGACGAGATCGCCGCCGTGATCATCGAGCCGGTCGCGGGCAACATGAACCTCGTGAAGGCCACGCCCGAGTTCATCCACACGCTGCGCGCCCTGACGGCCAAGCACGGCAGCGTGCTGATTTTCGACGAAGTGATGTGCGGTTTCCGCGTCGGCCTGCGCGGTGCTCAAGCGCTCTACGGCGTGGAAGCCGACCTCGTGTGTCTGGGCAAGGTGATCGGCGGCGGCATGCCGGCGGCGGCGTTCGGCGGCCGTCGCGAAATCATGGACCACCTCGCGCCCAACGGCACCGTCTATCAGGCGGGCACGCTCTCGGGCAACCCGATCGCCGTCGCGGCGGGCCTCAAGACGCTGCAACTGATCCAGGCGCCCGGCTTCTACGAAGACCTGAGCGCGAAGACCGCGCGTCTCGCGCAAGGTCTCTCGCAGGCCGCGCGCGAAGCGAACGTGCCGTTCGTCGCCGATTCGGTGGGCGCCATGTTCGGCCTCTATTTCGCCGACAAGGTGCCGGGCAGCTTCGCCGAAGTCACGAAAAGCGACGTCGCGCGCTTCAACCGCTTCTTCCATCAGATGCTGGACGCGGGCGTGTACTTCGCGCCCTCGGCGTACGAAGCGGGCTTCGTGTCGAGCGTGCACGACGACGCGATCCTCGACGAGACGATCGCCGCCGCGCGCCGCGCCTTCGCCGCCGAAAACGCAGCGAAGTAAGGTCCGCGCGAAAGCCGCCGAACCCTCAGCCGACGACGGGGCGCACGCCCCGTCCACCCTACCCGACCGCCGCCGCGGAGAAAGCACGACGATGTTCTCGCAAGCCGATTTCGTCCACATGGAACGCGCGCTCGCCCTCGCGACGCGCGGCCTTTACACCACCGATCCGAATCCGCGCGTCGGCTGCGTGCTGGTCAAGGACGGCGCGGTGATCGGCGAAGGATTCACCCAGCCCGCCGGTTTCGATCACGCCGAAATCCAGGCGATGAAAGACGCGCGCACGCGCGGCCACGACCTGCGCGGCGCGACCGCTTACGTCACGCTCGAACCGTGCAGCCATTTCGGCCGCACGCCGCCGTGCGCGAACGCGCTGATCGAAGCGAAAGTCGCACGCGTGATCGCGGCGATGGAAGATCCGAATCCGCTCGTGTCCGGGCGCGGTCTCTCGATCCTGCGCGACGCGGGCATCGACGTGCGCTGCGGCCTGCTCGCCAAAGAGGCACGCGAACTGAACATCGGTTTCGTCTCGCGCATGACGCGCAAGCGTCCGTGGGTGCGCATGAAAGTGGCGGCCACGCTCGACGGCCGCACCGGCCTGCCCTCGGGCGAAAGCCAGTGGATCACGGGCGAAGCCGCGCGCGCCGACGGCCACGCCTGGCGCGCGCGCGCCTCGGCCATCCTCACGGGCATCGGCACCGTGAAGGAAGACGATCCGCGCATGACCGTGCGCGCGATCGACACGCCGCGCCAGCCCAAACGCGTGCTGATCGACAGCCGCCTCGACGCCTCGCCGCTCTCGCAGATCTTCGTGGGCGCGCCCACGCTCGTGTTCTGCTCGAAGCTCGACGCGAGCACCGAAGAACGCGCCGAAGCGCTGCGCGCGCGCGGCGCGGAAATCGTCGCGCTCGGCAACGAGCACGGCAAGGTCGACCTGCCCGCGATGCTCACCGAACTCGCGGCGCGCGGCGTCAACGAATTGCACGTGGAAGCGGGCTACAAGCTCAACGGCTCGCTGCTGCGCGAAGGCTGCGTCGACGAACTGCTCGTCTATCTCGCGCCCTCGCTGCTCGGCACGCAGTCGCTCGGCATGGCCGATCTGGCCGCGCCCGATTCGCTCGACGCGCGCACGCGTCTCGCGTTCCATAGCGTCGATCGCGTCGGCGACGACCTGCGCGTGCTCGCGCGCGTCGTGCAGCGCGAAGCCCACGAAGAACACGATGGGCACGACGCGCAAGAGGACGACGCATCATGATTCTCCCGAACACCCTGAACGAACAGCTAGAGGACAGCCAGATGTTTACCGGAATCGTCGCGGCCGTGGGCCGCATCGAATCGATCAAGCCGCTCGGCGGCGACGCCGACGCGGGCGTGCGCCTGAGCGTCAACGCGGGCGGCCTCGGCCTCGACGACGTGCAGCTCGGCGACAGCATCGCCATCCAGGGCGCGTGCATGACCGTCATCGATAAATCGGCGACCACGTTCGACGTCGACGTGTCGCGCGAGAGCCTGAACCGCACCGTCGGTCTCGCCGACACGGGCGAAGTGAATCTGGAAAAGGCGCTGCGCGCGCACGACCGGCTCGGCGGCCATATCGTCTCGGGCCACGTGGACGGCCTCGGCACGGTCACGCGCTTCGCGCCCGTGGGCGAGTCGCACGAGCTGCGCATTCTCGCGCCCGTCGAGATCGGCCGCTATTTGGCGTACAAGGGCTCGGTCACCGTGAACGGCGTGAGCCTGACCGTGAATTCGGTCGACGATCGCGCGGACGGCTGCGAGTTCTCGATCAACCTGATTCCCCACACCGTGGAAGTCACCACGCTCAAGCATCTCGCGGCGGGCACGAAGGTGAATCTGGAAATCGATCTGATCGCGCGTTATGTGGAGCGCATGCTGTCGGCGGGCGTGTCGGCCAAGCCTTCGGTTTGAGCGTATCGACGTAGTCAGCGGCATCGTCTTCGGCCCATTCGCGCACCACTCTGGCGCGCGAATGTTGGCGCGAATGGGCCAGCAGAAATTCAGTAGCGCTGATAAACTTCATACCTTACTCGCACACGCGCCGTCCGGCGCGTTGCGGTTTTCTCACCCGACTTCGAACAAGGAGGCAAAGATGGCAACGATTGAAACCACTGCCGAGATGCTGCGAGTTCGGGTGATGGCGCCTCGCGCGCACCTCCTGCTTCCCGCACTGCCGTAGTCCGGCGCAATCCGCGCGGCCCGATTTTGCCGCGCCGTTTTTTCCGCGATCCAGCCTGCTTGCGTTCGGCTTTCGAGCCGGCGCGCGATCTGTTTTTCGCCGCGTAATCCGCGGATCTTCGCTGCGTTTCGCGATTTTGCTGCTTTGCGCCGCCTTTTTTCGCATTCACGAAGAAGTCTTCGCGCCCTAAGGCCCGAAGCGCCATCCCATGGCTGACCAAGACAAACAAAAAGTGACCGGCGGACAAACGTTCCGCCACGTGCTCGGCTTTACCTACCGGCACTGGACGCGCCAGCCGCTGCGCGTGAGCGCCGTCGCGCTGACCGCGCTGCTCGGCGCGCTCGCCGACGTGTTCACGCCGCACTACGCCGGCCAGCTCGTCGACGCGCTCGCGCACGACGCCGCGGGCAGCAACGGCGCCGCATGGCACGCAGCCGTGATCGCGTTCTGCGCGCTCACGGCGCTCGGACTCGGCGGCACGCTGATGCGCCAGGCCGCGTTCCAGAACATCATCGTGCTCACGCTGAAGATGATGAGCGGCGTCGCCACGCACGCGTTTCACCGCGTGCAGCGCTTCTCGACCGACTGGCACGCGAACAGCTTCGCGGGCTCGACCGTGCGCAAGATCACGCGCGGCATGTGGGCGCTCGACCTGCTCAACGACACGCTGCTCGTCGCGCTGTTTCCGTCGCTCGTGATGCTGGTCGGCTCGACCGCCCTGCTCGCGATCCAGTGGCACGTGATGGGCCTCGTCGTGGGGCTCGGCTCGGCGATCTATCTGGCGATCACCGTGTCGCTCTCGCTGTTTTACGTCGCGCCGTCCGCGCGGCTCGCGAACCAGTGGGACACGAAGATGGGCGGCGCGCTCGCCGACGCGATTTCCTGCAACGCCGTCGTCAAGGCCTTCGGCGCGGAAACGCGCGAGGAGTCGCGGCTCGCGCGCGTGATCGCCAAGTGGGACAGCCGCACGCGCCGCACGTGGCGGCGCGGCACCTTCAACGGCGGCGTGCAAGGCGCGCTGCTGGTGGCGATGCAGGCGGCCATTCTCGGCGCGGCGCTGCTGCTCTGGGCGCGCGGCCTCGCGAGCGTCGGCGACATCACGTTCGCGCTCACGCTGTTCTTCCTGCTCAAGGGCTATCTGCGCGACGTGGGCATGCATGTGCGCAATCTGCAGCGCTCGGTCAACGACATGGAAGAACTCGTGATGCTCGACACGGAACCGCTCGGCATCGAGGACGCGCCCGCCGCGCCGCCGATCGTGATCGACCGTGGCGACATCCGCTTCGAGAACATGACGTTCCGCTACGGCGCGCAGAACGCCGCGCTCTACTCGAACCTGACGCTGCGCATCGCGCCGGGCGAGCGCGTGGGCCTCGTCGGTCATTCGGGCTCCGGCAAGACCACGCTGATCAAGCTGATCCAGCGGCTCTACGACGTCTCCGAAGGCCGCATCACGATCGACGAACAGGACATCGCGCGCGTGCAGCAGGCTTCGCTGCGCTCGCAGATCGCCATCGTGCAGCAGGAGCCGGTGCTGTTCCACCGCTCGCTCGCGGAGAACATCGCCTACGCGCGGCCCGGCGCGACGCACGCCGAGATCGTCCACGCGGCCCAGCAGGCAAGCGCGCACGATTTCATCATGGCGCTGCGGCAGGGCTACGACACGCTGGTGGGCGAGCGCGGCGTGAAGCTGTCGGGCGGCGAGCGTCAGCGTGTGGCGATCGCGCGCGCGTTCCTCGCGAATGCGCCGATCCTGATCTTCGACGAAGCGACCTCGAGCCTCGACAGCGAAAGCGAAGTGCTGATCCAGCAGGCAATGGAACGGCTGATGGTGGGCCGCACGACCGTGGTCGTGGCGCACCGCCTGTCGACCGTGCGCGCGCTCGACCGGCTGTTGGTGCTGGAGCGCGGGCGCATCGTGGAAGAAGGCACGCACGACGCGCTGGTGCGACGCGAAAACGGCCTGTACCGCCGGCTGTTCGAGCGTCAGGCGCTGGAACTCACGAAGGGTCTCGCCGACGACGTGCTGCTGCGTTAAGCGGCGGCGCGCCGCTCACGCGGTTCACGTATCGGCAGCAGCGGCGGCGGCAGCAGCAGCGCGCGCGTGCGGCTGGATGTTCGCGAGGATCTCGGCCAGATCCTCGCGCGCGCGCTCGGTGTCGTAATGCGCCTGAAGCTCCATCCAGCTGCGCGCGTCGGTGCCAAAGTAGACCGCGAGGCGCACCGCCGTGTCGGCCGTGATCGCGCGCTTGCCGAGCACGATCTCATTGATGCGGCGCGGCGGCACGCCGATCGCCTTGGCGAGCGCGTACTGGCTCACGCCGAGCGGCTTGAGCCAGTCTTCGTCGAGGATCTCGCCGGGCGTGGCGAGCGGGACGTCACGTGTCATAAGAATCACCTCAGTGATAGTCGATGATGCGGACCTGCGAAGCCTCACCGTTCGCGAAATCGAAGCAGATACGCCATTGCCCGTTAATACGGATACTGTATGAACCCGCGAGATCGCCATTCGAAGGCTCCAGCCGACGACCCTGAACGCGCAGAAACGACAGCGTGACCGCGGCGTGCACCTGCTGGAGCTTGCGCATGGCCGCCGCCTCGATCGCAACAAAGCGCGGAATCCGGCGCCCCGCAAAGAGCGCCGCGGTGTCGCGGCAGGCAAACGAAACAATTGTCATAGTAACGCCTCGCGTTAATAACGTCAAACGTTACTATTGTGGCGACGACGCCACGCGAGGGGCAGCTAGCCGTTCGGCCAGGCTCCGCCAGGCCTTGATCGGCGTCGGTCCGCGCCTGAACGCATCCAGCGCTGCCTCAGCGCGGTGCTCCAGGTCCCCAAAACCCGCCGCATCGCCCCCGTTCAGGGCGACGCGCCCGCCCGCGTGGCGTAAAATGTGCGCTTTCCAGCCAGATTCCCACCATGACGCTCTCCTCCACCCTTGAGATCATTGCCGAGCTTAAAGCCGGCAAGATGGTGATCCTCGTCGACGAAGAAGACCGGGAGAACGAGGGCGACCTCGTCATCGCAGCGGAATTCGTCACGCCCGAAGCCATCAACTTCATGGCGAAGTACGGCCGCGGTTTGATCTGCCTCACGCTCACGCAAGAGCGCTGCAAGCTGCTCAACCTGCCGCTCATGACCCAGCGCAACGGCACGCAGTACGGCACGGCGTTCACGGTCAGCATCGAGGCGGCGGAAGGCGTCACCACGGGCATTTCGGCCGCCGACCGCGCCCGCACGATCCTCACGGCCGTCGCGCACGACGCGCGGGCCGAGCACATCGTGCAGCCGGGCCACGTGTTCCCGATCATGGCCCAGCCGGGCGGCGTGCTGGTGCGCGCCGGCCACACGGAAGCGGGCTGCGACTTCACGGCGCTCGCGGGCCTCACGCCCGCCTCGGTCATCTGCGAAGTGATCAACGACGACGGCACGATGGCGCGCCTGCCCGACCTCATGGAGTTCGCGCAGGAGCACGGCATCAAGATCGGCACCATCGCCGACCTGATCCACTATCGCAGCCGCACCGAATCGATCGTCGAGCGCGTGGCCGAGCGCACCATGCAGACCGCCCACGGCGCGTTCCGCGCGGTCATGTATGTCGATCAGCCCACGGGCACGCCGCACATCGCGCTGGTGCGCGGCACGCCAACGGCGGACACGGACACGCCGGTGCGCGTGCACGAGCCGCTGTCGATGCTCGATCTGCTGGAAACGGGCTCGTCCACGCATTCGTGGACGCTCGACGCCGCCATGCGCGAGATCGCCGAGCGCGATCTCGGCGTGATCGTCATGCTCAACTGCGGCGAGAGCAAGGAACATCTGGTCGACGTCTTCAAGGCGTTCGACCAGAAAGAGCGCGCGGAGGCGCTCGCACGCCGGCCGGTGGACTTCAAGACCTACGGCATCGGCGCGCAGATCCTGCGCGAACTCGGCGTGGGACGCATGCAGGTGCTTTCGAAGCCGCGCCGCCTCGGCAGCATGTCGGGCTACGGTCTCGAAGTCACCGGCTTCGTGCCTATGCCGGGCAGCAGCACGGAAGCGCCCTGCCCGCCGGAAACGGCCGACCGCGCCGCGCCATAAGCGCGGCTCGCATCCCTTCACGCGTCACCACGCTCAATCGAACCTACGGATACCACATGGAAATCGGACAATACCAACCGAACCTGGACGGCGACGGACTGCGCATCGGCATCGTTCAGTCGCGCTTCAATGAACCGGTCTGCAACGGCCTCGCCGACGCCTGCATCGAAGAACTCGAACGCCTCGGCGTTACGGGCGAAGACGTGCTGCTCGTCACGGTGCCGGGCGCACTGGAAATCCCGCTCGCGCTGCAAAAGCTCGCGGAAAGCGGCCAGTTCGACGCCCTGATCGCGCTCGGCGCGGTCGTGCGCGGCGAAACGTACCACTTCGAACTCGTGTCGAACGAAAGCGGCGCGGGCATCTCGCGCATCGCGCTGGACTTCGGCGTGCCGGTCGCGAACGCCGTGCTCACGACGGAAAACGACGAACAGGCCGTCGCGCGCATGACCGAAAAGGGTCGTGACGCCGCGCGCGTCGCAGTGGAAATGGCGAACCTGACGGTGGCGCTGGAACAACTCGACGGCGGCGACGACGACGAGGACGAGGAAGACGAAGAGGAACAGCAATGAAGAGCGCGCGCCGCCGCTCCCGCGAACTGGCCACGCAGGGGTTGTATCAGTGGCTGCTGTCGGGGGTGCCCTCCGGCGAGATCGACGCGCAATTGCGCGGTTCGCAGGGCTACGACAAGGCCGATCACGAACATCTGGACGCCATCCTGCACGGCGTGATCCGCGAGTCGGAGGAACTCTCCGCCTTCGTGGCGCCGTGTCTGGACCGTCCGATCGAGCAGCTTTCGCCGGTCGAACGCGCGGTGCTGCTCGTGGCGACCTACGAGTTCAAGCATCACGTCGACATCCCCTATCGCGTCGTCATCAACGAAGCGGTCGAGCTCACCAAGACCTTTGGCGGCTCGGACGGCTACAAGTATGTGAACGGCGTGCTGGACAAGGTGGCCGCGCAACTGCGCGCCACTGAAATCCAGGCAGCCCGCAAGTCGTAAAAGCCGTCACGCGGCGAGGCGCGGCGCGCGCAACCGGGGCTTCCGGTTACGCCGCCCGCCGCACGCCGTGCTGTCTGCAAGTACTGGAATCACCCGCATGAACACCGTTGCCGAACCGCTGTTGCGGCTTGCCGCGCGCGTCGACGAGATCCAGCCTTTCTACGTCATGGAACTGGCGAAGGAAGCCGCGCAGCTCGAACGCGCCGGGCGCGACATCATCCACATGGGGATCGGCGAGCCGGATTTCACGGCGCCGGAACCGGTTGTCGAAGCGGCTGCGGCTGCGCTGCGCCGCGGCGTCACGCAGTACACCAGCGCGCTCGGCGTGCATGCGCTGCGCGAGGCGATCGCCGAACATTATCAGCACGCCTATGGCCTGAGCGTCGATCCGGCGCGCATCGTCGTGACGGCGGGCGCATCGGCGGCCTTGTTGCTCGCCTGCACGGCGCTCGTCGACCGCGACGACGAAGTGCTGATGCCCGACCCGAGCTATCCGTGCAACCGCCATTTCGTGGCGGCCGCCGAAGGCAAGCCGGTGCTCGTGCCGAGCGGCCCGGAAGCGCGCTTCCAGCTGACGGCCGCCGACGTCGGACGCCTGTGGACCTCGCGTACGCGCGGCGTGCTGCTCGCTTCGCCGTCGAACCCCACCGGCACCTCGATCGAACCCGCCGAACTCGAACGCATCGTGAAAACGGTGCGCGCGCGCGGCGGCTTCACGATCGTCGACGAGATCTATCAGGGCCTGAGCTACGACGCGCCGCCCGTCTCCGCCCTCTCCTTCGGCGACGACGTGGTCACGGTCAACAGTTTCTCGAAGTACTTCAACATGACCGGCTGGCGTCTGGGCTGGCTCGTGGTGCCGCCCACGCTGGTCGGCGCCTTCGAAAAGCTCGCGCAGAACCTGTTCATCTGCGCCTCGGCGCTCGCACAGCACGCGGCGCTCGCGTGCTTCGAGCCCGACACGCTGAAAATCTACGAAGCGCGCCGGCTCGAGTTCAAGCGCCGCCGCGACTTCATCGCGCCCGCGCTGGAATCGCTCGGCTTCACGGTGCCCGTGATGCCGGACGGCGCGTTCTACGTCTACGCCGACTGCACGAACGTCAACCACGCCGCCGCGGGCGACAGCGACGCGCTCACGCGCGCGATGCTGCACGACGCGGGCACGGTGCTGGTGCCGGGCATGGACTTCGGCGTGGCTGCGCCGCGTCAGTACGTGCGGCTCTCGTATGCCACGGCGTACGAGCGGCTCGAAGAAGCGGTCGAACGCCTGCGCACGTTCTTCGGGCGCTGATCGGCAACGCTGATCCGTGGAATCGTAAGCAGAAAAGAAAAAAGGCACCCGAAGGTGCCTTTTTTGTTTCGTCCGATCTTTCTCTTGCCGGCCGGAGCTTGGGCGAAGCCGCCCAGTGACCCGGCTCAGGCGCCGAGTTCGGGCTGAGTGTGCTTCTGGGCCGCCGTGCTGGCGTCGTCCTGGTCGGACCCGCCCTTCACCGAGGTCTTTTCGACCATCGCGTGCGCGCTGTCGAGCGTCACGTGCAGACGCTTGTCGCCGTTGATGCTCGCCACCTTTTGCGGCGCAGGCGAGCTGGCCGTGGTGGTGACGGGCGCCTGCGGCGCATTGATCGGCACGTTGCGGCCGCGAGCCACGTCGCGCAGACGCGTACGCTCGGCCATGACCTTGGCGCCGTAGCCGCCGTCGTCCTGCGAGGTCGAGCCCACGTAGAGGCGCAGACCGCCCGGCAGCGAACCGCCGCGCGCGATGCAGTCCTTCAGGACCAGCGCGCCGACCTTGATGTTCGCGAGCGGATCGAGCGCCGCGCTCTGGCCGCCGAAGTACTGGAACTTGTCCGAGTGCACCTTCGACATGACCTGCATGAGGCCCTGCGCGCCCACGCCGCTTTCGGCGTACGGATTGAAGCCCGACTCGATGGCCATGACCGCGAGCAGCAACAGCGGATCGAGACCCACTTCACGGCCCGTGTCGAAGGCCGCCTTGACGAGTTCGCCGACCGGCTCCTGCGCCACACGATAGCGACGCGAGATATAGGTAGCGACGAGCGCCTGTTCGCGCGCCGAGACCAGCACGCGGTCGTCGCGCGCGTCGGGCGTGATGCGCTGCGACGGGATCATGCGCGCCAGCGAGCCGACGCTCGGCAGCGAACGCGGATCGAGGCCGTTGAGCGTGACCGCGTCGAGCGTGGCCATGCCGCCGTTCGAGACGCTGTTGGCCACGTGCGCGACCGTGCCGTTCGAACCGGCGGGCGAGACGCTCGCGAGCGCCGCGCCGTTTGCACCATTCGCGACATTCGCGGCGTTCACGCCATTCGCGCCCGTTTCGGGCAGCAGTGCGGTCGGGAGCGTCGCGCCGTCAGAAGCTTCGCCGTCTTCGTTGGCGGGCACGCCGGAAGGCGTGAACGACGGCAACGGATTGCCTTGCAGCAGACGCGCGGGACCGGCCTGCACGGCAGCGGTGACGAAGGGCATCATGCGCGCGGCCAGCGTGCCGCGCCACGTGGGCAGCAGCCAGATGGCGAGCGCGAGCAGGACGGCGCAACCGCCCACGATGCTAAACAGGTGATGGCTAAGACGCGTGCCACGCCGCAGCAGCGCACGCAGGCCAAGAGCGAGACGCTCGTCGGCGCGCCACCACGATAACCAGGTATTCATCTACAGATCTCCCCATGTTGCATGATCCGGCGACCGAAGTCGGCGCGAGGCCGATGGCCAATCGCAGGATCAAGACGGCGCGCGCCCTGGCTGGTGCAGCAGCGACGTCGGGAAAACGGCAACAAAGTACGCCGTTGGTGGAACTCCTCCGGTACAGCGAGCACGCCTTGGGCGCGCATGGGAGTTCTCACGCGAACAGCCGGCGCATAGGCGCGCCAGCGAGGACAGCCAATCTAGACCGTGGGAAGCCGTGCAGGGAGTCGGCTAAACGGCGACGCGTTGCGTCTGAAGGACCGGGACGGTGGTTAAAAATTGCAAGCCCTGCAACCAGTGTGGACGGATTCTAGCAGGGATTTATAGACCGTCAACACTATAGAATGTCAAAGTTATAACTAATTGTAATAATGAACACCGTTCAATCGGTCGAGAACCGCGCGCCAAGCGCGTCTGCGGCCCGTTGGCCGATCGGCTGACAGCGTGCGCCAGCTAACACAGGTAAAATCGACAATCGTTTTGCCCCTGCACCCGCCGCGCGCTGCGGCTCCGACCCTATCCTGATGAAATACAAAGACTTGCGCGACTTCGTCGGTCGCCTGGAGACGATCGGCGAACTGCGCCGTATCCCGCAGGCCGTCTCTCCGGTGCTGGAGATGACCGAGCTGTGCGACCGCGTGCTGCGCGCCGGCGGCCCCGCCCTGCTATTCGAGAACCGCGCGACCCATGCGTTCCCCGTTTTGGGCAATCTTTTCGGCACGCCGCGGCGCGTCGCGCTCGGCATGGGCATCGACGCGCCCGAGAGCACCGGCGACGGCGCCGCGCTGGAGTCGCTGCGCGACGTGGGCCGCCTGCTCTCCGCGCTCAAGGAACCCGAGCCGCCGCGCGGCCTGAAAGACGCGGGCAAGCTCCTCACGCTCGCCAAGGCCGTCTGGGACATGGCGCCGAAAACCGTGAGCGCGCCGCCCTGCCAGGAAATCGTCTGGGAAGGCAACGACGTCGATCTCGCGAAGCTGCCGATTCAGACCTGCTGGCCCGGCGACGCCGGCCCGCTGATCACGTGGGGCCTGACGGTCACGCGCGGCCCGAACAAGACGCGCCAGAACCTGGGCATCTACCGCCAGCAGCTCATCGGCCGCAACAAGCTGATCATGCGCTGGCTCGCGCATCGCGGCGGCGCGCTCGACTTCCGCGAATTCGCGCTGCGCAATCCCGGCAAGCCTTATCCCGTGGCCGTGGTGCTCGGCGCCGATCCGGCGACGATCCTCGGCGCGGTCACGCCGGTGCCCGACACGCTCTCCGAATACCAGTTCGCCGGCCTGCTGCGCGGCGGCCGCACCGAACTCGCGAAGTGCCTGACGCCGGGCGTCGACACGCTGCAGGTGCCGGCACGCGCGGAAATCGTGCTCGAAGGCTTCATCTATCCGCAGGACGGCGCCCCGTCGCCCGCGCCCGCAGGCGCGCCGCCGCGTCCGTCGAAGGGGGCGAGCGCCGCTTACGAGCACGCGCTCGAAGGTCCGTACGGCGACCACACGGGTTACTACAACGAACAGGAGTGGTTCCCCGTATTCACGGTCGAGCGCATCACCATGCGCCGCGACGCGATCTATCACTCCACGTATACAGGCAAACCGCCCGACGAACCCGCCGTGCTCGGCGTCGCGCTCAACGAAGTGTTCGTGCCGCTGCTGCAGAAGCAGTTTCCCGAGATCACCGACTTCTATCTGCCGCCCGAAGGGTGCAGCTATCGCATGGCGATCGTGCAGATGAAAAAGAGCTATCCGGGGCACGCCAAGCGCGTGATGTTCGGCGTGTGGAGCTTCCTGCGGCAGTTCATGTACACGAAGTTCATCGTCGTCGTCGATGACGATGTCGATATCCGCGACTGGAAGGAAGTGATCTGGGCGATCACCACGCGCATCGATCCGGCGCGCGATACGGTGCTCGTCGAAAACACGCCGATCGACTATCTCGATTTCGCGTCGCCGATTGCGGGGCTCGGCTCGAAAATGGGTCTCGACGCCACCAATAAATGGCCCGGCGAAACGAACCGCGAGTGGGGTCGCGCGATCGAAATGACGCAGGACGTGAAGACGCGCGTCGATCGTCTTTATGAGGAGCTGGGGCTCGGCGGCGCCTGAAACGCCGCGCGAATCGCGCTTGATTGACGCGCGTTTCAACGCGTGAATCAAGCCGGCTCCACGCTCGATCACCCGCGAGCCGCATCGGTGTCTCGCGCTTTGCGCGCCGCGCACGCGGCATGCGCCTACATATATAGAGAGAGTGCGCCCGCAACGTATCGCCTGCGCCCTGCCCTTGAAACGCGACGCCATCCGACGCCGCGCGTGATGCGCCGCCGCCCGCACCGGGCCGCAGCGCTTTCGACCCGAGGAGACACGAAGATGAGCCAGTCCGCATCCGAACGCCTGACCCAGCTGAACGATCCCGCACTCTTCAAGACGCGCGCCTGGATCGACGGCGAATGGAGCGGCGGCGGCGCGACCTTCGCCGTGCTCGATCCCGCCGACAACGGCGAAATCGCGCGCGTGCCCGACTTCGGCGCCGACGAGGCGCGTCGCGCGATCAACGCCGCGAACGCCGCGCTGCCCGCGTGGCGCGCGAAGACCGGCAAGGAGCGCGCGGCCGTGCTGCGCCGCTGGTACGACCTCGTCATCGAACACGCCGACGACCTCGCCGCGATCATGACCGCCGAGCAAGGCAAGCCGCTCGCCGAGGCGCGCGGCGAAGTGCTGTACGGCGCCTCGTTTCTCGAATGGTTCGCCGAGGAAGCGAAGCGCGTGAACGGCGACGTGCTCGCGAGCCCCGCGAGCGATCGCAAGCTCGTGGTGCTCAAGCAGCCGATCGGCGTCTGCGCTTCGATCACGCCCTGGAATTTCCCGATCGCGATGATCACGCGCAAGGTCGCGCCCGCAATCGCGGCCGGCTGCACGATCGTCGTGAAACCGGCCGAACAGACGCCGCTGTGCGCGCTCGCGCTCGCCGAACTCGCGCAGCGCGCGGGCGTGCCCAAGGGCGTTTTCAATGTCGTCACGGCCGACTCGGCGAACTCGATCGAAGTCGGCAAGGCGCTCTGCGAAAGCGATATCGTGCGTCATCTCTCGTTCACGGGATCGACGCCGGTGGGCCGCATCCTCATGCAGCAATGCGCGCCCACGGTGAAGAAAGTCGCGCTCGAACTGGGCGGCCACGCGCCCTTCATCGTGTTCGACGACGCCGATCTGGACGCCGCCGTCCAGGGCGCCGTGATCTCGAAATACCGCAACGCGGGCCAGACCTGCGTCTGCACCAACCGCTTCTACGTGCACGACAAGGTGTACGACGCGTTCGTCGACAAGCTCGCGGCCGCCTCGCGCAAGATCAAGGTGGGCAACGGCTTCGACGCGGACGTGAGCCAGGGCCCGCTGATCGACGATGACGCCGTGGCCAAGGTCGCCCAGCATATCGACGACGCCACCTCGAAAGGCGCAAAAATCGTCGCCGGCGGCAAGGTTACGCAGGGCCGCTACGTCGAGCCGACCGTGCTCGCCGACGTCACGCGCGACATGCTGATCGCGCGCGAGGAAACCTTCGGCCCGGTCGCGGCCGTGTTCCGCTTCAGCGACGAAGCCGAAGTGATCGCGCTCGCCAACGACACCGAATTCGGCCTCGCTTCGTACTTCTACAGCCGCGATCTCGGTCGCGTGTGGCGCGTCGCCGAAGCGCTCGAATACGGCATGGTCGGCATCAACACGGGGCTCATCTCGAACGAGGTCGCGCCGTTCGGCGGCGTGAAGCAATCGGGCCTCGGGCGCGAAGGCTCGAAGTACGGCATCGACGAATACGTCGAGCTGAAGTATCTGTGCATGGGGGTTTGAGGCCGGTTCGCGCCTGAAATCCCGCGAAAATCCGCCCGGCGTCACCGCGCGCGCCGGGCGCGCAGTACGCAGCACGTCACTCCCAACTGATCACTCGCACTACGCCGCACGCAGTTAAACGACAACAACAACGGTTTTATGCCTCACTTTTCCCTGCTTTCCGACGGTTTCTTCCTCTCGCTGTCTCTCTGCCTCGACATCGGTCTCGTCAACGTCGCGATCATCTCGCTCACGCTCACACACGGCTTCCGGCCCGGCTTCTGGCTCGGGCTCGGCTCGTGTTTCGGCGATCTGACCTACGCCGCACTCGCGCTCGCAGGCATGGCGGCGCTGCTGCAATTCGAATCGGTGCGCTGGATCGTGTGGATCGGCGGCGCGGCCATCCTGCTGATGCTCACGTGGAAGATGGCGCGCGAGGCGCTGAACCCGGCCGCCGCGCCGCCCGTCGAGGGCGAAGCCGACAACGCCGCGCCCCGCCCCGATCCGTGGCGCAGCTTCGCGCGCGGCGTGCTGCTCGCGCTGTCGTCGCCGAGCGCGATTCTCTGGTTCGCGGCCGTCGGTGGCGCGCTTATCGCCAAGTCGGGCGCGACGAGCGCGGCGTCGGCGGGCGTGTTTCTGTCGGGCTTCTTTCTTGGCGGGCTTGGCTGGACGCTGTTCCTCTGCGGTCTCGCGAGCCACGGACGCAAGCGCGCCGGCACCGGCTTGCTGCGCGCGTGTCACGTGCTCTCGGCGCTGCTGTTCGCGTATTTTTCGTACAGCGTCATCGTGCACGGCTATCGCGATCTGATCGGGCCGCACGCGTCGTAAGACACGACACGACGACACAACGACACGCCGTCGCAAAACCGCGCCCGCAATGCAAACGGCGCAACGCGGCGTGAGCCGGCGTTGCGCCGTTGCGGGATCGGTCGGCGGACGACAGGCGTCGTCTGCTACGACCGGAAAGCTCGATCAGTGGCGATACCAGCCGCCGTGGTAGCCGTGATAGCCGCGGTAGTAGCCGTGATGTCCGTAGTACGGACGGCCATAGTAGCCATAGCCCGGATAGCCGCCGACCACCACTGCGGGCGGCGGTGCATAGACCACCGGCGGCGGCGCGTAGACGACAGGCGGGGGCGGCGGTGCGTAGACCGGCGCGGCGTACACCGGATAAGCCGGCGCAACAGGAATCCCGATCCCGATGCCCACCGAAACGTGCGCCTGGGCCGCGCTGACGAACCCCACACCCAGCGCAGCGGCAACGATAAACGATACGGTCTTTTTCACTTCTCTTCTCCTGGCGGACGACCACTGCGTCGCCCCGCATGACGGGCACTGCCCACAAGAGAACTCTATCGAAAACGCATGCCGCCAAAGGTAGCCATTTGTTGCAAATTGCAATTGCAGATGCCGCGGTCCTGGTGCGCGATCAAAGTCTTTACGCGTATTTCGTCCTAAGAAAACCCGCCAGCGCGCCGCATCGGGGCGTAGACGCCGTCCGACGCCGTTGTCCGGTCAGACTTACCTGAAGCGTCGGCGGCGCGTCGCGAGGCCCGGTAATGTTTGATTACAAATTGACTTAATTCGCGACGGAAGTCCCGTCGCCCAGGCCGCCCAAAACGACGATGCCCGGTCCGAAGACCGGGCATCGTCAGCATCGAGGGTGGAACGCGCCGCAGCCGCCCTATCCGACTTTTACGTAAGTGAATTCGCGTGTGACGTTCGGCGGGACATAGGCGCCGCTGATCTGGACGCGGGGCGTGAGACGCTTCTTCTGATCCCACCAGCGGCGGCGTTGATGGGGCGTGAGAAAACGCAGATGCTTTCGGTACGCGAAGATGCTCATGGTGAACTCCCGAATCGGACAACCGACAGGACACAGCCCAATTGCACGACAGCTACAGCTAAACCGGAGTCATTGAAGATAGTGTGCACAGGTTTGCGAACCGTGACCGCAGTGTTGCGAGATAGCCGCAGTCGTGCCACATATCGCCGGGGATCTGTTCGTCGCGTTCACCCCGTGCTGCATCGCGCCGTGCACGCCTGCGCTAACAGCAGGTTACGTGCCACGTTCGAGTCATATTCGCGTCATTCTTGTCCGGCGGCGGCGCTTTCGCCTACGCGCCTGGGCGCGCGGCGCGTGATTGGGTGCGCCAGGCGTCGTCTTTGCGCCAGTGTCTTTGCGCCAGTGTTAACCGCCGATGGCGGATCGCTTCGTACGAAAGCGAACGAAAGCGAACATTCCGTGGCGCGTTGCCGTTAGCCCACTGTAGCCGTTTACGCCGAACGTCGTCGGAATCGTGCTCGCAGAACGTCAGCGGCCCGTGCGCGCCGCCGCCGCGCCTGCATACTGACGAACCGTCAGGCGTGGTAATGTGGCAACGGCGCGCAGGGCCGTCTCAGGCGCCGCCGGCGCGCGCCGGGATTCATCGACGAGAACGCACAATGATCAAGGTCAGCATCCTCTACCCGTACCGCGAGGGCGGGCGCTTCGACAGCGAGTACTACGCCACCCATCACATGCCGCTCGCGGCCCGCCTCTTCGGGGACGCGTGCAAGGGCTGGTCGATCGATATCGGCATCAATGCGGGGCCGCCGGGCACGCCGCCGCCGTATGTCGCGGTCGGTCACTTCCTGTTCGAAACGCTGGACGCCTTTTACGAAGTGTTCAAGCAGCACAACAAGACGCTCGTCGACGATATTCCCAACTACACCGACGGCGGTAATGGCACGATTCTGATCAGCGAAATCAAGGTTTCAGTCTAATCCGCGCGGCGGCCACACGCTCAGGCTGCACACGCTCAGGTTCCACCCGCTTGCGCTGCCCTCCGTCAATCCTCACAAGAAGGAAACAACACCGATGTTCGGCGATATCGCCCGCTTTCTGCTCAATACGATCTTTACGCTGTTCGGCGCCGCGCTGCTGATGCGCGCGTGGCTGCAATTCGTCCGCGTGCCGCCCTACAACCCCGTGACGCACGCGATCCAGCAAGCGACCAACTGGCTCGTGATGCCGCTGCGCCGCGTGATTCCGGGCGTGCGCGGCATCGACTGGGCCAGCATCGTCGCGGCGCTGATCGCCGCCGTGGTCTTCGTGCTGCTGATGGTCTGGCTCGCGGGCGTCGATCCGCTCGGCCTGCTGCCCACGCTGCTGATCGTCGCGGTGCTCACGCTCGTGAAATGGGCGCTCAACCTGGTGATCTGGGTGACGATCCTGATGGCGCTGCTGTCGTGGCTCAATCCGCGCTCGCCCGCGATGCCCGTGCTGTTCCAGGTCACGGCGCCGTTCCTGAACCCGCTGCGCCGGATCCTGCCGAACTTCGGCGGGCTCGACCTTTCGCCGATCCTGCTGTTCGTGATCGTGCAGGTGCTGCTGATGGTGGTCACGCGCGCGGCGGTCTCGCTGACGCTGTTCGGCATTTGATCCGCGCCGCCCTCGCGGCGAATGCCAGCGGGGCGCAATTGCGCTCCGCGGCGGATTGCGCGTAAAATGGCGCGCTCTGCGGGTGTCGTATAATGGTTATTACCCCAGCTTCCCAAGCTGGAGACGTGGGTTCGATTCCCATCGCCCGCTCCACGTTTTCGCGTTCGCGCATCGTTTGAGCACGGTCTGATCCGCTGTCCAGACGCGCGGCGCCGCGCAGTGCACAGCCCGCCGGCAAGTTGCCCGGCCAGCCAGCTTCCCATCCCAAGACTGACCCAGGACGCATCCGGCACAGACCCGGCGCGGCACATCCCGCCATCGCCGAATGCCGCTTTCCCGTCTCGGTTTCGTCCGCGCAAACGGTTGCGCGGCGTGGATTTCAGGCTTTCCGGACGGATCCGGTTGCGGACGCAACTTGCGGACTTAACTGCGGCCCCACCACGCGATGCGCTAGCATCACGCCTGTTCCCCTTCACGACGGATCCCCGATTCACCCTGCGCGACACGCGCGGGTCGGTAACAATGCAACGATTTTTCATGTCCCGCCGCAGCGCCATCGCGCTGATCGTCCAGGCGCGCACCACGGCGCTCGCCAGCCCGGAAGACCACTCGCCCGCCGAAACCGAGCGCCAGCAGGCGCTGGCCGGCGATCTCACGCGTCTGCTGTTCGACGTGCGCGCTGGCCGCGTCAACGTGTTCGAACTCAAGCCATCGAACATGCACATCACGGTCGCCGCCGACTGAGCGCGCCGCGCCGCCACCCGGCGCGCCGGATGCCCAAAGCGGCGCTGCTATAATGCGCGGCGGCTTCGCACAGGGCGCCGCACGCGAGAAGACGCCCCGACGTCCGGCCTCGCGAGCACCCACACGCCGCCGTCCGGCGCAGAATGCACGATGCGCGTGCTCGAACCGCGCGCCGATCAGGCCGCGACGTTCGGACCGTGCCGCGCTGCGTCTGGATTGCGCCTGATTGTGCTGATTACCCGCCGCCGGTCGACCGGTGCGCCGCGACGTTCGCCGCGCCCATGACACCCATCGCGGCACCGAGCGCCGCGAAGCCCGCTGCCCTCACCTGCCCGTCCTCGAAGATGAACCACGAACCCAACGACGCAGCCCGCCCCGGCTGCACGCCGCCCGCCGAAGCGGACGACTCCGCCGCGCAACTGCCTGAGCAGGCTGCCGCGCCCGCCAGCGCCCACGACGACGCCCCCATCGATGAATCTGGCGACGAAACCAGCGAAGAAGGCGTCGACGAAGGCACCGAAGACAGCGCCGATGGCCTGCGCCGCCGCCGCATCCGCAGCTTCGTGACGCGCGCCGGCCGGGTCTCGACCGGCCAGCGCCGCGCACTCGACGAATTCGGTCCGCGTTTCGTGGTGCCGTACACGCCCGCGCCCGCCGACTGGAACGCCACCTTCGGCCGCGAAGCGCCGCGCGTACTGGAGATCGGCTTCGGCATGGGCGCGAGCACGGCGGAAATCGCCGCGCTGCGTCCCGGCGACGACTTCCTCGGCGTCGAAGTCCACGAGCCGGGCGTCGGCGCGCTGCTCAAGCTGATCGGCGAGCAGAACCTGACGAACATCCGCATCATCCAGCACGACGCCGTCGAGGTGCTCGAACAGATGATCGCGCCCGCCAGCCTCGACGGCGTGCACATCTTCTTCCCCGATCCGTGGCACAAGGCACGCCATCACAAGCGCCGCCTGATCCAGCCGAAGTTCGTGCAACTGCTCATCTCGCGCATGAAGCCCGGCGCGTATCTGCATTGCGCGACCGACTGGCAGAACTACGCCGAACAGATGCTCGAAGTGCTCGGCGCCGAACCCGCGCTCGAAAACACGGCCGCCGATTACGCGCCGCGCCCCGACTACCGTCCGGTGACGAAGTTCGAGCGCCGCGGCCTGCGCCTCGGCCACGGCGTCTGGGACCTGGTGTTCAAGCGCCGCGCGGTCTGATCCCGATCTGATCCGCACAACACGCGCATCTACACTCGCGCGCGCATAAAAAAACGGGCACCCTCGGGTGCCCGTTTTGCATGGCGAGCGCGCCGTTCACGCGCCGACGCTCAATTCCAGTCGAGCCCGCCGCCATAGCCGAACAGCAGGATCACGAGCCCGAACGCGATGCGATACCACGCGAACGCCGTGAAATCGTGCGAAGCCACATAGCGCAGCAGCCAGCGCACGCACGCGAACGCGCTCACGAACGCGGCAAGGAAACCCACGCCGAAAAGGCCGAGCCAATCGACCGAGAGCGTCTGCCAGGTCTTGTGCAACTCGTAGACGGTCGCGCCGAAAATCACCGGAATCGCGAGAAAGAACGAGAATTCGGTCGCGACGCGCCGTTCCAGACCGAACAGCATCGCGCCGATGATGGTCGAGCCCGAGCGCGACATGCCGGGGATCAGCGCGAAGCATTGCGCGCAGCCGACCTTGAACGCGTCGAGCACGGTGATCTCGTCGAGCGAGTTCACGCGCGCGGCCGGCGCGGCGCTCACCGTGGTGGTCCCGGCGCCGCTCGCCGCAGCCGCCCCGTCAGCCGTCGCGACGCTCAAACGCGTACTGGAAGCCGCCGCCGCACGCCGCCGCCCTTCCACCCAGAGGATGATCACGCCGCCCACGACGAGCGCGAACGCCACCGGCACGGGCGAGAACAGCATCGACTTGATCGCCTTCTCGAACATCAGGCCGAGCACGACAGCCGGAATCGTCGCGACGATCACGTTGAGCGCGAAACGGCGCGCGTCCGGCCGCGAAGGCAAACCGGCGACGACGCTGCCGATCTTGCGGCGGAATTCCCAGCACACGGCCAGGATGGCGCCGAACTGGATCACCACGTCGAAGGTTTTTTCGAACTCGCCGTCGAAGCCGAGCACGCTGCCCGCCACGATCAGGTGGCCGGTGCTCGACACCGGCAGAAATTCCGTGAGTCCTTCGACGATGCCCAGAATCAGGGCCTTGCAGGTTAGCAGCCAGTCCATCCGTTCTCCTCGCCATTGAGTGCGCCGGACGGGCCGCCAGTCGAATTGTCGAATGCGCGCCCGCCGACGGTTGTGCGGCAGGCGTTTCGTCGCTTATTTCTCGACGATCTGCACGCGTATGCCGTTTGTAAGGATGGTGATTGTACCGGGTTCGTAGTTCACCCCGGCAAACTGAAGCTGATCCGGCTTGAAGGTGTAGACCGGATAGTTGGCGAGCAGCTGCGTGGCCGCGAGCGCCGCCACCGCGTTGACCTGCTGGGCGTAGCCCGCGGCGCTGCCCTGCATGTCGACGCTGTCCACCGACGGCGAGCGCAGGACCACCGAGCGGCTCGCGGCGTCGTAGGCGAGTTCGCTCGACAGCGTGAACGCGCCGTCGACCGGCTGCTGCATCAGCGGGCTGGCCAGATGCGCATCGACGTGCACGGCCACGCGGTTGCGATCCGGCAGCAAGGTGACGACCGGATTCGTGAGCGCGACCTCGAAAAGCTGCTGCACCGAACGGTGATACGGGAACTTGCGCTGCACCGCTTCCTGCACCTGATCGCGCGAGAACGTGTAGTGATCGGGGATGAACGGAAAGATGCCGGTCGCGCAGGCGCCGAGCGACATGGCCGTACCGGCGGCGGCGCAGGCCGCGAGCAGAAAGGCCCGACGCGTGGCGCTGGGCGGAGTGGACGGGGCGCGCGGCGCGCGTCGGATCATGCGAAACCTCCTTGAGAGATGACTGGGTGACACCCTGATAACCGGGCGATGACCGGAATGACGGGATTCAGTGAGCGCCCGGCTGCGTGGCCGCTTCGAGCCGCGCAATCCAGACGAGCGCGTCCTCGCGCGTGTCGCCGCACATCTCCGCCTGCGGCTGCAGCCCCGAACAGCAGGCGGGGCGCAGCGGCGAGCCGAAGATCCGGCACTGCAGATCGTCGTCGAGCTGGATGCAGGGCACGCCCGCGGGCTTGCCTTGCGGCATGCCCGGAATCGGGCTCGAAATGGACGGCGCGATACAGCACGCGCCGCAACCGGGGCGGCACGCGTGTTCGGACGGGGCAACGACAAGACCTGCGCTCAACTCGAATTCCTGAATCTCATAACTGTAAGGGGCCAAAGCAAGGAAAGCTGGCCGGAAAAGCGTGTTCGCATTGTGCCATCGCAAGCTGCGGCGTTTTTACACAAACGCCTGCGGCGACCGCCTCTTACACTGGGTTCATCCGGCGCTGTAAGACGCCCCTCCGGGGACGCCATCCGGCGCATCATCCCCTCGAGAACCTCGCATGAGCGACGCCGACCTGCTCTTTCGCCCCGACCTGCTCGCCAAATACGGCGCAAACGGCCCACGGTATACGTCCTATCCAACCGCGCTTCAGTTCCGCGACGATTTCAATCTCGACGACTACCGCCACGCCGCCGACGATCCCGGCGCGACCGACACCGACCTCTCGCTCTATTTCCACATCCCGTTCTGCGACACCGTCTGCTTCTATTGCGGCTGCAACAAGGTTGCGACGAAAAACCGCGCCCGCGCCAAGCCCTATCTGAAGCAACTGGTGCGCGAAATCGAAATGCAGGCCGCGCTGTTCGACACGAAGCGCCCGGTTTCGCAGCTGCACTGGGGCGGCGGCACGCCCACCTTTCTCTCGCTCGACGAAATGAGCGCGCTGATGGCCGCCACGCGCGAGCACTTCGCGCTGCGCCCGGATAACGAAGGCGAATATTCGATCGAAATCGATCCGCGCGAAGCCTCGGCGCGCACGGTCGCGCATCTGCGCGGGCTCGGCTTCAATCGCCTGAGCCTCGGCGTGCAGGACTTCGATCCGGTCGTGCAGGAAGCCGTCAACCGCGTGCAGCCGCTCGACATGACCGTCAACGTGATGAACGCCGCGCGCGAGCACGGCTTCGAATCGATCAGCGTCGACCTGATCTACGGGCTGCCGCATCAAACCGTGCAAAGCTTCCGGCGCACGCTCGACACCATCCTGATGCTCGCGCCCGACCGCCTTTCGGTGTTCGGCTACGCGCACATGCCGCAGCTTTTCAAAATGCAGCGGCAAATCGACGCCGCCGCGCTGCCCACGCCCGCCACGCGGCTCGCGCTGCTGCAACTCGTGGTCGAGCAGCTCACCGACGCGGGCTACGTCTATATCGGCATGGATCACTTCGCGCTGCCCACCGACGAACTCGCGCGCGCCCAGGCGAAGCGCACGCTGCATCGCAATTTCCAGGGCTACAGCACGCGCGCGGACTGCGATCTGATCGGCTTCGGCGCTTCGTCGATCGGCAAGGTCGGCGACGTCTACGCGCAGAACGCCAAGGAACTGCCGGCCTACGGCGCGGCCATCGACGCCGGGCGGCTGGCGATCTCGCGCGGCGTGCGCCTCAGCGCCGACGACCGCCTGCGCCGCGACATCATCACCGAGCTGATGTGCAACCTGGAATTGCGTTTCGACGAATTCGAGGCGGCCTATGGCGTGCGCTTCCTGAGCGCCTTCGCGCCCGAGCTGGAGCGCCTGCGCGGCTTCGAGGCCAACGGGCTGGTGGCGCGCAGTTCGAACCGGCTCGAAGTGCTGCCCGCCGGGCGCATGTTCGTGCGCAATATCGCGATGGTGTTCGACCGCTATCTGGGCACGCAGCCGATGGAGCGGTTTTCGCGCACGGTCTGATGCCGCCACGCGGTGCTTGCGAGCGTTCACGGGCGCGAAGCGGCGACAAGTTGCCTGCCGCGCCGATTTGCGTCATAATTTACGGCTACTTCGCGTGTCTGTATGGCTGATCAAGCAAGCAGACCGCGAAAACTGCCTCGGTGGTGAAATTGGTAGACGCGCCGGACTCAAAATCCGGTTCCGCAAGGAGTGCCGGTTCGATTCCGGCCCGAGGCACCAGAATCCACGCACAACGCCCCGCTCACGCGGGGCGTTGTCGTTTCTGCGTCCGGTTTCAGCGTCCGGCGACTTTCTCAGCGCAAATTCGTCTGCGCCAGTTCCACGACTTCATCGCCACGCCCGCTCAGCACCGCGCGCAGCATATACAGACTGAAACCCTTCGCCTGCGCCCATTGCAGCTTCGGCGGCATCGCGAGTTCGTGCTTGGTCGTCACCACGTCGACGAGCGCCGGACCGTTGTGCGAGAACGCCGCGCGCAGCGCGTCGTCGAGCGCCTCCGAGGTCTCCACGCGCACACTGAAAATCCCCGCGCCCTTCGCGATATCGGCGAAATTCGTCGCGATGAGATCGGTGCCCGTCTCCAGATAGCCGCCCGCCTTCATCTCCATCGCCACGAAACCCAGCGAGCTGTTATTCAGGACAACGATCTTGATCGGCAGATCGAGCTGGCGCGCCGAAAGAATGTCGCCCATCAGCATCGAAAGCCCGCCGTCGCCCGACAGCGAAATCACCTGGCGTCCCGCGTGCGCGGCCTGCGCGCCGAGCGCCTGCGGCATCGCGTTCGCCATCGAGCCGTGATTGAACGAGCCATGCAGGCGGCGGCGTCCGTTCATCGTCAGATAGCGCGCGGCCCAGAGCGTGGGCGTGCCGACATCGACGGCGAAGATCGCATCGGGCTCCGCGAGCGCGTCGACCCGCGCGGCCACGTATTGCGGATGCAGCGGCTTGCCCGCGGGCGCCGGACGCGCGAGGTCGTCGAGACTCTTGCGCGCGTCGGCGTAATGCTCGCGCGCGCGTTCGAGAAAGCGACGATCGGTCTTGCGCGTGAGCTTGGGCGTCAGCGCGCGCAGGGTTTCGCGCACGTCGCCGACGAGGCCGAGCGTGAGCGGCGCACGCTTGCCGAGCGCCGCCGCGTCGCGGTCGATCTGCACGATGCTCGCGTCGGTGGGATAGAAGTTGCGATACGGAAAGTCGGTGCCCAGCATCACCAGCGTGTCGCACGACATCATCGCGTGATAGCCCGAACTGAAGCCGATCAGCCCGGTCATGCCCACGTCGAACGGGTTATCCCATTCGACGTACTGCTTGCCGCGCAGCGCGTGCACGGTGGGCGAGCCGAGCGCGTCGGCGAATGCCACCACTTCGTCGTGCGCGCCCTTGCAGCCGCTGCCGCACAGCAGCGTGACGGCTTCCGAGCGGTTCAGCAGATCGGCGAGCCGGTCGAGATCCGCCGACGAGGGCAGCGTCGCCGGCCGCGCCGCCTGCGACCAGGTCGGATCTTCCTCGGGCGCTTCGAGCAGCGCCACGTCGCCAGGCAGCACGATCACCGCAACGCCCTTCTGGTCGATGGCGGTGCGCAGCGCGGTGTCGAGCACGCGCGGAAACTGCGAGGCGTTCGTCACGAGTTCGACGTAGTGCGCGCATTCGCGGAACAGTTCGGTCGGATGCGTTTCCTGGAAATAGCCGAGGCCGATTTCCGTCGACGGAATGTGCGCGGCGATCGCGAGCACGGGCGCGCGGTTGCGATGCGCGTCGTAGAGTCCGTTGATCAGATGCAGGTTGCCGGGGCCGCAACTGCCCGCGCAGACCGCGAGCCGTCCGGTCGCGGCGGCTTCGGCGCCGGCCGCGAAGGCGGCCACTTCCTCGTGACGCGTGTGCATCCAGCGGATCGTGCCGAGCTTGCGCAAGCTGGCCGACAGCCCGTTCAGGCTGTCGCCGGTGACGCCCCAGATGCGCTCGACGCCCACAGCTTCGAGTGTTTTCGCCAGATGATCCGCGATCGTCTTCGCCATGCTGTCCTCCGTAACGGTTGCCGCGCGCAGCGGCCAGCGCGCGGTGCCGGGCGCGCTACGCTCGAAAAAAGGGGGAATGGAACGGGCCTCGGAGGCCGCCGCGCGAGACGCGGCGCGTGCCGGTTCATCGCGGTACGTTACGCCATCGGCGTAAAACGCGTCGCTAAGCGGACAGCATCGCAAGCGAATTCGACAGTCGCCGCAAGGTGGACGTTATCTTCGTGGCCGCGCGAGAAAGCGGCGCGCCGGGCCGCAGTCGCTAAAATGCTGCGGTTTGCAGCCGCCAGCGTCACGTCATGAATCTCGAAAGCATTCTCTTTACCCAGGGCTTCGGCTCGCGCCGCCAGTGCCGCTCGCTCGTCGCGGAAGGACGCGTCGCCGTCGCGGGCGCGCCTTGCGACGACCCGGGCGCCGACTTCGACACCGAAGGCCTCGTGTTCAGCGTCGACGGCACCGACTGGCCGTTCCACGAGCGCGCCTACGTGGTGCTGAACAAGCCCGCGGGCTACGAATGCTCGCGCGATCCGCAGCATCATCTGAGCGTATTTCATCTGCTTCCGCCGCAATTCGCCGCGCGCAACGTGCAGTGCGTGGGCCGGCTCGATCAGGACACGACCGGCCTCCTGCTGCTCTCCGACGACGGCCAGTTCGTGCACGCGTTCACCTCGCCCAAGCGCAAGGTGCCGAAGATCTATCTCGCGACCACGAAGCATCCGCTCGACGAGACGCAGTTGAGCGCGCTGCGCGAAGGCGTGCTGCTGCATGGCGAGCGCGAACCCAGCGCGGCGGTCTCGGCGCAGGCGCGCGGCGAGCATGCGCTCGAACTGAGCGTGCTCGAAGGCAAATATCACCAGGTCAAGCGCATGGTGGCGGCTGCCGGCAACCGCGTGGAGGCGCTGCATCGCGAGCGCATCGGCGGCTACGCGCTGCCCGACGATCTGGCGCCGGGCGCCTGGCGCTGGCTCGACGCCGCCGCGCTCGACGCACTGCGCAACAAGGGGTAAACCACAGGCGCGGCCGCTTGGCCCCGCCAGTCGGCGCGTTGCCCCGCCTGGGCGAGCGAAACGGCCCTATTTTTGCCGCGCCGCAGCATGCCCTTCCCAATGAAGCGCCCTATACTCGATAAAACAACGATTACAAGTTGCAAGGAGGGGGCATCATGATCATCAACGGCACATACGACATTTCGATCGTGTTGATGGCATTCGTGGCTTTGGGGGCGATTCTGATCGGCGGCCTGATAACGTGGATGCATGTACGGCATCGTTATCATCCGAACTTGATCGGCGCCCTGATTGGCGCCCTTTTCTGCTTCCTCCTGCTCGAGGCGCTGCCGGCAATCACGTGAACGGCACGCTTGCGCCATGCCGCCCGCCCGATTACGGACGCGGCGGCAGCGTGCGCAGGAAGGCATCCACGTCGGGATAACGCAGGCGCACGCGCATTTCGCGCTTCAGGCGCGCGTTGTCGAGCCGCCGCGACTCCCGCATGAACGAAAGCAAGACCGGATCGAGTTCGCGCTCGGCCTGTGCGCGGCTCACGCGCGGCGCGCGCGCGAGTCCGAACGCATCGGCGACCCGGTCGAAATACGTCCCCATCTTCATTTCGCTGTCGTCCGACGCGTGGATCACGCGCGCCGGGCGCCCGTGCGTGGCAAGCCGCAGCATGATGGCGGCCAGGTCGTCGGCGTGGATGTGGCTCGTGTAGACGTCGTCGGCTTCGAGCAGCGCCGGCGTGCGCTTCTCCAGCCGCGCGAGCGGTAGCCGCGTGACCGCGTAGATGCCCGGAATGCGCGCGATGGTGGCGTTCAGCGCGCCGCGCGCCGTCGCACGCCGCAGTTGCCGCTCGGCGGCCACGCGGCGCTTGGCGCGGCCGTTCGCGGGGCGCGGCGTGCGGGTTTCGTCGATGCGCGCGCCGCCGCAGTCGCCGTAGACGCCGGTCGTGCTCGCGTAGACGAGCCGGGGCCGCGCCGGGTAGGCGCGAGCGGGCCGCCAGGTGGGCTCGGGTACAATGGAGGTCGCTTGTCCGGCCGTTGCGGGCCGCGCCGCGGAACGCCGCCGCGCCTTGAGCGCCGCGATCAGGCGGCGCGTGCGCAGGTCGTCGTCGCCGTCTTTCTGGGGCGGCGCGAGATGCAGTACGACGTCCGCCAGCCCGGCAAGGCGCGTCAGACTCGCGTGCATGTCCAGGTCGCCCGCGACCGGCGTGGCGCCCGCGGCGCGCACGATGTCGGCGCGTTCGGCGCGGCGCGCGAGCGCGAACACGCGCGGACGTGCAGGCCGCGCGCGCAACTGGTCGACGCAGCGCAGACCGACGTCGCCGCTGCCGACGATGAGAATGCGCGTACGGCGCAGATTTCGTGTGGCAATCATGGTGGAACCATTTTAGCCGCCGAGGCCCGGATGCGAGGGTCCGCCCCGCTCCGCGCCACGGATTACCGATCACAGACTGGCTTTCTCGAACATGGCATTCAACGTAACGCTCAAGCAAAGCGGCCGGACTTTCCAGGTCGAACCCGACGAACCCATCCTCAACGCGGCGCTGCGTCAAGGCGTCGGCTTGCCCTATGGCTGCAAGAACGGCGCCTGCGGCTCGTGCAAGGGCACGGTCTGCAGCGGCGAAGTCGAGCAGCGCGCGCACGCGGCATCGGCGCTCTCGAACGACGAGCGCACGCGCGGCATGGCGCTGTTCTGCTGCGCGACGGCGCAGACCGACCTCGAAATCGACATCCGCGAAGTGGCGGGCGTCGGCGACGTGCAGGTGCGCAAGCTGCCCACGCGCATCGCCGCGATCGAGCGCAAGGCCGACGACGTCATCGTCCTCAAGCTGCAACTGCCCGCCAACGAGCGCCTGCAGTATCTGGCCGGCCAGTACCTCGAATTCATCCTCAAGGACGGCACGCGCCGCTGCTACTCGATGGCGAGCGCCCCGCACGAGGAAGGCCCGATCGAGCTGCACATCCGCCATATGCCCGGCGGCAAGTTCACCGACCACGTCTTCACGCAGATGAAGGAGCGCGACATCCTGCGCTTCGAGGCGCCGCTCGGCACCTTCTTCCTGCGCGAGGATTCGGACAAGCCCATCGTGCTGCTCGCTTCGGGCACCGGCTTCGCGCCGCTCAAGGCGATCGTCGAGCACGCGGTTCACAAGAACCTGAACCGCCCGATGACGCTTTACTGGGGCGCGCGCCAGAAGAAGGACCTCTATCTGCTCGAACTCGCCGAGCAATGGGCGAAGGACATCCCGAACTTCCGCTTCGTGCCGGTGCTCTCCGAGCCCGCCGCCGGCGACGCCTGGACCGGCCGCACGGGCTTCGTGCACCGCGCCGTGGTCGAGGACCTGCCCGATCTGTCCGGCCACCAGGTCTACGCGTGCGGCGCGCCGGTGATGGTCGAGTCGGCCCAGCGCGACTTCTCGCAGCATCACGGCCTGCCCGAAGACGAGTTCTACGCGGACTCGTTCACGAGCGCCGCCGACCTCGCCAATCCGGTCTGAAGCCGCCTGGATTGCGCGCGCAGCGGCTCGTCGCGCGCGCAATCCGGCACAATCGCGCGCCGTCGACGGCGTTCCGCGGCGCGCCGCCGTGCCCGCCGTCACGAAAAATTCTTCGGCCGATTGGAGAAATTCGGCACATTGATGGTTTACATGGCCGTTCGGCTTGTCGTATTCTTGCGCCCATGAACCGCCTCCTGTCCGCTCTCCGACGTCGCCGCTCGCCCCACCATCAGGGCCTGGCTTAGTCGCGGACGCGCGTTGCATCGTTCAACGCACAGGAAAGTTCGAATCACGAAAGCCACGGCCAGTCCGTGGCTTTTTGTTTTTCCGCCGTATCCGTTCACCCTGTTCTCAACCTTTTTTGCTGCCCCAGCGCGGAGCCTGTTGCCATGAATTTTTCCGAGTACCCGATCGAGTCGCTGATGTACATCACCAACCGGCCCGAAATCGTTTTCACGCATGGCAAGGGGTCGTGGCTCTACGACAACGAAGGCAAGCGCTATCTCGACTTCATCCAGGGCTGGGCGGTCAACAGCCTCGGCCACTGCAACGACGGCATGATCGAGGCGATGGACAAGCAGTCGCGCCTGCTCATCAACCCGTCGCCGGCCTTCTACAACGAGCCGATGGCGAAGCTCGCGGGCCTGCTCACGGCCAATAGCTGCTTCGACAAGGTGTTCTTCGCCAACAGCGGCGCCGAAGCCAACGAAGGCGCGATCAAGCTCGCGCGCAAATGGGGCAAGAAGTATCGCGACGGCGCGTTCGAAATCATCACGTTCGACCACAGCTTCCACGGCCGCACGATCGCGACGATGTCGGCGAGCGGCAAGCCGGGCTGGGACACGATCTACGCGCCGCAAGTGCCGGGCTTCCCGAAGGCCGACCTCAACGACATCGCCTCGGTCGAGAAGCTCATCAGCGCGAAGACCGTCGCCGTGATGCTCGAACCGATCCAGGGCGAAGGCGGCGTGATTCCCGCCACGCGCGAATTCATGCAGCAGCTGCGTGCGCTCACGCAGAAGCACGGCATCCTGCTGATCGCCGACGAAGTGCAGACCGGCTGCGGCCGCGCAGGCACGCTGTTCGCCTATGAACTGTCGGGTATCGAGCCGGACATCATGACGCTCGGCAAGGGCATCGGCGGCGGCGTGCCGCTCGCGGCCCTGCTCGCGAAGAAGGAAGTGAGCGTGTTCGAAGCCGGCGATCAGGGGGGCACCTACAACGGCAACCCGGTGATGACCGCCGCCGGTTACTCGGTGATCTCGCAACTGCTCGCGCCGGGCTTCCTCGAAGGCGTGCGTGCGCGCGGCGAATACCTGCGCGAAAAGCTGCTCGAACTGTCGGCGGAACGCGGCTTCGAGGGCGAGCGCGGCGAAGGTCTGCTGCGCGCGCTGATGCTCGGCAAGGACATCGGCCCGGCGATCGTCGACAAGGCGCGCGACATGCAGCCCGACGGCCTGCTGCTGAACGCGGCGCGCCCGAACCTGCTGCGCTTCATGCCCGCGCTGAACGTGACGACCGAGGAAATCGACCAGATGATGGCGATGCTGCGCACCATCCTCGACTCGCTGTAATCGCACGGGCACAGCACGGAGCAAAGCGATGACCGTCACGATCCGCGCCTTCGCCGAAGCCGACACCGAAGCGGTGCTCGCGCTCTGGCGTCAGGCGTTTCCCGAGTACAACGACGCGAGCCGTCCGCATCGCGATCCGCGCCTGTCGATCGCGAACAAGCTCGGCACGCAGCCGGAACTGTTCTTCGTGGCGATTCGCCATGACGGAGATGAAACCGGCACGCTCGTCGGCACGGCGATGGCGGGTTACGACGGGCATCGCGGCTGGCTGTATTCGGTCGCCGTCGCGCCCGAGGCGCGTCGGCTCGGTCTCGGCACGCGGCTCGTGCGCCACGCCGAAAACGCGCTGGCCGCGATGGGCTGCCTGAAGCTCAACCTTCAGGTGCTCACCGACAAGCCCGAGGTGCTCGCGTTCTACGGCCGCCTCGGCTATTGCACCGACGCCGTGATCAGTCTCGGCAAGCGTCTTTCCGCACAGGAGTCCGAAGCACTCGCCTGAGCGCAGCCAGCGCAAAGACGCAGCGACTTAAAGATGCAAAGAAAAAGCCGCATGGGTTTCGCAACCCATGCGGCTTTTGTCTTATCGGCGCCCGCGTGGAGCGCGCCCGCTCACTCGCCCAGATACGCCGCGCGCACCTTCGGATCGTCGAGCATCTGCTTGGCCTCGCCTTCCATCGTCACGAGACCCGAGTCCATCACGTAGCCGCGATTCGCCGCCTGCAGCGCGAGACGCGCGTTCTGCTCGACCAGCAGCACCGTGATGCCTTCGCCCGAAATCGTGCGCACCACTTCGAAGATCTTCTCGACCATGATCGGCGACAGACCCATCGACGGCTCGTCGAGCAACAGCAGCTTCGGACGGCTGATGATCGCGCGCGCCATCGCCAGCATCTGCTGCTCGCCGCCCGAGAGCGTGCCCGCGAGCTGCGTGGCGCGTTCCTTCAGGCGCGGGAAGAAGCCGAACATGCGCTCGACGTCCTTCTGGATGCCGTCCTTGTCGTTGCGCAGGTACGCGCCCATCTGCATGTTTTCGAGGATCGACATGCGCGCGAAGATGCCACGGCCTTCCGGCACCATCGCGAGGCCGCGCTTGAGCAGTTCATACGCAGGCACGCCCTTGATCGACTGGCCCATGTACTCGATGTCGCCCGCCGCGTACGGCTTCAGACCGGTGATGGCCTTCATCGTCGTGGTCTTGCCCGCGCCGTTCGCGCCGATCAGCGTGACCAGTTCGCCCGCGCGAACTTCCATGTCGACGCCCTTGACCGCCTGAATGCCGCCGTAATTGACCTGCAGGCCCTTGATTTTCAGAACCGGTGTAGACATCAGTGAACCCCCGCACCCAGATACGCCTCGATCACCTTCGGGTCCTTCTGCACGTCGTGCGGCAGACCCTCGGCGATCACCTTGCCATAGTCGAGCACTGTCATCCGGTTGCACAGGCCCATCACCAGTTTCACGTCGTGCTCGATCAGCAGGATGGTCTTGCCATCGGCGCGGATCTTGTCGAGCAGGCGCGTGAGTTCGACCTTCTCGGTCGCGTTCATGCCGGCCGCCGGCTCGTCGAGCGCGAGCAGCTTCGGATCGGTCGCGAGCGCGCGCGCGATTTCCAGACGGCGCTGGTGGCCGTACGAGAGATTGCGCGACGTGTAGTCGGCGTACTGCGCGATACCCACGTATTCGAGCAGTTCGAGCGCGCGTTCCTTGATCTCGCGTTCTTCCTTGCGCTCCGAGGGCGTCTGGAACACCGCGCCCAGCAGGCCGTGCTTCGTGCGCACGTGACGGCCGACCATCACGTTTTCGAGCGCCGTCATGCCGCCGAACAGACGGATGTTCTGGAAGGTGCGCGCGATGCCCGCCTTCGCCACCTGATAGACCGCCGTCGGCGTATAGGCTTCGCCGTCGAGCTTGAACTCGCCCGAATCGGGCGTGTAGAGGCCGGTGATCACATTGAAGAACGTGGTCTTGCCGGCGCCGTTCGGGCCGATCAGGCCGTAGATCGTGCCTTCCTCGATTTGCAGGCCCACGTCGGAGAGCGCTTGCAGACCGCCGAAGCGCTTGTTCACGCCCTTCACGGACAGGCGGATGGATTTATTGCTCATGTTCTGTTCCTCTCCTGTTCGCGATCAGGCGCGCACCGGCTTCTTGCTGCCGCGCTTGGCGATCTTCGCGATCTTGTCTTCGTGCTTCGGCGAGGGCCACAGGCCTTCCGAGCGATACAGCATGATCACGACCATGGCGAGGCCGTAGAGCAGCTGGCGAATCACTTCCGTATCGACGATTTCATGGCCGAACAGCATGTGCTGGAGCGGGCCCATCGTCGAGCGCAGGAACTCGGGAAAGATGGCGAGCAGCACAGCGCCCAGAATCACGCCGGGGATGTGGCCCATGCCGCCGAGCACCACACAGGCGAGCACCACGACCGATTCCCAGAACGTGAACGATTCCGGCGACACGAAGCCCTGGAATGCACCGAACATCGCGCCCGACAGGCCGCCGAACGACGCGCCCATCGCGAACGCCAGCAGCTTCACGTTACGCGTGTTGATGCCCATGGCCTTCGCGGCGATTTCGTCTTCGCGGATCGCGGCCCATGCGCGGCCGATACGCGAGTGCTGGAGGCGCGTACACACCCAGATCACGAGCAGCGCGCAGATCACGAACGCGTAGTAATACATGTAGACCGACGTGAACGTGAAGCCGAGGATCTCGTGCGGCTGCGCCAGGTTGAAACCGAACACGTGCAGCGGCGCCACGCCCGTAATGCCTTGCGGCCCGTTGGTGATGTTCACCGGACGGTCGAGGTTGTTCATGAAGATACGAACGATTTCCCCGAAGCCCAGCGTCACGATGGCGAGGTAGTCGCCGCGCAGACGCAGCGTCGGCGCGCCGAGCAGAATGCCCGCGATCGCCGCGAACGCCATCGCGCACGGAATCACGATCCAGTACGGCGTATGCAGGCCGCCCGGGAACATGCTCGCGATCCACGCGAACTGCGTGCTCAGATGCGGCGACGTCAGCAGCGCGGCCGTGTAGGCGCCCACCGCGTAGAACGCGATATAGCCCAGATCCAGCAGGCCGGCGAAGCCCACCACCACGTTCAGGCCCAGCGCGAGCATCACGTAGAGCATCGCGAAGTCGAGCACGCGCACCCAGTAGTTGCCGCCCGCTGCGCCCACCACGAACGGCAGCGAGGCCACGACGATCGCGGTCACGATGCCGATCGCGAACGTGCGCGTCGTGTTCTTCTCGGGGATGAGCGTCGTCGACGGCTCGATCGGTTGAATTGAAGTCATGTTGATCTACTCCCTCTTATGCGCGATCCGCGACACGTTCGCCCAACAGCCCCGACGGACGGAACACGAGCACCACGATCAGCACGACGAATGCGAACACGTCCTGATAGTTACTGCCGAACACCCCGCCGGTCAGATTGCCGATGTAACCCGCGCCGAGCTGCTCGATCAGACCGAGCACCACGCCGCCGACCATCGCGCCGCCGAGATTGCCGATACCGCCCAGCACCGCCGCCGTGAAGGCCTTCATACCGGGGATGAAGCCCATGTAGAAGTGCGCGTTGCCGTATTCCGAGGCGATCATCACGCCGGCCAGCGCGGCGAGCGCCGAGCCGATCATGAAGGTCGCGGAAATCACGAAGTTCGGGTTCACGCCCATCAGGCTCGCGTTGGCCGGATTTTCGGCGATCGCGCGCATGGCGCGGCCGAGCTTGGTGCGGTGAACGAGGATCAGCAGACCCGCCATCACGAGGAACGCGACCACGATGATCACGATTTCGGTCGGCGAGATCACCGCGCCCACGCCGGTTTCAGTCGGCTTGATCACGTTGATCGGGTCGGTCGAGATGAGCTGCGGGAAGGCCAGCGGATTGCGGCCCCAGATGATCATCGCGAGCGTCTGCAGCAGGATCGAGACGCCGATCGCGGTGATCAGCGGCGCGAGACGCGGCGCGCGGCGCAGCGGCCGGTAGGCGATCCGTTCGATGGTGTACCCGACGAACGCGCAAACCACGGCGGCGATCACGAGCGCGATACACAGCGTGGGGATGTTCCCGAGGCCGGGGAAGTGATTCTGCAGCACCGTGATCGCGGAGAGCGCCACCATCGCGCCGACCATCAGCACGTCGCCGTGCGCGAAGTTGATGATGCCCAAAATCCCGTACACCATCGTGTAGCCCAGTGCAATGATGGCGTAGATGCTGCCAAGCACCAGCCCATTCAGGATCTGCTGGACGAAAATATCCATTTAATGCTCCTTAGCCCGTGCGACCGGATTCGCGCTGTCATCGGCCGGTGGGCGATGTTTTACGGAACCGCAACGACACTTTCGGGTACTGAAGTAAAAGACCGGTAACGGTTGGCCACCCCCGGTTCGCGTTGACGCTGTGTTGCAGCGGCAGGCTCGCCGGAAGCGGATGCAAAAACGGCACCGTCGGATGGTTCGGTGCCGTCGGGTTCAACTACCTGTCACATTCGCTGCGACGCGTGCGCGGCCGGCCTCGCGGCCAACTGCGCAAACGCCCAACGCCATGACTCCCTGGATCGGGCCGGGAATCCCCGCCTCGCTACCGTTTACGGCAGCATCGGCCAGGATCTTTCGGACCGCGACAAAAACCGCTCTCGCGCCGCGGCTAGCACATGCAACATGTGTGCCAGTTCGAACGGCCACGCGAGCGCCCGTCGATCCGCACGGCTCAGCAACGCGCGGACAAGCTTTCTCCGGGAGTGCAACGGTCATCGATGTCGCGCTCCTGCCCTGCCGTGCACCGCGAATGTGCCGCGCTTGGCGCGGCGCAACCGCAGCCGCAGCAGTTGCAGTTGCGGCAACAGCAAACTCGATTTGCATTAAACAGGTCTCCTGCGCCTTCCGAAATGCTTGCCTGATGGGCCTCGCGCTGACGTCCGGCCCTCAGAACGCGCGCATTGTAACTCCTATTATGCAGGCGGCAATATTGTTGAATCGGCAGGGTTTTCCTGCATTGCAACCTTTTTCGAGAAAGCACCCCAAGCACGGTTGCACCGTAGGTTGCGCCGTATTTTCGTGCATCAGTTGCACCAAAAATCGGCAGACCTAACATCAAGTGTTGTGAAGGCCGGCCGCGGGGCCTTATCGGGCGGGCATCGGCTGCACCACGTTGAACAATTAAATGGTGATGGAATTTGCGCCCGGATTTGGTGCGGACGCTGAAAAACACTTATCGAGACATCGATTTAACGGGGTCAGATAACCGTCGCGGACCCTGCCCTCTAGCGAAAACACCTAGTCGGAAGCCGCGTAGCGACGCGGTTCACCGCACACTTTTATTAATGTGGCCCCATTTGTTTGAGCGGCGGATTGCAGCGGCAAGACATAAAAAAAGCGCGCCCGAGGGCGCGCTTCTTCGTCGGCGAATGCCGGATCGCGGCGATCAGGCCACCTGGCCGAGCCCGCGCGGCAGCGGAAACGCGATGTTTTCCTCGATGCCTTCGAGCGCGCGCACGTTGCGCACGCCCAGCTCGTTCAGACGCTGGATGATCTTCTGCGCGAGCGCCTCGGGCGCCGACGCGCCGGCCGTCAGACCGATGCGGCGCTTGCCTTCGAGCCAGGCCGGATCGATCTGGTCGGGCGCGTCCACCATATAGGCGGGGATGCCGCGCTTTTCGGCCACTTCGCGCAGGCGGTTCGAATTCGAGCTGTTCGGGCTGCCGACCACGATCACGACGTCGCACTGCGGCGCCATGAACTTCACCGCGTCCTGACGGTTCTGCGTGGCGTAGCAGATGTCCTGCTTCTTCGGCTCGCGAATGCCGGGAAAGCGCGCCTTGAGCGCCTCGATGATCTCGGCGGCGTCGTCGACGGACAGCGTGGTCTGCGTGACGAAAGCCACGCGCGCCGGATCGCGCAGCGACAGCGACTCGACGTCGGCGATGTCCTCGACGAGATACATGCCTTCCTGCGCCTGGCCCATCGTGCCCTCGACTTCCGGGTGGCCCTTGTGGCCGATCATCACGATGTCGAGGCCTTCGTCGCGCATCTTCGCGACTTCGACGTGCACCTTGGTCACGAGCGGGCAAGTGGCGTCGTAGACGCGCAGCCCGCGCGCCTCGGCGTCGGAGCGAACGGCCTTCGACACGCCATGCGCGCTGAAGATGACGGTATTGCCGGACGGCACTTCATCGAGCTGCTCGATGAAGATCGCCCCTTTCTGGCGCAGGTCCTCGACCACGTACGCGTTGTGGACGATCTCGTGGCGCACGTAGATGGGCGCACCGTGGATCTGGATGGCGCGCTCGACGATCTCAATGGCGCGGTCGACGCCGGCGCAGAAGCCGCGCGGCTGCGCGAGCAGGATTTCAGCTTCGGCGAGTTGAGCGCGGTCGACGACAGTAGACGTGTCCGTGGAGGTCATGGGCTTTACAGGATTCCGATGATTTGCACTTCGAACGCAACCGCCTGGCCAGCGAGCGGATGGTTGAAATCGAACAGCGCGGAGGTTTCGTTCACTTCCTTGAGCACGCCCGCGTAGCGGTTGCCGTCGGGTGCATTGAACTCGATGAGATCGCCCGGATTGAACGACTCGCCGATCATGGCGTTGTCGCGCAGCGTCTTGAGCGAGATGCGCTGGATCAAATCGGGATTGCGCTGACCGAACGCGACGCCGGGTTCTAGCTGAAAGGTGGAGTGGTGACCGACCTTCAGACCTTGCAGAATGTTTTCCAGCGGCGGCGCGAGCTGCCCGGCGCCCAGCAGCAGCGTGGCGGGCCGGTCGGCAAACGTGTTGACGATTTCGGTGCCGTCGGCGAGGCAAAGCCGGTAATTCAGCGTGACGTGGGAACCCGGTTTCACCTCGGAAATATCGATGATGCTCATGCGGTACTCGTTTCGTCTGGTCGCGCCCTCGGGCGCCGGTCCGTCGCGGCGGTCGCGAGCGGAAAAGCCTCATTGTAAGCCACATAGTTCCTGGACGGACGCCACATGCGAGCGGCATCCACGTCCGCAACAAGGAGATTCAATTGGTGAAAATCGCCTGCGATACGCCCCTCTGGAACGACGAGCCGGCGCCCAGCCGCCGCGCCATGCCGCGCGAGCGGCTACGCGAAGCTGGCCCGGCAGCGCTCTCCGATCTGGAACTGGTTGCGCTGCTGCTGGGCTCGGGTTTGCCGGGCCATAACGTCTTCGACGTGGCGCGCGCCCTGCTCGATCACTTCAAATCCTTACGCGCGATGCTCGACGCGCCGCCCGAGGAATTCGAGAGCGTGCGCGGCATCGGCCCGGCCAAGGCGGCCATGCTGATGGCCGTGGTCGAGCTGGCGCGGCGCGCGCTGGCCGAGCAACTCGAAGAAAAGCCGCTGATCGACTCGCCCGGCGCCGTCGAAGACTATCTGCGGCTGATGATCGGCAGCCGCTCGCAGGAAGTGTTCGTCTGCCTCTTTCTCGACGTGCGCCATCGGCTGATCCGCTACGAGGAAATCGCGCGCGGCTCGCTCACGCACATGGCGGTCTATCCGCGCGAAATCGTGCGGCGCGCGCTGATGCTCAACGCCGCGAGCCTGATCGTCGCCCACAACCACCCTTCCGGCGCGGTGCAGCCGAGCGCGAGCGACCGCCGTCTCACGCGGGTGCTGCGCGACACGCTGGCGCTCGTGGAGGTGCGGCTCGTCGATCACATGATCATCGGCGCGCGGGAGACGTTCTCTTTTGCTCGCCACGGACTAGACTAATAGACGCGCCGGCGAGCCCCGCCCCGAAAACAGCGCAGCCAACAACACGATCTGCAAATCGTGTTTGATTTTCCTGGGCTTTTTCTGCTAGACTCTCGGTTTGCCTATTTCCAACCCTGTTCCGAAGGCCCGTCAAGGCGTTCCAGGGGAAATACGGCCTGGGTTCGAGGTTGTCTCTCATCCATACGTGAGCGCGCTCTGATTCCGGCCATTTCTCGCCTGGGAAACTTTAAGCGGCTCTCGAACTCAGAATTTCCGTAGGAGTGCACTCATGGCACGTGTATGCCAAGTCACTGGGAAAGCGCCGATGAGCGGCAACAACGTTTCCCACGCTAACAACAAAACCAAGCGCCGTTTCCTCCCGAATCTGCAAAATCGCCGTTTCTGGGTTGAAAGCGAAAACCGTTGGGTGCGTCTGCGCATCTCGAACGCAGGCCTGCGCCTGATCGACAAGAACGGCATCGACTCCGTGCTCGCAGACCTGCGCGCACGCGGCGAACTGTAAGGAGTAAGTCATGGCCAAGGGTATCCGCGACAAGATCAAGCTCGAGTCGACCGCAGGCACGGGTCACTTCTACACGACCACGAAGAACAAGCGCAACATGCCGGAAAAAATGTCGATCAAGAAGTTCGACCCGGTTGTTCGCAAGCACGTCGAGTACAAGGAAACGAAGATCAAGTAAATCTTGATCCGAGCCTGACGAAGACATTCAAAACCCCGCTCTCGAGCGGGGTTTTGTTTTTGCGCCCCGCTTTCATCGCGGGGCGTCTGCTTTTCATGCGCGCGCTTTTCACAGCCGCGTAACGATCTTTTGTTCTCCACGACCGCTGCGTGGCTTTTCGTCTGCTCCCCTCTCGGAGTATGCTTCCCGCTTCACTCGCCGCGGGCGCGCCCAGCGCAGGTCCGGCGGCAGAAAGCGCAGAACAAGAGAGACGGAGAAGCAGCACCATGAATTTCGATGTAGCGATCGTCGGCAGCGGGCTGGCGGGATTGAGCGTAGCCCTGAATCTGGCCGAAACGCGCCGCGTGGTGGTGATCGCCAAGCGCGCGATGACCGAAGGCGCGAGCGACCGCGCGCAGGGCGGCATCGCCGCGGTGCTCGACTCGGCGGATAGCGTCGAAAACCACGTCGACGACACGCTGGTCGCGGGCGGCGGCCTGTGCGACGAAGCGGCCACGCGCTATATCGTCGAGCATGGTCGCGAGGCGATCGAATGGCTGATCGGCCAGGACGTGCCCTTCACGAAGGACGCCGCCGCCGAAATGGGCTTCCATCTCACGCGCGAAGGCGGCCACAGCCATCGCCGCATCATCCACGCCGCCGACGCCACCGGCCACGCCGTGGTGCAGACGCTGCTCGAACGCGCGCGCCAGCATCCGAATATCACGATCCTCGAGGATCATCAGGCGATCGACGTCATCACGTCCGACCGGCTCGGCCTGCCGGGCCGCCGCTGCCACGGTCTCTATGCGCTCGATCTCAAGAACGACCGCACGGTGACGATTCAGGCGCCGCACACGGTGCTGGCGACGGGCGGCGCGGGCAAGGTCTATCTCTACACGACGAACCCCGACACCGCGACCGGCGACGGCATCGCGATGGCCTGGCGCGCGGGCTGCCGCGTGGCGAACATGGAGTTCATCCAGTTCCATCCGACCTGCCTGTTCCATCCGCACGCGAAGTCGTTCCTGATTTCCGAAGCCGTGCGCGGCGAAGGCGGCGTGCTGCGCCTGCCCGACGGCACGCGCTTCATGCCCGAGCACGACGCGCGCGCCGAACTCGCGCCGCGCGATATCGTGGCGCGCGCGATCGACTTCGAAATCAAGAAGCACGGCATCGACTGCGTGCATCTGGACATCAGCCATCAGCCGCCCGCGTTCCTCGAAGAACACTTCCCGACCATCCTCGCGCGCTGCCGCGAGTTCGGCATCGACATCACGAAAGAGCCGATTCCGGTCGTGCCCGCCGCGCACTACACCTGCGGCGGCGTGGTCACCGACCTCGCAGGCCGCACCGATCTCGCGGGCCTCTACGCGGTCGGCGAAACCTCGTACACGGGCCTGCACGGCGCGAACCGCCTCGCCTCGAACTCGCTGCTCGAATGCCTCGTGATCGGCCGCTCGGCGGCGGAATCGATCGAGGCCGAAGGCTTCGAAGCGGCCGCGCACGCCCCGCTGCCCGACTGGGACGAAAGCCGCGTCTCCGACTCCGACGAGGAAGTCGTGGTCGCGCACAACTGGGACGAATTGCGCCGCCTGATGTGGAATTACGTCGGCATCGTGCGCACCGACAAGCGTCTGGAGCGCGCGCAACACCGCATTTCGCTGCTGCGCGACGAAATCCAGGAGTACTACGCGAACTTCCGCGTGACGCGCGATCTGCTGGAACTGCGCAATCTCGTGGAAGTGGCCTCGCTGATCGTCGAAAGCGCGCGCTCGCGCCGCGAAAGCCGCGGCCTCCACTACAGCCGCGACTGGCCGAACTCGCTGCCGAAGGCACTGCCGACCGTACTCGCGCCCGAGCGCGTGCGAAATCGCAATCTCGCGTAAGCCGAACGCCGCGCCACACCAGCGGCAAAAGAAAAAGCCGCCTCAAACGAGGCGGCTTTTTTCATCTCGAAGCGCGGTGAGCGCCGACGCTCAGACAATCCGCATCGAGTAGTCGGTCGCGCGCACGTCCTTCGTGAGTGCGCCGATCGAGACGCGATCGACGCCGGTTTCGGCAATCGTGCGCACCGTGTCGAAGTTCACGCCGCCCGACACTTCGAGCAGCGCGCGCCCCGCCGTGCGCTTGACGGCCTCGCGCATCATCTCAAACGAGAAGTTGTCGAGCAGCACCGAGGTCGCGCCGTGCGCGAGCGCCGTGTCGAGTTGATCGAGCGTTTCGACTTCGATCTGGATGGGCACGCCCGCGTTCAGCGCAAGCGCCGCATCCATCGCCGCGCCCACGCCGCCCGCCGCCGCGATGTGGTTTTCCTTGATCAGGATGCCGTCGTAGAGCGCGAGGCGCTGATTCGCGCCGCCGCCCACGCGCACCGCGTACTTCTGCGCGAGCCGCAGGCCCGGCAGCGTCTTGCGCGTGTCGAGGATGCGCGTGGTCGTGTGCGCGATCGCGTCCACGTAGCGGCGCGTCGCGCTCGCCACGCCCGACAGCAGTTGCAGGAAGTTCATCGCATTGCGCTCGGCCGTAAGCAGCGCGCGCGCCGGCCCGCGCAGCGAGCACACCACGGAGTCGGCCGTCATGCGGTCGCCTTCGCGATAGTGCCAGCGCACCTCGATGCGCGCATCGACCTGCTTCACCACGGCGTCGAACCACAGCACGCCGCAGAGCACCGCGTCTTCGCGCACGATGATGCGCGCGTCGCGCATCTCGTCGGCGGGCACGAGGCGCCCGGTCTGGTCGCCGGTGCCGACGTCTTCGTTCAGCGCATCCGCCACATTGCGCACGATCGCGGCGTCGAACGCCGCGCCGTATTGCGCGCGCACTTCGGGCAGCACGGACGAGACGGCGTCCACGGCCAGCAATTCCAGTGCGCCCATTACGCCGCCCCCACGTTCGAGAACAGCGCGCCGTCGCGCGCGAGATCGCCGCTCGCCTGCACGCGGCGCTTGTGCTCCGCCGCGAACGCGAGCATGCGATCGATCGGCAGACGCGCGCGCTCGCCGATGGCCGCATCGACGAAAATTTCGTTATGGCCGCGTTCGAGCACATCCGCGAGATTCGCGAGGCCGTTCATCGCCATCCACGGGCAATGCGCGCAGCTCTTGCAGGTCGCGCTGTTGCCGGCCGTGGGCGCTTCGATGAAGGTCTTGCCCGGCGCCGCGAGGCGCATCTTGTGCAGGATGCCCAGATCGGTCGCGACGATGAAACGCTGCGCGTCGAGCTTCACGGCGGCGTCGATCAGCTGCGTGGTCGAGCCGACCACGTCCGCGAGCGCGACCACGGCTTCCGGCGATTCCGGGTGGACGAGAATCTTCGCGTCGGGATATTCGGCGCGCAGCAGGTCGAGTTCGATGCCCTTGAACTCGTCGTGCACGAGGCACGAGCCCTGCCACAGCAGCATGTCGGCGCCGGTCTTCTTCTGGATGTAGCTGCCCAGATGGCGGTCCGGCGCCCAGAGGATCTTTTCGCCCTTCGCGTGCAGATCGGCGACGATTTCGAGGCCGATCGACGAGGTGACCATCCAGTCCGCGCGCGCCTTCACGGCCGCGCTGGTGTTCGCGTAGACAACCACGGTGCGGTCGGGATGCTGGTCGCAGAACGCCGAGAATTCGTCGACGGGGCAGCCGAGGTCGAGCGAGCAGGTCGCGTCGAGGTCGGGCATCAGGATGCGCTTGTTCGGGCTCAGGATCTTCGCGGTCTCGCCCATGAAGCGCACGCCCGCGACGACCAGCGTCTGCGCCTCGTGATCGCGGCCGAAGCGCGCCATTTCGAGCGAATCGGCCACGCAGCCGCCGGTTTCGTCCGCCAGCTCCTGCAATTCGGGATCGACGTAATAGTGCGCGACGAGCACCGCCTTTTCGCGCTTGAGCAACGCGCGGATGCGCTCCTTCAATGCAACGCGCTCCGCCGCCGACGGCGCGTCGGGCACCGTCGCCCACGCCTGTCCGACGCTGCACACCGCGCCTTGCGGCCGGTCGTACTCGACCGCTCTGATTGCCTGACTCATGATCTCCTCTACCGGCCAAAACGAGCGTTTGCGCCCTTGTTCCGGCCCCATGCCAGTTGCACAGCCTGACCGCAGCCCTGCCGATCGCCACGGTGCGAAATCCGCGCGCTGCGCCGATTTTTCCGCGGCCCAAAAAGAAAAACCCCGCCAGCGCGGGGTTTTGTGACGTACCTGAATTCTAATGGATTTTTCCGCCGCTCACGCAGCCCGCATGGACGACTGCGAGGCCGCGAACGCGCGGAAATCCACCGGATCAGGCGTAGCGGCGCAGACGCGTCGCGAATTCCTGGAGCGCCTTGATGCCGCTTTGTTCGGCGCGATGGCACCAATCCTGGAGCTGCGTGAGCAGTTGTTCGCGCGAGGCGCTCGAACGTTCCCAGATGGCCGCGAGTTCGTTGCGCAGCTCGATGAAGGTGCGCAGCTTCTGGCTGTCCGCGAAGATCTGCGGCAGCTGGCGCTTTTGCGGCTCGTTCAGGCTGGCTTCTTCCTTGTCGAACCACTTGCGCGCGCCGCGCATGACCTTGTACTTCTCGCGCTCGCCCACTTCCTTCAGATGCGCGAGCTCCTGGCGATACGCCTGCTTCACGACCGTGGCGTAACGCGCCATGACTTCATAGCGGTTCGACAGCACGGCTTGCAGCGTTTCGTGGTCGGGCACGAGCTTGGTCTTGGAGAGGCGCGGCGTGGGCGCGACCTTCTTGACCTTGGCGAGACCGACGGCCTGCATGATGCGGATGTACATCCAGCCGATGTCGAACTCGTACCACTTGCTCGACAGCTTCGCCGAGGTGGCGAAGGTGTGGTGATTGTTGTGCAGTTCTTCGCCGCCGATGATGATACCGAGCGGGAACAGGTTCGTGCTGGCGTCCGACGAATTGAAGTTGCGATAGCCCCAGAAGTGGCCGAGACCGTTCACGACGCCGGCGGCCCAGAACGGGATCCACGCCATCTGCACGGCCCAGACGGAGAGACCGACCAGACCGAACAGCGCCACGTCGATCACCATCATGATGCTCACGCCGAGGATCGGGAAGCGCGTGTAGACGTTGCGCTCCATCCAGTCGTTGGGCGTGCCGTGGCTGAAGCGGCGCAGCGTTTCTTCGTTCTTCGCTTCGGCGCGATAGAGTTCGGCGCCTTCGAGCAGCACCTTCCAGATGCCGCGCGTTTGCGGGCTGTGCGGATCTTCTTCGGTCTCGCACTTGGCGTGGTGCTTGCGGTGGATCGCGGCCCACTGACCCGTCAGCATGCCCGTGGTCATCCACAGCCAGAAGCGGAAGAAGTGGCTCATGATCGGATGCAGCTCGAGCGCGCGGTGCGCCTGGCAGCGGTGCAGATACACCGTGACGCCGACGATCGTGATGTGGGTGACCACCGCCACGAACAGCAGGATCTGCCACCACGAGAAGTGCAGCACGCCGTGAGCGAGGAAATCAAGCAGGGAATTCAACAAGGTTCGTACCCGTGAAACGTAGCGCGGCGGCCTTTCAGCCCGAAACCGCTGTCAAGAAAGTGAAAGCGTACAGCAGGAGGTTGGACGGCATTCTACTAGAACCGTTCCAAGTGTTTGTAACAAATGAAGATTTTTTTCTTTAACGGCCGCGGAGTCAACCGTCTTTAGGGCGCCAGGGGCGGTTTGCCGCACATTCGAGACGCCCTTCCGGCCCTTCTTACCTTTCGTCGGCGGCCGTTTGAGGCTGAGCTTCGCTCCGCGCCTGCGCCGGCGGCCCCGCCACCGGCATCGCCCCGCCGATGATGCGCACCTCGCGCTGCGCGAACGGGATCGAAATCCCCGCTTCGTTATACAGACGCCAGATGTTCATGTTCACCGCCGAGCGCACGCTCGACGTGCCGTTGGCGGCGTCGGCGATCCAGAAACCGAGTTCGAGATTGATGCCGTCGCCACCGAAGCTCGCCAGATACGGCGTGGGGGCCGGATCGGTCAGCACGCGCTCGATGCCCTCGGCCGCGCGCGCGAGCAGCGCCATCGCCTGGTCGAGATCGGTGTCGTAGGCAACCTGCACGGCCGCCTTGGCGTAGCCGCGCGTCAGGTACGAGGACTGGTTCTGCACCACATCGGTGATCAGCTTTTCGTTCGGGATCAGCGTTTCGACGCCGTCGAGGCCGCGCACGACCGTGTAGCGCGTGCGGATCTGCGTGACCTTGCCCGCGAGTCCGCTCACGTTGATGGTGTCGCCGAGGCGCAGCGAGCGGTCGATCAGGATGATGAAGCCCGACACGTAGTTGCTCGCGATCTTCTGCAAGCCGAAGCCCAGCCCCACGCCGAGCGCGCCGCCGAACACGCCCAGCACCGTGATGTCGATGCCGACGATCGAGAGGCTGAACAGGATGGCCGCGAACACCAGCAGCGCGCGGCCTACGCGCGCGAGCACGACGCGCAGATTGGCGTCGATGGTGGTCGCGCGCATCAGCCGGTCTTCGAGCGCCGCGCCCGCCCAGACCGCCATGATCATCGTCACGCAGACCCACAGCAGGCCATTGGACAGCGACAGCAGGCTCACGTGCGAGGTGCCGATGCGAAAGCGCACGCTCTCCATCCACGCGAGCACGTCGTCCTGGATGCCGAGCACGGTGAACAGCATGCCGAGCCAGACGATCAGCGAAACGAGCTTTTCGACGATGCCGAGCCACGCGTGCGTCTGGCCGTTGCGGCCGAACACGCGCCGCGCGAAGAAGAACGCGATGTAGATGAGCCCGATGCCGAACAGCGGCACCAGCGCGAGATTGAGCAGCGAGGTGTGGATGAAATTGCTGGCGATCTCGCGCGCGATCCACACGCTGCCCGCGCCGATCAGCGGGAAGAAGGCGCGCGACAGGCTTTCGGCGCCGAAGGGCAGGCCTTCGTAGCGTTGCTGGCGGCGCGTTTCGAGCACGCGGCGCAGCAGCCGCGCGAGCAGCCAGGCCAGCACGAGCGCGCCGATCAGCACGGCGACCTGCCAGAGCATGACCGGCTGGCCGAAGTCGCGGATCACGCCGCCCAGCATGTGCGAAAAAATGCGGTTTTCCATCATGGGTAAAGAATGCAAACGGAATGCAAACGGACTGCGAACAGACTGCGAACAGCGCGAATTCAAACGGCGCGGGGCCGCCCGATCTGAATCGGACGGCCCCGCGTGATACGGCTTGCTACATCCCGAGCCGCTTATTCCTGCGTCGCGTCCGGCTCGGCGGCCTCGGGCTGCTGCGCCTTCGCGATGGCGTCGGCGGCTTCGGTCGCGGCGGCGGATTCCTCGGGCGTGGTCTCGGCAGCCGCCTTCTTCGTCTTCAACTTCGGCTCGCTACGACGCTCCAGCACGGCGGCGAAGAAGCCGTCCGTGGCGTGGCGGTGCGGCCACAGCGAGAGGTAATCGCCGGTATCGAGGCCCACGCGCTGGTCCGCCAGCACGTCGCGCGCGCTCACCAATGCGAAATCGGGATGCGCGTCGAGGAACTGCTTCACGACCGCTTCGTTCTCGGCTTCGAGAATGCTGCAGGTCGCGTAGACCAGACGGCCGCCGCGCTTGAGCAGGCGCGCGGCGCTCGTGAGAATCGACAACTGCTTGGGCGCGAGTTCGGCGACCGACTCGGGCGACTGGCGCCACTTGAGGTCGGGATTGCGGCGCAGCGTGCCCAGACCCGAGCACGGCGCATCGACCAGCACGCGGTCGATCTTGCCGATCAGGCGCTTGATCTTGGCGTCGTGCTCGCTGTCGATCAGCACCGGATTGACGTTCGAGAGGCCGCTGCGCGCGAGGCGCGGCTTGAGCTTCGCGAGACGGCGATCGGAGATGTCGAAGGCGTAGAGACGGCCCGACGAGCGCATCATCGCGCCGAGCGCCAGCGTCTTGCCGCCCGCGCCCGCGCAGAAGTCCACCACCATCTCGCCACGGCGCGGCGCGACCAGCGAGCACAGCAGCTGGCTGCCCTCGTCCTGCACTTCGAACCAGCCGTCCTTGAAGGCGTCGAGCTTCGAGAGCGCGGGCTTGCCCGTCACGCGCACGCCGTTCGGCGCGAACGGCGTCTCGCCGCCCTCGATGCCGGCGGTCGACAGCGCGCGCAGCAACTCTTCGCGGCTGGCCTTGATCGGGTTCGAGCGCAGGTCGAGCGGCGCCGGATAGTTCAGCGCGGCGGCCAGCTGCACGATTTCGGCGGTGTCGAAGCGCGTTTCGAGCGACTTCACGATCCAGTCGGGCAGGTTCAGCTGCACGCGCTGCGGCAGGCTCGCCGGGTCGATCTTCGCAACGTGTTCGAGCCAGTTCGCCTCGGCGTCCGAGAGGAACGGACGGATCGCCGAGCGGCCCGCCGTGGCCATCAGGCCGAGCAGCGTGAGGCGGCGCGTGGGGCTGCCCGCACCGCTTTCGGCGAGGTGCGCGAACTCCGTGCGGCGGCGCAGGACCGCGAACACGGCTTCGGCGATCACGCCGCGCTCGGCGTGACCGAGCTTCGGATGCTCGCGGAAAAAGCGGCTCGTGATCGCGTCGGCGGGGCCGGCGAACTTGAGCACTTCGGCGAGCAGCGTCTCGGTTTGTCCAATCAAAAATCCATGCAGCCTCATACGCCCTCCCCGGCGGTGTGTGCTTGTGCTTCGTTTGCGTCGTCAAGGAAGAGCCATTGCGGCTCGGGTGGCGTCAGTGTCACGCGCTCGCCGTCGAGCGCGAGGCGCCCTTCGACGAACCAGCGCACTGCGCGCGGGTAAATCACATGTTCGGTCTTGAGCACGCGCGCGGCCAGCGCCGCGGCGTCGTCGCCCGCGCGCACGGGAATGCCCGACTGCGCGACGATGGGACCATGATCCAGCGTGGGCGTGACGAAATGCACCGTGGCACCGTGCACGCGGCAACCCGCGTCGAGCGCCTGCTGGTGCGTTTTGAGGCCCGGAAAGCTCGGCAGCAGCGACGGGTGGATATTGAGCATCCGACCCGAATAGTGCGTGACAAAACCTTCGGTCAGCACGCGCATGAAGCCCGCGAGCACGACGAGATCGGGCGCAAAACCGTCGATGGTTTGCGCGAGCGCCGCGTCGAAGGCGGCGCGATCCGGATACTGGCGATGATCGACCACCGCCGTGGCAATGCCGTGCGACGCCGCGAACGCAAGGCCCGCAGCGTCAGGACGGTTGGCAATCACGGCGGCGATGCGCGCCGGCCAGGCTTCGTGCGCGCACGCGCGCACGATGGCTTCCATGTTGCTGCCCCGCCCCGAAATCAGGATGACGAGATTTTTCATCCGCGGATTTTATCATCGGGGAGGGTCGCCGACGCTCGGGCGGGAGCGATCGCCTCCGCGTGCGTTTATAATCTCCTGTTTAGTCGCGGCCCAGGCCGCACCACCGGTCATATCGAGCGCGCATGGCCCGCGCGCTTTTCGAGGTTCCTCCAGGTTCCGCTATCGTGAGAGTCTTCCGCGGTCTTCCCAACGCCGAAAGCCGCGCGCCCTGCGCGCTCACCATCGGCAATTTCGACGGTGTCCACCGCGGACATCAGGCGCTGCTCGCGCGCGTGCGCGAAGCCGCGAACGCGCGCGGCCTGCCGGTCTGCGTGATGACCTTCGAACCGCATCCCCGCGAGTTCTTCAATCCCGCCAGCGCCCCGCCGCGCATCGCCATGCTGCGCGACAAGCTCGAAGCGCTGCGCGAGAACGGCGTGGACCGCGTGGTGGTCGAGCATTTCAACCACACGTTCGCGAGCCAGTCGCCGGACGCGTTCGTCGAACGGATCATCGTGGGCGGCCTGCACGCGCGCTGGATGATGATCGGCGACGACTTCCGCTACGGCGCGAAGCGTGCGGGCGATTTCGCCTCGCTGCAGCTCGCGGGACGCGAACACGGCTTCGAAGTCGAACAGATGGCGACCGTCGCCGACCCGTCGGGCGTGCGCATCTCCAGCTCCGCCGTGCGCACGCAGCTCGCGGCCGGCGATCTGGACGCGGCGCGCGCCTCGCTCGGCCGCGGTTATGAAATCAGCGGGCACGTCGTGCACGGCCTGAAGCTCGGCCGCGACCTCGGCTTCCCCACGCTGAATCTGCCGATCGGCCACAAGCGCCCCGCGCTCAAGGGCATTTTCGTCGTGCAGGTTCACGGTATCGCCGACCACCCGCTGCCGGGCGTCGCGAGCCTCGGTCTGCGGCCCACGGTCGACGACTCGGGCCGCGTGCTGCTCGAAGTGCATCTGCTCGACTGGCACGGCAGCGCGTACGGCAAGCTCGTGCGCGTCGAGTTCCTGAAGAAGCTGCGCGACGAGGAGAAGTTCGCCGACCTCGAAACGCTTACCGCCGCGATCGCACGCGACGTGGCCAACGCCCGCGCGTGGTTCGCCGCGGCGGGCACGGGCGCGGCCGGCGGCGCGTCCACCGGTTTCGCCACCTCGGCGACCGACCGAATTTGACCCGCGGCCCGCGCGCGTCTTGCTCCGCAAGGCACGCGTTCCGGGCCGCCCGCCCCCAGGCGCCGCCGCGAAACGCGTGCGGCGTCCGAGGCGACGGTTGCGCGGCATCGCCCGCAATGCTGACGCCATGCATCCCCCGAATTCCACGTGATCTCACCATGAGCGACAAAAAAGCATCCTCCGGCAAGCCGCAAAAGTCCGAATCGAAGTACCCCGTCAACCTGCTCGACACGCCGTTCCCCATGCGCGGCGACCTGCCCAAGCGCGAGCCGCAATGGGTCAAGGAGTGGGAAGAACAAGGTATCTACAAGAAGATCCGCGCAGCCTCGAAGGGCCGCAAGAAGTTCATCCTGCACGACGGCCCGCCGTATGCGAACGGCGACATCCACCTCGGCCACGCGGTGAACAAGATCCTCAAGGACATGATCGTCAAGGCGCGCAATCTCGCGGGCTACGACGCGGTCTACGTGCCGGGCTGGGACTGCCACGGCATGCCGATCGAAATCCAGATCGAAAAGCAGTTCGGCAAGTCGCTGCCCGCGCAGGAAGTGATGAAGAAGGCGCGCGAATACGCCGCCGGCCAGATCGAAACGCAGAAGAAGGGCTTCAAGCGCCTGGGCGTGCTCGGCGACTGGGACAACCCGTACAAGACCATGAACTTCGCGAACGAGGCAGGCGAAATCCGCGCCCTCGCGAAGATCATGGAGAAGGGTTATGTGTTCCGCGGCCTGAAGCCGGTGAACTGGTGCTTCGACTGCGGCTCGGCGCTCGCTGAAGCCGAAGTCGAGTACAAGGACAAGACCGATCCGACCATCGACGTGCTGTTCACGTTCGCGCAGCCCGCCGAAACGGCGGCCGCGTTCGGCCTCGCCGCGCTGCCGCGCGAGGAAGGCGGCATCGTGATCTGGACCACGACGCCCTGGACGATCCCGTCGAACCAGGCGCTCAACGTGCACCCGGAAATCGAGTACGCGCTCGTCGACACGCAGCGCGGCCTGCTGATTCTCGCGAGCGAACGCGTCGAAGCCTGCATGAAGGACTTCGGCCTCGAAGGCACCGTCGTCGCCACCACGCAGGGCGAAAAGCTCGCGAACCTGCGCTTCAATCACCCGCTCGCCTCGGCGCATCCGGGCTACAAGCGCACCTCGCCGATCTATCTCGGCGACTACGTGACGACCGACACCGGCACGGGCATCGTGCACTCGGCGCCCGCCTACGGCGTGGAAGACTTCGTGTCGTGCAAGTCGCACGGCATGGTCGACTCCGACATCATCAGCCCGGTGATGGGCGATGGCCGTTACGTCGAATCGCTGCCGCTGTTCGGCGGCCTGTCGATCTGGGACGCGAACCCGAAGGTCGTGGATGCGCTCGACGCCGCCGGCACCCTGCTGCGCAGCGAAAAGTACCTGCACAGCTACATGCACTGCTGGCGCCACAAGACGCCCATCATCTACCGCGCGACCTCGCAATGGTTCGCGGGCATGGACGTCACGCCGAACGACGGCGGCAAGACGCTGCGCGAAACCGCGCTCGAAGGCATCGAAGCCACGGCGTTCTATCCGTCGTGGGGCAAGCAGCGTCTGTTCTCGATGATCGCCAACCGCCCGGACTGGACGCTCTCGCGCCAGCGCCAATGGGGTGTGCCGATGGCGTTCTTCGTGCACAAGGAAACCGGCGAGCTGCATCCGCGCACGCCGGAGCTGCTCGAAGAAGTCGCGAAGCGCGTCGAGAAGGCCGGCATCGAAGCCTGGCAGACGCTCGATCCGCGCGAACTGATCGGCGACGACGCGAATATGTACGAGAAGAACCGCGACACGCTCGACGTGTGGTTCGACTCGGGCACGACGCACTGGCACGTGCTGCGCGGCTCGCACGCGGAAGAACTGCAGTTCCCGGCCGACCTCTATCTGGAAGGCTCGGACCAGCATCGCGGCTGGTTCCATTCGTCGCTGCTCACCGCTTCGATGCTCGACGGCCGCCCGCCCTACAACGCGCTGCTCACACACGGCTTCACCGTCGACGGCGAAGGCCGCAAGATGTCGAAGTCGCTCGGCAACGGCGTCGATCCGCATGAAGTGGCGAACCGTCTGGGCGCGGAAATCATCCGCCTGTGGATCGCGTCGACCGACTATTCGGGCGAACTGGCGATCTCGGAAGAAATCCTGAAGCGCGTGACGGAAGGCTATCGCCGTATCCGCAACACGCTGCGCTTCCTGCTCTCGAACCTGTCGGACTTCGACTTCGAGAAGCACGCGCTGCCCGCCGATCAATGGCTCGAAATCGACCGTTATGCCGTGGCGCTCACGCACACGCTGCAAAACGACGTGCTCTCGCACTACGACCGCTACGAGTTCCACCCGGTCGTGGCGAAGCTGCAGACGTTCTGCTCGGAAGATCTCGGCGGCTTCTATCTCGACGTGCTGAAGGACCGCCTCTACACGAGCGCGCCGGATTCGGCCGCCCGTCGCGGTGCGCAGACGGCGCTGCATCACATCACGCACAGCCTGCTGCGCATCCTCGCGCCGTTCCTCTCGTTCACGGCCGAAGAAGCGTGGAAGGTGTTCCAGCCGCAAAGCGAAACCATCTTCACCGAGACCTTCCATGCGTTCCCGGACATCGCCAGCGCGCAGGATCTGATCGTCAAGTGGACGCTGCTGCGCGAAGTGCGCGGCAACGTCACGAAGGCGCTCGAAGAGGCGCGCGGCGCGAACCAGATCGGCTCGTCGCTGCAGGCCGAAGTGCGCATTCTCGCGAGCGGCGCGCGTTACGACGCCCTCACCTCGCTCGGCGACGACCTGAAGTTCGTGCTGATCACCTCGGCGGCGGAAGTCGTGAAGGTCGAAAGCGAAGCGGACGAAGGCGTCGAAGTCGTGACCTCGAAGTACCTCAAGTGCGAACGCTGCTGGCACTATCGCGACGACGTGGGCGCGAACGCCGAGCATCCGGGCCTGTGCGGCCGCTGCGTCGTCAATCTGTTCGGCAACGGCGAATCCCGGAGCGCCGCATAATGGCCAAGACCATGACGAAGCAAATGAAGCCGAATGGCGCGAGCGGTACGCTCGCGCCGTGGCTCGGCATCGCGGTGATCGTGATCCTCGCGGATCAGCTCACCAAGATCGCCATCGCCAAAGTGTTCGCTTACGGCGAAGGCCGCGTGATCACGCCGTTCTTCAACCTCGTGCTGGTCTACAACAAGGGCGCGGCGTTCAGCTTCCTCGCGGCGGCGGGCGGCTGGCAGCGCTGGGCGTTCACGGCGCTGGGCGTCGTGGCCGCGCTGGTGATCTGCTATCTGCTCAAGCGTCACGCGGGCCAGCGCATGTTCTGCACGGCGCTCTCGCTCATCCTGGGCGGCGCGCTCGGCAACGTAATCGACCGCCTGATGTACGGCCACGTGATCGACTTCCTGGACTTCCATCTGGGCCGCTCGCACTGGCCGGCGTTCAACGTCGCGGACAGCGCGATCTGCGTCGGCGCGGCCTTGCTGGTGTTCGACGAACTGCGGCGCGTGCGCGGCTCGCGTTAAGTCACGGCGCGACGCGGTGCGCCACGTCGCGCCGCATCGCGTCACGCTGCGTCACTGGAGAGAACCGACTTGAACACCTCCGCAGCCCATCCGGGCGAACTGGCCGGGCGCCATCTCGTGCTCGGCATGACGGGCGGCATCGCCTGCTACAAGATCGCCGAACTCACGCGCCTGCTCGTCAAGGCGGGCGCGACCGTGCAGATCGTGATGACCGAAGCGGCCACGCAGTTCATCACGCCGGTGACCATGCAGGCGCTCTCGGGCCGCCCCGTCTACACGAGCCAGTGGGACGCTCGCGTGGCCAACAACATGGCGCACATCGACCTGTCGCGCGAGGCGGACGCCATCGTCATCGCGCCTGCCTCCACCGACTTCATCGCGAAGCTCGCGCACGGTTTCGCCGACGACCTGCTCTCCACGCTGTGCGTGGCGCGCGACTGTCCGCTGCTGGTCGTCCCGGCGATGAACCGGCAGATGTGGCAGAACCCGGCCACGCAGCGCAACGTCGCGCAGATCCGCGCCGACGGCATCGAAACGCTCGGCCCCGATTCGGGTCCGCAGGCTTGCGGCGAGGTCGGTGACGGGCGCATGCTGGAGCCTGAGGCCGTGTACGAGGCGATCGTCGCGTTCTTCTCGCCCAAGGTGCTCGCGGGCCGCAAGCTGCTGATCACGGCGGGACCGACGTTCGAGCCGCTCGATCCGGTGCGCGGCATCACCAACCGTTCGAGCGGCAAGATGGGCTTCGCGCTCGCGCGCGCCGCGCAGCAGGCGGGCGCCGACGTGCATCTGGTGGCCGGCCCGGTCGCGCTGGAGACGCCGTGGGGCGTCTACCGCGAGGACGTGCAGACCGCGCAGCAGATGTACGACGCGGTGATGCGCGCCGCGCCCGACGCCGACGTGTTCATCGGCGTGGCGGCAGTGGCCGACTGGCGCGTCGATCACGTCGCCGAGCACAAGATCAAGAAGACGGCCGGGCACCGCATGCCGACGTTCACGTTCGTCGAGAACCCGGACATCCTCGCCTCGGTCGCGGCCATGCCGAATGCGCCGTACTGCGTCGGTTTCGCCGCCGAAAGCGGCGACCTCGACGTGCACGGCGAAGAGAAGCGCGCGCGCAAGAAGGTGCCGCTGCTGATCGGCAATCTCGGCCCGCTCACCTTCGGTCAGGACGACAACGAAGTCGTGCTGTTCGAAGCCGCCGGCCGCACGCCGCTGCCGCGCGCGGCCAAGCTGGCGCTCGCGCAGACGCTCGTCGCCGAAATCGCGAAGCGTCTGCCGGACCCGAGCATCATCTCGTGATGCGTGCGCGCGGGCGCTACCCGCGCGCCGCCTCGCGAACGTCATCGAGGAGCAGTACGCCATGACGCTGCTTTCCGTACTGGATCAATCGCCCGTGATCGCCGGGCACACCGCGGCGGATGCACTCGCCGCCACGCTCGACCTCGCGCAACTCGCCGACGAGCTCGGCTACACGCGCTACTGGTGCGCCGAGCACCACGGCCTGCTCGGCGTGTGCAATCCCTGCCCCGAAGTCCTGCTCGCGCGCCTCGGCAGTCTGACGAAGCGCATCCGCATCGGTTCGGGCGGCGTCATGCTGCCCTACTACAGCCCGTTCAAGGTCGCCGAGCAATTCATGATGCTGGAGGCGCTGTTCCCCGGCCGCGTCGATCTGGGCGTCGGGCGCGCGCCCGGCGGCGACATGCGCACGGCGCAGGCGGTCGCGGCGGGCACCTACAATCGCGGCGATCAGTTCGCGCAGCAGGTGCAGGATCTCGTCGGGCTGATGGACGGCACGCTGCCCGCCGATCACCTCGCGCACGGCGTCGTATTGCAGCCGCAGATCGAGACGCGCCCGCAGCTCTGGGTGCTCGGATCGAGCGACTTCGGCGGCCTGCTCGCGGCGCAACTGGGGCTGCGCTTCTCGTTCGCGCATTTCATCAACGCGCACTTCGGGCATCTGGTGTCCGAGGCGTATCACGACCGCTTCAAGGCGGGCCACGAAGCGAAGCCGTATCTGGCCTGCGCCGTGTTCGTGATCTGCGCCGATACCGAAGCCGAGGCCGCCGACCTCGAAAGAGCCGTCGACCTGCGCCGCGTGCAGATGGCCTACGGCCTGAACGCGCCGATCCCGAGCCTCGAACAAGGCCGCGCGCAGGAATACGGCGAGCGCGAGCAACTCGTGATCGACCGCGAGAAGCCGCGCAGCATCATCGGCACGCCGGACAGCGTCACGGAACGCCTGCTGGCGCTCAAGGACCGCTTCCGCGCCGACGAACTGATCGTGCTGACCGTCGCCGGCAGCTACAAGGCGCGTCAGCGCTCCTACGAACTTCTCGCCGAGGCCTTCGAACTGCCTCGCTCAAACTGACCTAACTGCTCACCCCATGAAAATCGACGTCAAGATCCTCAACGAACGCATGCGCGACCAGCTGCCCCACTACGCCACGCCGGGCAGCGCGGGCCTCGACCTGCGCGCGTGCCTCGACGCGCCCGTCACGCTCGAACCGGGCGAAACGAAGCTGATCCCGACCGGCCTCGCGATCCATCTCGCCGATCCGGGCTACGCGGCGCTGATCCTGCCGCGCTCGGGTCTCGGCCACAAGCACGGCATCGTGCTCGGCAACCTCGTCGGCCTGATCGACTCGGACTACCAGGGCGAGCTGATGATCTCCACCTGGAATCGCGGCCACACGACCTTCACGCTGAACCCGCTGGAGCGTCTCGCGCAGCTCGTGATCGTGCCGGTCGTGCAGGCGCAGTTCAACCTCGTCGAGAGCTTCGAAGAGAGCCAGCGCGGCGAAGGCGGCTTCGGCAGCACGGGCAAGCACTAAGCGCCCCGCCCGCCGCGCACGGCCATAAAAAAAGCACGCTTTTTAGCGTGCTTTTTTGTTGTTTAGCGCTGGGCTTCCGCGGAAGCCGAAGCAGAAGCCGCAAGCGGCGGACGGCGTCGATACCAGAGCGCGTAGATCACGACCAGCGCGACGAGAAACGCGATGCCATACGCGAGCGTCATGCGGAATTCGCGCGTGAACGCCGTGCCCACCAGAATGCCGAGCATCAGAATCGCGCCCAGCACGCTCGTCAGCGGAAAGCCCCACATGCGGAACTTGAGCGGCGCGCCGCCCTGCTTCACGCGGAAGAAAATCTGCGTGACGAAGATCATCAGCCACGTGAACATCGCGCCGAACATGGCGATCGACATCATCAGCGTGAAGGCCGTCTGCGGCCACAGCGCGTTGAGCACCGCCGACACCGCGATGCCGATGGTCGACAGCGAGAGCGCCGCCGTCGGCACGCCCTGACGCGTGAGGCGGCCGAACACGGCGGGCGCGTAGCCCGCGCGCGAAAGGCTGAACATCGTGCGCGTGGTGATGTAGAGCTGGCTGTTCATGGCCGACAGCGCGGCCACCAGCACGATGAAGTTGATCGCGCCCGCCGCGTACGGCACGCCGGTTTCGGCCATCACCTTGACGAACGGGCTTTCGTTGCCGCCCGCTTCGGTCCACGGCACGATCGCGAGCATCAGCGCGAGCGTGAGCAGATAGAACAGCACGAGGCGCAGCACGGTGGCGCGGAACGCGCGCGTGACGGCGCGCGCCGGGTCCTGGGCTTCGGCCGCCGCGACCGCGATGGTCTCCACGCCGAGATAGCTGAACAGCGACACGATGGTGCCGACCCACACGCCCCACCAGCCCTTCGGCAACAGCCCGCCGTGCGACGTGTAGTTCGCGAAGCCCACGCCCGAGCCCGCAGGCGCATGCCAGACGAACCACGCGCCGAGCACGATGAACGCCACGATGGCCGCGATTTTCAGGCTCGAAAACAGATATTCGATCGTGCCGTAAGCGCGCACACTCATCGCGTTCACGACGATCAGCGCCGCCGAAAAGCCGACGATCCAGTACAGCCCCGGCACGTGCGGGAACCAGAACTTCATGTAGACGGCGATGGCCGCGACCTCGGTGCCGACCGCCAGCACATACGCCGACCAGTACGCGTAGCGCACGACGAAGCCCGCGAGCGGCCCGATGTAGTGCTCGGCATACGCGCCGAACGAGCCCGAAGTGGGATGCGCGACCGTCATCTCGGCGAGCGCGCCCATCAGCAGCAAGGCGATCAGCGCGCCGATCGCGTAGGAGATCAGCACGCCCGGACCGGCGAAGCCGATCGCGAAGCCGCTGCCGAGAAACAAGCCGGTGCCGACCGCGCCGCCGATGGCGATCATCGTCATCTGGCCGGCGGACAGCCCGCGGCGCAAACCGCGCTCGCGCTCGACGATCGAATCGAACGCACCCTTTTTATCTGAACTCACCTTCACCCTCAACGGCATGCGGCCATTTCGCCGGCAATAGGCGCTCGTTCGACGAAATTCGACGAACTTGCGCGCACAAAACAAAACGGCGCGGACCGTGAAGTCCGCGCCGTTCCGGCTGACCTGAAGCGGAAACCGCTTATTCTACTTCGACCGCCTCCGGCGGACGCGGCGCAGGCTGCTCGTCGAACGTGAGCAACACCTTGTCGTCGGCATCCACGTCCACGGTCACGCGGCCGCCGCTCATGAGCTTGCCGAACAGCAGTTCGTCGGCGAGCGCACGGCGGATCGTGTCCTGGATCAGGCGTTGCATCGGCCGCGCGCCCATCAGCGGGTCGAAGCCGTGCTTGGCCAGATGCTGGCGCAGCGCGTCGGTGAACAGCGCATCGACCTTCTTCTCGTGCAGCTGGTCTTCGAGCTGCATGAGGAACTTGTCGACCACGCGCATGATGATTTCCTCATCGAGCGCACGGAAGCTGATCGTCGCATCCAGACGGTTGCGGAACTCCGGCGTGAACAGGCGCTTGATGTCGGCCATTTCGTCGCCTTGTTCGCGGCGCGTCGTGAAACCGATCGTCGACTTGTTCATCGTGTCGGCGCCCGCGTTCGTCGTCATGATGATGATGACGTTGCGGAAATCCGCCTTGCGGCCGTTGTTGTCCGTCAGCGTGCCGTGGTCCATCACCTGCAGCAGCACGTTGAAGATGTCCGGGTGCGCCTTCTCGATTTCGTCGAGCAGCAGCACGCAGTGCGGCTTCTTCGTGACGGCCTCGGTGAGCAGACCGCCCTGGTCGAAACCGACATAGCCCGGCGGCGCGCCGATCAGACGGCTCACCGCGTGACGCTCCATGTACTCGGACATGTCGAAGCGGATCAGCTCGATGCCGAGCGTGAACGCGAGCTGACGCGCCACTTCGGTCTTGCCGACGCCGGTCGGACCCGAGAACAGGAACGAGCCGATCGGCTTGTCCGTCTTGCCGAGACCCGCGCGCGCCATCTTGATCGACGCCGCCAGGGCGTCGATGGCCGGATCCTGGCCGAACACCACGGCCTTCAGATCGCGGTCGAGCGTCTGCAGCTTGCTGCGATCGTCCTGCGACACGCTTTGCGCCGGCACGCGCGCGATCTTCGAGATGATCTCTTCGATCTCGCTCTTGCCGATGGTCTTCTTCTGCTTCGACTTCGGCAGGATGCGTTGCGCCGCGCCCGCTTCGTCGATCACGTCGATCGCCTTGTCGGGCAAGTGCCGATCCGTGATGAAGCGTGCGGACAACTCAGCCGCCGCATTGAGCGCGCCCGACGAATACTTCACGCCGTGGTGCTCCTCGAAACGCGACTTCAGACCGCGCAGAATGGCCACCGTCTGCTCGACGGTCGGCTCGATCACGTCGACCTTCTGGAAGCGACGCGACAGCGCCGCGTCCTTCTCGAAGATGCCGCGATATTCCGTGAACGTGGTCGCGCCGATGCACTTGAGCGTGCCCGACGAGAGCGCCGGCTTCAGCAGGTTCGACGCGTCGAGCGTACCGCCCGATGCGGCGCCCGCGCCGATCAGCGTATGAATCTCGTCGATGAACAGGATCGCGTGCGGACGCTCCTTCAGCTCCTTGAGCACCGTCTTCAGACGTTGCTCGAAGTCGCCGCGGTACTTCGTGCCCGCGAGCAGCGCGCCCATGTCGAGCGAGTAGACCTGCGCGTCGGCGAGAATGTCCGGCACTTCGCCGCGCGTGATGCGCCAGGCGAGGCCTTCCGCGATCGCGGTCTTGCCGACGCCGGCTTCGCCCACGAGCAGCGGATTGTTCTTGCGGCGGCGGCACAGCACCTGCACCACGCGCTCGACTTCCGACTCGCGGCCGATCAGCGGATCGATGCGGCCGTCCTTCGCCATCTGGTTCAGGTTCTGCGTGAACTGGGCGAGCGGAGTTTCCTTCTGGCCTGCCGCGTCTTCGGCTTCGGCGTTCGCGTCGCTGGCCTTGGCGGCTTCGCCGCTGCCGGTCTTCGCGATACCGTGCGAAATGAAATTCACGACGTCCAGACGCGTGACGCCCTGCTGTTGCAGGTAGTACACCGCGTGCGAGTCCTTCTCGCCGAAGATCGCCACCAGCACGTTCGCGCCCGTCACTTCCTTCTTGCCGTTGGAAGTGGACTGAACGTGCATGATCGCGCGCTGGATCACGCGCTGGAACCCGAGCGTCGGCTGCGTATCGACGTCATCCGTGCCGGGAACCGTAGGGGTATTGTCATGAATGAAGTTGCGCAGGTTCTGTCGCAGGTCTTCAATATTCGCGGCGCACGCGCGCAACACTTCTGCCGCTGTCGGATTATCCAACAGCGCCAGCAAGAGATGCTCGACCGTGATGAACTCGTGCCGCGCCTGACGTGCTTCCATGAACGCCATGTGCAGGCTGACTTCCAGTTCCTGGGCAATCATGCTTCCTCCATCACACACTGCAGCGGATGCCCGGCCTGCCGTGCGTGGGTAACGACTTGCTCAACCTTGGTCGACGCGATGTCCCGCGTATAGACCCCACAAACGCCCCTGCCCTCGCGATGAACCTTCAACATGATCTGCGTTGCGGTCTCGCGGTCCTTATTGAAATATTCCTGCACGACCATCACGACGAATTCCATCGGCGTGTAGTCGTCGTTCATCAGCACGACCTTGTACATGGAGGGCGGTTTGACCTTGTGCTCCTGCCGCTCCAGTACGGTTGAATCCTGCTTGTCCGGGATAATTGCCATACACCCATTCTAAACAACTCGGACAGGCCCGCAATCCTGCCGAAACCCGACCGGCCGTCCGGTGAAGCTGGCTCCGGCGCCCCGCATCATGCGAGCAATCCCTGCGCCTTCCCCGTTCCGGGCTCGATCAACTACGCCCAGGCGACTGCATGGGCGCCCGGCTGCGGGGCCGGTTCGATCCGCGCTTCGTTTCAACGTCGAAACCGCGGTTTGAATCTCTCCAGCAGCTTTCGGGCCACCGTCGAATCGAGTATCGCACAACCTGCGGCGTCAGGTGGTCGCCTACTGTCGGCGCCCGCACGCTTGCTGTCAGATTCCACGCTCGTCGACGTCAATCCAGTCCTACGCCCTGCGTCCCATGTGAGTCGATTATGCGACTTTTCAAGATGCCCCGCTCACATGACCCCGCCGCGTGTCCGACTTCATGCGTCATCGATACCGACAAGCGACCGGACATTCACCGCTGTCTGTTGGCGGTGCAACCGATGCACCATGAAAAGCGGGCACGAGCACTTCATGAGCATGGCGCGCAACATCGCGGCGCAGCATTCAAGAAAAGCCGGAAAAACCCTGGAAATGTGCTCTTTACAACGCGTCTGGCACGGTCTCAAAATATTCTTGACAGCAGAATAAAGAGCCTCAACAATCAAGCTGGCACTTTTTTCAACCGCCTTTAATTTCGAAAAAATGCCGTTGGTGAGCTTGTGAGGAGGGGGCGATCGCATACCGCGATCGTTAAGCTTTTCGAACTGCTCGTGGTAGTGACATGAGTTACAGGGGAAGTTGGTATGGCAACCGGTACGGTCAAGTGGTTCAACGACGCGAAGGGTTTCGGATTCATCACGCCGGATGAAGGCGGCGAGGATCTGTTTGCTCACTTTTCGGCCATCCAGATGAATGGCTTCAAGACCCTCAAAGAAGGGCAGAAGGTGAGCTTCGAGGTCGTGCAAGGCCCGAAGGGCAAACAGGCATCGAACATTCAGGCAGCAGCCTGATACGTTCGGTACCCGTACCTTGTGGAAACCCGGCTTCGGCCGGGTTTCCTTTTTTCAGCGGCTGCTTTTATGCATTTTTAACAGTCGCGTTTAATGCTGCATTCATTCGCACTCCGCATGTCATCGTTTCTTAACGATGCGCATGATATAAACCGCGCTCGCTGAACGCGGTCTCGTGCTTCGTCGCGGCTTAGGTCACACGCAACGTGCCCATCATGCCGAGGTCCTCGTGTTCGAGGATATGGCAATGGAACATGCGGTCGCCGGCTTCGTGCTGCACGGTCGCGATATGCACGATTTCGCCGGGCTTCACGTTGATCGTGTCGCGCCATGCAAGATACGGCTCGTCGATACGCTTGCCGTCGAATTCGCGCGACAACACCTGGAACTGCGTACCGTGCAGATGGAACGGATGATCCATGTCCGTGCCGTTCGCGATCGTCCAGTTTTCGACGTCGCCGCGCCGGCTCGTGAGCGTCGCGCGCCCCGGCACGTAAGTCTCGCCGTTGATCATGAATTTCATGCCGCGCGGCATCGCGAGATTCGACGCACCCGGCTGGTGCATCGCGTGCATATCCATCGCTTCGCTGAACCCCACCGACTTCTGCGCGCGGGCAGGCCCGAGCGGCGCGATCGCGCGCAATGACGACGGAAGCGCAGTCGGCGCAGCGGCATCGGGAGTGAATCGCACATCGGCGAGCACGACGCTCGGACCCGGCGGCAGACTGCCGTGCGACATCGCCATCTTGTGACGATCGTATTGCGCCGCGAGCAAACGCGCCTGCGACGCGCCCTGCCCCGCGCGCACGATCAGCTCGGCGCGCTCGCCCGGCGCGAGCACGAGCGCGGTGAGTCCGTCGCGCGGCGCGGCGAGCAAACCGCCATCGGTGCCGACTTGCGCGAACGTGCGGCCACCGTCGAAAGCGAGTTGCAGATAGCGCGCGCTGCACGCGTTCCAGACGCGCCAGCGCTCGTCGCGCACGACGTCGATCATCGGCTCGCGCGCGCCGTTGACGAGCACGAACTGGCCTTCGCGTCCGTTCATCCAGTCCATCATGCTGTTGGGCGCGATGCTGGCGTCGGCGGCGAGCTTGAGGTCGGAGACGAACAGATGACGCTCGGGCCACGCAGCGAGCGGATCGTCGCCCGCACGCACGACGATCGGGCCCGCGAGCCCGCGAAACACCTGCTCGGCGGTCTGCATGTGCGGATGCGGGTGATACCAGTACGTGCCCGCGCTGCCCTTCGGCAAGGTGAAGCGATAGACGTGCTCGCCGCCCGGCGCGATCGGATTCGACGGATTGCCGTCCTGATCGGGCGGCACGGGCAGGCCGTGCCAATGCATCGTGGTCGGCTGCTCAAGACGGTTGACGACGCGGATCTCGACGCGGTCGCCTTCACGCAATTCGATCAGCGGCCCCACCACCGGCCCCGACGTATCGCCCTTCCCCGCCGACGCGAGCCCGCCGTCGAACTGCCAGAACACGGTATCGGCCTGGCCCTGCACGAGCGAGCGCGAAACCGGTTGCGCGAGCAACGTTGCGCGAAACTCGCCCGGCGTGCGGCTTTCGTTGACGAGCGTGCGCAGACGCGCGAGCGGCGCGCCGGACGGCAGCGCATCGACGGGCGCGAGCGCGCCGCCGTGCATCTCGTTATGCATGCCGCCCTGCATGCCGGACGTCGACGACATGCCGTTCATCTTGCCCATGTCGTGCATCGGCATGGTGTCGTCGCCTGCGGCGAACGCGCCGCGCGCGAACCAGGCGGTGGCGACGGCGCTGGCCGCGCCCGACAGAAAATCTCTTCGTTTCATTGCTGCATTCCTCGTGCTCGATGGCGCGGCGCGTCGCATGGGCGAGCCGCGCGCATAGGATCGTGCGCACCCTGCGCGGCGTGGGTCGCGCGCGGGGTGCAAAGCGTGTGATGGATCGCGTTCAGACGATCGGAGGAGGCAGAAGCGGCGCGTGCGTGATGCCCGCGCGCAGACGGACGGCAACGATGGGCGGCGCATGCGCGCCGGCGCCCCACGCTTCGAAGCGCGCGGCGAGCGGCGGCGCGCCGCAGTGAACGCCGCAGCCGACCACGCAGCAACTGGCGTGACAATGCGATGAACCCTGATGCGCCGACGTCGACATGCAACCCGCTTGCGCGACAGGCTGAGCGACGTGTTGCGAGGCATGCTGTGAGCCATACCGCGCAGCATGCGCCATCGGCCTGACCGCTTCGTGCTCGCACGCGCCCGCGCCGCGCACCGAGAGGAGCGCGAAGGCGAACACGAGAAGGAGACGGCGCAGAAACGGCATCGAAAAAAGGCGCGGCAAATGAGCGTGCGGGAATCGACACATCATAGCGCAAGGCAATAAAAAACCCCGGCGAACCATCGGTCCGGCGGGGTTTCGATCGGCGCGAACGCTCAGGAACGCCGCGAGGCGTTCAGCGTGCCGATCACATTCGATCATTCTGTGTAAATCGGCCTGAATTCACTACATATCAAGGCTCCGCCGCTTACACCCGTCCACTTCCCCTCCAATTCCCCCTCACTATCTGGCAGCCACCCCACTTATCCACAGTACAACGCAATTAATCCACAGCACGCACTATCACGGAGGCCCGCGTGATGAGTAAATTCGCCGAGGTATAGCTTTTTGCGTTGCCGCCTATTGTGCAGATTAGCCACTAATGCCCCTTTCAAGTATTCGCGCGTGGCGGCATATCGCCGTCACCTCCCCCTTTCCGCTGCGCGGAGCCCACTTACATGCCATTTGGGGGCATCCTCTCGCTGCACGCGACCCACCAATCAACATCGGAGAGTCCAGGCTTGAGGTACGTCGGAAGGCCAACCGCTGCGCACCAAGCAGCCCATGCCTCACGCGTCTTTCCGCTGGCGTAAGAGCCAATTTCTTGACCACGCCTCAAGCTAAGGCCTCGGCCGACGCAATGAGCCTCAAATAATTGCTGGCAGCGCAGGCGATCTTGTTCGCGGGCCTCAGCCCGCATCGAAAGCTGCGAATTCCGATCCATTGACAGAAATTCTTCGATGCTCATGCATTTCCTCCAGCGGTTGGGAAAACGGCATACTGAGAGCATAGCTCACCGCAGCGCCGAGCCCCTTTTGCAAACCGCGTCTGGCAGACACGCCACAGAGCCTCGACCGCAAACCGAGTATTGCGGCCGAACGCAAATGCAGCATTAGCCTTACCGCTCGATCCATAGGTGTACCATGCAGCGCATGTCGCCAGACAGCATAGGAAGGAGAGTCATGAAGATCAGTGAATTGCCAAAGTGGGATTCTGCGGACGCGCTGACTGACGAGGAAACCATCGCTGCGTACCTAGCCGAAGCAGCGCGCAGCGCTGATCCGGCGCTTTACGAAAGGGCGCTTGACGCAGTAGCCCGAGCAAGAGAAAAAAGTCTCAATCCTGATTGAGCGCCCGTTTCAAATCACGTCACCCGAACACCTCGTCTTCCACCCGCGCGTCCTGCGCGTAGTAATCGATCAGATAGGGGATTGCCTCGGCGCGGCCGTTGCGCATTTCGTCGAGGTAGCTCGCGATCGAGTGGTATTGCGCGAGTTTCTGGCGAAGCGGCTCGACCGCCTGTGCAAGGTGCTCGACGGCGGCAATGAGCGCGGAACTGCCACGAACCTCATCGAGCCCGTGTTTGCGCACCACGGCGAGAGCCTGCACGACCTCGCGCGCAGCTTCAGTCGCGCGCTCGAAGTCCCCGGGCACCGGCTGCGTCTGTCTCGTGAATTCGTTCATCGCCGTCGCGAACTGCGCGGATACTGCGACCATGATCTGCTCGACCCCGCGCATGAGTGCGTGCTGACGCGATACCTTCCCGTCGTAATCGGTGTGCGGCGACAAGCCAAGCAAGAAGTCGGCCGACACCGCGTAGACCTGTGACGCCTGCCGCAGGAACTTGTGATCGCTCGGGATCGGACGCTTGCCCGACTCGATGAGGCTCAACTCCGTGGAATTGGCATAGCCGAACTTCTCAGCGGCTTCCGCAACCGTCATGCCAGAAAGGACGCGCGAGGCAATCAGGTTTCGACGCAGCGTTTCCAACTCCTCGGGCTTATTGCGGTCTCGCGTAAAGCGCTTGAGCGGGCGCATCTGCTCATCGCGTTGCTCCTTGGTCGGTTCAGTCATGCTTGCCCTCCAATGAGTCCCATGAGGCGGTCCACAGCACATTCCAACCTAGCCACCAATGCCGCATCGACGACGCGCGGGCTGCCGCCTGGCTCGTCGATCAGCTTGGGCCAGTTGCCACGCGTGGCACGCTTGTAAATTGCCGACGCAGAAATTTTGAATTCACGCGCAATCACCTTTGCCGACTCGCAACCGCCGACATAACGGGCACGGATTTCATCCCATTGATTCGGGCTCAAACGCTTGCCCATAGAGATCACCTGTTGAAATCATGAGGGCGCGACGGTCTCCCCCGGAAAAACGTCGCGAGGCCCCTGTGGTCTGAAGTTGGGGGGGGTTACAAGACCTGCTGCGGCTTCGTCACGTCGGGTTTTGTTTCGATGCTTCGGCGACACTCTCGGCATCGACCTGCGCAGCGATGGTGACTGGGTCGGGCTTTGCAGGCCATTCCTTGGCGGCCGGGAAGTCCGCGCCGTTGACAACGCTCACGAGCGCCATCTGATATGCGGCCCATGCATTGAACATGTCGATTTCGAGCGACGTGAGCAGGTCCGCAGCGTAGGCGTCGCTTTTCCCCGCGTTCTGTGTGCGCGCCTCGCTCATCAGCACCTCGAATTCGGCCAGCGCGTCGGCCTTCGCCTTGGCCGCGACGGCGACCGCGTCGAGCGCCCACGCGTCGCCTTCCCATACGTGCATTTCGGACGGGCGCGGCGTCGCTGTGAGCCCGGCATCTTCGATGCTGATGCCAGGGATCAGGATTTCAGCGGCCTCGCCGTTCTCGGTGCGGTACAACATCTGCCCGCGAAAATCCGGTTTGATGACCCACGCGCCGTCGATGAAAAACAGCCACTCGTCGCGCTTGCGGGCGGGCAGAGGCATGTCGGTCGAGAAGGCAGGCAACAGCCAGCGTTCCTGATTGAGCGGGTCGGGGTCGGCCAGGCGGCTGCCGATGTATGCGCCGGTCGCGTTGTTGTATTGATGGATGAGCATAGTTGACCTCGCTTAATAGGCGCGAATCATCGCGAGCATCGCGACCGAACGCACGCGAACTTCGGTGCCGCCCGCTGCCGCAACGGTGAGAGTGTGAGAGTGACCGCCAGCAGCGTTGACACCGACGTTATGGCTGTGCAGGCCAGCAGCCGCGATAGAGACGCCAGTGCCAGCGGCTGACGTACTCTGTGCGCTACGCGACCCGTATCCGTTCGGTGCCGATGCGGCCGTGATGCCGCCGTTATCACCGCCTGCCTGCCCCACTCCACCTGGGGGAAAAGCGTGAGCGTGCGTCGGATCGTTGACGCCGTGGGTGTGATAACCCTGCGCATCCGTGTAGGCTGTATGGGTGTGATCGGAGACGGCGGTAGCCGATGCCGCGTGCGTGTGCGAAACGTTCTGGCCGTCCTGCCACGTACCGATGGCGCGCGAGGCGTCGATGCCCCGGCTGTCATCCCAACAGCGGATCGACTCGCCGCGCAACTCGGGCAGGCGGAACGTCGTCACGCCATCGCCGGACGAGAAGCACCCCCAACTGCTCGCCGACCATACCGAGTCCGCCACGAGCGCGCCGCTCGCCTGCGCATACGCCCACAGGGCGGGGTAGTCCGTGCGCTTGAGCAAAGCACCGTTGAGCTTCAGATAGCCCGCGCGCGCGGTCGTGCGAGGCTCCCAAACGATCTGACCGACGAGCGAAGCGCTGATCGCGGCCGCGACGAACGCCGTGCTGGCAGCTTGGTCGGTTGCTGTGCCAGCCACGGCCGTCGGCACAGTGGGGACACCGCTAAAGGCCGGACTTTGCAGCAGCGCAATGCCACCCTTATCGACGCCGTCGATGCTCACCTTGAGCGCGCCGCTGCCGTCGGACGCAAGACCGATCGCGATCTTGTTCGAGCCCTGGCCGGTCACGCCGCCTTGCTGGACCGGCGTGAATCCGAGATTGGGCTGCTTGGTGCCGACGACGGTCGAGAGCGCGGCGAGGTCGGTGTCGGTCGCATACTGCGGATGCGGGTCGGTTTTCGCCTCGTGCTGAAGAATCAACGAGGCCATCCCCTGCGTGTCGCTCGTCACGACGACGCTCATCGAGTCGGCGGGCAAGTACGACACGTCGAGCGAGTAGGCGAGAGGAACGTCGATGCCCGCCGATTTGGTGAACAGCGTAGCGGTGTCCTGACTCCACACCGCAAACAGGGTGTTGTTCGAGTAGAAGCCGATTTCGCCGATCGCCTTACCGTTCGGCGTGCGGTCTGCCATATCGGTATCGGTGATGGTCACACCTAGCTGAATCGTCGTCGAACTGATTTTCGAACCACTGGAGACGGCATAGCGCGCGACTTCGTTTTTCAGCATCACGAAATCGCGCACCGACTCGTCGAGCGCATAGAGGCTCGTGCCGATCGCGATGTGCGTGATCGCTACAGAAACGCCGGTGCCAGCGCTTGTCGGCAGCAGCGCAAGCCCGGCTTTCGTGATTTTGGGATTGAGTGAGACAGTCATGATGACCTCAATTCACGTGTTGTAGTAACCCGCAACGTCGCGGCGATCGATTGCAGTGAGCGTCCCAACGGAAAGCTGAACGGCCACATTGAGCGCCGCGCCTCGGCTCGATCGCGGCACGGTGATCGGCTTCGCAATGCCCTCGATGACGATAGGTAGAATCGTCTGATCGCCGTACCGCATCGCGAGAGGCTGAGGGGCTACGGACGGATAGACAGTCTCAAGCGAGAGGTTCTTGAGTCCGTTTTGTAGCGCACCGGCAATCACACCCTCATCGGCGAGGTATTGCGGCACGGCCCACTGCTCAAGCTGCATGATGGGCGCGCGCACTTCGGAGATTTCATCGGTGAGCGCGCGGAAATGCGCCGTGAACGAAAACTTCACGGGCGGCATGCCCGAAAACACCTGTGTCGAATTCAGTTTTGTGATGCCGGTGCGGCCGGTCGCCGAGCGAATGACCTTACCCGCGTCCGAACTACTTTCTCCCTGACCAAGTAGCGCCTGAAGGTCAGCCGAAAGCTGGCCGGATTGGAGCATCCCCGAAATCGACTGAGCCACCGAGTCAGTGCCCGCCGTTTCGAATGGGCTGTGCCAGTTCGCGCTCATTTCCTGCGTGCCGTCTGTGATCGGCGTCCACACTTCGTAGTCGTCATTCACCACGACGTTATTTGCTGCCGACACGGTGCGCTGGCCCAGGCTGCGCACCCAACTCGTGCCGTCGTCGGAACGCTTGACCGGGTAGAACTTCGCGAGCAGCGCGGGGTTCAGCCCGTCCCATTTCGACGTTAGGATATTGGCGTTGGTCGTCGCTACCGACGACGCCACGGCGCCCCCCGCCATTAGACGATCCCCTGCAACAGACTCAGATCAAACAGCGGTGCGCTGCCAATGAACTCCTTGGCACACGCGAGGCGACGCTCCTCCCGCTCAATCTGGGCAATCCACTCTGCGCGATCGCTGGGACCAGGCGTGACGCCCGCGCGGTCGATTGCCTCATCATCGAGCCCCGCCGCGCGAAGCCGCTCCACCATCGCCGCGCGATCGCGCTGGTAAGTCTTGAGCTTAATTCGAAGGGATTCGATTTTCTGGGGGCCGCTGATCAGCAGGGCCGAGCAGCGGCTAATTTCAGCGGGGAAACGCTCGTGCTGCGCCTTCACATAGAGGTCGAGTTCGGCGATATGCTTCATCATGCCGACGCGCTGCGAGTTCAGATCGGCGACGCGACCGCGAAGAACTTCGGCCGCGCTCATCCCAGTGGCTTCGCCCAACCTGACAGCCTGAAGAATCTCCGCGAGACGCCCGAAATTCGCACTTAGCTGCGCCGCCTCCCGTGCGGCGCTGTCGGCAAGGTTGCGCACGCCCGAATCTCTTAATGCATCGAAAAAGGCAGTGCGTAAGCGCACCGGGCAGTTTTCATCGAGTGGATACAAGAATTTCACGCTGATTGCTCAAAGCCGGATTGGATGAGCGCTCAGTGTCACCTCGACTTCCACCGACACACGGCTCGATTTTCCTGAACGTCCAATTCAACGTCCCAAATGTCACGCTCACTGGGGAGACTCGGCCTGATATTCGGGCGCGCACGCACGCGTAGGCGCGCTGGTGTAAGAAAATTGCTCCGGCCTCAGTGGGTCAGTTTCTACGGCAAACCAACAGCCGTAGGCCATGCGGTAATCGACGCCCAGCAATAAGGGTAGCGCCTTCCAATTGACGGCAGCACTCACACGTCACGCGTCACGCGTGACCGTCACGGTGTCACGGCGGAGGTCACGGTGCAGGTAACGGGTGACCTCTCCCTTACGTCACGCCGCGTCAATTTCCCGGTAACGAGCAAAGGGCAGCCTGAAATTGAGTGGGCAGCCGTCAGCCCATCAGCTTGCGTGCGACCGTGCGGACGTGCTGATTTGCCTTCAGGCGCGCCGCAACGTCGGTCGGCTTGCCGCTAGGCGAGCGCTTGCGAACAGCGTCACGCTCGACCAACGCGCGGCTGAGTTCGGCAGCGGTGCGCAGGCGCTTCACGAGCTTATCCATGATGCGTGCCCTCCATCGTCAAACCGACGCGGCGAGCGACTTCCTGCGCGCCTGCCGGAGTGAGTTGTACCCATTGAACAGCGCCGCGCCCGCGCAGCACGGCCCAGCCCGCACTCAAGGCCAGCTCAGTCGGCCGCCAGCCGTCAAACATCTGGAGAAGCCATCCCTCGCTTTCAAGCCACGCAAACAGCGCTGTGCGCGTCATGCGAACATCGGGTGCAACTTCCGTCACGGAACAGCAACCCGCATACGGGCTGACCTTCGCACTCCCGTTCGCCGCCCCTGACCCGCGACCGCGTGCGCTGTCCACTGCGCGTTGAACGCGGCTCTGCACGGTATCTTCGTCGTACCCAGCTCGCCGAAGGGCCGCAGCGAGTTGAATGGCCTGCCTTTCAAGTTTTTTATTCATGCACATCACATCGATTTATTGATCGGGTTCCTGCTTTTCGCTATGTATAGAGAAAGCGTGCGCCAACTGCGCCAATGCGCCAACGCACACTGAAAAGCCTTATCCAGCAAGTGTTTCAGCGTTGGCGCACTTTTAATAATCAGCGCCAATATTGGCGCATCAGCGTCGATCAGCCCGCACCACTCTTTTCACATTGCAAAAGCGCCAACGATGCGCCAACGATGCTCCAACGTTCGAACCCTTATCCAGCAAGGGTTTCATGAATCGTTGGCGCTGTTGGCGCTGTTGGCGCATGGTTTCCGCTATACGTACGCGCGTAGTTGTCAGCAAAATTGCCGCGAAAGACTGCATTCGTTACGTCGGCGTGGCGTCAGTCTTCATCGTCATCCGGTGGAGCCTCACCCGCGCGTGGACGCATTCGATATCCGTCGCCAAGGTTGATGCCCTTGAACTTGCCGATGTTGACCTTGTAGGAGCGCCGTTTCTCGCTCCGGTGCAACATTCCCGCTTCGTGTAGCACCCTGCACGCGCGGAGCATGTCGAATCCGGCAACGACTTCGTTCCGGAATGCGTGCTCACGCACATAGAATGTGACCTGATCGTCCTTGTACCTGCGATAGCCCATTGCATCGCGCACATTCGGGTCTTGCGAGGCCGTCTCGGTGGAAAGCAGGATGAAGCGCCCGTACTCGTTCGAGAGCAGTACGGCGTTCGCCTGTTCTATCAAACGTGCGTCGTCGCGATCTCCGGTTCCGAACGCATCAAGCCAGCGTTTCCACACGCAGTCGATAGCCGCTCGGGCCTCGTCTACCGTCCACCCGGTCAGCCCCGCATACGAAGCAAGGATCGCGGCGGACGACATGATCGCGAACTTGCGCGTCGCGCGGCGCACGGGCGGGGCCGCGCCGTCAGGCACCATCGCGGCCATGCGTTCGCGCTCTACGTTTATCATCTCGCGAGCCTCACCCCAGCGTGACACCAACCACTCAACAAACGCCCGTCCGAGCGTGCCGTATTGTGCGTGCGATGCCGCTTCGAACGCTACGGCGAAATCACCCGCCGCTGCGAATTCGTGGAGACAATCGAACGCGCGGTGAGCCCCGCTATCGGCGGGCACATCGAGCATACGGATTTCCTGCCCGCCGCGCGGCTGCACCCCCCCCTCGCTCAAATACCGGCTCATCCCGACTTCGCCCGTCGATAGAAACGTCGAGAGCCACGAGCGGGCCGCGACCGTGCCGCCGTCGCGTGCGCCCTGCGATTTCGACTGGCCGTTCAACATCATGTAAAGGGCTGGGCCAATACGGCTTGCATCGCCCGCACCAATCTCATCTAGATACAGCAGTCGATGGTTAGCAGCTTCGGCATTCAGCGCGTGGCCCAGTTGCGTTCCGCTCCAGCTTGTCTTTGTACGCACCGGATCACCCCACACGCTCGCGGCCGCGTCGGCGGTCGTTGTCTTGCCGCTCGACGTGTTCGCGAACAAGTGCAGACCAATGCCGTCCTTCTCGCCAGCAATCGGCAGCAGCGGCCCCGCCAGCGCGCACGCGATGGCAGCCATCGGCAGAGCGTTGCCGCGCGCAAGCCTGCCCACCGACGCGCGCCACTCATCGAGCGTGCCACGCGCCGTATATGCCGTTGGATTGCTCAGCCTGCCGTCGAAGTGCATCCGGCCATCCGGTTTGCCAACGACAGTTCCGTCTGGCATGACATACGCGGCGCACTGCCAACCTGGCATGTTGATGATTTTGTAGTGCGTCTCGCGGTTCCACGTTTGCAGCCAGTGAGCAAGGCGCTCCCGGGCAGTGCGCCCCACCGCAACGGCCAGTCCGCCGTTACGCAGACGCGCCCAACCCTCGCGCTCACCGACTTCGGCGCACGGCATCGCTGCTGTGACGGCATGATTACCGCCAGGACGGTTCCACCTCAGCACGCGCACCTGACGCCCGGAGTCGTCCGCTCCGATACCGAGTATTTCGAGCGGGTCGCACAGCCACAGCGGCGCGGAATGCGCAAACTCTCCCGTATCAGGATCGACCTTGACGCCGACGAAGTAGGTTCCGGATTGGTTCACCGATACATGCTCCACCGGCTCCCCGTTCGGCCCGTACCCACCCTCACGCTTGCCGCCATCGACAGTCGCCAAAGCCGCCTCAATCGCGGCCTTTACGGCATCTGCTCCGCGCGCCGTGTGCAGGTCGTTGAAGTCGGTTTGATCCGGCTGCCGGGTCTTCCCGAAGTCAGGTAACGCCAGCCTCGCGCCAACCGCTTGAGCGGCCTTAACGGCTATTTCGTGTGCCTCGCCGGTCGCCTTATCGAGGTCCGCCAGCAGCACCAGCGAAGCGTCTGGGCAGCACTTGTGCATCACGCGAGCCGCCGCCGCCATCTGGCCCAGGGATAGCGCGGCGATGGCTGGATATCCGCTGCACTGGCTAGCGGACAGCGCCGTTGTGACGCCCTCGGCGATCAGCAGCGTGCCGGACTTGTCGGCCATCGCCTGCGCGGTCCAGTAGCCGCCTGCCTTCACACCGCCCGCCAGCGCCGACTTGCGCCCGTCGCCGTCGATCATTTCGAACGTGGACAGCTTGCCGTCCACAGTTACCGGCGCAATTAAGATGCGGCCCGTCAGCGGTTCATCGCCTCGCCGTGGCTGATACCCAATCAGCTTCGCCAGCTTGCCCGAATCAATTTCGCGTAGCGTGCCCACCGGCTGCACGCCCTTGCGCGCCAGATACGGATGGTCAGCGCTGGTGGGCGTCGCTTTGCCCCACACGGCGACCGCCAGCGTTGCTGCATTGCGGGCCTTCGCCTCCCGCTCGTCGGCTTCTTTCGCTGCGCGCTGCTCACGTTCAACGCGGCGGCGCGCAATCTCATCGGCGTCAACCTTTCCAGCATCAGGATTGCGCGTGTCGAACCCGTACTGCTTGGCAATGAAAAACAGCGTGCTGATCGTGATTCCGCCGTCCGCCGACAACGAGCGCCACGTGCTGCGCGCCGCCGCCGCATCGTAGTTCTCGCCGCGCTGGCTCCAACGGTCAAACAGGTCGAAACCGCCGTCGCCCAGCTCGTTTTTGATGGACGCGCCGATGCGCGCCCACTCATCGCGCGGCAGATCTGCGGGGATGTAGACAAGCGCCGCGCTGATATGGCGTTCCTCAGTCTTCACTGTCACGAATTACCTCCTAAGGAGTGCTCATCGTCAGAAAGACGCCGAGATTCGTCGTTCACATGCTGGCTCAGTGCTTCAAGGCGGTCACCGAGCAATTCCGACGATGCCTGCGCAAGGCCCATCAGAAAGTCCGCGTCGGTAGCCGAGAGGTCGGCGGACTCGCCGTGCGAGCACTGCACCGCGCGCACACGCACAGCGCGAATCACAGACTCTGTACCGCGCGCGACGACATAGGCGCGCTCCAGCAGGTCTGCAACATGCCAGGGCAGTTCGGTCGCATCGAATTGCTTCAGGAGGCAATCACGCATGGCGCGCCTCCGCACGGGCGATTTCGGCCAGACGGCGCAGAGCGTCGCCCGTTACGTCGAGCGCATCAAAAACTGTCGGAGCTGTTGCGGCGTCACGCAAGGCAGCGCGGATGATTTCAAGTGGGGTTTTTGTTTGCTCGGGACGAGCGGGGATATGGCGCATGGTGCGGCCTCCTTTGCTGGGTACGGATACCCGGCTCCCGCTCTCAAACGGGGTGGCCGGGCACGAGGCAGGGTTGAGAGACCGGCGCAAAGGAGACCGGCGTGCGCGAACGCACCCCCGCCAAGGCCCGACCATTGAAGGCGTAGGCATGGCTACGGACGAAAAAAAACCGCCAGTCGGCGGATGTCCGCCTTTGCATTTCCGGCTCTCACCCCGGTGGCCTGTTGTCTCAGGCACGGAGAAAGTATACCCCGACGCTGATGGGGCGCAACCCCCCCCGGCTTTGTGCGCAACGATGACAAGCGCGCGGGATGTTGCGGCAACCACAATATTCACGCGGCCTCCGGGGCGCGGTAGGTCGCAGGCGAAATGAGAAACGCGTCAATATCCCCTCGCCGCCAGCCTACGCAGCGTGGGCCAAGCTGGACCTGTGCGGGGAAGGTTTTTGCGCCGATTCTGCGATAGATAGTCGTCCGGGAAAGCCCGGTTTCATCTTCGACCTGGGGACGGCGAAGAATTGCAAGAGCGGGATTGGTTTGTAGAGCCATATGTGCCCCTGTGGGAAGTTCCGGGCCGATCCCGGAACACACGGGCAACATATAGATATGACGATTGGCTAACTAGGTCGGGAACTGGCTAAAGCAGTATGTTTGGCGCTTCATGTCCCCCGTTTGCCAGCAAATAGGGTATCTCCTCCATCCATGCCCCTTAGGTACCCGTCAATGCGATCTTTAGCGCTCAATTCAGCGAGCCTGATGCCTTGTTTCTTGCAAAAGGCAATCACATCGTCATGGATTTGGCGCACCGCTTCCGAACGAGACGGCCACCGCCCACTTGCTGGCACCTTCACGCGCGCCAATCTGCGCGCTTCTTCCTCTACCAACGAGTACTTCCGTGCGCGAGCATTGCCGCCTGCGGTCGACGCAACACGCTTGCCCTCCTTCAGCCCCTTCTTTTTTGCCAAATGAAGTCTTTCGTATGCCTTCATTTGGCCCTCATGCGCTTCGTTAGCGTCCCTTTCGATGTCGGCATTGATACTCGCCGCCAAGTCTTCGTCATCAATGTGCTGGGCAAGAACCCTTTGCATGACTTCGATGAAACTCAGTGAAACGAGCCCCGCCGCAGCGAGTTTCACCAAGGCATCAACAGGCATATCCCATTCGCGAATACGCTCCGAAAGTTGGTCAACCCTAGAGTTGAAATCATCCTCACTACAGATGCTGGACAAGTCAACCGCATATTCAGACTTCCGTTCGTCTTGATTCACCTTGCGTCCCAATACGCAATACCCACATAGATTGAAGAAGCCGCGCCAGCGAGTGCAGGAACCGTTTTCGATTGGCGCGATCTAGGCTTAGCCCGGTAAGCGTCAGGCCGTTCCTGTTCGAAGGTTCACGACGTTCCCCGCCGCCGAAATTGCCGCCTGCCGGTCAATCTCATCAGCCAGGTATTGCAGCGCGCGCCGCCGCTCGGGCTCAAGCTCGTGATGGTGATAGCTTGCCGCCGTCTGGCTGCGCTCCGCGTGGGCTAACAGAAGTTCCACAATGTCGCGACTGAAGCCGTGCTCACGCAGCAGCGTCGCCGCCGTGCCGCGCGTGCCATGCGGCGAGAACTCTGGTACGCCGAAGTCAAGCCGCTTGAAGAAATGATTGAGCGTCGCATCAGCCATTGGCACGATGGACCGGAAAGCGGACGGGAACACGTACTCTCCACTCCCAGTCAGTACACGTTGCACTTCCAGCACCTCCAGCGCCTGACGTGAGAGGTACACGCGGTGCGGTCTGCGAGATTTCATGCGCGCAGCGGGAATGTCCCATTGCGCCCTGTCGGTGTCGATTTCGGCCCACTTCGCGCGCAGCACCTCGGCCTTGCGGCACATGCTGTAGGCCAGCAGCTTCACGGCCGCAATGGTGGACGGATGCGCGCCTTGCTTGCCAACGGCACGCCAGAATGCTCCTAGTTCCGCCGCGCTCAGATGCCGGTAATGCTCGGCGGCCGGAACCTTGATAACACCGCGCAATGGCATGGCAGGGTTGCTTTCAACAAGAAGCTTCTGGATCGCGTAGTTGTAGACGGACTGGATGATGACCCGCACGCCCTCCGCTGTGTTCGGCGTGGCGCGCACCCTCTCGATGATTGCGAGCACGTCGGCAGGCCTCACGTCCTCCAGCGCCTTGCTCCCGATATTCGGCCAAACGAAGCGATCCAACCGTGAGCGAATCTGTTTGCGGTAGGTGTCCGACTTGTCCGCGAGCGTTTCATCTATCCATTTGACGGAGAACGCCTTGAACTGACCATCATTCGCTCGGTGCGCTTCCCTCGCTCTGCGCTCGGCCTTATCCGCCCGCTTGTGTGCAGCAGGGTTTTCGCCACGCTCCAGCATCGCCCGGTAGTCGGTGTGCCGGTCACGCGCATCAGCAACGCCGATTTCGGGATATCGGCCAATCGTGACCTCTCGGCGCTTGCCGTCGTGTCGGTACTGGAACACCCACGTTTTCGCACCTCCTGGCATCACGAGCACATACAACCCACCGCCGTCGGTGAGTTTGTATGGCTTCTCGCCGGGTTTGGCGTTGTTTAGCCGCGTCGGCGTCAGCGTGTAGTTGAAGTGCCTGCCCTGCCCCATACAATCCCCCTCATATTGGAGGAATGCACGGCCAATTCCTCCACACACCCCTCCAGATACCCCTCAATGAAACCGAGATTCCCCGCCATCTAGCGGGAACACCTGAAACAAAAACCCCGGCGACACATAGTGTACACCGGGGCTTCTGGGATTTCGTGCGCTCTTACGCGCCGAACTTACATGTTTTCGATCATCACCTGCCCGAAGCCCGAGCACGACACCTGCGTCGCGCCCTCCATCAGACGCGCGAAGTCGTACGTCACACGCTTTTGCTGGATCGACTTTTCCATCGACGCGAGGATCAGATCCGCCGCCTCGAACCAGCCAAGGTGACGCAGCATCATTTCCGCCGAGAGAATTTCCGAGCCCGGATTCACATAGTCCTTGCCCGCGTACTTCGGCGCAGTGCCGTGCGTGGCTTCGAACATCGCCACCGAATCGGACAGGTTCGCACCCGGCGCGATGCCGATGCCACCGACCTGCGCCGCGAGCGCGTCCGAAATATAGTCGCCGTTCAGGTTCAGCGTGGCGATCACGTCGTATTCGGCGGGACGCAGCAGGATCTGTTGCAGGAAGGCGTCGGCGATCACATCCTTGACGACGATGTCGCCGCCCGTCTTCGGATTCTTGATCTTCATCCACGGGCCGCCGTCGATCAGTTCCGCCGCGAATTCCTTCTGCGCGAGCGCATAGCCGTAGTCGCGGAACGCGCCTTCGGTGAACTTCATGATGTTGCCCTTGTGCACGAGCGTCACCGAGCGGCGGTCGTTGTCGATCGCGTACTGGATGGCCTTGCGCACGAGACGCTCCGTGCCCTCGCGCGACACCGGCTTCACGCCCAGGCCCGAGCTATCGGGGAAGCGGATTTTCGAAACGCCCATCTCGTCGCGCAGGAACTGGATCAGCTTCTTCGCGCCTTCCGATTCGGCGGGCCATTCGATGCCCGCGTAGATGTCTTCCGAGTTCTCGCGGAAGATCACCATGTTGACCTTCTCCGGCGCGCGCACCGGCGAGGGCACGCCCTTGAAGTACTGCACCGGACGCAGACACACATAGAGGTCGAGCTGCTGGCGCAGCGCCACGTTCAGCGAGCGGATGCCGCCGCCCACCGGCGTCGTCAGCGGACCCTTGATCGACACGACGTAGTCCTTCACCACGTCGAGCGTTTCCTCGGGCAGCCACACGTCGGGGCCGTACACGCGCGTGGCCTTCTCGCCCGCGTAGATTTCCATCCAGTGAATCTTGCGCTGGCCGCCGTAGGCCTTCTGCACCGCCGCGTCGACCACCTTCAGCATGACCGGCGTGATATCGACGCCCGTGCCGTCGCCCTCGATATACGGGATGATCGGCTGGTTGGAGACGTTGAGCGAGAAATCCGGATTGACGGTGATCTTGTCACCTTCCGCCGGGACCTTGATGTGCTGATACGGCATGATCAACTCCAGTAGGGGGATCGGTCTGGCGACCGCGAACAGGATCGAAAGCGCAGGATCGACTACGTCGCGACCGGCGGCTTCGCGCGTTCGATGCGGCATGAAGACTGCTCAGGCTCGCGGCGCAGGGGTCTGGCCGTTATTCTAGCCCACGCTCCGAACGCCCGTGCCGCGCGCTTCACAGGGGCTTCACAGGGGCTTCACAGGGGCTTCACAGGGGCTTCACAGGGGCATCGTCCGCGCGTCACGGGCGTTTTGCCGGTGCGGTGCTGTTGCGATGCAACGGCGCTCGCGTCGCGGCGCGCGAGCGGCTTGCTCCAACCTGACCCTCACGTCTTATGTCTTATATAAGACCCAGAACATTGCAGCAGGGCGTTTTGCTTTAATATCTCGGCGCTTCATCGCTGCGCTTCATTGCTGCATTTCGCGCTTCACTCTTTTGACCACCATCGACCATGCGTTTGATCGCCCTCAATAAACCGTTCGGCACGATTTGCCAGTTCTCGCCGCACGAAACACGCGAGTCGCTGGGCGACTGGGTCAAGACCCCGAATGTGTATCCGGCAGGCCGTCTCGACGCCGACAGCGAAGGTCTGCTGCTCCTCACCGACGATGGCGCGCTGCAGGCACGCATCGCGGAGCCGCGACGCAAGCTCGTGAAACGCTATTGGGCCCAGGTGGAAGGCGCGCCCGGCGACGACGCGCTGGCCGCGCTCGAACGCGGCGTCGATCTCGGCGACTTCGTGACACAGCCGTGTCGCGCGAAAAAAATCGCGGACAGCGACGCCGATCTGTTGTGGGCGCGCACACCGCCGATCCGCTATCGCGCGGCAATTCCCACGACATGGATCGAACTCGCGATCAGCGAGGGCAAGAATCGCCAGGTACGGCGCATGACCGCGAAAGTGGGCTTTCCGACGCTGCGTCTCGTGCGCGTCGCGATCGGCTCGCTCGATATTTTTTCGCTCGGCATTGCGCCTGGCGAGAGCGTCGATGTGGCCACCGATGCGCCGTGGCAGCGCACCGCTCATCAGCGCAAGTGACCTGAATCAAGGCTCAATCAACAGCACATCGCGCACAAGTCACTGTTGCGCCAGCACTTTTTCGTTTTCAGCCCGCTGAGCCGCCGCGCCGCTTCTTTCATTTGCAGCACGACGGCAAGAAAACGCGAAGGAAATGAAAACTTCGCGTCAACCGCCTCGCGAGACCATGCGTTAAACCACGCAGATGCCGCCGAAGCTATCCGGCATTCAGCCTTCAAGGGTCCTGTAGCAATGCATGGTCCTGACCGCTGGCAGACGCGAATCGCGAATTTGTTCGCAAATTGCCGATCGAGACTGTCAACCGAAAGGTGGATGGCACGTTTACCGACCTGATCCCATTACCGGGTCACTTGGTTAATTAACTCAAGCTGAGGATTCACAAAATGAACAAACTGATCGCTGCTCTGGTCGCTGGCCTCTTCGCATCGGCTGCATTCGCACAAGCTTCGGCTCCGGAAGCTGCTTCGGCTGCTCCGGCAGCTGCTGCTTCGTCGGCACACAAGGCTTCGCACAAGAAGTCGCACAAGAAGTCGTCGCACAAGAAGGCAGCTAAGGCAGAAGCCGCTTCGGCAGCTTCGGAGTAAGCTAGCTGTAAGACGCATCGGAGAACGGCCCAACGTGCCGATCTTCACCGCGTTTGAAGGGCAGAGTGTCGCAAGGCGCTCTGCCTTTTTCTTTGCGCGCTCGCTTTACGCATGACATCGCAGCGAGGGGTTTTGACCCGCGCTGACGTACTCGCGTAACATGCGCGAACTATTCTCAAGCAAGGAGCTGACTCGTGCGATTTTCCCTGCGCCCGCTGATCGCGCGTTGCGCGCTCGCCGCTGCATTGCCGCTCGCCGCCGCCGCGGCCTTCACGTTCTCGACGGCCGTCACCAGCACCGTCGCGCATGCCCAGCAAATGCCGCCCGGCGCGAAGCAACCCGGCGATTTTCCGCGCGTGAAGCTCACCGCGGGCATGTTCGTCATCGACGCCGCTGTCGCCGCGAATGATGCCGACCGCGAGCAGGGCCTCATGTATCGCACGACGCTCGCGCCCAACGAAGGCATGCTGTTCGTGTTCGGCGAAAACGCCGTCCATTGCTTCTGGATGAAGAACACGCTGATCCCGTTGTCGATCGCCTTCATCCGCGCCGACGGCACGATCACCGACATCGACGAGATGGACGCGGAAACCACCAACAACCACTGCCCGCGCAACAACGGCGTGTATGCGCTCGAAATGAGCAAGGGCTTCTTCTCGTCGAAGGGCATCAAGCCCGGCATGAAGATCCAGGGTCTGCCGCAGCCGTGATGCGCGGCGTGTGAGTGGAGGCGCTTTGCGCCCCGCCCACCCTGCGCCCGCCTGCGACACCCCGAACCGGCCCCGCCTCACGCGCGGCCGGTTTTTTTGCGCCCGTTTTTTCCTTCGACGACGCCCGCCCGCGGCGCGCTCCACCCTCCCCAGCCCGCCCGCAGGCCGCGCCGCCGTGCTCCGGCGCTGTTTCTGCAAAAGCCGCGAGCAAGCGCTATCCTATTAATCCACCGCGCGGCACGGCTGCCGGCGTCCGGCCCGCCGGACTGCCCGCCCTGCCCGCGAATCGCCGGATTGCGCGCTGCCCGCGCCGCGCGCCGTCCGGCACTTTCCATGGCGCGTCATTCCTAGGAGATCACCGTGCCTCGCAAGACTCCCATCGAGCGCTATCGCAATATCGGCATTAGCGCTCACATCGATGCCGGCAAAACCACCACGACCGAACGCATCCTTTTCTACACCGGGGTGAATCACAAGCTCGGTGAAGTGCACGACGGCGCGGCGACCATGGACTGGATGGAGCAGGAACAGGAGCGCGGCATCACGATCACTTCCGCCGCGACCACTGCGTTCTGGAAAGGCATGGCCGGCAATTATCCCGAGCATCGCATCAACATCATCGACACGCCGGGACACGTGGACTTCACGATCGAAGTCGAGCGCTCGATGCGCGTGCTCGACGGCGCGTGCATGGTGTACGACTCGGTCGGCGGCGTGCAGCCGCAGTCCGAAACCGTGTGGCGCCAGGCGAACAAGTACAAGGTGCCGCGCATTGCGTTCGTCAACAAGATGGACCGCGTCGGCGCGGACTTTTTCCGCGTGCAGCGGCAGATCGGCGAGCGCCTCAAGGGCGTGGCGGTGCCGATCCAGATTCCCGTCGGCGCCGAAGATCACTTCCAGGGCGTGGTCGATCTCGTGAAGATGAAGGCGATCGTCTGGGACGACGAGAGCCAGGGCGTGAAGTTCGAATACGCCGAGATTCCCGCGAATCTGCTCGAAACCGCGAAGGCGTGGCGCGAGAAGATGGTCGAGGCCGCCGCCGAAGCCGACGAAGCGCTGCTCGAAAAATACCTCGACGATCACGAGAGCCTGACCGAAGAGGAAATCAAGGGCGCGCTGCGCAAGCGCACGATCGCCAACGAGATCGTGCCGATGCTGTGCGGCAGCGCGTTCAAGAACAAGGGCGTGCAGGCGATGCTCGACGCCGTGATCGACTATCTGCCCTCGCCCGTCGACGTGCCCGCGATTCTCGGCCACGACTTGCACGACAAGGAAATCGAGCGTCATCCGAGCGATGAGGAGCCGTTCTCCGCGCTCGCCTTCAAGATCATGACCGACCCGTTCGTCGGCCAGCTGATCTTTTTCCGCGTCTATTCGGGCGTGGTGGAATCAGGCGACACGGTGCTCAACGCGATCAAGGAAAAGCGCGAGCGTCTCGGCCGCATCCTGCAGATGCACGCGAACGAGCGCAAGGAAATCAAGGAAGTGCGCGCGGGCGACATCGCCGCCGCCGTGGGCCTGAAGGAAGCGACGACCGGCGACACGCTCTGCGATCCGGCGAACCCGATCGTGCTCGAACGCATGATCTTCCCCGAGCCGGTGATCTCGCAGGCCGTCGAGCCGAAGACCAAGGCCGACCAGGAAAAGATGGGCATCGCGCTCAACCGTCTCGCGCAGGAAGATCCGTCGTTCCGCGTGCAGACCGACGAGGAATCCGGCCAGACCATCATCTCGGGCATGGGCGAGCTGCACCTCGAAATTCTGGTCGACCGCATGCGTCGCGAGTTCGGCGTGGAAGCAACCGTCGGCAAGCCGCAGGTCGCGTATCGCGAGACCGTGAAGAACAAGGTCGAGGATGTCGAAGGCAAGTTCGTCAAGCAGTCGGGCGGGCGCGGCCAGTACGGCCACGCGGTCATCACGCTCGAACCGCAGGCGCCGGGCAAGGGCTACGAATTCGTCGATGCGATCAAGGGCGGTGTGATTCCGCGCGAATTCATTCCGGCCGTCGACAAGGGCATTCAGGAAACGCTCAAGGCGGGCGTGCTCGCGGGCTATCCGGTCGTCGACACGAAGGTCACGCTCACGTTCGGTTCGTACCATGACGTGGACTCGAACGAAAACGCCTTCCGCATGGCCGGTTCGATGGCTTTCAAGGAAGCGATGCGCAAGGCCAGGCCGATCCTGCTCGAACCGATGATGGCCGTGGAAGTGGAAACGCCCGAGGACTTCATGGGCAACGTGATGGGCGATCTGTCGAGCCGTCGCGGCATCGTGCAGGGCATGGAGGACATCGCGGGCGGCGGCGGCAAGATCGTGCGCGCCGAAGTGCCGCTCTCCGAAATGTTCGGCTACTCGACGTCGCTGCGCTCGCTCACGCAGGGCCGCGCCACCTACACGATGGAGTTCAAGCACTATTCGGAAACGCCGCAGAACGTGGCCGAAGCGGTGATCAACGCGAAGAAGTCGTAAGCGCGTAGCCGCATAAAACGCAAGCCCGTCCCGCAAGGGGCGGGCTTTTTTCATACGCGTGCGCGCAGTGAAAACCGCTTGTGCCGGATACGCAACCGATACGCGCCCGATACGCGCCCGGCGCATTTTTGTCCGTGCCACAATGGGACGGCGCGAGCCATGCGCGTCCACGCACGTCAGCGCCACGCACGAACGAGGAGACACGACGATGAGCCACGATCACGATCATGAGCACCCGCATGACCACGAACACGACCACGACCATCACGACGCCCCGATCGACTGGCGGGAACACGGCGTCAAGGTGATCCGCGGCGATCAGCTCGACGCCAACACCGCGCAGACGCCCGGCATGAACCGCGCCGCCGCCATCAACGCGGCCCGCGTGGGCGCGCAGAAAATCTGGGCCGGCACCGTGACGATCCATCCGAACGCGAAGACGGGCGCGCATCATCACGGCGCGCTCGAAAGCGTGATTTACGTGGTGCGCGGCCACGCACGCATGCGCTGGGGCGAGCATCTGGAGTTCACCGCCGAAGCCGGTCCCGGCGACTTCATCTTCGTGCCGCCCTACGTGCCGCATCAGGAAATCAATGCGAGCACCGACGATCCGCTCGAATGCGTGCTCGTGCGCAGCGATAACGAAGCCGTCGTCGTGAATCTCGACATCGACGCGGTCGAACAACCGGAAGCCGTATATTGGGTCGATCCGATCCATCGGAATCCTCACGATCACTGATACCCACCGATCAACCCGAATCATTCACGCATGACCGCCACCGCCACGCCCGCCCACGCGAAACCGCTGCGCCCGCGCCTGATCGTCCTCTACGCCGCGCTGATCGGCGCGAATCTCGCCGCCTGGGCGTGGGCGCTGATCGCGTTCCGCCACTATCCGCTGCTGCTCGGCACGGCGCTGCTCGCCTACGGTTTCGGCCTGCGCCACGCGGTGGACGCGGACCACATCGCCGCCATCGACGCCGTCACGCGCAAGCTCATGCAGCGCGGCCAGCGGCCCATCGGCGTGGGTCTCGCCTTTTCGCTCGGGCACTCGACCATCGTGATCGCGGCGACGATCGGCATCGCGCTCACGGCGCTCACGCTGCATGGCCGCTTCGAGCGCTTTCACGAAATCGGTTCGACCATCGGCACGCTGGTGTCGTCGGGCTTTCTGCTCGTGCTCGCGTGCGTGAATCTCGTGATTCTGCGCGACGTGTGGCGCCGTTACCGCCGCGCGCAGCAAGGCGAGGACGCCGCCGCGCTCGCGGCTCAAGCGCCCGCGCCCGCCGGGCTGTTCTCGCGCGCGCTGCGCCCGCTGTTCGCGCTCGTCACGAAAAGCTGGCACATGTATCCGGTGGGCGTGCTGTTCGGCCTCGGCTTCGACACGGCCACCGAAATCGGCCTGCTCGCGATCGCCGCCGCCGAAGCGGGCAAGGGCCTGCCGATGTACTCGATCCTCGTCTTCCCCGCGCTGTTCACGGCGGGCATGACGCTCGTCGATTCCACCGACAACGTCCTGATGGTTCACGCCTACGGCTGGGCCATGGACGACCCCAAGCGCAAGCTCTACTACAACGCGAGCATCACCTTCGTCTCCGCGCTGGTGGCGATCGCGATCGGCGGCGTGGAAGCGCTCGGCCTGATCGCCGATAAGCTCGGCGCGACGGGCGGACTGTGGAACGCGGTTGCGAGCGTGAACGAGCGCTTCGGCGAACTCGGCTATGCGATCGTCGCGCTGTTCATCGCGTGCTGGATCGGCTCGGTGCTGTTTCATCGCTGGAGACGGCCCCTCGCGGCGCGTTAGGCCGGTCACGCCCGCCTTCATCGACGCCCGTTCATGCGCATCCACCTCAAGCCGCGCGGCGCCGCCCTGCACGACGCCGCGATCTCGCGCAACCCCGCTGAACCCTGGCATCGTCCGCATCGCCATCAAAGGCCCGAAAACGCGTAAACTGGACCGATTCTGCTTCGTCGTCTGCCGTACCGCATGCCGTCGTCGCGTTGGCCGCTTCCGCTAACGCGCCCATTCACGGAACCGCACGGAAATCCGCACCGATGAAACGTCGTCCGCCGTCCCTGCTGCGCGCTTCGCCGTCCCGCCTGTTCACTTCGTCCGCGTCATCTGGTTCGTCCATCGCGTCCGCCTTCGACGCGCTGCGCCGTCACGCCGACGCCCCCGGCAATCACGCCATCGACGAGTTCCAGGCCGGACGCCTCACGCGCCGCGAACTGCTGCGCCATCTGAGCCTGCTCGGTCTTTCGGGGCTCGCGGTGACGGCAGGCGGTCTGCTCGCGCCGCGCGACGTCCGTGCACAAAACGCAAAGCCGGCCACGCCTACCAGCCAAACCATCCGCGTCGCGCATCTGATGCCCGCGGGCGCGGTCGATCCGCTCACCGTGACCGATGCGGGCGCGCTGTGCCTCTTGAACCAGACCGGCGAATTCCTCGCCAACGACGACGCCGACGGCCGCCTGCAACCCGCCCTCGCGCTCTCGTGGCAGGCCAACGAGAAGGCCGACGTCTGGACCTTCAAGCTGCGCCCGAACGTGAAATTCCACGACGGCCAGCCGTTCGGCGCAAAGGACGTGGTCGCCACCTTCGATCGCCTCGCCGACCCCGCGAGCGGCTCGGCGGCGCTCTCGGTGCTCAAGGGCGTGCTCTCGAAAGGCGGCACGAAAGTCGTCGACGAACACACGGTGGCGTTCCACCTCGACGCGCCCAACGGCAACTTCCCCTACTACGTTTCGTCGGACAACTACAACGCGGTGATGCTGCCCGCGAACTATGCGGGCAATTACGAAAAGAGCTTTATCGGCACCGGCCCGTTCAAGCTCGAAAAATACGAAACGCGGCGCGGCGCGAGCTTCGTGCGCAACCCCGACTACTGGGGCGACAAGGCGCTGCCCGCGCGCGTCCAGTTCGCCTTCTACGCCGACGAGCAGGCGCAGATCCTCGCGCTGCAAGGCCGTCAGGCCGACGTGATGGGCACCTTCACCGTGCAGGGCGGCATCGGCATCCTCAACAATCCCGACTTCAAGGTGATCGGCGTGCGTTCGAGCGCGCATCGCCAGATCCACATGCGCAACGACGTGCCCGCGTTCAAGGACAAGCGCGTGCGCCAGGCGCTCGCCCTCGCGCTCGACCGCGACGTGATGGTGCGCGGTCTCTTCAAGGGCCGCGCGGTCGTGGGCAACGACAGCCCGTTCGCGCCGGTCTTTCCGTCGACGGGCAACAGCGTGCCGCAGCGCAAGCCCGATCTCGCGAAGGCACGCCAGTTGCTCGCCCAGGCGGGCGTGGGCAACGGTTTCGACATCACGCTCACGACCGAGAAGTACATGGAGATTCCCGATCTCGCCGTGGTCGTGCAGAACGCCGCGAAGGCGATCGGCGTGCGCATCGCGCTCAAGGTGGAGAGCCAGTCGCAGTATTACGGCGCGGGCACCTACGGCAAATCGGACTGGCTCGACGCGCCGATGGGCATCACCGACTACGGTCATCGCGGCGTGCCGAACGTGTTCCTGAACGCGCCGCTCACGAGCGGCGGCACGTGGAATGCGGCGCACTTTCGCAACGCGCAGTACGACAAGCTGGTCGCGCAGTTCGCCGCGACGCTCGACGTGGCCGCGCAAAAGCAGGTCGCCGCGCAGATCCAGACGCTGCTGCTCGACGAAACGCCGGTGATCATCCCGTACTTCTACGACCAGCTGATCGCGCAGCGCGCCACGCTCTCGGGCGTGCATTTCACGGCGCTCGCGCAGTTGTACTTCGACCGCGCGGTGCTCGCGGCATGACGGCGGCGCGCGCCGCGGGCTGACGTCTTTTACGCCGCGCGCCGCGCCTGCATCGCAATCAGGCGTCCCTCAGGCGTCCCTCAGGAGTCCGATGGCCACACCGCTGACGAGACCGCCCCGCATCGACCCGCACGCGCCGCGCACGCACGCAACGCTGCCCGCAGGCGCGCTGCGTTTTCTCGCGACGCGCGCGGCGTGGGCGCTGTTCACGCTCTGGCTGCTGTCCGTGCTGGTGTTCGCGGGCGGCCAGCTACTGCCCGGCGACATCGGCCGCGCCGTGCTCGGCCCGCTCGCCGACGCGCGCGCCGTGGCCGCGCTCAACCACGAACTCGGCGCCGACCGTCCGCTGCTCCAGCAATACGGCACGTGGATCGGCCACGCGCTGCGCGGCGACTTCGGCACCTCGTGGACCTACAAGCAGGCGGTCGCGCCCTTCGTCGGCGACGCGCTGCTGCAATCGGCGAAACTCGGCCTGCTCGCGTTCTTCGTGGTCGTGCCGCTCGGCATCGGCGGCGGCGTGTGGGCGGCGCTCAACGGCGGACGCTGGCTCGACCGCCTGATCAGCACGCTCGGCCTGTGCGCGAGCGCGGTGCCCGAATTCGTCTCGTCGATCGTGCTCATCCTCATCTTCGGCGTGTGGCTGCGCTGGCTGCCGATCGAGGCCGTCGCGCCGCCCGACGCGGGCGCGTGGCAAACGCTGCGCCATCTCGTGCTGCCGGTGCTGCCGCTCGTGCTCGTGTTCTTCGGCTATCTCGCGCGGATCGCGCGCGCGGGCATGCTCGACGCGCTCGACGCCGATTACACGCGCACCGCGATCCTCAAGGGCTTGCCGCGTCACACCGTGATCGTGCGCCACGTGCTGCGCAACGCGCTGCTGCCGAGCGTGACGGTCGCCGCCACGCAGCTCGGCTATCTGATCGGCGGGCTCGTGGTGGTGGAGTCGCTGTTCCGCTATCCGGGCATCGGCTCGCTGATCTACAACGCCGCGAAGGCGAAGGATTTTCCGCTGCTCGAAGCGGGCGTGCTCGCCGTGGGGCTCGTCTATACGCTCGCGAATCTGCTCGCCGACGGCCTGCACGTGCTGCTCGATCCGCGCCTGCGCACGAAGGGAGGCGCATGAATCGTTCGGCATCCGAATCACTCGGTGAAAATGCACGCGCGCCCGTGCCCGCGCCGCCTTCGCGCGCCGCCGCCCTCCTGCGTCTGCTGCTGCGTTCGCCCGCGTTCGTCATCGGCGCGCTGATCCTGCTCGCGTGGATCGTCTGCGCGCTCGCGGGCCAGTGGTTCGCGCCCTACGACGCCTACGCGTCAGACCCGCTCAGCTCGCTGATGCCGCCCGACCACACGCACTGGTGCGGCACCGATCAACTGGGCCGCGACATCTGCTCGCGCGTGATCGTGGGCGCGCGCGACATCCTCACCATCGCGCCGCTCGCCACGCTCACGGGCACGCTCGCGGGCGCGGCGCTCGGGCTCGTGACCGGTTACTTCGAAGGCGCGTTCGGCACGCTCGTCGCGCGCGCGCTCGACGCCGTGCTCGCACTGCCGCTCGTGATCGTCGCGCTGCTCGTGCTCGCGGCCGTGGGCGCGTCCAATCTCGCGGTCGTGCTGGTGATCGGCGTGACCTTCGCGCCGCTCATCGCGCGCACCGTGCGCGCCGCCGTGCTCGCCGAACGCCATCTCGACTACGTGGCGGCCGCGCGTCTGCGTGGCGAGCGCGCGCCCTTCGTGATGTTCGCGGAAATCCTGCCGAACGTCTGGCCGCCGATCGTCGTGGAAGCGACCGTGCGGCTCGGTTACGCGATCTTCGCGGTGGCGACGCTCTCGTTTCTCGGCTTCGGCATTCAGCCGCCGTCCGCCGACTGGGGGCTCGCACTCGCCGAATCCTACGCGCTGCTCGCGGGCGGCGCGTGGTGGACCGTGGCGTTCGACGCCGCCGCGATCGGATCGCTGGTGGTCGCCGTGAACCTGATCGCCGACAGCCTGCGTGAGGTGCTCGAATCGTGAACCGCCCCGGCACGCCCACGTCCACCACAACGTCCACTACTGCGCCAGCCGCTCCGGCGCGCCCGGCCGGGGCCGCGCGCGGCCCCGCGCTCGCCACGTTCTCCGCGCCACGCGCCGACGACGCGCTCGCGCTCGTCGGCCTCACGGTCGCGTACCGCGTGCGCGGCAAGGACCGCGACGTGCTCACCGACGTCTCGCTGCGCATCAAGCGCGGCGAAGCCTATGGGCTCGTCGGCGAATCGGGCTGCGGCAAGTCGACGGTCGCGCTCGCGGCGCTGCGCTATCTCGCGCAGAACGGCCGCGTGAAGGCGGGCCGCATCGCCATCGCGGGCGAGGACGTGCTCGCGCTCGACCGCGAAGGGCTGCGCGCGTTGCGAGCGCACAAGGTGTCGATGGTCTATCAGGACCCGGCGAGCGCGCTCAATCCGTCGCTGACCGTCGCGCGCCAGTTGAGCGAGGCCTTCGAGGCGGCGGGCGACGACACCGACGATCGCGGCGAGGCGCTCGCGCGCTCGCACGCCATGCTCGAACGCGTGCGTATCGCCGACCCGGCGCGCGTGATGGCGAGCTGGCCGCATCAGCTCTCGGGCGGCATGCAGCAGCGCGTGGTGATCGCGATGGCGCTCGCCTCGAATCCGTCGCTGCTGATCCTCGACGAACCCACCACGGGCCTCGACGCCACCGTCGAAGCCGAAGTGCTCGCGCTGGTCGCGCAACTGCGCGCGGAGCTGGGCATGGCCGTGCTGCTGATCAGCCACGATCTGGGCGTGATCGGCCGCATGTGCGAGCGCGTGGGCGTGCTCTACGCGGGCCGTCTCGTCGAGGAAGGCGCGACGCGCGACGTGTTCGAGCGCGCGCGCCATCCGTACACGGTCGGGCTGCTGCGCTGCCTACCCGCGCCGGGGCGCACCAAGCGTCATGGCGCGCTCGATACCATCGCGGGCGAGTTGCCCGCGCCCGGCACGCTCGCGCGCGGCTGCGTGTACGCGCCGCGCTGCGGGCTCGCCGACGCCCGTTGCCACGATCAGGCGCCGCCGCCGCATCGCGTGCAGGCCGCGCACGGCGAGCAGATGTCGCGCTGCCACTATCACGAGCGCGCGAGCGAGCTGCCCGAGGGCGATCCGGCGAACGCGGCGAACGTGGCCAACGTCGCAATCGTCGCGGATGAAGCCGCACCGATGCCCTCGCAACCTCCGCAGGCCATTGCGCAGACGAACGAACCGTCGGATGAAAGCGCGCAAACGCGCGCTCGTGGGGCCGGAGTCGTGCTGCGCGCACGCGGCGTCTCGCGCACCTTCGGCCACGGCGCGGGCGCGCTGCGCGTGCTCGACGACGTCTCGCTCGACCTGCGCGCGGGCGAAACGCTCGGGCTCGTCGGCGAATCGGGCAGCGGCAAGTCGACGCTCGCGAAACTGCTGCTCGGCCTGCACGCGCCCGATCCGGGCGGCACGATCGAACTCGACGGCGCACCGCTCGCGGCCCACGTCGCGCGGCGCGATGCGCGTCAGCGGCGCGCCCTGCGGGTCGTGTTCCAGCATCCCGATGCCTCGCTGAACCGCGCGCTGCCGGTGCGCACGCTGGTCGGTCGAGCGCTCGCGCGCGCCGAATCTCACGAACCTCAAGCCGCCGCTCAGGATACGCAGGACGCGACCGACGCCCGCATCGAAACCCTGCTCGACGCCGTGCGCGTGCCGCTGCGCTACCTCTCGGCCCGCGCGCGCCAGCTCTCGGGCGGCCTCAAGCAGCGCGTGGCGATCGCGCAGGCTTTCGCGGGCGAGCCGCGCGTGGTGATCTGCGACGAGCCCACCTCGGCGCTCGACGTGTCCGTGCAGGCCGCGATCCTCAACCTGCTCGCGCGCCTGCAACGCGAGCGCGGCGTGAGCTATCTGTTCATCTCGCATGACCTCGGCGTGGTGCGCTATCTCGCCGACCGCCTGATGGTGCTCTACGCGGGCCGCGTGCTCGAAAGCGGCCCGGCCGCCGCGGTCTTCGACGGCCCGCGCCATCCGTACACCGAGACGCTGCTCGACGCGGCGCGCTCGACACACTCAACCCACTCGACCCGCACCACGCCCGATGACGGCGCGGCCGACGTTGCGCGCGAATCGACCGCCGCGCGCAACGTCGGCGGCAGCACAGGCCACGGCTGCATTTTCAGCGCACGCTGCCCGCGCAGGATCGGCCCGATCTGCGACGACACCGCCCCGCCCTTCGACGATATCGGTGACGGCCATCGCATCCGCTGCCACATTCCCGCCGACGAACTTCGCGCGCTGCAACGCGTCGCCGCCCCGTCGAACGGCGAGACCTGACGCGTACACCGTCGCCCGCCACGCGTCGCTCACGCGATTCGTTGCGCTGCCTACGGCCTGATCCGCGTCCACGCGCCGCCGTCGCGATGCCGATGCGCTGATCGCAGACCGCGCCGCTGCGTTTCATCGCCGAAACGTTTTCATCGATTTCGCCCCCGTCCGCACAGCAGGGAAAACCGCAGGTCCATGCGGCGCGGACCTCTGCGCGCGATGGCACAGAACTCGCTATATCGGAACCAGACATCCGGTCGCTTCCAACCTGCGCGACACGCTGCGAATCGCGGCGCGCCGCACCGGGCGAACGGATGGCCGCACGCACGATGCGCCTGTTATCCGCCGTCCCGCTCGCGGGCCACGGCGATCGATAAGCACTCCTGCATAAATCGGCTATCCGCGTGACATTCGCACGAAGCGATCTGGACGTCGCGTGTACCGCACGCACCGGCGAGACGACATCGGCAACCCGCACGATACGCACACCGGCGCGAAGCGGAGTGGGCATGACGGGGGATGGCGCGCGCCGCAGTCTTTAACGCAGCAAAAAAAGCGGCGCGACGTCGAACACAAGCTATGTGAGAAGCGAGGCGCGAATGCGCTATCACTTCCGGGAGGACATCATGAGAAGCAGAAATATTCATCAGTACTGCGATGGGTTAAGTCGTGGACTCGCGGTGTTGGCGATCGGCGCGGTGGGGATCGGCGTACTGCTGCCGGCGATCGGCGCGCACGCGCAGGACAGCAATGTGACCGCGCCGACGTGGATCCTCGTCGCCGATGCCGCGTTGCCCGCCAGCGGCGGCGCGGTGACCGACTCGGGGATGCCCGCCGACGGCGTCGCCCCGTTCGGCAGCGGGTCGGCCGCGACGAGCGCAAGCAGCGGCGGCGAAAGCAGCGGCGGCAACCCCGGCAGCACCAGCAGCACCAGCGCCGCGCCCTCGCCCGGCGCGAGCCAGAGCGCCGAGGCGATCGTCGCAGCCGACGACGCCGCGACGGTCTTCACGTCGAAGAACTGCTACGGCAACAACGGCAACTGCTCGCAAGGCGGGCGCGGGGGCGGCAATAGCGCGTCGGCTTCGGCGAGCGCGGGCGTGTCAGGCGGCACGAGCTCCGGCAACTCGGGGACCGGGCGCGGCGGCACCTCGGGCGTCGGCGGTGCGACCAGCGGATCGAGCAACGCCGGCGGCGGCAAAGGTGGCAGCGGCAGTGGCAGTGGCAATAGCGGCGGCGGTGGCGGTGGCGG
>NZ_CAJZAR010000002.1:0-394 GCF_914484835.1 Paraburkholderia tropica
TCGAAGGGCTCGGTCACGTTCGGCGGTCTCGGCGCAAGTTTGCCGGTGGCGCTGCACAACGTAGCGGCAGGTACGGTGAGCGCGGCCAGCAACGACGCAGTGAACGGCTCGCAGCTTTACGCTCTGGCGGACTCCACGGCAGCGGCGTTGGGCGGCCATACGACGGTCAATTCGAACGGTACGATCAGCACGCCGACTTATATCGTAAGCGGCAGTTCGTTCTCCAACGTGGGCGCGGCGCTGGATGCCGTTTCAGCAGTTGCGCGTGGCGGCGCGGTGGATGCGGTGGTGTACGACTCGGGCGCGCACGACAAGCTCACCCTCGGCGGCGCCAACGCGTCGACGCCGGTCCAGTTGACGAACGTCGCTAACGCCACGCAGTCGCGTGACGCCG
>NZ_CAJZAR010000002.1:404-181153 GCF_914484835.1 Paraburkholderia tropica
TGCGTTCGTGGCCTACGACAACGCTTCGAAGGGCGCGGTCACGCTCGGCGGCAAGGACGCCAGCACGGCGGTATCGATCCACAACGTGGCAAACGGCATTGCAGACGCCGACGCCATCAACGTCGCGCAGTTGAAGGCGGCGGGTCTGGGCTTCGATACGTCGGGTAACGTCACGAATGCGTTTGTGGCCTACGACGACAGCACGAAGGGTTCGGTCACGCTCGGCGGCTCCGGTTCGACTAAGCCAGTGGCGCTGCATAACGTGGCCAATGCCACTTCGGACAACGACGCCATCAACATGGCACAGTTGAAGGCGGCGGGTCTGAACTTCGATACGTCGGGCAACGTGGTCAACGGCTTCGTCGCTTACGACGACGGCACGAAGAGCTCGGTGACGTTCGGCGGCGTTGGGGCAACCTCCGCGGTCGTGCTGCACAACGTGGCGAACGGCAAGCTGGACAACGACGCGATCAACGTCGCGCAGTTGAAGGCAGCAGGCCTGAACTTCGACACGTCGGGCAACGTGGTCAACGGCTTCGTCGCTTACGACGACGGTACGAAGAGCTCGGTGACGCTCGGCGGTGTCGGTTCGACCACGCCGGTCGCGCTGCATAACGTCGCAAACGCCACGCAAGCCAACGATGCGGTGAACCTCACGCAGCTTCAGGCGATGGGTGCGATCGTCGACACGTCGGGTAACGTGACGAACGCGTTCGTGGCGTACGACGATGCGTCGAAGACCTCCGTCACGCTCGGCGGCGTCGGATCGACCAAGCCGGTCGTGATCCACAATGTTGCTGCGGGAGCGGTTTCCGTGAGCAGCACCGATGCGGTGAACGGCTCGCAGGTCTACGGGCTGGCTTCGAGTGTCGCTGACGCGCTGGGTGGCGGTTCGAGCGTTGATGGGGAAGGCAAGATTAAGCCGCCGACCTACAGCATTGGCGGCAATACCTACAACAACGTCGGCGGTGCACTGACGAACATCGATACCCGTGTTTCGACGCTGGAAGGGAATGTGACGCAAGTCATGGGCCAGGCCGCCAATGCGGTGCAGTACGACAGCTCGGCGCATGACAAGGTCACGCTCGGCGGCACCGGCACCTCCACGACGGTGAAGCTGACCAACCTTGCGGATGGCGACATTTCGTCCGCATCGAGCACCGACGCGGTTACGGGCGGTCAGTTGTACGCCACGAACAAGAGCATCGCGGACCTGAACCAGGCAGTCCAGAACATCGGCGATTCGACTTCGCCGTATGTCGCGGTCAACTCGACGAGCGGTCCGGCTGCGGCAACGGGCAGCAGCTCGATCGCGATGGGCGGCGGGGCGAACGCCTCGGGCCAGAACTCGACGGCGATCGGCGACAAGGCGTCGGCCACGGCTACTAACTCGGTCGCGCTGGGTGCGAACTCGGTGGCGAATCAGGAGAACACCGTGTCGGTCGGTTCGGCGGGCAGCGAGCGCCGGATCACGAACGTCGACGATGGCAAGGCAGGCACAGACGCCGTCAACATGCGCCAGTTCCAGGCGGGTATGACGGAGATGCAGCGCAACGCCTACGGCGGTATCGCGGCGGCCTCCGCGCTGACGATGATTCCGGACGTCGATCAGGGCAAGACCATTGCAGTGGGCATCGGTACCGCCAACTACAAGGGCTACCAGGCGACGGCGCTCGGTCTCTCGGCACGCGTGACCCAGAACCTCAAGGTCAAGATGGGTGCGGGTTACAGCGCGGGCGGCGACACCACGTGGGGCGGCGGTATGTCCTACCAGTGGTAAGCGTCTGACGGTGAGAGAGGAAGCGGGGCCGCAAGCTCGCTTCTTCTCGACCCCGGTTCAGTCGGAGCGTGGGGCAGCGGATCGCCCGGCACGCCAGGCTCAAAAGCAAAGCGGACTCCCTCGGGAGTCCGCTTTTTTTATTGCGCGACGTTTCTGGACGTGACGGACTTCTGCCCGCGTTTTATCCGTTCGCGTCGAGCCTGCGCCGATCGATGATGTCCTTCGCACCAGCGAGCTTTTCCGCGAGTTCCGGGCCGCGCTGCAGCGCGACGCCCACCGCCAGGATGTCGCCGATCGCGAGGTGCGAGGTGCGCGAGGTCATCGGCGAAAAGACATCGGTGTCTTCGTCCACGTTCGCGTGCAGGCCGACGCTCGCGAGGCGCGCAAGCGGCGAGGTGCCGTGGGTGATCGCGATCACCTTCGCGCCGCGGTCGAGCGCGGTGCGGGCGGCGTCCACCACGTCGCGCGTGCGTCCCGTATTCGAAATGGCGACAACCACGTCGCCGGGCCCGAGCAAGGCCGCCGACATCAGGAACGTATGCGGGTCCGAGTAGGCCACGCTCGGCATGCCCAGACGGAAAAACTTGTGCTGCATGTCCTGCGCCGCGATGCCCGAACCGCCCGCGCCGTAGAACTCGATGCGCGCTGCTTTCGCGAGCAGGTCGATCGCGGCGCCGAGCGCGTCGGTCGAGAGATTGTTGCGTACCTGTAGCAGTGCGCCGATGGTGCGTTCGAGCACCTTGGCCGCGACGCCGGGCACGGGCTCGTCCGGGCTCACGTCGCGGTAGACGGCGGGCAGGGCGCTCGGCAGATCGCCGGCCACGGCTTGCGCGAGCCGGATCTTGAACTCGCGGAAGCCCGAGAAGCCCAGCGCGTGACAGAAACGCGCGATGGTCGGCTGGCTCACGCCGGCACGCTGGGCAACTTCGGTCATCGAAAGGTCGAGCAATTCGCGCGGCGCGTCGACGATGTAATCGGCGAGCTTGCGCTCGGAGGGTCGCAATTGCTCGCGGATAGCCTTCACCTGGGACAGCAGCATCGGGAAACTCGCACTATGCTGAAAGATCTGTGGACTATAGCGGATCATGGGTCATGTACAAAAACTACAGAATCTTGATCGAGGGCGCAATCCGGGGTTGTCCCGGATCGGATGAAATCGAGCTAAATAGCGGTTTTTACAGCGCTTGCACCATTCGATCCCAGGGCAAAACCGGGATTGCGACCGTGTAGTTTTTCTACTAACATCGCGCCATCGCTGTTTGGACCGCGTGATGTGTCCCCGAGCGCCCGCGCGAGATAACAAGGAAGGAGATTCGATGGTTTCCCCGCATTCGCAGTTGATGAAGGTCACGCAACGCGTGATCGAGCGCAGCAAGCCGACGCGCGAGGCCTATCTCGCGCGCATCACGGCGGCGCAAGACCGTTTCCCGGCACGCGGCGCGCTGTCGTGCGCGAATCTCGCCCACGGTTTCGCCGGTCTCGAAGGGCGCGACAAGTTCGCCATCAAGGCGATCCGCGAACCGAACATCGGCATCGTCTCGTCCTACAACGAGATGCTCTCGGCCCACGCGCCCTACAAGGATTTCCCCGACATCATCAAGAAGGCGGCCCGCGAAGGCGGCGGCGTCGCGCAATTCGCGGGCGGCGTGCCGGCGATGTGCGACGGCGTCACGCAGGGCAATGCCGGCATGGAGCTGTCGCTGTTCTCGCGCGAAGTGATCGCGATGAGCACGGCGGTCGCGCTCACGCACAACATGTTCGACGCGGCGCTGTGCCTCGGCGTGTGCGACAAGATCGTGCCTGGCCTCTTGATTGGCGCGCTGCAATTCGGCCATCTGCCGACGATCTTCGTGCCCGCCGGTCCGATGACGAGCGGTATCTCGAACGACGACAAGGCCAAGGTCCGCCAGAAGTTCGCGACCGGCCAGTGCGATCGCGACGCGCTGCTCGAATCCGAAGCCGCCGCGTATCACGGCCACGGCACCTGCACGTTCTACGGCACGGCCAACAGCAATCAGATGCTGATGGAAGTGATGGGCCTGCATCTGCCGGGTTCGGCGTTCATCCATCCGCATACGCCGCTGCGCGACGAGCTGACTGCTGCCGCTGCGCGCCGCGTGCTCGAACTGACGGTCGAGCGCGGCAACTACACGCCGATCGGCCATGTGGTCGACGAAAAGTCCGTGATCAACGGCATCGTCGCGCTGATGGCGACGGGCGGTTCGACCAACCACACGCTGCACCTCGTGGCGATGGCCCGCGCGGCGGGCATCCTGATCGACTGGAACGATTTCGACGAGCTGTCGGCGGCCGTGCCGCTGCTCGCGCGCGTCTATCCGAACGGCAAGGCCGACGTGAACCACTTCCACGCGGCGGGCGGCATCGCCTTCCTCGTGCGCGAACTGCTCGACGGCGGTCTGCTGCATGAAGACGTGAAGACGGTGGCGGGCGAAGGTCTGCGTCACTACACCGAGGAGCCGAAGCTGCTCGACGGCAAGCTCACGTGGGTCCCGGCGGTGGAAAAGAGCGCCGATGACGCCGTGCTGCGTCCGCTCGCCACGCCGTTCCAGCCGGACGGCGGCCTGCGTCTCATGCAAGGCAAGCTGGGCCGCGGCGTCATCAAGGTCTCGGCGGTTGCGCCGCAGCATCGCAAGCTGAGCGCGCCCGCGATCGTGTTCGATTCGCAGGAAGCGGTGCAGGAAGCGTTCGACCGCGGCGAGCTGGAGCGCGATTTCGTGGCTGTCGTGCGCTTCCAGGGCGCGCGCGCCAACGGCATGCCGGAGCTGCACCGCCTCACGCCGCTGCTCGGCGTGCTGCAGGACAAGGGTTTCCACGTCGCACTGGTGACCGACGGGCGCATGTCGGGCGCGTCGGGCAAGGTGCCGGCCGTGATCCACGTGTCGCCGGAAACGCTGCTGCACGGCCCGATCGGCAAGGTGCGCGATGGCGATACGATCGTGATCGATGCGGAACGCGGCGTGCTCGACATCGAAGTCGATGCAGCCGAATGGGACGCGCGCCCGGTCGCGCAGCCCGCGCATCAGGAAAGCAATGAAGTGGGCTTCGGCCGCGAGCTGTTCGGCGTGTTCCGCGCCGCCGCGGCCCCGGCCGAGCTGGGCGCGACGGTGTTCGGCCCGCTCGTCGGCGAAGTGCCGGCCGGCGCGGCGGCCGCGCAGCCCGCGCACGCGTCGCAGACCGCGAACGCCTGAGTGGCCCACGCAACGTCACAGCGACGCTGCAACGCAACGAACTGAATTCATCATCAAGGAGCCTGAACATGGCACAAAGCACGGTGGCCGACATTGTCCGCCTCGGCCCGGTGATTCCGGTGCTGGCCTTCGAGACGCCCGAGCAGGGCGAGCACGTTTCGCGCGCGCTGCACGCGGGCGGCGTGAAGGTGCTGGAAATCACGCTGCGCACCAAGGCCGGTCTCGAAGCGATCGAACGCGCGTCGCAGATCGCGCCAGATATCGCCGTCGGTGTCGGCACGATCACCAAGCCCGAGCATTGCGCGCTGGCGAAGAAGGCGGGCGCGACGTTCGGCGTGTCGCCGGGCCTCACGCGCGAGATCCATCAGGCGTCGCTCGACGCGGGTCTGCCGCTGCTGCCGGGCGTCATGACGCCGACCGACATCATCGTCGCGATGGAACTCGGTTACGAGATCGTCAAGTTCTTCCCGGCGGTGCCGGCGGGCGGCCTGAACATGCTGCAGGCGTTCCACGGCCCGTTCCCGACGCTCAAGTTCTGCCCGACGGGTGGCATCAGTGCCGAAACCGCGCCGAACTTCCTCGCGCTGCCCAACGTGGTCTGCGTGGGCGGCTCGTGGCTCACGCCGAAGGCCGCGCTTGCCGCGCAGGACTGGGCCGAAGTCACGCGCCTCGCGCGCGCCGCGAGCGAGCTGTCGCGTCCGGTGGCTTGAGGCGTCCGCTCGATCGACGAGGAAAGGCAACTAACTGAGAATTGATGGCGAAGGATTGAGCGTCCACGGACGACGGATGCAGCCGCCCGCCGCGCGATGGGCGTCCTGATGTGGCACCTTATAGCGTTTCGGTGCGCTAAATAAGGTGTCGATCATCAGCGACGAGCGCGATGGGCCGGGTGCGCCGCACGGCTCATCGAGCCCGGCGGTTCGGCGGCGGTTTCGACCGCGGTTTCCACCGCTGTTCCCACCACGGCCTGCGCCGCCGTCCACGCCGCGCTTTCCGTGATTTCGCATCGTGTTTTCACGAGCCGCGCAGGCCGCGCCCGGAAGGGCGTACGCCTTGCGCGGCTCGCTCGTCTTTCGAGCAGACAACCCTGAAAGTCGTTATAACCTCTACAATCCCGGCCCGGCGACGGCCGACCCCCTGCGTGTTCCGCGCGCGCGTTTTTCAAGATGCGCCAGGCGCGGCGGCGCGGGGATACCGAACAACTACCTGGAGAGGAGCCTCATGGGAGTGGCCCACGGCAGTTCGCTGCTGATTTACGCGCTCGTCGCGATTGCCGCGCTGATCCTGATGATCACGCGTTTCAAGGTGTACCCGTTTCTGGTCCTGATCATCGTTTCGCTGCTGCTCGGCCTCGCCGTCGGCATGCCGATGGATCAGATCGTCAAGTCGTTCGAAACCGGCAACGGCAATACGCTCGGCCACATCGCGATCGTGGTCGGTCTTGGCACGATGCTCGGCAAGATGATGGCCGAGTCGGGCGGCGCCGAGCGCATCGCCACCACGCTGATACGCTGGTTCGGCGAGAAGAACATCCACTGGGCGATGATGTGCGTGGCCGTGATCGTCGGCCTGCCCGTGTTCTTCGAAGTCGGTTTCGTGCTGCTGATTCCGATCGCGTTCAACGTCGCCAAGCGCACCGGCAAGTCGCTGCTGCTGATCGGCCTGCCGATGGTCGCGGGCCTGTCGGTCGTGCACGGCCTGATTCCGCCGCACCCGGCCGCGCTGCTGGCCGTGCAGGCGTATCACGCCGACATCGGCAAGACCATCGCGTACGGTCTGATCGTCGGGATTCCGACCGCGATCGTCGCCGGTCCGCTGTTCGCGTTGTTCATCCATCGCTTCATCAAGCTGCCGGAAAACAATCCGCTTTCCGCGCAGTTCGTGAGCAAGGCCGATCCGAAGCCCGATAGCGAACTGCCGAGCTTCGGCATCACGCTGTTCACGATCCTGCTGCCGGTGATCCTGATGCTGATCGGCTCGTGGGCCGACCTCGTGTTCACGCCGAAGACGGTGCCGAACAATCTGTTGCATTTCGTCGGCACCTCCGATGTCGCGCTGCTGATCGCCGTGCTGGTAAGCTTCTGGACCTTCGGTGCGCAACGCGGCTTCAATCGCGAGCAGATCCAGAAGTTCTGCGGCGACTGCCTCGCGCCGATCGCCGGCATCACGCTGATCGTGGGCGCGGGCGGCGGTTTCGGCCGCGTGCTGATGGACAGCGGCGTCTCGAAGCAGATCGTCGAACTCGCGCAGACGGCGCATCTGTCACCGCTTCTGCTCGGCTGGCTGGTCGCCGCGCTGATCCGTCTCGCGACGGGCTCGGCCACGGTCGCGATGACCACCGCGTGCGGCATCGTCGCGCCGATCGCCTCGGCGGCCGGCGTCACGGTTCAGCCGGAACTGCTCGTGCTTGCCACGGGTTCGGGCTCGCTGATCTTCTCGCACGTCAACGACGGCGGATTCTGGCTGATCAAGGAATATTTCGGCATGACCGTGGGTCAGACGTTCAAGACCTGGTCGCTGCTGGAGACCATCATTTCGCTGCTGGGCCTCGGACTGACGTTCGCGCTCTCGGCAGTGGTGTAACAGGCAATTTTGCATGAGGCGGCACGCGGCGCTTACGCCGCGGCGGCCGCCGACTGAGGAGCAGTAGATGATTCTGATTGCAATGGGCGTGTCGGGCGCCGGCAAGACGCGCATCGGCGAGATGCTGGCCGAGCGCCTCCAGTGCACCTTCACCGACGGCGACGCTTTCCACAGCGAAGCCAACAAGAAGAAGATGCACGACGGCAATCCGCTCACCGACGACGACCGCTGGCCGTGGCTGCGCACGATCCGCGCCGCCATCGAGGAAAAGCAGCGCGCGCACGAGACGGCCGTGTTCACGTGCTCGTCGCTCAAGCGCTCGTACCGCGACATCCTGCGCGGCGGCGATCATGACGTCGTGTTCGTCTATCTGCACGGCTCGTACGAGGTGCTGCACGAGCGCCTCGCCACGCGCACCGGCCACTTCTTCGATCCGTCGCTGTTGCAAAGCCAGCTCGACACGCTCGAAGTGCCGGGCGCCGACGAAGCGATCCAGGTGAGCATCGAGCTCACGCCCGAACAGATCGTCGACGACGTGCTCAAGCAGCTGGAAACGCGCCGCGCGGGTTGATTCGCGCGGTTCGTCGCCGCATGCCGATCAAGGCGTGCGGATAAAAAAAGCCCCGGCTTCGAACCGGGGCTTTTTGTTGGGCGGCGCGCAAAACGCGCTGACCCACGAATGCGCTTACGAAATGCGCTTCGCCAGTTCGGCAGCCTTGCCGATGTACGACGCGGGCGTCATTTCCAGCAGACGCTTTTTCGCGTCTTCAGGAATCGCGAGGCCCGAAACGAACGTTTGCAGCGCTTCGCGCGTGATGCCCTTGCCGCGCGTGAGTTCCTTGAGCTGCTCGTACGGATTCTCGATGCCGTAGCGGCGCATCACGGTCTGCACCGGCTCGGCCAGCACTTCCCACGTGGCGTCGAGGTCGTCGTTCAGGCGCTGCGGGTTCACTTCGAGCTTGTCGATGCCGCGGATCAGCGCGTCATAGGCGAGCAGCGAGTAGCCGAACGCGACGCCGATGTTGCGCAGCACCGTCGAGTCGGTCAGGTCGCGCTGCCAGCGCGAAACCGGCAGCTTGTCGGCGAGGTGGCGCAGCGTCGCGTTCGCGAGGCCGAGGTTGCCTTCCGAGTTTTCGAAGTCGATCGGGTTGACCTTGTGCGGCATCGTCGACGAACCGATTTCGCCGGCCTTCAGCTTCTGCTTGAAGTAGCCGAGCGAGATGTAGCCCCACACGTCGCGGTCGAGGTCGAGCAGGATCGTGTTCGCGCGCGCGACGGCGTCGAACAGTTCGGCCATGTAGTCGTGCGGCTCGATCTGGATCGTGTACGGATTGAACGTGAGCTTCAGGCGCTGCTCGACGACGTTCTTCGAGAACGCTTCCCAGTCGAATTCCGGGTACGCCGACAGGTGCGCGTTGAAGTTGCCGACCGCGCCGTTCATCTTGCCGAGCAGTTCGACCTTCTCGATGCGCGTGATCGCGCGCGCGAGGCGGGCCGCGACGTTCGCGACTTCCTTGCCGAGCGTGGTCGGGCTGGCGGGCTGACCGTGCGTGCGCGAGAGCATCGGCTGGTCGGCCTGGGCGTGCGCGAGCGCCACGAGGCGCTGATGCACCGAGCGCAGCGCCGGCAGGATCACGTGTTCACGCGCACCGGCGAGCATCAGGCCGTGCGACGTGTTGTTGATGTCTTCCGAGGTGCAGGCGAAGTGGATGAACTCGCTTGCGCGCTCCAGTTCCGGCTGGCCCTTCACCGATTCCTTGAGCCAGTACTCGACCGCCTTCACGTCGTGGTTCGTCACGCGCTCGATGTCCTTGATGCGCGCGGCGTCGTGCGCCGTGAAGTTCTCGGCAAGCTTGAGCAGGAACTGCTCCGACGCTTCCGAGAAGCGCGGCACTTCCGCGAAGCCGGCTTGCGACAGCGCGATCAGCCAGTGGATTTCCACGGTCACGCGGTTGCGCATGAAGGCGGCTTCCGAGAGCCAGTCGCGCAGGGCTTCGGTTTTCGAGGCGTAGCGGCCGTCGAGCGGGGAGAGCGCGTTGAGCGCGAAGAGGGTATCGGGACGAGTGTCGGACATGATGGGGACGTAACGTGTGGCGTTACGATCAGAAAGGAACCGGGGGGAGCCTGGTATTTTATCACCACGCTGACAGCGTCCGGTCGGGGATTCTGGACGGGTGCGGCAGGGGGCGTGTGCGGCGCGTGTGTGGCGCGTGTGTCGCTCCTGCGTAGCCCGATGGTGCGATGGTGCGCGGCGTCAGAGTTTCGGAACTGTCTGACAGACATCGGCCGGGGCGGGGCATACGGTAAGTGGGTCGGCAGCCTTCGCTGCTTCTCGATTCCCGATCCGCATGAACCGCGATTCCTTCTCCGCCTTGCCCGACGATGCCGCCGCGCTCGTCGACTCCGCTCTCACCGAACACCGCGCCGGACGGCTCGACGCCGCGCAGGCGCAATACGAGCGCGCGCTCGCGTGCGATCCGCGCTGCGCGCGCGCCTTGCACTATCTCGGCGTGCTGGCGATGGGCCGCGGCGAACTCGCGCGCGCGGGCGGGTTCATGGACCGCGCGCTGGCGCTCGACCCCCTCGACGCGGAATGCCTGAGCAATCGCGGCGTGGTCGCGGCGCGCCTGAACGATCACGTGAGCGCGGCGGCGTTCCAGCGCCAGGCGCTCGCGTTGTCGTCCGATTTCGCCAATGCGCACAACAACCTCGGCAACGCGCTGATCGAACTCGGCGATCTCGCGGGCGCGGAGCGTCATTACGGGCGCGCGCGCGAGATCGAACCGCAATCGGCGCATTTCGCCTTCAATCTCGGGCGCGCGCTCGAAAAGGCGGGCCGCACCGACACCGCCATCGCGCACTATCGCGCGTCGCGCGCGCTGGCGCCGCACGACACGGCCACGCTCATGGCGCTGGGCAAATTGCTGCGCTCGTCGGGCCAGCACGCGGAGGCGGCCGCCTGTTTCGAGCCGGTCGTCGCGCGCGAGCCGGACAATGCGCACGCGCTGTTCGAACTCGGCTACGCCTACGACGCGATGCATCGCTACGACGAGGCGATTCCGCTCTATCGGCGCGCGGCGGCGCTCAAGCCCGAGGCCGCGGGCGTCGTCAACAATCTCGCGTTCGCCTACACGGCGCTGGCGCGCTACGACGAAGCCGAAACGTACTATCGGCGCGCTCTGGAACTGAACCCCGCGTTGCCGGAATCGCGCTTCCAGCTCGGCATGCTGTTGCTGCGCCGCCAGGATTACGACGAGGGCTGGCCGCTGTTCGAGGACCGCAAGACCACGACGCTCGGCAAGCCCAACTATCGCAAGCTGCCGCTGCCTGAATGGCAGGGCGGGCAGGGCGAGCCGCTCGCGGGCAAGCGTTTCCTGATCGCGCGCGAGCAGGGCGTCGGCGATCAGATGCAGTTCGTGCGTTACGCGCAGTGGCTCGCCGAGCAAGGCGCGCAGGTCGATGCGTGGGTCGCGCCCGAACTGGCCTCGCTGGCGGCGACGGTGCCCGGCGTCGCGCGCGTGCTCGACGCCGCGCCCAGCGACGCGGCCCTGGCGCGCGACTACGACTACTGGTGCGACGTGATGAGCTTGCCGCTGAAATTCCCCGGTCAGCCGATTTACGCGCCCCCATCCTATATGCGCGCCGATCCGGCCCTCGCTGAGATGTGGCGCATGCGCGTGGCGGCGCGCTCGGCGGGCGCGCGGCGGCGCATCGGGCTCGTCTGGGCGGGCAATCCGCGCCATCATTTCGACGCCTTCCGCTCGCTGTCGCTGACCGCGCTGCTGCCGCTGGCGGCGCTCAAGGGCAATGCGTGGTTCGCGATCCAGAAGGGCGAGGGCGTCAAGCAGTTGCCCGACGTGGCAGGGCGCTGGCCGCTGCACGCGGTCGGCGACGATCTGCCCGATTTCGCCGCCACGGCCGCGCTGATCGAGGCGCTCGATCTCGTGATTACCGTCGATACCTCGGTCGCGCATCTCGCGGGGGCGCTCGGCAAGCCGGTCTGGGTGCTGCTCGCCGCGCAGCCCGACTGGCGCTGGGGCATGGGCCGCCGCGACTCGGTCTGGTATCCGTCCGCGCGGCTGTTCCGGCAGACCACGCTCGGCGACTGGCGCGGCGTGGTGGCGGAGCTGGAGGCCGCGCTGCGCTGACAGCGCCCGCGCGCGGGCCTAGAATGCGGACTTCTCATTCGCTCGCCGGTCCCGCATGGAACTCAAATGGCTCGAAGACTTCGTTTCGCTCGCGGAAACGCATAGTTTCAGCCGCTCGGCCGAGCTGCGGCACGTCACGCAGCCGGCGTTCTCGCGCCGCATCCAGGCGCTCGAAGCGTGGCTCGGCACGGAACTGATCGACCGTTCGGTTTACCCGACGCGTCTCACACCGGCGGGCCAGGTGTTCTACGAGCAGGCGCTCGCGATGCTCTCGCAGTTCCACGAGGCGCGCACCTTGTTGCGCGGGCACACGGCCACGCCCGAGGCGACCATCGAATTCGCGGTGCCGCACACGCTGTCGCTCACGTATTTCCCGCGCTGGCTGCAACGCGTCGAGGCCAAGCTCGGACGCATCCACACGCGGCTGCGCGCGCTCAACGTGCACGATGCCGTGCTCTCGCTCGTGGAAGGCGGCTGCGACCTCGTGATGGGCTACCACCATCCGAGCCACCCGGTCACGCTCGATCCGGCGCGCTACGACACGCTCACGCTCGGCATCGAATCGATCAGCCCGTACTCGGCGCCGCAGCGCGCCGGGCGCGCGCGCTACACGCTGCCGGGCACGCCGGACGCGCCCGCGCCGTATCTCTCCTACACGCCGAACGCCTATCTCGGCCGCATGACCGAGGTGATCGTGGCGAACGCGCCTGCGCGGCTCTATCTGGACCGCGTCTACGAAACCGACATGGCCGAAGGGCTCAAGGCGATGGCGCTGGCGGGCCACGGCATCGCGTTCCTGCCGCACAGCGCGGTCGAGGACGCGGTGGCGCAAGGCAAGCTGATCCGCCTCGATCGCGGCACGCGCGGCTCGCCCGAAGGCCAGTTCACGCTCGACATGGAAATCCGCCTCTATCGCGACAAGCTCGCCGCGCAAGGCAACGACGCGCGCGAAGCGCTCGTGCGCGCGGTCTGGGACGCGGTCAGCGACGAACTCGCGCGCAACGGCGCGTAACTGCGTTAATCAGCTATTCACGTAAGCGATGTGCCGCCTGACCCGCAGGCGGCACGCGCCCGCTCGCGCCCGCTCATGCGCGATCACGCATGATCGCTTGTGATCTCACGCATTCGCGTAGAAGGTCTTTTTCGCGCGCGGCAACAATGCGCGCGGCCGTCCATGCACACCGCGAAAACGCCTGTAAACAGCGGAGCCAGCGACAAGTTTTTTCGACTTTCGACACGTTATGCAAGAAAAGCATGACGCGATGACCAAACGGCATTGGCATAGACGTGGGCCTTTTCTGACAATGGCACCACTTCTTCGATCGCTGGAGCGTTCATGTCTTCCCAACAGCAGTCTGCAGTGTCTTCGTCGGTTCCGTCTTACCTTCACGCGGACGATCTCGGTCCGTGGGGCAACTATCTTCGTCAGGTCGATCGCGTCGCGCCGTATCTCGGTTCGCTGTCGCGCTGGCTCGAGACGCTCAAGCGTCCGAAGCGCATCCTGATCGTCGACTGCCCGATCGAACTCGACAACGGCACCGTGGCGCACTTCGAAGGCTATCGCGTCCAGCACAACGTTTCGCGTGGTCCCGGCAAGGGCGGCGTGCGTTATCACCAGGACGTTACGTTGTCCGAAGTGATGGCGCTGTCCGCGTGGATGTCGGTGAAGAACGCGGCCGTGAACGTGCCGTACGGCGGCGCGAAGGGCGGTATCCGCGTCGATCCGCGCACGCTGTCGCGTGGTGAGCTCGAGCGCGTGACGCGCCGCTACACCAGCGAGATCGGCATCATCATCGGACCGAACACCGACATTCCTGCGCCGGACGTCAACACGAACGAGCAGATCATGGCGTGGATGATGGACACGTACTCGATGAACCAGGGCCAGACGGCCACGGGCGTCGTGACCGGCAAGCCCATCTCGCTCGGCGGCTCGCTCGGCCGCAAGGAAGCGACGGGCCGCGGCGTGTTCGTGGTCGGCTGCGAAGCGGCGCGCCGCAAGGGTCTGTCGATCGAAGGCGCGCGCATCGCCGTGCAGGGCTTCGGCAACGTGGGCGGCATCGCGGCCCGCCTGTTCCAGGAAGCCGGCTCGAAGATCGTCGCCGTGCAGGATCACACCGGCTCGATCTACAAGTCGACGGGTCTCGACGCAGCCGCGCTGCTCGAACACGTCGCGAAGACGGGCGGCGTGGCGGGCTTCGCGGGCGCCGACATGCTCGGCAACGACGAATTCTGGACCATCGAAACCGACATCCTGATTCCGGCCGCGCTGGAAAACCAGATCACCGAGCACAACGCCGGCAAGATCCGCACGAAGATCATCGTGGAAGGCGCGAACGGCCCGACCACGACGGCCGCCGACGACATCCTGCACGACAAGGGCGTGCTCGTGATCCCGGACGTGGTGGCGAACGCGGGCGGCGTGACGGTTTCGTACTTCGAATGGGTGCAGGACTTCTCGAGCTTCTTCTGGACCGAAGGCGAGATCAACGAGCGTCTCGAACGTGTGATGCGCGAAGCGTTCACGGCGGTCTGGCAGGTGTCGAGCGAGCAGGGTGTGTCGATGCGTACCGCAGCGTTTATCGTGGCGTGCAAGCGCATCCTGATGGCACGCGAAATGCGCGGCCTGTATCCCTGATTCACGAATCTTTCCGGCTTGCCGCATGGCGCCCGTTCGGGCGGCCCATGCGAGCGGCATCGGTACAAAATACGTGCGGCCTACCCAGGCCGCGCGTCAAGGCGGACGGTCTCCACAAGAGGCCGTCCGCCTTTTCTTTTGGGGTTTCCAGACGGGTCTTACCGCGGGCCTTCCCGCGTGGTTTCCGCGAGTTTTCCCTATGGCATCCGTATGTGCGGCAAGCCCTACACGCGCGCGCGTGCGCGCTTACAACGCCAGGGTCCGTCTATATACTTTCAAAATAATTACTTTGCTACACTGGCCGCGATTCTTGCAAAGGAGATCACAGATGAAAATCAAAAAGGCCGCGCTCGTTCTCGCCACTCTCGGTTTGGTCGCCGCGAGTGCCCAGGCGCAGGACTCGGGGACGCTGAAAAAAATCAAGGACACCGGCGTCATTTCGCTGGGCCACCGCGAATCGTCGATCCCGTTTTCCTACTATGACGACAAGCAGAACGTGATCGGCTACTCGCAGGACTTCGCGATGAAAATCGTCGAAGCCGTGAAGCAGAAGCTGAACATGCCGAACCTCAAGGTCAAGATGGTTCCGATCACGTCGCAGAACCGCATTCCGCTCGTGCAGAACGGCACGGTCGACATCGAATGCGGCTCGACCACGAACAACGCGGAACGCCAGCAGCAAGCTGCGTTCACGAACACGATTTTCGTGATCGGCACGCGTCTGATGACCAAGAAGGATTCGGGCATCAAGGATTTCGCCGACCTCAAGGGCAAGACCGTCGTGACGACGGCGGGCACGACCTCCGAGCGTCTGCTGCGCAAGATGAACCAGGACAAGAGCCTGGGCATGAACATCATCAGCGCGAAGGACCATGGCGAGTCGTTCCTGACGCTCTCCACGGGCCGCGCGGTCGCGTTCATGATGGACGATGCACTGCTCGCGGGCGAGCGCGCGAAGTCGAACAATCCGGGCGATTTCGTGATCGTCGGTACGCCGCAATCGCGTGAAGCCTACGGCTGCATGCTGCGCAAGAACGACCCCGAGTTCAAGAAGGTTGCCGACGACGCGATCGCCAAGGTCGAGACCTCGGGCGAAGCCGACGCGATCTACAAGAAGTGGTTCGAGTCGCCGATTCCGCCGAAGGGTCTCAACCTGAACTTCCCGGAAAGCGAAGACATGAAGGCGCTCTACAAGAGCCCCAACGACAAGGCCATCGACTAAGTCCGGTCGCAGCTTTGACCAGCGTTTAGAACGGAACGGAAGAAGCGGCGCTTCTTCCGTTCTTTTTGTTGGAGTCTCTTCATGTCCTATCACTGGAACTGGGGCATCTTGCTCAGCCCGGTCTCGACGGGCGAACCCACGACCTACCTCGGCTGGCTCATTTCGGGTCTCTGGGTGACGGTGTCGGTTTCGCTGTGCGCGTGGGTTATCGCGCTCATCGTCGGTTCGATCTTCGGCGTGCTGCGCACGGTGCCGAACACATTCCTCGCGGGTCTCGGCACGGTCTACGTGGCGATCTTCCGCAATATTCCGCTGATCGCGCAGTTCTTTATCTGGTACTTCGTGTTGCCGGAAATCCTGCCGCCCTCGATCGGCAACGCGTTCAAGCAACTGCCGCCCGGCGTGCAGTTCTTCTCGGCGTCGGTGATCTGTCTCGGCCTGTTCACGGCCGCGCGCGTGTGCGAGCAGGTGCGCTCGGGCATCAACGCGCTGCCGCGCGGCCAGCGCGCCGCCGGTCTCGCGATGGGCTTCACGCAATGGCAGACATACCGCTACGTGCTGCTGCCGGTCGCGTACCGCATCATCGTGCCGCCGCTCACCTCCGAGTTCCTGAACATCTTCAAGAACTCGGCGGTCGCGTCGACAATCGGTCTGCTCGATCTTTCGGCGCAGGCGCGCCAGCTCGTCGACTACACGGCGCAAACCTATGAGTCGTTCATCTCGGTCACGCTCGCCTATGTGCTGATCAACCTGATCGTCATGATGCTGATGCGCTGGGTCGAAGCGAAAAGCCGGCTGCCAGGCTATATCGGAGGCAAGTGATGCATCATTTCGACTGGAGCGGTATTCCGGGCGCACTGCCTACGTTGTGGACCGGCGCCATCGTCACGTTCAAGATCACGGTCTGCGCGATCGTGGTGGGCGTTCTCTGGGGCACGCTGCTCGCGCTCATGCGGCTCTCGGGCGTGAAGCCGCTCGAGTGGTTCTCGAAGGGCTACGTCACGGTGTTCCGCTCGATTCCGCTCGTGATGGTTCTGCTGTGGTTCTTCCTGATCGTGCCGCAGGTGCTGCAGAATCTGCTGGGCCTTTCGCCCGACATCGACATTCGCCTCGCGTCCGCGATGATCGCGTTCTCGCTGTTCGAGGCCGCGTATTATTCGGAAATCATCCGCGCGGGCATTCAGGCGGTGCCGCGCGGGCAGGTGAACGCGTCGTTCGCGCTCGGCATGCGCTACGGCCAGGCGATGCGCTTCGTGGTGCTGCCGCAGGCGTTTCGCGCGATGGTGCCGCTGCTGCTCACGCAGGCCATCGTGCTCTTTCAGGACACCTCGCTCGTCTACGTGATCAGCCTCGCCGACTTCTTCCGCACGTCCGCCAATATCGGTGACCGTGACGGGACGATGGTCGAGATGGTACTGTTCGCGGGCGCATGCTATTTCGTGATCTGCGTGATCGCGTCGAGCCTTGTGAAAGGTCTTCAGAAAAAGGTCGCAAGATGATTTCAATTAAGAACGTATCGAAGTGGTACGGCCAGTTCCAGGTGCTGACCGACTGCACGACGGAAGTGAAGAAGGGCGAAGTCGTGGTCGTGTGCGGCCCGTCGGGTTCGGGCAAGTCGACGCTCATCAAGACCGTCAACGGTCTGGAGCCGTTCCAGCAGGGTGAGATCCTCGTGAACGGCCAGTCGGTGGGCGACAAGCGCACCAATCTCTCGAAGCTGCGCTCGAAGGTGGGCATGGTGTTCCAGCACTTCGAGCTGTTCCCGCATCTGTCGATCACCGAAAACCTCACGCTCGCGCAGGTCAAGGTGCTCGGCCGCAGCAAGGACGAAGCCAACGAAAAGGGCCTCAAGCTGCTCGATCGCGTGGGTCTGCGCGCTCATGCCGACAAATTCCCGGGCCAGCTTTCGGGCGGGCAGCAGCAGCGCGTGGCGATCGCGCGGGCGCTCTCGATGGACCCCATCGCGATGCTGTTCGACGAGCCCACCTCGGCGCTCGACCCCGAGATGATCAACGAAGTGCTCGACGTGATGGTCGAACTCGCCCAGGAAGGCATGACCATGATGTGCGTGACGCACGAAATGGGCTTTGCGAAGAAGGTCGCGCACCGCGTGATCTTCATGGACAAGGGCGCCATCGTCGAGGACGACCGCAAGGAAGACTTCTTCGCCAATCCGAAGTCGGATCGCGCGAAGGATTTTCTGGCGAAGATCCTGCACTGATGCGTTGGGCCCGCGCCGGTTTTATCGGCGCGGGTTCGCACTTGCAGCAGCACGGCGGTTCATGAAAAAAGCCGCGCGGCCCTTTGGGCTTGCGCGGCTTTTTTGCGTGCGTGATCGGCGATGCGCGATGTTGCGCTGACGAAATCGCGGCCTTATTCGCCCCAGCTTTGCAGCGCGGCGACCGCTTCCGGGTCGACGGCGCCGGGCTGCTGCGCGCACGGCGACACGCGCGAGGCGCTCGCCGACGCGTCCAGCGACGGATTCTTGAGCTTGTCGAGCACCTTCTGCGGCACCGGCACGCTGGTCTGCGCAACGACTTCGCCGTGCTGGAACATCAGCAGGTCGCCGGGCGCGAAACGCGTCCAGACTTCGTTGTCGGTGAGCGGCGCGGTGGCGATCACGGCCACGCGGTCCTCGGGCGTCGTGTATTTCGCGAAGTCGATCGACACGTCGGCATCGACGAGATGCGCGGTGGAGAACGGCCAGCGCCGCACCAGATAGTAAAGATGCGTGGAGCAGTGCGCGAACAGCGCCTGGCCGTTCGACATCAGAAAATTGAATACGCCGAACTGCGTGATCTCGCGCGTGAGCGATTCGAGCGTCGCGAACAGTTCTTCGAGCGGCGGCTGCGAATTCGGAAACGCCTTGCGCAGCCCTTGTAGCAGCAGGCAGAACGCGCGTTCGCTGTCGGTGGTGCCGACCGGCTGATAGACGCCCGACATCACCGGATTGAAGTCCTGCAGGTCGCCGTTGTGCGCGAAGATCCAGTGGCGGCCCCACAGCTCGCGCTGGAACGGATGGCTGTTCTCCAGCGCGCAACTGCCCTGGGTGGCCTTGCGGATATGCGCGATGGTATTGCGCGACTTGATGGGGTAGTTCTTCACCATCTCGGCGATGGGCGAGCGCGCCGATGCCTGATTGTCGATGAAGAGGCGGCAGGCCTTGTCCTCGAAGAACGCGATCCCCCAGCCGTCGGCGTGGTGATCAGTGGCGCCGCCGCGCGCCGCGAATCCTGTGAAGGAGAACGTGACGTCCGTCGGCGCGGCGCAGTTCATTCCGAGAAGTTGGCACATGGTGCTGGTGTCGTGCTGCGGGCGAAGCTGGGCGCGTGACCCGGTACAATGATGATTTTCCAAGCATATCACCGGCCCGCTGCGCGCCAATACGAAATTTGTCGGATGCTTTCCGGCCCGGCTCACAAGGCCGCCGCGCGGGCATCGGCGATGCGCGTCAGGTCGGGCGCTGTCGTGCGCACGCGACGCCTTGCGTTATCGAGGCGCGATCGAACCTCGGCGCACGCCGCCGCGCGCCGTTACGTGCCGTTACGCGCAGTTACGATATGCCTGGAAGGTACGGAAAGCCGCCGCCGGCGCTCCGATCGATCCCTAGCCGCGCCTCACATCACGCCATGAACGCTTCTTCCCCCACGACCCTCACGCTCTCCCGCCCCGACGACTGGCACCTCCACGTGCGCGACGGCGCGATGCTGGCGGCGGTCCTGCCGCACACGGCGCGCCAGTTCGGCCGCGCGATCATCATGCCGAACCTCAAGCCGCCGGTCACGACGACCGAGCTGGCCGCCGCGTATCGCGACCGCATTCTCGCGGCGCTGCCCGCGGGCATGAAGTTCGAGCCGCTGATGACGCTGTATCTGACCGACAACACGCCGCCCGAGGAAATCCGCCGCGCGAAGGCGAGCGGGTTCGTGCACGGCGTGAAGCTGTATCCGGCGGGCGCGACCACGAATTCGGACGCGGGCGTGACCGACATCCGCAAGTGCGCGAAAACGCTCGAAGCGATGCAGGAAGTGGGCATGCCGCTGCTCGTGCACGGCGAGGTGACGAGCGCCGACATCGACCTGTTCGACCGCGAGAAGGTCTTCATCGACCGCGTGATGACGCCGCTGCGCCGCGATTTCCCGGGCCTGAAGGTGGTGTTCGAGCACATCACGACGAAGGACGCCGTCGATTACATCCGCGCCGATAACGCCGCGCCCGGCCTGCTCGGCGCGACCATCACGGCGCACCATCTGCTCTACAACCGCAACGCGATTTTCCAGGGCGGCATCCGTCCGCACTATTACTGCCTGCCGGTTCTCAAGCGCGAGACGCATCGCGTGGCGCTGGTCGAAGCGGCCACGTCGGGCGACGCGCGCTTCTTCCTCGGCACCGACAGCGCGCCGCACGCGAAGGGCCTGAAGGAGCACGCCTGCGGCTGCGCGGGCTGCTACACGGCGCTCCACGCGCTGGAGCTTTACGCCGAAGCGTTCGACAACGCGGGCGCGCTCGACAAGCTCGAAGGCTTCGCGAGCTTCTTCGGCGCGGACTTCTACGGCCTGCCGCACAGCGCCGAAAAGGTCACGCTGCGTCGCGAAGACTGGACGCTGCCCGCCGAAGTGCTGGCCGGCGATGTGCCGGTCGTGCCGCTGCGCGGCGGCGAGACGATCGGCTGGAAGCTGGTTTGAGTTTGACGCCCGGCGCGACATCCGGTGTGACGCCGCAGACGCTCGATGCGCACGCATCGACCGCGGCGCGCGCCGGGTCCGCCGCATCCCAGAAGCGCCGTCTGCCCGAAGGCAGTTTCGCCGACATCGACTGGGCGCACCCGTGGTTCGCCCAGCACGAAGCGCGCGGGCGTCGCTGGCAGCAGGCCGCGCTGGCGGGCTACGCGCGCTATCTGGAAGAACTGAACGCCGATGCGCGCGCGGCCGGTCATCGCACCGGACGCGGCGAGGCGCTCGGCTTCATCGCTCAGGACGATCTGCCCGAGGGCGCATCCTACGAAGGGCATATCGCCGCGACGGGCGGCGTGCCCACGCGCCACAACCTCCACGACTTCTTCAACGCGCTGCACTGGTTCGCGTTTCCGCGCATCAAGGCGGCGCTCAACGCGCGCCAGGCGGCGGCGATCGACGTGCTCGGCGTCGGCCCGACGCGCGGCGGCGTGCGCGACGCGCTCACGCTGTTCGACGAAAACGCGGTGCTGTTCGCCTCGGCCGATCCGGCGCTCACGCAGGCCTTGCGCGGTTTCGACTGGCGCGCGCTGTTCGTGTCGGGGCGCACGCTGTGGGAACCGGCGATCGGCGAAACGCTGGACGGCGCGGCGCGCTGCGAAGTGCGCGTGTTCGGTCACGCGCTGCTCGAAAAACTCATCGCGCCGTATGCCGCGTGCACGGCGCACGCGTGGGTGGTCGAGGTGCCGCAGGCCTATTTCACGTGGCCGCGCGCCGAACGCAACGCGTTTCTCGACGCCACGGTCAGCGCCGAACTCGCCGCCGCCACGCAGTTGAGCGGGCGCAGCTTCGCGCCGCTGCCGGTGCTGGGCATTCCCGGCTGGTGGGCGCCCAACGAAGACGCCGCGTTCTACGACGACACCACCGTGTTCCGCCCCGGCCGGCGCGCGCGCTGAATCGTCCCGGGTTGGTCCCGGCATCGCCCCGGCGCGGCGGGCACAGTCGGCGCGACCGTGCTAAGATCGCGCCTCGCAAAGTAGGCCAGGCAGTCGCGGCCCCGAGGTTTCGGCCAAGGGGGCGAGGAAAGTCCGGACTCCACAGGGCAGGGTGATGGCTAACGGCCATCCGTGGCGACACGCGGAACAGGGCAACAGAGAACAGACCGCCGATGGCCCGATTTCGGTCGGGATCAGGTAAGGGTGAAACGGTGCGGTAAGAGCGCACCGCGTCTGCGGTGACGTAGACGGCACGGTAACCTCCACCCGGAGCAATTCCAAGTAGGCAGGCGCGCATCTTCGGGATGCAGGATGGGGCCCCCATTTCGTCTGCGGGTAGGAAGCTTGAGCGCGTCAGCAATGGCGCGCCTAGAGGAATGGCTGCCACGCGCGGCGCGTCTTCGGACGCGGCGCGTGCACAGAATCCGGCTTATCGGCCTGCTTTGCCGCCTCATATCGACAAAAAGCCGGCGCGGTTCATTGAGAACCGCGCCGGCTTTTTCATTTCCCGACGTCCGGATCGTGTGACTCGCCTGGATCGCGCGAGTCGTGCGTGTCTTACGCCGCGACGATCTCGAACGAGTGCGTGATCTCGGCGGTCTTGCCGATCATGATCGACGCCGAGCAGTACTTGTCGTGCGACAGGTTGATCGCGCGTTCCACGGTGGCCGGGTTCAGGTTCTTGCCGGTCACGGTGAAGTGGAAGTTGATCTTCGTGAACACCTTGGGGTCTTCGCTCGCGCGGTCGGCCTTGAGCGTGACGCTGCAGCCGCTGACTTCCTGGCGGCTTTTCTTCAGGATCAGCACCACGTCGTAGGCCGTGCAGCCGCCCGTGCCGAGCAGCACCATTTCCATCGGGCGCGGCGCGAGGTTGTGGCCGCCGCCTTCCGGTGCGCCGTCCATGTTGACGAGGTGGCCGCTGCCCGTTTCGGCGGCGAACGCCATGCCGTCCAGACCCATCCAGCTAACTTTGCATTCCATGCGCTTTGCCTCAGCTCAATATTCTTGATTCAGCCGGCATTGTAGCCCGCGCCTTACAGGTATGTCCGGGGGGACATGGCGCGTGCGGCTTATGCCCGTGACTTGAATGTTGCGGCGCGACATCTCACGAACAAGAGGGATTTCCCTGATGCAATTAGGGGATTCGTTCTAGTCGAAGCGCCCCGGTCCGCGGATGAAATTTCTCAATACATTGATTTTTATGGGAAACACCCGCGCTGCGTCGTGAATTTGCCATTTCACATTATGGTTTCGTCTTTCGCGATACGAATTTCCTTGCGCCGCACAAGGCCGATCCGTATAATTCGTCTCATTGGTTGTCGTGCTTCACGACACCTCAGCATGTCTCCTCCACCCTCCTCCAAAAGGTGGATTAAGCCCGAGCCAACAACGCTTGGGCTTTTTTTCGTCCGCGTTTTTCAGGGCGATTCCCGTGCGCCATCGCGCGCATCCGGCCCCGCATTCGGCATGGCGCCGACCGCCGTCAGCAGAAAGTCCGTACGATTTTTGACCGCTGGCCAAATTTCCCTTTATAATCCGAGGTTCCCCGCATTCATGCCCGCGGGAGAAATCAGGGAGAGCCTGCGCCGGCGCCAACGAGTGCCATTACACAAGCAGGACCGAATCAGGGCACAAGTTATTTTTTTGGATCGATCATGAAGACTTTTTCCGCCAAGGCACATGAAGTGCAGCGCGAATGGTACGTGATTGACGCGACGGATAAGGTTCTCGGCCGTGTCGCCAGCGAAGTGGCGCGCCGTCTTCGCGGCAAACACAAGCCTGAGTTCACCCCGCACGTCGACACTGGCGATTTCATCGTCATCATCAACGCCGGCAAGCTGAAGGTCACGGGCAACAAGACCACGGACAAGAAGTACTACCGTCACTCGGGCTACCCGGGCGGTATCTACGAAACGACGTTTGGCAAGATGCAAGAACGCTTCCCGGGCCGCGCGCTCGAGAAGGCTGTTAAGGGCATGCTGCCGAAGGGCCCCCTGGGCTACGCGATGATCAAGAAGCTCAAGGTCTACGCAGACGCAACGCATCCGCACTCGGCTCAACAGCCGAAGGCGCTCGAGATCTAAGGGGAGCCCACATGATCGGTAACTGGAATTACGGTACGGGCCGCCGCAAGAGCGCCGTCGCTCGCGTCTTCATCAAGTCGGGCAAGGGCGACATCATCGTCAACGGTAAGCCCATCGCTGACTACTTCTCGCGCGAAACGTCGCTGATGATCGTGCGTCAACCGCTGGAACTCACGAACCACGGCGCGACGTTCGACATCAAGGTGAACGTGAACGGCGGCGGCGAAACCGGCCAGGCCGGCGCAGTTCGCCACGGCATCACGCGCGCGCTGATGGACTACGACGCAACGCTCAAGCCGGCACTGTCGCAAGCTGGCTTCGTGACGCGTGACGCACGTGAAGTGGAACGTAAGAAGGTCGGTTTCCACAAGGCACGTCGCCGCAAGCAGTTCTCGAAGCGTTAATCGCGCTTTGGCGTGCGCTCCTCGCGGAAGCGCACGTTGCTGCAAAAACCGCCTCGCGCACTCGTGCGCCGGGCGGTTTTTTCGTTTACGGGACGAGCCCCTATTCGAGATATGCATCAAGAATGCGGCGAGAAACCCTTGATTTCCTGGGCTTAAGCACGATCTCAGGAACAGCCCTACAATAGCGGCTAGAAGCTTTTTTGGAGAGTTCGAATGAACGCTGTCACCGAGACCCCCGTGACTGAAATGCCCGGTCCCTTCGTTTTTACCGACGCAGCGGCTGACAAGGTCAAGCAACTGATCGACGAGGAAGGCAACCCGGAGCTGAAGCTGCGCGTGTTCGTGCAAGGCGGCGGCTGCTCGGGCTTCCAGTATGGATTCACGTTCGACGAGACCGTCAACGAAGACGACACCGTGATGAACAAGAACGGCGTCCAGTTGCTGATCGACTCGATGAGCTATCAGTACCTCGTCGGCGCTGAGATCGACTACAAGGACGATCTGAACGGCGCGCAATTCGTCATCAAGAATCCGAACGCCTCGACAACCTGTGGTTGCGGCTCGTCGTTCTCGGTCTGAGCGAAGCGCAGCAGGCATAAAAAAACGGGGCTTCATGCCCCGTTTTCTCGTTTACGTCCGCGATTTCATGCTGATCGCGCGCCGATTTCGCGCAACACGCCTCAGCGCGGATAAATCGCTCCCAGCACGCGCTCGCCCGCCGCGCCCGTGACCGCCGGCAGATTGCCCGGGTCGCGCGCCACGCAGCGCATCGCCAGCCACGCGAACGCGAGCGGCTCCACCTGCTGCGGCGGCACGCCGAGCGCCTCGGTCGTCATGACCGGCACGCCGGCCACGCCGCCCGTCTCCAGCGCCTTGTGCAGCGCGTCCATCAGCACCGGATTGCGCGCGCCGCCCCCGCACACGTACACGGCGCGGCAGTCGCCCGCATGGCGCTCGATCTCGCGCGCGACGCTCACGGCCGTGAGTGCGACCAGCGTCGCCTGCACGTCGGCGGGCGCGAGCGTGCTGAAATCCTTCAGTTTGGCGTCGAGCCACTGCGCGTTGAACAGATCGCGGCCCGTGCTCTTGGGCGGCTGCTGCTCGAAAAACGGCTCGTCGAGCAGGGCGTTCAGCAAGGGCTGATTCAGCGTGCCGCTGGCCGCGAACTGGCCGTTCTCGTCGTAGGGCTTGCCCAGATGCCGCTCGGACCAGAGGTCGAGCAGCGCGTTGGCCGGACCGCAGTCGAAGCCGCGCACCGAGCCCGTGGCGTCCAGAATCGTGATGTTGCTGATGCCGCCCAGATTGCAGACGACGCGCGTTTCCTCCTGCGAGCCGAACAGCGTCGCGTGGAACGCGGGCACGAGCGGCGCGCCCTGGCCGCCCGAGGCGACGTCGCGGCTGCGGAAGTCGGCGATCACGTCGATGTGCGCGAGTTCGGCGAGCAGCGCGGGATTCTGGATCTGCACCGTGAAGCCTTTTTCGGGCCGATGGCGGATGGTCTGGCCGTGCGCGCCGATCGCGCGCACCTCGCTCGCGTTCAGGTTGCCCGCGCGCAGCAGTTCGTGACAACAGACGGCGTAGCGCGCCGCGAGCGCGTTGCCCGCGAGCGACGCGCGCTCGATCTCGTTTTCGCCGGGCTGTTGCAGCGAAAAGAGCGCCTCGCGCAGCCCCTGCGCGAAGCCGACGAACGCCTCGGCCAGCACGACCGGCCGCTGACCCTGCTCGAACCGCACGGCGATGCCGTCCACGCCGTCCATGCTGGTGCCCGACATCAGGCCGAAATACACGCCGTCGGCGGGATGTGCGCTGTCTTTTCGTGCTTCGCGTGGCGCCACGTTGTGCTCCTCTCGGAAAGGCAAAGAAGGGAATCTGACGGAGATTATCGGGGCAATAGCCATTCGGCGTAAGCCGATCGGATGAATTGAGCGGATCGGCGCGATATGCGACCCTGCATGGAGTTCGCGAGTGCTGCGCAAAGCCCCGCCCGGCGTGAAAAAAGCCGCCGCGCCGCCGCAATCCTCGGCCCTGTCAGTCGAATCACGTAAAATCCCGGTCTAGACCCAGACCTAACGCAATCCAAACGATCGAAGCATGAGCACCGATTCCACTCCAAACAGCGGCGCCAAAACCGCCTTTCCGGTCACCGACGAAGTCCGTCACGCGCTCGCCGTCACGAAGCGCGGCGTCGACGAACTGCTGATCGAAGAAGAATTCGAGCAGAAGCTCGCGAAAAGCGCGGCCACCGGCAAGCCGCTGCGCATCAAGCTCGGCCTCGATCCGACCGCGCCCGACATCCACATCGGCCATACGGTCGTGCTGAACAAGATGCGCCAGCTGCAGGATCTCGGCCACAACGTGATCTTCCTGATCGGCGACTTCACCTCGTTGATCGGCGACCCGTCGGGCCGCAACGCCACGCGTCCGCCGCTCACGCGCGAGCAGATCGAGTCGAACGCCAAGACCTACTTCGAGCAGGCCGCGCTCGTGCTCGACCGCGAAAAGACCGAGATCCGCTACAACAGCGAATGGTCGATGCCGCTCGGCGCCGACGGCATGATCAAGCTCGCGTCGCGCTACACGGTCGCGCGCATTCTGGAGCGCGAGGACTTCACCAAGCGCTTCCAGAGCGGCGTGCCGATCTCGATCCACGAATTCCTGTACCCGCTGATGCAGGGTTACGACTCGGTCGCGCTCAACGCCGACCTCGAACTCGGCGGCACGGACCAGAAGTTCAACCTGCTGGTCGGCCGCGAACTGCAGAAGCAGTACGGCCAGGAACAGCAGTGCATCTTGACGATGCCGCTGCTCGAAGGCCTCGACGGCGTCGAGAAGATGTCGAAGTCGAAGAACAACTACGTCGGTATCAGCGAGAAGCCGAACGACATGTTCGGCAAGCTGATGTCGATCTCGGACACGCTGATGTGGCGTTACTTCACGCTGCTCTCGTTCCGTCCGCTGGCCGAGATCGAAGGCTTCAAGCGTGAGATCGAGGCGGGCCGCAATCCGCGCGATTTCAAGGTGCTGCTCGCGCAGGAAATCGTCGCGCGCTTCCATTCGCAGGGCGACGCCGAGCGCGCGCTCGAAGACTTCAACCACCGCGCGAAGGGCGGCGTGCCGGACGACATTCCGTCGGTCACGCTCGCGGGCGCGCCGCTGGCCATCGGCCAGCTGCTCAAGCAGGCGGGCCTCGTGCCGTCGACCAGCGAAGCGCTGCGCAATATCGAGCAGGGCGGCGTGAAGATCGACGGCGCCACCGTGTCCGACAAGGGCCTGAAGGTCGAAGCGGGCGAGTTCATCGTGCAGGTCGGCAAGCGCCGCTTCGCGCGCGTGACGCTGACCGCGTGATGGCGCGTTCGGGCTGGAACGGCGTGCGCGCGTCGAAGGCGCGCGCACGATGATCGCGCTGATTCAACGCGTGCGCCGCGCGCAGGTGGACGTCGAAGGGCGCGTGACCGGCGCGATCGGCCAGGGGCTGCTCGCGCTCGTTTGCGCGGAGCGCGGCGACACCGAGGCGAACGCCGACAAGCTGCTCGCGAAGCTGCTGGGCTACCGCGTCTTCAGCGACGCGGCGGGCAAGATGAATCTGCCGGTGCAGAACATCGACGGCAACGGCACGGCGGGCGGGCTGCTGCTGGTTTCGCAGTTCACGCTGGCCGCCGATACGAACAGCGGCCTGCGTCCGAGCTTCACGCCGGCCGCGCCGCCCGACGAGGGCCGCCGCCTGTTCGACTATTTCGTCGCGGCGGCGCGCGCGAAGCACCCCGTGGTGGAGACCGGCGAATTCGGCGCCGACATGCAGGTGTCGCTCGTCAACGACGGTCCCGTGACGTTCTGGCTTCAGGTGCCGTCAGGTGCGTAACGACGCATCCACAGGCACTCGCAACTAACAGCGGTTTTCCGCTTCGCTATTTCATCGCCGACTCATGACCACGCAGATTCTCTTCATCCGTCACGGTGAAACCGCCTGGAACCGCATCAAGCGCATCCAGGGGCATATCGACATTCCGCTCGCTGAAAGCGGTGTCGAGCAGGCACAGCGGCTCGCCGCGAAGATCGCGCAAGCTACGCAAGCGGGCGCGCGGCTCGATGCGGTCTGGTCCAGCGATCTGATGCGCGCGCAACAAACGGCGCAACCGATCGCCGACGCGCTCGGCCTGCCGCTGCAACTGACCGAAGGCGTGCGCGAGCGCAACTACGGCGCGTTCCAGGGCCACGACAGCGACGAGATCGCCGAGCGCTTTCCCGACGAATACGCGCACTGGCAAACGCGCGATCCCGGTTTCGAGCCGCCCGAGGGCGAGTCGCAGCGCGCGTTTTATCACCGCGTCCTGCATGCGCTGGAGCCGATCCTGGCGAAGCATCCCGAAGGCCGCATCGCGGTCGTCGCGCACGGCGGCGTGCTCGACTGCATCTACCGTTTCGCCAACGGCATCGAGCTTGCTGCGCCGCGCGCGTGGCCCTTGCTGAACACGAGCGTCAATGTCGTCGATTTCACGCGCGACGGCGGTGTGACGCACGCGCAAGTCGTCAATTGGGGCGATGTCTCGCATCTGCCTTCGGCCAGCGACGACGACGGCCTCAAGCGCGCGACCTGAGCGCGCTTTCTCGCACTGCTCCTCTCGTCGGGCCGGTCGGCCCGACATGCCGCTCCCGGCGATCTCCAGCGTTTGCGTCAAACGGCTTACCCACCTCTTTCACCGGCTTTCCAAAGGCCAACCGCAAAGCGGGGGCGCCTGATACCATTCATCCGACCTTTGTGCTTTGCCGCACCGGTGGGGCCTCGCCGCGATTTCCCGTGTTTCGGGCGATGGCATCGAGCGCCGGCCGCGCGTTGATGAGGGACGCGCGCGCACCACGGGCAGGCGGTGCCGACGAAGCCAGGGTTGCATACGAAAGGCTGTTCCCAGAAAAAATCGCAGGAGATTTTCAATGACGTTCAAGCTTCACAAGCTGTTGCCGGTGAGCGCCGCCGTGGTGGCGTTCGGTGCGATGTGCGCAAATGCGTCGGCGGACCAGGTCGTCAAGATCGGTCACGTCGGTCCGCTCACGGGCGGTTCCGCGCACCTCGGCAAGGACAACGAAAACGGCGCGCGCCTCGCCATCGAAGAAATCAACGCCAAGGGTCTGACGATCGGCGGCCAGAAGATCACGCTCGCGCTCGACGGTCAGGACGACGGCGCCGACCCGCGCCAGGCCACCCAGGTTGCGCAGAAGCTCGTCGACGACAAGGTCGTCGCCGTGATCGGCCATCTGAATTCGGGCGCGTCGATTCCCGCCTCGAAGATCTACAGCGACGCGGGCATCGTGCAGATCTCGCCGTCGTCGACGAATCCGTCCTACACGCAGCAGGGCTTCAAGACGACGTACCGCGTGGTCGCCACCGATGCGCAGCAAGGTCCGGCGCTCGCCGACTACGCGCTCAAGAGCCTGAACGTGAAGACCGTCGCCGTGGTCGACGACTCGACCGCCTACGGCCAGGGCCTCGCGAACGAGTTCGAGAAGACCGCGAAGTCGCTCGGCATGAAGGTCGTCTCGCACGACGCGACCAACGACAAGGCCGTCGATTTCCGCGCGATTCTCACCAAGATCAAGGGCGAGAACCCGGACGCGATCATGTACGGCGGCATGGATTCGACTGGCGGCCCGTTCGCCAAGCAGGCGCGCCAGCTCGGCCTGCGCGCGAAGGTGCTGGCGGGCGACGGCGTGTGCACGGAAAGCCTCGCGCAGCTCGCGGGCGCGGCGGCCGACAACATCGTCTGCTCGCAGGCCGGCATGGCGCTCGAACGCATGGACGGCGGCGCGGCGTTCTCGGCGAAGTATCAGAAGCGCTTCGGCCATCCGGTCGAATACGATGCGCCGTTCACCTACGACGCGGTGTACATCGTCGTCGATGCGATGAAGCGCGCGAACTCGACCGACCACGCGAAGATCCTCGCGGAAATCCCGACCACGAACTACAAGGGCGTGATTGGCGAGACGGCGTTCGATGCGAAGGGCGACCTGAAGCACGGCGTGATCTCGCTTTACAACTACAAGGCGGGCAAGAAGACGCTGCTCGACGTGGTGAAGATGTAAGCGCGCATCACGTTGCATCACGTTGCGTCACGCCGCGCGCGTGATGCGGGTGTGAAGCGAACGCGATGCAAAACGGCCAACCTGTGCGTTGGCCGTTTTCTTTTACGTGGACGAACCCGGTGATGCAGGCGGCGCCGCTGCGCGGCGGCGCGCACGCTTCGACACACCGTTGACGAGCGCCCAGCGCAGCACTGGCGCCACGGCGCGCATGCCGGGCTGCACGACGGCGCGGCGCGCGAACGCAAAGCGCTCGAAATCCAGCATGCGCAGCGCGAACGGCGGCAGCAGATCGATGCCCGCCTGACGCAGCAGCGCGCCAGCGGGCCGCATCGCCGGGCGCGGCGCGGGCGCCTCCATGAGCACGCGCACGACTTCGCGCGTGCGCTCGCTCGCGACCAGCTCGGGCTGCATCGATTCGAGGTAGGCGGCGATTTCCGCGCGCGAAGCGGGCACCTCGGTCGCGCCGAGCAACTGCGCGATGCGCGCGACTTCGGCGTAGTACTGATCCTGCTGCGCGCCCGGTAATGAGGGATTCACGTAGCGCAGATACGCCGCGAGAAAACTCGACACCTCCGCCACGTGCACCCATGTGAGCAGCGCCGGGTCGCTCGCGCGATACGGGCGGCCGTCGGGCGCGAAGCCGGTCACGTTTTCGTGGATGGTTTTCACGCGCGCGATCAGCGCGAGCGCGTCGGCGCGGCTGCCGTAGGTCGTACCCGCGATGAAGGTCGCGGTGCGGCGCAGGCGTCCGAGGATGTCGGTGCGAAACGTGGAGTGGTCCCAGACGCCCGCGAGCGCGAGCGGATGGAGCGCCTGCAGCAGCAGTGCGCTGATGCCGCCCGCCATCATGCCCGCGAAGTCGGCGTGCACTTTCCAGCAGATGGCGTCGGGGCCGAACAGGCCGGGATCGCCCGGCGGATTCGAATAGTCGAGTTTCGGGCCGCTGCCCGTGGTGAGATGCGTGACGCTTTCGGCGAGCGTCATACGCAGGCGATGCGCGAGCTGGCCGACGAAACCGCTCGGCTCGGGAGCGTCGTGACGGCGGCCGGCGTGGTCGGACATCGTGAACTCGCTCGCGGGACGGCGCGCCTTACGACGCGTCCGGCTCCCAGTCCATGCCGCGCGCGTCGCGGGCGTCGTCGGGCACGGTCAGGCCGAAATGGCGATAGGTGAGCTGCGTGGCCACACGGCCGCGCGGCGTGCGCTGCAGGAAGCCCTGCTGGATCAGATACGGCTCCAGCACGTCCTCGATCGTGTCGCGCTCCTCGCCGATCGCGGCGGCGAGATTGTCCACGCCCACCGGGCCGCCGTCGAACTTGTAGAGAATCGCTTCGAGCAGTTTGCGGTCCATCAGGTCGAAGCCCACGGGATCGACGTCGAGCATGCGCAGCGCGGCGTCGGCGACTTTCGCGGTGATCGAGCCGTCGGCCTTCACTTCGGCGTAGTCGCGCACGCGGCGCAGCAGACGATTGGCGATACGCGGCGTACCGCGCGAGCGGCGCGCGATTTCGAGCGCGCCCTCGGGATGAATCTGCGCGCCGAGCAGCGCGGCCGAGCGCTGCACGATGCGCGACAGCTCGCCCGCGTTGTAGAACTCGAGCCGCGAGACGATGCCGAAGCGGTCGCGCAGCGGGTTCGTGAGCATGCCCGCGCGCGTGGTCGCGCCGACGAGCGTGAACGGCTGGAGATCGAGCTTCACGCTGCGCGCGGCCGGACCTTCGCCGATCATGATGTCGATCTGATAGTCCTCGAGCGCCGGATACAGGATTTCCTCGACGACCGGCGAGAGCCGGTGGATTTCGTCGATGAACAGCACATCGTGCGCTTCGAGATTGGTGAGCAGCGCGGCGAGGTCGCCCGCGCGTTCGAGCACCGGTCCCGACGTCTGCCGCAGATTGACCCCCATTTCGCGCGCGATGATGTGCGCGAGCGTGGTCTTGCCGAGACCCGGCGGCCCGAACAGCAGCACGTGGTCGAGCGGCTCGGAGCGGCGCTTGGCGGCTTCGATGAAGATCTCGAGCTGGCCGCGCACCTTTTCCTGGCCGACGTATTCGTCGAGCTGGCGCGGGCGCAGCGCGCGCTCGAACGCCTCTTCGCCAGTCGAGGCGGGCGCGGCGGAAATCACGCGCTCGGGCGCGGCGCTGGCGCGGTTGGCGGCGAGTTTGTCGGTTTCGATCATGCAGCGATTGTACCGCGCGACCTGGACGCGGGCAGGGCGCTTTCAGGCGGCGCGGCGCGGGGTGCGCGCGCTGGGCGAGGCTGTGTTCTTCTTCGCAACTAACAGCCAGCGTAGTGCGCAAGACTGTGCGCCACACTGCGTGTTACGCGATGCGCCACACGCAGCGTCTGACGCGGTGCTTCGCGCGATCCGGCAGGCCGAGAGCGCTGTATTGCGCGAAGCGGAGTGGTGCGGCACCACTCCACGCCAGCCACGCCGAACCACGCGTGCCGCGCGGAGCCAAGCAGAGCGTTGCCGAACCCAACGTACTGCGCGCGCGAGCGCCGCTCAAACCTTCGACAGCACCTTGAGCGCGAGCTTGATGCCTTCGGAGACGCCCGTACCGGCCGGCACGTTCTTGATCGCCGCGACGCCTTCCTTTTCCGAATAGCCGAGCGCGAGCAGCGCGTTGAGGATGTCGCTCGCGTGATCGGACGGCGACGCCGCGGCAGCCATCGCGCCCAGGTCGGCGCCGAGCTTGCCCTTGAGTTCGAGGAGCAGACGTTCGGCCGTTTTCTTGCCGATGCCGGGCACGCGCGTGAGTCGCGCGGAATCCTGCATGGAGACCGCTTGCGCGAGGTCGTTCACGCTCATGCCCGAAAGCACTGCGAGCGCCATGCGCGCGCCGACGCCGGTGATCTTGAGCAGCTCGCGGAACGTCGAGCGTTCTTCTATCGTGGCAAAGCCGAACAGCAGATGCGCGTCTTCGCGCACGATCATCTGCGTGAGCAGCACGACTTTTTCGCCGTTGCTGGGCAGGTTGTAGAACGTGCTCATCGGCACGTCGACTTCGTAGCCGACGCCGTTGCAGTCGATGAGCAGGTGCGGCGGGTTCTTTTCCAGCAGTACGCCGGCAATGCGACCGATCATGGCGGATTCAGTGATGAGGGAAAGCGCAGAGTGTAGCGGAGCGCGGCGCGCGTGCGGCCAACCTTAGCCGTCCGGCCAGGATTTACCGGCGCGATCGGCCGATCAAGCGAGTGAACCGCTCGATCAGATCAACCGATCAGATCAACCGATCAAGCGCCCGCGCCGCACGCGCACGCCTTTTTTCGCGAGCGCGGGCGCGATGCCGCCGAGCGTCGCGAGCGTGTCGCCGCCGTGGGCGTGACAGATCGCCATGCCGAGCGCGTCGGCGGCGTCGGTGCCCGGCGTGCCGGTGAGGTTCAGCAGGCGCACGACCATCTGCTGCATCTGCTCCTTGGTCGCGCGGCCGTAGCCGACCACGGCCTGCTTCAGTTGCAGCGCGGTGTATTCGGCCACCGGCACGCCGCCCGAAACGAGCCCGCAGATGGCCGCGCCGCGCGCCTGGCCGAGCAGCAGCGTCGACTGCGGATTGACGTTGACGAAGACCTTTTCGATCGCGGCCTGATCGGGCGCATGCTGGCGGATCAGCGTCGAAACGCCTTCGAAGATGGTGCCCAGGCGCGTCGGCAGATCGGCATCGGCGGTACGGATGACGCCGCTCGCGACGTAGGAGAGCGTGTGGCCGTGACGTTCGATCACGCCGAAGCCCGTGACGCGCAAGCCGGGGTCGATGCCGAGAATTCTCATGAAATGCGGGGAAAACGAGTGTGTTTCGGATGGTACAACGAATGACGGCGATGCCGCGAGCCATGCGCGGGGCGGCCGGCTGAGGCCGCAAAGAAAAAGCCCGCTGGACGCGCAGTCCAGCGGGCTTTCGCATGTTCAATGCGTGCCGATCAGTGACGGAAGTGGCGGATGCCCGTCATCACCATGGCGATGTTGTGCTCGTCGGCGGCGGCGATCACTTCGTCGTCGCGCATCGAGCCGCCCGGCTGGATCACGCAGGTCGCGCCTGCGTTGACCACCACGTCGAGGCCGTCACGGAACGGGAAGAACGCGTCCGACGCCACAGCCGAACCCGCGAGCTTCAGGCCCGCGTTTTCCGCCTTGATGCTGGCGATGCGCGCCGAGTCCACGCGGCTCATCTGGCCCGCGCCCACGCCCATCGTCATGCCGTTCGCGCAGAACACGATGGCGTTCGACTTCACGAACTTCGCGACGCGCCAGGCGAACAGCAGATCGTCCATTTCCTTCGGCGTCGGGTGACGCTTCGTGACGACGCGCAGTTCGTGCGGCTGCACGTTCTTCGAGTCGAGCGACTGCACCAGCAGGCCGCCGCCCACGCGCTTCAGATCGAACGCGTTATGGCCTTCGCCGAGCGCGATTTCGAGCAGACGCACGTTCTGCTTCGCCGCGAACACGGCCTTGGCCGCGTCCGAGAACGACGGAGCGATCAGCACTTCGACGAACTGCTTCGACACGGCTTGCGCCGCGGCTTCGTCGACTTCGCGGTTGAAGGCGATGATGCCGCCGAACGCCGAGGTCGGATCGGTCTGGAACGCCTTCGAATAGGCTTCGAGCGCGTCGGCGCCGACAGCCACGCCGCACGGGTTCGCATGCTTGACGATCACGCAGGCGGGCGCGTCGAAGGTCTTCACGCATTCCCAGGCCGCGTCGGAGTCGGCGATGTTGTTGTACGAGAGTTCCTTGCCCTGGAGCTGCGTGTAGTTCGCGAGCGCGCCGGCGGGCGTCGCGATGTCGCGGTAGAACGCGGCGCTCTGGTGCGGGTTCTCGCCGTAGCGCAGATCCTGGACCTTGTCGAACGCGATGTTCAGCGTGGCCGGGTAGGCGTTGCGCGACTTGTGCTCCAGCGCGTCGGTCAGGCTCGTCAGGTAGTTCGTGATCGCGCCGTCGTACTGCGCCGTGTGCGCGAACACCTTGGTCGCGAGGCGGAAGTTCGTGGCGTAGCCAACGCTATTGCCGTTCGCGCGCATCTCTTCGAGCACCTTCGCGTAGTCGGTCGGATCGACCACGACGGTGACGTCGCGATGATTCTTCGCCGCCGAGCGCAGCATGGTCGGGCCGCCGATGTCGATGTTCTCGATCGCGTCTTCCAGCGAGCACTCTTCCTTCGAGATCGTCTGGACGAACGGGTAGAGGTTCACGACCAGCAGGTCGATCGTCGGGATGTCGTGCATTTCGAGCGCGGCCATGTGCTCCGGCAGGTCGCGGCGCGCGAGGATGCCGCCGTGGACCTTCGGATGCAGCGTCTTCACGCGCCCATCGAGCATTTCCGGGAAGCCGGTGTAGTCGGCGACTTCGGTCACGGGCAGGCCCGCGTCCGCGAGCAGTTTCGCGGTGCCGCCGGTCGAAAGGATCTTGACGCCGAGGTCCGACAGCGATTTCGCGAAGTCGACGATGCCTGACTTGTCGGAAACGGAGATGAGCGCTTGCTTGATCATGATGGGGGAGAGTTGCCGAGAGATCGAGGAGTGAGCGCCGGAAGCGGAATGCGGGCGACGGCCGTTACAGCAGGCCGTGCTGCTGGAGCTTCTTGCGCAGCGTATTGCGGTTGATGCCGAGGTACTCGGCGGCCAGCGACTGGTTGCCGCCGGCCTGCTCGAGCACCACCTCGAGCATCGGTTTTTCGACGCACGCCATCACCATTTCATAGACGTCGTGCGGATTGGAGCCGTCGAGGTCCTGGAAATACATGCCCAGACTCTCGCGGACGGATTGTTCGATGTTGTGCTTGCTCATGCTGCCAGTCGATCGGTTGGTTCGCGCCCGCCGTTTTGCTCGCCTTCCGCGCCGTTTTCCTCGTCGACGTAGACGAGACGGTCGGATACGGCCTTCTGCTCGTCGAAGAACTGGTTGACGGCGGCGAGTTGTTCGCGCGTGGTGTCCAGCGTATTCATGCGGTGCCGGAAGGTATTGGCGCCGCAAAGGCCGCGAGTGTACCAGCCGATATGCTTGCGCGCAGTACGCACGCCCGTAAACTCGCCATAAAACGCGTAGTGGTCCTCCAGATGCTCATTCATGATGGTCTGGATTTCGTCCACGCGCGGCGACGGCAGCAGCTCGCCGGTGGCAAGGAAATGCTCGATTTCGCGGAACAGCCACGGACGCCCCTGCGCCGCGCGGCCGATCATGATGGCGTCGGCGCCGGTGACGGCGAGCACGTGCTGCGCCTTCTGCGGCGTGCGGATGTCGCCGTTGGCGACGACCGGAATGCGCGCGGCGGCCTTCACGGCGGCGATCGTTTCGTACTCCGCGTCGCCGTGATAGAGGTCGGCGCGCGTGCGGCCGTGCACGGTCAGCATGGAGATGCCGCTTTCCTCGGCGATGCGCGCGATGGTGAGCGCGTTGCGGTTGTCGCGGTCCCAGCCCGTGCGGATCTTCAGCGTGACGGGCACGGCATCCGGCCCCACGCCCACAGCCTCGACGACGGCCTTGACGATGCGCGCGACGAGCGGCTCGTTTTGCAGCAGCGCGGAGCCCGCGGCCACGTTACAGACCTTTTTCGCCGGGCAGCCCATGTTGATGTCGATGATCTGCGCGCCGTTTGCGACGTTATACCGCGCCGCTTCGGCCATCATCTGCGGGTCGGCGCCCGCGATCTGCACGGAAATGGGTTCGACCTCGCCCGCGTGGTTGGCGCGGCGCATGGTCTTTTCGCTTTTCCAGAGCTGCGCGTTCGACGCGACCATTTCCGACACGGCGTAGCCCGCGCCGAGACGCTTGCACAACTGGCGGAACGGCCGGTCCGTGACGCCCGCCATGGGAGCGACGAACAGGTTGTTACGCAGGCTGTGACGGCCGATGGTGAGGCCGTTGTTTAGGCCGGCACTTAGGCCGATGTTGGACCCGGATGTGGACATGACGCGCGAAAATGCAGCGGCGCGCCCGGTTGGCTCCGACAGTGGTCGAAGCAGGCGGCGCGGCGGCTCAAAAGGGGAAACGCGTATTTTAGCGTTAACGAGATGCGGGGGCTCGGGTCGCGGACCCTGGTGTGGCGGGGGCGTTGATGGAAACGGGGCGGTGGCATGGCGCGCCGCGTCGAATTTATAACGCTCCGACCCTTCAGGCGCGGTGCTTGCAACGCGTCGTTGCATCGCGTGTTTTACGCCGGCAAATTTCCTTGCTCGGGCGAAAGCCAATCCTCGAATTGCAGGCCTTCCACGCGCGCGAACTCGCGCACGTTGTGCGTGATGAGCGTCAATTGGCGCGCTCGCGCCTGCCCGGCGATCAACGCATCGTAGGGGCCGATCGGCGTGCCCGTGGCGGTCAGCCGCGCACGAATGTCACCGGCGTGCTGCGCGTCTTCCGCATCGAACGACACCACCTCGAATTGCAGTGCCGCGACCCGCGCGAGGTTGTGCTCGGCGCGCTGGCTCTTGTACGCGCCGTAGTACAGCTCGTGCGCGACGATCGACGGCAAGCCGAAGTCCGAGGGCTGATGCTCGCGCAGCCGGGACAGCAGCGGTTCGGCGCCTTTCATCATGGCGATGACGGCGTTCGTGTCCAGCAGGAATTTCATTCGAAGAAGTCCAGCCCGGGCCGCTCCTGGCCGACCGGCTCGGTTGTGGCAGCCTCCTCGAAGTCAGCGTCGACCGGGCCGACGAGCGGCGTGAGCCACGCCCAGTCCTGCGGCACCGGTTCGAGGATCACGGCCGCGCCATGACGGCGGATGCGGACCTCGGCGGTCTCGAAACGGAAATCTTTCGGCAGCCGCACGGCTTGCGAGCCGCCGTGCTTGAAGATTTTGGCGATGTCCATGCGAACCTCACGTGTGTATCTACATATTGTAGATATGATATCGCAGTCCGCGCGTGCAAGCCGGTTTCCTTATCGCCGATCGACGTAAAACCCCGTCTGCCTCAACTCCGCTGCCCGAACATCATCTGCCGCGCGAGCGCCGCTTTCACGGGCGGCACGAATTCGAGCGCGGTCAGCGCGAGGCCGCGCAGCGTCGCGAGCGGCGGGAAATCGATGGTGAACAGGCGCGCGAGCGTGTCGGTGGCGCCGATCGTCAGGCGGCGGTCGAGCGCGCGGCGGCCCGGGAAATCGGCGAGCGCGTGCGGCGTGGCGCCGTGTTGCGCGAGCGCGTCGGCGAGCGCGTGGGCGTCGCGCAGACCGAGATTGAGGCCTTGTCCCGCGACCGGATGCAGCGTCTGCGCCGCGTTGCCGACTGCCGCGATGCGGCTTTGCCCCGACACCAGCGTGTCGAGCGCCGTGAGTCCGAGCGGAAACGACGCGCGTCCGTGGATCTGCGTGAAGCGGCCCATGCGCGCGCCGAACGCCGCGCCGAGTTCGGCGAGGAAATCGGCGTCGGAGAGCGCGGCGCGGCGTTCGGCTTCGGCCGGCTCGCTGCACCACACGAGCGCGTAGTCGGCGCCGCGCACGCCGCCCATCGGCAGCAGGGCGATCGGGCCTTCTTCGGTGAAGCGCTCCCAAGCCACGTGCGGCTGCGGCGCCGAGGCCGTCACCACGCCGACGAGCGCCGTCTGGCCGTAATCGCGCGTGCGTTTTTGCGTCGCGGCGCGCGGGGCTTGCTGCGGGTTTTGCGCGGCGTTAGCCGCATCGGCACCGGATTTGTCGGCATCAACTTCGCCGGTATCAACTTCGTCGGCATCGATTTCATCGGGCGTTTCCGACGCTTGCTGCTTCGCCTTGCGCTCCGATTGCGCGCGGTACAAGCCGCCTTCCGCGTTCACGAGAATGCGCGCGCGCAGCGTGCGCACGACGCCCGCGCTCTCCACCGGCAGCGTGACGCCGTCGTGATCGACCGTGGGTTCGTGCGCGTGCGTGTGATGCAGCCAGTGCACGCGCGAGCCGGGCAAGACCGCCTTGAGCGCGTGCGCGAGCGACTGCACGATCGCGCCGTAACGCGCGACGTAGCCGAGCGCGGGCAACGCGTAATCGTGACGGTCGATCAGCGTGCGGCCAAAGTGACCGCGCTGCGAGACGTGGATGCGCTCGATCGGCGTTGCGTCCTGCGGCCACGCGAGCGCCTGCAGCAGCGTGCGGCTGCCCTGCGAGACGGCGATCGCGCGCGGGTCGCCCGCGCTGTCCTCGGGTTCGCGCGCGTCGATCAGCGCGACCGAAAGCTGCGACGTCGCGCTGCGTCGGGCCAGCCAGCCCGCGAGCGCGAGCCCCACCGGCCCCGCGCCGACGATGATCACGTCGTAGTCGTAGGGCGCGCGTTCGGCGTGCGTCGGATGATCGGTCGCTGCGTTCATAGTGGTTCTGTCGGTTCTCGTCGTGCTCACGCGCCGCGGCGCGCGTCCTGCATCAGGGCTTCGATTTCGTCGGCGTTCACGGGCACGTCGCGCGTGATCAGCTCGCAGCCGGTTTCGGTGACGATCGCGTCGTCCTCGATACGGATGCCGATGTCCCAGTAGCGCTCGGGCACGTCCTCGGCCGCGCGCACGTAGAGGCCCGGCTCGATCGTCAGCGTCATGCCCGCGCGCAGCGTGCGCCACGGCGGCGGCGCGTCGGCTTGCGCGCCCGCGCTTTTCGCGCCGCGCTCGCGGTAATCGCCCACGTCGTGCACGTCCATGCCGAGCCAGTGGCCCGTGCGGTGCATGTAGAAGCGCGCGTAGGCGCGTTCGGCGATCACTTTGTCGACCGAGTCGAAACGCGTTTTGTCGAGGATGCCGGTGTCGAGCAGCCCTTGCGCGAGCACGCGCACGGCGGCGTCGTGCGGCGCCTCGAAGTTCACGCCCGCGCGCGTGGCGTCGATGGCGGCCTGCTGCGCGGCCAGCACGATGTCGTACAGCTCGCGCTGCGCGCTCGTGAAGCGCCCGCTCGCGGGAAACGTGCGCGTGATGTCGGAGGCATAGCCGTTCAGCTCGCACGCGGCGTCGATCAGGATCAGGTCGCCCTCGCGCGCCACGGCGTTGCCCGCCGGATAGTGCAGCACGCACGCGTTCGCGCCCGCGGCGACGATCGAGCCGTAGGCCGGTGCCTGCGCGCCGTGCTTGCGGAACGTGTAGAGCAGCTCGGCTTCGATCTCGTATTCGTGCATGCCGGGGCGGCACGCCTGCATCGCGCGCACGTGCGCCTGCGCGGAAATCTTCGCGGCGCGGCGCATGGTGCCGAGCTCGTGCGCGTCCTTGATGAGGCGCATGTCGTCGAGCAGCGGAATCAGGTCGTATGCGGCGGCGGGCGCGGTCGTGCCGCCACGGGCCTGCGCGCGCACGGCGTCGATCCAGCGCTTCACCTGGCCGTCGAAACGCTCCGACGCCGCGAGCGCGTAATGCAGCGCGGGCCGGTTCGCGATCAGACGCGGGATCTGGGCGTCGAGCTCGTCGACGGGCAGCGAGGCGTCGAAGCCGAACGCCTCGCGCGCGCCGTCGGGCCCGAAGCGGAAGCCTTCCCACGTCTCGTGCTCGACGTTCTTCGCGCGGCAAAAGAGGATCGACGACGGCTGGTTCTCGCCCGCGTTCGCGTCGAGCACGAGCAGCGCCTCGGGCTCCGTGAAGCCGGTGAGGTAGTAGAAATAGCTGTCGTGCCGATAGGGATAGTCGGCGTCGCGGTTGCGCAGCGCTTCGGGCGCGGTCGGCACCAGCGCCACGCCGCCGCCTTGCGCGCGTAGCGCGGCGAGTACGCGTTCGCGGCGCGCGCGGTAAAGCTCTGCGCCGCCGTCGGGGCCGCGCGGCGCATCGGCAGCGGCGCGCGAAGCGGCCGAGGCGCTTTCCGTGAGGGTCGTGTCCATCGTGCGATTGTAGCGTCTGATGGCTTTGTCCGACGGGCCGCCCGATGCTGCGGCGCGGGGCGTGCCGACGGTCGCTCGGTTGGCGCCCGTGTCGGCAAAATCCTGCACGGCCGAAGTCGATCCGTCAGAATTCGGCGAATCCAACGTATACTTCGGCCGGATTCCAGAAAAGGCAGGTGCGATGAAACTTATCGGTTCGCTCGGCAGCCCGTATGTCCGCAAGGCGCGGATCATGCTCGCTGAAAAGAAAATCGACTACAAGCTGGTGCTTGAGAACGTGTGGGGCGAGGACACCGCGATCCACGATTTCAACCCGCTCGGCAAGGTGCCGTGTCTCGTGATGGAGGACGGCGAGGCGGTGTTCGATTCGCGCGTGATCTGCGAATACGTGGACATGCGCTCGCCGGTCGGCAAGCTGATTCCGCAGAACGGGCGCGAACGCGTCGAAGTGCGGTGCTGGGAAGCGCTCGCCGACGGCATGCTCGACGCCGCCGTGATGATCCGCACGGAAAGCACGCAGCGTCCGCCCGAGCAGCGCAACGCAGCCTGGGTCGAGCGTCAGCAGCGCAAGATTCAGGAAGGCCTGAAGGCGATGGCCAAGGGGCTCGACAACAATGCGTGGTGCGCGGGCAACCGCTACACGCTCGCGGATATCGCCGTGGGCTGCGCGCTCGGCTATCTCGACTTCCGTCAGCCGGAACTCGACTGGCGCGAGCCGTATCCGAATCTCGCGCGTCACTTCGAGAAGCTGATGCTGCGTCCGTCGTTCGCGGATACGGTGCCGCAAGGCTAAGTCCCGACGCCCGCGAAGCTCACATCGCGGATGCAAAAAAAGCGCGCAGATTCGCTCTGCGCGCTTTTTTTTCGCCATGCGCACGCTACGCAGTTAACGTTGCGTGCGCATCGATCGTCGAATCGTCAGACGAACATCAGACGATCTTTTCCACTTCCGGCGCGAACGAATCGCTGCGCGCGACCGGCCACCACTTCTCGTACAACTGATAGCGATAGCGGCCTTCGAGCAGATCGCCGGGCTTCAGATACTTGAGCAGTTCCGACATCAGCTTCACTTCATACGACGACACGCGCCGCACGATGTGATGCGCGCGCAGATCGGCGGGGCTGTCGAGGCCCGCGGCCTGAATCAGTTCCTGCAGCGCGTGCAGCGTGTTGCGATGGAAGTTGTAGACGCGCTCGCCCTTGTCGGGCACGTTGAGCGCGCGCTGGCGCACGGGGTCTTGCGTGGCGACGCCGGTCGGGCAGCGGTCCGAGTGACACTTCTGCGCCTGGATGCAGCCCACCGCGAACATGAAGCCGCGGGCCGAGTTGACCCAGTCCGCGCCGATCGCGAGCGTGCGCGCCATATCGAACGCCGTGATGATCTTGCCGCTCGCGCCGATCTTGATCTTGTCGCGCAGGCCGATGCCGACGAGCGTGTTGTGCACCAGCAGCAGCCCTTCCTGAAGCGGCGTGCCGATGTGATCGGTGAACTCGATCGGCGCCGCGCCCGTGCCGCCTTCCGCGCCGTCCACGACGATGAAGTCGGGCAGGATGCCGGTTTCGAGCATCGCCTTGGCGATGCCGAAGAATTCCCACGGATGGCCGATGCAGAGCTTGAAGCCGGTCGGCTTGCCGCCCGAGAGCTTGCGCAGGCGCTCGATGAATTCGAGCAGGCCGCGCGGCGTGGAGAACTCCGAATGGCGCGACGGCGACACGCAGTCCTGGCCCATCGGAATGCCGCGCGTTTCGGCGATTTCGGGCGTGACCTTCGCGGCCAGCAGCATGCCGCCGTGGCCCGGCTTCGCGCCTTGCGAGAGCTTCACCTCGATCATCTTCACTTGCGGCTCGTGAGCGAGGCGCTGGAATTTTTCGGCGCTGAAGGTGCCGTCGTCGTTGCGGCAGCCGAAGTAGCCCGAGGCGATTTCCCAGATGATGTCGCCGCCGTGCTCGCGGTGATATTTCGAGAGCGAGCCTTCGCCCGTGTCGTGCGCGAAGCCGCCTTTTTTCGCGCCCAGGTTGAGCGCGCGGATCGCGTTCGCGGACAGCGCGCCGAAGCTCATCGCCGAGACGTTGAACAGCGACATCGAATACGGCTGCTCGCGCGTCGCGCCCACCAGTACGCGGAAGTCGCTGCTGTCGAGTTTGGTCGGCGCGAGCGAGTGGCTGATCCACTCGTGGCCGACGGCCTTCACGTCGAGTTCGGTGCCGTACGGGCGGCTGTCGACGACGTTCTTCGAGCGCTGATAGACCACGCTGCGCTGCACGAGCGAGAACGGCTTTTCGTCGGTGTCGTCTTCGACGAAATACTGGCGGATTTCAGGCCGGACGAATTCGAACAGGAAGCGCAGATGGCCCCAGAGCGGGTAATTGCGCAGGATCGCGTGGCGCTGCTGGGACATATCCCAGATGCCGAGCGCGACGATCAGCGCGGGCACCACGGCGCAGAGCCAGGACAGGTGATGGAGCGCCGATGCGATCACGCAGGCTGCGAGCAGCAGCACCGCGCACCACATGGCGAGGTAACGTCGGGAAAACATTCGGGGGACTCCTCGATCTCTTGTGTCGTCGCGCCAGGCCGGTCGGGCGGCGCGCGTTCGCCGCGCCCGGGTAACGGCGGCGGCGTGCCCGAATGATGCCGCAAGTTCGTGAAACTGGCCGTCAGGCGGGCAAATTTGTCGCATTGACAAATGCGCGCGGAAAGCTACGCGAAAGAATCGGCGGAGGCGGGCGGCAGGAGAGGGAGAGTCGGATGAAACACGCGCGGCGCAGGACGCGCCGCGCGCAGGGTGCTTGCTCGCGGGGGCGCGCTTAAGCCTGGCTGGCGGTTGTCGCGCCGGCTTTCGCGTTGGCGGCAAACTGTGCCGATTTCTTGCGCGGCGAACGCTTCTTCTTCGGCGCGACCGGCGGCAGGACCGCGGGCACATGCGGTTCGAGCGTCGTGACCGCTTCGATGATGCCGCCGCCCAGGCACACCTCGCCGTCATACAGCACGGCGGACTGGCCGGGCGTCACGGCCCATTGCGCGTCGGGGAAATGCAGCGAGAACTGGCCTTCGCCGAACTCGCTCGCGTTCGCGAACGAGCAGGGCGCGTCGGCCTGGCGATAACGCGTCTTCGCGCCGCAGGCGTGGCCCTCGGCGGGCGGCTCGCCCGCGACCCAGCTCACGTTGCCTGCACGCAGATCGTGCGCGAGCAGCCACGGATGATCGTGACCCTGCACGACATAAAGCGTGTTCGACGCGATGTCCTTGCCCGCGACGAACCACGGATCGCCGCTGCCGTCCTTGCTGCCGCCCAGACCGATGCCCTTGCGCTGCCCGAACGTGTAGAACGCGAGGCCGATATGTTCGCCGACGGTCTTGCCGTCGGGCGTCATCATCGGGCCGGGTTGGGTCGGCAGATAGCGGTTCAGGAAGTCGCGGAACGGCCGTTCGCCGATAAAGCAGATGCCGGTCGAATCCTTCTTCTTCGCGTTCGGCAGGCCGATCTGCTCGGCGATCTCGCGCACTTTCGTCTTCGGAATTTCGCCGAGCGGGAACATCGTCTTCGAAAGCTGCGCCTGATTCAGACGATGCAGGAAGTACGACTGATCCTTGGTGTGATCGAGCGCCTTCAGCAACTCGAAGCGGCCGTTGCTTTCGTTCTGGCGCACGCGCGCGTAATGACCGGTCGCGATGGTTTCCGCGCCCAGCGTCATCGCGTGATCGAGGAAGGCCTTGAACTTGATCTCGGCGTTGCAGAGCACGTCGGGGTTCGGCGTGCGGCCCGCGGAATACTCGCGCAGGAACTCCGCGAACACGCGGTCCTTGTACTCGGCGGCGAAGTTCACCGCTTCGACGTCGATGCCGATCAAGTCGGCGACCGACACCACGTCGATCCAGTCCTGACGCGTCGAGCAATACTCGCCGTCGTCGTCGTCTTCCCAGTTCTTCATGAAGAGACCGACGACGTCGTAACCCTGCTCCTTGAGCAGCCATGCGGTCACCGACGAATCCACGCCGCCCGACATGCCTACCACCACTCTACGTTTGCTCATCTTCTGCTGCCTTGTTGCGCCGGATCGCGGCGCTTAGCCTTTGGGTCCCACTGGGTTTGCCGCGCTGTTCGCCATGCTGCCTGCCTTCGGTCCGACCGCGTGCGTCTGCACGAAATCGAGCGGCGTGCGCTTGCCCGCGAGGTAATCGTCGACGCATTGCATCACGAGCGGCGTGCGATGGCGCGCGCTCGCGGCGCGCAACTCGTCGACGCTCATCCACAACGTGCGGACGATGTCCGGGTCGAGCGCGCGATTCTCCGGCTCGGCCGCGACGCTGCCGCAGTACGTGAAGCGCAGATAGGTCGTGCCGGACTCGCCCGGCTTGCCGAAGTGCGTCATGTACATGCCGACGAGCGCCTCGGGCGCGAATGCGTAGGCGGTTTCCTCCAGCGTTTCGCGCACGACCGCTTCGTGCAGCGTCTCGCCGGCCTCCAGATGGCCGGCGGGCTGGTTCAGGCGCAGGCCGTTCGCCGTGTGCTCCTCGACGAGCAGAAAACGCCCGTCGCGCTCGACGACGGCGGCCACGGTGACGTGGGGTGCCCAGGTTTCATCATTCATGGGCCGCTATTTTACCGGGACGCGCCAAACGTTGCCCGGGGCCGGATCGTCGGCGCGATGGGAGCGTTGCACGCGAGTGCCGGTGCTTCGGATGCCTTGCGATGCCGTGTGCATGGGCTCGCCGGCCGCGCCGCCAACCGTCCGGTCGGACGGCAGGGGCTTTGTGTGCAGCGCAAAAAAAAGGGATAAATCCTGCTTCAAAGTCGTCACGGCTTTCGGTTAAAGTGGTGCGTCGTTTGCCGTTGCCTTGCCCGTTTGAAAACGTTGAGAACGCTGAAAACGTAGCAATAAGTGCCGGCGCGCCTTGTCGGCCTTACTCCGCTCGATTCGAGCCAGATCAGAAAGAGAAGCAGGCCGAGGAGGAAACAACGATGCATATCGGAGTGCCCGCAGAAACCCGGGCGAACGAAAGCCGTGTGGCCGCGACGCCGGAGACCGTCAAGAAATACGTCGCGCAGGGCCATACGGTCACCATTCAGGCGGGCGCCGGTGTCGGCGCGAGCTTTCCCGACGAGACCTATACGGCCGTCGGCGCGCAGATCGCCGACGCGGCCGCCGCATTCGGCGCCGATCTCGTGCTCAAGGTCCAGTCGCCCAGCGTGAGCGAACTCGCCTTCATGAAGCGCGGCGCGACGCTGGTCGGCATGCTCGATCCCTTTAATGCAGACAACGCGCAAAAGCTCGCCGAAGCGGGCCTGACCGCGTTCGCGCTCGAAGCCGCGCCGCGCACCACGCGCGCGCAAAGCCTCGACGTGCTCTCGTCGCAGGCCAATATCGCCGGGTACAAGGCGGTGCTGGTGGCGTCGAATCTGTATCCGCGCTTCATGCCCATGCTGATGACCGCCGCCGGGACCGTGAAGGCCGCGCGCGTGCTGATTCTCGGCGCGGGCGTGGCGGGCTTGCAGGCGATCGCCACGGCGAAGCGCCTGGGCGCGGTGATCGAGGCCTCGGACGTGCGTCCCGCGGTGAAGGAGCAGATCGAATCACTCGGCGCGAAATTCCTCGACGTGCCCTACGAAACCGACGAGGAGCGCGAAGCCGCGCAAGGCGTGGGCGGCTACGCGCGGCCCATGCCGCCGTCGTGGCTCGCGCGCCAGTCGGCGCTCGTGCACGAGCGCGCGCGCCAGGCCGACATCGTCATTTCGACCGCGCTGATTCCGGGCCGCGACGCGCCCACGCTGTTGCCATCGGAAACCGTGCAGGCGATGAAACCGGGCTCGGTGGTGATCGACCTCGCGGCCGGACGCGGCCCGGTCGCCGACGCGGCCACGGGGCGGCGCGGCGGCAATTGCCCGCTCACCGTTGCGGACCAGGTGGTGACGGCGCACGGCGTGCAGATCTGCGGCTACACGAATCTCGCATCGATGGTGGCCGCCGATGCCTCGGCGCTTTACGCGCGCAATCTGCTCGACTTCCTCAAGCTGATCATCGCGAAGGAAGGCACGCTCAACATCGACCTCGCGGACGACATCGTCGCGGCCACGCTGCTGGCTCGCGACGGCGCCGTCACGCGCAAGGCATGACGAGGAGACCGAGATGGAACTCATCAACCATACCGTCATCAACCTGATCATCTTCGTGCTGGCCGTGTACGTGGGCTATCACGTGGTCTGGAACGTCACGCCCGCGCTGCATACGCCGCTCATGGCCGTGACCAATGCGATCTCCGCGATCGTGATCGTGGGCGCGATGCTCGCCACCGGCCTGACCGTCGGTTTCGCGGGCAAGTTCTTCGGCACGCTGGCCGTGCTGCTGGCTGCGGTGAACGTGTTCGGCGGCTTTCTAGTCACGCGGCGCATGCTGGAGATGTTCCGCAAGAAAGAGCCGAAGAAAATCACGAGCAAGGAGGGCGCGTAAATGAGCATGAACGTCGTTACGCTGCTTTACCTGGTGGCGTCGGTTTGCTTCATCCAGGCGCTCAAGGGCTTGTCGAATCCGCGCAGCGCGCGCGCCGGCAATCTGTTCGGCATGGTCGGCATGGCGATCGCCATCCTCACGACCCTCGCGCTGATCGTCAAGGAGTCCGCACAGTTCGGCTCGAATCTCGGGCTCGGCCTCGGGCTGCTGTTCGCGGCGCTGATCGTCGGCGGCGGGCTCGGTGCATTCGTGGCCGCGCGCGTCGAGATGACCAAGATGCCCGAACTCGTCGCGGCCATGCACTCGCTGATCGGTCTCGCGGCGGTGTGCATCGCGTATGCGGTGGTGTCGGAGCCGGCCGCGTTCGGGCTGGTCGCGGAAGACGCGCCGTATCCGGGCTTCCTGCCGTACGGCAACCGCATCGAACTGTTCATCGGCACCTTCGTGGGCGCGATTACGTTCAGCGGCTCGGTGATCGCCTTCGGCAAGCTCTCGGGCAAGTACAAGTTCCGGCTGTTTCAGGGCGCGCCCGTGGTCTATGCGGGCCAGCATCTGATCAACCTGATGCTCGCGCTCGGCATGATCGGTTTCGGCATCCTGTTCTTCGTCACGCAGTCGTGGCTGCCGTTCATCATCATGACGCTGATCGCGTTCGCGCTGGGCGTGCTCATCATCATTCCGATCGGCGGCGCGGACATGCCCGTGGTGGTCTCGATGCTCAACTCGTACTCAGGCTGGGCGGCGGCGGGCATCGGCTTCTCGCTGAACAACGCGATGCTGATCATCGCCGGTTCGCTGGTCGGTTCGTCGGGCGCGATCCTCTCGTACATCATGTGCCACGCGATGAACCGCTCGTTCTTCAACGTGCTGCTGGGCGGCTTCGGCGCCGAAGCGGGCGGGGCGGCGGCGGGCGGCGCGCAGGAACAGCGTCCGGTGAAATCCGGTTCCGCCGACGACGCCTCGTTCATGCTCGGCAATGCCGAAAGCGTGGTGATCGTGCCGGGCTACGGCCTCGCCGTGGCGCGCGCGCAGCATGCGCTGAAGGAGCTGACCGACAAGCTCGTCGAAAAAGGCGTGGACGTGCGTTACGCGATTCACCCGGTCGCGGGCCGCATGCCGGGCCACATGAACGTGCTGCTTGCCGAAGCCGAAGTACCCTACGACATGGTGTTCGAGATGGAGGACATCAACAACGAGTTCGGCCAGACCGACGTGGTGCTGGTGCTCGGCGCGAACGACGTGGTGAACCCGGCGGCGAAGAACGACCCGAAGTCGCCGATCGCGGGCATGCCGATTATCGAGGCGTACAAGGCGCGCACGATCATCGTCAACAAGCGATCGATGGCGGCCGGTTACGCAGGTCTCGACAACGAACTCTTCTACATGGACAAGACCATGATGGTGTTCGGCGATGCGAAAAAGGTGATCGAGGATATGGTGAAGGCGGTGGAGTAGGCGCGGGTTTTATCCGTCGCTTCGTCTACCTTTTCGCAGGTGGTAAAGCGCGCAGCGATGCGCGCTTTTTTATTGCGCGCGCGGCGCGGTGTAGTGTCCGAGGTGCGTCAAACGTCAGCGCGACGGCGCGTTCACGTGCCGCAGATAATCGGCGAGCCGACGTCCGCTCACGTCGGGAAACGGTTCGAGCACTTCCACACCTTCCATGCGCGCGATGTTGAAATTGCGAAAGCCCTCGCGCATTTCGCACCACGCGCCGACCGTCCACTGCGCGCCCCAATAGACGAGCCCGAGCGGCCAGACGCGCCGCTGAGTCAGCGCGCCGATGCGGTCGCAATACGCGAAACGCACCACGAGCCGCGAATCGACGGCGCGATGCAGCGCATCCACTTTCTCCGAATACGCGGGATCGACGTGATACGACGGCGCGAACACGGCGATGCGTTCGAGCACTGCGCGTTTCTCGGCGGGCATGGCCGCGGCGATCTTCGCGAGCGCGCCGCGCGCGCCGGTGCCGAGCGCCGCGCCGCCCCACGATTCGGCCATGCGCGCGCCGACGGCGAGCGCGGTGAGTTCGTCGGCGGTGAAGGTCAGCGGCGGCAGACTCGCGGTGCGCGCGAGCCGGTAGCCGATGCCCGCTTCGCCCTCGATCGGCACGCCCGAAAGTTGCAGGTCGCGCACGTCGCGATAGACGGTGCGCGGCGAGACTTCGAGCCACTCGGCAAGCTGCTGCGCCGTGGTGAGGCGGCGCCCGCGCAGCAGTTCGGCGATGCGGAAAAGTCGGTCGGCGCGGCGGGTCATGGCGGGCGGGCGCGAGAGAGTCGATGGGCGTGAATGGCGCGGCTGCGGGCTTGCGTGACGGGCGCGGCGGCGCGCGGACCGCATTGCGCAGATCGCATTGCGCTGATGATAGCGCCGTGCGCATGCCGCACCTTCCCGCGATGCCGCCTTACTTCAAGCACGAGACCGCACCGCCGCGCCGCGCTCAGCCCAGCTTGGCCGCGTGCAGCCCGACGCGGTTGCCCTCCGTATCGATGAAGAAGCCGATGTAGCCGTAATTGTTCGGCAGCTCCAGCGCCGGGCCTTCCTTCCTGCCGCCCGCTTTCTCGACGCGATCGAGCACGGCGGTGACCGAGGGCTGCGCGTTCAGATAGACGAGCACGCCCTTGGTATCGGGCCGGGCGTCGCGCGGATTGAACACGATGCAGCCGCCGGTTTCGTTGTCGGTGTGCGCGAACAGGGCCATCGGCACGCCGCCCATGACTTCGCGCTGCAAGGACGTATCGAAAGCGGTTTCGTAGAACCGCGCGGCGCGCTCCAGATCGTGCGCGGGGATTTCGAACCACGAGATGACGCGGGTGGCTTCAACGGTCGACATGATGCGCTCCTCGAATGAGCAGGTTGGACGACGTAAAGAAACTGGCAGCAGATGACGGCAAGTGGCGCGAGCCGGGCTTGCCGGGTGGTTCGCCGTGTTTTGCGGTATTGGCCGTGTTTGACGGTGCGCAGACGGCGTGGAAAGGAGTGTGCAGCCCGCCTGCTGACAGCGTCCTGTCAGTAGGCTGCGTCGATTGCGCGACGCGCTTTCGAGTTTTTCTGAGAGAGGCGCGGACGCGACTCTGTTGTAATCGATTCATCCCGATCGATTCATCCGCCTTGATCTTCGGCCGCCGCTTCACGGAACGCGGCCGCTTCTCTCATTGCCTCGTTCATGTCTCCAAACGTTTCCATCATCACGCCCACCGCGAACCGCGACGCCTTCCTGCCCGCCATCGCGCGCTGCGTGGCGCGCCAGCAGGTCGACTGGGAGTGGCTGGTATTCGACGACAGCCCCGCGCCGAGCGCCTTCATGCGCGATCTCGCGCAGCGCGACGCGCGCGTGCGCTACTTCTGGTCGGGCGAGCGTCTGACGATCGGCGCCAAGCGCAACCGGCTGGTGAGCGAGGCACGCGGCGAACTGATCGCCCATTTCGACGACGACGACCACTACGCCTCGCACTATCTCGCCGACATGACCACGATGCTGCGCGCGAACGACGCCGCGCTGATGAAGCTCTCGACGTTCTGGATGTACGCGCCGCACACGCGTTTTCTCGGCTACATGGACCTGAACGCGCGCGTCGGGCTGCACTATGAACTGAAGGGGCAGGAAGTCGGCACCGTGACCTTCCACGAGAAGATGCAGATCGGCGCCGACTTCATCCTCTTCTACGGTTTCGCCTACGTGTATCGCAAGTCGCTGTTCGAGATCGCAAGCTTCGACGATGTGAATCTCGGCGAGGACGAAAGCTTTATCCGCCGCGTGGTGAGCGCGGGCCAGAAAGTGCTCGCCGCCGAGGATGCGCGCGCGAGTTGCCTGCATCTGATCCATCCGGCTTCGACGTCGCGTTGTTTCTCGCGCTACAGCCTGCCGGACTTTCTGCTGCCGAAGTTGTTTCCCGAGTACGAAGGGTATCCGTTGCCCGTCGATGCGCGCGGTGCGGAGGTGGGGCCGTCGCGCGTGTGAGCGCGAGGTGAAGCGAGGTGGGGTGGTTCCGGCGCGGCATGGGGCCGCGCCGGTGAAGGTGCTGCTTACTCGCGCGAGTCTGCGGGTTTGTCTGCGGATTGAGTACCCGCATCGGCATTACTCGCCGCCGGACGTTGACGCACGCTGCCCGCGATCAGGTCGAAGCGGAACAGACGGCATTCGAGCGCGCCGTTGAACAGCGGCGTCTTGGCCGATTCGCGCAGGCGCAACTGGCCCGGCAGCTTGCGGTCCGAGGTGAGGATGAACGCGCGCCAGCCCGTGAAGCGCTGCTTGAGCGCGTCGCCGAACGCCTGGAAAAACTCGGCGTCGGGCGCGTCGGTGTGGACGCGGCGGAACGCTTCCGGTGCATCGTAATCGTCTTCGTTACGCGGATTACGCTCACGCAGCTCACCGCGCGCGTTGCGGCCGCGCACCTCGATACGCTCGCCATACGGCGGGTTCGCCACCAGAATGCCGTCGCCCTCGGCGGGCGGCGTCATGTTGCGGGCGTCGAGCTGCTTGAGCGGCACCTTGCCGAGCCCGGCGCGCGTGAAGTTGGCGCGCGCCTTGTCGAGCATCACGTCCGAAATGTCGCTGCCGAAGATATGCAGGTCTTTCGCGCGGCTCAGCGCCGTGTTGCGCGCCGTGTTGGCCTCGCTTTTCAGATGGCGCCAGGCGGCCGAGTCGGCCTGCTTGAGGCGCTCGAAGCCGAAGCTGCGTTCCAGACCCGGCGCGATGTCGAGCCCGACCTGCCAGGCTTCCGCGAGGAAGGTGCCGGAGCCGCACATCGGATCGTAGAGCGGCTGCTCGGGCGTCCAGCCCGTGAGGCGCAGGATGCCGGCCGCGAGATTCTCGCGCAGCGGCGCCGCCCCCTTGTCGAGACGCCAGCCGCGCTTGAACAGCGGCTCGCCCGAGGTGTCGAGATAGAGCGTGCACTCGGTGGCGGTCAGGAACGCGAAGATGCGCACGTCGGGATAGGCGGTATCGACGCTCGGACGCGAGCCGGCCTTGTCGCGCATGCGGTCGCAGATCGCATCCTTCACGCGCAGCGTGGCGAATTCGAGGCTGCGCAGCGGCGATTTGATCGCGGTGATGTCGATGCGGATCGTCTCGTTCGGCGAGAACCACTTTTCCCACTGTTGTTCGCGGGCGAGCGCGTAGATGTCCTGTTCGCCGCGATACGGACGCTGGGCGATCTTGAGGAGCACGCGGCTCGCGATGCGCGAATGCAGGTTCGCGGCCATGCCGCCGGCCCAGTTGCCGCGGAAATGCACGCCGCCGGGTACTTCGGCGCCGACCTGGAGCGCGCCGGGCGGCAGGCGCCGTTGCGCGGTTTCCGCGAGTTCGGCGGCGAGCGCGGCTTCGAGGCCACGCGGGCAGGGGGCGAAGAAATCGAAAGACATGAGAGAAGAGAGGTGACGCTGCGGGGGAAGGCGCTATTGTACGCGGGTTGTGAGGGCGCGCCGGGGCGCGTGTCCGCGCCGAACGACGACGCGGGCTGCGGACGCTCGCGCGGCGGCTGGCGGGACGGCTGCGCGGTGCCTCGCAACCGCACGCGCTGGCGCGTGGCAGAACGCCTTCGGGCGGACGTTACGCGCCCTCCGTGCGGCTTCTGCTCGCCCTCTGCGTGCCCTCAGTTCGCCGCCAGATCGGCTTGCGCCGCCACGCGCGCGAGCGGCCGGATGCGCGGGCGCGGCTGGCGGCGCGCCTGCCAGAGATCCCATTGCGCCTGCAGCCCGAGCCAGTGTTCCGGCGTGGTGCCGAGCCACGCCGAAAGCCGCAGCGCGAGATTGGCAGTCATGCCGGCCTTGCCGTTCAGCAGGTTCGACAGCGTGACGCGGTTGATGTGCAGCTCGTGCGCCGCCTGCGTGACGGTGACCGCCGCGGGAATCCAGTCCCGCAGTACCTCGCCGGGATGCGGCGGATTATGCATTCTGCTCATGCGTATGCCCTCAGTGGTAGTCCTGGTAATCGACGAGGATCGCGTCGGCGCCTTCGAACAGGAAGGTGAGGCGCCAGTTGCCGTTCACCCACACCGCCCAGTGGCCGGCGAGGCTGCCTTGCAGCGCGTGCAGACGCCAGGGCGGCGCGTTCATGTCGTGCGGCCCGCGCGCCTGATCGAGCGCGCCGAGCAGGATGCGCAGACGCGGCGCGTGATGCGCCTGGATGCCCGCCTTGCTGCCTTCCAGAAAAAACGATGCAAGACCTTTGTGCCGAAAGGTTCGAATCATGAGGACTGTAGCCCAGGTGACTACACGCGGCAACGGCTTCGAGTGACGCGCCGCGACGTAGATCAAACATAAGGGACGCCTCGCAGACGGATGAATGCGTGCCTGCTGCCAGCAGGTCGAATGCGAGGCGAATGCGTCCCTTAGCGTGGCGCTGGGGCGGCGAGCACGCGATGGCCAACGTCAACCTGGGCAGCAACGTTGGCCGAACGGCAGATCAAAACGCGGTGTTCACTCGTTGTCTTCACGCAACTGGCCGCGCCGCAGCGGCCACACCAGATCAACCGGATGGCGCGTCACGCGGCGCCAGAACGCGCGCATGAGCGGACGCACGTCCTTGCGCGCGAGGCCGCGCGAGCGCAGCGCCATCTGCAAAGCGAGCGCGAAGCTCACCGTCACGTTGAGCACCGCCATGCTCGCGACGCCCGCCACGGCCCACCAGAGTTCGCCGCTCTTGAGCGTCGCCGGGCCGAGCACGCCCAGCGCCACGCCGATCGATCCCGCCGAAAGCGTGACGTGGCGCACCTCGAAGTGAAACGCGACCGCCGAGACGATCGCCGGCACGAGGCCGAGCATCATGCCGAGCACGAGATTGCCCCACACGCCCGCCGCGTTCACACGGCAAAAGCGCGCGAGACGCGCCGCGCCGGAGACGCCGAGCGTCATGCGCAGACGGCGGTTCCACGCGAGCGCGTCCTCGACGCGATGGAGTACGAACCAGTTGTCGGCCCATCCGGCGAACAGGCTCGACGCCCACAGCAGCACGCCCGTGAGCGCCGCGTAGAACGGCGTCGGTCCGATCAGCGAGAACGATTGCAGCGTCGCGTGCGCCTTGGCGGGCGAGATCAGATCGGCATGGAACAGCCAGCCGCAGACGAGCTGGATCGCGAGGCAGGCCGGAAACACGAGCAGTACGTTGCCGAGCACGGCCGCCGCCTGGGTGCGGATCAGCGCCACGACCGACGAGACGAAGCGCACGCGTCCCGGCGCTTCGTTCGCGCCGTCGAGTTCGCGCGCGAGCGTGGGCGCGGTCATCGCGGGCTGCTTGGTCGCGAGCGAGAAGTGGCAGAAGTGCATCACGAGGAAGCTGAGCGCGTAGTTGATGCCCGCGAACAGTCCTTCGATCATCGATGGCAGATGCGCGCCCGTGATGCCGAACTTCACGTACACCGTCACCGCCGTGACGAGGCCGCCGCCCGCCGCCATTCGCAGCATCGTCAGATATTCGGCGCGGTCGCGTGCGATGTAGTGCTCGCCGGTGTCGGCGGATAGCTCGACCACCTTGCGCGAGAGCAGCGCGAAATTGCTGCGCACGAGGTGCGAGACGCTCTGGCTCTGCTGGTTCGCCTTGACGAGATCGGCGGCGAGGCGCGCCTGGGTGCGGGCGTCGTCGCTCGACATCCAGGCGTCGAGCAATTGCTCGGCGCGCACGATGCGCATGCGCATGCGTTGGACCTGAAACACCGTATCGACGCGCACGCCGTGGCGGTAGAGATGCGTGAAGACGTCGTCGGTGGCCTTGCGGCATTCGTCGAGCAGCAGGCGCAGCCACGTCACGTCCTGACGCAGCCGCGCGATGTCGCCTGAATCGCGCGCGTTTTCCACGGCGAGCATCGCGCGCGTGAGGCGGAAGAACGGCAGCTTTTCGACCGCGACGTGCGATTCGTCGCGCGACAGGCGGCTGCGCACGGTCGGCGAGAGGCCCGTCGAGCTGATCTGGCAACTGAGGTTGTGCAGCGCGGTGAGCAGGTCGAGCGTGAATTCGGTGCCTTGCGGCGCGCGCTGGGGGCGGATGTCGCCGGATGGCGCGGGTTCGGGCGCGTTGGTTTGCGCGGCGGTTTGTGCGGCGGTTCGTGCGTCGATGTGCGATTCGTCATGCGTCACGGCTTCGCCGCGCGGTTCGGCGATCAGCGCGCGCAGGCGCGCGAGCACGTCGGGCGGCAGCGTCGCAATCCACTCGGGATCGTGCGCGGCGGGGAACATCAGCGTGACAATCGCGGCGAGATCGCGGCGGTTCGGCGCGGGCGGAATCAGTAGCGCCTGGACGCGGCCGACCAGCGCGCCGAACAGGCCCGAATGCACGGGCATGCCGGCGTCGCAGAGCAGCGAGATGCTGTCGCTTTCGCGCAGCAGCTTGCGCACGATGGCGCTGACATTCGCCTTCCAGCCGGGATTGCGGTCGAGCACGTGCAGCAGGTAGCGCAGGCGGGCGTGTTCGGGCGGCGGCGGAGCATCGGCATCGGCATCGACGGCGGCATCGGCGTCATGGTTTGAGTTGGTGATGGCGTCCGGTGTGGACGCGGCCGGGCGGCTGGCGCCGTCGAGCGTGCCGCGCCGGTGAATCCAGTGGGCGAGCTCGATCAGCCAGTCGCTGCGCTCGGCGTAGGGCGCATCGGCGTCGGCGGTGGCGAGCAGGGCGTCGAGCTGCTGGCCTGCGCTGCGCGAGGCGCGCCATTTTTTCCAGAGCGTGGGGAACGAGCGAAACATAGGCAAACGGTCAAAAGCGGTGGGGCAAGCCGACATTATCGCGGGCCGCGCGCGTTTGACCGTTTTAGATGGACCGATCGGGTCTGGCCGATGTGCGCGGACGCGCCAGGCTGGAAGCCACGGAATCGAATGAGGAAGGGGGAGAGTGGCGCGCCGCATTCCGTCGGGAAGGCGGCGCGCAATCGAGAACGTAGAGGGAAAGCAGAGGGAACGCGGTGGGAAAGCGCGATTAGCCAGCCGATCCAGCCGATTGTGCGGTCGGTACGACTTGCGGGCAGGCGATGCTGACGGGCGGCTTCACCTTCACGACGGCCTTCGCGCCGCCCTTCGACGAGGCCGACGAGCCCGACGACGAGCCACCCGTCACAGGCGCGCTCACCCGCGGCGCGGCCGCGAGCGCGCGCACGCCGCTCGAAATCGCCTGCGACAGCGACGCGACGGCGCGGCGGTGGCCGACCACGAGCGCGTCGTAACCGTCGCCGACCGGTTCGTTGAGCACGCTGCGGCAGGTCATGACGGTCTGCGAGTCGAGCGAGCGCACGCTCCAGACCGCGTCGATCAGCGCGTGCGAGCCCGGCCACGATTCGAAGCGCTGCACGTTCACGCTCACGCGGTAGACCGGCACGCCGTCGGGATGCGGCGAACCGTACACGTCGATCGTGTTCAACTGCTGCGTGAGGTCGCCCGAAAGCGCGCGGCGGATTTCGTCGCCGGGCATCGACGCCCAGCGTTCCTGTTCGAGCACGCGCACCTGCGTGGCGTCGGTCTGCACGACGAACTGCGCCTTCGCGACCTGCGGCGGCACGTCGACGGGCGCGAGTTCGATCAGCCACGCCGGGTTGCCGCTCGTCGCGGCGGCGGGCTGGGTGCGCGCCGCGTCGTCGGTCGGGCTCAGCGTGTAGAAGTGGCTCACGGGCGAGGCGCAGCCCGCGAGCGCCGACAAGGCAGCCACGGTAGCGAGGGCGGCAACGCGCCGGAGGGGGCGCCGGCGAAACGTCATGGCTTGTCTCCTGATTTGCCGCGCAGCAGCGATTCGGGATGGCGCTCCAGATAATCCGAGAGCGAGTTGAGCGATTGCAGCGTGCGCGTCAGTTCCTGCAGCGCCTGGTGCACGTCGGACTGCAGCGGCGAATCCTGCTGCAAGGTGGACTGCGCGGCGCTGAAGGTCTTCTGCGCCTCATCGAGCGTGCCCTTCATCTGCGGCAGAAGCTGATCGTTGACCTGGCCGAACAGCTGGTTCGCGCTCTTGAGCGATTCGTTCAGGTTGTTGCCGATCTTGTCGAACGGAATCTGATCGAGCTTCTTGGCGATGTCGGCCACTTGCAGCTGCAGTTCTTCGAGCGAGTTCGGCACGGTCGGCAGCTCCATCGGGTCGCGGTCGAGATCCACCTTGGCCGGACCGGCCTTCGGGAAGATGTCGAGCGCGATGTAGAGCTGGCCGGTGATCAGATTGCCCGTGCGCAGCTGGCCGCGCAGACCGCGCGAGACGAGCCGCTTGATCAGCTCGTGGCTCTGCGGCGTATGCGGCGCGGGCGCTTCGCCGCGCGTGCGGCGCGACAGACGCAGCGGATACAGATCCATCGTCACCGGCATGGTGAAGTTGTGTTCCTTCGGATCGTATTCGATGCCGATATCGGTCACCTGGCCGAGCACGATGCCGCGGAAGTCCACGGTCGCGCCCACCGCGAGACCGCGCAGCGACTGGTTGAAGTACATGACCACGCGCACCGGCGCGCCGTCCGGCTCGTGCATCGCTTCGCTTTCGTCGCTGGCGAGCGTGAAGGTGGCGGCGTCGGGCGCCTGCGGACCCATCGCCTGGCCCGGCGGCGCCTGGAAGGCGAGGCCGCCCGTCACGACCGTCGCGAGCGACTGCGTGTTGACCTTGAAGCCGCTCGAATCGAGCTGCACGTTCACGCCGCTCGCGTGCCACCAGCGCGTGTTGGTGCCCACGTACTGGTCGTACGGCGCGCTCACGAACACCTGCACGGTCACGCCCGTGCCGTCCTTGTCGAGCGAATAGCCGGTGACCTGGCCCACCTGGATGCGTCGATAGAAGATCGGCGTGCCGATATCGAGCGAGCCGAGGTTTTCGCTGTGCAGCGTGTAGCGATGGCCTTTCTCGTCGATGGTCACGGCGGGCGGCGTTTCCAGCCCGGTGAAGTCGCTGGCGGTTTCGTCGGAGCGGCCCGCATCGGCGCCGATATACGAGCCCGACAGCAGCGTGCCGAGACCCGAGACGCCGCTCGCGCCCACGCGCGGACGCACCACCCAGAAGCGGCTGTCCTTCTTGGCGAAGTTTTCGGCGTCCTTCGTCAGCTCGACGGTCACGAACACGCGCGAGAGGTTCGGCGAGAGCTTGATGGCGCGCACCGAGCCGATATCGACGTCCTTGTACTTGACCTTGGTCTTGCCGGGTTCGAGCCCTTCGGCGGTCATGAAGCTGATGGTGATGGTGGGCCCGCGCGTGGCCACCGACTTCACCACGAGCGCAACGCCGATCAGCGCCGCGACGAGCGGCACGATCCAGACGAGCGAGGGCAGCCAGCGTTTGGGCTTGACGATGTCCGGTTCGGGCAGGTCGGGCGGCAAGCCGCCGCCGCCTGAACCCGAGCCGCCGGCGGCCGGGGTGGGTCCTTTCGGACTATTCATGTGGGTGATCCTGAGAGTGTTGCGTGGGTTGTTGCTTGTCTTCGTCTACCGGATCCCAGATGAGACGCGGATCGAACTGCATCGACGCGATCATCGTCAGGATCACGACCGAGCCGAACGCGATGGCGCCGGGGCCCGCCGTGATCACCGCAAGCGACTGGAAGCGTACCAGCGCCACGGTCAGGGTGACAACGAAGACGTCCAGCATCGACCAGCGGCCGATGAATTCGACCAGCCGGTAGAGTTTGGTGCGCTCGGCGGGGCGCCAGGTGGAGCGGCGCTGCGATGTGAAGCAGAGCAGCGCGAGCACCGACAGCTTGAGCATCGGCACCAGGATACTGGCGATGAACACGATCACGGCGAGCGGCGCGTCGCCCGAGGTCCAGAAGTAGACGACGCCGCTCATGATGGTGTCGTCCTCGTCGCCGACCAGCGAGGCCGTGTGCATGACCGGCAGGATGTTGGCCGGAATATAGAGCAGCGCGGCGGCGATCAGCAGCGCCCAGGTGCGCATCAGGCTGTCCGGGTTGCGCGTGTGCAGCGGCGAGTGGCAGCGCAGACAGCGCGGGTGCGCGATTCGGCGCTGCAGCGGCTGCACGTGGCCGCAGGCGTGGCAGGAGATCAGGCCGGCGTCGGCGGCGGTGAGGTATTTGTTCATCGCGAGCCCTCGGGACGGGGATGCGGCGGGGTGTCTTGCCCGACGTCTTGCCGGGCGTCGTGGGCCGTGCCGCGGATTTCCGGGTCGGCGATCGCCCCCGATGCGCCGGCCTGGGCGATCACCGATGGCACGCCCGGATCGAGCAGGCCGAGCGGATCGATGCCGTGGCCGTCGGGCGTGTGCGGGCCTGCGGCGGTGTCGAGGCCGCCGCTGCCGCCCGGACTGCCCGAGCCGCCTGGACCGCCATTCGGACCGCCATTCGGACCGCCGTCCGGCACCGGACCCGCGCCGCCGCGGCGCGCCGCGAGCGCGCTGTCGCGCAGCGCATCGGCGATATCCCAGAGCGTGCGCGAGTCGAACGTCACGACCACGGTGAACATCAGCGTGAGCGCACCAAACGCGAACAGCGCCGTTTCCGGGATCACGCGCGCGAGGCTCACCATCTTCACGATCGTGATCAGCACGCCGAGCATGAACACTTCGAGCATGCCCCAGGGCCGCACGAACTGGATCGCGCGCAGCACGAGATCGAAGCCGGGCGGGATGAAGCCGCGCCGGATCGGCAGCAGCACGTAGAGCAGCGCCACCATCTCGGTGAGCGGAAAAAGGATGGTTGCGCAAAAAACCATCACCGCGACGATCTGCATGTCCTCGTTCCAGAGCACCACGAGCGCGCCGAACAGGCTCGATTCCGTGGTGATGCCGTTGGCGTCGAGTTCGATGATGGGAAACGACTGCGCGATGATGAAGGTGAGCAGTGCGGCGACGGTGATCGCGCAGATGCGGTCGAGCTGTGACGAAGCGCTGTGATAGAGCGTGGCGCCGCAGCGCGTGCAGCGCGCGGTTTCACGCCCGAGCAGGCGAGGTTTGCGGTAGAGCGCGTCGCATTCGTGACACGCGATCAGTTTTTCCTGGGCCATGCGGGCAGGTGGCGCAAAACGACGTGAACGGGGCATGCAGCGCGGGCCGAACGGCGGCACGGCCGCTCGACGTGCGCGGGCGCACGCGGCGCGCTTGCCGGCCATGTTACCAAACGGCCCGTGGCGCGGACGTTTGCTTGCCCGTGGGGTGCGGCGGCGTCTGGACGGCGCCGCGGCGCGTCCTGGCGCGCATGTCGGCAAGCGTCGGCGCTCGTCGGCAAGGCTTAGCAATTTGCGGGCCGAGGTCTCGCCGGACTCGCCGCCGGGCCGTGCTGCATGACGGGCGAGGGAGTGTGCCACGTTTGCGCGGCCCATGCGCGCACGCCGGCAGGCGCACGCGCGGCGGGCACGCCCGGCGCGTGTGCGCGGCAAGCCGCGCTATCCTCTATCCGCAGATGTTTGCAGTCGCGCGCATGGGCTATCTTTGCAGCTGAGGGGCCGATTCGACGGCCCTCCCTCCTCGGGGCCTGCGCGGGCGGCGGGCGTCGTTGTCGGAGGCGGCCGGCGCTCGCTGCGGGGAAGATCATGGAAGGAATGTCCAGGCTGGCGCGTTGGGTCAGAGGGCGGAGCCAGTGGGGGGCCGCGTTTGTGGCCGTGCTACTGGCGGCGATCTGCGTGCAGACCAGCGCGCTCGCGCAGATCGACGCCGACAAGAGCACGCTCGTGGCGATCTCGCGGCAGATGAACGTGCGGGTCGAAGGGCGCTTCATGAAGTTCGACGCGCAGATCGCCTTCGATCCGGCCAAACCGTCGGGCGGCACGGCGCGCATCACGGTCGACACGGGCAGCTACGATCTCGGCAGCCCGACCTACAACGATTCGGTGCGCGGGCCCGAGTGGTTCGATGCGAAGACGTATCCGCAGGCCACGTTCGTGTCCACCGCGATCGTCTCGACCGGGCCGAGCCAGTACAGCGTGACCGGCAATCTGACCATCAAGGGCCGCACCCAGCCCGTGACGGTGCCGGTCGTGCTCACGCAGCAGGGCGGCACGCAGACCTACGACGGCACCTTGCCCATTCACCGGCTGGCGTTCGCCATCGGCACGGGCGAGTGGAAAGACACGTCGACGGTCGCGGACGAAGTGCTGATCAAGTTTCATATCGTCGTCGCGCACAAGTAAGGGCAACGCACGCGGCGGCGCGCTTCTTTTCCATGACGTTGCCGACTCTGGAGACGCACTTGAACAAGCATGCCAAGCACACCGCGAAGTCCGCCGCAAAATCCACCGCGCAATTCGCCTTGCCAAAAGCCGCGGCCGCCGTCGCGCTGCTCCTCGCCGCCTCGTTCGCCGCCCCGCTCGCGCACGCCGCCGACGTCTATCAGCTCGATCCGAACCACACCTATCCGAGCTTCGAGTCCGACCACTTCGGCGGCCTCTCGGTGTGGCGCGGCAAGTTCACGAAGACCACCGGCACGGTCACGCTCGACCGCGCGGGCAAGACCGGCACCGTCGACGTGACGATCGATCCGGCTTCCGTGCAGACGGGCAACACGGAGCTCGACAAGCACCTGCGCAGCGACGAATTCTTCGACGTCGCGAAATATCCGACGGCCACCTACAAGGGCACGCAGATCGTGTTCGACGGCGACCGGCCCAAGGAAGTGATCGGCACGCTCACGCTGCACGGCGTGACGAAGCCGCTCAAGCTCGAAATCGAATCGTTCAAGTGCATGCAGCACCCGATGCTCAAGCGCGAGGTGTGCGGCGTGGAAGCCGAAGCCGAGTTCGACCGCGACGCGTTCGGCATGGACATGGGCAAGAAGTACGGCTTCAAGATGGAGACGAAGCTGCACATCCAGGCCGAAGGGATCAAGCAGTAAGCATTAAGCGCCATGCCTTGCCTGACGCACGCACGCGCGCGCAAAAAGAAAAAAGCCCCGCGATTGCGGGGCTTTTTTTGCACGGCTGCGTTCGAAGGAACGAAGCGCGTGATCTATACCAGCATTAAACCTGTGCGCCGGCGTTCGGATCGTTCGGATCGTACTTGTCCTTCTTGTCCTTGATGAGGTCTTCGCGCTTCACGCCGAGCCACATCGACAGCGATGCCGCCACGAACACCGACGAGTAGATACCGAACAGAATACCCACGGTCAGCGCCAGTGCGAAGTAGTGCAGCGTCGGGCCGCCGAAGAAGAACATCGACAGCACCATCATTTCCGTACAGCCGTGGGTGATGATGGTTCGCGACATCGTGCTCGTGATCGCGTGGTTGATGACCTGCACGACGCTCATCTTGCGTTCGCGGCGGAAGGTCTCGCGAATCCGGTCGAAGATAACGACCGATTCGTTCACCGAATAACCGAGCACCGCGAGCACCGCCGCGAGCACGGAGAGCGAGAACTCCCACTGGAAGAACGCGAAGAAGCCGAGAATGATCACCACGTCGTGCAGGTTGGCGATCACGCCGGCCACGGCGTATTTCCACTCGAAGCGGAACGACAGATAGATGATGATGCCGGCGACCACGCACGCGAGCGCGAGCAGGCCGTCGGTGGCGAGTTCCTTGCCCACCTGCGGACCGACGAATTCCACACGCTGCAGCAGCACTTGCGGATTGTCGGCCTTGAGCGTGTTCATCACCTGGTCGCTTTGCTGCGCCGAGGAGAGGCCCTGCTTGATCGGCAGGCGGATCAGCACGTCGCGCGAGGTGCCGAAGTTCTGCACCTGGGCGTCGCCGTAACCGATCTTGCCGAGCGAGTCACGCAGCGGTTCGAGCGGCACCGCCTGCGGGTACTGCACTTCGATGACCGTGCCGCCCGTGAATTCGATCGACAGATGCAGGCCGCGGTGGAACAGGAAGAACACCGCCGCGATGAACGTAATGAAGGAGATCGCGTTGAAGATCAACGCGTGCTTCATGAACGGGATGTCTTTGCGGATGCGGAAAAATTCCATTTTCTAGTCTCCGTATCAGCGGGGCGAGCCGGTGTTGTCCGGGCCGTTCGCGCCGTTGCGGCGGCGCACCGTGGGCTTGGCGCGCGCGCTGCCCTTCGCGCCGGCCTTGGCCGGTTCGCGTTTGGTGGCGTTCGCGGCGTTGCTGGCGAGGGCACGGCCCGTGTCGGTGTCGGTGTCCGCGTCGGAGAGCGCGGGCGCGCCCGCCGTCTCGGGTTCGGGACGCCAGACCTGACCCACGGCCAGCGACTTCAGCTTCTTCTTGCCGCCGTACCAGAGGTTCACGAGACCGCGCGAGAAGAACACGGCCGAGAACATCGAGGTCAGGATGCCGATACAGTGCACGATCGCGAAGCCGCGCACCGGGCCCGAACCGAACGCGAGCAGCGCGAGACCGGCGATCAGCGTGGTGACGTTCGAGTCGAGAATCGTCGCCCAGGCGTGCGCATAGCCGTTCTGGATAGCCAGTTGCGGCGGCGCGCCGTTGCGCAGTTCTTCACGCACGCGCTCGTTGATCAGCACGTTCGCGTCGATCGCCATACCGAGCGCGAGCGCGATAGCGGCAATACCCGGCAGCGTGAGCGTGGCCTGCATCATCGAGAGCACGGCCACCAGCAGCAGCAGGTTGACCGAGAGGCCGATCATGGAGATCATGCCGAACAGCATGTAGTACGCGATCATGAACACGGCGATCGCGGCAAAGCCGTAGACCACCGAGTCGAAGCCCTTGCGGATGTTGTCCGCGCCGAGGCTCGGACCGACCGTGCGTTCTTCGATGATGTCCATCGGCGCCGCGAGCGAACCGGCGCGCAGCAGCAGCGCGAGGTCGGCGGCGGCTTGCGGCGTGGGCTGGCCCGTGATCTGGAAGCGGTCGCCCAGTTCCGACTGGATCGTGGCCACCGTCAGCACTTCGCCCTTGCCCTTTTCGAACAGCACCATCGCCATCGGCTTGCCGATGTTGTCGCGCGAAACGCTGCGCACCGCGCGGCCGCCCGCCGAGTCGAGACGGATGTTGACCGACGGACGCTGATGTTCGTCGAAGCCCGCCGACGCGTCGATGATGCGGTCGCCCGTGAAGATCACGGCCTTGCGCAGCAGCACCGGCGCGGCGTTGCCTTGCGTGAACAGCTCGTCGCCCGGCGGCACCGGGTCGCCCGGGCTCGGGTGCAGGCCGTTCGGGTCGGCGAGGCGCGCTTCGAGCGTTGCCGTGCGGCCGATGATGTCCTTCGCCTTCGCGGTGTCCTGCACGCCCGGCAGTTCGACCACGATGCGGTCGTCGCCTTGCTGCTGGATCACGGGCTCGGACACGCCCAGTTCGTTCACGCGGTTGTGCAGCGTCTGGATGTTCTGCTTGAGCGCGGCGTCCTGCACCGCTTTCTTGACTGCCGGCGTGAAGGTGCCGACCAGCTGCACGCCGCCTTCCGGCGCGTTCTGCGTGGCCCACACGAGTTCGCCGATGCCGCCCGAACCCGACAGCACCTTGTTCGCCTGGTCGGCCACGGCCGGGTCGGCGAAATTGATCACGACGCTTTGGCCGACGCGGTTCACGCCGCCGTCGCGGATATTCTTGTCGCGCAGGAGCGTGCGGGCGTCGGAAGCGTCGGAATCGAGCTTCTTGTTCAGCGCGCCGTTCATGTCGACCTGGAGCAGGAAGTGCACGCCGCCGCGCAGGTCCAGACCGAGGTACATCGGCAGCGCGTGCAGCGCCGTCAGCCAGCGCGGCGAGGCGCTCTGCAGGTTCAGCGCGACGATGTACTGCGGATCGCTCGGGTCGGCGTTCAGCGCTTTGCTGAGCGCGTCCTTGAGGCGCAGCTGGGTGTCGGTGTCGGCCACGCGCACGCGGATGTTCGCGTTCATCGACGAATTGTCGAAGGTGACGTCGTCGGCCTTGATGTTGGCCGCGGCCACCGCGGCTTCGACCTGCGCGAGCGTGCCGGAGTCGAGTTTGACGGTGGCTTTACCGCTCGACACCTGGACCGCGGGCGCTTCGCCGAAGAAATTGGGCAATGTGTACACGAGGCCGATGACTAGCGCCACCAGCATCACGACATATTTCCAGAGGGGATAACGGTTCATTGGTTGGCCCAACGGGGGAGGGGAATTGCCATCTCGATGCGCGCGCGTCCGGCAAGGCCCGCTTGCCGCCCCGTGCGAGGCGCTTCAGTGCGCCTCAGGGTGATGCAGGGGGCCGGGCCGGACGCGCCGGGCCGCGGACTCAGCCGCGGCCTGAAGTGATCGACGAGGTGATCGATCGTCTCGCGCTTACAGCGACTTGATCGTGCCCTTCGGCAGGATGGTCGTTACCGACGACTTCTGCACGGTGACTTCCGTGCCGTCGGAGATTTCGACGCCAACGTAGGCTTCGCTGACTTTGGTGACCTTGCCGACGATACCGCCGCTGATGATGACTTCGTCGCCCTTGGCCATGGCGGCGAGCATGTTGCGGTGTTCCTTCTGGCGCTTCATCTGCGGACGGATCATGATGAAGTACAGCACGGCGAACATCAGAATCAGCGGCAGGAAGCTCATCAGGCTCGATTCTGCGCCGCCAGCTGCGGAGCCTTGGGCGAAGGCATTGGAAATGAACGACACGTTGGTCTCTCCGTTTATACGATCACTACGATCAAAGGTACGATCAAAAAGCGAGCCGGTTATTCTACCACCGGCTTAATACGCGACGACGACGCCAAATGGGCTTTGCGATCAAGCTGTTAACACCTGGTGCTCACCTGGTTGATACCTGGTTGCCTCGTTGCGCGAAGCATGTGTTGCAGAGGTGTTGCAGCCCGATCGGCGATTCGCCCGGCTCGGCGCCGATGTCGCGAAAGGCAATTGTAAAGTCTGAGGGCGCTTGCCGTCGCGCGCGATCGGAATCCTTCTAAAGCGCGCTCGGGCTGGGCAATCCTGGTCAAAGCGGGTTGAATCCCGCGTCAATCCACCCCGCGTGCGCGGTTTTCGGCGAAACGCAGACGGAAGGCCTCGAAGGTCTTCGTCTCGATCGCCTCGCGCATCTCGCTCATCAGTTCCAGGTAGTAGTGCAGGTTGTGGATCGTGTTGAGCTGCGCGCCGAGGATTTCGCCCACGCGGTGCAGGTGATGCAGATAGCCGCGCGTGAAGTGGCGGCAGGTGTAGCAGCCGCACTGCTCGTCGAGCGGGCGCAGCGAGTTCTTGTGCGTGGCGTTGCGGATCTTGATGTCGCCGAAACGCGTGAAGATCCAGCCGTTGCGCGCGTTGCGGGTGGGCATCACGCAGTCGAACATGTCGACGCCCGAGGCCACGCCCGCCACCAGATCTTCGGGCGTGCCGATGCCCATCAGGTAGTGCGGCTTGTCGGCGGGCAGCTTCGGCGCGATGTGCTGGAGCACGCGCATCATGTCTTCCTTCGGCTCGCCCACCGAGAGGCCGCCGATCGCGTAGCCGTGGAACGGCATCTGCGACAGACCGGCCAGCGATTCGTCGCGCAGATCCTCGAACATGCCGCCCTGCACGATGCCGAACAGCGCGTTCGGATTGCCGAGGCGGTTGAATTCGTCGATCGAGCGCTGCGCCCAGCGCATCGACATGCGCATCGAGTCGGCGGCTTCCTTGTGCGTGGTCGGCACGCCGTTGGTCGCGTAGGGCGTGCATTCGTCGAACTGCATGACGATGTCCGAGTTCAGCACCTTCTGGATCTGCATCGACACTTCGGGCGAGAGGAACAGCTTGTCGCCGTTCACGGGCGAGGCGAAGCGCACACCGTCTTCCGAGATCTTGCGCAGGTCGCCGAGCGAGAACACCTGGAAGCCGCCCGAATCGGTGAGGATCGGCCGGTTCCAGCCCATGAAGCGGTGCAGGCCGCCGTGCGCCTCGATGGTTTCCAGACCCGGACGCAGCCAGAGGTGGAAAGTGTTGCCGAGGATGATCTGCGCCTTCATCTCTTCCAGCTCGCGCGGCTGGGTGGCCTTCACGGTGCCGTAGGTGCCCACGGGCATGAAGATCGGCGTTTCGACCACGCCATGATTGAGCGTGACGCGGCCGCGGCGCGCGAGGCCGTCGGTGCCGAGCAGTTCGAATTTGAGGCCGTTTTGCGGGCGTTCGCCCAGATAGGCGCCGTGTTCGGCGCGTGCGTTGCTGTGCTGACCGTCGGTCATGCGTTTGACTCCTGTGCAACCGGAAAACAGTCCGGCGCGGATGGTGATACGCCGTCGCGCGGGTTGCTTACGCGCGCGGCGGCGGGGAAATGGGGCGTGAACTACGCAACGATCGACGCCACGATCGACGCTGTGCTTTAAGCCTTGAGCGCGTCGGCGGTGCGCGTGAGCAGCATGGCGTCGCCGTAGCTGAAGAAGCGATAACGCTCGGCGATGGCGTGACGATACGCCGCACGAATCGTCTCGATGCCCGCGAACGCGGACACCAGCATCAGCAGCGTCGATTTCGGCAGGTGGAAGTTCGTCACGAGCCGGTCCACCACGCGGAACTGATAGCCCGGCGTGATGAAGATATCGGTTTCGGCCTGGGTGGCCGCGAGCGGGCGGCCTTCGCGGTCAGCGTCGCGCGCGGCCGCTTCGAGCGCGCGCATCGAGGTCGTGCCGACGGCGATCACGCGTCCGCCGCGTGCACGCGTGGCCGCGATCTTGTCGACGAGCGACTGCGGCAGCTGATACCACTCGCTGTGCATCGTGTGATCGGCGATGTTTTCCACGCGCACCGGCTGGAACGTGCCCGCGCCCACATGCAGCGTGAGCGTCGCGCGCTCCACGCCTTGCGCGTCGAGCTTGGCGAGCAGCGCGTCGTCGAAGTGCAGGCCCGCCGTGGGCGCGGCCACCGCGCCCGGATTCTGCGCGAACACGGTCTGGTAGCGGGTTTCGTCGCTCGCGTCGGCGTCGTGCGTGATGTACGGCGGCAGCGGCAGACGGCCGAACTGCTCGATCAGCGTGAGGCAGTCGTCGGGGAAATGCAGCGTGTAGAACGGCTCGACGCGCTCGCCCACCGTCACGTCGAAGGCGTCGGCCAGACGCAGCACCGTGCCGGGGCCGGGGCTCTTGCTCGCGCGGATCTGCGCGAGCGCCGAGCGCGCGCCGGTCAGGCGCTCGACGAGCACCTCGATCTTGCCGCCGCTGGCCTTTTGGCCGAAGAAGCGCGCCTTCAGCACCTTGGTATCGTTGAACACCAGCAGATCGCCGGGCGCGATGCACGCGGGCAGGTCCGCGACGGTGCGGTCGGTCAGCCGCGCGGGCTGCACGGAATTGTCCACTTCCAGAAGGCGGCTCGCGCTGCGCTCGGGCAGGGCGATCTGCGCGATCAGTTCTTCGGGAAGATCGAAATCGAAATCGGAAAGCTTGAACATGCGGCCTGATGAAACGGAAATGCGCCAAACGGCACTGCGCCGACGATGCGGCGCGCGGCGGTGAAAAGCGGTTGTTGCTGCGGTCTTTGCCGCGCCCAAGGCGCGCTGGGGACGCACTCAGGACACCCTCGGGACGCCCTCAGGACGTACACTCGCGCCCCAAAAAAGCGCCCGTACTGTCGGCCCGCGCGCGTTGAAACGCTATGATTGCGGGGGTGCGCTCGACGAGGCGGCCTGCACGGCAGGCGGTCGCGCCGATGCGCCGCGCCTGACCGGAAAGCCGATATTGTACTTGCGAAGCCGCCCATGCCCTCGTCCGTTAGCCGAATGATGTCCGAAGCCGAATCCGCGAGCGTCCCGCACGACGACACGCGTGCGGACGCGCGCGACGAGGCGGCGGACGCGCCCGCGCCGCGCAAACGCGCGGCCGCAAAGAAAAGCGCCGCGAAAAATGCGCCAGCCGCTGAAGAAAATGGCGCGGAAAAAGCCGCTGGAAAAGCCGCTGGAAAAGCCGCGTCGAAAGCGGCAGCCAAAGACGCAGCGAAAGACAAACCCAAGCTCGCCAAAACCGCCGACAAGCTCGCCAAACTCGGCCTGCGCAGCGACATCGACCTCGTGCTGCATCTGCCGATGCGCTACGAGGACGAAACCACGCTCACGCCCATCGGCGAACTGCTGCCAGGCGGCGTCTCGCAGACCGAAGGCGTGGTGTTCGACAACGAAGTCGCGTATCGCCCGCGCCGCCAGCTGGTCGTCAAACTGCGCGACCACAACGGCGACGAACTGCATCTGCGCTTCCTGAACTTCTACGGCTCGCAGGTCACGCAGATGGCGGTCGGCAAGCGCCTGCGCGTGCGCGGCGACGTGCGCGGCGGCTTCTTCGGCATGGAGATGGTGCACCCGGCCGTGAAGGTCGTGGAAGGCGACGCGCCGCTGCCGCAGGCGCTCACGCCGGTCTATCCGTCGACGGCGGGCGTGAGCCAGGCGTATCTGCGCAAGGCCATCGACAACGCGCTGTCGCGCGCGCATCTGCCCGAACTGCTGCCGGAATCCGTCGCGCGCGAATTCATGGCGCCGCTCGATCTGCCCGGTCTAATGGACGCGGTGAAGACGCTGCACCATCCGCCCATCAACGCCGACGAACACGCGCTGATCGACGGCACGCATCCCGCCTGGACGCGCATCAAGTTCGACGAACTGCTCGCGCAGCAGCTCTCGCTCAAGCGCGCGCACGAGGAGCGCCGCACGCGCGCCGCGCCCGCGATGCCGCGCCACGTCGCGGGCCGCAACAGCGAGACCACGCTGCTCGCGCGGCTGCGCGAACAACTGCCGTTCACGCTGACGAACGCGCAGGAGCGCGTGGTCGGCGAGATCGCGCACGATCTGGAACAGCCGCATCCGATGCAGCGTCTGCTGCAAGGCGACGTGGGCGCGGGCAAGACCGTGGTCGCGGCGCTCGCGGCCGCGCAGGCCATCGACGCCGGTTATCAGGCCGCGCTGATGGCGCCCACCGAAATTCTCGCGGAGCAGCACGCGCGCAAGCTGCGCGGCTGGCTCGAACCGCTCGGCGTGCAGGTGGCCTGGCTCTCGGGCAGCCTCAAGGCGAAGGAAAAGCGCGCCGCGCTCGAAGCCGCCGCGCTCGGCACCGCGCAGCTCGTGATCGGCACGCACGCGATCATTCAGGACGCCGTGGAATTCGCGCGGCTCGGTCTCGTGATCGTCGACGAACAGCATCGCTTCGGCGTGGAGCAGCGCCTCGCGCTGCGCGCGAAGGCGCAGAACGCGAAGTCGCCGGACGACGCGAAACGCGAGTTCCAGCCGCATCAGCTGATGATGACCGCGACGCCGATCCCGCGCACGCTCGCGATGACCTATTACGCCGACCTCGACGTCTCCACCATCGACGAACTGCCGCCCGGCCGCACGCCCATTCTCACCAAGCTCGTCTCCGACGCGCGCCGCGAGGAAGTGATCGCGCGCGTGCGCGCGGCGGCGCTCACGGGGCGTCAGGTGTACTGGGTCTGTCCGCTGATCGAGGAAAGCGAGACGCTGCAGTTGCAGACCGCCGTGGAGACTTACGAGACGCTCGTGGCCGCGCTGCCCGAACTCACGGTCGGGCTCGTGCACGGGCGGCTGGCGTCGGCGGACAAGGCGGCGGTCATGGATGGCTTTTCGCGCAACGAAGTGCAACTGCTGGTCGCCACGACGGTGATCGAAGTGGGCGTGGACGTGCCCAACGCCTCGCTGATGGTGATCGAGCACGCCGAGCGCTTCGGCCTCGCGCAGCTGCACCAGTTGCGCGGGCGGGTGGGGCGCGGCACGGCGGCCTCGGTCTGCGTGCTGCTGTACACCGGGCCGCTGTCGCCCACGGGCCGCGCGCGCCTGCAAACCATGCGCGAAACCACCGACGGCTTCGAGATCGCGCGCCGCGACCTCGAAATTCGCGGCCCCGGCGAGTTCCTCGGTGCGCGTCAGTCGGGCGCGGCCATGCTGCGCTTCGCCAATCTCGAAACCGACACCTGGCTGATCGACCCGGCCCGCGACGCGGCCGAACGCCTGCTGCACGAGCATCCGCATGTGGTCACGCAGCATCTGAACTGCTGGCTGGGCGCGCGCGAGCAGTATCTGAAGGCCTGATCCGAAGGCGTCAACAGTTCATTTCTTCAACTAACGGCACGCTTGCGGAACCTGCGGGCGTTCTCGCCGTCTGACCCTGTTCGTGATCCCGCCCCGCATAGGGGCGTTGATTATTGGCGAATCGCCGCCATAGGTGTATAAGTACAAACTATTGATTCACCCTTTTTGATTGGTCCCTAGAAATGACGCTCACTGAATTGAAATACATCGTCGCGGTTGCTCGTGAGCGCCACTTCGGACGGGCCGCGGAAGCGTGCTTCGTGAGCCAGCCTACGCTGTCGGTCGCGATCAAGAAGCTCGAAGACGAACTCAACGTGCAGATTTTCGAGCGCGGCACGAGCGAAGTGAGCGTCACGCCGATCGGCGAACAGATCGTCACGCAGGCGCAGCGCGTGCTGGAGCAGACGCTCGCCATCAAGGAAATCGCCAAGCAGGGCAAGGACCCGCTGATCGGGCCGCTGCGCCTCGGCGTGATCTACACGATCGGGCCGTACTTGCTGCCCACGCTCGTCAAGCAGATGATCAAGCGCGTCCCGCAGATGCCGCTGATGCTCCAGGAGAACTACACGCTCAAGCTGATCGAGCTGCTCAAGCAGGGCGAGATCGACGTGGCCATCATGGCGCTGCCGTTCCCGGAAACGGGCCTTACGCTGCGTCCGCTCTACGACGAGCCGTTCGTCGTCGCGCTGCCGTCGGGCCATGCGTGGGAAAAGCGCCCGAAGATCGACCCGGACGATCTCAAGCAGGAAACCATGCTGCTGCTCGGCAGCGGCCATTGCTTCCGCGACCACGTGCTGGGCGTGTGCCCGGAACTGATGCGCTTCTCGCAGAACGCGGACGGCATCCAGAAAACCTTCGAGGGCTCGTCGCTGGAGACGATTCGCCATATGGTCGCGAGCGGCGTCGGCATCACGGTGCTGCCGCGCATGTCGGTGACCGAGGTCAAGCCGCATGCGGGCGGCGTGGATTCGGGCCTGCTCTCGTATGTGCCGTTCGACGAACCCGTGCCCGATCGCCGCGTCGTGCTCGCGTGGCGCAAGAGCTTCACGCGCATGCCCGCGATCGAGGCGATTGTCGATGCGATTCACGCCTGCGAACTGCCCGGCGTGAAGAAGATCGAGACGCCGGTCGAGACGGTCTGAACACCTTTCCTCTCAGTTGTTGCACCGCGCCCTGACACTGGGCGCGGTGTTTTCCTTCCTGCCGCGCGGCATTCGCCTGCGTTCTTCTGCCTTCCCTCCGACGCATCTTGCGACCCCAATAAACTCAGCCTATTTGATAGATTAAGTAAATCAAATTATCACTATCAATAGCGTTTGATACAGTTTCCTCAACCGATCCCCAACACGATCAACCGGAGGAAGCGATGCAAAACCAGGCCAACACGACCGCTACGACCACCGCCCCGACGCGCACCGCGTCGAGCCTGCGCACCGTCGCGTTTTCGCTGCTCGTCGACCGCGCGCTGTCGGCCTGATCTGGCCTGATTTGGGCTTGATCGCCCGCCGCATCGCATTCCCCGCAATTGGCAGAACGCTGAAACCCCCACGAAATACAGGAGTCCAGGATGACCGAACGCACTCTCACCTCGGCCGCAGGCGCACCCGTCGTCGATAACCAGAATTCGCAGACCGCCGGCCCGCGCGGCCCCGTGATGCTCCAGGACGTGTGGCTGCTCGAAAAGCTCGCGCACTTCGACCGCGAAGTGATCCCCGAGCGCCGTGTGCACGCCAAGGGCTCGGGCGCGTTCGGCACGCTCAAGGTCACGCACGACATCTCGCGCTTCACGAAGGCCAAGGTGTTCGGCGAAGTCGGCAAGGAAACGCCGATGTTCATGCGCTTTTCGACGGTCGCGGGCGAGCGCGGCGCCGCCGACGCCGAGCGCGACGTGCGCGGCTTCTCGATCAAGTTCTACACGGAAGAGGGCAACTGGGACATCGTCGGCAACAACACGCCGGTGTTCTTCATCCGCGATCCGCTCAAGTTCCCGGACTTCATCCACACGCAAAAACGCGATCCGCGCACCAATATGCGCAGCAACGTGGCGGCGTGGGACTTCTGGTCGCGCCATCCCGAATCGCTCCATCAGGTGACGATTCTCATGAGCGACCGCGGCATTCCGAAGAACTATCGCCAGCAGCACGGCTTCGGTTCGCACACGTTCTCGTTCATCAACGCGAACAACGAGCGCTTCTACGTGAAGTTCCACTTCAAGTCGGCGCAGGGCGTGGAGAACTACACCGATGCCGAAGCCGCGCAGGTGGTGGCGCAGGACCGCGAATCGGCGCAGCGCGATCTGTACAACGAGATCGAGAAGGGCAATTTCCCGAAGTGGCATTTCCGCGTTCAGGTAATGCCGGAAGCCGATGCCGCGAAGGTGCCGTACAACCCGTTCGACATCACGAAGGTGTGGCCGCACAAGGATTACCCGCTGATCGACGTGGGCACGATCGAGCTGAACCGCAATCCCGAGAACTATTTCGCCGACGTGGAGCAGGCCGCGTTCACGCCCGCGAACGTGGTGCCGGGCATCAGCTTCTCGCCCGACCGTCTGTTGCAGGGCCGCCTGTTCTCGTACGGCGACACGCAGCGTTACCGTCTCGGCGTGAACCATCACCAGATTCCCGTGAACGCGCCGCGCTGCCCGTTCCACGCGTATCACCGTGACGGCGCGATGCGCACCGACGGCAACCTCGGCGGCAACGTGAATTACGAGCCGAACCGTTTCGGCGACTTCGCGCAGCGTCCGGGCGCAGGCGAGCCGCCGCTCGCGGCCGGTGCGGTCGATCACTACGATCATCGCGAGGACGGCGATTACTACAGCCAGCCGGGCGCGCTGTTCCGTCTGTTCGACGCCGGTCAGCGCGAGCGTCTCTTTGCGAACATCGCGCGGCATATCGCCGGCGTGCCGTCGGAGCTCGTGCAGGTGCAGCTCGAACATTTCCGCCGCGCCGACCCGGCTTACGCGGAAGGCGTGATCGCTGCGATGGCGGCGCTCGCGGAAGCGAAGTGAAGCGATAAAACAGCAGGCAAATCAGGGAGCCGCGGCGGGGCGCATCGACGTCCCGCCGCATCAGCTTCCGGTGGCGAGCCTCAAGCAAAGGAGCAGGATCATGACCCGAACGATGACGATGACGCTCAAGACCGTCGGCCCTGGCCGCGGCGCGGAGATGGCGCGCACGCGCGCGCAAGGCACGCAGTTCGTGCGCAACGTGGTGAGTTTTGCGATCGTGACGAGCGCGCTCGTGGCGGTCGCCGCGCAAGGCCTGGCGCATTTCGCCGCGCGCTGACGACGCCGGGAACACGCGCTGCTTGAGCCTTGTCCGACCTTGGGGCCGGATGCCCTTGGGTTTTACGCTACACTGACGCCCGATCGAGCGTTCGCGAATCGCCTGCCGTATCGACGTATCCAGGCGAGCGCGGCGTCAGCGACCGGAAGTCTCACTGCTACAAAATAGGAGTCGTCATGGCCAAGAAATCTGCTGTGCAGCACGTGAATATCGGCATCAGCGACAAGGATCGCAAGAAGATCGCGGACGGTCTCTCGCGCCTGCTCGCGGACACCTACACGCTGTATCTGAAGACGCACAACTTCCACTGGAACGTCACGGGTCCGATGTTCAACACGCTGCACCTGATGTTCGAAGGGCAGTACAACGAACTGGCGCTGGCCGTCGACGCGATCGCCGAGCGCATCCGCGCGCTGGGCGTGCACGCGCCGGGCAGCTACAAGGAATTCGCGAAGCTCTCGTCGATCCCGGAAGCCGACGGTGTGCCGGCCGCTGAAGACATGATCCGTCAGCTCGTGGAAGGTCAGGAAGCCGTGGTGCGCACCGCGCGCGCGATCTTCCCGGCAACGGAAGCCGCCAACGACGAGCCGACCGCCGACCTGCTCACGCAGCGCATGCAGACGCATGAAAAGACCGCGTGGATGCTGCGTTCGCTGCTGGCTTGATCTGCGTTTGATGCGCACGATCCCTGGCTGAAGCGCCATGCGCCGATGCAGGGACACAAAGCCCGCTGGTTGATCTGATGGATCCGGCGGGCTTTTTCATTTGGGCCGCGTGTTTGGAGGTTCGTGCGCCAGGGCGTTCGGACGCATCGCGCCCGATTTACACCGCACTCGCCGATGATGAACTCGCGGCGAAGCGCCGCCGCCGTGGCCTACAATAGCGGCATCGTTTTTCGCGCTCCCATCATGTTCGCCCGACTCCCGCTCTATCTGCGGCTCGTCCGCATGGACAAGCCGATCGGCAGCCTGCTGCTGCTGTGGCCGACGCTCAACGCGCTGTGGATCGCCTCGAACGGCCATCCGTCGCTGTCGCTGCTCGTGATCTTCACGGTGGGCACGGTGCTGATGCGCTCGGCGGGCTGCGCGATCAACGACTACGCCGACCGCGACTTCGACCGTCACGTCAAACGCACCGCCGAACGGCCGATCACCTCGGGCCGCATCCGCGCCTGGGAAGCGGTAGCGATTGCCGCCGGTCTTGCGATCGTCTCGTTTCTGCTGATCCTGCCGCTCAACGGGCTCACGAAGCAGCTTTCCGTCGTGGCGCTGTTCGTGGCCGCGTCCTATCCGTTCACGAAGCGCTTTTTCGCGATTCCGCAGGCGTATCTGGGCATCGCGTTCGGCTTCGGTATTCCGATGGCGTTCGCCGCGATTCAGGACCACGTGCCCGCGCTCGCGTGGATCATGCTGATCGCCAACGTGTTCTGGTCGGTGGCCTACGACACCGAATACGCGATGGTCGATCGCGACGACGACATCAAGATCGGTATCCGCACCTCGGCGCTCACGTTCGGCCGTTTCGACGTGCTCGCGATCATGCTCTGCTACGCGGTCACGCTCGGCATCTACGTGTGGGTGGGCATGACGCTGCAGTTCGGCTGGCTCTACTGGCTCGGTTGGGCGGCGGCGGCGGGCTGCGCGATCTATCACTACACGCTCATCAAGAACCGCGAGCGCATGCCGTGCTTCGCCGCGTTCCGTCACAACAACTGGCTGGGCGGCGTGCTGTTCGTGGGCATCGCCGCGCATTACCTCGTGGCCGGTTCCTGAGTGCGACTGCGACGCAGGATTCGGATGTAAAAAAAGCGCCTCGATAGTCGAGGCGCTTTTTCTTTGTGCTGAGGTTTTGTGCGGCGCTTGTTCTGCGCTTGTGCGTGGCAATTTTGCGTGGCGTACTGCCGTGCCGCGAACGTCGAGCAAAATGCCGACGCAAGGCCGCCAATCGCGCGTGACAGTCGAACGCCGCCACGCGCGCCGCTTCCGGCTTGCGGCTTACTGCTTGCCGAATTCCTCGCCCATTTCCTTCGCACGCGCGTCGGCGGCCAGCGCGCCGCGCACGATGGCGTCCTTCACGGCCGAAGCGTCGAACGACGCAAGCGCCGCCGCCGTGGTGCCGCCCTTGGACGTGACGCGCTCGCGCAGCACGGCGGGCGTTTCGTCCGACTGCAGCGCGAGTTGCGCCGCGCCCGCGAACGTGGCGATGGCGAGCGCGCGGCCCTGCTGCTCGTCCATGCCGAGCTGGCGGGCGGCTTCCTCGAGCGCTTCGATGAAATAGAACACGTAGGCCGGGCCGCTGCCCGAGATGGCCGTGACGGCGTCGATCTTGCTCTCGTCGTCGAACCAGACGGTCTGGCCGACCGCGCCCAGCACGTTCGAGGCGAGTTCGCGGCCCGCTGCGTCCACGCCGCCGCTCGCGACGAGGCCGGTCGCGCCCATGCCGATCAGCGCGGGCGTGTTGGGCATCGTGCGAACGATGCGCGTGTGGCCCTTGAGCCAGCGCGAGAGATCTTCGATACGGATGCCCGCGAGAATGCTGATGACGACCTGATGCGCGCCGAGGTGCGGCGCGAGCGATTCGGCGACGACCTTGGCGATCTGCGGCTTGACCGCGAGCAGGATGGCGTCGTAGTCGGCCAGCGCCGCGTCGGCGCCCGCGCCGGTGCGCACGCCGAACTGTTCCTCGCTGCGTTTGCGGGCGTCCTCGTTCGGATCGATCGCGTACAGGTTGGCGGCGGGAACGCCCTTGCGGATCAGACCGCCGATGAGTGCGGCGGCCATGTTGCCGCCGCCGATGAAGGCAATTTTCATGGTGTGGAGTGCGTACTTGAATCAGTGGGAGTAATCGCGCCCGCCAAAGATCGCGGTGCCGACGCGCACGATCGTGGCGCCTTCGAGCACGGCTGCTTCGAGATCGGCCGACATGCCCATGGAGAGCGTGTCGAGCGCGAGGCCGTCGGCGCGCAGCGCGTCGAACAGCTCGCGCAGCTGCCGGTGCGGCGCACGCTGTGCCTCGGGCGTGTCTGCCGGCTCGGGAATGGACATCAACCCGCGCAGGCGCAGGTTGGGCAACGCGGCGATTGCGTGCGCGATTTGTACGGCTTCCTCCGGCGCGGTACCGCTCTTGGAAGCTTCGCCGCTCACGTTGACCTGCAGGCACACGTTGAGCGGCGGCATGCCCGCGGGTCGCTGTTCCGACAGGCGCTGGGCGATCTTCAGTCGATCGATCGAATGAACCCAGTCGAAACGCTCGGCCACGGGCCGCGTCTTGTTCGATTGCAGCGGCCCGATGAAATGCCATTCGAGGCTCGCGCGCAGGTCCGCGAGCGCCTCGATCTTGTCCACCGCTTCCTGCACGTAGTTCTCGCCGAACGCACGCTGACCGGCGGCGTGCGCGGCGCGCACGTCGTCGGCGGGGAAGGTTTTCGACACCGCGAGCAACGCAACGGATTCCGGCGCGCGCCCCGCACTGCGGGCGGCAGCGGCGATGCGCTCATGGACGGCTTCGAGATTGTGGACGAGATCGGTCATCGGATTGGAGGCCGGCCGCGCAGCGCTGCCCGCGGCCGTTACGGCGCACATGAAACGAACGAAGGCAATTATACGGACTGCGCCGGGCCGCGAAACCTCCGCCAAAAGACGTAGGGCTTTTCCGCGTCATGCGACGGTCAAATTCTGTCGGCGCGCCTGGGCGGCGCGGGCCTGACAGGCTGGCTCCTACGCCATCAGGCCGACTGTTGGCGTGATCGGCGGATCGCTACGCTGGGACGTGTTTTTTCAATTCGCGGCCAGCATATGTTCGACCAGCTCAATCCAGTGCGTGACCGGAATCGGCGTGCCGCTTTGCAGGTGCGCGATGCAGCCAATGTTCGCCGAAACGATCAACTGCGGCTCCAGCGCCTTGAGCCGCTCCACCTTCTGGTTGCGCAGCGTGTACGAGAGGCGCGGCTGCGTGATCGAATAGGTGCCCGCGGAGCCGCAGCACAGGTGACTGTCCACCGGCAGGCGCACGTCGAGCCCGAGCGCGCCCAGCACGTGTTCCACGCCGCCGCGCACCTGCTGGCCGTGCTGGAGCGTGCAGGGCGGGTGATACGCCACGGTATGGATGCCGCGCCGGCGCGTGGCTGCGAGCAGTTGCTCCTCGAATTGCGGCAGGATCTCGGCCAGGTCGCGCGTGAGTTCGGCCACGCGCCGCGCTTTCTCCGCGTAGGCCGGATCGTGGCGCATCAGGTGCGCGTATTCCTTGACGGTCGCGCCGCAGCCGGAAGCGTTCATCACGATCGCCTCCACGCCTTGCTCGATATACGGCCACCAGGCATCGATGTTCGCGCGCACGTCGTTCAGGGCGTCGTCGGCGTAACCCATGTGCAGGCGGATCGCGCCGCAGCAGCCCGCCTGCGGCGCCACCACTGTCTCGATACCCAGTGCGTCGAGCACGCGCGCCGTGGCCGTGTTGATGTTGGGCATCATCGAAGGCTGCACGCAACCGGCGAGCATCAGCATCTTGCGCGTGTGTTTCGCGGTCGGCCAGGCGAGCGGGCGCTGGCGTACCGGTACCTTGTCGCGCAGCCGTCGCGGCAGCAGCGCGCGCACCTGCTGGGCGAGGCGCATGGCCGGCGAAAACAGCATGCGTCGCGGCAGAAAGCCCGCGAGGAAGCGCCGCGTGAGGCGCTGGCGCAGCGGGCGCGGCGCCCGTTCCTCGGCGAGCTTGCGGCCGATTTCCACGAGCCGGCCGTACTGCACGCCCGAGGGGCAGGTCGTCTCGCAACTGCGGCAGGTCAGGCAGCGGTCGAGGTGGGTGAGCGTGCTTTTCGAGACCGGCGCGCCTTCCACCATCTGCTTCATCAGATAAATGCGGCCGCGCGGGCCGTCGAGCTCGTCGCCGAGCAGCTGGTAGGTCGGGCAGGTCGCGGTGCAGAAGCCGCAATGCACGCACTTGCGCAGGATCGCGTCGGCTTCGTCGCCGTCGGGGGTGTTGCGAATGAAGTCCGCGAGGTTCGTCTGCATCGCCGCGTGATGGTCAGGTCAGAAGTCGGAATACAGGCGGCCGCGATTGAAGATGCGGGCCGGGTCGAACGCGGCTTTCAGGCCGCGATGGATCTTCATGAGCGGCGCGGGCAGCGGCGTGAACACGCCCGCGCTGCGGTCGTACTCGCGGCCGGTGCGGAACATCGTGGCGTGGCCGCCCGCCTGCTTGGCGGTGATGCGCACGGTCTGCGCGTCGGTTTCGGTGATCCACCAGCGCTGCGCGCCGCCCCATTCCATCAGCTGCGCGCCGGGCAATTGCAGCGGTTCGGCGATCGACGGCAGCGCGAGGCGCCAGAGGGCGGCATTGGGCGCGATCGAGGCGAAAAACGGGTCGGTTTGCTCGCGCAGGCACGCCCAGAAACGCTCGGCTTCCACGGCGTCCACCACCTCGCCGCCCAGCGAGGTGCGCGCGGCTTTCACGCCGGCCTCGGCACCCGCCAGACGCACGACCAGCGTGCCGTTGCGCCAGGCGCTGGCCGTCATCGGCAGCGGGCGGCCGCCCCATTCGTTGAGCTTGCGCACGGCGTCGGTGCCGTTCATGTCGAAGCGCAGCGTGGTTTCGGCCTGCGGCACGGGCAGCACCTTGACCGACAGTTCGAGCATCAGGCCGAGCGTGCCGAGCGATCCCGCCATGAGCCGCGAGACGTCGTAGCCCGCCACGTTCTTCACGACCTGGCCGCCGAAATGCAGCACCTCGCCGTGACCGTTCATGACCACGGCGCCCAGCACGAAGTCGCGCGCCGCGCCCGCCGCCGCCCGGCGCGGCCCGGCGATGCCGGCGGCAATGCAGCCGCCGAGCGTGGCCTGAGCGCCGAAGTGAGGCGGCTCGAACGCCAGCATCTGTCCGCGCGCGGCGAGCGCCTGCTCGATTTCGAGCAGCGGCGTGCCCGCGCGCGCCGTGATCACCAGCTCGGCCGGATCGTACGCGACGATGCCCCGGTGCGCGCGCGTGTCGAGGACTTCGCCTTCGAGCGCCTGGCCGTACCAGTCTTTGGTGCCGCCGCCGCGAATGCGCAGCGGGCGGCCGTCGGCGGTCGCCGCGCGAATGCGCTCGGACCAGACCGCGACGATGTCGTCCTCTTCCATGTCGTCCATGGCGCGTTTGTCGTTGTGGTGCGTTCGATTGTACTGACGCGCCCCGTGCTGACAAGCCGGGGCAGGCCCGCATGGCGCACGCTTACAAGCGTGTTTGACCCGGTGCGCATGACACGCCGCAAGCCGCATGCGCGGCGCATCGCGAGGGGGCAAAACTGGCGTGCGCCGCCGCGTGCGCGCTCGCGCCGTCCGTTGTGGCTGCCGCCGCGCGGGGTGGATGAGGCGGATGAAGCGCGTGGCTCTCCCGCCCCGGCGTGTGCGTCAGGGTGTGCGTCAGGGTGTGCGTCAGAAGCGCGGCAGATCGGGATGCGGCAGCAGATTGCCGCGCACATGCATGCGTCCGTATTCGGCGCAGCGCGCGCGCGTGGGGATGCCCTTGTCGGGATTGAGCAGCCCGGCCGGATCGAACGCGTGCTTCACGGCATGGAACGCGTCGCGCTCCTGGGGCGAGAACTGCACGCACATCGAATTGATCTTTTCGATGCCCACGCCGTGCTCGCCCGTCACCGTGCCGCCCAGTTCGACGCAGGTTTCGAGAATATCGGCGCCAAAGGCCTCGGCGCGGTGCCATTCGTCGAGGTCGTTGCCGTTGAAGAGAATCAGCGGGTGCATGTTGCCGTCGCCCGCGTGGAACACGTTGATGCAGCGCAGCCGGTACTGCGCCTCCATCTCGTGAATGCGCGCGAGCAGCGGCCCGATGGCGCGGCGCGGCACCGTGCCGTCCATGCAGTAGTAGTCAGGGGAAATGCGTCCAGCGGCGGGGAAGGCGTTCTTGCGGCCCGACCAGAAGCGCAGGCGCTCTTCCTCGGTGCGCGAGATCTGGATGCGCGTCGCGCCGTGCTCGCGCAGCACGACGGTCGTGCGCGCGATCTCGTCGGCGACTTCCTCGGGCGTGCCGTCCGCCTCGCACAGCAGGATCGCGGCGGCGTCGAGGTCGTAGCCCGCTTTCACGAATTCCTCCACGGCGCGCGTGGCGGGCTTGTCCATCATCTCGAGACCGGCCGGAATGATGCCGGACGCGATGATGCCGGCCACGGCGTCGCCGCCTTTCACCACGTCGTCGAAGCTCGCCATGATGACTTGCGCGGTCTGCGGACGCGGGATCAGCTTGACGGTCACCTCGGTCACGATGGCGAACATGCCTTCGCTGCCGATCATGACTGCGAGCAGATCGAGCCCCGGCGCGTCGAGCGCCAGCGAGCCGAACTCCACGATCTCGCCGTCCATCGTCACCGCGCGCACGCGCAGCACGTTATGCACGGTGAGACCGTACTTGAGGCAGTGCACCCCGCCCGAGTTTTCGGAGACGTTGCCGCCGATCGTGCAGGCGATTTGCGACGACGGATCGGGCGCGTAATAGAGGCCGTAAGGCGCGGCCGCCTCGGAAACGGCCAGATTGCGCACGCCCGGCTGCACGGTGGCCGTGCGCGCGTAGGGATCGACTTCGAGAATGCGCTTGAAGCGCGCGAGCGAGAGCACGATGCCGTGGCGGATCGGCATGGCGCCCCCGGAGAGACCCGTGCCCGCGCCGCGCGGCACGATCGGCACGTCGAGCCGCCGGCAGATCTGCACGATGCGCTGGACCTGCGATTCGGTTTCCGGCAGCGCCACCGCGAGCGGCAGGCGCCGGTAGGCCGCGAGGCCGTCGCACTCGTAGGCGACCGTGTCTTCTTCCCGGTGCAGCAGGCAGTGCGCGGGCAGCACGGCCATCAGCGCCTGAACCACTTCGCGCTGCCGCTGCGCGAGGGCTTCGGGCGAGAGTTCGGGCATCTTCGCCTCGGGTGCGTTCATGTCTCCTCCTGCTCGTGTGGTTCGCCGCGTACGGCGATCGCTGCGGTCGCTGTGTTCGCTGTTTTCGTTACGGGCGCGCGTCTCGCGGCGCGCCTCGCCAGCGTCAGCTTACGCCGCCCAGCTGAAGATCTTGCCGGGATTCATCAGATTATGCGGATCGAGCGCGCGTTTGATGGCGCGCATGGTGTCGATGGTATCGGCGCCATGCTCCTCCACGAGAAAGTCCATCTTGTGCAGACCCACGCCATGCTCGCCGGTGCAGGTGCCGTCCATGCGGATCGCGCGCTGCACGATGCGATGGTTCAGGCGTTCGGCTTCGTCGATCTCCTCGGGCTTGTCGGGGTCGATCAGGATCGCCACGTGGAAGTTGCCGTCGCCCACATGGCCCACGATCGGGCAGGGCAGGGGCGAGGCCTTCAGGTCCGCTTCGGTTTCCACGACGCATTCGGCGAGGCGCGAGATCGGCACGCAGACGTCAGTGGTCACCGCGCGGCAGCCGGGCTTCAGTTGCAGCATCGCGAAGTACGCGCTGTGACGCGCGTTCCACAAGCGGCTGCGGTCCTCGGGGCGCGTGGCCCACTCGAAACCTTCGCCGCCGTTTTGCGCTGCCAGTTCCTGCACGGTTTGCGCCTGCTCGGCCACGCCCGCTTCGGTGCCGTGAAACTCAAAGAACAGCGTGTGCTTTTCGCGCAGACCGAGGTTCGAATGCTTGTTGATCGCGCGCACGGCGAGTGCGTCGATGAACTCCACGCGCGCGATCGGCACGCCCATCTGGATCGTTTCGATCACGGCGCGCACGGCTTCGGCCATCGAGGGAAACGCACACACCGCCGCCGACACCGCTTCCGGCTGCGGATAAAGGCGCACGGTGATTTCGGTGATCACGCCGAGCGTGCCTTCGGAGCCCACGAAAAGGCGCGTGAGGTCGTAGCCCGCCGACGACTTGCGCGCGCGCGTGCCGGTCTTGATCACGCGACCGTCCGCGAGCACGGCGGTCAGACCGAGCACGTTCTCGCGCATCGTGCCGTAGCGCACGGCGTTGGTGCCCGAGGCGCGCGTCGCCGACATGCCGCCGATGCTCGCATCCGCGCCCGGATCGATCGGGAAGAACAGGCCCGTGTCGCGCAGCGCTTCGTTGAGCTGCTTGCGCGAGATGCCGGGCTCGACGGTCACGGTCAGGTCTTCGGCGTTGATCGCGAGCACGCGGTTCATCTGCGAGAGGTCGATCGACACGCCGCCTTGCACGGCCAGCAAGTGGCCTTCGAGCGAGGAGCCGTTGCCGTACGGAATGATCGGCACGTTATGGCGCGCGCACAGCTTGACGATGGTTTGAACCTCTTCGGTGCTCTGCGCGTAGACCACGGCGTCGGGCAGTTGCGGGTCGAAACGGGATTCGTCACGGCCATGATGGGCGCGCACGGCTTCGGCGGTCGAGACGCGTTCGCCGAATGCGCTGCGCAAGGCGTCGAGGAGTTCGGCGGGGAACGGGCGGCGTGCGAGGGCCGGCGGCGCGGGATGATTCACGCGGGTGTCTCCTTCGTTGGTCGCGGCCGATCGCGCAGATCGGCCTCTATGCGTGTGGGACGTGCTATCGGGTGCGTTTCATGGGTGCGTTTCATTTTACGCTGAACGTTCGCGGACGCGTTCGCGCCTCGGCGGGCGCGGGCGGACGCATGTTGCACCGCACGACGGGCACGCGGCGGAGCGCGCGGCGAAGCGCACCGTGGAGGTCACGGCCGTACCTATAATGAGCCGCGTGAGCTTTACCGCATGCCAGTCGAGGCACGACGGATTTGCGCACCGCGCATCAACGAAATCTGGAGAAACACGATGGGCAATCGCCTGAGCAAGATCGCCACGCGCACCGGCGACGACGGCACGACGGGACTCGGCGACGGCAGCCGCGTGGGCAAGGACGACGCGCGCATCGCGGCGATCGGCGACGTCGACGAACTCAATTCGCAGATCGGCGTGCTGCTGTGCGAGCCGCTGCCCGATGACGTGCGCGCCGCGCTCGTCGCGATCCAGCACGACCTGTTCGATCTGGGCGGCGAGCTTTGCATGCCCGGCCACACGATGGTCAGCGACACGCATCTGGCCCGCCTCGACGACTGGCTCGCCGAGTACAACGCCGCGCTGCCGCCGCTCAAGGAGTTCATCCTGCCGGGCGGCTCGCGTGCCGCCGCGCTCGCGCATGTGTGCCGCACGGTCTGCCGCCGCGCGGAGCGGGCGATCGTCGCGCTCGGTCAGTCGGGGGCGACGATCGAAGCGGCGCCGCGCCGCTACGTGAACCGGCTCTCGGACCTGCTGTTCGTGCTCTCGCGCGTGCTCAACCGCGCGGCGGGCGGCGACGACGTGTACTGGCGTCACGACCGTGGCGCAGCGGGCGGTGCGGCAAACGCTGCAACAGACGGCGCAACGAGCGGCGGCGAATTCTCGAACGAGTGAGCCTTAATTGGGGTATGAGTGCGTCGCGATGGTTGCTCCCGTTGCTCCGGTAACGCCGGGCAATTAGCGTCGGCGCGCAGCCCCAGCTCGCGGCACCCTTGCGCTCCGGCTGGAAACCGCGCCACGCCCGCTCATGCTGTGGTGCGACAAAATGCCCGAGTCGGCGTGCGGCGTTAAACATGTATCGTATATACATCTTTAACGAGGAGAAGCCGCAAATGACTGCGCTCACCGCTGACCAGATCGCCCGAGTCAAGGCCACCGCGCCCGTTTTCGCCGAGCACGGCACCACGATCACGAAGCACTTCTACCAGCGCATGTTCAACGCGCATCCAGAGCTGAAGAACATCTTCAACCAGACGCATCAAAAGAGCGGCAGCCAGCCTGAAACGCTCGCGCGCGCGGTCTACGCCTACGCGGCCAACATCGACAATCTGGGCGTGCTCGGCGGCGCGGTCACGCACATCGCGCACAAGCACGCGAGCCTGAACATCCGTCCCGAACACTATCCGATCGTCGGCCGCCATCTGCTGGGCGCGGTCGTCGACGTGCTCGGCGATGCCGTCGACCAGCCGACGCTCGACGCCTGGGCCGTGGCCTACGAGCAGCTCGCGAACATCATGATCGGCGCCGAGGCGAAGCTTTACGAAGCCGCGCCGTGGAGCGGCTTCCGTCCGTTCAAGGTGATGCGCAAGCAGGTCGAAAGCGACGAAATCACCTCGTTCTATCTGGCGCCCGCCGACGGCGCGAGCGCAGGCGGCTTCGAGCCGGGCCAGTACGTGAGCGTGACGCGCTATGTCGACCAGCTCGGCGTCGATCAGCCGCGCCAGTACAGCCTGTCCGACGCGCCGCACGGCCGCTGGCTGCGCATCTCGGTCAAGCGCGAGGACGGCCGCGCCGACACGCAGCCGGGCCACGTCTCGAACATCATGCACGCCGATGTCGAAGAGGGCACGATCGTCCACGTGAGCGCGCCGATGGGCGAATTCACGCTCGACCGCAAGAAGACCACGCCGGTCGTGCTGATGAGCGGCGGCGTCGGCATCACGCCGATGACGTCGATGCTCGCCACGCTGCTGGCCGAGCGCAGCGAGCGCCAGATCGCGTTCGTGCACGCCTGCCGCAACGCCCGCGTGCATGCGTTCAAGGACTGGCTGCGCCGCAGCGCCGCCGAGCATCCGAACCTCAAGCGCGCGGTGTTCTACGAAGCCGTGGGCGCGGAAGACCGCGCGGGCGTCGACTACGATTTCGAAGGCCGCATGGACATCGGCCGCATCGAAGCCGCCGTGATGCTGCCGGACGCCGACTACTACCTCTGCGGTCCCGTTGCGTTCATGCGCGAGCAGAAAGAAGCGCTCGTCGCGCGCGGCGTCGATCCGGCGCGCATCCACACCGAGATCTTCGGCTCGGGCATGCTGTAACGACACGCGGGCGCGTCAAAGCGTCGTCGCCATGAAGAACGCCGCGCGGGCTGCATGTCCGCGCGGCGTTTTGCATTGAAGGCGCGAAGGCGTCGTCGATCAATCGTTCGACGCGCGCCGGTTCACCGCGCGATAGCCCGACGGCGAGATCGACAAACGGCGTCGAAAGATCCGCGCGAGGCGTTCGCCGCGCGGCACGCCGCAGCGCTGCGCGATTTCGTCGATGGGGAGATTGGTTTGCGCGAGCAGCAGACAACTCGCGTCGAGGCGCGCGCGCAGCAGATATTCCGAAGGCGTGAGGCCCGTCTGCGTCTTGAAGTGACGCAGGAAGTTGCGCATGCTCATTTGCGCGACGCGCGCGGCGTCGGCGACCGAAATCGGCTGATGGTAGTTCTCGCGCAGCCAGTGCGCGGCCGAGCTGATCTTGCCGTTCGGGCTATCCGATTCGCCGTCGTCGAGCATCGGGCCGAGACGTTCCCACGCGCCGGGCATCGTATCTTCCGAGATCCGCTGCGCGAGCGCCACGCCGTGATTGCGCTTGAGCACCTTGAGCGCGGCGATCAGCGCTTCGGGCGGCGTGACGACCGAGGCGCACGCGTGATGCGCTTCGAGCGCGCGCCGCAGCCGTTGCGCCGAAGCCGCCGCGATCAGGCCGCTGCGCAGAAACGAGACGTCGGCGGCCGCGAGCACGGTGCGCCCTTCGCCGAGCGCGCGAATGATGCGCACCTTGGGCGCGAGCGCCTGCAGGCGCGCGAGCAGGCGTTCGTTTTCGCGCGCCTCCTCGGCGCCGGGGCCGCCCGCGATGAACAGCGTATCGAAGCCGTTGCGCAGCGGGCCATGCACGCTGTCGGTCCAGATCCGCAGGCCGCAGCCGCTCGCGACGCTGCCGCCGTCCTCGGAGAGCACGACGAGCGAATAGACGGGGAGCGGTCCCGTGCCGGAGTCGTTCGCGAGACGAAAGACGTCGGCGAGCAGGCTCACGTCGCCGAGCGGAAAGCCCTCGAAAACCAGGATGCCGATGCGTTTGGCCATGGTCGCCAGCTTCAGGTGGGGGCGCGTCCGCAAGGCGGTTTGCCGGCAGATCACCCGATCGATGTGCATGGCCGGTTCCTCGCGCAAGAATGGATTCGCAGGAGTACGTTGCATTGTGCGGGGCGCTCGCGCGCCACGTTCGACTGGGCTCCATGATAGGACGCGTGTCGCGCGCGCCGCGCACCGCAGTCGGAAAACGCCGAGAGATTGGCAGAATGGCTCGATATGCGCTGGTTAAGCTGGCCTCGCGTCGTTCGTGGACGGGCGCGGCATGATCGCTGCACGTCCGGTCAGACGACGCAGCGAAACGATGTCGCAAATCGACGCCGCAAATCGATGCCGCACACCATGCGGAACATGACGCAAAAAACCACGCGCGGCGCACCCGGCGGCGCGATCCACCGAACGGCGAGGCGAACATGATCAAGCTGCGCAAGGCGGTCTTTCCGGTTGCCGGTCTCGGCACGCGATTTCTCCCGGCCACGAAGGCGAGTCCCAAGGAAATGCTGCCGGTGGTCGACAAGCCGCTGATTCAGTACGCCGTCGAGGAAGCGGTCGCCGCCGGCATCACCGAGCTGATTTTCGTGACGGGTCGCGGCAAGCGCGCGATCGAGGATCATTTCGACAAGTCCTATGAGATCGAGCGCGAACTGGAAGCGCGCGGCAAGGCGGCGCTGCTCGCGACCGTGCGCAGCATCAAGCCGTCGCATGTCGAGTGCATTTTCGTGCGTCAGCCGGAACCGCTCGGGCTCGGCCACGCGGTGCTGTGCGCGCAGAAGATCATCGGCGACGAGCCGTTCGCCGTGCTGCTCGCCGACGATCTGATCGACGCGCAGCCGCCCGTGCTCGCGCAGATGGCGCGGCGCTTCGATCACTATCACTGCTCGCTCGTGGCGGTCGAGGAGATCGCGCGCGCGGATGCGGGCGCGTATGGCGTCGTGAAGGGGCGCGCGTGGGACGACCACGTGTACCGCATGTGCGGCATCGTCGAAAAGCCCACGCCCGACGAGGCGCCGTCGACGCTCGGCGTGGTGGGCCGCTACGTGCTGATGCCCGGCATCTTCGAGCATCTGCGCCGCTTGCGCCCCGCGCCGGGCGAGGAACTGGAGCTGAGCGACGCGATCCAGTCGATGCTTGCCGACGAACAGGTGCTCGCGCATCGATTTACCGGGCGGCGTTTCGATTGCGGCAGCAAGCTCGGCTATTTGCAGGCGACCGTCGAGTACGCGTTGCGTCATGCCGAAGTGGGCGAGGCGTTCGGCGCGTGGCTACAGGCGCGCGAGGCGGACGCGCCGGATGCATTGCACGCGTCGCACACGTCACACAAGCCGCACGACGGCCACGGCGCGCCGGACCTGCATCTCGTGCGCGATACGGCGGATGCCGAACTCGCCGCGGACGCCGATGCCGACGCCGCCGACGATTTCGCCGCGCCGCTTACGGCGACCTGAATACACGAAGCGAAAACGCGGGAACGTGCGCGCGATCTTCGCGCGCACACAGGCATCACGCGTCACACATCGCGCATCACGTATCGCACATCGCGCGCATTCAACGCAACGGCGAAGATCGCGTCGACAATCCTCTCGCACGCGCGATCAGGCGCCACCACGCGCCACCACCCGCTACGAAAAATACGCCTTCGTATTCGCATGCACATCGTCGCGCGCGAGGATTTCCTCGGGCGTGAGCCACGCGTACTGACTGTGCTGATCGAAGCGCCCGACCGGCACGGTGCTGTCGAGCGTGAACGCGTAGGCGAGCACCACATAGTGCGTGCCGATCCCGTTCTCCGCCGCGAAATTATCCGGGTACAGATGCTCGTACACGCCGCCGAAACGCGCCGCCGCGCGCTGCATGCCCGCGATGCCCAGCTCCGTTTCGACGATGCGCGTGAACGCCGCGTCGAGCCGTTCCTCCTTGCGAATGCGTCCGCCCGGCACGAACCAGGTGCCGCGCGCAGGACGATTGCGCCGCTGGCCGAGCAGCACGCGGCCTTGCGCATCCACGACGATCAGGTCGATCGCGACGAGCGGCGCGAGGCGCACCACGTCGAGAAATTCGGTTGGCGACAGCATGAGCGAGCGGTCCAGTGGGAAGGGAAGGGCACAGCCCGACGCGCGCTCGCCTCGTATGCGTGGCGGACGACTGGACGAAACCGGCGAAGCAGGCCGCAGCGCGTTCAACAGCAGTCTAGGCGTGCCAATTTTGCGGCGCACTGTCGTTTGCCGCCTAAGTTTCGCTATCGCGGGCCAAGTTGCGCATTCCCGGTTGCCGCGGCGATTCGATTGGCGTAACGATCCCACGTATTGAAGCGGCGGCGTGCAATGCAGCCCCGACCGCGCACGCCGATGAGATTCAACGCGCGACGTATCCCGCCGGCGTGATCGCGTTCGCCTTCGCGATCGCCGCGTTCCCCGACACCACATAGACCGGCGATTCGGTCAGGCTCAGCGGCAGCATGCCGTCCTTGTAGCTCATCGTGCGCGCGTTGCCCATCATGTCGAACACGCTCACGTTGCCCGCGCTGCCGCGCGCGTCCACCGGCAGCGCCCAGTTGGTCGCGCGTTTCGCGTCGAAGCCGACGTTCGCGCTCCAGCGCGCGTCGTCGTGGCTCCAGAGCGCGGTGACGATCTTGCCGTCGGGGCGCGCGAACGCGTACGCGTAGACGCCCGGCGGCGTGTTGCGCAGCGCGCCGAGCGTGATCGTGCCGTCGACGATGCGCGTCATCGCCGCGACCGCGAGCGCGGCCGGTTTCGGGCTGATGTTGCCCGCGCCGTACGCGCCATCCGCGTGATCGAGTTCGAAGAACACGCCATAGCCCGCCGAGGTCTGCGGCATGTCCTGCGAATAGAACACGAAGGTCACGTCGGCGCCTTCGCCGAGCATGATCAGATGCGTGCGCGCGACCACCGCGCCTTGCGCGTAGAGCGTTTGCGCGTCGGGATAACGCGGGCCATATGTCTTGCCGATGTCGTAGCTGATGCCGGTTTCGGTGACGAACAGCGGCGCGCCGGGCTTGAGCAGATCGCGCATCGTGGCGCGCAGATCGCGCATCGCCATGGGCAGCGCGGGGCCTTTGCCCGTGGGCGTGTCGATCACGCGTTCGGGCGGATGCGAGGGGCTCGTGCCGAAGTCGTAGTAGCCGTGGATCGTCAGGCCGTCGAGATAGTTCTGAATGTTCAGTTTTGCGAAGTGTTTGAGCCACTTGGTGTTGTCGCTGACGCCCGAGTACGTGAGGCCCATCACGACGGCGTTCGGATCTGTCGCGTGGATGCCCTGATACACCGACGCATAGGTCGCGACGAAATTCGCGTCGGAGTCGCGCCAGGGCAGGCCGCCGTCGGGGTCGGGTTCCCACGTCACCTGATAGTAATTGCGCGACTGGCGCGGGAAAATCTTGGCGCGCACGCGCGCGGACTCGGTGCCCACGCGCGTCATGAACTCGCGCAGCGCGGCCTGCGAGGCGGGCGCGTAGCTGTGCGTGAAGTTGGTGTCCGTGATCTTCGCGGCCTTGTCGGGCGGCGCGGCCCACTTCGGAATGCCGTCGAGCAGGATCAGCCGCATGATGTCGCCGCGCTCGAACCAGCTCGCGAGCTGCGGTTTGGACGGATCGAAAGTGTTCGGCGCGTCCGGCTCCATCGTGTACCACTTGCGCTCGTCGTTGGCCCACGTGAGGCCGAGATCGGTATAGAGCGGACGATAGCCGTCGCCGCCGCAGCAGTGCTGGCCCGGCGCGATGAACGCGGTGCCCTGGCCGCCGAAGCGGTGCAGGTCCTGACGCGCGAGACGCGGCTCGGGCAGCACGGCGCTCACGTCCGGCAGCACGCCGAAACTCGCGATGCCGCCCGGACGCGTGCCGCGTCGAGGCAGCGTGCCGTCGGGGTCCGATGCCATCGACGCGAGCGTGGCGCTGAACGCGAAGTAGCCCGCTTGCGGCATCGTGCAGGTGAGCGTCGTCACGCGCTTGCCGGGCGCCACGGCGAAGGAGCCGGTCGCTTGCGGGCGGCTCCACGTGTCGTCGATCTGCCATTGGACCTTGTCGTTGCCGCGTGCGCGCGTGACGACGTCGATGCGCACGCTCTTGCCGCGAGGAAAGAGACGCGTGCCGTCGCTGCCCGGCGTGTCGGCCGTGATCGGATCGTCGCCCGCGGGCGCGGCGGCCGCGTCGCCGGGCGCGTTACGGCACACGACGGCCTCGTCGGCGCGGCAGGTGGCGGCGCCCAGCGCGCCGAACATCAGCACGCACGCGAAGAATGCGAACCTCGCGCTTGCGCCACGTTGGCCACGCTGGCCACGTAGGCCGCGTGTCGCGTGGTGATGGCGCGCGTTGTCATTGTGCTGATGTTTCGAACGCTTGAGTGTTGCGGCCACGCTTGCCGCCACGTTCACGAGCGCAAACACAGCGGTCTGCGCGATGGCGCTTCGCAAGCCGCGTGTCAGCCACGCGTCGGGGATCGATCGATCCGACCTGTCACGTGCGATGAATGCAGTCGTGTGCGGCGCAGCAGCACCTGGCGCGATTGGCCAGGTTTTGCGCGCATTGTGTGTCGGCCACGCATCACGCGAACGCGCGAGTGCGGATATCGTGCAATATCGCAGCGGATTCATCGGCGGATTCCTGACTCGGTTTCGCGGGTTAAAAGAGCATGAAAAACCAAGCCTAAAGGCTGCCGATGAACGTGCGCCGCCAGGCTTCAGTCGTTTCGCGCAATTCTGTGCGCTGGCCCACATAATTCACACAAATACGCCAATGCGTATCGATAAAACAACTGCAATTGTTATCTGATATTGTGCAGTGCAACTTGATTTAAAAACGTCTAATATCCTGTCAGTGCGTATGAAATTGACGCTTTCAGGTTAATTTTACGTCTTTAAATCAGACGAATAAGCGCGCTGTCTTTGTATTCCCGCCTCATTCCATCCTGCGCGATGCGTAAAGATCGGAAGACTCCGTAGTATTCGTCGTATCAATGGTGCGTTTGTCGAGGCTTTAATCTGAGCCATTCCGCGGACCACCGGCCATTATTCGACATATCGATCGAATGGTCGCCGGGGCGGATTGCGTCTGATCGAAGCCGTGATGCACATGCTTCAAATCGGTCCGCGACCGGACTAAATGCGCCAATGTCTCGCCACTTTCGGTCAGTCGTCGTTGCGCGATTTTTTATCTGCCTATGATGCACTGCACACGGAATGCTATTACCAGGACTTTTCACTAGGACGGGGGCTGTTTAGGGGAAAAGCATGGCATACGCAAGTCTGGATTTGCCGTCGTTTGCTCACCCGCATTTCGTTACCGCGGGTGTGAGTCGTGAAGTGCGTCATATCGCAATACTGCTTTTCGATGGCTGTTCGTTGCTTGGTGCCGGTATCGTGGCGGAAGTGTTTCATGTCGCCAACGAGTTGTCGTCCGATACCGCCAGGCGCTCGCCTTACGATGTCAGCATTCTTTCCGCCGATGGCGGCAACGTCACCTGCTCGTCGTCGGTGCGCGTGTGGACGGACGGCCTCGATGCGCGTCATTACGTCGGCTTCGACGCGCTGTTCGTCGCGGGCGGCAAGGGCGCTTTCGCCGCGGCCAACGACGAACGCTTGATCGCGTGGCTGCGTCATGTGCATGCGAACACCGCGACCATCCGGCCGATCGGTGAAGGACGTTCGTTGCTCGAAGCCGCGAATCTGTGCGGCCAGCGCACGCAGCGCGAGTTCGGCTCCTACGCGATGCAGAACACGCGTGAGGACGCGGGCGGCGACGCCGGCGACCGGCTCGAGTCGATGAAGAGTGCGCTTACGCTCGTCAAACGCGATCTCGGCGTGGACGTTGCGCGCGCCGTGACCGAGCGGCTGATGCCCGATTCGGGCGGCAACCTCTTGCCGTTTCTCGGCGATGCGCTCGGCAGCGCGCCCGCCGACAAGGTGAGGGCGGCCGCGCGCTGGCTGCAGGAGAATTGCCAGCGGACGATCTCGATCGCCGACGCCGCGCAGGTTGCGGCGATGAGCGAGCGGAATTTTCTGCGCCGTTTCAAGCTGGAGATGGGCATCACGCCATCGGACTATCTATTGCATGCACGGTTGGCGATCACCTGCAGTCTGCTCACGGATTCGGAGTTGCCGGTCGACAAGATCGCGCGGCGCACGGGCATGGGCAACGGCGACCGTCTCGCGAAAATTTTCCGTAAACGCATGATGATCTCGCCCTCCGAATATCGCGAGCAAAGCCGCCGGGAAGCGGGCGGATGAACCTCGCAGCCGCTCGCCGGCATGCCGCGCGAAGCTGCGCGGTATGGCGCGGCGGCGCACGGGCATGCACGAGTCCGCATGAACATACATGAGCCCGCATGAGCCGCTAGTGCGCGGATACTGAGCCACAAGCCACAGGTCCGATAGCCGCCTGTCTGCATGTCGACGCGGCCGTCCATCGCCTCTATCGTTTTGCCGCCGCTTGTTCGCGGTCCCGGGTCGCTTGTCGCGAGACACGGCGATCCCGCCAGATATGCAGGAGTCCGAACATGATGCAAAGATCAGGGATTCAGCAATCCGCCGCTCAACCACCGATGCCACCTCTGCCACCCATGGCGTCCGAGCCGACGCCGCAAGCGCCGATCGCGCAGGACACGGCGTGCACGCGCATCGTCCCCGTCGTGCTGGCGGGCGGTTCGGGCACGCGGCTGTGGCCGATGTCGCGCGAGCACTTTCCGAAGCAACTGATTGGCGTGGTCGGCAGCGACACGCTTTTGCAGGCCACCGTGCATCGCCTCGACGGCTTCTCGCCCGAATGGCAGGTCGCGGGCGCGCCGATCGTCGTCTGCGGCGAGGCGCATCGTTTCGTAATCTCCGATCAATTACACGCGTGCGGCATCGATGCGCGGCTCGTCGTCGAGCCCGCACGCCGCGACACCGCGCCTGCGCTCACGCTCGGCGCCGCGCTCGCGAGCGCCAACGGCGACGACGCGATTCTCGTGGTGATGCCGTCCGATCACGCCATCGCCGACGTGAAGGCCTTGCAGCGCGCGCTCGAATGCGCCGCGCGCCACGCACAACGCGGCGCCATCGTCACGCTCGGCGTGCCGCCGCGCTCGCCGGAAACGGGCTTCGGCTACATCCGCATCGGCGAGGCGCTCGAAGCGGGCGCGCATCGCATCGACGGCTTCGTCGAAAAGCCCGCGCCGGAACTCGCCACGCAGTACGTGGCGCAAGGCGGCTACTGGTGGAACAGCGGCATCTTCGTGATGCGCGCGAGCGTATGGCTCGAAGCGCTGCGCGCGTTGCAGCCCGACATGCATGCGGCCTGCCTCGCGTCCTTCGTCGGCGGCCAGCAGGACGGCGACGTGTTCCGTCCGTCGGCGCAGGCCTTCGCGGGCACACCCGCCGATTCGATCGACTACGCGGTGATGGAGCGTCTTTCGGGCAGCAACGGCTGGGCGCCCGAGGGCGTGGTGGTGGCGCTCGACGCGGGCTGGTCGGATCTCGGCTCGTGGGACGCCGTGTGGGCCGCGATGGACAAGGACGAAGCGGGCAACGTGGGACGCGGGCGCGTGATCTTCGAAGGCGCCGTGGCGAGCTACGCGCATTCGGAAGGCCGCCTCGTGGCGTGCGTGGGCACGACCAATCTCGTGGTGGTCGAAACCGCCGACGCCGTGCTCGTGGTCGATCGCTCGAAAGTGCAGGACGTGAAGGGACTGGTCGCGCGCATCAAGGCGCAGCATGCGCCCGAAGCCGACGCGCACCGCAAGGTGCAGCGCCCGTGGGGCTTCTACGACTCGATCGATCAGGGCGAGCGCTTCCAGGTCAAGCGCATCGTCGTGACGCCGGGCGCGCGGCTCTCGCTGCAGCTGCATCATCACCGCGCCGAACACTGGACGGTGGTGCGCGGCACCGCGCTCGTCACACGTGGTGAGGAATCCTTCCTGTTGAGCGAGAACGAATCGACCTATATTCCGCTGGGCACGCGCCATCGACTCGAGAATCCCGGCAAGGTGCCGCTCGAGATCATCGAGGTGCAGTCGGGCGCGTACCTGGGCGAGGACGACATCGTCCGTTTCGACGATACCTACGGACGCTGCAATTGAGCGGCCCGGCACGATCGGCAAGGTGACCGACATGCGCGAGCTTCAAAATCTGATGGCGAGAGTGCTGGACGTGACGGCGGTGTTCGTCGGCGCGAGTGTGGCGGCGCAGATTCGTTTCGACGATCTCACGCCGCGTGGCATGAACGAGGCATTCGTTTTGCTGGCGGCGGCGTTCGCGCTCGTGATCTTTCCGGCGTTCGAACTCTATCAATCGTGGCGCGGCCGTTCCAAGGCGTTGATGGCCGGGCAGGTGGCGGTGGCGTGGATCGTCGTGCAGGGCTGCGCGCTGATCGCCATGTACTCGACGATGCATCACGTCGATGCGGTTTCGCGGCTCTGGTTCGCGTACTGGACCGCGGTGGCCGCCGGGCTCCTGATTGCATGGCGCGTGATCGCGCACGGCGTGCTCTCGCACGTGCGGCGCGCGGGCATGAACCTGCATCAGGTGGCGATTGCGGGATCGGCGGCGCAGTGCGACGAGATCGTGCGGCGCATCGATTCGGAACCGGGCTCGGGCTTTCGCGCTTCGGCGCTTTACAACACCGTGCCCGAGACGCCGCCGCGCAACGGCACCGGCGCCGCGCTGTGCGACACGATCGAAGGCTTCGCGCAGTACATCCGCGAGCACGATGTGCACGAACTGTGGCTTGCGCTCTCGCTCGCTGAGGAGCGCACGGTGGTGCGTCTCGTCACCGAGTTCCGCAACGACCTCGTGAACATCCGCTTCATTCCCGACGTGCGTTCGCTCGCGCTGTTCGACACCAGCAGCGTGATCGAGCTGCTCGGCGTGCCCGCGATCAATCTCGTGGCCTCGCCGCTGCCCGCGAGCGCGCAGTTCAAGAAGGCCGTGTTCGACCGCGTGTTCGCGACCTGCGCGCTCATTAGCCTGACGCCGGTGCTGCTCGGCATTTCGGTCGCGGTGAAGCTCTCGTCGCCGGGACCGATTCTGTTCAAGCAGCGCCGCAAGGGCGCGGACGGCCGCGTGTTCACGATCTACAAGTTCCGCACGATGCGCGTGCACTGCGAGGCCGCCGGCACGCTCAGCCAGGCCACGCGCGGCGACCGCCGCGTGACGCGTGTGGGCGCGTTCCTGCGCCGCACGAGTCTCGACGAGCTGCCGCAGTTCTACAACGTGCTGCGCGGCGACATGTCGGTGGTCGGCCCACGCCCGCACGCGCTCGAACACGACGACCTCTATCAGCGTGTGGTGACGGGCTACATCCACCGTTACCGCATCAAGCCCGGCATCACCGGCTGGGCGCAGGTCAACGGTTTTCGCGGCGAGACTGACCGGCTCGAAAAAATGGAGCTGCGCGTCGCGCACGATCTGTATTACCTGGGCCACTGGTCGTTCTGGCTCGACATGCGCATCATCGCGGCGACGATCGCGCATGGACTGTTCAGCCCGAACGCCTATTGAGCGCTCGGGCCCTGGAGCCGCGCGGTCCGGTCCCCGCGCGGCTCCCGCATGCGAAGCGCGCAGCCGACGCGCGGCGCATGGGTTTCACCGGATCTCGGGAGACGGAAGATGGCGATGAACTATGTTGACGGCGGCTACGCCGTGAGCACCGAAGAGCGGTATCTGGGCGATTACCTGCAAACGATCGTCGCCAACTGGCGCACGATCGCGATCGTGACGCTCGCGGTCACGCTGCTGGGCGCGAGCTACGCGTTTCTCGCGAGGCCGACGTATCGCGCCGACGTGATGTTCCATCTCGTCGACAAGGCGGACAACGGCAAGAAGGATGCGGGCCTGCCGCCGATCAACGGCATGTTCGACGAAAAGACCTCGGCCAACGGCGAGATCGAGATGTTGAAGTCGCGGCTCGTCACGCAGGAAACGGTGAACCGGCTGCATCTGGACATCGGCGCGAAGCCGCGCGAAATGCCCGTGATCGGCGGCCTGCTCGCGGGGCTCGAAAACGGCAGCTGGGGCATCAAGCTGCCCGCGTTCCTGCGCTCGAATAATTACGCGTGGGGACGCGGCGAGATCACGGTGTCGCGTTTCGATACGCCCGACGCGCTCTACGACCAGGACTTCACGCTGGTCGCGGGCGAGGACGGCGCGTATGTGCTGCGCGACCCCGAGGGCGTCGCGCTACTCGAAGGCCGCGTGGGCGAGGATGTCTCCGCCAACACGGCCGACGGTCCGATCTCGCTGCACGTCGACCGCCTGAACGGCCCGGCGGGCACGCCGTTTTCGCTGACGCGCGCCTCGACGCTCACCACCGTCGAGCGGCTGCAACGCGCGCTCGACGTGTCCGAAGTGGGCCTGCAGTCGGGCGTGATCCGCGCGAGCCTCGAAGGCCACGACAGCAAGCTCACGGCCGGCATCCTCAACAGCATGGCGCACGAGTTCATCCGCCAGGACGTGCAGGGCCGCTCGGCCGAAGCCGAGCATATGCTCGCCTTCCTCGACGAACAACTGCCGCAACTGCGCAAGCAGCTCGACGACGCCGAGCAGAAGTACAACAACTTCCGCAATCAGCACGGCACCGTCGATCTCGGCGAGGAAAGCCGCCTGCTGCTGCAACAGGTCGTGGACAACAAGACGCGTCTCGAAGACCTGCAACAGCAGCGCGCCGAACTCGCGCAGCGCTTCACCGAGCATCACCCGGCCGTGGCCGCGCTCGACGCGCAGATCGCCGCGCTGTCCAGCTCGCAGGGCGCGCTCCAGAGCAAGGTCAAGAGCCTGCCCGACACCGAACAGGCGGCGGTGCGCCTGCTGCGCGACGTGCACGTGAATACCGAGCTTTACACGAACCTGCTCAACAGCGCCCAGCAACTGCGCGTGGCGAAGGCCGGTCAGGTCGGCGACGTGCGCGTGGTTGATTTCGCGGAACCGCCCGACGATCCGGTGCGCCCGAAGCGTGTGCTCGTGATCGTGCTGTCGATCGGCGCGGGCATCGTGCTCGGCATCCTGATCGCCTTCATGCGCAAGTCGCTGTACGGCGGCGTCGAGCGTCCCGACGAACTCGAAGCGGCGCTCGGCGTGCCGGTCTTCGCGGTGGTGCCGCGCAGCCACAAGCAACTGCGCCTGCAACATCATGTGGCGTCGCGCCGGCGCGGCCTGCACGTGCTCGCGCAGCAGTCGCCGCAGGACATCGCGGTCGAAGGCGTGCGCAGCCTGCGCACCACGCTGCAGCTCTCGCTCAACGAGGCGCGCAACAACATCGTGATGCTCACGGGCTCGCGGCCCGATATCGGCAAATCGTTCCTCTCGGTCAATCTCGCGGCGCTGGTCGCCTCGGTGAACAAGCGCGTGCTGATCGTCGACGGCGACATGCGGCGCGGCGACGTGCACTCGCACTTCGGCATCGCGCATCAACTGGGTCTCTCCGACGTGCTGCTCGGCGCTGACCTGAACGCCGCGATCCAGCGCGAAGTGCTGCCGGGTCTCGACGTGCTCGCGAAGGGCTCGCTGCACGCGCATCCGTCCGAGCTGCTGATGAGCGCGCGCTTCGAATCGCTGCTCGAAGAACTCAAGTCGAAGTACGACATCGTGATCGTCGATACGCCGCCGGTGCTCGCGGTGACCGACTCGACCGTGATCGGGCGTTATGCGGGTACGACGCTGCTCGCGATCCGCCACGGCCGGCATCCGCTTTCGGAGCTGGAAGAGACGGCCAAGCGGCTGCGCAACGGCGGCGTGAATCTGTGCGGCGTGCTGCTCACGGACGTGCCGCAAACGGGCGCGTTCGTCGGCGGCGGCTATCGCGGCGGCTACTACGGTTACGAAAGCATCGCAGGGTAAGTCCGCGGCGCGCCGGCCCGCGCGCGGGCGGCCGATGCGCCGAACAATCCATTTCGCTTTGACGCGAGGAGAGAACGATGGCTCGGAAGGTTGCGTTGATCACCGGCATCACCGGTCAGGACGGTTCGTATCTGGCAGAACTGCTGTTGAACAAGGGCTACGAGGTGCATGGCATCAAGCGCCGCTCGTCGCTGTTCAATACCGATCGGATCGACCATCTGTATCGCGACGTGCACGACCCGGAGCAGGGCATCCAGCTGCATCACGGCGAACTCACCGATTCGACGGCGCTGTTGCGCGTGATCCAGCGCGTCGGCCCCGACGAGATCTATAACCTCGCGGCGCAAAGCCACGTGGCGGTCTCGTTCGAGGAACCCGAATACACGGCGAACGCCGACGGACTCGGCACGCTGCGCATTCTCGAAGCGATCCGCATTCTCGGGCTCACGCAGAAAACGCGCTTCTATCAGGCGTCGACTTCGGAACTCTACGGGCTCGTGCAGGAAGTGCCGCAACGCGAGACCACGCCGTTCTATCCGCGCAGCCCGTATGCGGTCGCCAAGCTGTTCGCCTACTGGACCACGGTGAACTATCGCGAAGCGCACGGCATCTACGCGTGCAACGGCATTCTGTTCAATCACGAATCGCCGCAGCGCGGCGAGACCTTCGTCACGCGCAAGATCACGCGCGCGATCGCGCGCATCGCGGTCGGCCTGCAAAAAGAGCTGTATCTCGGCAATCTCTCGGCGATGCGCGACTGGGGCCACGCGCGCGATTACGTCGACATGCAATGGCGCATGCTTCAGCAGGAGACGCCCGAGGATTACGTGATCGCGACCGGCGTGCAGTACAGCGTGCGCGATTTCGTCCGCACGGCGGCGGAGGAACTCGGCATCACGGTGCGTTTCGAGGGCACGGGCGTCGATGAAGTGGGCATCGTCGAGCACGTGGAAGGGCGCGAGACGCGTCTCGCAGCGGGCGATGTGATCGTGCGCGTCGATCCGCGCTACTTCCGTCCGACCGAAGTGGAGACGCTGCTCGGCGACGCCACCAAGGCGCAGGAAAAGCTCGGCTGGCGTCCGACCACGTCGTTCCATTCGCTCGTCAAGGAAATGGTGCGCTCCGACTACCAGATCGCACGCCGCGACGCGCTCGTTACGCTCGCGGGCTTCCGCGCGCTCGAACATCACGAGTGACGAGCATGGACACGAACTCCCGCATCTTCGTGGCCGGCCATCGCGGCATGGTGGGCTCGGCGCTGGTGCGCGCGCTGCAGGCGCGCGGCTACTGGAACCTCGTCACGCGCACGCGCGCGGAACTCGATCTCACCGATCAGTCGGCCGTCGATGCGTTCTTCGACGCCGAGCAGATCGACGCGGTGCTGCTCGCGGCCGCGAAAGTCGGCGGCATTCTCGCGAACTCGACGCAGCCCGCGCAATTCGCGTACGACAATCTCGCGATCGAAACCAATGTGATCCGCGCGGCCTACAACACGGGCGTGGAGCGGCTGGTGTTCTTCGGGTCGTCGTGCATCTATCCGCGCGAATGTCCGCAGCCGATCCGCGAGACCTATCTGCTGACCTCGCCGCTGGAGCCGACCAACGAGGCCTATGCGATCGCGAAGATCGCGGGCCTCAAGCTCTGCGAGGCGTACAACCGGCAGTACGGCACGCACTACGTTTCGCTGATGCCGACCAATCTCTACGGTCCCAACGACAACTACGACCTCGGCAGCAGCCACGTGCTGCCGGCGCTGATCCGCAAGGCGCACGAGGCGCGCGCGAGCGGCGCGCGCTCGTTGACGGTGTGGGGCTCGGGCACGCCGCGCCGCGAGTTCCTGCACGTCGACGATCTCGCGGATGCGACGATCTTCGTGCTCGAGCACGAGACCGGCGACGGCGTCTACAACGTGGGCGTCGGCGAGGATCTGTCGATCCGCGAACTGGCCGAGCGCATCTGCGAGACGGTGGGCTTCGACGGCGAACTGGTGTTCGACACCAGCAAGCCCGACGGCACGCCGCGCAAGCTGCTCGACGTCTCGCGCCTCGGCGGACTCGGCTGGCGCGCGCATATCGGGCTGGGTGAGGGACTCGCGCGCACTTACGGCGACTTCCTGCACACGCACGGCGCGCCCGTGCCCGAAGCCAGCGCCCACGCCCACGCCCACGCCTGAGCGGCCCGACTGACACGCGGTTGTTGTTGGCGGCGGGCGTCCTGTGCGGACCGGCGAATGGCGCCCGCTTTTTTTTCCGGTCCGGCGTGGCGTCGCGCGCCGTTCGGACAGGGCAGAACACGACAGAGCACGAACCTGGCACGAGCCGATGAGAATCCTGATCTACGGTCTGAATTTCGCGCCCGAAGTCGCGGGCGTCGGCAAGTACACGGCGGAAATGGTCGACCAGCTCGTGGCGCGCGGCCACGAGGTGCGCGTGGTGTGCGCGCCGCCGTATTACCCGCAATGGCGTGTGCAGGACGGCTATCGGGCGTGGCGCTACCGGCGCGAAAACTGGCACGGCGTGCCGGTGTCGCGCGCGCCGCTGTGGGTGCCGCCGAAGCCCGGCGGACTCAAGCGCATCATCCATCTGGCGAGCTTCGCGCTGATGTCGCTGCCGGTGCTCGTGCGCGAGGCGCGCTGGCGTCCGCAGGCCGCGATGCTGATCGCGCCGACCTTGTTCTGCGCGCCGGGCCTGCTCACGGTGGCGCGCTTGATCGGCGCGAAAACCTGGCTGCATATTCAGGACTTCGAAGTGGACGCCGCGTTCGATCTCGGCCTGCTGCAAGGCGGCGCGGGTTCGCGCGTCGCCAGCCTCGCGCGCGCGTTCGAACGCGCGGTGCTGCGGCGCTTCGACGTGGTCTCGTCGATCTCGCCGCGCATGGTCGAGCGCGCCGTCGACAAGGGCGTGGACGCGGCGCGCGCCGTGTCGCTGCCCAACTGGGTCGACACGCACGCGATCTTTCCGCTGCCGCAGCCGAGCGTCTATCGCGCGAAGCTCGGCATTCCGCTCGATCATACGGTGGTGCTGTACTCGGGCAGCATGGGCGCGAAGCAGGGCATCGAAATTCTCGCCGATGTGGCGGCGACGCTCGCGGTGCGACCCGACATCAGCTTCGTGTTTTGCGGCGACGGCGCGGGCAAGGCCGATCTCGAAGCGCGCTGCGCGACGCTGCCGAACTGCCACGTGCTGCCCTTGCAGCCGACGGCGATGCTCAACGAACTGCTCAATGTCGCCGACATACACGTGCTGCCGCAGCGTAACGACGCCGCCGATCTCGTCATGCCTTCGAAGCTGACCGGCATGCTCGCGAGCGGGCGCGCCGTGGTGGCGATGGCGCGGCCCGGCACGAGTCTCGCCGACGTGGTGACGGAAACCGGCATCGTGGTGCCGCCCGAAGACGGCGCGGCGCTTGCGCAGGCGATCGTCGCGCTCGCCGCCGATCCGGCGCGGCGCGCGGCGCTCGGCCAGGCCGCGCGGCATTACGCGCAGCGCATGCTGTCGCCGCACGCGATCATCGGCGCGCTGGAGGCGCGGCTGGCGGCGCTGGTGGGTGCGATCGTGGGCGACGAGGCGGTGGTGGCCGCGCAGGCGTCGGCGCAAGATCAGGCCGAGGCGACCGGCGCGCCGCTCAGCGAGGTCGAGCACCGCGACGCGTGATGGGTGTGTGGGATCGCGGCGGCTTCGGCGCGTGTTACGGCACGCGCCGAAGCGATTCAGTTTCGTGGCGAGCTTCGTCGCGTGCGCGATACGTTGCGCGTCACCACGGCGAGCGATACAGCTGCGCGGCGGCCGCGCGTTGCGAGCCATACGGATTGCCGTAGATCTTGGCGGTCGGCGAGGTGGTGCTTGCGCCCCAGTCGTAGGCCGCCCAGCCGCCGCCTTGCGCGCCCGAGGCGGCGTTGTCCGGCCTGGCGTGCGTGATGCGGCTGTGCGTGCTGCTGCGGCCCGCGCTGGCGCCGTTCATCGCGCTGGCGCCGCGCGCGCGGCTCGATGCGCCGCTACCTGTCCCGCGGCCGCCGCCGCCCGATGCGCCAGTGCCCGTCGCATAGAAGTCGGTCGGGCTCACGATGTGCATCCGCGATTCGGTCGTCAAAGCTTTTTCCTGGCCTTCGGGCGAGGCGCCGTCGCTGCTATAGGCGCCACCGCCGCCATACGGATTGTGTGACGCACCCGGGCTGCCGAGCAGGCGCTGTTCGTCGGCGCGAGCGCGGCGCGCGGCGGCGGTGAGTGCGCTCTCCCCGCTGGCGGAGCCGCGCTGGCCATTCGCCGACGCCGAGGTGCCCGACGCCGCGTCGCCCTGCGCGTGCACGATCGACGGCCACGCCGCGAGCGCCGCGCAGAGCGTGACGAGCGCGGCAAGCGGAATCATCGGCGGATACGGACGGCGAGGCGTGATCATGAGCGTCATTCCCGCGCGCCGCACGGTGCGGCGCCATGCTTGCATGGTGCCCACGCTGCGTCGCGTGGCTGCGCCAAAACCCCGGCCATCTCGGCCACGCGTGCGAGGCGCGCGGGCCGCCGCCCGATAATGGAGGCGCTTGCCGTCGTGCAATCGAAGCCGCGCCACCCCTACAGCAGCATCACGACCGGCAAGATCGACAAGATCGACAAGAGCCACAAGATCAACAAGCGAAGTCGAACCGGCCCCGACGGGCAAGGAGCGCGCATGGCTGAAACGGGCGAAGGATACGCGGCGCACGCCGCTGGCGCGATGCCGCCGCCGCGTGCGCAGGAAGCCCCCGCCGCGCGCGCGGATCTGCCTGTGATCGATCTGAGCCGCGCGGGCAAGGGCAATTACGTCGCGCGGCGCGGCAAGCTCGTGCAGGCCGCGTGGTACATCGTCGAGACCTGCGTGCTCGATAACCGCCTGCTGCCGTTCTCGGCGCTGCGCGTGGGGCTGCTGCGGCTGTTCGGCGCGAAGGTCGGGCACGGCTGCCGCCTCGTGCATCCGATGCGCGTCAAGGCGCCGTGGAATCTCGAACTCGGCGATCACTGCTGGATCGGCGTCGACGTCTGGCTCTACAACCAGGCGCCCATCCGCATCGGCTCGAACGTCTGTCTTTCGCAGGGCGCGTTTCTGAGCGCGGGCTCGCACGACATGCGCACGAACATGGATCTGCGCGTCGCGCCCATCGTGATCGAGGACGGCGTCTGGGTGTCGTCGAAATGCGTGGTGCAGATGGGCGTGACGATCGGGCGCTCTGCCGTCGTCACGCCGCTCTCGGTCGTGCATCGCTCGCTCGAAGCGGGCGGCGTGTATGGCGGCAATCCGTGCCGGTTCATACGCTGGCGTTTCGAGTGAGCTGCGAATAAGCCGCGAATAAGCCGCGAACAAGAAAGCGCGCGAACATAAAAAACGGGCCCTTGAAACAGGGCCCGTTTTGCGTGAAGCGCGTCACTACGCGAAGCGTCGTCGATCAATAGCCATACCCCACGGCTCGCCCGGCCGAGGCCGCCTGCGTGCTCGGCAGGATCAGGTTCACCACGCGGCTCCACTTCACGAGCGACGAGGCGTCGACGAAGATCACATCGCTCGGATTCAGCTCGAACTCGTCGGCGGTGGCCATCGATTCGGGCGACGAGGCGTCCAGGTGATACACGGTGCGGTGGCCTTCCTTCTGTCCGCGCACGACGTAGACCTGCGAGGCGTCGCCGGAACCCTGGCTGATGCCGCCCGCGTTGCCGAGCGCCTCGTTGAGCGTGAGGCGGCCGTTGTCGAGCGGAATGCTGCCCGGATGCCCGACTTCGCCCAGCACGTAGACCTTGCTGTCGTTCTCCGAATAGACGCGGATCAGGTCGCCGTTCTGCAGGATGATGTTGTCGGGATTCACGCCCTTCTTGATCATGTCGGGAATGTTCACGAGCACCGTCTTCTTGCCGCGCGTCACGCTCACGCGCGAACGGTCGCCCGCCGCCGTGAAGCCGCCCGCGCGGTTGATCGCCTCGGGCAGCGACATCGTCATGTCGTTGAGCACCATCAGGCCCGGCGTGCGCACCTCGCCGTCCACATAGACGCGGCGGCTGCGATACGCCTCGATGCGCAGCGTCACCTGCGGATTGTGCAGATAGTACGAGAGCTTGCTGGCGACGAGATTGCGCGCGTCGAGTTCGGTCAGTCCGGCCACGTGGATCGGCCCGACGTACGCGACCTGGATCGTGCCTGACGAATCGACCGTATAGCCCGACACCACCTGGCTCGTGCTCTGATCCTGCTGGCTGTTGCTGCCGGTCGAGGAGGTCGGCAGATTCATCTCGGGGTGATCCCAGACGACGATGGACAGCACGTCGCCGGGGCCGAGCGTATAGGGCTTGGGCGTGCCGAACAGCGACTCGACGTCGTTGGGCACGATAGTCGGTCTCGCGGCGTGTTCCTTCGCGATCAGCGCGGGGTTGATTTCGATGAGCGCGTTCGGCGGCGGAGCGTCGTTGTTCGTGCCGCCCGAAGCGTGCGCCGCTTCGGTGGCGGCCTTCGCCTGCGTGACGCTCGACGGCGCGGTCATGCCCGGCGAGAACGCGCAGCCCGCGAGCAGCGAAACGAGCGCGGCCAATGCCGTCGCCGCGCTCAGCGCGCCGCGCCGTTTTGCGCGTCCGTACGGTGCGGATGCGCCTGCTTGTGTGATCGCCTGTGTGACTGCCTGTTTATCCGCGAGCGCCGCAGCGTCGGCGCCCGTCACGCTCGAACCACCCGATATGCTGTGTGACATAGCCTTGTCCCCTCAGTTCAGGAATCGCTTACCCCCGGCCGGCGCGCGCATCGCGATCTCGCGCGGCGCCGTTCCGTCGCGACGCGGCCTGACTGCACCGTGTCCGATTTTCAATCGTTATCCTTATGACATTCAGTTGCGCAGCGTCACGGTCGCTTCCGGCTGATCGGCGGTATCGACATGCAGCGCGCGCTGCGTGCGGGCCCGCGCGGCGGCGTGCGACGGATGCTCGTGCAGCAGCGCGAGCAGCGAGCGCACCATGCCGCCCATCGCGAAGCGCGCGTCGAAGGTGCGTTTCGCCTGCGCGCGCATCATGCCGCGCTGTGCGTCGTCGAGTCCGCGCCACGCCGAGAGCAGCCCTTGCGTGCCCGCGACCGTGTCGGGCGCGACGAAGCCCGCGCCGTCCGATTCGATTTCGCGCCACACGTTGACCTTGTCCGAGACCAGCACAGGCAGGCCGCACGCCAGCGCCTCGGCCACCGACACGCCGAAATTCTCCTGATGCGAAGGCAGCACGAACACGTCGCTCGCATGGAACGCGCCCCACTTGAGATTGCCTTGCAGCATGCCGGGCCAGCTGATGCGATGCGCGATGCCGTGCGACTGCGCGATCGCCTGCAAGGCGGGCTGCCAGTCGTTCTTGTCGGGGCCGGCCATCAGCAGATGGGCGTCGGGCGTCGCGCGCGCATGCTCGGCGAACGCGTGCACGAGCAGGTCGCAACCCTTCTTCGGATGCAGGCGGCCGAGAAACAGCACGATGCGCTTGTTGCGCAGATGCGGCGACGCCTGCAAAAACTCCTCGCGCAGCGTGTTCGCGTCGAGCGTGGGCGGATTGGTGCCGAACGGCACGACGCGTTCGTTGGCGCGATAGAGCCAGAACGATTCGCGCGCGAGCAGGCGTTCCTCCTCGGTCGTGAAGATCACGGCGGCGGCGTCGCGCAGCACGCGGTATTCGGCCCACGGCCAGTACGCCCACTTCTTCAGATGCTTGAGCGGATAGGTGAGGCGGAACCACGGATCGAGCATGCCGTGCGCGTAGACGTAGTAGGGCAGGCGCGTCGAGCGCAGCGCGCGCCACGCGCCGTAGCCGTGGTATTGCCAGAGGCCGTGGACGATGGCCGCGTCGAAGCGCGTGGCGTTCGCGCGCAGCCACTGCGCGTAGGCGGGGCAATAGCCGTAATGACCGCGCGCGGGACCGAGCGCGTGCAGCGGGAGCGGAAAATCGCGCACATAGGGCGCGTCGATCGGATCGAGCGAGACGACTTCGATGCGATGGCCGAGCGCCGCCATCGCAAGACCGCTTTGACGCACGCCTTCGATGGGACCGCCCGAACGCGGATCGACGGTGGACACGAGATGCAGGATTTTCATCGGGGCTCCGGGGTCGCGTAGGGAGAGAGCGGCGCCGGCGCGGGCGCCGGAGGTCGGAAGGCGGGCTCGGCGCGTTCGCGCCGGCGCGGGCGTTGCTGCGGATGCGCGTACGGATCGCCATGGGAGCGGCGGCGCAGTATGTCGATGCGGTAATGAAGCTGCGAATACAGCGCGACCACGAGGCCGAGCGCGATGCCGTAGACGAGCCCGGAGAAACGCGGCCCGAGCGGATTGCCGCCGATCGACGCGCCCGGCAGCGCGGCCAGCACGAGGATCGCCATGCTGAACGGCATCAGCAGCGGCTCGCGTGGCGCGAGGCGGTGCCAGCGCCGGAACGCGACGCCGCCCGCCACGAGCGCGACCAGCACCGCGATCGGCATGCAGGCGCCGAACACGATGCCTTCGGCGTAGAGCTGATAGACCCAGAAGTTGTGGCCCGCGACCCAGTCGCTGGTGTCGAAATAGTCGGACTTGCTGAAGGTCTCGCGCACGTAGGGGAAGTAGATCGGCGAATAGCGGTAGACGTGGCCGTAGCCCTTGCCGAACAGCAGCGTTTCCGCCGACGCCGTCACCTGATCGTATTGATCGCGGATTTCGGCGATGCGCGTGATGGTGGTCGGATCGCGGTCGGAGTCGGAATTCTGCGCGGCGTTAATGCGCTGCGACCAGTGATTCGTGATCGACGGAAAGAGCCACGCGGTGCCTGCCGCGAGCGCCACGACGCAGAGCAGCGCTGCGAGCGTGCGCACGGCCGATTTGATCAGATGGCTGATCGACGGCGCGGCGAGCCACGCGGCGAAGATGGTGAGCATCACGGTCGCGACCAGCAGGCTGCGCGTGACGCTCAGCAGCTCGACCACGAGCGTGGCGAGGAACACCAGCACCATCCACACCGAAAAGCGCCGCGCGACGATGAACTGATGCAGCAGCATCGCCTGCAGGCCGAGCATGGTCGGCGAGACGATGCGAAAGCGGATATCGGACAGCGGCCCGCCCACGGCGAACATGCCGAACAGGAACGTGAAGATCAGGCCGAGCACGTTCGCGTAGTAGAGCGCGTTCTGCATCTGCGCGAGGCGCACCGGATGCCACGGCCGGCACATCGCGAAGTAGCCGAGCGCGAACAGCAGAAACGGCAGGATCACACGCAGATAGTTGCCGATCGGATTGTGCTGAAGCAGTTGCGCGACGAGGCTGCCGCCGAGACTCAGCGCGAGCATGATCGTCACGAATGAACGCAGCCGGGACTCGCGCGTGAAGCGCGGGCCGATCATCATGAGGATGGCCGCGCCGGCCAGCGCCGGAAACACGACCAGCCATTGCGCGCCATGGCCGAACTGCGAATCGGGCGCCTTGTAGTCGAATGCGAGCGGCACGAAGCACAGCCAGATCCAGAGGACCGCATGTTTGTTTCGCATCGGCGTTCCTCCCGCAGCGGTGCGTGGTTGCGCATACGGCCAGCGCCGCATGCGGAGTTTCGCCCCAATATAAAACGCCGCGAACGCGTTGCCATGCCGCTGGCGCGAAGGGACAGAATTGTGGCGGGCCGAAAAAAATGATCGATCGGGCGTGATGGGGTCTGTCCGAGAATGCCGGGAAGTTGGCGCACGCCGACAGGCGCGCTTGCGCAAGATGGGGGCGACCAGGTCGGTCCGACGGGGGCGCGGACGCGGATCGAAGTCACTGCTGAAGTTACTGCTGACGTCACTTCGGAAGTCACGCCTGAAGCCCCTTCGGAAACCGTATCGGAAGCAGCAACGCCAGCCACACCGGAAGCCACATCGGAACGCGGATCGGCTCGCCAGCCGGACCGCCATTGCGAGGAGCCGACATGAACCTGTTGCGCGGCGCGCCGCCCGCGGTGCGCGGACGATCGATCGAGCTCGACTTCGTGCGCGGCATCGCGATCCTCGCGGTGATGGGCTTTCATTTCCACACGGTGCACACCGGTCACGCGTGGGTCGACTTCATCGAATATCCGCTCAAGAGCTTCGGCCACGAGGGCGTCAATCTGTTCTTCACGCTCTCGGGTTTTCTGGTCGGCGGCCTGCTGCTGCGCCAGTACGCGCAGAACGGCCGCATCGCCGCGCGCCGTTTCATCGTGCGGCGGATCTTCAAGATCTGGCCCGCGTATTACGTGCTGATCCTCTTTCACGTGCTGGCCGGACGGCATCCGCGCGACACCTTCCTGTGGCAGAACCTCACGCATCTGCAGAACTATTTCGGCACCTCGATTGCGCAGACGTGGAGCCTCGCCGTCGAGGAGCATTTCTATCTGTTCCTGCCCGCGCTGCTGATCGTGCTCGCGCATTTCCGGCTGCGCGCCAATGCGCTGATCGGCGTGATGGCCGTGCTTTGCACGCTCGTGCTCGGCGCGCGCAGCATCGCCGTGGCGAGCGGCAATCTCGACGCCGCGTTCAACTACACGCAGTACCGCATCGACAGCCTGCTGTTCGGCGTGATGCTCGCGACCGTCTACTGGATGAAGCCCGAAGTCTGGCGCGGGCTCGCCGCGCGCAAGGGCTGGCTCGTGGGCGTGGTGGTGCTGCTGGTCGCGTGGCTCACGCTGGCGACGCGCCATGTCGCGCTCGACGAGAGCATCGGCTTCACGCTTCAGGCCGCCGGTTTCTGCGCGCTGATCGTGCTCGTGCTCGAACATTCGGGCGGGCTGCGCGCGTCGTGGCTGTATCGCGCGATTGCGTGGCTCGGCGTGTATTCGTATGGGATCTATCTCTGGCATTCGCTCGCGCTCGCGCCCGGCGATTTTCTGATCCGCAAGCTCGACGCGCTGCACGTGCCCGCGCTGGCCGCGTGGCCGGTCGTGCTCGGCGCGCAGTTCTTCGTCGCGATCGTGCTCGGCTATGTGACCACGCGCGCGATCGAGTTTCCGTTCCTGCGTCTGCGCGATGCGGTGTTTCCCGACCGCCGTCCGGCCCGCGCGAGCGCGGCCTCGGCGCCGACCTCACCGGCGCCTGTCACGGCGACGCCCGCGGCAGGCGCAAGCGACGTCGATGGCAAGGTGGGCGGCGTGGCGTGAGGTGGCCCGCGCTCACCATCACGCTCAAACCATCGCGTTCTGCAAGGTCTGCTTGAACTGATCGAGCGTGTTGCGCGCGAGCAGATGCGCGTCGGCGCGCGCGATGCCCGCGCCGGGCGCGCGCTCGCGCCAGCTTTGCGCGAGCGTGCCGATCGCGCGCGCGATGGTGGCGGGTTCGAGATCGTCGAGCAGCGGACCGAGCGCGCCGTCGCGGCAGAACCAGCCGATCAGGCCGTCGGCGCTCGCGAGCACCGGCTTGCCGAAGCGGTACGCCTGCACCAGCACGCCGCTCATGCCGTAATGCCTGCGGTAGCCGAGCCACACGGCGTCGCAGGCCGAGAACAGATCGCGCTCCATCTCGTCGGGCACGAAGCGGTCGAGGATCACCGGCGCGGGCATCAGCTGCGGCGCGTGCGCGTTGATGAACGCGCGCGTTTCCTCGTCCTGCTGGCCCGCGATCACGAGGCAGGGCGCGCCGTGCATCTGCGCCAGCGCCTCCATCAATTCGCGGATGCCCTTGCGCTCGCCGATCGCGCCGTAGACGAGCAGATAGCGCGTCTGCGCATTGAGCCCGAGACGCGCGCGCGCGATCTGCGGATCGACGGCGTCGATCTCGGGAAACGGGTCGGCGACGTAGGCGAGGCGCGTCGAGCCCGCCACCGATGAGACAGACGAGGCCGACGTGGCCGACCGCGTGCGCGCGAACCACTCCGGCAGCGTCGGATCGATGGTGAGCAGCGTGCGCAGGCCGCGCGCGCGCACGCCGCGCCGGAACAGCATCGACTTCACGAGATCGACGAACGGACGGCGCGGCGTGCGCAGCCCCGCCTGCGCGTGATGGAAGGTCATGCCCATCACGATGGCGATCCACGGCGTCTCGCCGAACGGCGTGTCGAGGGCCGCGAGCGTGTAGAAGAAGTAATCGGCGTAGGGCACGACCACGAGGCGCACGCGCGTCGAGCGGCTGATCTCGGCGAGCGCGCGTGAATAGAAGTCGCGAAAGCGCATGTAGACGCTGCACGCGTATGGCAGGCCGCGCGGCACCGTGTGCAGGTCGAGCAGCATGACGCGCCGATCGGGGCGCGCCTCGCGCTCGATGCGCTGCACGAGCGGATGTTCGGCGTAGGCGGTATCCGTGACGACGAGACAGCGGTGGCCGGCTTCCACGCACGCCTGCGAGACCCATTCGACGTAGCGCCAGCGATGCCCCGTGAAGTTGGGCTCGATGATCGCGATCCATGCGTCGTCGGCCGCCGCGCCGTCGCTGGCGGAGCCGGTGGCTGTGCCGGGCCCGACGGCGTCGTTTCCGTCGGCGGCATCGTCGGCGTCGTCACGGCGGTATCTGGCGATCGACACGGTATCCATGTAGTCGGCCCGTCTGAGGATTGTGCGTCTCACCATAGCAGCGCGGCGCGCGCGCCACGCGCCAAAATGCGGGCCGGGGTGGCCGAAAACGCCTGGCGGCGCGACGCCGGTTATCCGCCTGGCGCGCTGCCGCACGTTGACACACGCTGTCACGCGGCGCGTCCGATTCCGCCTGGCAGATGGCGTCTGGTGACGTTTGCGCCGGGTTAACGTCGCAAGGTCGGCCCCGCGAGACCCGGGGCGGCGGCGCGTATACGGCGCGCTCGCGGCGACAGGACAAAGGACAACGCAAGGAGAAGCGGATTGCGCGCGATGCGGGTGCCGGCGTGGCCGGTCAAGGCGGGGTTCGGTCCCGGCGCGGCGACGTGGGTGTTGCTGCAGCAGGTCGTCGTGCGCGGCCTCGTGGCCGTCAAATTTCTCGTGATCGGACGCATTCTCGGGCCGTCCGCGATCGGTCTCGCGAGCGTGGCGCTGCTCGCGGTCGCGATCGCCGAAGCGCTCTCCGACACCGGGCTCGCGCAGGCCGTGATCCAGGGCCCGACGGCGCCCACGCGCGATCAGAACGGCGCGATCTGGACCACGCTCGCCACGCGCGGCCTGCTCATCGCGCTGCTGCTGGTCGCCAGCGCACCGCTGATGGACGCGCAGTTTCAACTGGGCGGCGCGCTCGGCCTCGTGCAGCTCGCCGCGCTGCTGCCGTTCCTGCGCGGACTGGCGTCGCCGGCCTATTTCATCGCGCAGCGCGAGCGGCGCTTTCAGCATATCGCGGGCATCGAAATCGCCGCCGCGTGCGTCGATTGCGCCGTGGGCGTCGGCCTCGCGCTGGCGGGCGCGGGTCCGTATGCGCTGCTGTTCGGCATGATGGTCGGCGAGGCCTTCAAGAGCGTGCTGACGTGGACCACGCTCGCGCCGCGTCCGCCGATCCGGCTGCGCTGGTCGGGCATCGGCCATTACGTGGGCTTTTCGCGCTGGATCTGGGCGAGCAGCGTGATCATCCTGATCACCAATCAGTTCGACAAGGTGGTGGTCGGCAAGCTGCTCGGGCCGACGCAGTTGGGCGCGTGGCAGATGTCGTCGAAGCTCGCGCAGATGCTGCTCGCCGACGCCGCCATCGCCATGTCGCAGTATCTCTTTCCGACCTTCGCCGCGCATCATCGCGGCGGCGCGCAGGCGGCCGCGCGGCTGTTCCGTATTTATCTCGGCGTGACGGCGCTCGGGCTCGCCGCCGTGGTGATCGTGCTGCGCTTCGCCGCCGAGCCGCTGTTCTCGATCGTGCTGGGCGCGGCGTGGCTTTCGGCGGTGCCGCTGTTTCGCATCTTCGTCATCAACATGGCGATCAGCGCGCTGAACTCGGTGCTGGCCTCGTATCTCCGTGCGGTCGGCGACGCGCGCGCCGTGACGGTCGCCTCGCTGATCCAGGTCGGCACGCTCGCGGTCAGCGTGCCCATCGCCACGCACCAGTGGGGCGTGATGGGCATTGCGTGGTCGATGACGCTGGGGCTTGCGTCGGGCGCGGGCTGGATGCTGTATCGCGTGGGGTGCAAGCGCTGAGCGGCGTGTGAAGCGCATCGCACGATCAGCGCCTGAAATGCGCCTGAATCGCGCCTCAAATACGACTCAGACGCACTCAAGCACGCAGCGACGCCTCGACGATTTCCGCAAGCTGATGCCCGAGCGTGGGCGTGTTGAGCCGGCAATAGGCCGCGTGCGCGGCGGCGGCCATCTCGCGCATCGCGTCGGGCGGCAGCGCCCACGCGCGGCGCAGCGTGGCGGCGAGCGCCGGCGCGCCGCCGTCGCGGCCGAACAGGAAACCGGTGCTGCCGTCCTCGACGTAGCCCGGCTCCGGTCCCATGTGCTGACGCAGCCGGTCGTGGACCACGGGCGGCAGACTCAGCGCGAACATATGCACGACCGACAGTCCCGCCGAACCCGGATAGCAGCCCACGCGGCAGCGGCGGCTGATGGCGGCGATGGTGTCGTCGTCGTAGAGCGCGCCGTACCAGATCACCTCGCCGCGGTCGCGATAGCGGCGTTGCAGGCTCGCGGCATGTTCGCCGCCGCCGATCACGTGCAGCGCGATATCGCAGCCTTCGCGATGCATTTGCGCGATCACTTCGATCAGGCGCTCGATCTGCGAATCCTCGCGCAGCCGGCCGATGAACAGCACGCCGTTTTCGGTGCCGGTTTTCGCTGCGGGCTCGACCGTCGACGACACCGTGAGCGAGTTGTTGGCGACCACGAGCTTGCGCGCCGGACAGCCGATGCGCACGAGCGAGCGCCGCGACGCCTCGGTATAGCAGACGTAACGCTGCGCGAGCGCGACGGCGAGCCGGTAGCAAAGCGTGCGCACGAGGCCCGCGTGCTTGTGGCGATACAGTCCCTGACCGTGGATCAGCACCGGCACGCGCATGGCGCGGCCCGCGACGAGCGCGAGCCACAGCGAGAGATAGCGGACGTCGGCGAAAATCAGCACGGCGTCGGGACGTTCGAGAACGATGCGTTCGAGCACGCGGCTTTGCATGCGGATGCGCCGTGACGGCAGGGCCGCGATGCGCGTCTCGACGAACTCCTCGCAGTCGGGCCGCTCGCGCGAAAAACCGCTCGCCTCCACGCCTTCCGAACACGCGAACACCTTCACGCAAAACAGCCGGTTCAGCGACTCGATGACTTCGACACGGTAGCGCGCGATCAAGGGCTGCACGTAGAACACCACGGGCCGCTCGCGCACCGCGCTGTGCGCGTCGTGTGCCTCGTGGTCCTCGGCATAAAGACGCGTCCCGGTAGACATGATCTTGTTTTCCACAGCCTGGCTCCAGCATGCAGACGCGGTCGATTGGGGACGGTGTCTCGTGTATCCGGCTTGTTATCCGGTCAGTTTTTTGATTTCCTCTGAATGTTGTAGGCGAGCCGTAGCAAAAGGGGAACCCGAAATTCGCTATGGAAAATTGGGCGCTCGCAGGGCCGTGCTATGGGCGATGCAGCATTCATAAACGCACGGGAACGGTGCGAAAAATGGCGTAAAAAGACCGGCAGAATGGCGGATGCCGGCGATCCGGTTGTCGGCGAAAATTTGTGCCGACCTCTTGCGGCAATGTCTTGTGGCGCCTTTTTTGTTGCGATGCATCGCCCGTTGAATTCAGCCGATGAATAGAGTGATTCGGACAACTTGATTTGTGCGTCTCGGACCCGGCGTCGACCTGGGGTAATCTCGGAGCGAATGGATGTCTGCGGTCGTGCATCCAGGCGAATGCGGAGAACTCGATGACGATGCTCACAGGCGGTGCAGCCCCAGCTTCATCCGTGGACGGCGCAAGCATGCGCGCCACCGCCAGGAACACCGCGCACGACACCGCGCACGACACCGCGCACGACACCGCGCACGACACCGCGCGCGTGGCCGCCGTGATCGCCACCAAGGGCCGCCCCGCGGCGACCGCGTGGGCTGTGCGTCTGCTCGCGCGGCAAACGGTGCGTCCCGTGCAGGTGATTCTGTCCGCGAGCTGCGCAGCCGATCTCGGTCCCTACGACGCCGAAGGTCTGCGCCTCGACGTGCTGATCGGCAGCGCGGGATCGAGCGTGCAGCGCAATCGCGCGCTCGACGCGCTCGCGCCCGGCATCGACATCGTGATCTTTCTCGACGACGACTTCGCGCCCGAGCGTCACTGGATCGCGCAATGCATCGAGGCGTTCGAGGCGGACAGCGGGCTCGTCGGTTTGTCGGGACGCACGCTGCGCGACGGCGCGCAAGGTCAGCCGGTTGCCTGGGAAGAAGCGCTCGCGCTCGTCGACGGCGCGCAGGAAGAGGCGCGCCAGCGTCCGCCGCTGCGTGACTGCGACGAGCTTTATGGCTGCAACATGGCGTGTCGCGCGCAGGCGATCGCCGGGCTGCGTTTCGACGAACGGCTCGTGCTCTACGGCTGGCTCGAAGACAAGGATTTTTCGCGGCGGCTCGCGCGCGGCGGGCGGCTCGCGTACTGCGATTATCTGATCGGCGTGCACCTGGGCCTGCGCGGCGGCCGCGTGTCGGGCCGCCGTTACGGCTATTCGCAGGTGGTCAACGCGATGTATCTGTGCCGCAAGGGCGTGATGTCGAGGAAGGAGGCGGCGAGCAACATCGTGCGCGCACTCGGCATGAACTGCCTGAAGTCGATGCGCCCCGAGGCGCATCTCGACCGGCGCGGTCGCCTGATCGGCAACGTGATCGGCATCGCCGACCTGTGCATCGGCGCCGTGCGGCCCGAGCGCGCGGCGCGGCTGTGAAGCCCGCGCCGCGCGCTGTTTCGCGATGACGTAGACGCGCGTCGTTGCGCGTCGTCGTGCCTAGTTGCCGCTGCCGCGCGCGATGCGGCGCTGCTTGACGCTTTCCGCGAGACCTTCGAGCACGTTCACGCTGTCTTCCCAGCCGATGCACGCGTCGGTGATGCTCTGGCCATAGGTGAGCTCGCAACCTTCCTTGAGGTCCTGACGGCCCGCCACGAGGTGCGACTCCACCATCACGCCGACGATGCGCTCGTCGCCCGCCGCGATCTGGCGGCCGATATCGGCGCACACGGGAATCTGGTTCTCGTGCTTCTTCGAGCTGTTGGCGTGGCTCGCGTCGATCATCAGACGCGCGGCCAGACCGGCCTTGCCGATGTCGGCGCAGGCGGCGTTCACGCTTTCCGCGTCGTAGTTCGGCGTCTTGCCGCCGCGCAGGATCACGTGGCAGTCCTCATTGCCCGCCGTCGAGACGATGGCCGAGTGGCCGCCCTTCGTCACCGAGAGGAAATGGTGCGGCTGCGACGCGGCCTTGATGGCGTCGACGGCGATCTTCACGTTGCCGTCCGTGCCGTTCTTGAAGCCGACCGGGCAGGAGAGGCCCGAGGCCAGTTCGCGGTGCACCTGCGACTCGGTCGTGCGCGCGCCGATCGCGCCCCACGAGATCAGGTCGGCGATGTACTGCGGACTGATCATGTCGAGGTATTCGGTGCCCGCGGGCAGGCCCAGTTCGTTGATCGAGACGAGCAGTTCGCGCGCGGTGCGCAGGCCGTCGTTGATCTTGAAACTGTTGTCCATGAACGGGTCGTTGATGAGACCCTTCCAGCCCACCGTCGTGCGCGGCTTTTCGAAGTACACGCGCATGACGATTTCGAGTTCGTTCTTGAAGCGCTTGCGCTCCTCGACGAGGCGCTTCGCGTAGTCGATCGCGGCCTTCGTGTCGTGAATCGAGCACGGCCCGACGATCACGATCAGGCGGTCATCCATGCCGTGCAGGATGCGGTGCATCGCGCGGCGCGATTCGTAGATCAGCGTCGACGCGTCTTCCGAGCACGGGAATTCGCGGATCAGGTGCGCGGGCGGCGTCAGTTCCTTCAGTTCGCGGATACGGACATCGTCGGTGTTGTGCGGGGGCATGTTGTTTTCTCCTGATCCTGGGTGCGTAGCGTGCGTCGGTCGGACGGTGCTGCAAAAATCGGTTAGATGAAAATGCGGCTCTGAGGCAATGCACGAAAAGTGCGGGACGAAAAAAAACCGCCAGACTTGGCTGGCGGTTTCTCGTTTGTTCGGGGTCCTGCGCGTACTATCAACCCTCTCGATCCGCCAGCGGTCTGAGATACCAAAAGAAGTAAAAATAAAACTTCGTGGCGAACATGGCGGATTGGGCTTGGCTAAATTGCGTTTCGCAAAAAAAGCGTTCGTTACGTCGAAAAGGGTGATTGCCTTTATACCCCGGCCGTCTCGCGGCTGGCAAGCGGGTTTGCGCGAAAAAGCGGATTATCCGCGCGATTGTGCGGTGCGATGCAGAAAATCCGCGTGGCGATGCGGAATTTCCGCATCGCCGTGCATCGCGCGCCGATGCGAACCCGCGCGCGCTGCTGCCTGGTTGCTGCTTTAAACCGTGCCGCCGACCGTCATGCGGTCGATGCGCAGCGTCGGCTGGCCCACGCCCACCGGCACGCTCTGGCCCTCCTTGCCGCACACGCCCACGCCCGAGTCGAGGCGCATGTCGTTGCCGATCATGCTCACGTACTTGAGCGATTCCGGGCCGCTGCCGATCAGCGTCGCGCCCTTCACGGGGTAGGTGATCTTGCCGTTCTCGATCATGTACGCCTCGGACGCCGAGAACACGAACTTGCCGTTCGTGATGTCCACCTGGCCGCCGCCGAAGTTCACGGCGTAGAGGCCGTTCTTCACCGAGGCGAGGATTTCCTGCGGGTCCTTGTCGCCGTTCAGCATGTAGGTGTTCGTCATGCGCGGCATGGGCAGCGCGGCGTACGACTCGCGGCGCGCGTTGCCGGTCACCGGCATCTTCATCAGGCGCGCGTTCAGCGAATCCTGGATGTAGCCCTTGAGAATGCCGTCCTCGATCAGCGTCGTGCACTGCGTCGGGTTGCCTTCGTCGTCGATATTGAGCGAGCCGCGGCGATTCGGCAGCGTGCCGTCGTCGACCACGGTGACGCCCTTGGCCGCCACGCGCTGGCCGATCTGGCCCGCGAACGCCGACGAACCCTTGCGGTTGAAGTCGCCTTCCAGACCGTGGCCGATGGCTTCGTGCAGCAGCACGCCGGGCCAGCCCGGTCCGAGCACGACGGTCATCGCGCCTGCGGGCGCCGGACGCGCTTCGAGGTTCACGAGCGCCGCGTGCACGGCGTCGTCGACGTACTTGCTGAGGATGTCGTCGGTGAAATAGCCGTAGTCGTAGCGGCCGCCGCCGCCGCCGCTGCCGACTTCGCGGCGGCCGTTCTGTTCGGCGATCACCGTGACCGAGACGCGCACGAGCGGGCGGATGTCGGCGGCGAGCGCGCCGTCGCTGCGTGCGACCAGCACCACGTCGTATTCGCCCGCGAGACCGGCCATGACCTGGGTGATGCGCGGATCGCGTCCGCGCGCCATCTGCTCGATGCGTTCGAGCAGCTTCACTTTCTCGGTCGCTTCGAGCGAGCTCAGCGGGTCGGAGGGCAGGTACAGGTCGCGGCCCGCGATGCCCTTGAGCGACGACGCCACCTTGATCTTCTGCTTGCCGCCGCCCGCCTGCGCGATCGAGCGCGTGGCGATGGCGGCCTGGCGGATCGCCTCGGGCGAGAGGTCGTCGGAATAGGCGAACGCGGTGCGCTCGCCGGACACCGCGCGCACGCCGACGCCCTGGTCGATGCTGAAGCTGCCCGACTTCACGATGCCTTCTTCCAGGCTCCACGCTTCGCTGCGGGTGGTCTGGAAGTAGAGGTCGGCGTAGTCGACGCGGTGCGTGAAGATCTCGCCGAGCGTGCGCGTGAGCACTGCCTCGTCGAGGCCGTAGGGCGTGAGGAGCAAGTCCTTCGCGGTCGCCAGATTGCGGATGCCGGGTTCGATGATGTTCATGCGCTCAGTGGGATCAATCGTTGAGTCTGTGAAGGAAGATTCGGGCGCGGTGCGCTCAATTCAAGTGGCGCGCCCGGGTTCGTCAGGAACAGTCGAGCACGCGATGCCGCCACGCGGGCAGACTCGCGCGCACGGCGGCGATACGGTCGAGGTCGAGGTCGCCGATCACCACGCCGGGGTGTTCATCGAGCACGTCGACGATCTCGCCCCACGGGTCGATCAGCATGCTGTGGCCCCAGGTGCGGCGGCCGTTTTCGTGCGTGCCGCCCTGCGCCGCGGCGAGCACGTAGCACTGGTTCTCGATCGCGCGGGCGCGCAGCAGGATTTCCCAGTGCGCGCGGCCCGTGGTGTACGTGAACGCCGACGGCACGACCATCAGCGCGCAGCCGTCCTGGCCGCCGGGGCCGCCCATGCGGCGGTACAGCTCGGGAAAGCGCAGATCGTAGCAGACCGACAGGCCCACGCGGCCGAACGGCGCCTCGAAGGTTTGCACCTCGGCGCCGGGGCGGATCGTGCGCGCCTCGTCGAACGATTCGGCGCCTTTCTCGAAGTTGAACAGGTGAATCTTGTCGTAACGCGCGCGCTCCGCGCCGCTCGGATCGAACACGAGCGTGGTGTTGAGCACGCGGGTTTCCTCGGGCGCCTTCAGCGGCAGCGTGCCGCCGATGATCCACACGCCGTGGCGCTTCGCGGCATCGGCGAGAAAACGCTGGATTGGGCCGTCGCCGTAAGCTTCGCGGATCGCGAGCTTGTCGGTGTCCTTGTGGCCCATGAAGCAGAAGTACTCCGGCAGCAGCACGAGCTGCGCGCCTTGCGCGGCGGCGTCGGCGATCAGGCGTTCGGCTTCGGCGAGATTGCGCGCGGGGTCGGGCGTGCTGACCATCTGCAGCGCGGCGACGCGAAAAAGCGTCGCGGGCGGCGCGGTTGGGGTGGACGTGGCGGCTTGCGTGGGAGATTCGCTCATCGGCGGCTCGTGAGTGGACGATGTTCGTTGCCGGCCCGTTCGGGCAGCCGCGCCAGGGAGGAGGGGTTCCGTGATCCGAACCTCAATGCGCCGCCGCCGGGACCTGCGCGTCCATCTTACCCTGATCGCCGTGCAGGCGCTCGACGTGGGGTTTGGCCCAGGAGCCCGTGATGGCGTAGTCGCGCGCGAACGCCGACTCGACCGTGTGCGAGAGCGCGATGTCGCCCACCAGCGCGGCGAGACCGAGGAACGGATTGATGATCGCGGCGACCACCACGCCCGCGCCCGCGCTGACCGTCGGCACCACGTGCACGCGCAGGTCCTGGGTCTCGTGCGCGAGATCGACGGTGCCCTGCATCTGCGCGCGGCCCGGCGCGGTGACGAGCTTGAAGTCGCCGGTACGGCCGATGCCGTTCTGGATCTGGCCCGTGCCCGTGACGCTCGTGAAGGGCAGGCCTTCGCCGATCACGTCGCGGAAGTCCATGCTCGCGAAGCGCGCGAGGCTTTGCAGGCTCAGCACGCCGAGCAGCTTCGCCACGCCCGGATCGACCTTGAGGATCTGGCCGTGGCGCAGGTCGACTGCGAGATTGCCGTTGAGCGTCGGGAAGTCGATCTTCGTGGGGCCGCCGCGCCAGACCAGGTTGCCGCTGAGCGTGCCTTCGCCGCTCTTGATCGCGTGCGCGACGCCCGCGCGTTCGAGCAGCTTGCCCGCGTCCTTGATGTCGACGTGGAAATCGAGCGCGGTGCGGCGCGGCGTCTGCGTGACGCCGCCCACGGTGTCGGCGGGCGCGGCTTCGTCGCCGATCGCGCGCCAGTTTTCGGTGGCCGTGAAGTGCGCGTCCGGGTTCAGGATGTCGAGCGTGTCGAGCTGCCAGACCGGCACGCCGTTTTCTTCGGAGTTGTGCGCGTTGATCTGCAGGCGGCCGAGGTCGCGGCCGCGCACGATCAGCTGGTTCACCACGAGGTCGATCGACGGCATGTTCTGCGCGGGCTGCGAGACGGCCTGGCCGAGCAGGTCGTTCTCGGTCGCGGCGGGCACGACGAGGCGCGCGAGGCGTGCTTCGAGCGTGCCGGGCGAACCGGGCACCGCGCCCGGCTTCCACGAGACGTGGCCCGAGACCTGGTTCGAGGCGAGGTTGGCCTGCCATTCGTTGCCGCGCTCGCCGCTGCGCGAGGCGCCGACGATCACGTTTTCCCAGTGGCGCTTGAGCAGCGTGAGCGTGCCGACGTGGACCGCGAAGCGCGACGGCAGGTACTGCGCGAACGCGCCGCCGGGCGCGGGCGGCGCGGCGGCAACGTTTGCCGCGCTGGCCGGAATGGCGGCCGATGCGCTGGTTGCAGCGTTGATTGCCGCGGTGCTTGCGCTATTGGCGGGAGCCGCAGCCGAAACCGCCGCGCCGCTCGCCGGATTCGCCACGGCATTGGCCGCGCTGGTCGCGGCGGGGCTGGAGGCGCCGTTCGCCATCGCCGTCGCGGCCGCGTTGGCCGGGGCGCTGTCGCGCGCCGATTCTGCGCGATCGGCACGTTGCGCCGCCACCGCTGCCGCATTGCTTGCCGCCGCCTTGCCGCGCAACTGCTGGACGACCATGCGCCAGGCGTCGGCGTCGAACTCGGGCACATCGACGGCCGCCGTCACGCCTTCGGCGGGCAGGTCGGCGGGCTTGTTCATGCCGATCGCGCCGCGCACCACGTCCGGCACCGCGTGGCCCGGATTGCGGCGCAGCACGTAGCGCGCCGCGAGCGGGCCGAGCGTGAGTTCCGCGTGCTGATAGACCGAAGCGTCGGTGGCGCTGGCGACCGTGCCGGCGTCGTTGGCGTCGCCGGTGCCCGGCTGCAGCGAGAAGCGCAGCGGCATCTGCGTGCCGGCGCGCTTGCCGAACGGCGCGGGCAGGTCGATGGCGAGATCGGTGAGATCGGAACTCGCCTTCACGTCGGGCAGATGGCCGCGCGTGCCGTCCACCGAGAGCGAGTAGGGCGCCGCGCCCGAGAAGCGTTCGAGCACCGCCGCCGCCGTGCCGCGCAGATTGAGGCCGCGCGCCGCATCGACGGCCACGTTGCCCGCCACGTTCAGCTTGTAGCGGCCGTCCTCGCGCATCCCGCCGTTCGCGCGCAGGTCGCCGCCGAGGAAGCGGCCCGTGAGGCGCTCGACTTCGGCGCTGCGGTTCGTGAAGTGCACCTTGCCGTTGAGCGCCGAGAGCGGCGGCACGTTGTCGGCGGCCAGCGTGTTGTTCTCGAAGCCGATCGCGCCGGCCACCAGCACCTTCGGCATCGGCTTGCGCGGGATCGTGAGCTTGAGCGCGAGCGTGGCCGGCCCTTGCGCGTGCACCTTCGCGGGCGCGTGCTTCGACATCGCGCCGATCGAGCTGTTGTCGGCGTACGCGAGCAGGTCGGCGAGCGGGCCGCGCCCCGCGCCTTCGATCACGAGATCGGAGCCCTTGATGCCGAGTTCGTCGATGCGGCCGTTGACGTCGCGCAGCACGAAGTTGCGGTAATGGCCGCGCGCCACGTCGAAGCGCAGCTGCTTTTCCTTGAGCGTGAACACGCCGTCGATGCCGTCGAACGCGGGCCACACGTTGGGCACGCCGTTGCGCATGGTCTTGGGCGGATACGGCGACGGGTCGAAGCGGCCGTCCTTGAACGGCGCGACGATGCGGAACTGGCCCGCGTCCGGGTCGCGCGAATAGGGGAATTTGGTGAGATCGCCGTGAATCTCGATGGTCGCGCCCTTCGAGATGCCCGCCTGGAGCCCGTGGCCCAGATAGATGCGCGTTTTCTCGCTGATGCTGGTGGGCAGATAGCGCGCGATGGCGTTGACCTTGGCCTCGTCGAAATGCGCGACGAGATCGAGCGCGCCGCGTCCGTGGCCCGGATTCGTGTAGTGCGCGGTCATCTTCGCGCGCGCGTCGGCGTTCTGCACGCCCAGCTCGCTCACGTCGACGACGAAGGCCTTGAGCTTGTCGCCCGGATTGCGTCTGGCGGCCACCGTCCACTTCGCGGTGCCGTACAGGCTGTCGAAGATCAGGCGCGGATCGTCGAACACGCCCGGCAGCGTGACCGCCGACTTCGAGGCGTCGAGGCGGATGAAGCCGTGCGATTCGTCGGCGTCGATATGCCCCCAGAGATTCTCGAAACCCGGCAGGCCCGCGCGCGGGTGATTGCGCGGCGTGAGGCCCGGTCCCGGCTCCTGCGCCGCCACGCTGATGCCTTGCAGATCGCCCTTGAAGCGGTAGTGGAGGATCGGCTCCACCGGCGCCGAGCGCTGCTCGGTGGCCGCTTCGCCCGAGTCGGGCGCGCCGCGTTCGAGCGCGAGTTCGTAGTTGGCGACGAGCCCTTGCGGATTGAAGCGCACCAGCGCGTTCTGCACGCGGCCCGGCAGCGGCAGCGCGCGCATGAACTCGGCGAGGATGCCCAGATCGATGCGGTCGCCGCGCACGCTCACGAGCTGGCCCACTTGCCGCGACTGCTGGCGAAAGCGCGCGTCGAGCGTGGTGAGCGCGAGCGTGCGCACGAGCGGCGTGCCGTCGTCGAGCGGCGGCTGGCCGAGTTCGGCGTGGAAGTCGTGCAGTTGCAGCGTGAAGTCGCCGGGCGCGAGGCCCATGCGCCAGTTGAAGCGCGCGACCGGCAGATCGAGACGCGGCTGCGTGGGCTTCACGCGCAGCGCGACATTGCTGCCGCTGAGCACGCCGTCGGCGGACTGGATGCGGCCGTCTTCGAAGTGCGCCCAGATCGCGTTGTCGATGCGTCCTGCATAGGTCGTGATGGGCAGCGGAATGTAGCGCGCCAGTGTGGGCAGATCGACGGGACCGGTCGAGATATAGGCGTTGCCGCTCCACGTGTTCGGCTTGCCGGCGGGCGCGAGGCTCGAATGCCTGAATTGCGCGCGGAAGTCGAGCGGGCCGTGCAGCACCGTGCCCTCGGCGGGCGCCTGCAACGCGACGTGGTGCACGTAACCCTCGTTGAGAATCGCGAGGCGGATGTTCGAGAGCTTCAGTTCGGGCGCGTCGCGCGTGGCGTCGGTCCAGCGCAGCGTGCCGCCGCGCAGCACGATGGCCTGCTGGCGCATCAGCCAGGTCGTGAAGGTGGCGTTGCCGGTATGCGCGGTGGGTACGGGCACGCCCGCGACCGTCAGCGTGCCGTCGTCTTCGCGCGTGATCAGCACGTCGGGGCGCTCGACGATCATGCTGGAAAGCAGCGGCTCGAACAGCACGAGCGAGCGCCACGACACCGAGGCGGTCGCGTGCGGCACGTTCAGCGCGAGCTGGCCCTGGCGGTTGCGGATGGTGAGGTCGGCGACGTCGATGCCGGGCTGGAAGCCCGACCAGTGCGGCGAGAGCTTGCCGATGCGGAAATCGGCGTGAATCTTGTCGGAGACGAGCTTTTCAATGCGCGGACGGAAGTCGTCCACATGCGGCAGCACGATGTAGCGCAAGCCCAGCAGCAGCACCGACACGATGAAATACAGGACGAGCGCGATGCACGCCAGCACGCGCAGCGTGTGACGGAGGACCGGGTGGTGATGCTGGGAGCCCGCGTCTGCACTTTCCCGGCTGGCGTGTCCGGTGGGGTGCGGGCCGGCGGGGTCGTTACGCTCGGGCATGCTGCGGCGGGTGGGGTATGGTAGCGTTGCGTTCTGACGACGAAATGTATCACACAGGGCCGTATACAAGGCCATCCGGGGAAGCCGGGATGGCCCGTGGCGCGCGGGTTTCTACATGGCGGGCAGGGCGGTTGACAGGCGCTTCGGTGTCCGGCGCGACGCGGCGGGCGAAGCGTGCGAGCCCAGGCGCGGCGTCTGGTATCTGCAAGCCTTGCAACGGAACGTCACCGCCGGTCCACGCGCGTGTCATCTTCGGCGCTGTGCGGTCCGCGCGTGTTGCGCGTGGGTTCCGCGAGCGTCCCGCGTATTGTCCGGTTCCCGTGCCGCTTTCATCGCGCGATCATCCACGTTTCTCTCCGCTTATTCCGCCGGGCCAGGCCTTCATGACTGACATTCCCCTTCTGAGTTCCAGTTATTCGCGCTATGCGGCGCGCGCTTATGCGGCCCGTCCCGGCCTCGAAGCCGAGGTCGAGGCGCTCGCCGCCGCGCCGATCACGCGCGAGCGTATCGTCGCGCGGCTCGACGCGCTGTGCGCGCAGGCTGGCGGCCGAGCGGTCGATCCAGCAAGCGCCGCACCTGCTTCGGCTCATGCTTCGCTTTCCGGTTCGCTGCGTCTCGCGCTGACCGACGAGCAGTTGAAGACCGCGCTGCGCCAGGTGCGCGTGGAAGTGATCTGCGCGGTGATGGAGCGCGATCTGGGCCAGGTCGCCGACGTCGCCGAAGTGACCGGCACCATGACCGATCTCGCCGAAGTCGCGATCCAGCGCGCGCTCGCGGTCGTGAGCGCCGATCTCGAAACCGTGTTCGGCGAGCCGCGCGGCCCGAACGGCGAAAAGCTCACGCTCGGCGTGGTCGGCATGGGCAAGCTCGGCGGGCGCGAGCTCAACGTGTCGTCGGATATCGACCTGATCTTCGTCTACGAGGACGACGGCGAAACCACCGGCGGTCAGCGCTCGCCGATCGCCACCCAGGACTACTTCACGCGCGTGGGCAAGCGGCTGATCGGCGCGCTGTCCGACGTGACCGCGGACGGCTTCGTGTTCCGCGTCGACATGCGGCTGCGGCCGAACGGCGACTCGGGACCGCTCGTGTGCAGCCTCGGCATGCTGGAGGAATATTTCTACGTGCAGGGCCGCGAGTGGGAGCGCTACGCGTGGATCAAGGGGCGGCTCGTCTCGGAACGTGAGTCCGACAGCGCGCAGCGCCTCGCCACGCAGCTCGACTCCCTCGTGAAGCCCTTCGTCTATCGCCGCTACCTGGATTTCGGCGTGATCAGCGCGATCCGCTCGCTGCATCTGCAGATCCGCCAGGAAGCGCAGCGCCGCGCCATGATGCGCCCCGACAAGGCCGACGACATCAAGCTCGGGCGCGGCGGCATCCGCGAAATCGAATTCAGCGCCCAGGTGTTCCAGCTGATTCGCGGTGGCCAGGACGCCGGCTTTCGCGTGCGCCCGACGCTCGCCGTGCTGGGCTACGCGGCGGCGCGCGGCCTGATCGCGTCCGAGGTCTGCCACGACCTGACGCTCGCCTACAACTTCCTGCGCGAACTCGAACACCGCCTGCAATATCGCGACGACGCGCAGACGCACGCCATGCCCGTCGACGACGCCGAACGCGCGGCGCTCGCGAAATCGATGGGTTTCAGCGACTACGCCGCGCTGATGAGCGTGCTCGATGCGCACCGCGAAAAGGTCGAGCATCAGTTCGACCAGATCTTCTCGGACAAGGTCGGCGGCGAGAGCGGCTGCGGCGCGCCAGAAGACGGCGCGGCCGCGTGGGTCTGGAGCGGCGCGCTGGCCGAGGAAAGCGCGGACGGCGCCTTGCTCGAACGCCTCGCCGACCTCGGCATCGACGATCCGGCGCCGCTGCTTGCGCGCCTGCGTGGCCTGTGGACCTCGTCGCGCTACACGGGCCTGCCCGAAAAGAGCCGCGAGCGTTTCGACATCGTCGCGCAGCGCGCGCTCGACGCGGCGCGCACGCTGGAGCCGCGCGCGCGGCGTGGCGTCACGCTCGCGCGCATGTTCGACCTGCTCGAAGCCGTGATCCGGCGCGGCGCCTATCTCGCGCTGCTGACCGAATATCCCGATGCGCTCGACCGCGTGCTCAAGGTGCTCGGCGCGTCGCGCTGGGCGTCGGGCTATCTGATCCGCCATCCGCAACTGCTCGACGAACTGCTCGACGACGAAGCGATTTCGTCGCCGTTCGACTGGCCGGAATTCTCGCGCCTGCTGCGCGCGCGCCTCGCCGCCGCCACCGATGTCGAGCAGCAGATGGACCTGCTGCGCCACGCGCACCAGGCCGAGGTGTTCCGCATCCTGCTCAACGACCTGGCCGGGCGGCTCTCGGTCGAGCACGTGAGCGACCGCCTCTCGGAACTCGCCGACGCGGTGCTCGACGCGACCATCGACACCGTCTGGAAGCAGTTCGCGAAACGCCATCGCGAGGTGCCGCGCTTCGCGGCCATCGCGTACGGCAAGCTGGGCGGCAAGGAACTGGGCTACGCCTCGGACCTCGACATCATCTTTCTCTACGACGACGAGGACGAGCGCGCCGCCGAAATCTACGCGACCTTTGCGCGCCGCCTGATCACCTGGCTGACGACCGCGACGGGCGCGGGCACGCTGTTCGATATCGATCTGCGGCTGCGGCCGAACGGCGAATCGGGGCTGCTCGTCACCGATCTCGACGCGTTCCGCCGCTATCAGCTACGCGAAGGCGACGCCGCGAACACGGCGTGGGTGTGGGAGCATCAGGCGCTGACGCGCGCGCGCTTTTCGGCCGGCGACGCGGGGATCGGCAACGCCTTCGAGGCGATTCGCGTGCAGGTGCTCACCACGCCGCGCGACGACGCGCCGCTCGCGCAGGAGATCGTCGAGATGCGCCAGCGCGTCGAGGACGGGCATCCGAACCGCACCGAGCTGTTCGATCTGAAGCACGATCGCGGCGGCATGGTCGATATCGAGTTTCTCGTGCAGTACTGGGTGCTGCTGCACGCGGCGCAGGACCCGGAACTGATCCGCAATACCGGCAATATCGCGCTGCTGCGCGAGGTGTCGCGCTTCGGGCTGATGAGCGAGGAGGAGGCCGATACGATCGGCTCGGCGTACCGGCTGTATCGCAAGCTCCAGCATCAGATGCGGCTCGACGGCATGGAGACGGCGCGCGTGGACCCGGCGCGCGTCGAGCGCGAGCGCGAGACGGTGCTCGCGTTGTGGAAGCGGGTGTTTGGGGAGGGGTGAGGGATTGGCGCGGTTCAGGCTTTCAGTAGACGCCGCGCCAGCACGTCTTTCAAATCCCGCCGCGTGTCGACGATCAGGTCATACCCGCGACGACTTGACGGAAACCGGGCAGGCCGAGTTCTGTCAGCTCGGGCGGGGTCGATCCAGATTGCGGAAACTTCGCGAGCAGGGTGACGGCGTCTTCGATGCTCGCAAAGGTCGCGAGCCAGGTTTCATTGCCGAATTTCGTGCGCAAATAACGCCGCAAGTCCTGCAAGTCGTCCCGCGCGGAGCGCAGAAAGACGACGTTCATACGAGGCCGTCGTCCTTGTCCATTTGCTTCAGTTCGGCGAATACGTCGTCTGCCGCGATGACCTGGCCTGCTTCGATTTCCTTGCGACCCAAGGCTAGTAGCTTGAGCAGCGCGAGCGTCTGCTGCATGTCGTCGTACGACTGCGCATCTTGCACGATGACCTTGGGTTCGCCGCCCTCGGTGATGAGCAGCGGCTCGCGGCTTTGCGCAACCTCACGAACGATCTCGGCCGCATGATTTTCCAGGTAGCTGACGGGTTTGATCTGAGCAGGCTTCATGTCCACCTCGTTGCCCTCATTCGGAACGGATAACCGGACAAACTATAGGCCGGTTCGCGCGTGTCCGCCTTGCCGTATCCGGCATGCCGTGTCCGCGCCTCACGCCGCCAACATCTCCTTCGCATGCCGCCGCGTGGTCGCGGTGATCTCCAGCCCGCCGAGCATGCGCGCGACTTCCTCCACGCGGCCCGGCCTGTCGAGCGGCGTGACGACCGAAACCGTGCCGCCGTTGCCGTCGCCGGACTTCGACACCTGGAAGTGGTGATCGCCGCGCGCGGCCACTTGCGGCAAGTGCGTGACGCACAGCACCTGTCGCGCGTGTCCGAGCTGATGCAGCAGACGGCCGACCACTTCGGCCACGCCGCCGCCGATGCCCGTGTCCACTTCGTCGAAGATCAGCGTGGGCGTGGGGCTCGCGGCGCTCGCGATCACCGCGAGCGCGAGGCTGATACGCGCGAGTTCGCCGCCCGAGGCGATCTTCGCGAGCGGGCGCAGCGGCACGCCCGCGTGGCCCGCGACGCGGAATTCGATCTGCTCCAGACCGTGCTGGCCGCCGATCGGCTCGCCGTTCGAGCCGTTGCCGAGCGGCACCAGCGCGACGTCGAAGCTGCCGCCCGCCATCGACAATTCCTGCATGCCCTGCGTGACCGCCGCGCCGAGCGCGCGCGCGGCCTTGGCTCGCGCCTTCGAGAGCTGGCGCGCTTCGGCGAGGTAGAGGTTCTGCGCCTTGTCCGCGGCGGCGCGCAGGCCGTCGAGGTCGGAGGCGGCGTCGAGCGCGGCGAGCTGCTGGCGGCGCGCCGCGTGCTCGTCGGGCAGCGACTCGGCCGGCAGGCGGAACTTGCGCGACGCCGAATGCAGCGCGTCCAGACGATGTTCCACCTGGGCGAGCCGATGCGGATCGAGGTCGAGACGCTGCGCGTAGTGCGAGAGCGAATACGAGGCTTCCTGAAGCTGGATCGCGGCCGGTTCGAGCGCGGCGAGCGCGTCGTTGAGTTCGTTGTCGACTTCGGCGAGGTCGCGCAGCTTCGAGACGATCGAATTCAGATGCGAAATCATCGCGTCGTCGGATTCGGAAAGCGCCGCGAGCGCGCCTTGCACGCCGTCGATCAGGTTCGCCGAATTCGAGAGCCGCGTGTGCTCCGCGTTCACTTCTTCCCACTCGCCCGGCTGCGGCGAGAGCTTGTCGAGTTCGGCGAGCTGCCACGCGAGGCGCTCGCGCTCCAGTTGCAGTTCGCGGTCGCGCGACATGGCGGTCTGGACGGCCAGGCGCGCATCGCGCGCGTCGCGCCACGTGCGCGTGACGGCGGCGGCGAGGTCGGTCAGGCCCGCGTGCGTGTCGAACAGCTCGCGCTGCGCGTCGGGGCGCATCAGCAGTTGATGCGCGTGCTGGCCGTGAATATCGACGAGCCGCTCGCCCACATCGCGCAGTTGCGCGAGCGTGGCCGGCGTGCCGTTGATGAAGGCGCGCGAGCGGCCGTTGCTGTCCACGACGCGGCGCAGCATGACCACGCGCTCGCCGTCGGGCAGCGCGAGCGCGTGCTCGTCGAGCCATTGCTGGATGTGCGGCGGCGTGTCGAATTCGGCGGTGATGTCGGCGCGGCTTTCGCCCGTGCGCACGACGCCCGCGTCGGCGCGCGCGCCGAGCGTCAGCGCGAGGGCGTCGATGAGAATCGACTTGCCGGCGCCCGTCTCGCCGGAGAACACGGAAAAACCGCTGTCGAATTCGAGGTCGAGCGCGGCGACGATCACGAAGTCGCGTATCGAAAGGTGGCGGAGCATGGCGTCTTGAGTCGGGCTGGCGTGCCGTTTATACAGTGTTGTGGCGGGGTGGCCGCGCTTAGTCCTGCGGGTCGTCCTGCAGCGACGGATGCTCGTTCCAGTGCAGCTTCTTGCGCAGCGTGCGGTAGTAGCTATAGCCGACCGGATGCAGGAAGGGCACGGTATGACGCGAGCGGCGCACTTCGATGACGTCGTTCAGCTCGACGGCCGTGAACGACTGCATGTCGAAATTCACGTTGACGTCGCGGCCCGCAACGATCTGGATGCTCACCTTGCAGTCGTCGGGCAGCACGATCGGGCGGTTCGAGAGCGCGTGCGGCGCGATCGGCACGAGCACGATGCCCTGCAGCTGCGGATGCAGGATCGGCCCCTGCGACGACAGCGCGTAAGCCGTGGAGCCCGTGGGCGTGGCGACGATCAGGCCGTCCGAGCGCTGGTTGTACATGAAGCGGCCGTCCACGTGCACGCGCAGCTCCGCCATGCCGGAGAAGCCGCTGCGGTTCACGACCACGTCGTTGAAGGCGAGCGCGTGATAGATCGGGTCGCCGTCGCGCGTGATGCGCGATTCGAGCAGCGAGCGCTCCTCGCGCTCGAAGCTGCCCGCGAGCAGTTGCGGCACGATCTCCTGCATGTCGGAGAACGGGATGTCGGTGATGAAGCCGAGCCGCCCGTGGTTGATGCCGATGAGCGGCGTGCGGTAGGGCGCGAGCTGGCGGCCGATGCCGAGCATCGTGCCGTCGCCGCCGAGCACCACGGCCACGTCCGCGCGCGCGCCGATTTCGGCGGGCTGGAGCGCGGGATAGCCGCTGGCGCCGATTTCCTGGGCGGTCTGCGCTTCGAACACGACTTCGAAGCCGCGTTGCGAAATAGTCTGGGCGAGCGCCATCAGCGGCTCGCCGATGCCTTGCGTGTTGCTGCGCCCGACGAGCGCAACCGTCTTGAACTGGCTCTGGATCTTCTGGATCTGCATGCCGCAATTACACCATAGTCAGGTCCCGAAAAGAACCTGGGAGCCAATACGGGCGGGGCGGCGGGCGAAAAAACACGCCTTCCGCGGCCATGCGCCCGCGCGCGCTTTTCTCGTGAAACGCGGCGCCTTTCTCGCAAAAGCCGGTGACGCGCCGATGACAGCCGTGCATTTCGCCCGTTGTGCCGCGCGCCGGGCGGCACACGGACGCCCGGCCGCCCGCGTGCGTACTCGCCCCGAACCCGGCATTAGGCTAAAATTTTCAGTCATGTTAGATCCCCGCGCACAAACCCTCCTCAAGACGCTGATCGAGCGCTACATCGCCGAAGGTCAGCCGGTCGGCTCGCGCACGCTGTCGCGATTCTCCGGGCTGGAACTGAGCCCGGCGACCATCCGCAACGTGATGTCGGACCTGGAGGAGCTGGGGCTCGTCTCGAGTCCGCACACCTCGGCTGGCCGCGTGCCCACGCCGCGCGGCTACCGTTTGTTCGTCGACACCATGCTCACGGTGGAGCCTTCCGCCGACGAGGACGCCCTCACGCGCGCGGTGAAAACCACGCTGCGCCCCGGCGAGCCGCAGAAAGTGGTGGCGGCGGCGGCCAGCGTGCTCTCGAACCTCTCGCAGTTCGCGGGCGTGGTGCTGACGCCGCGCCGCAGCCACGTGTTCAAGCAGATCGAGTTCATGCGCCTGTCGGACAAGCGCATCCTGCTGATCATCGTGACGCCCGAAGGCGACGTGCAGAACCGCATCATGGCGACGCAGCGCGACTTCGCGCCGTCCGAGCTGATCGAAGCCTCCAATTACATCAACGCGCATTTCGCGGGCCTCTCGTTCGACGAGGTGCGCCGCCGTCTGCGCGAGGAAATCGACGCGCTGCGCGGCGACATGACCACGCTGATGCACGCGGCCGTGACCGCGAGCACCGAGGAATCCGACACCGGCGAGACCGTGCTCATCTCCGGCGAGCGCAATCTGCTCGAAGTGGCCGATCTGTCCTCGGACATGGCGCGGCTGCGCAAGCTGTTCGACGTGTTCGACCAGAAGACCAGCCTGCTGCAGCTGCTGGACGTCTCCAGCCACGCGCAGGGCGTGCAGATCTTCATTGGCGGCGAGTCGCAACTCGTGCCGATCGAGGAAATGAGCGTGGTGACCGCACCGTACGAAGTGAACGGCAAGATCGTGGGCACGCTCGGCGTGATCGGCCCGACGCGCATGGCCTACAACCGCGTGATTCCGATCGTGGACATCACCGCGCGGCTGCTTTCGCTCACGCTTAGCCAGAACTAGGGCAAAACCGGGCGCCTTGGAGGCCATGATCGGCGAAAGCGGGGCGGCGCGCCATTAGCCGAATGGCTAACGTTGCAGCGCGAGCGTTGCGGCGCCGCTGCGTTGCCCAGCCCACACCCGCTGCAAGTTCATCGCACCCGCACTGCCTGGCCCACCGTAAGCCGCCCGCTATAATGATCCCTTGTGCAACCGTTGCTGCGCTGCTCGCGCGGCGTCCCTGATCGCCTATGCGTTTCGACCTCGAGCGGCCCCTGCAATCCGCTGTCGCGCATCGCGTTGCGGTGCTGCTCATCAATCTCGGCACGCCCGACGCGCCCACGCCGCGCGCCGTGCGCCGCTATCTCGCGCAGTTTCTCTCCGACCCGCGCGTGGTCGAGATCCCCGCGCCGATCTGGCAGGTGATCCTGCGCGCGCTGATCCTGCCGCTGCGCGGACGCTCGTCGGCGAAAAAGTACGCGGCCGTCTGGACGCCCGAAGGCTCGCCGCTGCGCGTGCACACGCAGAAGCAGACCGACGCGCTGCGTCATCTGCTGCAAATCAACGACTACACGGTGATCGTCGATTACGCGATGCGCTACGGCACGCCCGACATTCCGGCGATGCTCAATCAGCTCAAGCTCGCGGGCGCCGAACGCATCCTGCTGGTGCCGATGTATCCGCAGTATTCGGCCTCGACCACGGCCACCGCCTTCGACGCCGCGTTTGCTGCACTGCGGCGCATGCGCAATCAGCCCGAGATCCGCACGCTGCGCGGCTATCACGACCATCCGGCCTATATCGCCGCGCTGGCCGCGCAGGTGCATCACTACTGGAACGCGCACGGCAGGCCCGATTTCGCGGCCGGGGATCGTCTCGTGCTCAGTTTTCACGGCGTGCCGAGCCGCACGCTCGATCTCGGCGACCCGTATCACGAGCAATGCCAGCAGACCGCGTCGCTGCTGATGCACGCGCTGGAACTCACGCCGGTCGAGTGCCGCGTCACGTTCCAGTCGCGCTTCGGGCGCGCGCAGTGGCTTCAGCCTTATACGGCGCCCACGCTCAAGGAACTGGGCGAAGCGGGCGTGCGGCGCGCGGACGTGTTCTGTCCGGGTTTCACGGCCGACTGCCTGGAAACCATCGAGGAAATCGGCATGGAAGTGCGCGACGAATTCCTGCACGGCGGCGGCAAGGAGTTCCACCGTATTCCGTGCCTGAACGACTCGCGCGCGTGGATCGCGGCGCTCGGCGAAATCGTGGCGCAGAACCTGCAAGGCTGGCCCGTGCAGGCGGCGACCGCGCACACCGGCGCGGCGGGCGCGGTGGCGTGAAGCCGCTGAGCTACGCGCGGGTCGCTAAATCAGGACGCAACGTATGAACTACAAAATCTCGACCGAACCGGGCGCGCGCCTGCGCATCGACAAGTGGCTCTGGGCCGCGCGCTTTTTCAAGACGCGCTCGCTGGCCACGGACGCGGTGGGCAAAGGGCGCGTGCGTATCGGCGGCGAGGCGGTGAAGGCGTCGAAGGACGTGCGCGTGGGCGACCGTGTCGAATTCGAGATCGATCACGTGGTCTGGGAAGTGGATGTGCTGGGCATTTGCGACGTGCGCGGCCCGGCCAGCATCGCGCAGACGCTCTATGCGGAAACCGAAGCCGGGCGCGCCCGGCGCGCCGCGGAACAGGAGCGGCGCCGGCTCTTTCGCGAACCGGCAGCCGTGTTGCAGGGCAGGCCGACCAAGCGCGACCGCCGCACTATCGACAAACTTTCGCGTGAGGATTGAAAAGCGCTTCCATCGTGGCGTGGACGCCACCGTATTCGGTGGTGTTCTCGTTCACGGCGCCGGACATGCAGATGGTCGTGGTTCCGGCAATGAGTACCAGAGCGACCACCGATATGGCAAAGGTCAGTTTCACGGTACCCCCAGGGGATCGCGCCAAAACGGCCAGGCAGACCCGGTTTCGGGTCCAATCGGTGCGGTGCGTGACTCAGGGTATACGTGTGATGAGCAGCACCTGTTCCTGAGTGTAGGTCAGGCGCGCGGCGCACTCAATTTCATTTCTTCCGCACTGCGGTAATGATTGTAACGGGTGGTTTCTGCGGTTTGACCCTTGTATAAAAAACCGCTGAAAAGCCCTTGAAACAAGCGATCCGGCACCCATGTGCTGTCGCAATGTACGAAGCATCTGTCGCGCCGGCGCAACGGCGGCGGGAGCGGCGGAAAAACGGCCCGCGCGGGCCGGTGCTTTGTGTCCCTTTTTACTATTCAACGACGTTCAGCGACATGGAAAACACGCAAGAGAACCCGACGAGCCAGAACCCCACGCCCGCGGACGAGGCGTCCCAAGCCGCGGCGCAGCCGCAGGCCGAAGCCGGCCAGGCCGAGCAAGGCGGCGTGGACGCCGCGCTTGCCGAGGCGCAAGCGAAGGTCGCCGAGCTGCAGGACGCCTTCATCCGCGCCAAGGCCGAGACGGAAAACGTGCGCCGCCGCGCGCAGGAAGACGTCACCAAGGCGCACAAGTTCGCCATCGAAAACTTCGCCGAGCACCTGCTGCCGGTGGTCGACAGCCTCGAAGCCGCGCTCGCGCACGGCTCGGACGACCTCGCGAAGGTCAACGAAGGCGTCGAGCTCACGCTCAAGCAACTGAGCGGCGCGCTCGAGAAGGGCAAGGTCCTCGCGATCAACCCGGTCGGCGAGAAGTTCGATCCGCACCGCCATCAGGCTATCTCGATGGTGCCGTCGGAGCAGGAAGCCAACACCGTCGTCAGCGTGCTGCAAAAGGGCTATGTGATCGCCGACCGCGTGCTGCGTCCGGCGCTCGTCACGGTTTCACAGCCGAAGTAAGCGGGCGAAACAAGCGGTGTAAATGGCGCGCGCCGCGCAGCGTCGGCGCTCAGACTGAAGACGCGGCGTCGCGCAGCCGTAATCCGCATTAGCGCAGTGGCGCTTTCCGGCGGCCTTGTGGTCGTTTCGTAAGGCGTTCGAAAGCGAAGGTGGCGCTTTTTCCAAAACATCGCGAAAATGCGCCGCCGATTGAAAAAAATTAACGGACGCATAGCCCAAACCTCTTGAAAAGCGCCAACTCGGCACTTATTTGGGCAGCAGTTCTGAATTGAAGTGGACGCCAGCCGCGATCACGCGGATTGCAACCTTGTTGAAACCGCGTCGAAAACCGCGCAAGCGGCGTCCGCGCAGCGATCAAAATTGGAGATTTGACAAAAATGGGCAAAATTATTGGTATTGACCTCGGCACCACGAACTCGTGCGTGGCGCTGATGGAAGGCAATCAGGTCAAGGTGATCGAGAATTCCGAAGGCGCCCGTACGACGCCGTCGATCATCGCCTACATGGACGACAACGAAGTCCTGGTCGGCGCGCCGGCCAAGCGCCAGTCGGTCACGAACCCGCGCAACACGCTTTACGCGGTCAAGCGCCTGATCGGCCGCCGCTTCGACGAGAAGGAAGTGCAGAAGGACATCAACCTGATGCCCTACAAGATCGTCAAGCACGACAACGGCGACGCATGGGTCGAAGCGCATGGCCAGAACCTCGCGCCGTCGCAGGTTTCCGCAGAAGTCCTGCGCAAGATGAAGAAGACCGCTGAAGACTACCTCGGCGAGCCGGTCACCGAAGCCGTGATCACGGTTCCCGCGTACTTCAACGACAGCCAGCGTCAGGCGACCAAGGACGCCGGCCGCATCGCCGGTCTGGAAGTCAAGCGCATCATCAACGAACCGACGGCAGCCGCGCTCGCGTTCGGTCTGGACAAGGCCGAAAAGGGCGACCGCAAGATCGCCGTGTTCGACCTCGGCGGCGGCACGTTCGACATCTCGATCATCGAAATCGCCGACGTTGACGGCGAAATGCAGTTCGAAGTGCTCTCGACGAACGGCGACACGTTCCTCGGCGGCGAAGACTTCGACCAGCGCATCATCGATTACATCATCGGCGAGTTCAAGAAGGAGCAGGGCGTCGACCTCTCGAAGGACGTGCTCGCGCTGCAACGCCTGAAGGAAGCCGCTGAAAAGGCCAAGATCGAACTCTCGTCGGGCCAGCAGACCGAAATCAACCTGCCGTACATCACGGCGGACGCCTCGGGTCCGAAGCACTTGAACCTGAAGATCACGCGCGCCAAGCTGGAAGCGCTGGTCGAAGACCTGATCGAGCGCACCATGGAGCCGTGCCGCGTCGCGATCAAGGACGCAGGCGTGAAGGTCGGCGACATCGACGACGTGATTCTCGTCGGCGGCCAGACGCGTATGCCGAAGGTGCAGGAAAAGGTGAAGGAGTTCTTCGGCAAGGATCCGCGCCGTGACGTGAACCCGGACGAAGCCGTCGCCGTGGGCGCCGCGATTCAAGGTCAGGTTCTGTCGGGCGACCGCAAGGACGTGCTGCTGCTCGACGTCACCCCGCTCTCGCTCGGTATCGAGACGCTCGGCGGCGTGATGACGAAGATGATCAACAAGAACACCACGATCCCGACCAAGCACGCTCAGGTCTACTCGACGGCGGACGACAGCCAGTCGGCCGTGACGATCAAGGTGTTCCAGGGCGAACGCGAAATGGCAGCGGGCAACAAGCTGCTGGGCGAGTTCAACCTCGAAGGCATTCCGCCCGCACCGCGCGGCGTGCCGCAGATCGAAGTGAGCTTCGACATCGACGCGAACGGCATTCTGCACGTGGGCGCGAAGGACAAGGCGACCGGCAAGGAAAACCGCATCACCATCAAGGCGAACTCGGGCCTGTCGGAAGCCGAAATCGAAAAGATGGTGAAGGACGCCGAAGCGAACGCGGAAGAAGATCACCGTCTGCGTGAGCTGGCCGACGCGCGCAACCAGGGCGACGCGCTGGTTCACAGCACGAAGAAGGCCGTGGCCGAGTACGGCGACAAGATCGACGCTTCCGAAAAGGAAAAGATCGAAGCCGCGCTGAAGGAACTCGAAGACACGCTGAAGGATTCGTCGGCTGACAAGGCCACGATCGAGGCGAAGGTCGAGACGCTGTCGACGGCATCGCAGAAGCTCGGCGAAAAGATGTACGCCGACATGCAGGCGCAGCAAGCCGGTGCGGCAGCGGGCGCAGGCGCCGAAGCCGGTGCCGAGCAGGCCGCGAAGAACGACGCCGACGACGTGGTCGACGCCGAGTTCAAGGAAGTCAAGAAGGACTAAGCCGGTTCGGCCGGGCCGCCGCCTCCGGGTGGCGGCTTGAATGAATACCGGAGCACGGCCGCATCGGTTACGATGCGCGTCAGCATTGCAGCGCCTGGCGAGCCTTCCGGCTCTCCGGGCACATTTGTTTTATGGAGGCCGTTCTGTAACAGGGGCCGCAAGGGCGCGAAAATCGCCGGCGCGGGGCGTGAAAGGAACGGCTAACGGGTCACGAGATCCAGCATTCAAGAGGAGCCGGCGTGCGCTGCAAAGCGTCAGGCCGGCGTTGAACCGATATGGCGAAACGGGATTACTACGAGGTTCTGGGCGTCGCGAAGAACGCGAGCGACGACGAAATCAAGAAGGCGTATCGCAAGCTCGCGATGAAGTATCACCCCGACCGCAATCCGGACAACAAGGATGCGGAAGAGCATTTCAAGGAGGTCAAAGAGGCCTACGAAATGCTGTCGGACTCGCAAAAGCGCGCGGCATACGACCAGTACGGCCATGCGGGCGTCGATCCCAACATGGGCGGCGCGGGCGCGCAGGGCTTCGGCGGATTCGCCGACGCCTTCGGCGATATTTTCGGCGACATCTTCGGCCAGGCCGCCGGTCAGCGCGGCGGCCGCAGCGGCCCGCAGGTGTATCGCGGCGCGGACCTGCGCTACAGCATGGAAATCACGCTGGAGCAGGCGGCGCACGGCTACGAGACGCAAATCCGCGTGCCGGGCTGGAGCGGCTGCGAGGTCTGCCACGGCTCGGGCGCGAAGCCTGGCACCAAGCCGGAAACCTGCCCGACCTGCCACGGCTCCGGCCAGGTGCGCATGTCGCAGGGCTTCTTCAGCATCCAGCAGACCTGCCCGAAGTGCCACGGCACGGGTTCCTACATTCCCGAACCCTGCACGGCCTGCCACGGCGCGGGCAAGGTGAAGGAAACCAAGACGCTCGAAGTGAAGATTCCGGCGGGCATCGACGACGGCATGCGCATCCGCTCGGCCGGCAACGGCGAGCCGGGCATCAACGGCGGTCCGTCGGGCGACCTGTATGTGGAAATCCACATCAAGCAGCACGCGGTGTTCGAGCGTGACGGCGACGACCTCCATTGCCAGATGCCGATTCCGTTCACCACGGCGGCGCTCGGCGGCGAGATCGAAGTCCCCACGCTGGCGGGCCGCGCGACCTTCACGGTCCCGGAAGGCACGCAGTCGGGCAAGACGTTCCGTCTGCGCGGCAAGGGCATCAAGGGTCTGCGTTCGAGCATCGCGGGCGATCTGTACGTGCACGTGCAGGTCGAAACGCCGGTCAAGCTCACCGACAATCAGCGCGATCTGCTCCAGCAGTTCGAGAAGTCGCTCGTGGAAGGCGGTTCGCGCCATAGCCCGCAGAGCAAGAGCTGGTTCGACCGCGTGAAGAGTTTCTTCGACTGATGCGCGTTCACCCGCGCATTGCGGTGTATCGATGCAGTAGCAGGTAGCAAGTCCATGGCAGTCAATCCTGGCGGCGCGGTCTTCGCGCTGCTCGACGACGGCGACTCGACGGCCACGCGCCGTTCGAGCCGTCTCTACACGGGGTTCGTGCGCGAAGTCGCGTGCGAACGCGCGGCGGATCTCGACGCGGCCTGCGCCCAGGTGCAGGCCGACCAGCGCGCGGGGCTCCACGCGCTCGTGATCGGCGACTACGAATTCGGGCGCGCGCTCGAATTCGCGAAGCACGACGCGGCGCTGTCGTCGCAATCGTCCGCACCTCACGTTTCAGAAACGCAGCACGGCCACGCCGCGCTGCGTTTTTTATTGTTCGCGCACTGCGAAAAGCTCTCGCGAGAGGAAGCCGATGCCTGGCTCGCCGCGCGCGAAGGCAGCGAGTCGCCCGCGCCCGCCGGTATCGCGGCGGTGACGATGGGCGTCGATCGCGAGCGCTTCGAGCACGACATCCATGCCGTGCAGGACGCCTTGCGCATCGGCGACTCGTATCAGATCAACTACACGTACCGGCTCGATTTCGAGACGTTCGGCGCACCCGTGGCGCTGTACCGGCGTCTGCGCGAGCGTCAGCGCGTGCGTTATGGCGCGCTGATCGCGCTGCCCGGCGACCGCTGGGTGCTCTCGTGCTCGCCGGAACTGTTCGTCGAAAAGCACGGCGAGACCTTGCGCGCGAAACCGATGAAGGGCACCGCCGCGCGTGACGCCGATGCGGCGCGCGATGCCGCCGCTGCGCAATTCCTCGCGACCGATCCCAAGAATCGCGCCGAAAACGTGATGATCGTCGATCTCCTGCGCAACGATCTGTCGCGCGTGGCGCAAACGGGCTCGGTGCGCGTGCCGGCGCTGTTCAGCGTCGAGCCGTATGCGTCGGTCTGGCAGATGACCTCGACGGTCGAGGCGACCGTGCGCGCGGGCACCACGTTCGCCGACGCGATGCGCGCGCTGTTCCCGTGCGGCTCGATCACGGGCGCGCCCAAGCATCGCACGATGGAGCTGATCGAGGCGCTGGAGCACGGGCCGCGCGGGCTGTACACGGGCACGATCGGCTGGCTCGACGCCGCGCCGGAAGGCGAGGCGTGCGGCGACTTTTGTCTCTCGGTCGTGATCCGCACGTTGACGCTCGAAGCGGCGCAAGCCGAACAAGCGGGCGATATCGCACCGATGCGGCGCGGCCGGATGGGCGTAGGCGCGGGCATCGTCCTCGACAGCGTGGCCGCCGACGAATACGAGGAGTGCCGCTTGAAAGCGCGTTTCCTGACTCAGGCCGATCCTGGCCTCGAACTGTTCGAGACGATGTACGCGACGCGCGCAGAAGGCGTGCGCCACCTCGACCGCCATCTCGCGCGGCTCGCGGCGAGCGCGGCGTGGCTCGGTTTTCCGTGCGACGTCGAGGCGCTGCGTGCGCGTTTGAGCGAGACCTGTGCTGCGTTCGGCGACGAACACGTGCCGCATCGCGTGCGCGTGGCGCTCGGCAAGCACGGCGAGTTCGCGCTGACGAGTGCGCCGCTTGCGCCGTTGGCGCAGGACACCGTCGGCGTGCTGCTGGCCCCGGATCACGGCTACGCGCCGGTCGCGTCCGCCGACGCGCTGTTGCTGCGCAAATCCACGCGCCGCGCCGACTTCGACCGCGCGTGGCGCGAGGCGGAGGCGCAGGGCGGCTTCGACATGCTGTTCTTCAACGAACGCGGCGAACTGACCGAAGGCGGGCGCTCGAACGTGTTCGTGAAGCTCGACGGCCAGTGGTTCACGCCGCCGCTCGCGTCGGGGCTCCTGCCGGGCGTGATGCGCGGCGTGCTGCTCGACGACGCGGCGTTCGGCGCACACGAGCGCGTGCTCACGCGCGACGACGTGCTCAACGCCGAAGCGCTGCTGCTCACCAACGCGCTGCGCGGTGCAGTGCCCGCGCGCTTGATCCGCTGAACCGGACGGCGCAGCACAGGCGCGCGACAGATTTCGCGCGCCTCGGTTAGCCTGCTAGCTGCCTGGCCCCGGCGGGGCCGCGGAGGACGGCGGCATGGCAGCACCTTCCCTTTTGAGCATGCAGGACGAGAGCGCCGTGCTGCGCTTCTCGATCGCCACCACGCTGCTGATCGCCACGGGCGGCGTGCTGTTCGGCCTCTTTTCCGGCTCCTTCTCGATCATCTTCGACGGCGTCTATTCGCTCGTCGACGCCAGCATGAGCGCGCTCGCGCTCGCCGTCGTGCGCCTGATCACGTCGCACGCAGTCGACGTCGATCTGCCGCGCAAATGGCGCGAGCGCTTCACGATGGGTTTCTGGCATCTCGAACCGATGGTGCTCGCGCTGAACGGCACGCTGCTCGTCGCGGTCACGGTCTATGCGCTGATCAACGCGATCACGAGTCTGCTGGGCGGCGGCCACGCGCTGCGTTTCGGTCCGGCGCTGCTCTACGCGGCGCTGACTGTGAGCGTCTGCGCCACGATGGCCGTGCTGGAGTTGCGCGCGAACCGGCGCATCCGCTCGGACTTCCTGCGGCTCGACATCAAGTCGTGGATCATGTCGGGCGGCATCACGGCCGCGCTGCTGATCGCGTTCGGCGCGGGTTACGCGATCGAGGGCACGGCGTGGGCGCGCTACGCGCCGTATATCGATCCCGCGGCGCTGGCGTTCGTCTGCGTGGTCATCATGCCGATTCCGCTCGCGGAGATCCGCCAGGCCCTGCTCGATATGCTGCTCGTGGCGCCCGCCGACCTCAAGGCGCAAGTCGATGCGATCGCCGTGAAGTTCGTCGAGCGCTACGCGTTCCAGTATCACCGCGCCTATGTGGCGAAGGTCGGGCGCTCGCGAGAAATCGAGTTGTATTTCGTGGTGTCGCCCGAGATGCCGGCGAAGCGGCTCGCCGAATGGGATGCGATCCGTGATGAGATCGGCCGGGCCATCGGCGGCGACGAGGCGCACCGCTGGCTGACGATCCTGTTCACCTGCGACCCGGAATGGGCGGAATGAAGAGGGCGGATGAAGCGGAGGAGTGAGCGCGGGCCGCGTTGGTTCGCGTCGGCCCGCGCGTGCAGCGGAATCAGAAAACGTGTTCGGGACCGGGGAAGCTGCCGTCCTTCACGGCCTTCACGTAGGCGCGCACGGCCGATTCGATATCGGGCTGGCCTGCCATGAAATCCTTCACGAAACGCGGACGCTTGCCTGGGAAAATGCCCAGCATGTCGTGCAGCACGAGCACCTGGCCCGAGCACTCGACGCCCGCGCCGATACCGATCGTCGGAATGCGCAGTTGCTTCGTGACTTCCGTGCCGAGCGCCGCCGGCACCGCCTCGATCACCACGAGCTGCGCGCCTGCGTCCTGCAGCGCGAGCGCGTCGCGGATCAGCTGGGTCGCGCCCGCATCGCTCTTGCCCTGCACCTTGAAGCCGCCGAACGCGTGCACCGACTGCGGCGTAAGACCGATGTGCGCGCACACCGGCACCGCGCGCTCGACCAGCATCTTGACGGTGGGCGCGAGCCATTCGCCGCCTTCGATCTTCACCATCTGCGCGCCCGCGCGCATCAGCTTGACCGAGTTTGCGAAGGCGTCTTCCGGCGTGCCGAACGTGCCGAACGGCAGATCGGCGACGATCAGCGCTTTGGGCTGCGCGCGCGCGACCGAGGCCGTGTGATAGGCGATGTCGTCGATGGTGACGGGCAGCGTGGTCGTGTGGCCCTGGAGCACGTTGCCGAGCGAGTCGCCGATCAGCACGGAATCGACGCCCGCGCGGTCGCACAGCGCCGAGAAGCTCGCGTCGTAGCAGGTCAGCATGGCGATGCGCTCGCCCGCGTCGCGCATGGCCTGGAGTTTGGGCACGGTGACCGCGCTGCGGCTCGTTTCCTGCAGGTAAGTCATGGGCAATCCGTTAGGGAAATAGAGAAAGCAGAGAGGAACACGCCGCTTACAGCGACGTGCCCTTGACGAAGGATTCCTTGCGGCCGCGCATGGTTTCGATACGTTCGGCGATCAGCGCAAGGTCCGCATCGGAGTCGAGCGGGTGCAGATTTTCGACGCCGACGGTCAGCACCGGCGCACGGTCGTAATGATAGAAAAATTCGTTGTAGCTGTCGCAGAGGCCACGCAGGAACGCATCGGAAATGTGCTGTTCCGCCGCCACGGCGCGCTTCTGGATGCGCGCGTAGAGCGCTTCCGGGCTCGCCTGCAAGTAGACGACGAGGTCGGGCGCGGGCGCCTGCGCGGGCAGCCGTTCGGCCAGCGCGCGATAGAGCGGCAGCTCGTCTTCGGTGAGCGTGAGGCGCGCGAACACGTCGTTGCGCTCGGCGAGGAAGTTGGTCACGAACGGCGCACCGGCGGCGCGGCGCGCGGCCACTTCGTGCGAGAGACGCTCGCGCTGGAGCGCCACCGAAAGCTGCGCGGCCAGCGCGTGCTGCGAGGCGTCGCGCCAGAAGCGTTCGAGAAAGGGATTGCCGGCGTGCGACTCGAACAGGGTCTGCATCGACCAGCGTTCGGCCAGACGCGTCGCGAGCGCGGTCTTGCCCGCGCCGATCGGCCCTTCGATGGCGATGTACTGGAGCGCCGGACGGGCCGCGCGCGCGGTGACGACGGGTAAAGGCGTGCTCATCCGCAGCGGCCCGTGCGCGTGCCGTCGGCGGGCGCCGTAGCACCGCTTGATGCACCGGTTGATCCACCGCTTGATGCACCGTTCGACGCGCTGTTCGCCGTGTCAGGCGCGGCCTGCGGCGGCACGCCGAGACACTGGCACAGCGGCTTCATCTTCTCGATACGCTGGTCGGCCACGCCGGGCAGGAAGTCGCTCACGCGGCCCTGGCCGGGGATATCGAGTTCGGGATCGACCTCGGCGAGCGGCGCGAGCACGAACGCGCGCACGGTCATGCGCGGGTGCGGCACCACGAGATCGGGTTCGTCGATGATCTCGCCGCCGTACAGCAGGATGTCGATGTCGAGCGTGCGCGGCGCGTTGCGAAAGGGGCGTTCGCGGCCGAAATGATGCTCGACGCGATGACACAGGCCGAGCAGCTCGCGCACGGCGAGCCGCGTGTCGAGCTTCACGACGCAGTTGAAATAGTCGTCACCGCCCGCGTCGATGGGCGCGGTGCGGTACAGACTCGATTTCGCGAGCACGGTGATGGAGTGCTGTTGCGCAAGGCACACCACCGTGTCTTTGAGGGTCTGGCGCGCATCCCCCAGATTCGCGCCGATTCCCAGCCAGGCAACCGTCATGGCTTCACTTCCGACTATCGTTGCGGTTGACGATGGACCATACCGCACTTTGCCGCGCCTTGCATGGCGTCAGTCCTCGTGCGGGTTGCCGTCGTCGCCGAACGAGCCATCCGCGTCGGCGCTTTCGGCGCCCACCGCGGCTTCGCCCGTCTTGCGCTTCGCACCGCCGCGACGGCGGCGCTTGCGCGGCGAACGCTCTTTCGTGCCGCCCTGCGAGAGCAGGGTTTCGCGCGCGGTCGGGTCGCCGCTGATGAAATCGGTCCACCATTGGCCGATTTCGGCGTCGAGTTCACCCGATTCGCAGCGCAGCAGCAGGAAATCGTATCCCGCGCGGAAACGCGGATGCTCCAGCAGCTTGATCGCGCTGCGGCCGCGCTTTTCGAGGCGCAGTTGCAGACCCCAGATTTCGCGCATATCCGACGAGAAGCGGCGATGGATCGCCAGTTTCTCCGTTTGCGCGTCGATCACGTCGTCCATCGCGCGATGCAGCGCCGGCACCGGGAATTCGCCCTCGGTCGTGTATTGCTGCAAACGTTGCTGAACGTCGTGCCAGAGCAGCGTGGCGAACAGGAAGCCTGGCGACACCGGCTTGCCCGCACGCACGCGCGCGTCGGTGCTGGAGAGCGCGAGCGAGATGAAGCGCTCGCCCTGCGGCTGTTCGAGCACCACGTCGAGCAGCGGCAGCAGCCCATGATGCAGCCCTTCCTTGCGCAGCCACTTGAGGCATTCGAGCGCGTGGCCCGAGAGCAGCAGCTTGAGCATCTCGTCGAACAGACGCGCCGCGGGCACGTTGTTGATGAGGTCGGCGAGTTCCTGGATCGGACCGCGCGTGTCGGCTTCGATATCGAAGCCGAGCTTGGCCGCGAAACGCACCACGCGCAGCATGCGCACCGGATCTTCGCGATAACGCGTGGCCGGGTCGCCGATCATGCGCAGCAGACGCGCGCGCATGTCGGCCATGCCGTTGTGGTAGTCCAGCACGGTTTGCGTGGCCGGATCGTAGTACATCGCGTTGATCGTGAAGTCGCGGCGCGTGGCGTCCTCGTGCTGCTCGCCCCAGACGTTGTCGCGCAGCACGCGGCCGCTCGCGTCGACGTGGTGGGTCTTGCGGTCGAGTTCGTCGCGGCGCATACGTTTGGCCGGGGCCGCCGATTCGACGGGCGGAGGCGGCGCATCGACGAGCGCGCGGAACGTCGAGACTTCGATGATTTCCTGGCCGAACTGCACGTGCACGATCTGGAAGCGTCGGCCGATGATGCGCGCGCGGCGGAACAGCTTCTGCACCTGGTCGGGCGTGGCGTCGGTGGCGACGTCGAAGTCCTTGGGCGCGACGCCGAGCAGCAGGTCGCGCACCGCGCCGCCGACGATGAACGCGCGAAAACCGGCTTGCTGCAGGCCTTCGGTCACGCGCACGGCGTTACGGGAGATCAGCGACGGATTGATGCCGTGCACGTCGGCCGAGAGGATCACGGGCGAGATCGGCTCGCCCGCGCCCTTGGCGGCGCGCGGCTTCGAGAGCGTGGCGCGCGTGCCGGTCTTCGCGGCGGCCTTGCGGCGCGTGCGGGGCGCGCCTTCGTCGTCGGATGCGGAGGGGGCGGACTGATGGGCTGCGGCTTGCGCGCCTGCGTCGTCTTGTTCGGCGGCGTTGTCGTCCTGGCCGAACAGCTTGCGGATGAATTTCTTGATCACGATGCCTGGAACAAATCGAGGATGCGCCAGCCCTTTTGTTGCGCGTGAGCGCGCAGGGTGTCGTCGGGGTTGGTCGCGATCGGGTCGGTGACCTTTTCGAGCAGCGGGATGTCGTTGTGCGAGTCGCTATAGAAGTAGCTGTGCTCGAAGTCCGACCACGTTTTGCCGAGCGAGGCGAGCCACGCTTCGACGCGCACGATCTTGCCTTCACGGTAGCTCGGCGTGCCCGTCGGGCGGCCCGTGAAGACCGAGGCCGGATGGCCGTCGACGGTTTCGACCTCGCAGCCGATCAGCTTGTCCACGCCGAACGCCTCGGCGATGGGCGCCGTGATGAACTCGTTGGTGGCCGTGACCACGCAGCACAGATCGCCGGCTTCCTTGTGCTCGCGCACCAGTTCCAGCGCGGCCGGCAGGATGGCCGGATGGATGACCTCGTGCATGAACTGGTCGTGCCATTCCTTGAGCTGCGCGCGCGAGTACTTCGCGAGCGGCGTGAGCATGGCGACGAGGTAAGCGTGGATGTCGAGCTTGCCGGCCTTGTAGTCGGCGTAAAAGCGGTCGTTCTGCTCGGCGAAGCTGGTGGCGTCCACGATGCCGAGCTTCACCATGAAGCGGCCCCATTCGTGGTCGCTGTCGGTGGGGATCAGCGTGTGATCGAGATCGAAAAGTGCGAGATTAGCCATGGGCGCTCATTTTACTTGAAGCGGGTGAAGCCGTTGCCCGCGCCCGCGTTGGGCGGCGAGCCGGGGCGCTCGGGGGCTTGCGGATTGTTCGGGTCTTGCGGGTCTTGCTGGCCTTGCGGCGCTTGGGGCGCGTTCGGGTCGTGAGGCGCGGCCGCGCCGGGTTGCGCGTGGGCGGTATTCGGGCCGGAGCGCGCCGGATCGTCGGGCTGGGCGGCGCTGGACGGAGCGCCGGGAGCGGCGGGGTTGGCCGGATCGACCGGGTCGGCAGCCGCGGCGGGCGGATCGAGGTCGCCGTTCAGCTCGCCGCTCATTTCGTCGCTGACGTCGGCTTCCACTTCGCCTTTCAGCTCCGTACCCAGCTCGCGGTGCACCACCGCGCGGAACGGCGCGCCCAGTTCGCCTTCGACATTGTCGGTCGGCGGCTGGAACGGCGGGGCGCCGAGCGGCGCGCGCGGTTGCAGCGCGGGCGGCTTGGGCGCTTCGTAGCCCGCTTCCTGTGCCGCCTCGCCGGCTGGCTCGTTCGGGAACAGTTCGAGTTCGACGCCGCGCGGGGCGCTTTCGTCAGGCGCGTCGGGCGCGGCGGCGGCTGTTTCTGCGCGGTTGTTGCTGTCGTCGCTGTCGTCGCCGGTTACTTGCTGGCTCGGTGCGGTGGAATCGGCAGGATCGGCGGATTCGGTGGATTCAGCGGCTGCGTCGCCCGTCTCGCCGCCAAACAGCGCGCCCGTTTCGCCGAAGCCTTCATCCGCGCCTTCCAGCGCCGTTTCGTCGCCCGTCGCGGCGTCTTCGCCGTCGCCCTTCGCGAGCATCGTGCGCAGCAGCGGTAGCGTCACCGCGCGCTTCTGTTCGAGCGAGAAGCGGTCGAGCTGGTTGAGCAGCTTCATCAGGCTCGGCATGTCGCGGCGGAAATGCGTGAGCAGATAGGCGGGCACGTCGTCGGCGAGATTGATGCCGCGTTCGCGCGCCGCGTGCTTGAGCACGGCGGCCTTGCCCGCGTCCGAGAGCGGCGCGAGGTGGAACACGAGACCCCAGCCGAGCCGCGTGCGCAGATCTTCACGCACCGCGAGGCCCATCGGCGCAGCGTTGCCGGTGGCGACCAGCGCCGTGCCCGGATGCGAGCGCACCTCGTTGAACAGGTTGAACAGCGCGATCTGCTGCGCGCCCGAGAGCGAATCGCAGTCGTCGACGGCGTAGATCGGCACGCGCGCGTCGAAGGTGAAGGCGCCGAGACCGCTTTTCGGCCCGAGATAGCGCACGCGTCCCGGTGGCGTTTCGTAGGCGAGCGCGTGCAGCAGATGCGAGCGGCCGTTGCCCGGTTCGCCCCAGATGTAGAACGTGCGGTCGGCTTGCGGGTCGGCGGCGTTCGCGCTCGCGCTGAGCGCGGCGTCCAGACCGCGCAGGCGCGCGACCAGCTCCGCATTGGCGCCGGTGTGGAAGTTGTCGAAGGTCGATGGCGGCGGGGTGCCGAGATCGAGCGTTAACTGTCGCTGCACGGTTGTCTGGCGGAAGTCAGTTCTTGTAGAGCGCGCTCGCGAGATAGCTGCGCCGCAGTTCGCGCAGCGCGATCGAGAGGATCGCGCTCGCGGGCAAGGCGAGCAGCACGCCGAAGAAGCCGAATAGCTGCCCGAACGCGAGCAGGGCGAAAATCACCGCGAGCGGATGCAGGCCGATGCGCTCGCCGACGAGGCGCGGCGTGAGGAAAAAGCCCTCGAGCACCTGGCCCACGCCGTAGATCAGCGCGACCGCGCCGAAGCCGTACCAGTTGCCGAACTGCAGCAGCGCCGCGACCAGCGCGAGCACGAGCCCGGTCGCGTAGCCGAGGTACGGAATCAGCACCGCGAGGCCGGTGAACACGCCCACCGGCAGCGCGACTTCGAAGCCCGCGATCGACAGCGTGATCGCGTAATACGCGGCCAGCACGGCCATCACCAGCAACTGGCCGCGCAGATATTGCGCGAGCATGCGGTCCATTTCGCCGGCCAGCTCCATCGTGCGCGCAAACCAGCGGCGCGGGATGAAAGTCTGCACGCGCACCATCATCGCGTTCCAGTCGTAAAGCAGATAGAACAGCACGAGCGGCACCAGCACGGCGTTCGAGACCACTTCGAGCGCCACGTTGCTGCTCGTGCGGATCGACGTCCACGCGTAGAGCGCGATGGTCTGCGCGCTGCCTTCGACGCGGCTCGTGATGATGTCGCGCAGGCTCTGGAAGTCGAGCATCGAGTCGCTGACGCCGAGAAACGCGAGCTTGGGCGAGAGCCAGTCGTGCAGATGCGTGATCATCGCGGGCACCTGCTGCTTCAGTTGCGGCCCTTCTTTCTGGATCACCGCGAGCAGCAGCACGACCAGCATCGTCACGAGCAGCGCGAACAGCAGCATCATGGCGAGCGCGGCGAGGCCGCGCGGCACGCGCCGGCGCACCAGCCAGGCCACGCCCGGCTGCAGGATATAGGCGAGCAGGCCGCCGAGCAGGAAGGGCGTGAGCACCGGGCGCAGCAGCCACAGCACGATGCCGAAGGCGAGCGCGAGCGCGGCCCAGATGAAGGCCTGGCGCTGATACGGCGTGAAGATCGGTGTGTTCGGCGACAAATCGTGGTTTCCGGTTCTGGAGCGCGGTGCGGTTCGGCGGGCCGGCGCGGTCGGGCGCTTGCCCGGCTGGCGCGATCGTGTGCATCCGGGGTGCGTCCGAGGTGTGCCCGGCTGTCTGCGCAACGCTCCCGGGCTTGCCCGGGAGCGTTGCGGCACAAGCGGCCGGCGCGTTCCTGGCGGCTTTCGGCCGCCCGTCTCCAAAATACTCGCCCCAGCCGCGGCGGCGGGGCTCCTGCAATCGGTTAAAATCGCATTTTACCGACCTTCTGGCACTTCCCCATGAATCAACCGAAATCCGGCCCCGCTAATCAGGCGCAAGGCCTCTCCTACGCCGACGCCGGCGTCGACATGGTCGCGGGCGACGCGCTCGTCGATCGCATCAAGCCGTTTGCGAAGAAGACCCTGCGCGAAGGCGTGATGGGCGGCATCGGCGGATTCGGCGCGCTCTTCGAAGTGCCGAAGCGGTACAAGGAACCCGTGCTCGTGTCGGGCACCGACGGCGTGGGCACCAAGCTGCGTCTCGCGTTTCATCTGAACAAACACGACACGGTCGGCCAGGATCTCGTCGCGATGAGCGTCAACGACATTCTCGTGCAGGGCGCCGAGCCGCTGTTCTTCCTCGACTACTTCGCGTGCGGCAAGCTGGACGTCGACACGGCGGCCACGGTCGTGCAGGGCATCGCGCAGGGCTGCGAACTGTCGGGCTGCGCGCTGATCGGCGGCGAAACGGCCGAAATGCCGGGCATGTACCCGGACGGCGAATACGACCTCGCGGGCTTCGCGGTCGGCGCCGTGGAAAAGAGCAAGATCATCGACGGCAGCACGATCGTCCCCGGCGACGTGGTGCTGGGTCTCGCGTCGAGCGGCATCCACTCGAACGGCTTCTCGCTCGTGCGCAAGATCATCGAGCGCGCGAACCCGGACCTGAACGCCGACTTCGACGGCCGCTCGCTGGGCGACGCGCTGATGGCGCCCACGCGCATCTACGTGAAGCCGCTGCTCAAGCTGATGGAAACCATCGCCGTGAAGGGCATGGCGCACATCACCGGCGGCGGTCTGGTCGAGAACATTCCGCGCGTGCTGCGCGAAGGCCTCACGGCTGAGCTCGATCACGCCGCATGGCCGCTGCCGCCGCTGTTCACGTGGCTGCAGAAGGAAGGCGGTGTCGCCGACGCGGAAATGCACCGCGTGTTCAACTGCGGCATCGGCATGGCCGTGATCGTGGCGGCGGATCAGGCCGATGCGGCCGCGTCGCTGCTGGCGGCGGCGGGCGAGCAGGTCTGGAAGATCGGCGTCGTGCGCGAGAGCAAGGAAGGCGAAGCGCAGACCGTGGTGGTTTAAGGCGGCCTCGTCTATTTCCACCGCGCTTCAGCGTAAAAGAGCCCGCCAGATTGGCGGGCTTTTTTTATGGTGCGCCGGAAAGCGTCACAACACCGTGCGTACGTGCCACAACTCCGGGAACAGCACGACATCGAGCATCTTGCGCAGATACGGCGCGCCGTTGGTGCCGCCCGTACCCTGCTTGAAGCCGATGATGCGCTCGACCGTGGTCACGTGCCGGAAGCGCCACTGACGGAACGCATCTTCGAGATCGACGAGTTCCTCGGCCATCTCGTACAGATCCCAGTGCTTCGACGGATTGCGGTAGATCTCCAGCCACGCGGCCTCGACGCTCTGGTCGTGCTCGGTCGCCAGCGTCCAGTCGCGCGCGAGCCGCTCGGGCGCGATCGCGAAGCCGCGCCGCGCGAGCAGGCGGATCACTTCGTCGTAGAACGAGGGCGCGTCGAGCGTCGCCTTCACCTGCTCGAAGATCTCGGGCCGATGCTCGTGCGGCTTGAGCATCTGCGCGTTCTTGTTGCCGAGCAGAAACTCGATCATGCGGTACTGATACGACTGGAAGCCCGACGAGGCACCCAGATACGGCCGCATCGACGTGTATTCCGAAGGCGTCAGCGTCGACAACACGTTCCACGCCTGCACCAGCTGTTCGAGAATGCGCGAGACGCGCGCAAGCTGCTTGAACGCGGGCGGCAGCTCGTCGCGATGCACGTTCGCGAGCGCGGCGCGCAGTTCGTAGAGCGCGAGCTTCATCCACAACTCGCTCGTCTGATGCTGGACGATGAACAGCATCTCGTTGTGATCGGGCGAGAGCGGATGCTGCGCGCCCAGCACGGCGTCGAGCGCGAGGTAGTCGCCGTAGCTCATCGACTTCGAGAAGTCGAGTTGCGCGTCGTGCCAGCCTTCGCCGCGCGGCTCGCCGCTCGCTGCGCCATGGCCGAACGGGCAGCCGCCGCGCGCGTTCTCGTTTGCGGCTTGATCGGTGTGGGTTTCGGCCGTGGCGCTTACGTCGGGCACGCCCGGCACCTGCATGTGGTCGTTCATCTTGCTTTCCTCAAATCACCGCGTCAGGTCACCGCGCCGCGCGCGGCGAATTCCGGCTTGCGCCATTGCTCGGTCGCGAGCACGTCGCGCAGCGTTTCGACGGCGTCCCAGACATCGGCGTAACCGATGTAGAGCGGCGTGAAGCCGAAGCGCAGCACGTGCGGTTCGCGATAGTCGCCGATCACGCCGCGCGCGATCAGCGCCTGCATCACTTCATAACCGTGCGGATGCTCGAAGCTCACGTGCGAGCCGCGGCGCGCATGTTCGCGCGGCGTGACGAGCGTGAGGTCGAGACCGGCGCAGCGCGTTTCCACCAGTTCGATGAAGAGATCGGTGAGCGCGAGCGATTTTTCGCGGATCGCCGCCATGCCCGTTTGCAGGAACACGTCGAGGCCGCATTCGACGAGCGCCATCGAAATGATCGGCTGCGTGCCGCACAGATAGCGGCCGATGCCGTCGTCGGGACGGTATTGCGGATTCATTTCGAACGGCGATTTGTGCCCCCACCAGCCCGACAGCGGCTGCGAGAAGGTGTTCTGGTTGCGCTTGGGCACCCACACGAAACCGGGCGAGCCGGGGCCGCCGTTCAGATACTTGTACGTGCAACCAACGGCGTAATCGGCGTTCACGCCATTCAGATCGACGGGCACCGCGCCCGCCGAATGCGCGAGGTCCCAGAGCGCGAGCGCGCCTTGCGCGTGGATGTGCTCGGTGAGCGCGCGCATGTCGTGCATTTCGCCGGTGCGGTAGTTCACGTGCGTGATCATGGCGACGGCCACGTCCTCGCGGATCGCCGCGGGCAACTCGCTCGGGTCGTCGACGAGACGCAGTTCATAGCCGCGATCGAGCTGCTCGATCAGGCCTTGCGCGATATACAGATCGCTCGGGAAATTCGAGCGCTCCGAGACGATCACGCGGCGCTTCGGATCGCGCGCGTTCTGCACGCGCAGCGCGGCGGAGAGCGCCTTGAAGAGATTGATCGAGATGGTGTCGGTGACCACGACCTCGTCTTCGGCCGCGCCGATCAGCGGCGCGAGCTTGTTGCCGAGGCGGCGCGGCAGCGCGAACCAGCCCGCCGTGTTCCAGCTGCGGATCAGGCCTTCGCCCCATTCGCCGCCGATCACGGCCTGGGCGCGCGCGGCGCTCGCTTTCGGCGGCACGCCGAGCGAGTTGCCGTCGAGATAGATTGTGTCGGGCGCGAGCGCGAACTGGTCGCGCTGCGCCGCGAGCGGGTCGGCGCGGTCGAGCGCGAGGGCTGCGTGTCGGTCGTTCATTGTCGATGCGGTTTCGGTGGGGAGGTTATTCAGGTGGCCGATTGGGTCGATGTCGCTGATGTCGCTGATGTCGCTGATGTCGGCAAAGCGCGCAGCACGGCGCGCACAGGGCTGGCGTCGAGCGTCGCGAATTTGAGCGGCAGCGCGATCAGTTCGTAGTCGCCGGGCGCCACGGCGTCGAGCACCACGCCTTCGAGGATCGCCATGCGATGCGCGCGGATGCGCTGATGCGCGTCCATCGTCTTCGATTCCTGAGGGTCGAGCGAGGGCGTATCGATGCCGATCAGCCGCACGCCATGCGCGGCGAGCAGATCGACGGTCTCGGGCGCGACCGCGCAGAACGCGCTGTCCCAGCGGTCCAGCGGCGCTTGCGCGTAAGTGCGCAGCAGCACGCGCGGCGGGATGCCGTCCAGCGCGGCTTGCACGTGTTCGGGCAGGACGAGTGGCGTGGCGTTTTTTCCGTCGATCACGCAATCAATCACCCGGCACGCGCCGATATACGTATCGAGCGCCACCGCGCCGATGGGCGCGCCGTCGGCATCGTAATGCAGCGGGGCGTCGGTGTGCGCGCCCGTGTGCGGCGAGAGCGTGACGCGCGCCACGTTCACGGGCGAGCCCGCCTCCATGCGCCAGACGCGCTCGACGGTCACGGGCGTATCGCCCGGCCAGACGGGCGTTGCGGGGTGGATGGGCGGGGAAATGTCCCAGAGGTCGTTCATCTTCCTGACAAGGTTGTCTCTTTATTTTTCGAATGATAGGCAACCCGCCGCGAAATGTGCTTGCGAAAAAAACGCCGCAAGCTACAGTTCTTGGCACATAATTTGTTACAAGACGGGAAAGGAGACCAAATATGAACGCTATCTCGCTCGACGCTACCGATTGCCGGATTCTCTCCGTGCTACAGAACGAGGGCCGCATCAGCAATCTCGATCTGGCCGAACGTATTTCGCTGTCGCCGTCCGCGTGTTTGCGGCGTCTGCGCCTGCTCGAGGAGCAAGGCGTGGTCGAGCGTTACCGCGCCTGCCTGAACCGGGAGATCCTCGGTTTCGAGATGGAAGCCTTCGTGCAGGTTTCGATGCGCAACGACCAGGAAAGCTGGCACGAGCGCTTCGTGACGGCGCTGCGCGACTGGCCGGAAGTGGTGGGGGCGTACGTCGTGACAGGGGAGACGCACTACCTGCTGCGGGTGCTCGCGCACAACCTCAAGCACTACTCGGATTTCGTGCTCAACAAGCTCTACAAGGCGCCCGGCGTGATGGACATCCGCTCGAACATCGTGCTCACGACGCTCAAGGTGGAGGCGGGCGTGCCCGTCGATCTGATCGCGCAGCGCAACGAGCAGAAGACGGCGCCGGTCTGAAGGTTTTGCACGCGCCGATGTAAAAAGGGCCGCTTCGAGCGGCCCTTGGCGTTGACGCGGCGCAGTGGTCTTGCGATCCGCTTACAGCGATTGCAGCCGATGGAAGCCGCCGCCGTGGAAGACCAGCGGCGAGGCGGCGTCGAGATCCTCGCGTACGCCGCAGCGCTCGACTTCGCCGACGAAGATCACGTGGTCGCCTTCGTCGTAGCGGCTGCGGTTGTGGCATTCGAACCAGGCGATGGCGCCGTCGAGCACGGGCATGCCGGAGTCGCCGGCCGCGTGCGAGACGCCTTCGAAGCGGTCGCCCTTCACGGTGGCGAAGCGCTTGCACAGGTCGAGCTGCGACGCCGCGAGCACATTCACCACATAATGGCTGTTGCTGCGGAACACCGGCATCGACGCCGAACGGGTGGCGAGGCTCCAGAGCACGAGCGGCGGCGTCAGCGAGACCGAGTTGAAGGAGCTCGCGGTGATGCCGATCAGCGAGCCGTCGGGCGCCTGGGTCGTGATGACCGTGACGCCGGTCGCGAACTGGCCGAGCGCGCGGCGGAACGCGGCGTCGTCGAAATTGGGCGGATTGGCGCGGCGTGTCATCGTTGCGCGCCTTCGGCGTAATGGGTGGCGATCAGCAAAGTCATGTGGATTTTCAGCGGATTGCCCCAATTTTAGCGAAAAGCGGCGCGCGGCAGGCTGTACACCCACGCGCGCGCCGGGTTACCGCGGATTGCGCGGCGTAATGGCGTGACGCGCGTGACGCGCGAGGAAGGCGCGGCGCAGCGCCGGCGTCCCATCACAGGAGAGTTCAGCATGAGTCAGACAGTCGAAACGGCCACCCTCGGCGGCGGATGTTTCTGGTGCCTCGAAGCGGTGTTTCTGCGCGTGGACGGCGTGCTCGCGGTCGAGTCGGGCTATGCGGGCGGCCACACCACGAACCCATCCTACGAGCAGGTCTGCGACGGCGAAACCGGCCACGCGGAAGTCGTGAAGGTCGATTTCGATCCCGCGAAGATCGGCTATCGCGAGATTCTCGATATTTTCTTCGCGATCCACGATCCGACCCAGTTGAACCGTCAGGGCAACGACGTCGGCACGCAATACCGCTCGGTGGTCTTCACGCATTCGGACGCACAGCGCGACATCGCCGAACAGGCGATCCGCGAGCTGGCGGCCGAGGGCGTCTACGACGGCAAGATCGTCACGCAGGTGCTGCCGCTCGACGGCAACTACTTCCCGGCCGAGGCGTATCACCAGAACTACTTCGCGCAGCATCCGAATCAGGGCTATTGCGCGTTCGTGGTGGCGCCGAAGGTCGCGAAATTCCGCCAGAAGTTCGCGCATCGGCTCAAGGCGGATTAACGCTTGTCGCTTCGGGTTGGATCGCCGATGAAAACGGCGGACGCTTCGCGGCGTCCGCCGTTTTTTATCGCGCGGCGGAGTCTGCTGATTCGGCCGATTCGGCCGATTCGGCGGCTTCGGCGGCTTCGGCCCGTAGCCGCTGCACTTCGTCGGCGATGGCGCGCGCGAGCTTCTGGCAGGTCAGCGGCGCCGAGCCTTCGGCCTTGTTGTTGGTCGTGATCAGCACCGGCTGGCCCGCGATCGCATAGCGCGCCGCGAGTTCGGCGAGCGCGTCGCGCGTGTGCGGGTCTTCGTCGACGAGCTTGTCGAACGGCTCGTAACGCGCCTTCGCCTGCTCGTACTTGAAGCCGCTGTGCAGGCTCCAGCGCACGATCAGCGGACCGGCGGGCGCTTCGCCGTCCATCAGCGCGAGCGCGGCGGCCTGGCGCAGCGGGTCGGGCATGCGCGCGTGCAGGCCGACGCAGTAGCGCACGCCCGCCGCGCGCAGCATGCGCACGAAGCGCGGCGTGAGCAGGATGCCGTCGCGGATTTCGACGGCGTAGCAGGTGGCGTCGCCCGGCGCGGCATCGGCGGCGGGGGCGGGCAGGGGCGGCAACGCGGCCAGGAATGCCGCGAGCCGCTCGACGAACACGGCCGGATCGGCGAGCAATTGATCGGGCAGCGGCGGAAACTGGAACACCAGCGCGCCGGCCTTCGCGCCGAGGCCCGCGAGGCAGGGCTCGACGAATTCGCGCGCGGCCAGTTCGGGGTTCAGGAAGCACGGATTGGCCGAGACCGGCTCGCCGCGATCGCCGCGCACGCTGGCATCGGTGATGAGCGCGGGCGCCTTGACGATGAAGCGGAAGTGGTCCGGCACCTGCTGGGCGTAGCGCAGATAGTCGGTGACCGTGAGCGGCGCGTAGAACGAGCGGTCGATGCTCACCGAGCGCAGCAGCGGATGCGCGCCGTAGGCCGCGAGGCCGTCGCGGGCGAGCTTCGAGTTGCTGTAGTCGTCGCCGTAGACGAGGCCGCGCCAGCCCGGAAACGACCACGACGAGGTGCCGAGGCGCACGCCCGCGGGCAGTTCCGCGCCGAGGTCGAGCACGTCCTGCGCGAGTTCGGCGGGCAGCACGCCGCGCGCGCGGCGCTTCGGGGCGGGGGTGTCGCCGGTTTCCGGCGAGGGCGCGGGTTTGGCGCGTTTGGGTTTCTGCGCGTGTTCGCCTTCAGTGAGGTCGGTGGGCGCGTCGCTGACCTTCGCGCGTTTCGGCGGCGGCTCGGGCGGCACGAAGCCGAACAGATCGGTTTGCGGCGCGGCGTCGGGCGTGGTGTCCGAAGTACGCGCCACGCGGCGTTCACGCGGGCGGACCGCGCGCGCGGCGTGGCTTGATCCCGTCGTCGATCCGGCAGTCGACCCATCAGGCGGCGCGAGGCCGGAACCGTCGTTCTCCAGGGCGCCGAAAAGGCCGTCGTCGCGTTCGTTCATGCTTGTCTAGTGAGTGGCGAAAGGCGCCGTTCGCCGGGCGGACGCGGACGGCCAGCGCTGCGCCGTCCGTGCCGCCGCCGCGTGCTACAGCGGCTTCCCGTACATATACCGGCGCGACCAGGGCAGCGTCGTCGCGCTGCGTCCGGCCTTGCGGCAGACGATCTGGTAGATCGATACGTCGTCGTGCTCGAACGCGTACGCGCAGCCGGCCAGATAGACGCGCCAGATGCGGAACTTCTCGTCGTCGACGAGCTGCTTCGCTTCCTGCGCGCGCGCCTCGAAATTGTCCGCCCAAAGTCCGAGCGTGTGCGCATAGTGACGGCGCAGGCTCTCCACGTCAACCGCCTCCAGCCCGCCGCGCTGCGCCGCTTCGAGCGCGAGGCCGATGTGCGGCAGCTCGCCGTCGGGGAACACATAGCGGTCGATGAACTCGCCGCCGCCCAGCGCCGTCTCGCCGCTTTCCGCGTCGCTGGAGGTGATGCCGTGGTTCATGGCGACGCCGTCGTCGGCGAGCAGTTCGCGCACCTTCGTGAAGTAGCCGGGCAGATTCTTGCGCCCGACATGCTCGAACATGCCGACGCTCGTGATGCGGTCGAACTGCCCGGTGACGTCGCGATAATCCTGCATGCGGATCTCGATGCGGTCCTGCAGGCCCGCGTCCTTCACGCGCTGCGTCGCGAGATCGAACTGGTTCTGCGAAAGCGTCACGCCCACGCAGCGCGCGCCGAACTTCTGCGCGGCGCGCAGCACGAGCGCGCCCCAGCCGCAGCCGATGTCGAGCAGCGTCTGGCCCGGCTGCAACTGGATCTTGGTGAGGATGTGGTCGATCTTCTTGAGCTGCGCGGTGGCGAGATCTTCGTCGCCGTTCTCGAAGTAGGCGCAGGAATAAACCATGTTCTCGTCGAGCCACAGCTTGTAGAACTCGTTCGAGACGTCGTAGTGATACTGGATGGCCTTTTTGTCGGTCGTCTTCGAGTGCGTGAAGTAGCGGCGCACGCGCGCGAGCTTGCTGGCGCTCGTGACCGTGTTGCGGGCGAGCGAATAGCTGATGTTGATGATGTCGGCGAGCTTGCCTTCGATGTCGATCTTGCCCTTCACGTAGGCCTCGCCGAGATTGTCGAGGCTCGGTTCGAGCAGCAGCGGCAGCGCCGATGCGCTATTGACCTTCAGCGTGACCTGCGGCGCGGCGAAATTCCCGAAGTCGTACTGCTGGCCGCTCCAGAGCACGAGCCGCGCGGGCAGGTTGGCCTTGTTGCGGACTTCGTCGACCCATTGCGCGAGTTTTTTCTCCCAGAACATGCGTTTTTCTCCCTGTCCGATGAACGATTGAAGCCCAAAGACCAAAGCGAATTGCGATGCCAGCGATGAAGCCAAAACGGGACGGCGCGGCGGCGTCGGTCGCCGCGCCGGGGTACGGCGGATATGGCTGATACGGCGCCGCGTGGGCGGCGCGCTTGAAGCGTTGTAAAGCGATGTAAAGCGGTAAAGCGTGTGCCGTCTTACGGCGCGAGACGCTCGATGCGCCAGGCGTCGGCCGCGCTGTCGCGCACATAGCGGATGCGGTCGTGCAGCCGCGACGGGCGGCCTTGCCAGAATTCGATCGCCGTCGGCACGACGCGATAGCCGCCCCAGTGCGGCGGACGCGGCGGCTGTTCGCCGTACTGCGCGCTGATCTCGCGCTCGCGCGCTTCGAGCTGCTCGCGGCTCTCGATCACCGCGCTCTGCTCCGACGCCCAGGCGCCGATGCGCGAACCGAGCGGACGCGACTGGAAATATGCCTCGCTTTCGGCGTCGCTGGTCTTTTCGACCGCGCCTTCGATGCGCACCTGGCGTTCAAGCTCGATCCAGTGAAACAGCAGCGCCGCGTGCGGATTGGCGCCCAGTTCGCGGCCCTTGCGGCTCTCGTAGTTCGTGAAGAACACGAAGCCGCGCTCGTCCACGCCCTTGATCAGCAGGATGCGCGCGGCGGGACGGCCCTGGGCGTCGACGGTCGCGACGGTCATGGCGTTCGGCTCGGGCAGCTTGGCGTCGAGCGCCTGGGCGAACCAGGTCTGGAACTGGCGGATGGGATCGGGATCGACGTCGGCGGCATCGAGCGAACCGAGCGAATAGTTCTTGCGGAGGTCGGCGAGGGAGGTCATTTTTTATGCGGACGCTTCAGTGCGAACAAGTATATCGAAGAGGCGAAACCAGGGCCGCGAACGGCGGCTCGGCGGCCTGCCCACGGCGGCGATGAACGCGGACCGATGCGGCCGCGTCCGGCCGGGTCCGGCGCGATCAGGCAAAATACGGGTCTCGCGAGGACCGGGACAGCGCGCCCGGTCCGCTTACGATTCCTACCGCCATGTCCAGTCACCCGATTACCCCTGTCGCCGGCGCCGCCGGCCCCGACGATCTTACCGCGAGCCCCGCCGCCGATGTTGCGGACCGGGCCCGCCGCTTCGGCGGCGTGGCGCGGCTTTACGGCGCACCCGCGCTCGATGCGTTCGAGCGCGCGCACGTTGCCGTGATCGGCATCGGCGGCGTGGGCTCGTGGGTGGCGGAGGCGCTCGCGCGCAGCGCCATCGGCACGCTCACGCTGATCGACCTCGACAACGTCGCCGAAAGCAACACCAACCGCCAGATCCACGCGCTCGACGGCAACTACGGCAAGCCGAAAGTCGAGGCGATGGCCGAGCGCATCAAGCTGATCGATCCGGCCTGCGACGTGCGGCTCGTCGAGGATTTCGTCGAGCCGTCGAATTTCGATGCGCTGCTGGGCGGCGGTTTCGACTACGTGGTGGACGCGATCGACAGCGTGCGCACCAAGACCGCGCTGATCGCGTGGTGCGTGGAGCATCGCGTGCCGCTGATCACCGTGGGCGGCGCGGGTGGGCAGCTGGACCCGACGCGCATCCGCATCGACGATCTCGCGCTGACGATCCAGGACCCGCTGCTGTCGAAGGTGCGCGGGCAGTTGCGCAAGCATCACGGCTTTCCGCGCGGGCCGAAGGCGCGCTTCAAGGTGAGCGCGGTCTATTCGGACGAACCGCTGATTTATCCCGAAGCCGCTGTGTGCGATGTCGACAGCGAAGCCGAACACGTGACGACCTCGCCGGGGCATCACGGGCCGGTCGGGCTCAACTGCGCGGGGTTCGGTTCGAGCGTGTGCGTGACGGCGAGCTTTGGTTTTGCGGCAGCGGCGTATGTGCTGCGGACGCTGGCGCATCAGGCGAATGCGCGGGCGGCGGGCTGAGCGGTCTTTACTGCCTGGCCGTTAGCGCCCGAGCAAGCGGCAGGTATTTGCGCAGGATCTCCAGCATGGCGGCGGCCTCGGCCTTCGATACGGGCGGAAACGGCGACACATACGAGGTGCCGTTGCGCCGCTCATGAGCCTTCGTGATGAAGGCAAATTCCGCCGCGCTCACGCCCAGTGACGTGGGGACTCGCTGGATGGCGAGGTTGCGTCCGGCTTCACGCGTGCGCACCTCATACAACTCCAGCGTCGCCTGCACCAACTGGAAATACCCCTCGTAAGCCAGCGTGAAGATCTGCAAATGCCGTTCGGGGTCCAGACTTTCCGCCGTGGCGAGGTAGTCCGCGGCGTTGCGCAGGAAACCCGCGATGGCGCCGGGCGTCGGGGCGACAGCTTCGAAGGCTTTTGTCTTGATGAGATTGTCGTATTCGATGGGGCGCGTCATCACAGTATCGTCAGAGTCGGGCCCTGAGCGATCTGGGCCATGACTGGATCTGACTGCACGAGCGCTGCCCATTCACCCGGCTCGTACAACGAAAAGTTGATGGGGCGCAGCAAATCCTGTTCGACGGCATGCATCGCTTCGGCGACTTCGAGCAGCGGTGCGCTGCCGACGACGATCACGTCGATGTCGCTGCGCCCGCCGTCGGTTCCCTTGGCCACCGAGCCGAATACGAACGCCGATTCGATTTGTCCGGCAAACGGCGCGAGCGCTTCTTTCAGCGGCTCCACTACGGCAAACGACTTGCGCGCGATGCCGAGCAATTCGGGATACAGCACGAAGTCGGTATTCGCGCGGATGCTGCGTTGTCTGCCGCGCCGCGCCTCTTCGCGCAGCACGCCGGCCTCGACCAGACGATCCACCTGTTTCTGCGCGCTGCCGCGCCCGCTGTCCGCGAGACGCAGCAGTTCCTGGAGCGTGAAACTGCGCTCGGGCTGAAGCAGCGTGGCGCCCAGCACGCGCTGCATGCCCGGCGTGAAGAGGAAATCGGCGAGACTCACGGTGAATCCTCGAAATAGGGATGACTATCCTCATTATAGGGATTTGAATGGATGAATCCTCGTTTTAAGGACGATCGTCCCTGTTTTAAGGATTCATTCGCCATAAAAAAACGCCACGGTCTCCCGTGGCGTTTCCTCTTTCATCGGCGTACTCAAGCGCCAGCCAGCACGCTCAATTCAACGTCGCGCTCAACTTGCGCCGCCATTCGCTCACCAGCTGCGGCTGATGCGCGGCCAGATCGAACACCGACAGCATCGTCTTGCGGCCGATGTCCTCGCGGAACGTCCGGTCGCGTTTCACGATTTCCAGCAGATGCTCGAGCGCGCCCGCGTACTTGCGCCGCGCGATCAGCGCGCTCGCGAGGTCGAAACGCGCTTCCAAATCGTCCGGGTGGCTCGCCACGCGCGCATCGAGCGCGTCGGTGGGCGGCAGGTCGGCGGCGGCGTCGAGCGCGTCGAGACGCGTCTTCAGCGCGTTGAACCGCGCGTCGATGCCCTGCGTGGTCTTGGGCGAGAGCAGATCGACTTCGTTGCGCGCCTCGTCGGCGCGGTTGTCGGCGAGCAGCAGCTCGATCAGATCCATGCGCGCGTCGTCGAAGCCGGGGTCGTAGGCGAGCGCGGCCTGGAGCGCTTCATAGGCGTCCTCGCGGCGGCCTTCCTCGATGGCCTGCTGCGCGATCTGGCGCGCGGCCTGCGCCGAATCGGGAATCAGCCGGTCGATGAACTCGCGCAACTGGCCTTCAGGCAACACGCCGATGAACTGGTCGACGGCCTGGCGGTCGGCGAACGCGACGACGTGCGGAATGCTGCGCACCTGAAAATGCGCGGCCAGCTCCTGGTTTTCGTCGACGTTCACTTTCACGAGCCGCCACTTGCCCGCGTATTCGGCTTCGAGTTTTTCGAGCATCGGGCCGAGCGACTTGCACGGGCCGCACCACGGCGCCCAGAAGTCGACCAGCACCGGCGCGAGCGCCGACGCTTCGATCACGTCTCTTTCAAAAGTGGCCAGAGTGGTATCCATTGCGTCCTCGTTGGGAATTGGCTGTCACGCGTGTAGATGGGGGCGAATCGCCGCGCTTCAACGGACTCAGTGCGCGGCTCGATCGCGGCTCAATCGCGTCTCAGTGCGCGGGTTTTTTCTCGGGCAGCGGAATCCATTCGGTTTCGCCGGGCACCTGCCCCATTTCCTGACGCGTCCACGCGGCCTTCGCGGCGTCGATCTTTTCGCGCGAGCTGGCGACGAAGTTCCACTCGATGAAGCGTTCGCCTTCGAGCTTTTCGCCGCCGAGCAGCATCACGCGAGCGCCGTTCGCGCTCGCGAGCGTGACGGTCTCGCCCGGCACCAGCACGGCCATGCTGTGCTGATCGAGCGGCGTGCCGTCGATCGAGAGATCGCCTTCGACCAGATACACGCCGCGCTCCTCGTGCTCCGGTTCGAGCGCGATGGCGCTGCCGGGCGCAAAGTCGGCGGCCACGTAAAGCGTGCCGGAGAAGGTCTCGACCGGCGAGGTCGCGCCGAACGCCGTGCCCGCGATCACGCGCAGCGTCACGCCGTTGCGCTCGATTTCGGGCAGCGTCGCGGCTTCGTGGTGGAAGAACGAGGGTTCGACGTCCTCGTGATCGAGCGGCAGCGCAACCCACGTCTGGATGCCGTGCATCGTGAGGCCGGTGGCGCGGTTTTCGTCGGGCGTGCGCTCGGAGTGGACGATGCCGCGGCCCGCGGTCATCCAGTTGACGTCGCCGGGCAGGATCTTCTGCTTCGAGCCGAGGCTGTCGCGGTGCATCAGCGCGCCGTCGTAGAGATAGGTGACGGTCGCGAGGCCGATATGCGGATGCGGACGCACGTCGACGCCCGCGCCGGGCGCGAGCGTGGCCGGGCCCATGTGGTCGAAGAAGATGAACGGGCCGACGAGCCGCGCGGCCATGGCGGGCAGCACGCGGCGCACGTACAGGTTGCCGATGTCGCGCTGATGAGGCTTGAGGACCGCTTTGATCGATGAGGACATGGACGCTTCCTTGATGAGCCGTACGGTACGAATGAGTGGGGGCGATGCGGCGGCAGCGGGGCAAAGACGCGGCAAAAGCGCGGCGCTGCGCGCGCGGACTGGCGCCCATTCTAACGCCCGCTCCGGCGGTGTGTCGGCAAGCGCGAAGGCCTCTGTGGGGTGTCCGTCGGGCGCGTGACGCGTGCTCCGGCGGCATCGGCACAATTTGACCGGCTGGGCGCGCGAGCGCCGCAGCCGCTAAACTTGCAGATTCGACAGAACAATAGAGGGAGCCAGAGAGATGTCGCCGAAGGATTTGTTGCTGGCGCTGGTAGTGGTGCTCGCGTGGGGCGTGAATTTCGTCGTGATCAAGGTGGGTCTGCATGGCGTGCCGCCGCTGCTGCTCGGCGCGCTGCGCTTCATGCTGGCGGCGTTCCCGGCGATCCTGTTCGTGAAGCGTCCGAAACTGCCGCTGCGCTGGCTGCTCGCTTACGGCGCGACCATTTCGTTCGGCCAGTTCGCGTTCCTCTTCACGGCGATGTATGTGGGCATGCCCGCCGGGCTCGCCTCGGTCGTGCTGCAGGCGCAGGCGTTCTTCACGCTGGTGTTCGCGGCCATGTTCCTCGGCGAGCGCTTTCGCGCGCAGAACGTCATCGGCCTCTTGATCGCGGCGGGCGGGCTCGCGCTGATCGGCCTGCAATCGACGGCGGCGGCGGGCGTGGGCGCGCAGACCATGACGGCGGCGGGTTTCATCCTCACGCTGTGCGCGGCCTGCATGTGGGCGCTCGGCAATATCGTCACGAAGAAGGTGGGCAAGGTGGATCTGGTCGGCCTCGTGGTGTGGGCGAGCCTGATTCCGCCGCTGCCGTTCCTCGTGCTTTCGTATTTCATGGAAGGGCCGCAGCGCATCGAAACCGCGCTCGAAGGCATCGGCATGACGTCGATCGGCGCGATCGTCTATCTCGCGTTCATCGCGACGATCCTCGGCTACAGCCTCTGGAGCCGCCTGCTCTCGAAGTATCCGGCCAGCCAGGTCGCGCCGTTCTCGCTGCTCGTGCCGATCGTCGGGCTCGCGGCGGCCGCGCTGCTGCTCGGCGAGCGTCTCACGGGCGCGCAGATCGGCGGCGCCGCGCTCGTGATGGCGGGTCTTGCCGTGAACGTGTTCGGCGGCTGGGTCCGGCAGCGTCTGGTGGCGGCGCGGACGTAAGCCGGTCAGCGCGAGTCAGGCGTCGCAAAGAAAAACGCCGCGCCTCCGAAAGGAGGGCGCGGCGTTTTCACATATGGCGCTTCGATTAATCAGGTCATGCGGTTTTTCGCGAGCGGCGGATTGGCCGCGAAATAGCGCTTGATGCCCTTCATGATCGCGTTGGCCATCTTGTCGCGATAGGCCTCGTCGTTGAGCTTCTGCTCTTCTTCGGGATTGCTGATGAACGCGGTTTCCACGAGGATCGACGGAATGTCGGGCGCCTTGAGCACCGCGAACCCGGCCTGCTCGACCGAGCCCTTGTGCAGCTTGTTGATCTCGCCCACCTCGTTGAGCACGAAGCCGCCGTAACGCAGCGAGTCGCGGATCTGCGCTGTGGTGGACATGTCGAACAGCGCGCGGTTCACGGCGGCGTCCGCCGTCTTCACGTTGATGCCGCCGATCTGGTCCGACGAGTTTTCCTTGTTCGCCATCCAGCGCGCGGCCGCGCTGGTCGCGCCGTGCTCGGAGAGCGCGAACACCGACGAGCCGCGCGCGGCGGGCGTGGTGAACGCATCGGCGTGAATCGACACGAACAGGTCGGCGCCCACGCGGCGCGCCTTCTGCACGCGCACGTTCAGCGGTACGAAGAAGTCGGCGTCGCGCGTCATCATCGCGCGCATGTTGGGCTGGGCGTCGATCTTCGCGCGCAGGCGCTTGGCGATGTCGAGTGCGATGTGCTTCTCGTAGGTGCCGCCGCCGCCGATCGCGCCGGGGTCCTCGCCGCCGTGGCCGGGGTCGATCGCGACCGTGAGCAGGCGCGTGGTGCCGCCCTTGCCGGACTTCGGCGCGGTGAAGCCGTAGTTGTCGTCGTCCTTGTCGGCATCGTCGTCGGTCTGGGCGACGACGGGCGGCTTCGGCGCGGGCTTCGGCTTGACGACGACCGCCGGCGGCACCGGCGGCACGGGACGCGGCGCGGCAGGAGCGGACGGCGCGCCGCCTTCGTTCTGCGCGTAGCGCTGGAAGAAGTCTTCGCTGTTGTCGTGGCGCGGCGTGTTCGGACCCGCGAGCGTGGACGGCGCGGGCGGCGCGTTCTGGCGCATCGCCTCGTGGGCGTCGAGCTGCTGCTGCTTGTGCTCGGTCTGCGCGAGCAGATCCATGAGCGGATCGGGCGCGACGGCCGGATACAGGTCGAACACGAGCCGGTACTTGTACGAGCCGACCGGCTGCAGCGTGAAGACCTGCGGCTTCACCGAGCCCTTCAGGTCGAACACCATGCGCACCACGTGCGGCTGATACTGCCCGACGCGCACGGCCTGGATCTGCGGGTCGTTCGGCGTGATCTTGGAGACGAGATTCTTGAGCGCGTCGTCGAGGTCGAGGCCGCTCAGATCGACCACGAGGCGGTCGGGATTCTGCAGCAGCGTCTGCGTGGTCGTCAGCGCCTGATCGGATTCGATCGTGACGCGCGTGTAGTCGCGCGCGGGCCACACGCGCACGCCCATCACCGAGGTCGCCCACGCGAGGCGCGGCGCCGCGAGGCCGAGCACCAGCGTGGACGCGCCCGCCTTCAGAATCTGCCGGCGACGCCAGTTGTGCGTGGCGGTGGCGGCGGACTCGATCGAGCGGAACGGTTTGATTAACATCTTTCTAGACATGCCTTTCCTGATGCGCTGTATGCGTACGCGGTGAGCACGCGGCCTTCGCCGTCCGGGCCGGGTTCGAGCTGGAACACCAGGTCCGGCACGCCGAGCAGGCCGCCCGCGCGTTGCGGCCATTCGACGAGACACACCGCCCCTTGCGCGAAATATTCGCGGAAGCCGGCGTCGGCCCATTCGGCCGGGTCGCTGAAACGATACAGATCGAAGTGATAAAGCTGGAGTTCCCCGCTTGCGCTCGCCACCGTGTAGGGTTCGACGAGCGTGTACGTCGGACTGCGCACGCGTCCGCTGTGGCCGAGCGCGCGCAGCGAGGCGCGCACGAGCGAAGTCTTGCCCGCGCCGAGGTCGCCGAGAAGCTGAACGTGCAGGCCGACGAACGCGTTGACGGCGTGTGCAGGCGCGTTGATCTGTGCGTTGCTGGGTGCGTTAGCCGTATTGTCGGCAGGCGGGCGGGAAACTTGCGTGCTGGCGGCGCGCACGGCGTCGAGCGCGTGCGCGAAACGGGCGCCGAACGCATCGGTGGCGCTTTCATCCGCGAGCTCGAAACGGCGTTCGAGCAGAACGGGAGCGGCGGGCAGGCTCGCGTGGTCGTGACCGGACGTGTCGGGCATTCTCGTAAAATGGCGTGATGAACCCCTCGCATTCCCCCTCGAACCAGACATTGGCCGCCAAGGCCGCGCGCGCGCCTGACAAGGCGCAGGAGTCGGCGCAAGCAGCGGCGCAAGAGTCGGCGCAAACTGCGCCGCAGGGCGCCGGCGCGACGCTCGATGCGGCGGCGCTGGCCGCGCTCGCGACGCGCATCCGCGTATGGGGACGCGAGCTGGGGTTCGGTGCGATCGGTATCAGCGACACCGACCTATCTCATGCCGAGGCGGGCCTTGCGGCGTGGCTCGAAGCCGGCTGCCACGGCGAGATGGATTATATGGCCAAACATGGGATGAAACGCGCACGGCCCGCCGAGCTCGTTGCCGGTACGCGACGTGTCATCACCGCCCGCATGGCCTATTTGCCGGCCGCGACGCTCGATCCGTCGATGGCGGCGAGCGCCGCGAATGCAGCGGAGCACGCGGCAGGTAAGCCTGCTGAAAGTGCTTCGCAAGGCGCGGAACACCATCAAGCGCCGCACGCCGTCCACGACGACTGGCGTCTGCGCGAACACGCGCGTCTCGCCGATCCGCACGCCGCCGTCGTGTCGATCTATGCGCGCGGCCGCGACTATCACAAGGTGATGCGCGCGCGTCTGCAGCAACTCGCCGAGCGCATCGAGGCCGAGATCGGCGCATTCGGATTTCGCGTCTTTACCGATTCGGCGCCCGTGCTCGAAGTGGAACTCGCGCAGAAAGCCGGCATCGGCTGGCGCGGCAAGCACACGCTGCTGCTCCAGCACGACGCGGGCTCGCTGTTTTTTCTCGGCGAAATTTACGTCGATGTGCCGCTGCCCACCGACGCCGACGATCCGGCCAGCGCGGCCCCCGAAACGCCGGGCGCGCATTGCGGCAGTTGCACGCGCTGCATCGGCGCGTGTCCGACGGGCGCGATCACCGGGCCGTATCGCGTCGATGCGCGCCGCTGCATCTCGTACCTGACGATCGAATTGAAGGGCAGCATTCCGCTGGACATGCGGCCGCTGATCGGCAATCGTGTCTACGGTTGCGACGATTGCCAGCTTGTCTGTCCCTGGAACAAGTTCGCGCAGGCCGCGCCGGTCGCCGATTTCGACGTGCGCCACGGGCTCGACCGCGCGAGTCTCGTCGAGCTGTTTAGCTGGAGCGCCCAGCAATTCGACGAGCGCATGCAGGGCAGCGCGATCCGGCGCATCGGCTACGAAAGCTGGTCGCGCAATATCGCGGTGGCGATGGGCAATGCGCTGCGTGCGGACGAAGCGCAAGCAACACGCGCGCGCCGCGAGGCCATCGTCGACGCATTGCGCGCGCGCTTGCAGGACGAATCGGCGATCGTGCGCGAGCATGTGCAATGGGCGCTGGAAGCGGCATGATCGCGCCGACGAAGGTGACGATTCAAGGAGAGCGGCGATGACGAAAACATTGGCCGGCGCATCGGCAAGCTATTCGCTGTGGGACGACGCGGAAGACGCGGCGATGCGCGCCGCAGCTCACGTGCCCGCTGACGTACCCGCGCGCGCGCCGAGCCCGCAGGCTTTGCGCAAGCTCGCGCCGCGCGTCTACAACGCGGTGATCGACGCGCCGTTCGGTAAGGTCGGCATCGTCACGGCTGCGGACGGCGTGCGCGAAATCCACTATCTGCCGGGTTCGACGCCGGGCTTCGCGCCCGATTCCGAACTCGCCGAACGCGCCGCCGCGCAGATCGCGCGCTATCTCGACGACGCGTCCGCGTCCTTCGATCTGCCGCTCGCATCGCCCGGCACGGCGTTCCAGCGCCGCGTCTGGGACGGCATCTGCGCGATCGGGGCGGGCAGCGTGCTGACCTACGGCGAACTGGCGCAGCGCATCGGCAGCATCAGCGCGCGCGCGGTGGGGCAGGCGTGCGGCTCGAACTATTTGCCGATCGTGATCCCGTGCCATCGCGTGGTCGCGGCGGGCGGTATCGGCGGCTTCAATCACCATGGCGGCGACGGTTTTTTCCGCGACGTCAAACGCTGGCTGCTCGCCCACGAAGGCGTAAGGATCCGATGACGAACACCCCCGCGCACGACGACGCGCACGAACCCGACGCCGATTTCGAGGACGACGAGCAAGACCTCGCCGCGCTCGACGATGCAGACGTCGAGCGCTTCGATGCAATCGACGCCATCGACGCCATCGACGCCATCGACGAAAATGCGCCGCTTTCCGCCGCCGCCGCCGAAACGCTCGCCACGAGCCTGCTCGCGATCGACACGTTCTGCGATGCCATGTGGCTCGAACACGGTCTCTCGCGCAACACGCTCGACGCTTACCGGCGCGATCTGCGCCTGTTCGCCGAATGGCTCGCGCGCGCGCGTCCGCACGGTCTCGACGGCGTGCACGAAGACGATATCCACGCCTACAGCGCGCGCCGCAAGGACGACAAATCGACATCGGCGAACCGGCGTCTCTCGGTGTTCCGGCGCTACTACGGCTGGGCGCTGCGCGAGCGGCGCCTGAGCGTCGATCCGACCGTGCGCGTGCGCTCGGCGAAACAGCCGCCGCGCTTTCCCACCACGCTGACCGAAGCCCAGGTCGAAGCGCTGCTGAACGCGCCCGACGTGGCCACGCCGCTCGGCCTGCGCGATCGCACGATGCTCGAACTGATGTACGCGAGCGGGCTGCGCGTGACCGAACTCGTCACGCTCAAGACCGTGGAAGTGGGCCTGAACGAAGGCGTCGTGCGCGTGATGGGCAAGGGCTCGAAGGAGCGCCTCGTGCCGTTCGGCGAAGAGGCGTCGGCGTGGCTCACGCGTTACCTGCGCGAGTCGCGGCCCGCGCTGCTCGGCCCGCGCCCGGCCGACGCGCTGTTCGTGACCGCGCGCGCCGAAGGCATGACGCGCCAGCAGTTCTGGCACATCATCAAGCGTCACGCGCTGAACGCGGGCGTACACGCGCCGCTGTCGCCGCACACGCTGCGCCACGCGTTCGCCACGCACCTGCTCAATCACGGCGCCGATCTGCGCGTGGTGCAGATGCTGCTCGGCCACAGCGACATCTCCACCACGCAGATTTACACGCACGTCGCGCGCGAGCGTCTGCGCCTGCTGCATCAGATGCATCATCCGCGCGGCTGACCGCGAGCGCGCGGACCACCCGCCACGCGCATTACAATGCGCGCCATGAGCAAATCGAAACACGTCTCCGAAACGCCCGCCACGCAGATGCTGCGCCGCGCGGGCGTCGCGTTCGGCGAGCATCCCTACGAGTATGTCGAGCATGGCGGCACGGGCGAGTCCGCGCGCCAGCTCGGCGTGGACGAGCACCGCGTCGTCAAGACGCTCGTGATGGAGGACGAGAACGCGAAGCCGCTCATCGTCCTCATGCACGGCGACCGCAAGGTGTCGACCAAGAATCTCGCGCGGCAGATCGGCGCCAAGCGCGTCGAGCCCTGCAAGCCCGAAGTCGCGAATCGTCACTCGGGCTATCTGGTGGGCGGCACCTCGCCATTCGGCACCAAAAAGCGCATGCCGGTCTACGTCGAATCGACGATTCTCGATTTCGACGAAATCTGGCTCAACGGCGGCAAACGCGGCTATCTGGTGAGTCTCGCGCCGGCCGTGCTGACCTCGCTGCTCGACGCGAAGCCGGTGCAGTGCGCGAGCGTCGAATAAAGTCCAACGCGAAGGTCCGCCGCGCCGCGCGCGCGACGGTACGTTCCCTGATTACCCTGGTGCGCCGTCAAGGCGCGCCCGCGCTTCGGTAGAATGGCGCGTTCGCCGACGCGGCGCATCGCTTGCCGGCATCCCCGGCTGGCCGCGCGCCGCGTCGCGCTTCGTCTCACGCTTCGTTTCAATTACTTCGGGTTTCGTGCATGTACAACCTGTTCGTCGCCGTTCTGGCTTATCTGATCGGTTCGGTTTCGTTCGCGGTGATCGTGAGCGCCTTCATGGGCCTCGACGATCCGCGCTCCTACGGCTCCGGCAATCCGGGCGCGACCAATGTGCTGCGTAGCGGCAACAAAAAGGCCGCGATCCTCACGCTGATCGGCGACGCGTTCAAGGGCTGGCTCGCGGTCTGGCTCACGGTGCGTTTCGGCCCGCGTTTCGGTCTGGACGACACGGCCGTCGCGCTCGCCGCCATTGCCGTGTTCCTCGGCCATCTGTATCCGGTGTTCTTCCGCTTCAAGGGCGGCAAGGGCGTGGCGACGGCCGCGGGCGTGCTGCTCGCGATCAATCCGCTGCTCGGCGGCCTGACGCTGCTCACCTGGCTGATCGTCGCGTTCTTCACGCGGTATTCGTCGCTGGCAGCGCTGGCCGCCGCGCTGTTCGCGCCGATCTTCTACGTCTTCCTGTTCGGCCCGCACGTGATCGCGCTCGCGATTCTCGCGATGAGCGCGCTGCTGTTCTGGCGTCACCGCGCCAACATCACGAAGCTGATGAATGGCACCGAAAGCCGTATCGGCGATAAAAAGAAGAAGGCCGCCGCCGCGAGCGAATAAGCCGTTCGCGAAGCGGTATTGGAGTCGTATTGAAGTTGTATTGGGCACGCGCCGCGAGGGAAGCGCGGCGTGCCGCTCGCGCAAGATGTCGGAGTTGTGAGTCACTGCGCATTTTCCTGTCGTGTCGTCTGATCAGTTACGCGCATTTGTCTGACGTTTGACTGCATTTTATGCGCATTTGCACCATAAAAGCGCCTTAAGTCGTCTGCCGGCGGGCCGTAAACCCGTATGTCATTTTTCTATTGCCATACGTACTCGCGGTCCGAATCACCTCTTCCCCGGCGATCCCCCACATGTTCTCCACCATTCGCGCGCGCATCGTCGCGCTATGCGTTTCCATCGTCGTCGTGGCGCTCGCGGCCAACACCGCACTCGATTACACCGTCGCCAACTCGCATAACAAGGATTCGATCGACGCCACGCTTGCGGCCGTCGCGGCCAGTCACGCCGAAGGCATCGGCGAATGGGCGGCGACCCACGCGCGCATGATCGACTCGCTGCAGGACGCCGTGCTCCAGCCCGATCCGTCGGCGGCGCTCAAGCAGGTCGCGGCGGCGGGCGGCTTCACCAACGTCTATGTGGGCTATGCCGACAAGACCGCCAAGTTCTCCGATCCGACTGGCATTCCGCCCGACTACGACCCGACCGGCCGTCCCTGGTACAAGCAGGCGGTCGCGGCGGGCAAGGGCGTGCTGACGCCGCCTTACGTCGACGTGGGCACCGGCAAGCTGGTGGTGGCGTTCGCGGCGCCCGTGATCCGCGACGGCCAGGTGAAGGGCGTGATTTCCGGCGACGTCGCCATGGACGACGTGGTGTCGAACGTGCAGTCGATCCATCCGACGCCCGCGAGCTTCGGCATGCTGGTGGACAGTTCGGGCCAGATCGTCGCGCACAACGACGCGAAGCTCACGCTCAAGCCGGCGACCGACCTCGCGCCGGAACTGACGGCCGACACGCTGGCGTCGATGGCTTCGTCCGCTTCGTCTGGCAAGTCGGCGCGGCCGCTCGCCATCGACGTGGGCGGCGACGCCAAGCTGATGCGCGCACAGCCGATTCCGGGCACCGACTGGCGCCTGATCGTCGCGCTCGACCGCAGCGAAGCCACGGCGGGCATGCGCTCGCTGCTCACGGCCTCGCTGATCGCGCTGGTGGTGGTGGGCGTGGTGGCGGCGCTGGTGGTGGGCGCGGTCACGGCCGTGTCGTTCCAGCGCCTTTCGCGCATTCGCGACGCGATGGACGCGATCAGCGCGGGCGAGGGCGATCTCACGCAGCGCCTGCCCGCCACGGGCGACGACGAAGTGGCGCAGATCGCGCGCTCGTTCAACGCCTTCATGGACAAATTGCGCGAGGTGATGCGCCATATCCGCGACGCGAGCGAGTCGGTGCGCACGGCCAGCGACGAGATCGCGGCGGGCAACGTCGATCTATCGGGCCGCACCGAATCGGCGGCGGCGAGCCTTGAAGAAACGGCCGCGTCGATGGAGGAAATCACGGCGACGGTCGGCCAGTCGGCCAACGCGGCGCAGCAGGCGGACGTGACGGCCAACTCGGCGTCGGTGGTGGCGTCGCGCGGCGGCGCGGTGATCAACGACGTCGTCGATACGATGGGCGCGATCGAGAAGGCTTCGGTGAAGATCGCCGACATCATCGGCGTGATCGACGGCATCGCATTCCAGACCAACATCCTGGCGCTCAACGCGGCGGTGGAAGCCGCGCGCGCGGGCGAGCAGGGACGCGGTTTCGCGGTGGTCGCGGGCGAGGTGCGCAGCCTCGCGCAGCGCAGCGCGCAGGCCGCGCGCGAGATCAAGGCGCTGATCGAATCGACGGTGACGAGCGTGAATTCCGGCTCGCAACTCGTGCGCCGCGCGGGCGAAACGATGGACGAAATCGTGGCGAACGTCGCGAACGTGACGACCATCATCTCCGAGGTGACGAACGCGGCCGGCGAGCAGACGCGCGGCATTCAGGAAGTGAACCGCGCCGTGAGCCAGCTCGACGAAATGGTCCAGCAGAACGCGGCGCTGGTCGAGCAGTCGACGGCGGCGGCGTCCGCGTTGCGCAGCCAGGCGGTGCGGCTCGCGGAAGCGGTGGGGCAGTTCAGGCTCGATTGACGGTTGTTTGCGGCAGACGCGAAAGCGGCGCTCAGGCGCCGCTTTCTTTTCGTCGGTCTGTGGGCTTGTGCGCGCGCGTGCTGCCACGTTTCGGCTTTGCCTGGCCATTCGGATGAGGTTTCCGGCGCGGCGCGCGTGGTTATGCTGTGTTGTCGACCGCGCTGCTGCTCAGCGTTGATCCAGTGCAAGAGAACGCACGGAATACCGGCGGCGCGGCGCCCCAGAAACCCAACGTTAGGTTAATGTCGAGCCATGCCCACACTGCTTCGCGTATCCGGCGCCCGCGTCGTGATCTTTTCGAACGATCATCGGCCCGCGCATGTTCATGTCGAGAGTCCGCAAGGCTCGTGTGTGTTCAACCTCAATTGCCCGCTCGGACCGCTGGCGCTGCGTGAGCGCTTCGCGCTCGGCGAGCGTGAAGTGGCGCGCCTCGCGCAAGCGATCGAACCCGAAGTCGCGCGCCTGTGCCGGGAATGGCAACGCATCGAAACGTGGAGAACGCAAACATGGCCAGCAGCAGGGAGCGTAGCAAGCGGGAGCCCGTGGGTAACGGGGCCATCGGCCGCGAGCAGTTCGACGCCGCAACGCGGGCGGCACAGGAGAGTCCGGTCGCGGTCGCCGCGCGGTACAGCCGCGCGCATCACAAGCTCGAAGTGTCGTTCGCGAACGGCGTAGATCTCGCCGTGCCCATCGCGCTCATTCAGGACCTGCGGATGCTCGAACCTGCGCCCACGCCGGCCCAGCTTGCCGAAGTCGAGATCTGGAGCGGCGGGCAGTCGATCTACTTTCCGCGTCTGGACGAGTCGGTGTGGGCGCCGGGACTGCTGAGCGGCGTCTACGGCACGAAGCTCTGGATGCGCGATCTGGCGCGCCAGATGGGCTCGGTCACCTCGCCCGCCAAGGCCGCCGCTGCGCGCGAGAACGGGCGCAAGGGCGGCAGGCCGCGCAAGCTTCCCGTGGTCGCGGGCACAGAAGCGTTCGCGAGCGAGCCGGCCGGCCGCGCGGCGGCGGGCAAGGCGGCCAAGGCGGCCAAGGCGGCCAAGGCGGCCAAGGCGGCCAAGGCGGCCAAGGCGGCCACGGTGGCCACGGTGGCCCGCAAGGCCGCGCGCAAGCGCGCATGAGCGTGATGGGCACGATGAACGTCGTGCGTGTCCCACTTCGGCTCGCGCCGTTTTCGCCTTGACATGCAACCGTGAGGTTGCATACTAAAACCCATGAACGACGACGCCGTATTTCGCGCGCTCGCAGATGCGAGCCGCCGGCAGTTGCTGGACCGGCTGCACGAGAAGAACGGCCAGACGCTCACGCAGCTATGCGAGGGGCTGGCGATGTCGCGCCAGGCGGTCACCAAGCATCTCGGCGTGCTCGAGGCGGCGAATCTCGTCGTCGCCCGGCGCGAAGGGCGCGAGAAGCGCCATTTCATCAATCCGGTGCCGATCGGCGACATGGCCGCGCGCTGGATCGGCAAGTTCGAGCGCACGCGGGTAGACGCGCTCGTCGAGCTCAAACGTTCGCTGGAGGAACGCGCGCCGCACAGCGCGCAGGAATCGAAGTCAGGAGGCAGTCATGAGCCATGAGGACCGCGCCGCGGCGCAGCCCGGCACGAACGCCGCGCAGGAGTCGGTGTTCGTCTACGTCACCTATATCCGCACCACGCCGCAGGCGCTCTGGACGGCGCTCACGAGCCCGGAATTCACCCAGCGCTACTGGCACGGCGTGCGCGCCGAAAGCGACTGGCAGCCGGGTTCGCCGTGGCAGCTGCGTTTCGCCGACGGGCGCATCGCCGACTCGGGCGAGATCGTCGAGTCCGAGCCGCCGTATCGTCTGGTGATCCGCTGGCGCAACCTGTTTCGCCCCGATCTGAACGCGGAAGGCGACTCGCTGTGCACGATGGAAATCGTCGCGCAGGACGACGTGGCGAAGCTCACGGTCACGCATCGCATGGCGCGGCCGGGTTCGAAGTTCATCGAGGCGGTATCGGGCGGCTGGCCGCTGATCCTCTCGAACCTCAAGACGCTGCTGGAAACGGGCGAGGTGATGATGCCGCTGCTGTTCAAGCCCGATTGAGCGGCTGATGCAGGCTGAAAAAGCGCAGTGCGCGGAGAAATAGCAAACGGGCGCGGCGTGAGCAATAAGCCCGCGCCGCGCCCGCCGAACGAAAGATCGCGAGGGATTCAGTCGGTCAGGATCAGTCGCGGAAGTTGTTGAAGTCGAGCGGCGTGTCGGTCACGTCCTTGCGCAGCATGGCGATCACGCTTTGCAGGTCGTCGCGCTTGGTGCCGTTCACGCGCACGGCGTCGCCCTGAATGCTCGCCTGCACCTTGATCTTGCTGTCCTTCACGAGGCGCACGATCTTCTTCGCCAGGTCGCCCGAGACACCCTTCTTCACGGTGATGACCTGCTTGACCTTGTCGCCGCCGATTTTCTCGATCTTGCCGTAGTCGAGAAAACGCACGTCCACATTGCGCTTGGCCATTTTCGACAGCAGCACGTCCTTGACCTGGCCGAGCTTGAAATCGTCGTCGGCGTACGCGGTCAGTTCGCGTTCCTTCTGCTCGACGCGCGAATCCGAGCCCTTGAAGTCGAAGCGCGTGGAGATCTCCTTGTTGGATTGCTCGATCGCGTTCTTCACTTCGATCATGTTGGCTTCGCTGACGACGTCAAACGATGGCATTGCTTTCTCCCAAAAGTGCGAGTGGCGCTGCGCGGGCGGGCCGCACCGGCGTTTTCCGGCGGCGTCGCGCGCACTCGCTATAATCACGGACCGACGCCATTTTACCGGCGTCATCGTGTTTGCCCAAGGTTGCGCGGCGGCCCGTGGTTTGGCCCGTGTTCCTGTCCGCGCTGTGACCTGGCCCGCGTCCTCCGTCCGTCTTTCCGTCTCCGTTCTTCCGCGATGTCCGCTTCCGCCTTGCCTGCTGATCCGTCCCCGCGCAACAGCGTGTGGTTCGCCGCCGCTTATCCGCTGCGCGCGCACAACACGTTCGGTTTCGACGTGCGCGCGCGTTACGCGTGCCGCGTCGAAAGCGAGGCCGATTTCATCGCCGCCGTGCGCGATTCGCGCGCCGAGGGCTTGCGCACGCTCGTGCTGGGCGGCGGCAGCAATATTGTGCTCACGCGCGACTTCGATGGCCTCGTGCTGCTGGTCGGGCTGGCGGGCAAGCGCGTCGTCCATGAGGACGACGAAGCCTGGTACGTCGAAGCCGCCGCCGGCGAGAACTGGCACGATTTCGTCGCGTGGACGCTCGCAGCGGGCATGCCCGGACTCGAAAATCTCGCGCTGATTCCCGGCACGGTAGGCGCCGCGCCGATCCAGAACATCGGCGCCTACGGGCTCGAAATGGGCGATCGCTGCGCGATGGTGCGCGCGATCGAAATGGAAACCGGCACGCCGTACGAATTCGACGCCGCCGCGTGCGAGTTCGGCTATCGCGACAGCTTCTTCAAGCGCGAAGGCCGCGACCGCTTCGTGATCACGGCCGTGACCTTCCGCTTGCCGAAAGCGTGGCGGCCGAACGCCGGTTACGCCGATCTCGCGCGCGAGATCGCGCAGCGCGGCCTGAGCGAAGCGCAGTGCGCGCAGGACGTGTTCGACGCCGTGGTGGCGGTGCGCCGCGCCAAGCTGCCCGATCCGCTCGTGCTCGGCAACGCGGGCAGCTTCTTCAAGAATCCCGTGATCGAGGGCGAGCAGTTCGACGCGCTCGTCATGCGCGAGCCGGGCGTCGTGTCCTATGCGCAAGCCGATGGGCGCGTGAAGCTCGCGGCGGGCTGGCTGATCGACCAATGCGGCTGGAAAGGGCGCGCGCTGCGCGAGGCGGCCGTGCACGAGCGCCAGGCGCTGGTGCTCGTGAACCGTGGCGGCGCGACCGGCGCGGACATTCTCGAATTGGCCCAGGCGATCCGCCACGACGTGCTCGCGCGTTTCGGCGTGGAACTGGAGCAGGAGCCGATCAGCCTCTAGGCTGCATTTCCGACACGCACAACGACGCATAAAAAACGCCGCGCCTTCGCAAGAAAGCGCGGCGTTTTTCATGGCGCAACGTATCAGGCGGCGCTGTCCTGCGCGGTGAACACGGGCCCTTGCACGAAGCGCACGTCGTACTGCTGCAACTGCTCGAACTGCGCGGCATCGACCACGCGGTTGAAGATCAGCGGAATGCGCAGGCGTGCCGCGTAGCTCACGAGCGGCTTGACCATCGAATCGCGCAAGGCCGAACTCGCATCCATCTTCACGAAATCGAGCCGCGCCATGTCGGACACCGAAAGAATCTGGCCCGCATTCGGCAGATTCCCGGCCACCTTGAAGCCATAGCGCTGATAACTCTGCGTCAGATAGCCGACGAACGTGCGGTGCGCGACCGCCGCCGCCGGCAACTCGATCACCACGCGTCCCGGATTCAGCCCGAACGACACCAGCACGTTCGAGAAATGGCGTCCGTGATCGTATTTCACGCTCTTGAGCAGGCGCTCGTGCACGCGCAGAAACAGCAGCCCATGCTGTTGCGAGCCGAGAAAGTTGATCGTGTGCAGCGCGCGCACGCAGCGGTCGAGCGCGACCAGTTCGGGATCGTCGAGCGAATCGGAAAACGGATCGTAGGGCCCGACCTTGCCGTCGACCTCGCGCAGCGTCACGGCCTGATAACCGAGCTCGTCGCCGAAACGCGAGGCCTGCGCCAGATCCGCCGTGAGACATTGCGCGCCACCGTGCACGCTGATGTCGTAGATCGGTTCGTACGCGCTCAGCAGCTCCACGCCGCGCCGGTGGGCGACGGCGACGGCGCTGTGCGCGCCGGTCCCCATCGCCAGATGCTCGCCGAGAAAAGGGTGGTCGGCGGCGCGGGCGACAAGCGCGGGAATGGTGGGAGCAAGCATGGCGACGAAAAGAGAGGGCGTCTCGAAATGAAATGTTTACGCAGGCGGCCTCGGGGCCGCATGACTCGATGTTAGCAGTCTGGCGGCCCGCGGCATGCATGGATTGGTGATAACGATATCCACGCGGCAGAGGCTTTGCGGCGCTTTCAGCCCGTTCTCAGGGTTTACGTTGAATTTCACTAATCATAATCCGTTTTACTATTCGTAAATCGCGCGACGGGTTCTGTCGGAGAAAGCCGACGCGCCAAGCCCGATCAACCGAAAGCCGGCGTGCCGGCGCGCGTCTATGCTGAAGACGCACCCGCACGCAGAACATGGAGACAGTGATGAACGCACCCTTGCGCCACGCCGCGCCCAGCCGCGCCGCGACCGACGGCTACATGAGCGGTTTCGCCAACGAGTTCGCGACCGAGGCGCTGCCCGGCGCGCTGCCCGACGGGCAGAACTCGCCGCAGCGCTGCGCCTACGGCCTGTACGCCGAGCAGCTCTCGGGCACGGCCTTCACAGCGCCGCGCTCGCACAACCGCCGCACGTGGTTCTATCGGATCCGACCGGGCGCGGTGCATCAGCCGTTCACGCCGCTGGCGGCGCGCGCGAGCACGAATGACAGCATCGGCGGTGCCGCGCGCCTCGTCGCCGATTTCAACGACGTGCCGCCCACGCCGCCCAACCAGCTGCGCTGGGACCCGCTGCCGATGCCGGCTGAGCCGACCGACTTCATCGACGGCTGGGTGACGATGGCGGGCAATGGCTCGGCGGCGTCGATGAGTGGCTGCGCGATCCATCTCTACGCGGCCAACCGCGCGATGACGGACCGCTTCTTCTTCAATACCGATGGCGAACTGCTGATCGTGCCGCAGGAAGGCCGCCTGTCGATCCGCACGGAAATGGGCAAGCTCGACATCGAGCCGTTCGAAATCGCCGTGATTCCGCGCGGCGTGCGCTTCACGGTCGATCTGCCGGACGGCACGGCGCGCGGCTATATCTGCGAAAACTTCGGCGCGCTGCTGCGTCTGCCGGATCTGGGCGTGATCGGCTCGAACGGCCTCGCGAATCCGCGCGATTTCCTCACGCCGCACGCGGCCTACGAAGACCGCGAAGGGCGGTTCGAACTCGTCACCAAGCTCAACGGCCAGCTCTGGCGCGCCGACATCGGCCATTCGCCGCTCGACGTGGTGGCCTGGCACGGCAACTACGCGCCGTACAAATACGATCTGCGCCACTTCAATACGATCGGCTCGATCAGCTACGACCATCCCGATCCGTCGATCTTCCTCGTGCTGCACGCGCCGACCGACACGCCGGGCGTCGATGCGATCGACTTCGTGATCTTCCCGCCGCGCTGGCTCGCGGCCGAGAACACCTTCCGTCCGCCCTGGTATCACCGCAACGTCGCGAGCGAGTTCATGGGGCTCGTGCACGGCGCGTACGACGCGAAGGCCGAGGGCTTCGTGCCGGGCGGATCGAGCCTGCACAACTGCATGTCGGGCCACGGCCCCGACGCCGAGACCTTCGAAAAAGCCTCGAACGCCGATACGACGAAACCGCACAAGGTCGGCGACACGATGGCGTTCATGTTCGAGACCCGCACGCTGATCCGGCCGACGCGCTTCGCGCTCGAAACGGCGCAGCTGCAGGCGCATTACTACGAGTGCTGGCAAGGCCTCGCGAAACATTTCAACCCGGAGCAGCAATGAGCAGCCAACCCCTTCCCGACGACCTGCGCGCGACGCTCGATCCGCGCCGCAAGAGCTGGGTCGAATCCGCCAACGACGCCGCGTGCGATTTCCCGATCCAGAACCTGCCGTTCGGCGTGTTCAGCACCGCGCAGAACGTGACGCCGCGCGCGGGCGTGGCGATCGGCGACTCGGTGATCGACCTCGCGGCGCTGTATGACGCGGGCGTGCTGCGCTTGCCGGGAACGCCGGGAACGCCGGGTTCTCCGGCCTCGGCGCAAGCGAATGTGTTCGCGCGCGGCGCGCTCAACGACTTCATCGAACTGGGCCGCGATGTGTGGCGCAGCGTGCGCGTGCAGCTTTCCTCGCTGCTTTCGCGCGAAACCGCCGCCTTGCGCGACGACGCGGCGTTGCGATCGCGTGCGCTCGTGAAGCTCGCGGATGCGAAGCTGCATTTGCCAGTGTCGATTCCGGGCTATACCGATTTTTATTCGTCGAAGGAGCACGCGACGAATGTGGGATCGATGTTTCGGGATCCGAAGAATGCGTTGCTGCCGAACTGGTCGGAGATGCCGATCGGGTATAACGGGCGCGCGTCGTCGGTGGTGGTGAGCGGCACGCCGGTGCGTCGTCCGAACGGGCAGTTGAAGTCGCCGGATCAGGATCGGCCGGTGTTCGGCGCGTGCCGCAAGCTCGATATCGAACTGGAGACGGGATTCGTGATCGGGCGCGGCAACGCGCTGGGCGAGCCGATCGCGTGTGAGAGCGCCGAGGCGCATATTTTCGGCATGGTGCTGCTCAACGACTGGAGCGCGCGCGACATTCAGCAGTGGGAATATGTGCCGCTCGGGCCATTCAATTCGAAGGGTTTCGCGACGACGATTTCACCGTGGATCGTGACGCTCGATGCGCTGGAGCCGTTCCGGGTGGCGCAGCCGGTGCAGGAGCCGCAGCCGCTGGAGTATTTGCGGCATGGCGGGGAGCATGCTTTCGATATCGAGCTGGAAGTGATGTTGCGGCCTGCCGGGGCGGGCGAGGCGACGACGATTTCGCGGACGAATTTCCGGCACATGTATTGGAGCATGGCGCAGCAGCTTGCGCATCATACGGTGGGCGGGTGTAACACCCGGGTCGGTGATTTGATGGGTTCCGGGACCATTTCCGGGCCTACGGCGGATTCGTTTGGGAGCTTGCTGGAGATTACCTGGAACGCGAAGAATCCTTTGGCGTTGAAGGGTGGCGGCACGCGTGGGTTTATTGAGGATGGGGATGTGTTGACGCTGGCTGGGTGGTGTCAGGGGGCGGGGTATCGGGTGGGGTTTGGGACGTGTGTTGGGGAGGTGATCCCCGCGTTGAGTTGATTGGTTTTGCGGTGTTGTTGGCCTTTTCTTGATTTCGTGTCGGTATGCAAGTGTTGCCCCTGTGCGGGG
>NZ_CAJZAR010000003.1 GCF_914484835.1 Paraburkholderia tropica
CCAGCAAGGACAGCGACGGTGAGCAAAGCAATCCAGCGACTCCGACGCGTGGCCTTCACGGGGCCACGCGCCTCACCGCCGCCCTGTTGAACGAGACAAAGAGTTTTGGTCATGTGGTTTTCCGTTACGTCAGTGGGCGAAACGCGCTGCGATATCGAGTGCCGCCGAGATAACCACGAAGAGACCGATGGTGCCGAACGCGGCAACACCGATCCATTGCTCAGGACCGCTCTGGATTTGGAACAGATGCGCGATGACCTTGCCCGTCTTGCGCCAACTATCCGCGTATGCCGCTTTCATCGACGGCGCGGACGACATGATGAACAACATCGACTGGAATGTGAGCATGAGCACAACGGCCACCCAAAGCGCTTGCAAAACCATTTGATTCTCCTGTTTCCCTGTGCGGCCTAGCCGCGTTTTCCTATTCGCGATCCGGCAACGTGTCCGGGTCGGCGTTGGCCTGTTCGTTCAGTTCCTTGCATGCTTTGCTGGACAGCGGAATCGTGACGCAGTTGAACGAAACAAAGTCATCGCCAACAGCATCCGCTCCCGCTTGCTCAAGCATCCGCTGCGCACGCTTGTTCAGGACGTAGCTCATGCTTTCCGATTGATTAGGCGCTGGCCTTGGCAGCAAGTCGCTCTCGGCGACGTTCCCGCGACCAAACAACGTATGCAGCACCCACGATGAAACCCGCGAGCATCGAGCCGACCGCGAGCAGCCATGCGATCATCTGAGTCAAAGTCTCCAGACTTAACAAACGCGACGGTCCGATATGTACATGCTCCGTGGCGTCAGGAGCTAGTACATTCGCGGAACCGAGTTGCAGCATGAAAGCGCAAACGACTAACACCCCAAGTAGCCCGGTTTTTGCGTGCCCCATGCGGACGGCTCCCAACATGACCACGGCCAATCCCGCAACGCCAGCGGCCATTGCCCAAAGCGGAAGCGAGCCGCCCAGCATCGCGCCTCCGCTCCACATCAGGTAAAACAGCGCACTGACGATGAGTCCAAGCAAAATGCATTGCACAAAACTCAATTCCTTCAGTAGCTGCCAAATAAAATCGCCTGCAATTTCGATTTTCTTCATGGTGTGACTTTCAAGTCTGCGCGAGCGTTTTCCGATGGTTAGCCGTCGATCAGGCTCGACAGGTGTGCGAATACTTGGCGTGCAAATTCGGGTGCTGCTGCTTTCGCCGCTTCGATGGTTTGAAACCCTCTGGTCACATAGCCGAGATACAGAAGATCGAACGCGCCTGCATCATCAGTGATTGCCGTCATGTCCTGCCCCGCGAACCTGGCATGTTGTGCGACCTCGGGTGAATCCCCGAACCACTTCTGTTGAGGCGCGGCCATCGAGACTCTGCCGCCGCCGTGCAACGAGATTTTCATGAGCGCTTTTCCGTTTTCCGACCTATTACG
>NZ_CAJZAR010000004.1 GCF_914484835.1 Paraburkholderia tropica
GGAAAACGTCGATCGAAATGAAACGAGCCAGCAACTTGCTGGCTCGTTTCATTTGTGCTCGGGCTGCGGCTCGTCTTTTCACAAAGATGACGTGACAAGTCACTATTGTGGCTATAAAATACGGCGCACGTCATAAATACTTGTGGGCGCCCTGCGGTGTCGCAAAGCTGCGGGCGTTCTCCGCAAGGGAAAAACACGGGAGGTTGTGAATCATGGATCAGCGTGAGACGGACGAGGTTTTACTCGCATCGCTTCGGTTCTCGCCAGTTGGGAAGCCGATAGCGGAGCTCGCTGCAACCGATGAGTCTGAGGAGCTTGTGAAGGCCTGGGAGTCGGGTCATCCTGGCGGCAGCCAGTCGATCGCGCCGGTGAGCGACGCGGTCCAATACGACGCGCTGCGTCTTACCGATGCCGAACTAGCCGCGATTCGCGGTTCTGGCGCCGGGCAATAGCCAACGGAAAAGAGCATGAGCGACGACGCATACCGTCTCGGATTGATGCTGCGGGCGATGGCCCGCACAGACGCGGAGCTTTTCGGCAATCGTTCCCGCTATGAGGCCGTTGCGCTCAGGTGCGCGGCACGGCTGATCGCTGGCAACAGCATCTAGGAAAACCCTGCGATGGCACAAGGCAACTGGAATCCCGAAGTAATCAAGGCGAAGCCGCGTTGCCGCTTGTGCAAGCGGGTTGTGAAGTCGGATGATTTTGTGCGGCTCGATGGCGTGAATCCGGCGCATCGAGCTTGTGCGCAGGCGCGAGGCCGCGCTTACACCGAAGGCAAAGAGATTCAGCCCAGAACGGCTGATTGAACGGAAAGCAGGATACGAGAAACATGGACAAGATCGAAAAAGAAGCGTCGCAATGGCTAACGGATTATCTCGGCAAGCTGTCTGGTGTCGAATTGACCGAGCCGGAGCGACACGCGGCATTTCAACTGCTCTGCACACTCCCGGACAGCGCTTGCCTCAAGGATTTCGTTGCGGCTGCGAGCGCGGCTAAAGTGAAGCAAGCGGGCCTGCCGGAATCGGTGGCGCTGCATCTGGTGTCGCTTGTCGCTCGGCTCGAACAGCATTTGTCGAGCGACGGTTTGTCTTCACTGTTCGAGTCACGCAGCGGCATTGTGTCTGTTCCCGAGTCGCACGCGTAATAGGTCGGAAAACG
>NZ_CAJZAR010000005.1:0-357 GCF_914484835.1 Paraburkholderia tropica
GTGTCTTTTACAAGACGCACTCGCTACAGGTTGAGTATTCGTGTTGCGCCGTATTTCAAGGCAATCTTTCGATCACTTAAAAATACATTGATACAATCACAACCCTGATTCACTTACTCCACACCCATCTCTAAGTGTGTTTCAGATGAATCTCTTTACTACTTCTTCCTGATTGTTAAAGAACGACAGCCGATATGGTTTTACTCACATCGCTCTGACTGGCTCAATCGCCAATGCGAAATGCTCTGCTGAACTTCAGCAGAACGCTGTGCATTGAGGATTGGTGGAGGATGACGGGATCGAACCGACGACCCCCTGCTTGCAAAGCAGGTGCTCTCCCAGCTGAGCTAATCCCCC
>NZ_CAJZAR010000005.1:367-488 GCF_914484835.1 Paraburkholderia tropica
AAAGTGGTGGGTCTGGATGGATTCGAACCATCGACCCCCGCCTTATCAAGACGGTGCTCTAACCGACTGAGCTACAGACCCCTGAGTCTGTCTTTATTACAGCCGACAAGTGTGAGCGCTT
>NZ_CAJZAR010000006.1:0-202 GCF_914484835.1 Paraburkholderia tropica
CAAGGACCTCGACTGGTTCTCGTCCACGACGATCGTCGTGCTCGCGCTCACGGCCGTGATCGCGTTCGCGTTCTTCGTGATCTGGGAGCTGACCGCCGATCACCCGGTCGTCGACCTGTCGCTGTTCGCGCGGCGCAACTTCACGGGCGGCACGATCGCACTGTCGGTGGGCTACGGGCTCTACTTCGGCAATCTCGTGCTG
>NZ_CAJZAR010000006.1:212-667 GCF_914484835.1 Paraburkholderia tropica
CGCAGTACACGACCGGCGTGGACACCTGGGCGCTGACGCTGCCCACGCTGATTCAGGGTATCGGCATGGCGGGCCTCTTCATTCCGCTCGTCTCGATCACGCTCTCCGGTCTGCCGGGCAACCGCATTCCGGCGGCGTCGGGTCTGTCGAACTTCGTGCGGATCATGTGCGGCGGTATCGGCACCTCGATCTTCGAGACCGCGTGGGACCATCGCACGATCTTCCATCACGCGCGCCTCACCGAGCAGGCCACGCCGACGAATCCGGTCTTCAATCAGTCGATGCAGCAGATGCAGAACGCGGTCGGCCTCGATCCGTCGCAGTCGCATGGCCTGTTCGACCGCATGGTGACGCAGCAGGCCGCGCAGCTTGGCGTGAACGACCTGTTCTGGATTTCGTCGGTGATCTTTATCGCGCTGATCGCGCTGATCTGGATCACGCGCCCCGAACGCACG
>NZ_CAJZAR010000007.1:0-170 GCF_914484835.1 Paraburkholderia tropica
GCTCGGCGGCGGCGCGCTGTTCGTCTTGCTGGTCCTGCTGCTGTTTCACTTCCTTCGATTCCGCTTCGGCATTGCGCTGCGCAGCCACGGCTTGAGCGGCGAGCTCACGCGCGGCGGCTTCCGCCACTGCCTTTTTCTTGTCTGCTTCTTCCTCGGCGCGGCGACGCTCG
>NZ_CAJZAR010000007.1:180-896 GCF_914484835.1 Paraburkholderia tropica
TCGAGCAGCTCGGCCTCGCGGCGCGCTTCTTCCTCGCGGCGCTGCAGTTCCGCCTCTTCGGCGGCGACTGCTGCGTCGGCGGCATGATTCGATGCCTCCGCCTGTTCGGCGGACTCGTCGCGGCGGACGAACGTGCGCTTCTTGCGCACCTCGACCTGAATGGTGCGTGCCTTACCCGTCGAATCGGACTGCTTGATCTCCGACGTATGCCGTTTCGTCAGCGTGATCTTGCGCTTGTCCGCGTCGGTCGAACCGTGCGACTTGCGCAAGTGGTCGAGCAGACGCGCCTTGTCGGTCTCCGACAAGGTATCGGTCTCGCTCGCTTTCTGGACGCCCGCTGCCTGCAGCTGCTCCAGCAGCACGCCTGCAGGCATTTTCAGTTCCGCGGCAAATTGGGCTACGTTGTTACTCGCCATTCATTCCTCTTAATGCAAGGACCGATTCCTTGCGGTTGACATCGGGTCATGCGGCCTTCGGCGCCTCGCATCCTGCAAGGCTCCGCCGCGTTCAGTTCAGTGGGTCATGGTCGCTTCCTGCTCGTCGCGCACCGGATCGTGTCCTGGGGCATCGCGCCCCAGAAATCACTGGAACCAGTGCTCACGTGCCTTCATGATCAACGCCTTGGCGGCGTCCTCTTCCATTCCCGTCATTTCGACCAGTTCGTCCACGGCCAGCTCTGCGAGCTCGTCGCGGGTGTGAACTTCATGCTGCGCGAG
>NZ_CAJZAR010000007.1:906-1115 GCF_914484835.1 Paraburkholderia tropica
CGCAGCACCGTGCGCTCCTGATTCTGCTTCTGCGCGGATTCGTCCGGCGTCATGATGTTGATCTGCCAGCCGGTCAGTTCGCTGGCGAGACGCACGTTCTGGCCGCTACGGCCAATGGCGACCGCGAGCTCGCTTTCGTCGACCACGACGTCCATCGAGTGCTTTTCTTCGTCGACGACGATCGACTGCACGGCCGCCGGCGCGAGCGC
>NZ_CAJZAR010000008.1 GCF_914484835.1 Paraburkholderia tropica
AGCGGCGGCACGCTCGCGCGTACCGTGCCGTATTCGGGGATCGATACCTGGAAGTCCGAAAGAAGCTCCAGCAGGAAGGCTTCGAACGGTTCGTCGGCGCGGTCGATTTCGTCGATCAGCAGCACGCGGCGCGCGCCGGGATGATGCGGATCGGCCTGGAGCGCCTGTAGCAGCGGGCGCTTGAGCAGGAATTCGTCGCGATAGAGCGTGTCGCTGCGCGGCGTTTCGCCCGCGGCTTCGGCGAGGCGCAGCGCCATGATCTGACGCGGATAGTCCCATTCGTAGAGCGCGCTCGCCGTGTCGAGACCTTCGTAGCATTGCAGGCGCAGCAGCGTCGTGCCCGAGAGCGCGGCGGCGGCTTTCGCCAGCTCGGTCTTGCCCACGCCCGGCTCGCCTTCGAGAAAGAGCGGGCGCTGCATCTTGAGCGCGAGAAAGAGCGCCGTGGCCAGTTCGCGGCTCGCGAAATAGCCCTGCGCTTCGAGTTGCGCGAGCGTGTCGTCGATGGTGGCGGGGAGCATGGCGGGCCTTTGACTGCGCGTGCGATTTCCGTGATGGCGACGAAACACCCGCGTCCGTTCGCGCACGACTTCGCGCGAACGGACGCCGATGCGGTTGATGCGCCTAATCGCGCAATTAGTCGCGCAACTGATCGCGCAACTGATCGCGCAACTACGCGAGCGCCTTCGTCACCGCGCGCGCCGCGAGCACCGGGATCAGGTGCGCCCGATATTCGGGGCTCGCGTGCAGATCGGCGTTCAAGCCCTCCGCGCCGATCGTCACCGCGCGCGCCGCTTGCGGCGTGAAGCTCGCCGTGAGCGCCGCTTCGAGCGCGGCCGCGCGAAACACCGACGACGCCGCGCCCGTCACGGCCACGCGCACGCCCGTGGCGAACTGCGCCACGAACACGCCCGTCAGCGCGAAGTGCGAGGCCGGATTGCGAAACTTTTCGTAGGCCGAACGTTCCGGCACCGGAAACTCGACGGCCACGATCAGCTCGTCGGGTTCGAGTGCGGTCTCGTACATGCCGAGGAAAAAGTCGTCGGCGGCGATGCGTCGCCGGTCCGTCACCACCGTCGCGCCGAGACCGAGCACGGCGGCGGGATAATCGGCGGCCGGATCGTCGTTGGCGAGCGAGCCGCCGAGCGTGCCGAGCGCGCGCACCTGGCGGTCGCCGATATGCGCGGCCAGTTGCGCGAGGCCCGGCAGCGCGTTCTGGACTTGCGCGTTCGCGGCCACGTCGGCATGGCAAACCGCCGCGCCGATCTTGACCACCTTGCCGTCGACCTGAATCGTCTTCAGCTCGGGAATGCGCGTGACGTCGACGAGCGTGGACGGCTGCGCGAGCCGCAGCTTCATCGCCGCGAGCAGGCTTTGGCCGCCTGCGAGAAATTTGGCGTCCGCGTCGGCGGCGATGGCTTTCACGGCGCCTTGCGCGTCGCCCGCGCGCTGGTATTCGAATGCGTACATGGTGCGCCTCCGCTCAAGGTTGCTGCGACGTGGAAGATGAAGCCGCCTGCATCGCCTGCCACACGCGATGCGGCGTGGCGGGCATCTGCAGGTCCTTCACGCCGAGCGGCGCGAGCGCGTCGAGAATCGCGTTGATGACGGCGGGCGGCGAGCCGATCGCGCCCGCCTCGCCGCAGCCCTTCACGCCGAGCGGATTGTGCGTGCAGGGCGTGCCTTTCGCGGTCTCCACGCTGAACGAGGGCACGTCGCTCGCGTGCGGCATCGCGTAGTCCATGTACGAGCCGGAGAGCAACTGGCCGCTATCGGTGTCGTAGACGCAGCGTTCGAGCATCGCCTGGCCGATGCCCTGGCCGAGCCCGCCATGCACCTGGCCTTCGACGATCATCGGATTGATGACGTTGCCGAAGTCGTCCACGGCGGTGAAGCGCTGGATGCGCGTCTCGCCGGTATCGGGATCGACTTCCACTTCGCAGAGATACGCGCCCGACGGATAGGTGAAGTTGGTCGGGTCGTAGAAGGCGCTTTCGTCGAGCCCCGGTTCGAGCGTCTCCAGCGGATAGTTGTGCGGCACGTAGGCCGCGAGCGAGATTTCGGCGAAGGTCTTGCTGCGGTCGGTGCCCGCGACGCGGAACACGCCGTCGGCGAATTCGATGTCTTCCACGCCCGCTTCGAGCATGTGCGCCGCGATCTTCTTCGCTTTTGCCTCGATCTTGTCGAGCGCCTTCATGATCGCCGAGCCGCCCACGGCAATCGAGCGCGAGCCGTACGTGCCCATGCCGAACGGAATGCGCGCGGTGTCGCCGTGCACGATTTCGATCTGCTCGATCGGCACGCCGAGGCGGTCGGCGACCACTTGCGCGAAGGTCGTCTCGTGCCCCTGGCCGTGGCTGTGCGAGCCGGTGAACACCGTCACCGAGCCGGTCGGATTCACGCGGATTTCGCCCGCTTCGAACAGGCCCGCGCGCGCGCCGAGCGCGCCCGCGATGTTCGACGGCGCGAGGCCGCACGCCTCGATGTAGCACGAGTAGCCGAGGCCGCGCAGTTTGCCTTGCGCCTTCGATGCGTCGCGCCGCGCGGGGAAGCCCTTCACGTCGGCGATTTCCAGCGCGCGCGAGAGGCAGGCTTCGTAGTCGCCGGTGTCGTAGGTGAGGCCCACGGGCGTGGCGTACGGGAAGCTCGTGATGAAGTTGCGGCGGCGGATGTCGGCGGGATCGATCTGCATCTCGCGCGCGGCGGTCTCGACCAGACGCTCGACCACGTAGGTCGCCTCGGGGCGGCCCGCGCCGCGATACGCGTCGACCGGCACCGTGTTCGTGAACACGGCCTTCACCTCCGCGTAGATCGCGGGCGTGGCGTACTGGCCCGCGAGCAGCGTGGCGTAGAGGATGGTCGGCACGCTCGACGCGAAGGTCGAGAGGTACGCGCCCATGTTCGCCGTGGTGTGCACGCGCATCGCGAGGAACTTGCCGTCCTTGTCGAGCGCGAGTTCGGCCTTCGTCACATGATCGCGGCCGTGCGCGTCGGAGACGAAGGACTCGCTGCGCTCGGCGGTCCATTTCACCGGACGGCGGATCTGCTTCGAGGCCCACGTGAGCGCCACGTCCTCGGCGTAGAGGAAGATCTTCGAGCCGAAGCCGCCGCCCACGTCGGGCGCGACGATGCGCAGCTTCGTTTCCGGCAGCCCGAGCACGAACGCGGCCATCAGCAGACGCTCGACGTGCGGATTCTGGTTCGCCACGTAGACCGTGTAGCTGTCGTCGTGCTGCGCGTAGCTCGCGTTGACGGCGCGCGGCTCGATCGCGTTCGGCACCAGCCGGTTGTTGACGATGTCGAGCGTGGTGACGTGCGCGGCCTGGGCGAAGGCGGCGTCGGTGGCCGCCTTGTCGCCGTGGCCCCAGGTGTAGCAGGTGTTGTTCGGCACGCTGTCGTGCACGAGCGGCTGGCCATCGTCGGCGGCGCGGGCCGTGTCGACGATGGCGGGCAGCTCCTCGTAATCGACATCGATGAGTTCGGCGGCGTCCTTCGCCTCCTTCAACGATTCGGCGATCACGAGCGCGACCTGGTCGCCCACGTGCAGCGCCTTCTCGTGCGCGATCACGGGATGCGGCGGCTCGTGCATCGGCGAGCCGTCGATGCTGTGGATCAGCCAGCCGCAGGGCAGGCCGCCCACGCTGGCGGCGGCCACGTCCGCGCCGGTGAACACGGCCACCACGCCGGGCGCGGCTTTCGCGGCGCTCGTATCGATGCTGCGGATGCGCGCGTGCGCGTGCGGCGAGCGCACGAACACGGCGTAAGTCTGCTGGGGAAGGACGACGTCGTCGGTGTACTGGCCCGCGCCGGTGAGGAAGCGATAGTCTTCCTTGCGCTTCACCGAGGCGCCGATCATGCGCGGCTGGGAGTCGGGTGCGTTCATGGCGGCCTCCCTCGTCAAGCCGCCGAAGCGGTGGCGGGTTGCGCGGCGCCTTGCTCCGCGGCCTGCATCGCTGCGGCGCCCTGGACCACGGCCTTCACGATGTTGTGATAGCCCGTGCAGCGGCACAGATTGCCGTCGAGGTTCGCGCGCACGTCCGCTTCGGTGAGGCCCGGACACGAGTCCGCGAGCGCCACCGCGCTCATCACCATGCCGGGCGTGCAGAAGCCGCATTGCAGGCCGTGGCAGTCGCGGAAGGCGGCCTGCATCGGATGCATCGCGCCGTTGGCGGCGAGGCCTTCGATGGTCGTCACGTTCATGCCGTCGCACTGCACGGCGAGCGTGTTGCACGATTTGACCGCGCGGCCGTTCAGATGCACGGTGCAGGCGCCGCATTGGGCCGTGTCGCAGCCGACGTGCGTGCCGGTGAGGCGCCGCTGCTCGCGCAGGAACTGGACCAGAAGCGTATGAGGTTCGATCTCGGCGGTCACGGGCTGGCCGTTGACCGTGAGGCTGAGGCTGATCGCCATGAACTGTCTCCTTTCGCCCCGGACCGACGCGCGCGCATCGCGCCCGGGTTCCACACTCGGTGAGGATCGGATACCGGCCTGGCCCCGCATTCACCACTTGCCCCGCGATGCCGCCTGCGATCTTTCGTCCGGCGCGCCAGAAAGCGCGAAGGGTGCGAGGACGCACCTGCCGCGCGGCGCGGATTCGGCGCGCGCGGCCAGGACGAAAGCGGGGACGAGGGTCCGGCTGGTGCTGTGTTGTTCAGTGTCTGGGATGCGTGCTGCGTTGCTGCTGCTGTGTTGCCGATGCGTTGCTGCTGTACTGCCGTTCCACTGGCTGACGCGATGATGCTCGGCACAGTAAAGCACACTTTGCCGTTTTACGCTGCGCGGGCTTTTACTCGCCATTCGCGGCGTTTTTCAGCGATTTTCCGCATGTTTTCGACGTTTTTTGCACTGCGGCTGTTTTGTGCGCGCGCATGAAAAACGGCCCGTTCGGACAAGCCGGAACGGGCCGTTGCAGCGCAGCGAAAGCGCGCCGTGAAGCGCGTGTGCTTACTGTTCGTGCGGCTGATGCGCGAGGCGCGAATGGCGGCGCGAGTAGCCGAAGTAAATCGCCATGCCGATCAGCAGCCAGACGACGAACGCGATCCACGTGACGCGCGCGAGGTTCAGCATCAGGAACAGGCACGAGCCGACGGCGAGGATCGGCACCACCGGCACGCCGGGGCAGCGGAACGCGCGCGGCAGATGCGGATGCGTCTTGCGCAGCACGAGCACGGCGATCGACACCATCGAGAACGCGGCGAGCGTGCCGATGTTGATCAGCTCGGCGAGCACGTTCAGCGGCACGAGCGCGCCGATCAGGCCGAAGAAGATGCCCACGAGCCAGGTCGTGAAGAACGGCGTGGCGAAACGCGGATGCACCTTCGAGAGCTTTGCGGGCAGCAGGCCGTCGCGCGACATCGCGTAGATGATGCGGGTCTGGCCGTAGCTCATCACGAGAATCACGGTGAGCATGCCGAGCACGGCGCCCAGATCGATGAAGCCCGCGACCCACGGCTGGCCCGCCACCTGCAGCGCGTACGAGACCGGGTGGCCGATGTTGGCGAACTGCGCCGACGGCACGATGCCCGTGACCACGGCCGCGACCGCCACGTAGAGCACCGCGCAGACGGCCAGCGAGGCGATGATGCCGGCGGGCAGATCGCGCTTCGGATTTTTCACTTCCTCGGCGGCCGACGAGACCGCATCGAAGCCGATGAAGGCGAAGAACATCACCGCGGCCGCGCCGAATACGCCGTTCCAGCCGTTGGGCATGAACGGATGCCAGTTCTCGGGCGTGACGTGGAACGCGCCCACGGCAATCACGAGCAACACGACCGTGACCTTGATCGCGACCATGATGTTGTTGATGCGGGTCGATTCGCGCACGCCGATCGCGAGCAGCGCCGTGATGCCCATCATCACGAGGAAGGCGGGCAGGTTGAACAGCGTGTGCACGCCCGGCACCGCGCCCGGCGCGGCCGTGAGCGCGGCGGGCAGATGCACGCCGAAGCCGCCCAGCAGCGACTGCAGATAGCCCGACCAGCCGACCGAGACCGCCGAGCTGGCGAGGCCGTATTCGAGCATCAGATCCCAGCCGATGATCCACGCGATCAGCTCGCCGAGCGTGGCGTACGAATAGGTGTAGATCGAGCCGGCGACCGGAATCGTCGAGGCGAATTCGGCGTACGAGAGCGCGGCGAAGCAGCAGGCCACGGCGGCGATCAGGAACGAGACCATCAGCGCGGGGCCGGCCTGCACGGCGCCGGTGCCGGTCAGCACGAAAATGCCGGTGCCGATGATCGCGCCGATGCCGAGGAAGGTGAGGTCCAGAGCGCCGAGGGCCTTCTTCAGGCCGGCGCCCTGCGCGCTCGCCTTCAGCATGTGTTCGACGTTCTTCTTGCGAAAGAGGGACATTTGGCGGGGAACTCCAGGTAGAACGCGCGGGGCGCCGATCGGATGGGATCGCGCCCGCGTGCCGTATGTCGGGGAAACCTGTAATTTTATCCGATTGCGGTGTCGGAACCTGCTCAATCGGGTCGGAAGCGGCTCAGAAGCCGCCCGAAGACGCGGTCGATTCCGCCGCAAACGGTCGCGGGCGCGCGCGATCCTTGCCGGGGCATCGGCGAATCGGCGAATTCATTACTGAATCAAGGGCTTATGGCGAGAAGCCTGCCTGAGTGCGGCTGTGCGCGCTGGAACGTGGAGGCGTGCGGCGGGCGCGGTGAGCGCGGGGTGCGGCAAGCCGCCGCCGCACCTCGATGGCGAATCCGCGCCGCTCAGAAGCTCGCGGTCGGCGCGAGATCGACGAGCTGATTGCTCATCGCGTAGAAGGTCAGCTCGGCGTTGTTGTTGAGCTTCATCTTTTCGAGCAGGCGCGTGCGGTAGACGCTCACCGTCTTCACCGAAAGCGAGAGCGTGTGCGCGATGTCGGTCAGGCGCTTGCCTGAGGCGAGCATGCAGAGCGTCTGGTACTCGCGGTCCGAAAGCTTCTCGTGCGGCAGCTGCTCGGCGTCGACCAGCACGTAGTCGGCGAGCGCTTCGGCCATCGCCGGGCTCACGTACTTGCGGCCGCTCGCGACCTGCTGGATCGCGGCCGTCATCTGCGCGGCATCCACGGTCTTGGACAGATAGCCCGACGCGCCGGCCTTCAGCGCGCGCACCGCGTATTGATCCTCGCGATACATCGAGAACATCAACACCGGCACGCGCGGCGCCTTTTTCTTCGCGCGCTTGAGCACTTCGATGCCGCTCATGTCGGGCAGCGAGATGTCGAGCAGGACCACGTCGCAGGCGTGGCGCGCGAGCGCGACGAGCGCCTCGCTGCCGGTTTGCGCTTCGATCACTTCGGTGGCGATGCCGCGGTCGATCAGCAGCTGGCGCACGCCCTGGCGCACCACGGCGTGATCGTCGACGAGCAGGATGCGCAGGGTCATGAGCGGGCGTCCCAGGCTGAATTCGGAAGGGAGGTCGGGGCGGCGGCCGGGTCGGCGCTCGCGCCCGTGCAGAGCGTGTCCCAGACGAAGCGCGCTTCCACGGTCGTGCCGGGGCGCGGCTGGCCCGGCTGCGCCGTGGCGGCGCGCAGCGTGCCGC
>NZ_CAJZAR010000009.1 GCF_914484835.1 Paraburkholderia tropica
ATCATGCCGGGCCTAGCTGACCAAATCCTCGATTGTCGAGGAGTGAAGATAGTAACGGGAGCTGGCGGCGCAGCGCGCCACCAGCGGCTGAGGCCTCATGAAATGCGCGGCCGGGTCGCCAGCAGACACGCGTCATGCGCAGCTTCCGGCCACCGGCGGCGGCTCCCGGCCGGGGGACCGGAATACCGCCGCCGTTGCTGCCTGGAATGGCGCGACCGGCCGTCGCGCCAATTCGGGGTGGCTGCGGCGCTGTCTGCGCACCGCCGTGCGAGATCAATGACTGCCGCCGCCATGGCCGCCACCGTGTCCGCCGCCGTACCCGCCGCCCGGGCCGCCTGACGGTCCACCTTTGCCGAATCCGCCTCCGAATCCTCCGCCGAAACCGCCGCCAAAGCCGCCGCCAAAGCCGCCGCCGAAGCCGCCCGAAGGTCCACCTGAAGGTCCGCCCGACGGTCCGCCGTGACCGCCGCTGCCGCAGCCGCAACCGCTGGAGCCGCCACCGCCGCCGCCGCCACCGCC
>NZ_CAJZAR010000010.1 GCF_914484835.1 Paraburkholderia tropica
GGGTCCGGTTCGCATCGCCCAGTCACCGATTCACCACTTTTTTGAAAGAAGAGAAACATGGCAAAAGGTAAATTCGAACGGACCAAGCCGCACGTCAACGTCGGCACGATCGGTCACGTTGACCACGGCAAGACCACGCTGACGGCAGCTATCACGACGGTTCTGACCAAGAAGTTCGGCGGCGAAGCCAAGGCTTACGACCAGATCGACGCGGCACCGGAAGAAAAGGCACGTGGTATTACCATCAACACCGCGCACGTCGAGTACGAAACGGCTAACCGCCACTACGCACACGTCGACTGCCCGGGTCACGCTGACTATGTGAAGAACATGATCACGGGCGCGGCACAGATGGACGGCGCGATCCTGGTTTGCTCGGCTGCTGACGGCCCGATGCCGCAAACGCGTGAGCACATCCTGCTGGCGCGTCAGGTTGGCGTTCCGTACATCATCGTCTTCCTGAACAAGTGCGACATGGTCGACGACGCCGAGCTGCTCGAGCTGGTCGAAATGGAAGTGCGCGAGCTTCTGTCGAAGTACGACTTCCCGGGCGACGACACGCCGATCGTCAAGGGTTCGGCCAAGCTGGCGCTGGAAGGCGACACGGGCGAGCTGGGTGAAGTGGCGATCATGAGCCTGGCCGACGCGCTGGACACGTACATCCCGACGCCGGAGCGCGCAGTTGACGGCGCCTTCCTGATGCCGGTCGAAGACGTGTTCTCGATCTCGGGTCGTGGCACGGTGGTGACGGGTCGTATCGAGCGTGGCCTGGTCAAGGTCGGCGAAGAAATCGAAATCGTCGGTATCAAGCCGACGGTGAAGACGACCTGCACGGGCGTGGAAATGTTCCGCAAGCTGCTCGACCAGGGTCAGGCAGGCGACAACGTCGGTATCCTGCTGCGCGGCACGAAGCGTGAAGACGTCGAGCGCGGCCAGGTTCTGGCCAAGCCGGGTTCGATCACGCCGCACACGCACTTCACGGCTGAAGTGTACGTGCTGAGCAAGGACGAAGGCGGCCGCCACACGCCGTTCTTCAACAACTACCGTCCGCAGTTCTACTTCCGTACGACGGACGTGACGGGCTCGATCGAGCTGCCGAAGGACAAGGAAATGGTCATGCCGGGCGACAACGTGTCGATCACGGTGAAGCTGATCGCTCCGATCGCGATGGAAGAAGGTCTGCGCTTCGCAATCCGCGAAGGTGGCCGTACCGTCGGCGCCGGCGTGGTTGC
>NZ_CAJZAR010000011.1 GCF_914484835.1 Paraburkholderia tropica
TTTGTCTCGTTCAACAGCGCGGCGGTGAGGCGCGTGGCCCCGTGAAGGCCACGCGTCGGAGTCGCTGGATTGCTTTGCTCGCCGTCGCTGTCCTTGCTGGAGCTGCCGTCTGGTATATGTCGAAGCCAGTCCCAATGCAGCCGGAGCTAGGTCAGCACGTCACCGCAAAATATGGCCCGTGGCTCCGATCGCAGGGGATCACAGCGATTCGCTACGAAGAAGGGACATGGAGCATCACAGAGAAGTTGACGGTTAATGGCCGAACTGTGGACCTCTCATCGGACTGCCATAGCGGCATGAGCAATGTGTGTGGCGGTTATTACACGTTGTTTTTGGGTGGCACGGACAGCTTTACCTTGTCGTCGGACGGCAACGGCTACGTGATTCAAGCTGATATTGATCGCTCGAAGATCGAATACGTCGATTCCGAAAAACAGTTCGACAAGGCGATGGACGATGTCGTTCACGATTACGAGGAAAGGCAAGCTCGCTTGGCTTCGTGGAACAAGGCGGCTCAATGAAAAAGGGGATGCTTGGCATCGTAGGCGTCGGCGTATTCGTGCTCGTGCTCGCCGGTGCAACAGCGGTCGGCCGTATGGCGGGTGAGGAAGCAGGATCGCGCTCCAAGGAGCGTTTGCAGCTAGTTTGGCCGTCGATCATGGATATGCCGGTCAATGACCGCGCGCTACTTGTCGGGCTCGCCATGACTTGTCACGTCGAGGATCGCCCCGCTATCGCTGGCGACGTGGTTGAATGCCTCCGAGACGCGCTGGACGATCCCCACGCGGCTCTTCCCAAAGGCATAGATCGCAACAGCGCGCGTGCGAAGCTCGATCAACTGCTGCGCCAACAAAACGTCTAGGAAAAC
>NZ_CAJZAR010000012.1 GCF_914484835.1 Paraburkholderia tropica
TCGCCAACGTCGATCCCGAACTCTTCGCCGCGATCGAACTGGAAAACCGCCGCCAGGAAGATCACATCGAACTGATCGCGTCGGAAAACTACACCTCGCCCGCCGTCATGGCCGCGCAGGGTTCGCAGCTCACCAACAAGTACGCCGAAGGCTATCCCGGTAAGCGTTATTACGGCGGCTGCGAAAACGTCGATATCGTCGAGCAGCTCGCGATCGACCGCGTGAAGGCGCTGTTCGGCGCCGAAGCCGCGAACGTCCAGCCGAACTCGGGCTCGCAGGCCAACCAGGGCGTGTTCTTCGCCGTCCTGAAGCCGGGCGACACCATCATGGGCATGAGCCTCGCCGAAGGTGGCCACCTCACGCACGGCATGGCGCTCAACATGAGCGGCAAGTGGTTCAACGTCGTGAGCTACGGCCTCGACGCGAACGAAGACATCGACTACGAAGCGCTCGAAAAGCGCGCGCACGAAACGAAGCCGAAGCTGATCATCGCGGGCGCATCGGCGTTCGCGCTGCG
>NZ_CAJZAR010000013.1 GCF_914484835.1 Paraburkholderia tropica
GATAGTCGAGCAGCCTCAACGCCTGCTTTCGGAAAATGTGAACGTCCCTTGCTGGTCCACGCGGACTCTCGCCTCAACTCGATGTGCGCCACCCTACGCGATGCGCATGAGTCGGCATCCGGCCAGTTTGGGACGTTCGACGGCAAGCTATAGATTGGTGACAATCCGAGTCGTGTGTCGATCTAGATTCGACGGTCCCTTCCGAGCAGTCCGTATAGCGCACTATCCGACACTTCATCGCCATCTATCCAGCGTTCGCGCAACAACCCTTCGCGGACAAATCCAAGTCGCTCAAGAAGACGAGCCGAGGCTACGTTGCGCGGGTCGATATCGGCCTCGATACGGTGCATGTTTAGCGTACTGAAAGCGTGTTCGATAAGCGCGGAAGCTGCCTCATTCATATATCCCTTTCCCCAGTGGGCGCGTTGTAGACTAAAGCCTATCTCGGCACGTCGGCATTGCTCATCCGCATGAAAAAGGATGCAAGTGCCAAGCAATTCACCGGTTGCCTGCGATTCCACCACACAAATGCAGTCCTTTCCATCGGTGGACGTTTTCGATAGACGCGAGACGCGGTCCACCGCTTGGTCCAAGCGAGTCATTGCTGGAAAAGAGAAGCGCATGGCGTCTACATCTGACCACATCACGAATAACGCTCGTGCGTCTTCATCACGAAGCGGCCGCAGAACAAGCCGTGTTGTATTCAGCGTAACGGGTTTAAATAGAGGCATGACGTGACGCGCACTGGAAGGAGGTGATCCCGATTAAAGCATATTGGGCTGCCGATCAAAAATTGCACACGAGGAACATGTGGCGGAGCAGCGTTTGTGCGGCTGATCTCGATGCCTTTCTTTGTTGCCTCGATCTCTTTTATGCCGTTTGCATACGATGCATCGAGGCGCCATTGTGGGACGGAATGCGGCCGAGAGTGTGTCAAAACCCGCGCGATCACCTAGACTGAATCAACCTGTTAGCACGAGAGGCGGAGATGGGGCGATTTGTCGAAGGTGCAAGCCGCAATCAGACGACGTTGCTTCCGGAATGTCTCGAAGACTTTATCGCCGAAGACAATCCCGTCCGGATAGTCGACGCATTCGTAGACGAGCTCAATTTGGCTTCAATGGGATTCGGAGGCACCACGCCCGCGACTACGGGCCGACCGTCTTACCATCCAGCTGTTCTGCTCAAGCTCTATATTTACGGCTATCTCAATCGCGTGCAGTCGAGCCGACGTCTGGAGCGCGAGTGCCAGCGCAATGTCGAACTCATGTGGCTGACCGGTCGCCTCGCACCGGACTTCAAGACGATTGCCGAGTTCAGGCGCAGCAATAGCGCCGGTATTCGCAACGTATGCCGGCGCTTCGTGGTGATATGCCGTGACCTGAAGCTCCTCACGCAAGCTGCCGTCGCCATCGACGGAAGCAAGTTCAAGGCGGTCAACAGCCGTGACAACAACTTTACGCCCAACAAGATTGCAAGGCGTCAGGAACAGATCGAGAAAAGTATTCAGCGCTATCTGGATGCCCTGGAGACGGCTGATCCCGATCGCCATTTCGCTCTCTAAACCAGACTGGATATCAGATGGCATCCACATGTTGCCCGGTGTCCATGTCGGGCAATCGGGATACCTCCGTCAGTCATTGATTCATCGCCTTCCTCGATCACGTTCGGTTTGGTATTGGGATGCTTAGGGCACGATACCTCATCGCCCTTTCGGGCAACAAAGCGGCCATCGAAGCTCATTGTTGACGACGCCGTGATGACCTTGCCATCGTGGTCGGTGTCGTCGTCAAGTCGAATGAGGTTCATCATTCTCGTTACCATCCATTTCCCGAAATATCCATACGCTACCAATGTCGACGCGAAACATTGTTCAACGAAGCTGGCAACCGTTAAGAGTCTTGGTGACAGGAGATGCCTTTTCGCCGTCATCACTAAGGAGGAACATTCTTTCCCGACACTCGGCTGGTCTGCCTGCAGTCTCATCTATCTGATATTGAGCAATCACAAGCCTGCTGTCCGGGCGACTAATTAAATCAGTTACATATGTACGACCATCGCTAGTTTTTGTCGGCTCCGCCCCATCGGACGAGAACATATCTAACGCCTTTGAGTCGTTACCTGTGTCTAAATCAGACAATGTATAGTACCGGCATTCAGTTCCACAGCTATGAAGTCCAATATAGTATTTTCCTGCGAAGTTGACCCGTGGGGGGGATACCGCTTTGCCCATGTCGTCTCGCCATATGCCGTCAGATTTCACGTAATAAGACGGGATATGGAGACGACCCGTGTAGACCACCGATGGATAATCAGAGAATTTGGGGACGCCAGCATCATCTGCCGCAAATACAGGAGAAGCAGATATTACAATAAAATATGCAATAATGGTTACAAGTTTCGAGCGCATCGCAACTCCAGTTATTTAATTAAGGCATCCAAGCCACCCACAGGGACAGCCAAGTCAGTTTTCCCATTCATTTCTTCATCAAGGTATTGAGCGAAACTCTCGCTTACGATTTTCATGTCGACACCGCCTTGGCCGTATACATCTCCCGGCAAGCTGGCCCACTCCTTGTTGCAACTGTCGTTGATAATAGCTCTTTGAATGTCCCCTTTCTTTATGTCTTCAAGGGCATGCCGCTTAAATTTCAGCAATATCACGCAAAACTTATCCTGCGATGCGGGCGTGAAGTCCATGATGCCATACTGCTGTCGATATGCGACATAGGTAGGGTCATCCCACGTATAGCCCATTACTTGATAAGCCCCTGCAGCCGTTGAACTATAGGTCTTGTTTTTTGAATTCGTTCTCGTTATCAGTATTCTTGGATGGTCACTGAAGGTCCTTCCGTAATTCTTTATGAAAGACTCTCCGCCGAATAACCTCTCGTATCCGGCTTCACCGATAGTCCCTTCACCAACCCGGATTGTCCGGAGAAACGCTCGCACACGGGCCTCCTCCAAAGTAAGTCCATTTGATGCGAAATTTCCTATCAGCCCGATTGGATGCAGGTGATAGACGACCGGCGAAGCCGGAAATCCCTTCACCGCGCTGACCTTGTCCCACCACTGGAGCTTCGTGATGCGCTCCAGCTCAGTTTGCCAAATGCCCTTGTGCTCCTTCATCAGCGACGACAACTCGTCCCACTTGCCCATGCTGCCGCCCCATTCGCTCTCGTAACGCACGATCAGATGCGAAAGTGCCTCGGCCAGCCACGGCGTGCCTTGGGCCTGCGCCAGCTCCGCCGCCGTGATCGTGCCGTTATCGTCATGGTCGATCGCCTTCTCGAGCTTCGTGATCAGCGGGCTGCCACTTACATCCAGCGCGGCTGGCTTGAACTCATCCTCTTCGCTATCGAACAGTTCCCGCTTGACGTAAAGGGAGCGCTTGAATGCGTCCACGATCGAGACGCTGGTGTTATCGACGATCTCGAACCCCGGCCACTCCCACGGGCTCCGCCAGGCAACCTCCGGATGATTCTTGCTGCAAATCCATCCGGTCGTGCTTTCGCCTTTGCCCGTCCCGACCGTGATTTCCCACCATTTATGCTTCTGGTCGTCCTGCGCCGAAGGGAGCTGCTGCAACTCGCCTGGCGTAAAGACATCCTGAAATGCGACCGCCGGCCCCTGTGCGTTTGCGATCTTCAGCGGGAAATCAGACCACCCGGTGATACCGCCCGCAGGCACCACCTGGCCACCCAGATTCCGCTCAACCCACAGCGGCGAGCCCTCCGGTGCGCCCTGCGCCTGATGCGTTGACCCATGGCCGTGTCCGTGCGCGCTCGAAGTCGGCATTCGCATGGGTTGTACTTTCGTCCACAGGCCGCTCGTCGGCGCACCTTCGACCGGTTTTAACTTCAGGCCCTGCGCAACGGCCTGCGCAGGCTTCGGAAGCGGGACGAGCTTCGCGCCCGGCGAAACGACCAGCATGGTTTTCTCTGAATCCGGTGCGTTCTTTGCGCGCGCCGCGCTTTTCTCAATGAATGCCTTGAGCGGGTCGCCCGCAAAAACCTCAAGGTGCAGGAGTGGTCGGGAAGCCTGTGGCGGCAGCTGGGATGTGTCGCTGTAGCGCAGATAGTGGCCCGGATACCCGATCCGGTCGCCCGCCTTGACGGGGAAGGGTGGGTCGAGCACGACCACCGCGTCAAGCGGACTCGGTATCGTCTCGGAATCCAGTTCGCCGAGAAATACCCATCCGGTCGCCGCCGCTGCGGGCGCATCTTCTCCCGCTGTCTTCCCAACGGGGGCGCCTTTCAATACCTTCGAGATCCGCGCCCAGCCTTTATTCGCCGTACCGGCAACCGTGATCTCGCTGCCCTGCGGCAGGATGCCGAGGATCTTGCACCGGCTATCAGGAAGCTCGCGGATGTGAAGGCCGGTAATGGCGGGAATCACCGCGGGCGGCTTGTAGTTGTTGCTGATGAGATCGCCAATCGGGTCGGCGCTCGTAGCCTGCTGCCCGGCCGGCTCGGTCTGTTTGTCGTGCGCCTTGCTGCCGACGATGAACTTCTGGTCGCCTTTCCAGTACTGCATGTGCTGGACCGCGGGCGTCCCCTTGTGGGTCGCCGCCTCCTTCTGCGCGGAATCGTAGTGATCCCAGTCGAGCAGATGCATGTAAAGGCTGTAGAACTCCAGCACTTCGTCGGCGGCCGGTGCGCTCTCAGTCGACGCCGAAGGGGACGTCGATGAGGCAGACGATGCTGGCGAGGTCGACGTTGACGATGCCGGTTTCGGCGTGGCAGGCATCACAAGCTTGTGGCGCACCAGCACGAAGCTCGTCGAGTACAGGGCCTTGTGGCCGTCAGCGTAATCGAGTTCGGGGTACTTGCTGTCGAGCCGGTACGCGATGATCTCACCATCGGCAATTGCGCTCACGCCTGCGTCCTGCTTGAGCATACCGGCCGTTTTGCGGTCGAAATGGATACCACCGTGCCAGATCCCGTTGGCACCGAGCGGATAAAACCCGTCTTCGGCCTTGCCCAGTGCATCCAGGTAAGGTTGCGGGCTGCCGGTCGCCTTGTCGTTGTTTGGCGCAAACGGGTATCGCCATTTCAGTTGCGGCCGCACCGGCTGCGGCTGCGTGGCTGCGGGAGTGGCCTGGGGCTGCGTGGGACTCTGTGTACTCATGGCGTGTGCTGCGTTCTTGTGGTTCTGCCGTATGGTGATCGTTGGGGTGCCGGTCGATGCAGCGTCTAGCCGGAGTAGTCGAGCAGGTGCCCCGGTTTCGATGCAAGATTGCCGGGCGTGGCCAGCGTGTTCGCCAGCTTCGACGAAGCCGCCGAGGGCTTGTCCCACGACGCGCACTTCTCGAGAATCTGCCCTGCCGTCCCGTTCTCGATCAGGTTCGGCCCGATCTTGATGTATGAACCGCCCGCGCCGATCCAGACCTCCTTGTCAGCCGTCAGCACGAGCCGCCCATTGGCGCTCGTGATCGTCAGGTCCTTCAGCGCGCTCAACGCCATCGCGTCGGTCTGCGCCTGGAGTTCCACCTTGCCCTTCGCCGCGAAAAGCCGGATGCCCGAGTTCTGCACGAACAGGCTGATTTTCTCCGCCACGCTCACAATCAGCGACTTGCCCGTGGCGAGGTGCGTGTTCTGCCCGCTGACGATATTCACGTGTTGATCGGCCGTCACCTGTGTCGACTGCTGCGTCGAGATCGCCACGCCCGCCGGGCTCGCCATCAGCAGGACCGGCTTCGCGAAGCCATTGGCGCTCCCCGTGCCGCCTCCCGCAGTCTGGCCTCCCGAAGCACTGGCCGCCACACTGTGCTGCGTGGCGTCGGTGAAGGCCTTGAGCGCGTCCTGCCCCGGTTGCAGGCTCTCCGCCCGCGCCGCGACGCTCGCCTGCGAAAGCGTTTCAACCAGCGTCTCAGCACTCACAAGCTGCTGGCTGGCCTGGGTGGCGTTCAGCGGCTGCGCAACCGACGTGGGGTGAGTCGAGACATACAGCCCCTGACCAGCGCGAATCGCGCCATAGGCGTCCGACTTCAGGTCAAAGCCGTTGCCGAGAAAAGCGCCACGCGTGTTGTCCGAGTGCTGCACCAGATATCCCAGGTGCAGATGGGACTGGCTACTCGTCGAGTACAGGTGAATACGGTTCTGCGCCGTCGAGTCATCGAAAAGCAGCTGGTTGTAGCCATTGCCGCCATACTCCTTCGACCGGTGCCCAGACAGCAGCCCGTTGGTGTTCCAGACCGGCGGCGTCGATCCCCCGTGCATCCGGCTCAGGATCACGGGGCGGTCACAGTCTCCCTCCATGAACCCGACGATAACCTCGTCGCCCGTGCGCAGCGGAAAATGGCCACCGCGGCGCGATCCTGCATCGGGAAACGCGGCCCGTATCCAGCACGACGACTGCTCGTTGCGCTCGTTGCGGCGGTTCCAGGGCAACCACACCTTTACGCGGTTCAGCGCGTCGGTATAAACCTCTTCCTTCTGCGGTCCTGCCACGATCCCCGACTGCAACTGCATGACCGGTTTTGCATGTTCGAACTGGCTCCTGAACGCCACCCGACGTCGCTGGGCCTCGATATGCACATGGAAAAATCCTTCGCTGCCGTCTTCATGCAGGACCGCGTCGCCAGAATTTGTCCTCGCGGCCAGCTCGACTTCGCCACCGAGACCGCCCTGCAACTCAACCACGCCTTGCGTGCCCGGCAGGTTGTTGCGGATTGTCCACTCGACAGAGAGGATCGCAAACTGCCGGTCCTGCTGCGGCTCGGCGTCATGCACGGGGTGGTTCTCGAGCTCGAACCAGTAACCCGGCATCGCACTGCGCAGCCCGCCCGCTCCCACGAACCGTTTCATGCGCGACAGTCGCTCCTCCAGCCGGACAGACAGCAACCGCTCACGCTGGCTGCTGTCCGAACCGCGGTAGGCGCCGGTGTAGTCGTATATCTCACCCTGTGCAGGCAAGCCGCCTGCGTCCTCGCCAACCGAACCGTTCGCTTCGTTGGTCGAGGCTTCGCGCCTGTAGTCGAACGTGCGTGTGGTGAGTTGCTCGCTGTCGATCTGAAGCCGCTCATTCCACTGCGTCAGGCCGTCCGTTTCTTGACCGATGCCGTGGCGCGCAAACCGGACCGTCTGGTCGCGAAGTTGCGGCACTCCGTACAGATCGTCCGTCAGCATCAGCGTGTGGGAAGTGCCGTCCGGAGCCTGCTCGAAATAGCCGAAGACACCGACCTCTTCCAGATTGCGATGGACGAAATTCCAGTCGTATTCATACTGCACACGGTTCGAATATGACGGCAGGGGCCGGTATGTCGTGAACCGGTAGGCGCCCCTGGCCTGCTCGTGTTCATTGAACACATCGGTGAGAATCTGCGTCAGCGACTGTTCCTGCCAGTCACGCATGTCGCGCCTGAGCCGCAGGAAGTACATCCAGGACGAGAACCGGAGCTGATAAAATTCCAGCGCGCCGTTCGCTCCGAGGCGGCTGAACTGGTGGACGTAGCCGTGATGGGGCTGATAGCTGCCATCCGTCTGCTGTATCCACAGCGTGACGGGCTGGCCGATCAGTGCCTTGAGCTTGATCTGGCTGCCATGCGTGCTGACGGCATCGACCACGAACTCATAATCCCGGCCAAGACGCGAGGTGCCCCGCACATGCAGGGGAACGAGCCAGTCCGCCCCGAGCGGGGTATCGAGCCGGATCAAGCGGTTAGTTTGCACATATGCGCTACTCAGCGTATCCAGAAGTCCGTCGCTCATCCCGTTTCCCCGGCCTGGGTCTAAAGAAACCGCTCATTCACGACGCATGCCGCACAGGCCGCGGACACAGTCAAAATAATCGGAAAGCGGTAATCCGCAAAATCGCATTTCCAGCAAAGATTATCTCGTCAGGAAACGCGACCCCGCATTTTAATGTGAAGAATGCGCTTTCTGGAAACTGGTGCGCAATATCTAACGGAGAGGATTATGAAATTATGCAACAGGCATATCACGACCGGATCCTCGCGGCTCTCATATGACTCTCCGTGCACTGTTGCGGAAGCCCGCTATCGCGCGCGGTGAATGCCCTCGCGGGAGCGCTCGTTATCCAGCGGCACGAGGCGCAAACTGGTTCTCCTTCCGCCGAAAAGGAGAATCGTCATGGAAGCCATTGCTAACGGCAGCGCTCCGCGCACGCCGTGGAACAAGGGAAAGCTGACAGGGCAAAAGCCGCCACTCAAACTCAGGGAAATCTGGGCGATCCGTATCCGCCTGCAGCTGGCGTCAAAAACGAGAGACCTCGCTATGTTCAACCTCGCGATCGACAGCAAATTGCGGGCGTGCAATCTGACCAAGTTACGTGTCTCGGACATCTGCCTGGGTTCGCAAGTGGCGAGTCGGGCGACTGTCATACAGCAGAAGACGCAGCGGCCAGTGCAGTTCGAAATCACGGAGCAGACACGCGCGAGCACCGAGGCGTGGATTCGCGCGGCGGGACTTTCTAAAGACAACTATCTGTTTCCCAGCCGGATCCACGGTTCTGCTCACATCTCGACGCGGCAATATTCCCGGCTGGTCCATCGCTGGATACGCGCGATCGGACTCAACGACTCGGCTTACGGGACACATACAATGCGTAGGACCAAGGCGTCGTTGATTTACCGTCGCACGAAGAATCTGAGGGCGATTCAGTTGCTTCTCGGCCATAGCAAGCTCGAGAGCACGGTGAGGTATCTTGGTATCGAGGTTGACGATGCGCTTGAGATGGCGGAGCAGACTGATGTATGACCGACGCGGCCGGGCGGCGATGGGGCGCTGTCCGGCCATGAGCGGACGCTCGACGCATTGGGCTGGATCGTCGACAATGTGTGCGGGTCGAGGAATGCGAGGAAATCATGCGCTTGTGGGCCAAAGCCAACTCTCGGGAGTGGGCAAACATAGAATCGGTTCTGATCCTTGGACTGACCGACGGGGTACTACTCATTCGGTACTTCTCTTTTTCAACTCGCGATGTTGAAGGGGATCACTGGTATTCAAGTTTGGACGAGGCCAAGCAAGATGCTGAGCAAGAGTTTGGTATCGAGCCGACTGCATGGCAAGCCATGCTCGACGAGAAAGATGAACTTTACCAACTGAGCGTGATGCCGATCGCCGGATACTCGTACGATACGGATAATGCTGAATGGATCGCATCTAACTTCGGCGATTATTCACCGAAACCGGGGCACTGAGTTAGGCACGATCGGCCATGATGGGACAGGCGACATCGCGACCTGAATCATCAACAATTGTCGTTTACAAACGCGTCGGCAAACCATTGCGATGAAGTTAAGACCTCCGTCCTCCTCGGAAACAGCCCTGATTGAACATATGCTTCGATCATGCTCGCTGGCGACAACACCCCACGATATGCGGCAGGAGTGGTTGATCGAAGAGTTGAACGATGGATCGATGGGCAGCATTCGGTTTCATTCGAGAGATGCCGAAGGGCGCCAACTCGGAGCGGACCTTTGTCAAATGACTTTCCCCGACGCGGATGGGGTTCCTGTCGTCGCAACTCTGTCCTTAGATAATTTTGGACAATTGTTCGAACTCGACATCTGGAAAGCGGATTTCTCGGCAGTTCAACGTTTCCCCCTTTCCCTCGCTGACGGAAGCTTCTGACAGAGTCCGGCCATGAAGCGACGTTCGACAGCCGGTCAAGGATTGGCGACAATCCGAGCTTGGCAAATGGACATTTGCAAGGGATTGGGATGGAAGATCGAGTTGAGCTACTGACGGAACGCCTGCGTTTGCGTCGCGCGCGACCAGGTGATGCCCCTGTCCTGTTCAAGAACTACACCGGAGCACAAAATTGCTCACGCTTCTTGCAGCGGCGCGCCCACGAGGATGTCGCTCGCACCGAGACGATGCTCGAACAGTGGTGCATCACCGCCTGGCGTGAACCTGGTGCGCCATTTTCCTGGGTCATTAGCACACTCGACGATGATGAGCCGATTGGCGTATTTGTCGTAATCCCTGAGGGACACAAGATTGAAATCCACTTTGGGATCGGCGAGCGATTCTGGGGACGCGGACTTGCAGTCGAGGCTGCCCGGGTCGCTATGTCGGCACTCTGGCGCTCGCCTGACGTCCAAAGAATCTGGACGGTGTGTGATGTTGAAAACACGGGCTCAAAACGAGTTTTGGAAAAACTGGGATTTCAGTGCGAGGGGACGTTGCGGAAATGGTTGGTGCTTCCAGCGTTCGGAAATCTCGCGAGAGATTGCTACGTATTCTCCAGCATGTCTCGCCGGGAAGTTAAGTAGCACTTGCAATGCTGGAGCCTCGGACCGAGTGCGGCCAGTTCCAGTCAGTCGATCAGTTGGCCAAGATCGCCGACAATCGGGCCAGGAGGTACTCCGGTAGACTTCGGTTCTTGCTAACCTTGCGGCGACATCATGGACACCCAGCTTTTGATTATATGCGGGCTCACATTCGTAATCCATGTGATCGCGACGCTCGCGTATGCGGTGCGGATTGCTGGCGTTCGCACGCGCCGCATCGCCGGTTCATTTTCTCTATTCGCGATCGTCGCCCTAATTTCCCGGACGGCAAACTCCTTTCAGGGACCATTCATAGCGAAGCGGGTTGAGATCGATATTGCTCATCACATGGAGCATGGTCTCTTAAGCGATTTTCGGCTTTTCCTGCTGACCGCCACTGTGGCGAGCACAGTCGGCGCGTTTCTGATTCCTACGTTCCAGCGTTACTTCAGCCGCGCCGTCGATCACTTTCAGGAAAATCGTTCGATCCCTCGCCTGCTACTCCATATTTTCAGTCGCGGGGGCGTCAGCTACATTCGGCTTGGAGCGCGGCTACCTTCGCGACACAATGTCACCCAATTGGCAACTGGAGCAGGCGTTTCCTGGAAAGTTATAGGACTGAACGTAATCGCGATGGCGATCTGGACAGTCGGGGTTTTCGCGTCCCTTTATGCTGGATATTTGAAGCCTGACTTGCGGGTTACGTGCGCAAACCTCTCATCCGTTATCAATGGCTTCGCGACTGTCGTATTGGCGGTCGTCATTGATCCGCAAGTTTCAGTGATGACGGACGACGTGATCGAAGGCCGGATTTCGGAAAATAGCTTTCGGCGCGCCATTACAACTCTCGCGGGCGCCCGCGTCCTCGGGACACTGTGTGCGCAGGCGGTGCTCGTTCCGGCGGCGTTGATCATTGTTCGCATCGCCGAACTCATTTAGCGTGGGACCAGCACTGGAAGCCGCGGACGCCTCTCTCGCGCCACACTGAGCCATATGTGTCGGGCAGCGTGCGGCCATGAAGGGACGGTCGACAACGCGACCTGAATCGTCAATCCTCTGGAGCTGGTCTGCAAACTGCTCATCCGGCCGCGCGCCGCTCGTGCCCTGCACGTTGCATGTTCGCTACCCACGCAACCCAATACAGTTGCCCCAAGGGTCGCGCACCATACACATTTGCTTGTTGTCTTCGATACGGCCCGGTCCGCGGTACAACGTCGCTCCCACTGCCAGTAAATGCGCCAGCGTATCGTCGAAGTCTTCGACAGCCCAATAGGCGACCGTACCAGCCGCTCCTGACGACAACTTCTCATCGGAAGGGACAATCTCAAGACTGATGCCGTTGAAGTCAAGACAGGTGAAATCGAATTCGCTCAAGCGTCGCCGTTCCGAGCCGCGAAATGCTGACTGGTACCAATCGATCGCGGCCGCTACATCAGGGACATAAATGAGCACTGCGCATATGGGTGAGTTCATCGAAGCCGTTGGGTCGGGTTGTTTGTGGTGATACTGGATGCCGACTGCAAGGACGGTCGGCACCCGAGGGCAGTTGCTCGCCCCAATCGCACGACTGATTTGATTGGGGTTAGATTGATTAACAGGCGTCAATCACGCGCAAGCAAGTAGTAGCCAAAGCCGAGTGTTGCGCGGCCCCATTGCAGGTAGCCACTGTGCCAATCCTGCATTCGCTTTAAAAATGCCACAGCGTCGGGATCATCAGGGTTCGCGGCAAGATACTGCATCATTGCGTCACAGTACTTGCCTTCATAGTCATCCCATTCATCGTCGCTGCTCGTTGCAGTTCGGACGAGGTTGTAGCCGAGTGCACGGGCTAGCTGAGCGTTTTCCGCATGTGTGCCGAATTCATCAACGGTTCCACCAAGAAGCTCCAGATATTCTTGAGAAGGAGCTTGCTTCCAATAGCCTTCGGCGACCAATAGCAGCCCATCGGGCTTGAGCCATCCGCGGCTGACACGCAGGCATTCCTCGAATGAGCCAAATGCATGCGTCGAGCCAACGCAAAGGATGGCAGAATATCCTTCCTCTGGTCGAGCGTGTTCAAGCAACGGGGCGTTGATCAAGCTGAGCCGCGAATCAGCTGGACACTCTTGCTGAAAGGACGCTTGCGCCTCATTCAGGAAATCCTGGTTGATGTCGACGCCAACCCCGCGCGCCGACGACATGCAAAGCACGTCCCGTAATACGCTTGCTTTACCGCAGCCTGCATCAAGCACGATATCATCGGCAGATAAGTTACAGGAGAGGCTTCGAATTAACTCACAAGCCTTGCGCCGCGAAAGCGGACTGAGATAACGGTGGTTACGATGTGCGATTGTCGAAAAACGAAAGGGATCGTGGTTCGTGCTGGTCATGATTCTCTTGCGAAAAGGAACTGATGGATGCTTTCAAAATCGTTTCGCGAAAAGCTTTCATACACGAACCTCCCGGATGCTTTCGTTTGTACATTTGGGCGAGTCTACCGCGTTTCGCAACCGGCCAAATTTCGGAATCGAATGGCTGATTCCGGGGCCTTCGGATGGCTGTTTGGGTGGCGAAGCTCGCCGGTCGACTGGGCCGCGGTAACCATGAGTACTCCGCCAACTTCCGCGCGCGGCCATTTTGAGGCGTTCGACATTGTGGTCTGGTTCGTCGACAATCCCCGTCGGGTTCGGGACCCGAACGTCACCAATGCACGAGCCAACTAACAATCGAATCTCGCAAGAATGACCTCGCACGCAGAAGTCTATTTGAAAGATTTTCACCAGCGCCGGCCAGGAGCAACGCGTCGAGCTTATGGCAATCAGGCCGCACGATCCGCGCAGGCAGAATACCCTTCCTCCTATCACGCACTGGCGAATCGTGTGCCGAATAAAGCGACTTCGCGAACCGTGCTGGATCTAGCATGTGGTGATGGACCGTTGTTGAAGATTCTGAACGACAGAGGCCATGCGGCCACGAAACTGATCGGCATAGACATGAGCGATGGAGAGTTGGGCGCGGCTCGGAGAATATTGCCGCGCGAAATTCGATTGCTCAATGAGCGCGCACAAGAACTTTCGCTCGAAAGCGGCTCGGTAGACTATGTGCTGTCGCACATGGCTCTCATGCTAATGGACGATATTGAACAAGTTGTTCGAGAGATTCACCGCGTTTTGAGTGAAGGCGGCAGCTTTGCCGCTATCGTCGGGAGGACTTTTTTGACTGGAAAGGTCGGCGAAGTTTTTTTGGATATATTCAAGCCGATTGCGAAGACACAGCTCGAACAGTTACGACTCGGTGACGCGCGCACACGTAGCGAAGCTGGTTGGCAGAAGTTGCTAAAGCCTCATTTTGTTGATGTCTCTTTTGAAGACATCGAAATCCGCTGGACGCCTACACCCGAGCAGCTCTGGCTGGACATGTTGGAGACCTACGACGCCGACCGGCTGTCGGAAACGGCGCGCGCACAGTTCAAGAGCGAACTGTTGGCAGCGTTTGCGCCCATGCAAGGCGAAGACGGCAAGTTGCAGACAGGATGGGGCCTGCGTCTTGTTCAGGCCACGTCGGCTTAGCTGCGAGATTGAACGACGGCTTCATGGTCATGTTGATCCGGTCGTCCACCGCAGCTCGCTCCGACGCGACGCATGAGTCAGTAGCCAGCCATGAGCGGCCGATCGACGGCGACACCTGTTTCGTCGACAATCCTTTGGAAATGTCGCGAGCGTTGCATGGCGACGATGCACTTTCGGGGAGTTACGTGCAAACAACCAATATGCATAGCCGGCTTGTGACCGTTGCACGTGAATCGGAATGGTTCTGGTCCGCGCTCGTCGCAGTGCGCAGTCTCAATCTGGCCTCGTGGTGTATAGGTGCTGGCGCTGTTCGCAATCTCGTGTGGGATTCGCTGCACGATTTCCGGGCTGCATCTCAGTTGTCGGATATTGACGTCGCACACTTCGACGCTTCCGATCTCTCAGACAAGAGCGACGCGGATATTCAGCGGCGATTAAATCGTATTCGTCCGAACACACCGTGGGAGGTCACCAATCAGGCCGCCGTGCACACATGGTTTGAAGCGACTTTTGGTCATTCGGTCTCGCCGTTCGCTTCGCTGGAGGACGCTGTCGCGTCGTGGCCCGAGTTCGCGACATCTGTCGGGTTAACGCTACGCAAAGACGACTCGATCGACGTAATTGCACCGTATGGGCTTGACGATCTTTTTGCTATGGTAGTCCGGCGAAACCCGGCACGGGTCAGCGTCGAAACTTACCGAAAGCGAATCGAACAGAAGCAATATCAAAGGCGTTGGCCGCGCGTAACGATCGTGCCAAGCTGACGGTCGTGCGGATTGATCACCTGCTGTGGAGCAGCACGACCGCCAGGATCGCCCTGCGATATGCCCGTCGCATAGGTCGACGACCGGCCATGAGGAGACATTCGACGCTGCAAGCTGAATCGATGACAATCGCCGTTTCAACATCCCGCTTCTGCAAATTAGCTTATGTCCCGGCCTCCTCGCCAGCCCGACCTGATTGTGAACTTCACCCTAACAGAGCACCGATCAGACGGATCGCTGAAGGAAGTCGTTTCAGGCTACCGTCCGACCTACAAGGTGCGCGCGGGCTACTGGTCATCTGCCCATCACGAATTCGTGTACGCCGCGACCGTCTGCACTGGGCAGCAATGTGAAGCAGAGGTTTGGCTTTTATCTCCCGAGGCATACCCACACACGTTTTGGCTCGGTCGACGCGTAGAAGTAGTTGAGGGGGCAAGAATTGTAGGCGTTGCAAGCGTCCTGAAAATTGTCAATCCACTGCTCGAATTGAGCGCCGATGGCTGAGTCAATCAGTGCCGGGAGGCACACTCGCCAAACGGCTTCAGTCGGACATGAAGAGCCATTCGCTCGCGGTGCGGTTTGGCCACTCCGATGTCGGAGCCGCCCAAAGAGCAGACCTTCGCTGGCTGCAATCAGGGGCAGCGCTACATCCCCAGCTGCACTTCCGAGAGGCATTTTTCTGCTCGTCCTGATACGTCTTGTTGATGTCATCTGCCCGAGCGCCTGGAAGGGAGCAGTTGGCGGAACTTCATTGTCCTAGCCTGCCGGGCGAAGCATGATCGTGAAACTCGCAGGCGTTTTTCCATTGGAATCTTGTGGCATCGGGTCCGACCGCTTAACGGCGCGCAACGCAGCGTCGTCCCACTTGGAATTGCCGCTGCTACTCGTGATCGTCACGGAAAGCAGCGTGCCCGATGGCGCACAATGGACTTCCAGGATAGTTTCGAGGTTCTGCGTTTCGCCGGCCCAGACGATATTCGGGCGAACGCGCCGCTGAACCTTTTCCGAGTAGCCAGAACCTGCGGCATCTGCGGCCGGCCGAAGTGCGGCACTATTCCCCTCAACGCTCTGAAGCGCCGCCATCTCGGCGCGTGTTTGGTCGCCGTCGAATTCCCCTAGCACCTTGATTTCCTTGCCTTCTGGGCTTATCAAGACGTAGGGATCCCACGATCCATGACCTTCCATATATCAATGTTGGTTCGCCACGAGATAGCCTGCGTATTTGCCGTGTTGGACAACCGCGAATCCATTGCCCTTTGTGACGAACCGCTCGTGACCGCCCTGAACCGGGACGGCGTGAATCGCCCCAGATGTCACCCATGCTGCTGTGCTGAAATAGAGCGTCGAGCCATCCGGAGAAAACTTAAGTGAGTTGATGCCAGATAGCTCGTTCTCCGGATGCGCCGAATGTGCCGCTGTAACGATCTTCGTGAGCGCATGGTCCGATATGCGAATCACGTACACGTCGCTTAGAGAGCCGCTGTTAAGATCATTCGAATCTGTATTTTCGCGAGGACGCAAGCGCGTGAAAGCGACTTGGGTGCGATCCGGGGATATAACCGGACTACCGTCAGCGCCCGTTTCTGTGAGCAGTTCGGTCGCACCGGATGCGCTCACGTAGACGAGGTTTCCGTGCTGGGTAACGACGGATTGAGCGTGGGCCGCCACTACAGCAAGCACCAGCGCGGATGCGAGGATCGTTCGTTTCACGATATTCACCCTGTTTCCATCAGGCACTGACGATCCACGCAGAGGAATATGCGCGCGGACCTCGTCAAGATAACACTTCCGGTATGCGGCTATCTGGGCGCCGGGCGCACCTTCGCGGAACGACTGACGGATCTTGACTCTCACTCTCATCGCATTTGCGCACTCAGCGTTTGCCGTCCAGCGGCCGTAAGTGGCTGTCTCGTGCGACTGCTTACAATCGGCGGATTCAACCACGAGCGGACCTTCGACCGTGTCGTCCAAATCGACGACATGCATACCCGTAATCGGCTATCCGTGCTCATATGCCAACGATCACCTGCCGATTTTGTTCGCAGATGCGCCGCACAGCCTCGATATCATGGGGCGTCGGCAGCGCAGCCATCGCGCGAAAGAATGCGTCGTGACCTGCCGGCGCGGATATCAGCAGCAGGCGCGCGTCGCCGTCCGCCTGATTGTTGAAGCCATGCACGTCGCCGCGCGCGACCGTAACGACTGCTCCTGGGGATACGTTCTGAACGGACTCGCCGATCTGGAACTCGAGCGAGCCTTCCAGCACCACGAAGGTCTTGTCCTCGTCCAGTGACCGATGCGCAGGTGCGCCGCCGCGTGTTCCGATTCGCATTTCCATCACAGTGTATGGAGCGTCGACGACACCGCTCGTGTCCGTGTCGCCCCTCCCGGCGATAACTCGAGTCTGCATGTTGGCGAAGGATAGTACGACCGAGGGCGTGAAGATGGCGGATTTCATCGAAGTCCTGACGTGGGGTTAAGAAGCGCCAGTCTGCGCCCTCCCGGAGCCTTCGATAAGACCGCTAGAATGGCGGCTCCTGCCAACGAGATGGACAATGGATATCAATGGCTCTCTCGCCTTCGTAGCCGTCGTGGATTGCGGCTCGTTCGCCGGCGCCGCGCGCGAACTGGGTGTGCCCCGCTCGACCGTGAGTGCGCGCGTGGCCGCACTGGAGGCGCGGCTCGGCGTGCGGCTACTGCGGCGCTCGACGCGCCGGCTCGCGCTGACCGACGACGGCGAGGCGTGGTACGCAAGCGTCGGCGGCGCCATCGCAACATTGCGCGACGCCGAGCGATGCGGGCTCGCCGAAGGCGCGACGCTGTCCGGTACGATCCGCCTCAGCGTGCCGCTCGACTTCCCTGACGCCGTGCTCGCCGACGCCATCGCTGCGTTTCTCGACGCGCACCCGCGCGTGCGCGTCGAGGTGCACGCCAGCAACGACGTCGTCGATTTCGTCAGCGACAAGTTCGATCTTGCAATACGCGGCGGCAAACCGGGTGGCAACGACTCGGTCGCGCGGCGCATCGCCGGTTTCCGCATGGCCGGGTTTGCCAGTCCGGCGTGGCTCGCGCAGCACGCGCGGAAGAGTGCTCTCGACGCTGGCGATGCGCCAGAGCGCACTGTGACGGCGCCCGGCTCATACGCCTCACACTCCTCGCTCGCCTTCTCCACGCGCGCGGATCGTACCGGGGGCACCCACGCGAGCGTCAAGGCGAACAGTTTCGGCTTGCTAAAGCAACTGGCGATACGTGGCACAGGCGTGGCGACGCTACCCGCGCATCTGTGCGTGGACGCGCTTGCCGCCGGCACGCTGGTCGAGATCGACGCGCCAGTGCAGGCCGCCGCCCAGCAGGGCCTCTACCTCGTCTATCCGTCGCGCGGCGACATGAGCGCGCGCGTGCGCGCGTTCGCGCAGTACCTCGGCGACGCGCTGGAGCAACTCACGGCGGCGTCTCAAAGTGTCTGCTGACGATGCGGGTGCACCGCGGCCCGCCCACACGGGAATGGACTCAGTTCGGCCAAAACCGGCCGTTCGACGCGACACCTCGGATCGGTGACAATCATGGAGCGTTGGCTCAAGCGATCCGACACCCTGAGTGTTTCATTACAGCTACCTTAAAGGCGCGAAATGAAAACTGATTGGCGATTGATTCGTGATGTTTTAAATGCAGCTATCGACAGTTGCGAACGTTTGGAACAAGCAGGTTATACCGAAGAGCATCGCAGTCGCACTGTTCAGGTGAACGGACGGCAAGTGAGTGTGCAGGAATTTCTGGTCAGTGCGTGGACATTGCCAGAGAACGCTCGATACGAAGTAATCCGGGCCCGGCATGACGAGGCGCTCGATCTCCCTTATGTTCCAGAAGCGGCCCGGATTCTCACCGCGGTAGCTGCCGCATGTGCGGAGCTTATAGGTGCCGGGGAGACGCCACCGGCCGAGCCGTATATGCGAGGCATGATCAATTGGTATCGGGACCACTTCGATACTGGCGTGCAACGCGCAATTTCAGCGACACCCTAAGTCTGTACCCGGCCAAACGCGGTCATTGACCTGCAATGTAAAAGCAGACGTTCGATGGCCGTTTCTGGATGGACAACAGATCTTCGTTGATGTGACGAATGCGGCTTCGGCGCGCTGGGCGCAATACCCCGACCATCAGTCGCCGTGGCCACATTGCCCGCTTCCGCACCCGAGCGAAGCATGAGTCGCATGACGATGCGGTTGGGCCGTTCCAGGTTTACCAGGTGATAGGTGTAAGCGACACGGTCTAACGCGCTCGTGATGTGTTGGGTGAGGTCATGTCGTGTGCGCGATCGACTCCCGGCAACAATGCTTCGAAATCGACATGCTCGGCCATTGCGCGATTACCTTCGTCACCGGGGTGCAGATGATCGCCAGAGTCGTAGCGCGCGAATCCGGGCTGGATGGGTGCGATCCCGCAGGGCAGCATCGAAGTCAATGACCGCGTCGAATTCGCTACTGTAGCGAATCCAATCGCTTACCTCGTGGCGCAGGGTGTCCTTATTGCGCGCCGAACTCCTCCGCCAAATATTGTGATTTGACTGACCTGCCCGAGGCCGCTGTAGCGTCGATCAGTGGTTGTGCGCGGACGGATCAACTGTCAGCGCTGCGATCGCAGACCAGTCTTGATCACCCATGCCCGCTTCGACCGTTTCGGCCATCCGGCCATGTACCGCCGCGAGCATCGGCAACGCGCGGCCAGCCTGTTCTGCCGCTTCGGAGGCAAGACGAAGGTCCTTCAAACCGAGCGACGCCTTAAAGCCCGGTTGGTATTCATTCCGAATGATGTTACCGGAATAGGTCTGATAAGGACGGCTACCGAACAGCGTTCCCAGGATCAGCTCGAAAAAGCGCTCTCGCGAAAGCCCGTTTGTCTCGGTTAGAACTACGGCTTCTGCCATCGCCTCGATCGCCATGGTGATCATCATGTTGCAGGCGATTTTGGCGGCATAGGCCGTAGGCGGCTCTTCGCCCATGTCCCAGACGCGTTTGCTGATAACTTCCAGGGCCGGCTTTACTTTTTCCAGAGCTGCTGGTGCGCCAGCGGCGAGCACGTTGAGTTCACCCTTTGCGGCAACGTCTGGTCGCCCCAGCACTGGCGCGGCCACATAGCCGACACCTGCCGCACCGTGAATCTCCACCAGCTCCCGTGCGAACGCCACGGAGATCGTCGACGCCACGACGTGCACCAGGCCCGGCCGTGCCTGATACAACAGATTCGAATCCAGGAGAACACTGCGGATCGCCGGGTCATCGGACAGCATCGTCAAAGCAATGTCGGCCTGCAATGCTTGCGCAGGTGTCTGAACCATGCGCACACCTTCGATATTCCCGCCAGAGCGATTCCACGCGGTGACGGTATGACCGGCAGAGACCAGATTGCGGGCGATTTCCCGGCCCATTGCGCCTAGACCAATTATTCCGATTTCCATTTGATTCTCCTGGTAAATAAACTGCCAAACGAGCTGGCAAATGAGCCTGTAAGCGCGCGAGGCCCGGTCCGAACAGAACCTGCCGAATTTCAACCAAAGTCGGTTGCAATGGCGACCCGACGCCACGCGTCGATGTCTTCGCGAATTGCCACCAGCTTACGATCGGCAATGCCGTAGGCGACCGGCCCCAAGGGTAGGTGCAACGGTGGCGCTTCGCTGTCGACAGCCCGCAGCATCACGTCAACAGCCTTGGCCGGGTCGCCCGGCTGCTTGCCGTTGTTGCTGTCGCGATAGACGCGTCGCTGGCCCGCTGTCTGGTCGTAGTCGCTGATCCGACGCCGCGCCACTGCGATCGAGCGCCCAAGAAAAGCAGTCCTGAACGGCCCAGGCTCGACGATGATCACGCGCAGCCCCAACGGCCGCACTTCCAGGTCCAGCGCCTCGGACAGGCCCTCGACTGCGAACTTGGAGGCGCCGTAGTAACCGGAACCCGCCGCCCCGGCAATTCCTGCCGTAGAGGACAGATTGACGATGCGCCCGCCGCGTCGCCGGCGTAGTTCTGGCAACGCCGCGCGGGTGACCTCGATCAGCCCGAAAACATTCACGTCGAACATCGGCCGGTACTCGTCGGGCGTACCTTCTTCGATCGCTCCGAACAGGCCATAGCCCGCATTGTTGACCAGCACGTCCAAGCCGCCGAAGACTTCGATCGCTAGCGCCACTGCCGCCTTGGCCTCCTCCGGTTGCGTGACGTCCAGCGCGCACACACGTACGGTATCCGGATACTGCTGGGCCAGTGCCTGTAACGCCTCCACGTTGCGTGCCGTCGCCACCAACTGGTCCCCTCGCGCCGCTACGGCCTGCGCGAGGTGTTGACCGAGGCCGCTGGAACAGCCGGTAATCAGCCAGGTCTTTTTCACGATTTTCCTTGCACCGGGTTCGCTGCTTCGGTGCGTTCGGTGTGTTGGATAAGCCAGTTCAACACCGGCGCCAGCGCTTCGTCCGAGTTCTTCTCGTAGATGAGCCCGTGGCCGTTGCCGAACACGCCGTGGTCGGGCAGATGCAGCACTTCGGCCCGGCTGCCCGCTGCGTTGAGTTGCTCGACTGCGGGTCGACTCGCAGCGGCGAAAGCGGACGCCTCCGCGGTGACGGCGACGATCGGCAAACCGGCGAGCGCGGGCAGCCGATGTGTACCCGGCTTAGCCGCGCGCAGCGCTTCAGGCGACGCGACCGGCGGCTCCCAGTTAAGCGGCGCCGCCGCGAGGCCCCAGGTCAGCGTCCCGATATTGGGAATCTCCGCGAAAGGCGGCCCCATCGGTTCGATCGCGACGATCGCTTTCACGAGTCCCGGCCGGCGATCGGCCACCAGCCAGCCGACCGGCCCCGATGCCGAGTGCGTTAGCAGGATCGCCGGGCCGACCCGGTCCAGCAGCCTCGCGATCCGGTCTGCCTCCATGTCCTCGGAAAACGCGAGGTCGGCGGGAAGCGGGCCATAGCCGGCGATGAACTCGTCCATCGCGGCTTCATCGTCACGGGCAAACGGCCATTGAGTGTGCTGAGCTTCGTATTCGGCCGGGAAGTAGATATCGCGACCGTGTTCATAGGAGAACGCCGGCCCCATCGGCCCCATCGTTTCGACGTGGAAGGGCGAGCGTCCTTGTCCCGGACGGTCGGCGACGAGAACGGCATAGCCCGCTTCCACGAGGCGCTGTGCCCAGCCCGGCCGGCCATCCGGCGTGTCGAACCACTCGGTTCCCTGATAGCCGCCCCCATGCAGGAGCACGATCGGCCAGCGGCGAGTCACCTGCTCCGGGGCTTCCCACTCGACAAACAGCGGACCGCATTGATAAGTCTCTCCGTTCCGTTCGATCCGATCGCCCGGAATCCACATGTGACCGCGACGCACGGTGCGCGGGGAAGCATTTTTCCAGAAGGCCAAGGTCATTCTCCTGTCTTTGAAGTGAGGGGCGCGTGGCGCGCGAGTGGTGGATTGACTTGATCAGAGCCGCGCGACGCGCAGGCGTATCGGGGAAATGTCGGTGAACGCCGGAACGTCGGCCATGACCGTCACGGTCTCCGGCGATCCGAACGCGGCTTCTATGGCCGCCTCGTCGCGAAAACTGCATTCGCAGATCGCCAGCGTGCCGGCGCGGGTGCCAACCTGCGTCGGCGCCGGAAAGAAAGCCTCGACGCGTTCGAGTCCATAGCGCCGCCATGCCTGCATCACGAGCGGCAGGTGATGTTGGACGTAGTAGCGCCGGTCGAAACGGTCGGTTGGCGCGCCCTGATAGGTGACGTACACGATGGGTGATGCGATCTGCGACATGACAATCTCCGTTCTGCCCGGTTTTCCGATTCCCTCGCGCAACCTGACGGCTTCAGCCCCGCGCTGGGTCGCGCGGTCGTGATGACGTGCGACGGATCGAAGTCTCGCAAATTCATTTTTGTTCGGCAATTGAATATAATGAACGACAACCGTTCATTTTTGTGGGTGCGTGAACATGGAGTGGAGCGATGTCAGGATTTTTCTCGCAATCGCGCGCACCGGGACGCTCGGCGCCGCCGCACGCGCGCTGAATCTCAGTCATCCGACCATCGGGCGACGGCTTCGCGCGCTCGAAGAGGCGACGGGACAGGTGCTGTTTCAGCGAACCGCGGATGGTTTTGTTCTGACCGAGGAAGGCACCGCGATCCTGCCGCTCGCCGAGCAGATGGAAGAGAGTGCGTTGACGATGGAGCGCAGGTTGACTGGCGAGCAACAGAAGCTCGAAGGAACGCTCAAGGTGTCGTCGGCCGACTGGTTTGGCGCCTACGTCCTGCCGCCGGTGATCGCCGAATATTCGCGCGCGTATCCGCTGGTCGAAATCGAGGTGCTGACAGGCACGCGCCTGTTCAATCTGGCGCAGCGTGAAGCAGACGTCGCTTTCCGCATCGTTCCATTCAACGCGCCCGACATCGCGCAACGACGACTGACCAGGATGCGATATGGCGCCTACGTGGCCACCACCAGCGCCGATCCCGTGGAAGGCGACGGCACGGGGCACCGCTTGATCGCGATGGATACCTCGACCGGCAGCTTTCCGGATATTGACTGGCTAAAAAATCGCTTCCCCAACTCCAGTGTCGTATTGCAGTCGAATAACCGCAATGTCCAAGCACAGATGTGCGGGCGAGGTTTGGGCCTTGCCGTATTACCGCGTCCTGTCGGAGATCAGCTCGGCACCATTCGGAGGCTCGATCTGAGCGAAGAGCCGCCGAGTCGGGAGATTTGGATGGGCTACCATCGCGACCTCAGGCGGCTTCATCGACTACGCGCTTTTGTAGACCTCGCGGTTAAACATTTAGCGGACTAGTCAATGGGTGCTATTCATAGCGAAGTGTAGCGGCTCACCAGCCGGCTGCCCCCTGACTTTCAGACCATTGCTGCGCCTCCTTGCTTCATGGCCACACGCAACTGCACCAGCAAAATTGCTGCGATCGCCGCCGCGTTTAATGAGTGCCGCGGGGCGCAAGGCAAGTGATTGCAATGCTCTGAAAGCGGACTGACACAGCCACGGGGCTTGTAGGTCCGCAATGGGTCGCGCTGAGCCGGTCCCCGCCGCGACGCGCGCCTGCGCTACGCATGGGTCGGTAGCCGGCCAAAACCGGACAGTCGACACCGGTAGGTAGATCGATAACAATCGTGGCTACACAGCTGCTCGGTGCATCTACAGATGAAAGTATCACGAGATTTCGGAATCGTTGTCCGACGAACCGCACTCACGGCCAAGAATGTCGATCTCTCGCAGATTATGGTCGAATTCAATTTTCGGACATATTTTGACGAATCTAGCAATCTGATTTCACTTGGTCCGTTTTTTGGCGGGGATGCAGCAGACGAGTGCATGAGATCTTTGGAAAAGCTCGGGCTCGCCTATATCGACGACTTTTTCATCTTCGAAGGGTTTGTGCCCGATTGGTGTTCAGTCGAGGTACTCTGAGCACGGCTGCAGACGAAATGCTTCCGAACGGCCACCAAGAGACGTTCGACAGCCGATTATTGATTGGCGACAATCTGAGCTTAGGAACTGGAAATCCGCGGAGGCTCGAACTGAGCTGCTGACAGAACGCTTGCATTTGCGTCGCACGCGACTAGGGGATGTTCCAGTCCTATTCAAGAATTACACGGATGCGCAGAATTGCTCACGGTTCTTGCGGCGGCACCCACCAGGATGATCGATGCTCCAGTGCGGGTCTCGCGACAAAAAAAGAACGCCACCCAATTGAGAGGGAGCAATGGACCAAAATGAATTTTTCTGGATTTCTCAACGTTTGTCCCCCGCCGAAGTATGCGCACACTTGCTCGCCCTTGCCGTTGTCGAATTTAGCTATACCCCGAACTCAACGATTGCTCTTGAACTAGATGGCACGGCGGGGAGGCTCAAAGATAGCGGCCGCGGAATGAGGTTGACTCCAGATATCGGCGATACGCTCGGACATGCCGAGCGAGCAATGACCGGATTTTACCCATGCACCCCAAAGAGTTCGGAACTTGACCTCATCCTCAGGGAGCTGGTTTGGGGGAAGCACGGCTCACCGGGGCCTTCGGTCGCCAATGCCGCCTGTAAGGCACTCAAGTTCACAAGCATGAGGGATGGCGAAATTTGGTCGCAGAGCTACGTCTGGGGGAAGCCATCTGGTCCAGCCGAACTGCTTGGCTCGACCGAGACGACCGGTACCGTCATTGAATTTGAGACTGCTGAACCGATTGATCAGGTCGCCGTGGCAACGGTGGTAGGCGCACTATGTTCCCGAGTGCCACGAGTTTCAATCGTCCTTCGCACGCAAAGCTCGGGACCGTCCACGGCCATGAACGGCCGGTCGACGGCGTAGCGTGGATCGTTGACAATCGCGGGAACTATAAAGGCGCAAGCGTCCTGCGCCCGGGAACGAAACGATGAAAGAGCATTGGCGACTGCCTGTGGCAGCCTCTGCGTTACTGAATAGCCCTGAATTTGTGGTCCTCCGCCGCCGCGAGTGCGCGTTGAGGCTTTTGCTCGAAGCCGACGATGGAACCAGCAGGGAAATTACGCTGCAGTTCGCCGGCGTGGAGTCCTACAAGTGCACTTTTATGACGTCGTGTACTGCGGCCATGTTCAACCTCGCGTATGGGAAACTCGTGTCTCTCAATAGTACGTGGCTAGACGAAGTCCGAAGTACTGGAAAGAAGGATGCAGCGAACATCCATGCGTTAAAGCATTTGATGATCACCTTTGATGATGGGCCATGCTACGAAATCATTTGCCGCTCCTGGAGCGTCAATGAGTGACTGTTGTTTAGCGAGTCGAGTTCCCCCACGGGGCGTTATGTCTCTTGCGTGAGAGCCGCATCTAACGCGATCGTCGGAGGGCGGCCGAGGCCGTGTGA
>NZ_CAJZAR010000014.1 GCF_914484835.1 Paraburkholderia tropica
GGCCGAGGCCGTGTGGAAACTGTTTCTTTGCACCGGAGTCGAACTCGCCAGCCCGACCAATCAAGCTTTAGAACCCCGGCCGGACTTAACGTAGGATATCGAGCGTAAAAAGCCCCTCAGGGCCTTACGTTCCGACCAACTTCATCGCATTTATTGCCCTGCCAGCCCCAAGTATCTTTATGACGCGCTTCAGGTTGTAGGCCAACACTTGAAGACTCATTTCGGTACTCACCCGTCCGAGCGTCCTGGTCAGGAAGTGTGTGGCCCCCATCCAGTGCTTCAGCGTGCCGAAGACGTGCTCAACGGTGCTTCTGCGGATGGTCATTGCGTCAGGCTTGCGGTCTAGTCGACGCTGCATGGCATCAAGTATATGTTCGTGCTCCCATCGTCGAATACGGCGGTAGTCGCTGGGAGAACATCGTTCCTTGAGCGGGCAACGCGGGCAGGCGCTGGGCCAGTACACCTGCAGCGTCATTCCGTGTTCCACGGTCGTGAATCGACGGATAGCGTGCTCACCGGCGGGGCATCGATATTCGTCCTTCCCTGGAACGTAGACAAAGTCGCGCTTGGTAAAGAGTCCTTTCTTCCTTGACGCTGAAGTGAGTGGTTTCGGGACATACGCCGTGATCCCGGCCAGCTCGCATGTGCGGATATCCGGACCGCTGAAGTAGCCCCGGTCAGCCAGTACCTTCAGTTTGGACTTGCCCATCGCTTTCTTCGCCGACGCAGCGATCCTGCCGAGTTGTCCGTGGTCACCCCCGACATTCGTTACGTCGTGTTCGACAATCAGATGATGCTTTGTATCTACTGCGACCTGAACGTTGTAGCCTACCGTTCCGGTTCTTTTTCCACCACTGGTCATGGAACGGGAATCCGGGTCAGTAAGCGACAACTGTCTGTCCGGTTGTTTCTTCAGTTGCTTTTTTATCCGCTTGAGCTCACGCATCTGTTCACGCAAGATCGCGATCTTCTCGTACAGTCGCTCGGTCCTCGCATCGAAACCCGTCGGACTGATCCGGTCTGCCGTCTCAATCATGTCGAGATATCGCTGAACGCTTTCCTCGATCTGCTGCTGACGCTTGTCGATCTTGCCTTCCGTGTAGTTTCTGTCACGGCTGTTCACAGCCTTGAACTTGCTGCCGTCAATTGCCACCATGTCGCTGCATAGCAGCTTCAATCCGCGACACAGTTCGACGAAACGACGGCATGCATTGCGAATGGCCGGGCCGTTGTCGCGGCGAAAGTCGGCGATCGTCTTGAAGTCCGGTGTCAGACGCCCCGTCAACCACATTAGCTCGACGTTGCGCTGGCATTCGCGCTCGAGACGCCTGCTCGAAGGCACCCTGTTTAGATATCCATAGACGTAGATCTTGAGCATCACGCCCGGGTGGTAGGACGGGCGCCCCGTGGCTGCAGGCGTGGTACCGTTGAAACCAAGTTCCGCAAGGTCTAGTTCATCCACGAAGGCATCTATGACCCGGACCGGATTGTCCTGCCCAATGTAGTCATCGACGCATTCGGGAAGTAGTGCGACCTGCTTGCGGTCATCGCCTTCAACGAATCGCTTCATGAATCACCCCGTAACCATGCGTTGATTCAGTTTAGGCGATCCATGCGTTTTCACACGGCCTCGGCC
>NZ_CAJZAR010000015.1 GCF_914484835.1 Paraburkholderia tropica
CGATACAGCCGCTTCGCGCGAATCAGCGCATCGTTGCTCGACAGACCGAGCGGCTTGTCGAGCAGCAGCACGCCGTCGAGCAGACGGCGCGGCACCTTGGGCCGAACCTCGCCCGGAGTTTTCTTCGATGATGCAGTCATGCTGGAGACGTCAGTCGTCCTTGGCGCGCGTGGCGTTCGCCTCGTCGATCAGGCGCGACATCTCCACGCCCTTTTCGACCGACTGGTCGTAGTGGAAATGCAGCGTCGGCACCGTGTGGATGTGCAGGCGCTTGAAGAGTTGATTGTGCAGATGGCCCGCGGCGTGATTGAGCGCTTCCTGGGTGGTCTTGGGATCGCCCGTGAGCGTCGTGAAATAGACCTTGGCGTGCGCGTAATCGGGCGTGAGTTCCACGCTCTGGATCGTCACGAGACCCACGCGCGGATCCTTCACCTCGCGCATCAGCTCGGAGAGATCGCGCTGGATCTGATCGGCGATCTGCACGTTGCGATTCGGAGAAGAACGTTTTTTCGGCATGATGGTTCCACCTCATTATTGCGAGGCATTCAGGCGGCGCGCCGCTCATCGAGGCATGCGGCCGCACAAATAAAAACGGGCGGGGCTGGCCAGCGCCCGCCCCGCCCGTCTTGCGTATGCGCTGGAGAATTACAGCGTACGCGCGACTTCGGTAATTTCGAACACTTCGAACTGGTCGCCTTCGACGATGTCGCTGAAGTTCTTGATCGACATACCGCACTCGAAGCCTTGCTTGACTTCCTTGACGTCGTCCTTGAAGCGCTTGAGCGAGTCGAGTTCGCCGGTATGGATGACCACATTGTTGCGGATCACACGCACCGACGACGAACGCTTGACGAAACCGTCCGTGACCATACAACCCGCGATCAGGCCGACCTTCGGCACGCGGATCACCTGGCGCACTTCCGCCATACCCGTCACGGTCTCGCGCTTCTCCGGCGCGAGCATGCCCGACATGGCCGCCTTCACCTCATCCACTGCGTCATAGATGATGTTGTAGTAGCGGATATCGATGCCGTTCGACTCGGCAACCTTACGCGCCTGCGCATCCGCACGCGTGTTGAAGCCGATGATGACAGCCTTCGAAGCCGTTGCCAGGTTGACGTCCGACTCGCTGATCGCGCCGACCGCGCTGTGCACGATCTGCACGCGCACTTCGCTGGTCGACAGCTTGAGCAGCGATTGCACGAGCGCTTCCTGCGAGCCCTGCACGTCGGCCTTGACGATAAGCGGCAGGTTCTGCACTTCGCCTTCCGCCATCTGCTCGAGCATGTTTTCGAGCTTCGCGGCCTGCTGCTTCGCGAGCTTGACGTCGCGGAACTTGCCTTGACGGAACATGGCGATTTCACGCGCCTTGCGCTCGTCCGGCAGCACGATGACTTCTTCGCCCGCGCCCGGCACTTCCGACAGACCCTGGATTTCGACCGGGATCGACGGGCCGGCTTCCTTGGTCGGCTTGCCGGTTTCGTCGAGCATCGCACGCACGCGGCCGTAGGCGCTGCCTGCGAGCACGACGTCGCCGCGATTGAGCGTACCCGACTGCACCAGGATGGTGGCGACCGGGCCCTTGCCCTTGTCGAGC
>NZ_CAJZAR010000016.1 GCF_914484835.1 Paraburkholderia tropica
AACCCGTGCCCGCCGAGAAACCCACCACCTTGCCGTGATAGACCACCGACGATCCATACACGTCCGCCGTCATCTCCACCGGCTGGCCGATGCGCATGTGCTTGAGCTGCACTTCCTTGAAGTTCGCGTCGATCCACAGCGAGTTCAGCGGCACCACCGACATCAGCGGCGTGCCCGGCGAGACGCGCTGGCCGACCTGCACCGAACGCTTCGCCACATAACCCGTGACCGGCGCAGGCAGCGTGTTGCGCGCGTTCGCGAGGTACGCGTCGCGCACCTTCGCGGCGGCCGCCATCACGTTCGGATGGTTCGCGATGGTCGTGTTTGCGGTCAGCGCCTGGTTCGCGGCGAGTTGCTGCTGCGCGGCTTCGAGCGCGGCTTCGGCGCTCTTTTCGGCGTCGCGTGCGTGCGAGATTTCTTCCTGCGAAACCGCGCCCGTCTGCGCGACCAGCATGCGGCGGCGCAGATCGTCCTGCGCACGCGACAGGTCGGCACGACGCACGGCGACCTGCGCTTCGTACTGGCTGTCGTCGGCGAAGAGGCCGCGCACCTGGCGCACGGTCTGGCCGAGATTCGCTTCGGCCTGTTGCAGCGCGATGCGC
>NZ_CAJZAR010000017.1 GCF_914484835.1 Paraburkholderia tropica
GAACGACCGAAATTGGCCGTGCAGCGCCCCACGACCGAGCCTGACAATCGTCTGGTGCGCACATCTCATGCAAAAGGCATAATTCGATGCGCATCGGTTTTCCCGGTTTCCCAATAACTGACACGCCCCGCAGCGATCGTCACAGCAATTTCGGTCTGGTAGTCTCGGCGCAAATCCTCCCAAGAGAGTCAAAATGCTTCGAGCGCCGATCGTAATCCGAATTCTGTTCGCACTATGCCTTCTTGCCGCAACCTTCAATCACGCCCGCGCCATTTTGCAGCATGGTTTGCTCTGGGATTACGGCTACGGAAACAAGATTGCCTTCATGAGCAAGGTCTATTGGGCTTTGCTGACTATTCTTGATCCCCTTGCCGCCGTGTTGTTGTTTGCTAAGCCGAGGTCGGGAATCTGGCTAACTGTCGCAATTATCGTAAGCGATGTAATTCACAACACGTACTATGTCGCGGCGAACGATCAATGGCTCGCGCCATTCTATTTAGGCCAAGTTGGATTCCTTGCAATCGTGCTTGGTCTCGCACCGATCGCGACGAAGCCGGTTTCAGCGCGGTTCAAGCGCGGGTTCGAAAGACTGACGTAATCACATCTTCACCATCGATTGTTCACGATTTTGGGCGGGGTGCCGAAGGTCTCAAAGTGGCCGGGTAGCGCCTGACGCATCTCCCGAGACCGGTCATTCGCGGAGCCATGCACGCGGCGAGACTGCCGCGAACCGCGGCCCTGTCGCTAAGCCCTATTAGCGATATAGAAGCGTTTTTCAACGAAACTGCATTCGCGCCGATCGAGCCACGGGAATTCCGGTCGCCGCTATTGCGATGCGAAGTCAGATTTAATGCGAACTGAGGCGAAGTGACGGTTTTATTGCGTTCCGAGAGGAAGCAAAACTGTCACCTCGGTGACCGTCCGACGAAGTAAAAGTTGATCCAGTCCAGAAGTGAAATTTGTTCCGGCACTATAAAACCGCGCGGATCCGCAACTGTTCGTTTCCCCGGAACAGCTGGGCGATCCAACGAAGTGGAAAATAGCGTGTCCCCGGGGAATCGGCTCGACGAGCGCATCCATCCCAGCACAGGTCCGCGTGAGCAGTCAGTGGGCACCGGACTGGCGCTTTGGGCACGCAACCCTTCAGCGCTCAAACTCCGGTTCGTCGAACAGATCGGGAGCTGTCCGGAACGCGGCGGGCTCGGGCACCTCGCCGGCGCGGACCTGCGCCAGCCGGTCCGGGGGTAGCCAGGCCTCCTCGAGCGCGCCGATCCCGCCTTCGATCAGTTGCTGCAGGAAAAAAGACGGCTTGCGGCCGCTCGTTTCAGCCAGTAGCCGGAGCCTGCGCTCAATGCCCGGATCGATGCGGACTGCGACAACCTTCAATTTTGCTGCTTTCCTGGGCCTGACCAACCTGCGCTCCGCAATTTTCAATCGTATGCGCATTTTACGCGGAGCCGCCGGGCGTACTGCACTACGCACCGGGATTGGCGCCAAACACGTCACGCCGGTTGCCGCATGCATGCGCCGGCGGCCGGCAGCGCTTCGCGTACGCCGGCGGCCCACGTCGGCCCCTCACCCGATGTCGTTGCGCGTGTTCGCTGACCGTCAACCGCCGATGCAACACCCCGCCTGCTGCCCGTTCGCGGAAGCGAATCACGCCTGACGTTTGCTTTCCTGCGTGCAGATCTAGCTGCCGATCAGGAATCGGTCACGGTTCTTCGCGTCCTTGATCCAGTTCGGCGCCCGGCCCCGGCCGGACCAGGTTGCCCCGGTCTTCGGGTCACGGTATCGGGCCGGCACAGCGCTTCCGGTCGTCTTCCTCGGCCAGCCCCGTCCGAGTCCGAAGATGTCCTGTTCGGTGAACCCGTACTCGGCCACCTTGGCCCGGATGTCCGCGAGGACATCCTGAAGCTCTGCCGCCCGGGCGGCCGCCGCCTGTGCCTCCAGCTCGGCGATCTGGGCCTTGAGCTCCCTGTATGTTGCCAAGATTTATCTCCCCGACTGGATATGATGATGGCGATCATAGCCCGCTTCAAGGCGGTGCGATCAGTGGCTGCCCACTCAGTCTCAAACGGGCGTCGGACCCGGCACACGCACCCCGACACGCCTCCGGCGCTCGCCCACAAGTGACTAGAAGAAGAGTCCCTGCTGCCGCTCATCGCGTGCAGGCGGCAATGAAACTTTCGCGCGGCGAGCGGTGCGACGACGCGCGAGGCGGCGCACGTGGGCCACCAGCTCGGTCCGGACGTCCTCCGCCACCAGCACCAGTGAATACAGCTGCAGGCCGTCGGGCCCGGATTCAGGTCGGGCGCGCAACGACATGCGCAGGGCCAGGCGCCGTGCACGATCAACCAGCTGGGTGCGGCTCATACCTGGCCAGCACGCGGCGACCAGCGCCGCGACCGGCGGCGGAAGCGATTCGGGGGCGCAGCCGGCGGGCAGCGCGAGAGCAACGAGTTCGAAACGGACGGCCATGGCGTGGGGAAATGCGGTTCTGACCTGCGGGGAGGGCCTGGCGACCTGCTCATCCTGGCATCAATCGCGCTGCGCGGCAAATCCCTTCCGCAGCTAGCGCCTCGCCAGCCACTGACCGTTGCAGAAGCTGTCAGAGCGCTGTGGAACACCATCGGCGCGCACCACAGATCCCAAGTTATCCGAGAAAAACGACATGCTATGCGACTATTAGGATAAGTTTTCTTATCAAAACGCACCTGTTTATCAAGTAAACTCGGTGGTATGAAAACGCGTCACACTGCCCTGCCCGCGCCGGCCGATCCCGATACTCCGGAATCCTCTGGCTTCCCCGATGCTGCGGAACTCGCCGCCCTGCGCGCGTGGTATGCGGGCGTCGCCGTGCGCGCCGCTGTCGAGCGCTATCTGCCTTCGGCGCTAGGTGACGGAAAGTCGGCGCGCGGCGTGCTCGGCCGCATCCGGCGCAGGCTGGTGGCGCTCGCGCGTGCGGCGCACCGCGACGACCTGGCAACGCTGTTCGGCCACCCCGCGGAGGATCGCACGCGGCACGCGAAGGCCGTCGCGCAGGCGATTGACGTCTTGCGCACCGCCCGCCCATCCGAGCCTCAGATAGCCGACGACATCGCCCAATGGTTCGCGCCGCGTGCTGTGCGCGTGCTGCAGGCGTATGGCATCACGACACTGGCTGATCTCACCGTACGCATTCCGCGACGCCGCCAGTGGTGGAAGGCCGTGCCTGGGCTGGGCGCGGCGAGCGCCCGCGCCATCGAGACGTTTTTCGCCGCATGGCCGGCGCTCACCGGGAAAGCGCGTGCGCTGATCGTGGCGAGCCGGCATAGTCCCGTCGTGCCGTGGGAATCGATCAGCCTGCCGCACGAGGTGGATGGCTCCGCTGGCACTTTCCGCGCACCCGCCGCCACCTGCACGCTTGACGCGACCAACGACTATCAGGCCGTCCAGACATGGCTCGCCCTGCACGAGTCGCCTGCGACGCAACGCACCTACCGCAAGGAAGCCGAGAGGCTGATCCTGTGGGCCATCGTCGAGCGCGGCCGGGCGCTGTCGTCGCTCACGACCGAGGACGCCATCGCCTACCGGGCTTTCCTGCGCCACCCCTCGCCGCGTACCCGCTGGGTCGGCCCGGTGCGCCCCCGAACCTCGCCCGACTGGCGTCCGTTCAATGGAAGCCTCTCAGCGCGCTCCGTCGCACACGCCCTGTCGATCCTCGGCGCCCTGTTCCGCTGGCTGATCGAGCAGCGCTATGTGCTGGCCAATCCGTTTGCAGGCGTCAAGGTGCGCGAGGCGACGGGTTCGAATGTCCTCGATGTCTCGCATGCCTTCAGCGAAGGCGAATGGGCACTCGTGCGCACGATCGCCGACGGGCTGGAGTGGTCGTCCGGGTCGTCGCCGCGCTGGTCGGCACCGGCCACGCAGCGGCTGCGTTTCCTGCTGGACTTTGGCTACGCAACGGGTCTGCGCGCGAGCGAACTCGTCGGCGCCACGCTCGGACATATTGAGACCGATCCACGCGGCGACTACTGGCTGCGCGTCACGGGCAAGGGAAAGAAGCTCGCGCGCGTCGCGCTGCCGCCGCTCGCCTGGGATGCCCTCGCGCGCTATCTGGCCGAACGCGGGCTGCCGGTCACGCAGCAGCACTGGCGGCTGGACACGCCGGTCATCGGCAGCCTCGAGGCCGACAGCGACACCGCAGCGGGCACAGGCATCAGCAGCGTGCGCCTGTGGATGGTGATGCGCCGTTTCTTCCTGCTGGCCGCAAAGACCATTGAAGCCGATCACGCACCGCTTGCCGAAAAATTGCGCCGTGCCAGTCCCCACTGGATGCGGCACACCCACGCGACGCATGCGCTCGGGCGCGGCGCGGAACTGACGACCGTCCGCGACAACCTGCGGCACGCCTCGGTCTCAACCACATCGATCTACCTGCACAGCGATGAGGTGAAGCGGGCCCGGCAGATCGGCGACGCCTTCTCTGGCCGAAAGTAACAGTTCGTGATCCCGTTTTAGCTCACCTTTTCTTGAAACGTGCGCGGACGCCCTCATGTCGTTTCGCACCTGATCTGACCGGACGCTGCAATGCCAAACAGAAAACCCTCGCGCCTGACTCCCGGACGCTCAAAGGCGCTGCTGCTCCCCATGGCTCGCGACAAGGCAACCGACCTGATCCTTCGCACCCGGCTGGTCCTTGAGCGCATCCGGCGACGCGACATCGACCGCGGCGCGATCAATCATATGGCGCAGATCTGCATCCTCAGCGGATACATCGCGCGTGCAGGCCATGGCGGCGTTTGCCCGGACCGGATTGAGGAGGTCGAGCAGCACCTCGCGCAGGCACTCCTTGCGTTTGACGGGTCGGGCGAAATCGACGGGTTCTCCGCCGCCCTTGTTGACGCTTTAACGGAAGTCGTCAACGAATATGACCACATGCTAGCTACCGTTCGCCTCGAACTCTTCGCGAAGGCCAGCGACTATCTGGACCGCCTGATCGCGCTGGCTGCGAATGAACCCGTAACGGCGCCCGAACCGGGCACTCAGCTCTGACGGGACAGCCGGGTTCCACAGTCTCCAGGCGACCGGCTTGAGCTCCGCGGCATCCCTTCCGGGCATACTCTTTCGATTACCTCAAGTGGCAGCTTCCCCACCGATGAAACGTGTTTCCGTCCGGCGCTCTTCCATCCATGGCAAAGGTGTCTTTGCGCTCCAGACGCTGGCCGCTGGCGAGCGTGTTCTGGAGTACCTGGGCCTGGTGACTTCGTGGCGCGAAGCTGCGCGTCACTACGCGTACCGCGAAGTCGAGGGACACACATTTCTTTTCGGGCTGTCTGATGGGCGAGTCATCGATGGCGGGCGCGGCGGCAACAGCGCGCGGTGGCTCAATCATGCTTGCCGCGCAAACTGCGAAGCCGTCGAAGAAAACGGGCGAATCTTCATTGAGGTGACGCGACGCATCCCCGCGGGCAAAGAACTGTTCATCGACTACGCCCTGGAAGTGCCAAACGTCCGGCAACGGAAATCGCTCGATGACTACCGCTGCCGGTGCGGCGCGCGCACTTGCCGCGGCTCCATGCTCGCCCGCGTCTGAATTTCGCACAGGTGCGGCCGTCTGCGTGCGGTAGAGTCGAGATGTGACGCGGTGACTTTAGGCTAGGTTTGTCTGTTGCCGCCTCTTTCGTGTGGCGGTGCCCCAATAACGTGACCATGGTTCCGTTTTCACACCCCGCTCATCGAACCGGACATGCAGATTTCCCGCATCCGGCTCTCGGACAAGACATCACGCCTTCGTACACGGCAAGTCACTTCCAAGGCCCTTGCAGGCGAACGAGACCGAAGTGCCCGTAGAGGTGCGGGCCTGGATAGCTCCCGCCCCTACGACGCCTGACCTTGTGCTTGTTCCGTAACCACCGACGCAACCGCGCAGCGGTATAGCTGTCGAGCGCCCGGTATGCGCGGCTGAACGTCCCTACGTTGAAGTAGTTCGCCCAGCCGCGCAGCGTGCGGTTCAACCTGTCAACCAGCTCCGTGGTATCCATCCACGTCATCGAAGCAGCGGTCAGCGCATGAACCTTTTCGACCATGCGCCGGATACTCTTCCTCGACGGACGCATGCCCATACGGGCCTGCCCAGTCGTCGCCGAGTACAGCCGCCCAAACGTGTAACCCAGGAAGTCGAATTCTCCTTCCGGGACCTTGCAGATTCGTGTCTTTTCCTCGTTGACCGTCAGCTTCAGTTTGCCCATGATCTCGCGCAGGTTCAGCAGCGCCTCTTCGGCCTTGCCTCTCTTGCACAAGATCACGAGATCGTCCGCGTAGGTCACGATGCGACTGCCAAGACTGCGCTGAAGTCCGAGCTTCTTCCATGCCAGCACGAACCGGCGCATGTAAACATTTGCCAGCAGTGGTGAGATGGGAGAGCCCTGTGGGATACCTCGCCGGCCGTCTCTGGCCTGCGTCGTGCGTTTCTTCCGGCCTCGGTTGTCGGTTTCTTCAACGGGACATTCCAGCCACATCTTGATCAGATGCAGCACGCGCCGATCAACGATGCGCCGCGCGAGCGACAGCATCAGTTCGGCGTGGGGAATACTGCCGAAGTAGTCCGCCAGGTCGGCGTCTACGACATCCGTTTGCCCTCGATGCAGCCGCTCCTCCACCTCGATCACCGCTTGCTGGGCATTGCGCCCCGGGCGGTAAGCGTACTGCTCTGGTGGAAGGTCCGCTTCGAAGATCGGTTCGAGCACCAGCATCGCTGCTGTCATGCACACCCGATCCCGCAGGGTCGAGATGCCCAGTGGCCTCAACTTGCCATTGGCCTTCGGGATAAACACTCTTCTGATAGGGTCCGGTCGGTAAGTCTCCTGCCTGAGCGCAAGCGCCAGTTCGCCGAGCCACTTCTGCACCCCATACGCTTCAACCTCCGCGAAGTCCTGCCGATCGACACCCGGTGCGCCCTTATTCGAGCGGCACTGGGCGTACGCATGCGCCAGCACATCCTCGCGATACATTTTGTCGTACAGCGCGTAGAAGCGATGCCCCGCTTCTGCCTTCGCTTTCGCGTGTAACGCCATCTGCAGCTTCTGAACACGAATCGGAGTTGATAGGTTGCCCAATCTCCACGTCCTCACTACGTATTGCGTTGGTCTTGAACTGAGGCCCCTTTCCTCCACCAGCATTACCCGGCTTCAACAGTACTACGGGCCTCTCCGTCACCCCATGGCGCCCGGCCTGTCCCTCGCGGGCGTCCGGTTGGTCTTCCCTGACCACGCCACGGGGCTTCCCGTGTTGCGTGCGCTTCCCTTGTGTGCATGCTGTCGCCACTACCCCGGCGCAGCGCCTAGACGTCCTGCCTGCTCACTCGTCCAGTCGTATCAGCCTTCCCCGGAATGGCAGTCGGGTCGGCCTGCGCATCGTCTTTTTCGAGGCTTGCTCGGCGTTCACTCGCGTTACGGCCTGCACACTCGCGCTGTCACCGTAATTTGTGACCCGCTACACCGAAGGCTTCAGCCATTTCGTTACCTCCATAGCTGCTCCGGTTGCTTCCGGCTGGAGCGGTCGCCGGGTGGGGCTTACACCCACTGGGAAAGCGCCGCCTTTTCACGGCGCACGCCATTTTGAGACGCTCGA
>NZ_CAJZAR010000018.1 GCF_914484835.1 Paraburkholderia tropica
CGCGAGCGGCGCGCACGGACGCGCCAGCGCTTCAAGGCGCAGCGCGGCTTCGCCGCTATAGCTCTGCTCCGGGCACACGCCCGCGAGTCCGGCCACGGCGTCGAACCAGCGGCCGAGGCTCGTGGTCGGCGGGCAGTTGAAGCCGCTGGCGAGTTGCGCGCGCAGACGCGCGGCAACGGCGGCGTCCATGCCGGGCGGCGCGTGCGTCACGGGCGCATCGAGCCGATGCAGCAGCGCGAGCGCCATGCGCGCGGGCGAACGCGCCGCGAGATCGCCGCCGGGTAGCGCAAGCGGCGTGAGATGGCCGAGGCGCGTCGCACGGCCTTGCTCGACGCGCAGCAGTTCGCCGCCCCAGGCCGTGCCGTCGTCGCCGTAACCGAAGCCGTCGAGCGCCACGCCGAGCGCCGCGTCCGCGTGACCCTGCTCGGCCAGCACGGCGGCGATATGCGCATGATGATGCTGGACCGGCACGACGGGCACGTTCCAGCGCGCGGCCAGCGTGTGAGCGAGACGCGTCGAGTAGAGGTCGGGCTGGAGATCGCAGGCGAGCGCGGCGGGCTGCACGCCGCAGGCTTCGATCAGCCGGTGCGCGGCGTCGTCGAGCGCGGCGCAGGCGGCGGCGCTCGTGAGGTCGCCGAGCCAGGGCGAGACGAACGCGCGCGCGCCGTGCGTGAGCGTGACGGTGCTTTTCAGATGCGCGCCCAGCGCGAGCACGGACGGCCCCGCGTGCGGCAGCGGGAGCGCTCGCGGCGCGTAGCCGCGCGCGCGCCGCAACGGCATCGGCGCGTGCGTGGCGCTGGCGGCGAGCAGCACGCTGTCGTCGCAACGCGCGACGATCGCGCGGTCGTGAAAGAGCAGCGCGTCGGCGATACCGGCGAGCGCGTCGCGCCCGTGCGCGGGATCGGTTTCGAGCGGCTCGCCGGAGACGTTCGCGCTGGTGGCGATCAGCAGCGCGCCGTGGCTCGCGTGAAGCCACGCGTCGCCGGTCGGGCGGCCTAGCGCTTCGTGGAACAGCAGATAGTGCAGCGGCGTGCACGGCAGCATGACGCCGAGTTGCGCGAGGCCGGGCGCGACGCCGATCAGTGCGCCGCCATCGGCGCGCGAGGCGACGACGGCGGGCCGCGCCGACGATTCGAGTAGCGCGCGCGTGGCATCGTCGCAATCGATCCAGCGCGCCGCCGAAGCGGCGTTGAGCGCGAGCAGCGCGAACGGCTTCGTCGGTCGCCGCTTGCGCTCGCGCAGGCGCGCGACGGCGTCGGGACGCGTCGCGTCGCAGATCAGCTGGAAGCCGCCGAGTCCTTCGACGGCGACGATCTCGCCGCGCGCGATCGCTTCCCACGCGGCAGCGAGGGGATCGGCGTGCGCGACGCGCGCGATCGGCTCGCTGCCCGGCGCCGCTTCGAAACGCAGGCGCGGCCCGCACGCCGGGCACGCGATCAGTTCAGCGTGAAAGCGGCGGTTCGCGGGATCGGCGTAGTCGGCGGCGCAGGCGGCGCACGGCGAGAACGGCGCCATGCTCGTGTTCGCGCGGTCGAACGGCAGCTTGCGCGTGACGGTGTAGCGCGGGCCGCAATCGCAGCAGCTGTTCAGCGCGTAGCGATGGCGGCGGTCGCCCGCGTCGAAGATCTCCGCGAGACAGGCGGGGCAGATCGCGCTGTCGATGGCCATTTCGCCATCGTGCGCGTGCGCTTCGCCGCTCTCGGCGATGCGAAAGCCACGATTCCCGGCGACCTCGCGCGGCATCGCCGATTCTTCACGTATCGCGTCGATACGCGCGAGCGGCGGCGCTTCCTGCGTGAGCGCCGCGCGAAACGCGAGCAGTGCCGTGCGCGTGCCCTGCACGTCGATCTGCACGGCGCTCGCGACGTTGCGCACCTCGCCCGCCAGGCCGAAGCGATGCGCGAGCCGCCAGACGAACGGCCTGAACCCGACGCCTTGCACGATCCCGCTCACGTGCAGCTTTTCTCGCTCCATCGCCGTCATGTCCTCGCTTCGCGCCTCGCTCGCTGCACGGCTAGCGCGCGTCGGGACGCAGCGCGCGCGCCGCGTCGCAACCCGCGCGGACCCAGTCGAGCCACTGCGCGAAACCTTCGCCCGAGCGCGCCGACACGCACAGCACCTGAATGCGCGGATTGACGCGGCGTGCGTAATCGAGCGCGGCATCGACGTCGAAATCGAGGTGCGGCAGCAGATCGGTCTTGTTGAGCAGCATGAGGTCGGCGGCGGCGAACATGTCGGGATACTTGAGCGGCTTGTCCTCGCCCTCGGTCACCGACAGCACCACGACCTTGTGCGCCTCGCCCAGATCGAACGACGCCGGGCAGACCAGGTTGCCGACGTTTTCGATCAGCAGCAGACTGTCGTCGAGCGGCGGCAGACGGTCGAGCGCGTGGCCGACCATGTGCGCGTCGAGATGGCAGCCCTTGCCCGTGTTGATCTGCACGGCCGGCGCGCCCGCGGCGCGCACGCGCGCGGCGTCGTTCGAGGTCTGCTGATCGCCTTCGATGACAGCGACGGCGAGTTCGTGCTTGAGCGCTTCGATCGTGCGCACGAGCAGCGAGGTCTTGCCCGATCCGGGGCTCGACACGAGGTTCAGCGCGAACGCGCCGTGCGCGCGCAGACGCGTGCGATTGGCCAGCGCATAGCGGTCGTTTTCGCGCAGGATGTCCTGCTCCATGCGCACGCGGCGGCCGGCCGCGTGGGCGTGTTCATGCGGATGCGGATGCGACGCGGCGTGCGCGTGCGAATGTGCGTGATCATGCGCGTGCTGGTGCGAATGCGCGTGGTCGTGCGCGTGGTCGTGCCCGTGATCGTGATCGTGATCGTGCTCATGCGCATGTTCGTGCTCATGCTCATGCAGCTGAGCGCCTTCGATACGCACGTTGTCCGGGCCGCAGCCGCAGGTCGTACACATGGTGATATCCTTTTTCGATGCGTCCGGCGCGAACCGGACGCGTTAGATTCCGCGCGTCGTCGCGCTCAGTCCACGACGATGCCGGCCACGCGCAAGGTGTCGCCGCCGGTCACGGCCAGCTGGTAGCTGCCGCAGGCGGGGCAGGCTTCGCCGCGCCGCGCGAGCGCTACGTCGTGGCCGCAGCGCAGGCAGAACGCGCTGCCCGGCGGCTCGGCGACGTCCACGCGCGCGCCGTGAGCGATGGTGTCGCGCAGCACGACGTCGAGCGCGAAGCGCAGCGCGCCCACATCGACATTGGCCAACTGGCCGATTTCCAGTTCGAGCGTGCGCACGTGCGAGGCGTGCTGGCGCGCGGCCTCGCGCTCGACGAGGTCCAGAATGCTGTGCGCGATGGCCATTTCATGCATGCGATTGCGCTCCTGTTCCTGTTTGCGTTTCCGATTGCATTCCCGATTGCGTGTTCTGAACGATGCCGCGCGACGCGCCACGCTGCACGACGATCTCGTGCGCGACGCAGGGATCGAGCAGCAGCGCGAGGCGGGCGGCGCGGCGCAGCGCGTCGTC
>NZ_CAJZAR010000019.1:0-189 GCF_914484835.1 Paraburkholderia tropica
CTAACGCCAACGGCGGCGGCGGCAATCGCGCGCCGGGCAACCGGGGCGGCCAGCGCGGCACGCCGCGCAACCGCACGCGCGGACACTGACCGCGACGCGCGGGTCGGCGGCGCGCGACGTTTCATGCGCGCGCCACGCGCCTGCGCTGTCCGCGAGGGCGAGCATCGAGTCCGGCGTGACCGTCGCGCG
>NZ_CAJZAR010000019.1:199-1531 GCF_914484835.1 Paraburkholderia tropica
CCGGCGTGACCGTCGCGCGAATGCGACACGCGTATGACAGACGAGCACTCGCCCGCGTCACAGTCGTCGCGCGGTCCGCAGCGTAAAGTGCGGAAATCGCCGCAAAACGCCTTGAAAACGCCTCTGAGCAGCCCATATTCCGTGCATAACGCATGGCCGTTCGCCTTGCGTGGTTTGCGTTAGAGCCGGAAAAAGGCTACAATCTTGGAGTCGCTGGGCGTGCGGCTTTTATTTGCGTCCCAGGTGCGACCACCTGGCTAAGTGAGAAGATGGGCGTTTCGCCCATTTTTTTTTGCTTCGGCCGAATGTGATCGATGTGGTGATAGTGCAGTGATCGGTGCAGTAAGCGTTCAGTGCGCGATGTGCGGTGCAAAAGTAGTCCAATACACCCGTCGCGCAGGCATCGATACCCCCCGGGCAGCAGAACCGGGCGCACATCGCCGGGCATCACATCGAGGTGGAGCATCATCTGGGTCACGCGCAAGTAGGTGCAAGAGCGCGCGCTCATCTGGCGCGCGGCCCGCGAATCCCGTTTGACTCTCAGGAACAGGAAGTTGCCGGCTCGCTGCGCGAATATCTGGAGTGGGCATTGTGCAACTGACGGAACTGATTGAAACCACGGTCACCGGGCTCGGTTACGAGCTGGTCGACCTCGAGCGCACCGGGCGCGGCATGCTGGCCATCTACATCGATCAGCCCGCGGGTATCGCGATCGAGGACTGCGAGAAGGTCACGCGTCAGCTGCAACACGTTCTGTTTGTCGAGAACATCGACTACGAACGTCTTGAGGTCTCGTCGCCCGGCCTCGACCGGCCGCTGAAAAAGCTGGCGGACTTCGAACGCTTCGCGGGCTGCGAAGCGGTTATCACGTTGAAAAAGCCATTGGACGGACGGAAATCGTACCGCGGCATCGTGCATGCCCCGGAAGGCGAAACCATCGGTCTGGAATTCGAAGGGAAGGCGGGGCCTGCGATGCTCGATTTCACGCTCGCGGACATCGACAAAGCCCGCCTGATCCCCAAAGTTGACTTTAGGAGCCGCAAACAATGAGTCGCGAAGTGTTGATGCTGGTGGATGCGCTGGCACGCGAGAAGAATGTCGACAAGGACGTGGTGTTCGCCGCCCTTGAAGCGGCGCTTGCGTCGGCCTCCAAGAAACTCTTCGACGAGGATGCGGACATCCGCGTGCACATCGACCGCGAAAGCGGCGAACACGAGACGTTCCGTCGCTGGCGCATCGTGCCGGACGAGGCGGGTTTGCAGGAGCCGGATCAGGAAATCCTGCTGTTCGAAGCACGCGAGCAAGATCCCGAAGCGCAGATCGACGGTTTCG
>NZ_CAJZAR010000019.1:1541-1826 GCF_914484835.1 Paraburkholderia tropica
CGAGCAGCCGGTTCCGTCGGTGGAATTCGGCCGTATCGGCGCGCAGGCCGCCAAGCAGGTCATCCTGCAGAAGGTGCGCGACGCCGAGCGTGAGCAGATCCTCAACGACTTCCTCGAGCGCGGCGAAAGCATCATGACCGGCACGGTCAAGCGCATGGACAAGGGCAATTTCATCGTCGAGTCGGGCCGTGTCGAAGCGCTGCTGCGCCGCGACCAGCTGATTCCGAAGGAAAACCTGCGCGTGGGCGACCGCGTGCGCGCCTGGATCGGCAAGGGCGACCGCAC
>NZ_CAJZAR010000020.1 GCF_914484835.1 Paraburkholderia tropica
ATCTACACTCTTTCCCTACACGACGCTCTTCCGATCTCACGCCATTTTGAGACGCTCGACGCCGCTGCTCAAACTGTTGACAATCATTGCTCCCAGACGCGCGCCGATCAGCATGAGCCCAATCAAACTCTTAAGACCCGCGACCGCTTTGCTGCCGAGCTACGTTTCGGCGCTTGAGGCCGGATGGTCGCCTGACAACGTCCGTAAGGAGATCGCGGCGCGCGAGCAATTGCATGCTATCGGTGTTGACGCGCAACGATTCGTGGACGGACTAGACGATCCGACTGCGTCCGGCGGCCCGATTCCTTTACCCGATGGTTCGACCGTCGCGCGACTCCCGAGCATTGTCCGCTGGATTTGGGACGGTGACTTCAGTGGCTCAATCGGATTTCGTTGGCAGCCCGGAACCGCCGAATTGCCACAATACGTACTCGGACATATCGGCTTCTCGGTGGTGCCGTGGAAGCGAGGCAACGGCTACGCCAAGCAGGCGCTCAATTTGATATTGGGCGAAGCAAAGATACACGGGCTGCCCTACGTCGAACTAACGGTCGACCCAGAGAATATCGCCTCGCAGAAGGTTATCTCGGCGAGCAACGGTGTACTGATCGAGCGCTTCAGAAAAGCGGCGGCCTACGGATTCGCTGAGACTCTTCGATATCGCATTAAACTGAGCGAATGAGCAACCTATGAGACTCCGTGCGGCCA
>NZ_CAJZAR010000021.1 GCF_914484835.1 Paraburkholderia tropica
TAATCGTCAGGCTTCTTATTGCGAAACCCCGGCCCTAAAAAGCCGGGGTTTTTGCTTTTTCGCTCTCCCTATAAGTGAGAGCGTTGTGGGTTCTGCGCCGAATAAAGTGCTTGACACGGTTCGGAACTTACCCCATAATCATCAGTTCTCTACGGAGGGGTGCCCGAGTGGCTAAAGGGGGCAGACTGTAAATCTGTTGGCTTACGCCTACGTTGGTTCGAATCCAACCTCCTCCACCAGAATTCAGCTGAAGTTAAGTGTCGGGAATCGGCAGTAGTCGGAAAAACTTCGCGGGTGTAGCTCAATGGTAGAGCAGAAGCCTTCCAAGCTTACGACGAGGGTTCGATTCCCTTCACCCGCTCCAGCGACGCAATAAAGTAGTTCAGAGCAGTTTTTGCCCATGTGGCTCAGTGGTAGAGCACTCCCTTGGTAAGGGAGAGGTCGGCAGTTCGATCCTGCCCATGGGCACCAGCCGGTATCTAGCAGGCCTCCAGAAGCGTTCAGAAGGCCTCGCATCGAGCAGGCAGCAGCAACCCAGTGATTGTTTGCGCGCCCCGCGCAACGTACGGAAAAATCCTCTTAGGAGTCGAAAATGGCCAAGGGTAAGTTTGAGCGGACCAAGCCGCACGTGAACGTGGGCACGATCGGTCACGTTG
>NZ_CAJZAR010000022.1 GCF_914484835.1 Paraburkholderia tropica
TCGAGCGTCTCAAAATGGCCGTTCAGCGCCCGACGACGGAACGCGACGTTCGTGTCGGGCGTGGGCGTGATGCAAATGGCATAACACGACCCAATTGAGTCGTTCAGCCTGCGTTTCCTTCGGAGATGGCTTTCGCTGGTACTCCGGACGACCTCGAACGGTTGAATTTTAGCGGGCATTGACTAGGCTACTATGCACACTGCGCTGAATTCCCGGCGCATCGGAGAGTGAAAAAACCGATTGGTGTTAAACATAGTTAGCTAACCTAATTACCACAAAAACAAGCATTGCTGACGGCGCAAGTCAGGAATATTCGGCGCCACTTAAACAGCCGAGGGGAGAAATGGGTAAAAAGATCGCTATGCTCTTGGGCGCAGCAACTTTCTTGGGGGCCTGCACGGCACCTAAAGAAATGGTTGCTACAGGTGGCAGCAGGGCCGACGGCACCGTAAGAATGTCATATGAATATGGCGGTTTCGAGGTGCCCGAAGTGAATGCAACACAAGGCGCTGCAGCAGCTGCGCAACGATGGCGGCATGGGGGTATAAGGACGCTGAACCATTTGGCGGTTCGACAAAAGATTGCGTCCATTCGTCGGGAGGGAGCTGCGAGCGTTGAAGGGTTACCGTAGAGTATCAGTGTACCGGCATCCCATAGACCACTGCGTGCCAGCAGCATAGCAGCCGTCCGAATGGCAACTTCGAGAGTCAGACGAGTGGCCGGAAGTGGCCGACTGGCGTCCGACGACTGGGCGCGGCGGTATGCTCGGCAGGGCGTGCGATGCAACGGGCATAGCCCTACCCGGAAGGGCGCTCGGCTTTTCTGGAAACGGACCATCAAACTACGAAGCGAGGAACCGCCGATCGCGTCTCCTGGCCGCGCGAGCGAATTCAGCACTGGCAGTTGCGCGATAGCGAGTCAAGGCGGTGGCAATTTCGGATCGAGTTTGCATCGTCTGAGCGGTAACGGCTCAGCGGATACCAGTCGTGTCACCAGGCCCGACTTTTCGTCAACCTGTACGTCAAAGCACGCGCAACCGTACCCATGCTCCCCAGCATTGGTCACAACCCATCCTTTCGTGGTCATGTCCGGCATCTTCTCAATCCCCGGGGCCTGATAACCACCTTGTTCCGAAATTGTCCATTCACCACTTCGGTCCCGTAACGAAAAGTTTGCGGGAGTTGGATTTTCGAGCCAGCCACAGCGCTTCTCAACGGCACCTTGCGCGTCGGCGACGGAGGTTGCCAACGCCATTCCTAACCCGAGCAACACCACAAAAGAATTTTCCATCAGGGGTCTTGTCCTTACTCATCGGCAATTGTCGACAACCCGAACATCAACGTCGAACGTCGGTTCATGGCCGAGGCCGTGT
>NZ_CAJZAR010000023.1 GCF_914484835.1 Paraburkholderia tropica
CCAATGTCACTGCTTTCCGTAGAGTGCTAAAACGTTTCATGTGTGTTTTCCAGTGTGTTCAGCAATCCGTTGGCGGATCGAATGATCTCGCCTGAATGCATAATTCGTGCGCTTGCTCAAGCAACTTTTGACCGGCCTCGAAACTATTTCGGTCGCGGTCGTTCGCGTGCTGTCCTTGGGCTTGACCGATAAGCGACTGAAGTTCGGTTATCACGATCAGCAGTTCGCGGCGGCTCGGTTTCTTTCCGACCGTCAACATGGCGTTGTTTTCGTCGCTTGCTTGCCGTTGCGCGCTTGCAGTGCACTCAAATCCTGAGTCACTTCCACGACTTGGGAGCGATAGCGCCGTGCATGCGCGGCGAACTCCTTCAGCGCCGCATCGCCTGGCAAAGCGTCCCGCTGCATCGACAGAGCGAGAGCGATACGAAGTCGCGTGCGCACCGCGTAGCGACGATTGCTGGCCTGTGATGCGCGCTTCGCTTGCTTGAGAATCGTTGCCATATTTTCTCCGCTTAGCCCACGCATCGAGCGCGAGCGTTTTCCGTTGTC
>NZ_CAJZAR010000024.1 GCF_914484835.1 Paraburkholderia tropica
GCGAGCGCGGCGGGCACGAGCGCTTCCGCTTCGGCGACGCGGGCGCCGATCAGCAGGCGCTCGACGGGCAGCGGCTGCCATTCGGCGCTCACGTCGCGGACCCATTGGCTGTCGCCGCGCAAGGTCAGCGTGAGAACGTGGCTGCGATTCATGGCCGAAGTCCGAACAGACGGCGACGGCGCGGATCGGCGAGCGGCGCGGGCGTGGCGTCGGCGCTGGCGGTCGTCGCCGCGTTTGTCGCTGCGTTTTTCGTCGAGTTTTTCGTCGCACCGGTCGAGGCTTCCGGCTCGAACAGCAGACGCAGCACCTCATGCGCCGTGGCGAGCGCGCTGGCCTGATCGGCGAATTGCTGCGCGGGCGAAAACAGCGAGCACTGCCGATAATCGCCGAGCGTGTCGAGCCGCGCGGGCACGAACGCGAGCGTCGCGCCGGGCAGCGTCACTTCGATGGCGTCCGCGGCGCGCCAGGCGGCGAACGGCGCGTCGTCGGTGGGCAGTTGCAGCAGATTGATGCCCCACGGCGTGACCAGCACGCCGATCCAGCTGGCCTGCCATTCGCGAAAGCCCACGGCCGCCACGGCGAGACGCGGATTCAGATACGGCAGATCGCGCATGCGCGTGGCCGCGATCTGCGTGAACGCGGCTTCGACGCGCCGCGACGGATCGCGCGCGGGATCGGCGGCAGGGGCAGAGGCAAGATCGCGCGCCTGCGTGTGCGCGCGATCGTGCGAAGCGCCGCGAACGACGTCAGGCGCGTTCATCATCCAGCACCATGAATTGCTCGCGCGCGCCGTCGCAGACGGGGCATTTCCAGTGCGCGGGCAGCGCGGCGAACGGCGTGCCGGGCGCGATGTCCCAGACCGGGTCGCCGAGCGCAGGATCGTAGACCCACCAGCAGATCTTGCATTCGAGCCGGCTGGCGGGACGCAGCGCGGTGTCGTTGCCGAGGTAGCTGCCTTCGAACATCAGCGCGGCTCCAGCCATTGCACGATGTCGCGCAGATGCTGCAGCGAATCGCGCAGATCGTCGGGCGCGGCGAGCACGACGTCGGGCGCGCGCGTGATCTCGACGGTGTCGAGCAGCACCTTGTTCGCGCCGTCGAAATAGCGCACGCGCCAGACGTGACGCAGCGCCGTGGCCATCACCATGCACTTGCCGTAACCGGTCGAGAACAGCCCGACGCGCCCTTCGCCGAGCATGCCTTCGAGCCACGCGAGATCCTCGGGGCTCACGGGCAGCAGGCTGAAGTTGATGGTGTGCTGGCCCGCACCGCCGGTCTGCACGGCGCGCGCATGGACGGCGGCGATTTCGCTGGCGATGGACGGCGCGTTCATCAGCGTGGCCTCGCCGACGGGCGGAATCTGCGCGTGCGCCGCACCGCGCGCCGCCGCTTCGAACACGACGGAAGGTGCGGGCGCGATCTCGACGTAGTCGGCGATGCGCTCGCCTTGCGGCCCGACGGTGACCACGCGCCAGACGCCCGCATAGCGCGCTTCCTGGATCTGCACGGTCGCGCCGTCGTCGAGCGCGACGCGCGCCGAGACTTCGCCTTCGCCGAGCACTTGCGCGAGCAGGCGATGCGCGTCGGCGTCGAGCGCATCGAGCGGGAAGCGGATGGCCTCGTGCGGCGACGCGGCGCTTTCGAGCGCGTCGATCATGCCGCGCAGCAGCGCGAGCACGGCGGCGGCGCCGGGCTCGCCCGGTTCGGGGAACTCGGGCGCGCGCCAGGTTTCGACTTCGACGGGCAGCGGCAGGCAGGACCACGCTTCGTCGCCGGGTTGCTGCGGCTGCGAGCCGGGGCCGCTCACGAGCGGCAGGATGGGGATGAAACTGGCGTGGCTCATGGGCGGACTCCTGTCGCGTCGTTCGATGCGCCCGGCAAGCCCGACGGCGCCGCCGAAGCGCACAGCCGCGCGAATGCCTGCACGTATTCGCGCCAGTCGCGCAGGCCTTCGATCGTGCCCGCGAGCGCGCCGAAGTGGAGGAACACCAGCGCGGGCTGGCGCAGCACGCCGAAGCGGCGCGCGAGCGCGGCGGCGGCGGGCGGACCGGCGTAAGCGACCGTGAAGGCGTCGTCGCCGAACTGGCTCAGCAGCTCGGGCAGGATCACGAGCAGGTCGGCGAACTCGGGGCGCTGGGCGGGGTTGTCGAGCGGCAGCAGCACGAGTTGCGCGGTGCGCGCGGCCACGCCGTCGAGCGTGTGTTCGTCGACTTCCACGTAACCGTGGCGCGCGAGGCGTTCGCGCAGCGTGTCGAGGGTCAGGCCGCCGGAAAGCGGAGCGAGCGTCATGATGGTGTGTCCGAGGTGGCCGATGCGTTCGCGCTGTCGGCGCGCGCACGCAGATGCGCGGGCAGTTGCGGCTCGCGGTTCGTGAGATCGGCGAAATAACGGTCGAGGCCCGCCGCCGCGTGCGCGCTGTCGATCTCGCCGCGCGCGATGGCTTCGAGCGCATCGAGCGCCGCGTCGATGTCGCGCGCGCGATCGGCGTCGATGACCTCGCGCGCCGCGCCGAGGAACGTGAGCACCCACGCGCCCGCGGGCAGCGTGCCGGTGAGTGCGAGGTCGATGGCGCATGCGCCGTGACGCGTCACCGCTTGCGCGACGAGTCCTTCACTGCAGACGATGCGTGCCGGAATGCCCATGCACATCAGACTGTCTCTTGGGGCTGCCAGAAGCGCGTGTCGCCGTCGCGATTCGCGAGGCGCGCGCTCGGGCGTCCGTTTTCGTAAGCCGCGAGCGCGAGGCTCGCGGCGTTGAGCGGCTCGGCGCGCGAGGCGTAAGCCTCGGCGGATGCCGACCCATCACGCGCGCGCGGCGCCGCGTTCCAGCGTTCGAGGAACCGGCACGCCTGCGCCACGGCGGGCGCGATCTGCGCCTTGACCGCATCGCGCAGGCTGCCGCCGAAGTCGTCGAGTTCGACCGGCTGCACGCCGATCAGCACGATCTCTTGCGGGTAATGGCCCTTGAGCTGCGCGCAGGCGAGCACGTCGGCGAAACCCATCTGATGCAGGCTCATGCGGCGAGCCTGCAGGCACACGGGCACCTCCTCGCCTTCGCGCACGTCGAGCGTGCCGGGTTCGAGCCCGAAGTCGATCGCGTCGAACACGATCAGGCGCTGCGCCGACTCCACGAGCGGCAGCAGCGCGAGCCCCTGGGTGCCGCCATCGACGAGTTCGACGTTCGGCGCGCATGCGTACTGCGCGTTGAGCGCCTCGACGGCGCGCACGCCGAACCCTTCGTCGGCCCACAGCACGTTGCCGATGCCGAGCACGACGATGTGCGGCGCGCTTTGAGCCACGCTTGGCGAATCAGGAATCGAAGCGCGCATGTCAGCTCTTGAACATGCGGAAGCCGCTGATCATCGTCGAGATCATGCTTTGCTTCGACATGATGTCTTCGCGGATGGCCGCGTACACGTGAATCATCACGAACAGCACGATGCTCCACATGCCGAGACGGTGCCAGCCATGCAGCGCGAGACTGTTTTCTCCGACGAGCGAGATGACCCAGCCGAACGTGTACGAGGCCCAGCTTTTCGTGCCGAGGCCTTCGCCATAGAGCGCGAAACCGCTCACGCACATCAGCACGGCGACGACAAAAAAGCCGCACATCGCGAGTTGCCCGAGCGGATTGTGGCCCACGTATTTCTTCGGATAGCGCGCGAGGAACAGATACCAGCGGAACTCGTAGAAGAGTTCGCGCCACCACTGCGGATCCCAGATGGGCACGAGAAACATCTCGCGCGAGAAGTGATTGCCGAAGAACGCCCAGCACGCGCGGAACACGAGCCCCACGGCGAGCACGTAGCCCGCCGTGAAGTGCGCGAAGCGCAGCCAGCCCATCATGAAATGCGCGCTGGCCTCGCCCGAAAGCGTGGGCAGCACGGGCTTGCCGATCAGAAAACCGGTGCCGGTGAGCACGATCACGGCGAGCACGGTGAGCCAGTGCCACAGGCGCACGGGCGCCTGGTACACATAGACCGACGTGACGCGCTTGCCTTCGAATTCGGCGGGCGCGTTGCCGTCGAAACCATAGGTCTTGAGTTGCTTTTGCCTGGACATTGCGACCTCGCTTGCGCGCCTTAGCGCACCTGAACGTTGACGAGTTCCTCGCCCGCCGGCCCGATCACGTGCGTCGAGCAGGCGAGACACGGATCGAAGCTATGCAGCGTGCGCAGGATTTCGAGCGGCTCGTCGGGTTTCGCCATCTTCGTGTTCATGAGGCTGGCCTCGAACGCGCCGATCTGGCCTTGCTCGTCGCGCGGCGAACCGTTCCACGTGGTGGGCACGATGCACTGGTAGTTGTCGATCTTCGTGTCGCGGATCTGGATCCAGTGGCCGAGCGCGCCGCGCGGCGCTTCGGTGAAGCCGACGCCCTTGACCTGCGCGGGCCACGACGCGGGCTCCCACTTGTCGACGTTCGCGGTGGCCGTGTCGCCGGCCTTGAGATTGCCGATCAGGCGGTCGAAGAAGTACTTCATCTTCGTGGCGGCCCAGTCGGCTTCGAGCGCGCGCGCGGCCGTGCGGCCGAGCGTGGAATTGAGCGCCGAAACGGGCGCGCCGAGCTTCGCGAGCAGCGCGTCCACCGGCTCGCGAATGTCCGCGCGATTCTGGTGATAGCCGATCAGATAGCGCGCGAGCGGGCCCACTTCCATCGCATGGCCGCGCCAGCGCGGCGCCTTGATCCACGAATACTTGCCCGATTCGTCGATCTGCTCGATCTTCGTGCGATGGCCTTTGGTCGCGCCGCCCAGTTCGAAATGCGGCTCGGTCACGCCTTCGAACGGATGCAGGCCCTGCTTGCCGTCGGGATAGCGGTACCACGAGTGCGCGACGAACTCCTGCACTTCCTCGGGGTTGTGCAGATCGACGGGCAGAATCTCGTTGAAGTTGCCGTTCACCACGGCGCCGCGCGGCACCAGCAGGCTCTTGTCGCTGTAGTCGTTGGCGTGGTCGGGGAAGTCGCCGTACGAGAGCACCGACTGGCCCGAAATGCCGCCGCCGATCGCCGCCCAGTCCTTGTAGAACGAGGCGATCGCGACGACGTCGGGCAGATACACCTTCTGCACGAATTCGATCGTGCGGTCGATGATCTGCGAAACGAGATTCAGGCGCTCCATGTTGACCGCGCCGACCGCGCCCACGTCGTCGATATTGATCGCGCAGGGCACGCCGCCCACGAGCCAGTTCGGATGCGGATTCTTGCCGCCGAACACCGTATGCACCTTGACGATTTCCTTCTGGAAATCGAGCGCTTCGAGATAGTGCGCGACGGCCATCAGATTGGCTTCGGGCGGCAGCTTGTAGGCCGGATGGCCCCAGTAGCCGTTGCGGAACGGCCCGAGCTGGCCCGAATCGACGAACCGCTTCAGCCGCGATTGCAGATCGCGGAAGTAGCCCGGCGACGACAGCGGCCAGTCGGAAATGCTCTGCGCGAGTTCGGAGGTGCGCTTCGGATCGGCGTTGAGCGCGCTCACCACGTCGACCCAGTCGAGCGCGTGCAGGTGATAGAAGTGCACGAGGTGGTCGTGCACCCACAGCGTGGCCTGCATCAGATTGCGAATGAGGTTCGCGTTCTCGGGAATCGCGATGCCGAGCGCGTTCTCCACCGCGCGCACCGAGGTCAGCGCGTGCGTGCCCGTGCACACGCCGCAGATGCGTTCGACGAAGGCCCACGCGTCGCGCGGGTCGCGGCCCCGGAGGATGACTTCGAGGCCGCGCCACATCGTGCCCGTGGACACGGCGTTGGTGATGACGTTGTTGCTGTCGAGATTGACCTCGCAGCGCATGTGGCCTTCGATGCGCGTGACCGGGTCGACGATCACGCGTCGGCCGCTGTTGTCGAGCGTGAAGCCCTGGGTTGCGTAGCTCATTGTCGGGGCTCCTGATGATTGTTGTTGTCGTTCGTTTCGTGCAGCGGCTTGAGGTCGTTGCGCTTGAGCACCGTGCTCTTGATCGCGCTGACGACCGCATGCGCCGCGATGGCCGCGCCCGCCACGCCCGCGACGCTCATGCCGATACGGTCGGCGTTCTGCTCGATGCCGAACTGGTTGATGTCGACCACGCGGTCGTAGAACGAGCCCTTGTCCCAGAAACCGTTTTCCGAGCAGCCCAGACAGCCGTGGCCCGACTGGATCGGGAACGACACGCCGTCGTTCCAGCGCACCGTCGAGCAGGCGTTGTACGTGGTCGGCCCTTTGCAGCCCATCTTGTAGAGGCAATAGCCCTTGCGCGCGCCTTCGTCGTCCCAGCTTTCGACGAACTGGCCCGCGTCGAAGTGCGGGCGCCGATAGCATTTGTCGTGGATGCGCTGGCCGTAGAACATCTTCGGACGCCCCTGGCGGTCGAGCGGCGGCAGGCGGTCGAAGGTGACCATGTAGGTGATCACGGCGGCCATCACTTCGGGGATCGGCGGGCAGCCCGGCACCTTGACGATGGGCTTGTCGAGGATCACGTCGGCGATGGGCGTGGCGCGCGTGGGATTCGGCTTGGCCGCTTGCACGCAACCCCACGAGGCGCACGCACCCCAGGCGATCACGGCCTTGGCGTCGGCGCTCACGCGCTTGAGCTTTTCGACGAAGGGCTCGCCGCCGGGGAAGCAGAACATGCCGTCTTCGTTGAGTGGCGGATTGCCTTCGACCGCGACGATGTAATTGCCCTTGTACTTCGTGCGGATGTCTTCGAGGATGGCCTCGGCCTGGTGGCCGGCGGCGGCCATGATCGTGTCGTCGTAGTCGAGCGAGATCATGGAGAGAATCGCGTCCTTCGCGAGCGGGTGCGCGCTGCGGATGAACGATTCGGTGCAGCACGTGCATTCGAGCCCGTGCAGCCAGATGACCGGCGTGCGCGGCCGCGTTTCGAGCGCGTGCGCGATGCGCGGCACGAACGCCGAACCGAGCCCGAGCGCGGTGGCCGTGAGGCTGCAGAACTTCAGGAAGCTGCGCCGCGTCACACCCTGTGCGCGCATGGCGTCGTAGAACGTCTCCAAGATGGCCTCCTTTGATTGACCTTGTGGGCTGCGAAAAACTGGAATCATCTGGCTTGGATGCCCATCTTGTTTTGACGAGCATCAATTCAGAATGGCTATCGGATAATTCCGATGCGTGCGGGCTTATTCGGCGGCAAGCCGCGTTGCTGTACTGTCAGAAAACATCAGGAATGGCGGGCGGGCGCGCGCGAGGCGGACGCGCCCGAGCGCGCGCGAAAGAGCGCCATCGACGCGAGCCAGCCGACGGCGAACAGGCCGACGACCACGAAGCCGCCAAGGCCCAACTGGTCGCCGAGCGTGTCGACGACGCGCCAGCCGCTGCCTTCGAGATGCAGCCGCTGGCCGATCAGCGACAGCGCCTCGATGCCGCCCACGACGATCGCCACGACGACCGAGAGCGCGGTCATCGCGAGGTTGTAGCGCAGCTTGCGCAGCGGGTCGTCGAGCGCCCAGCCGTAGGCGCCGAGCATGAGCAGGCTGTCGGTGGTGTCGGCGAGCGTCATGCCGGCCGTGAACAGCGCGGGGAACACGAGGATCGACCAGATCGGCAGGTTTTGCGTGGCGCTCGCGGCGGCGATGCCGAGCAGGCCGATTTCGCTCGCCGTGTCGAAGCCGAGACCGAACAGAAAGCCGAGGAAATACATGTGCCAGCCGCGCGTGACGAGGCGCATGAGCGGGCGCAGCAGCCGTGCGAGCAGGCCGCGGCCCGCGAGCAGGACGTCGAGATCGGCTTCGCTCCAGGCTTCGCCGCGCCGCACGCGCCGGTAGGTGCGCAGCACCGAACGCAGGATCAGTAGATTGAGCAGCGCGATGGCGAACAGAAATGCCGCCGAGACGCAGGTGCCGATCAGCGCGCCGGTGTCGCGAAATCTTTCCAGCGGCCCCTGAAACGAGGCTGCCGTAGCGGCGATGACGATGGTTGCGATAACAACGATTGTCGAGTGGCCGAGAGAGAACGCAAGACCGACTTCGAGCGGGCGCTGCCCGGCCTGCATGAGCTTGCGAGTGACGTTGTCGATGGCGGCGATGTGATCGGCGTCGAAAGCGTGACGCAGACCGAGCGACCACGCGAGCAGACTCGTGCCGAGCAGCGCCGGATGATCGCGGAACACGCAGATGGCCCACAGCCACGCGCCCGTATTCAGGGCCAGCAGAAAGGCGTAGATGGCGGCGATCTTGCGGCGCAAGGGCGGGGCGGAGGCGGGCGTCATGAAGCGGTGCTCGGGCTGGTGCGTGGTGCCTGGCGCGCGTGCGGGTTGGCGCTCAGGCGAAATTGAGCGCGCACGGTAACAGCATCGAGTTATTGGGGGCGCGGGTTTTGCGCGGGGGTTGATCGGGCGCAAGGGGGAGGGGCGTGGGCGCGATGGCTTGCCTGGATGCCCACATAGTTGCGGCTTCCTGATCGTCACGCTTTGCGATTGCCACGACCATGCCCACATCGCCGATCCACCTTTGCATCGTCCAGCCCGGCGGAAACGTCCACGCGCTGGGTTTCCTCGATCAGGCGCGCTTCTTTCGTCACCAGTTCAGGCGCCTGGGCGCGCAGGTGAGCCTCGGGAAGAACCGGTTGCGGCACGATGCGCTTAACTTCGTTTTCGGCGCGCATGCCGGGTTCGAGACGGGGCTCACGGAGCGCTTTCGCTGTGTGTTCGTGAATCTGGAACAGTTGGGCGAGGGCGGCTCGCGGGTGTCGCAGGCGTATTTGCAACTGCTGGCGGCGTCGATGGTGGTCGATTACGAAGCGGCCAACGTGGCGGCTTATAGCAATGACGCGGATGTCGCGATCGTGTCGTTCGGTCACGCGCCGTATCTATCGCGCGAGCCCGTCATGCCGATCGAGGAGCGTCCCGTCGATCTGCTGTTTTTCGGCAGCATGAACGAGCGGCGCATGGCCATGCTCCAGCAGATCGAGGCCGGCGGATGCCGTGTCGCCGTGCTGCCATATGGCATCTTCGGCCCGGAGCGCGACGTGGAAATCCGGCGCGCGAAAGCCGTGTTCAATTGCCATTTCTACGAGAGCGCGCGCTTCGAGCAGGCACGCGTGTTCCAGTGTCTGTCGCTGGGGACGCCGGTGATCAGCGAACGCTCGGCGCGCGCCGCGCCGCCGCAGCAATTCGAGGACAGCGTGTTTTGGGTTGCGCCCGATGCGATCAAGCCGTTTTTCGAGCGCAATTTTCGCGCGCCGGATTTCGCGGATGCGGCGCGTGCGAAGCTGCGGAATTTCACATCACACGATGTGCTCGATCAGTACGCCGAGGTGCTTGCTCGGGCTGAGCGCCACTTCGCGACGCGAACCGGGGCCAGCACGCCGTGGCGGCCCGAGCGTTTGCATATCGGTTCGGGCAAGGACTATATGCCGGGCTGGTTCAACGTCGATATTCTCGAACTGGCGCAACCGGATGCGCTGCTTGATCTGTCCGCGCCGCTCGAACTGCCTGCGCGCATCGATTGCGCTACGGTCGGCCCGGTGGAGTTGTGCGCGGATTCGTTGTCGTTCATCTACGCGAATAACGTGCTCGAACACGTTGGCGATCTGCCGCGCCTCATGACGAACTGTTTGCACTTGTTGAAGCACGGTGCACAGATGTTGATCGAGGTGCCTTATGAAAAGGCGCTCGCTGCGTGGCAGGACCCGACACACGTGCGCGCGTTCAATGAGCGGTCATGGATCTACTACGCGGAGTGGTTCTGGTATCTCGGCTGGTTCGAGTCGCGGTTCACAGTGGTGAGCCTGGAGTATCTCGATGAGCGCAACGCAGTCGTGGAGCGTGAGCAGGCGAGTTTCATGCGCGTGCGCCTGGAGAAAGTGGCGACGAGCGCCGTCGAGCGAACGATTGCGCGAGCGATGCGGGCGGATTTTGGTGGGGTGGAGGAGGATGGCGAGGGGGAGTATTGAAAGGGCGGATTTCGCCGGAAGTTCTTTATGGCAATGCCGTGATCGGGAGATAGTGCAGGCAGTGCGCTTGCCACGCGCGTCGATGGAGGAAAACCACAGGATATGATTTTTCGCTGCGGTGCGACCGGTATTCATTGACGTTTGATTCGGCCGTGCCGGTAACGAAAGTGCCAGGGCCAAGCAGCGGGCAAGAATGGCGATGGCCTACGACAGCGACGAGTTTCATAACAAAGTCCGCCATGGACGACAGGAAAATTGGCGGGGCTAAGATATGCAGCCAACGCCGCCAGTGAACGAAGACTGCGGACTGCCTCTTGTGCGTATAGTCACATTAACTATTAGGATAGCTATCAGAGCGCTCGACGAGCGTTGCGTGACGCAGTGCGTTGCCCTGAGCGTCACAAATGTAATAGCCGCCTTGACGCAGATCGAAACGGTAAAAGCGCGTCGTTGAGGTTGTGACGGGTGACGTGTCGTAGCCGGAGAGATCAGCGCCGGGCTGGCACAGACGTTCGACTTCGTCGGGCCAGCGGAAGCGGGCATTCCAGTATGCTGCCCAACGGTCGATCAGAAAGCCGAGGCCGAGGTAGTAAAAGATGTCGAAAGTTTTGCGGAAATGGCCGGACGCTTTACGTGGTTCAAAGCCCGGTTCGGGATGCTCGGGTGGTGCGATAGCCGCCAGGCCACATTCCATATAGCGACGAATAGATTCCCATCGATAGAACGCGGAATCGAGTCCGGCATCGGCTACGTCGAAGTTTCCCGTGACCGGGATGATTTCTGATTTTGCGCTGTCCGCATAGGGTCCCGTTGGGAAAAAAATATCAAGATCCACAGATCCAAAACGGACAATCTGTACAAACGGGTTAGCATCTCTCCAGGGAACAGTGATCAACTTCTTTCCTGCGAAAAAATGGACAAGCTGAGCCTGGCGATTGAATCTAACTCGGCCACTGGGTAGTGCGATTGCGAGTAAAAATGGACTTAATAGAAGTAATGCGAACAGTTCTCCAGAGAGAACAAGGAACGATACTTTGTGAATGCTGATGCAGCCAGCAGTCGTTGCGATGAGGGCCGCAGTGTGCCAAGTCGAGATTACATATGCATTCGATACGTTCGACTCCGCCAGAAAATGACTTTCAATGTATTGTGAGTTAAAGCAGGACGAGTCACTTGTGTCTGTCCAGAACTTCGCATCACCTGCCCACATGGCTAGAGAGGGGCGTGGCAAGGCAAGTCGATCTTTGTTGTTCTTCAAGCGAGCCAGTTCTTCCTCGAAACTGCGTCGAGGTTTGCATTTTTCCCTGCCTGGTTCTTTCATCTATTTTCCTGGTTGTGCAGCAGTTAAAAAAAACGGTGCAGATCGTTAAAGCCGTTGGGGCGATAACTGATTGCGGCCTGCTGAAAGTGCCCGTGACCGGGGCGCCACAACTGGCGACCTCCCCTTACTTAGTACCACTCGACGGGTAGGTAGCCGCTCGCTCGGCGAGAGTCGCATCACGCAGTGCGTTGCCCTGAGCGTCACAAATGTAATATCCGCCTTGACGCAGATCGAAACGGTAAAAGCGCGTCGTTGAGGTTGTGACGGGTGACGTGTCGTAGCCGGAGAGATCAGCGTCGGGTTGACACAGACGTTCGACTTCCTCGGGCCAGCGGAAGCGGGCATTCCAGTATGCTGCCCAACGGTCGATCAGAAAGCCGAAGCCGAGGTAGTAAAAGATGTCGAAGGTTTTGCGGAAATGGCCAGACGCTTTACGTGGTTCAAAGCCCGGTTCGGGATGCTCGGGTGGTGCGCTAGCCGCCAGGCCACATTCCATATAGCGACGAATGAATTCCCATCGATAGAACGCGGAATCGAGTCCGGCATCCGATACATCGAATCTTCCCGGTACTAGGACGAATTCTGATCCTATTGCTTCTGCGTAGGAGCCGGTGGGAAAACAAATATTCAGGTGGGCCGAGCCCAAACGCACAATATTGGAAAATGGGTAGGCGCAGCGCCAAGGCAGAGACAGCAGAACCTTTCCGTAAAATAGATGCACCAACTGGGCGTGACGGTTAAACCGGATTCGGCCGCCAGGCATTCTGATTGCCAGCATGGCGACACTCAACAGCGTCAAGGCAAACAATTCTCCGGAAAGTGTTAAAAATGAGACGTTGCGTGTGCTAATGCATCCAGCTATTGTGGCGATGAGAGTAACGGTATGCCAGGTTGAGATCAAATAGGCGTCGGAGGCTATATGTTCGGCCTGGAAGCGAGTCTCGATAAATTGCTCGTTGAAAAGAGCAGGGTCACTAAAGTTTGTCCAGAATTTCACGTCGCTCGGCCACATAGCTATCGATGGGCGTGGCAAGGCCACGCGATCCTTGTGGTTCTTCAAGCGAGCCAGTTCTTCCTCGAAACTGCGTCGGGGTTTGCATTTTTCCCTGCCTGCTTCTTTCATCTATTTTCCTCGTGGTGCAGCAGTTCAAAAAAGACAGTGCGGATCGCTAAAGCCGTTGCTTCGATAAATGACGGCGGCCGCTGAACGCTCGGTGTTGCCCGTGACCGGTGCGCCACAACTGGCGACCTCCCCTTACTTAGTACCACTCGATGGGTAGGTAGCCGCTCGCTCGGCGAGAGTCGCATCACGCAGTGCGTTGCCCTGAGCGTCACAAATGTAATAGCCGCCTTGACGCAGATCGAAACGGTAAAAGCGCGTCGTTGAGGTTGTGACGGGTGACGTGTCGTAGCCGGAGAGATCAGCGTCGGGTTGACACAGACGTTCGACTTCCTCGGGCCAGCGGAAGCGGGCATTCCAGTATGCTGCCCAACGGTCGATCAGAAAGCCGAAGCCGAGGTAGTAAAAGATGTCGAAGGTTTTGCGGAAATGGCCAGACGCTTTACGTGGTTCAAAGCCCGGTTCGGGATGCTCGGGTGGTGCGATAGCCGCCAGGCCACATTCCATATAGCGGCGAATGAATTCCCATCGATAGAACGCGGAATCGAGTCCGGCATCGGCTACGTCGAAGTTTCCCGTGACCGGGATGATTTCTGATTTTGCGCTCTCCGCATAGGGTCCCGTTGGGAAAAAAATATCAAGATCAACAGATCCTAGACGTACGATTCTGGAAAACGGATGGGCGTTTCGCCACGGAACGGAGATTAATATTTTTCCCCAAAAAAAATGAACAAGTTGTGTTTTATGGTTGAACCGAATTCGGCCGCTTGGCATTTTTATGGCAAGCAAAAATACGCCAAATAGACTCAGCGCGAGCAATTCAAATGGAATTGCATAAAATGGAAATTTTTGATCGACGATCCAAATCGCGATGAGTGCTGTAAGGGCGATGATATGCCAGGTTGATGCTAAATAGGCGGTAGATACATTGGTTTCCGCCAAAAAATGGGTTTCAATGTACTGCTCATTGTAGAAGTTGGAGTCGTTGATGTCTGTCCAGAGTTTTACGTCACCTGGCCACATAGCTAGCGATGGGCGCGGCAGCGCTAACCTGTCCTTATGATTTCCTAGGCGAGTCAGTTCTTCCTCGAAGCTGCGTCGAGGTTTGATTTTTTCTTTACCAAGGCTAATCATTTACTTTCCTTGATTGCGTGGTAGCTCGAAGTGGACGGCTGGATCACTAAAGCCGTTGGGCCAATAGATGACGGCAGTTCCGCCAATTTGCGTTTGTGTGTTGAAAGTCAGATAGCCGTCGTTGCCACGCATTACGACCTTGCCGGGATCATTAAGGGATTGTTCGACGCCCAGTGCGTTGAACTCCTTGTACTGGGTGATTTCGTAGGCACCGATCTGCGGATGCCAGCCTGGGAATACCACTGTCATGGTCCGCGCCGGCAGTTGAGTAGACAGAATAGGGCCTATTCCTGGGATCGCGACAGTAGCCAGCTTTTCCGTGATGTGCCGGTCGGATTCGATATAGGGTTCTTGTGACAGGCGTGCGAACGCCAAGCGCTCGGTATCCATGTTGGGGAATTGCGGATGCTTGCCCCAGAAGCAGTGGTCCAGCCAGTCATTTATGTTTTGCTCGGCTACCTGCTGCTTTATATAGGCGGCGATGAGGGTGTTGAGGATATCAAAGCTTAGGATTGCCCAGCCAACGGGGCCAGCCTCGACCTCTGCGAACGTAGCAAACGCCCTAATGCCGAACGTTTTGGCCAGTTGCTGTCCGTATAAATATGCGGCTGCAATTCCGAACTCACTGAATTGCACAGTCGCGCTAACGATCGATGCGGCCATCACTTCTCCATGTTGGCTCATCGCGTCGCGAGTTGATTTTATTCCACCAAGAAATCCCGCCACACCCGCCGCACCAATAGCCAATCGATCGGCAAAATTGGCAACTGCCTCGATTTTCACGTCTTTAACAGCCTTCCCCGCCGCCAACGAATCGCGCTGCTGCGTTACCGCCAGCATCGCACTGCGCATTGCCGCGCCTGAGGAAACCATAGCTGCGGCATTGGTGCCAATATCGAGTGCGGTAGCCAACGTCAAACCATCGCTACCCAACTCGTTGACCGCATTGAGCAGATTGTCCGCGGCCACATAGACTCCCAGCGCGCCCGCGCCGAGTTTGATCTTGTGCCATAGCGACAATCGCCCGGACAGGCCTTTGACGACCTCGGGCGATTGAGCGGCCTTGGGCTCGTACGCTTTTACGCGATACAAGTCCACTTCCTTTTCCACGGCCTCGCTGATTTTGGTGCGCGCAGTCTTCAGACGACGGAATGGTGTCTTGCCCTCGATCTTCGCATCTTTGCGCAGCACATCAGGCACCTGACTCAGCGGCGTAGGCTGACGCAGCAGCAGATTGCCGTCCAGCATTTCGAGCATGCGCGCGTAGCGCGTTCCTGGAAACGCCTCGCCGGCCCGGAGAATGCCGTTTTTGAGCAATAGCGCCTGAATGACGCGCGCGAGTTCTTGCGAGGCACTATCGGCGGGAATCTTCTGCAGCAGTTCGCCAAGCTTCTCCATGGCTTTGCTTGCGTCTCTGTCGCCCACTACAGAGATGGTCTTGCGCGTGCTGTCGATGTATTCGGTTTGCCCTGGAAATCCCTGCATGGCGTAATAGAGTACGCCGGTCGGGCCTTCGGGTAGCAGCTGCTTGGCCAACGCATTGGCGCCTTCGTTATGGCAAGCGAGCCCCAGAATGCAGCGGGAGACTGCACCGCGCATTGCGCGGAAGTTGAACGATTCCCGCGTGTCGTAGTGAGCAAGCGAGGGCGCCCAGGAACCGTCCCCGGTGTAGTTCCACCATGCCCAGAGCATGGCGGCCGCCTTGTCGAGTTCGTCCTGCCATTCCTTGCGCGTATTCTTGTCGCTGCTGAGAAAGGCCTGACGTTTCTGGTCGTTTCCAGCGAGAAAGGCGCAGCGCCGTGCCTTGGCGGCATTCGCTGCCGCCTGCGCTCTGCCCTGAACCTCAAGCACGGCTCCACCCGTGGCTCCGGTGCCTTTAACGGCGCTGCCCACAGGGTCGTTGTCGACAAGACTGTTATATGCTTTTGAAGCTGCCTGACTCAGCACGGCATCAACGGCGGCTGAGGCCCAGAGACCGCGTTGGGACTTGGCGTTGTATTCGCCCCAGCCGTTGAGGACCTGACCGATGCGCTGGTTCAACTCGCTCATGATCCCCACTGCATCGTAAAGCACCACAGCCAGCCGCGCGCTGTCCGGGCCTTGGGCCATGCTCATCTCGGCGGCGGTGGGCAGTTGCGCGCCCTCCCGGTATTCGGACCACGGCACAGGCTTACTGTCCACGCCGACCGCATGCTGATCGACGATATCTTCCAGGCGGATCGTGTGTTTGACCATCGGCGCCTGGGCCGGATGAGCGCTTTTCCTGAAAGCGGTGAACCAGGGGCCCAAGTCCACCGGCGTACCCAACTGGGTTCGAATTCCGTTTGTGTCGTTCTTGAATGCCTTGAGCTTGTCGGGCGTTTGCATCGTATCCGCGAACCAGATCACCACATGCGCAGGGTTGTGGTCATAGGCCGGAATGTAGGGAAAGCTCAGCGGTTTGCCAGCCAGCTCGATGGGCTTGAACTGCGGGGTCAGCGCCAGGCGCTGGAATTGCGCAGGACGTTGCTGGCCGCCATTCGTGCCGTCGTCTGGACTGCGATAGACAAAGCAGATGATCTGCTCGCGATTGAGCGGGTCGTAAATGTAGAGATAACCGTCGTCGTCGCGCAGGCCGCGCAACACGTAGCGCATGCCTCTCAAAGCCGGAAATTTCTTATGCTCCAGATTGGCGTGCTCATAGGCAGAGCCGCCGCCATCGAAAGGCTGCACGGCATAGCGCAGTGGATAAAACGGCACGACTTTCGTGCAGTTATGTGCGCCTTGAGCGGAGTTGCTAGGCGTGCAGGCGGCTAGTTCCTGTGCGGTCTTGGTGATAAGGGTCATGCGCTGGTTTCTTCCATCAATGCGTGTGCCTGTTGCAAACGGCGCCAGGCTGGAACATCAGGAGCGGCCATGACGTCTGCCAGCCTGCTACTGGGTTCAAAAAGTTGCCGGTGATAGCGGAAATACACCTCCAGGAACCCATAGACGTCGTCGTCGGATACAAAGCCGCGCGACGGGGCTTCGGCGGCATGCTTTTGCACTGCCTGCGCCAGAAGTGCGTCATCGGCATCTCGAAGCATGGGGATGTTTGCTGCCCGCAACCGGCGCGCGAATCCTCGGTTCCGGTAGTCGATGCGCTGTCCGTCGAGCGCGTCGAGGAGCGCCGTAGACACATTCGGACTGTCCGTAGCCACGACGCCATGGCCGGGTGCTGGGTGGTCAAGGCGATACCAGTCGCCTTGACCTTCGTTCCATTCGCACCAGTACCAATGATCGATGGGGCCTAATAGTGTGTTGAGGGTGTAGGCGTCAGCACCTTGCGCGAAGCCACGCAAGGCGCGTGGTTCGTGCAAGCGAAGTAGCGAAGTTGTTCCATCGGGCAACTGGGCATGCTTCAGTGCGCGTAAATGGTTAAGGACCGTTTCGAATGGTGCCGCTGACAGTAGCAATCCTCCCCAATGTGCGGCTGCCCATGACGATATGAATGCATCCAGCAGCGGTGAGTCGGCCCGCGATTCGACCAGCAAGGGGCCTTCGCTGTACACGTGCGCATACTCGGTTCCGCTGTACACCCAGGTGAACCACAGGCGGTGATCGTGTTTGCGCAAGATGGCTTCGAGTTCCGGCTCCAGGCCACCGTCAAAAATCCAAAGGAGGCGGGGTGCGATCCTGACGTCGCTGCGGATGTTTTCGGGGGAGGTCGCGAGCAGAGTCATGCATGTCCCCCGGAGCGACCGCAGGGACAATTCGTGAGCGGGCAGGTGCCATTCGCACGCATGGCGCAGAGGGCATTGAGAGGGCGCCCCTGTCTGGCTACGCCGTTGATGCTGAGAGCGTTGCCGGCACCGCCGGATTGCGTCATCGGCCCCTTGAGCTTGATGGCAATGCCTTCGATGGTCACGCCGCTGCTGTCGATGGTGAGGGTGCCACCGGGGCCGCGAAGTACGACGTTCTGGCTGGCCTGCAACTTGTACTGCTGCGTCTGCTGTTCTATGGATTGACCCGCGCTGAGCTTGTGGCGACCCTGCACGGACGCCTCAACATGGCCGCCCACATCGATGATGTGATTCGCCGTCGTCTGGTCCTTGCGGTGGTTGCCGACCTGCTCGACGCGATCCTTGCCGATATTGATCGCGTGATTGCGTTCGATGGAGAGCATCGCGTCCTGACCGATGGAATGCGTCCGGTTTTGTCCGATGCTCACCTGCTCGTCATTGCCCACGCTCTCCGTGCGGTCATGCCCGATGTCGATCGTTTCATCGTGTTCGACGTTCTCCCGGCGGTCGTTTCCGATGAAAGTCGTTTCATCGTGATTTACGTGGATGTTCTGATCTTTCTGCGCGTGGACGTAGATTTCCTCCTGGTCCTTCTCGTCCTCGAAACGCAGTTCGTTAAAGCCATCTCCCTTGTGCGTCTGACTTTTGATCGTCATGCGCGTCTTGTGACGCGGCAGCTCATATGGCGGCAGGTTGGTCGCGTGATACGTTCGCCCGATAATGATCGGCTGGTCGCAATCGCCATCGAGGAACGCGACTATCACTTCCTGCCCGATGCGTGGTATCGCCATGTGCCCCCACGTCGCACCGGCCCAGTTCTGCGCGACGCGTATCCAGCAGGAACTGTGTTCGTCGTTTTTCCCGTAGCGGTCCCACGCAAACTGGACAACGACACGCGCGAATTCATCGCAATGAATTTCTTCTCCAGCGGGGCCGGTTACGGTGGCGATCAACGGACCATCGATGCGGGGCTTGGGCAGCGGTTCCGGTTTCCACTCGATGTGGTCGGGAATGATGTTCGCCGTGTAGCCGTACTGCGTGCCGACATCGGCTTCTGCCGCTTCCTCTGACTGGCTCACGGTCTGCGTGCCGGTGTGGATCATGCTCACTACGCGCCAGCCCGTGTTCCAGTCCTCGCGGGCGTGGCCCTCCAGATCGAACGCGAGGCCCGGTTGCAGGCGCGCATCGTCGCCCTCGATCCCGGCGATCTGCGCGTCGTGACGTAGCGCAAGCAGACGGGTTTCGGTAAAGGGACGGCCCGCCTCGTCGCGTTTCGCGCGCGACGGGTAGTCGAAACGTTCGTATTCCCGGTCCTGGTGGTCGAGGTTGACCCCGTCGCTACTTTGCTCGTGGTTATAACGCGGATTCTTGAAGGAATAATCCCTCTGCACCTGCCGCGCCGTCCGTACCAGTTCGGCGTAACTCAGGTTCGTAATACACGGCTCGGCCTGATCGCCACCGGGCGTGGCGTTGTAGATGATCGGGCCGCCTTCGATCGTGCCGTGGACGTAGAGCCGGTCCCCCATGACCAGACGATGCTCCGTGGCGCTGAACCGATGCGTATAGAACAGACCTTCTTCTGCGCAGAGTCGGCTGATGAAATGAAAATCCGTCTCGCCGGGCTGGACGCAGTATTCGCGCACCAGGTGCTCTTTGGTCAGATCCTGTACGGCGTCGTTGATGCCCGAGCGCTTGAGTACGGTCTGAAGGATCTGCGGCACGCTCTCCTGCTGGAAGATTCTCCAGTCCGAGCGCAGATCTGCGCGCGATAACTGTGGCTCGACCACCACGCGGTAATAGGTCCGCCGGAAGCCGGTTTTTCCCTGCTCGAAGCAGCTGACGAGTCCGTTCACATAACGCACGGCGGTCTCGCCGCGCCAGATCGTGAACGTGGCCGACTGATCGAGCATCGTGCCGAAATCGACAGCGGAATCGGTACTGGAAAGTTCGACGTTCAGCCTGAACGGGCGGCTGATACCCTCGTCCAGCTGGAAACTCACGACGTCGAAAGCGACAGCGCCTGCCGCCTCGAAAGTAAAGCGCACATCACTTTGGCGGGGCATGGCTCAAGTCTCCTCGATACAGAACTCCGTCCGCGCGGAGCACATCTTGAAATAACGCATTGCTAATTAATCTTGGTGTCGAGAAATAGGAGGGATGGTAGTTCCGCGCGAAATACTGGACCCGGGTGCCCAAGCCGGGATTGCGCAACGTCAATGCGTCCGCTGACCGACAGCGCGATCTGATTTTCAAATCGGAGAAATCTGATGGCGTTGAGGAAAGAAGCGAAAATTCGGAGAAAAGGAGTCGATTGAGCAGGCAATCGCAACGGAAAAGAATGGGACGGTACCGGTTGAGTCGTCGTCGATTTTGTTGGGTGTATCGCACGGATAACCCGGTATTCGAGACTGCGAACGGCAAATTGAAGGTACCGCGTGAGGCCTGCTTGGGTCAGAGAGCCGGCGCAGATCGGGCTAGCTTGTGCGCCGGAGTCATGGTCGGCCAGCAGACAGCGCATTACGAAGCCGACGGCACTCGCTTCGCGTACACACGCGTTGCGCCGGGCGACAGGGACGTGGGTTAGCTTGGGGGAAGCGCAGCCCCACCGCCGCACACCAAAGTTCTCCACAGTTTTCGTTGATAGCCCTGTGAGTAACCTTTGGGTGACTTGGCCAACTCGCTGATCCGACTGAGTTTTTTAAAGCGATGCCAGGATTTGGCACACAGCACACGCTGACCAGAAAACAGGCACCTGTTTGTCCACAGAAATTGTTGGCAGCCCTGTGGACAAGCTGTCCGCATCTTCGCCAGGGCCTTGATCCTTAAGCCGTTCTTCAAAACGGCCACGAAGCAGGCCACGAAGCAGGCCGATTTTTATGCTGACCTAAGTCACGCTCAAAGTAGGAACTCCCGAGCTTTGACAATTGCTGACGCATTCCGAAACGAATCTCCGCTAGATTCGCTCGATTCGCCGTAACAATCCGGCCAGCGCCGCGAAGCGCCTCCGCATTCAAACCTTGGAGTTCCGAAGTGATCCGCATGTCCAACCTGATCCGCACCCTGTGCGTGACCGCTTTCACCTCCGTGGCGGTCAGCACCGCGCTGCCCACGCTCACGCACGCGGCCGGCGAACCCTCCGCCGCGTCGTCGTCGGCGCTGCCTGCCGGGGCGATTGCCGTCGTCAACGGCGTGGCCATTCCGCAGTCGGCGCTCGACGAGATTGCACGCAAGGTCGCCGCCAACGGCGCGCCCGACGCGCCGCAACTGCGCGTTGCCTTGCGCGATGGCCTGATCGCGCGCGAGCTGCTGCGTCAGCAGGCCGTGCACGACCATTTCGACACGCGTCCCGAAGTCGCTCAGGCCGCCGAAGGCGAGAAGACCGACGTCGCGGTCCGCGCGTGGCTGGAAGCGAACGTGCACCCGGCCGAGCCGACCGAGCGCCAGATCAAGGCGCGCTACGACGCCGTGAACGCGGAACTCGGCCAGAACGAGTTCAAGCCGCAACTGATCGTCGTCGCCGATCAGGCCGCCGCGCAGAACGTGATCGCGCAGTCGAAGGCGGGGCAGGCATTCGACGCGCTCGCACGTCAGTACAGCGTGGCGCCGTCGAAGGCGAACGGCGGCCAGATGCCGTGGGTGAGCTTCAAGACGCCCGTGGTCGACGGCAAGACGCGCGGCGTGCCGACCGAAGTCGCGCAGGCCATCTCGCAATTGCAGGTGGGCGGTGTCGCGCCGCAACCGGTCAAGTCGGGCGACGCGTGGGTCGTCGTCAAGCTGCAGGACAAGCGTCCGATGAAGGTGCAGAGCTACGCTGAGGTGAAGGAGGAAATCCGCCGTCAACTGAAGGCCGAGTCGCTGGATGCTGCGGTGAACCAGCGCGTGCAGGCGCTCGCGAGCCGCGCGACGATCGTGCGCTAAGGCGGGAGTCGCGAAGCGGCGTGCTTCGCATCGAATAAAAAAGCCGGACGGCGCATCGCGCACCGTCCGGCTTTTTTCGTTTCAACAGGCGCGCATTCAAGTGCACCTAAGCGCACCTGCGCGCACCTAAGCGCCGTTATCCCCGCACCTTGAACACGCTCACGAGTTCCGCGAGCGTCGCGGCCTGCTCGGAGAGCGCGGCGGCGGCGCGTTCGGCGTCGCCGACCAGCACGGCGTTCTGCTGCGTGGCTTCGCCGATCTGCGAGACGGCGATATTCACCTGCTCGATGCCGCCCGACTGCTCGCGCGACGCCACGCTGATCTCGGCGATGATCGAGCGCACTTCCTCCACGCGCGTGACGATGTCGCGCATTGTCGTGCTCGCTTCGCCCGCGATGCGGTAGCCGGTATCGACGGTCGAGGTCGATTCGGTGATCAGTTCGGCGATCTCCTTGGCGGCGGCCGCGCTGCGCTGCGCGAGCGCGCGCACTTCGCTCGCCACCACGGCGAAGCCCTTGCCGTGCTCGCCCGCGCGCGCGGCTTCGACGGCGGCGTTCAGCGCGAGGATGTTGGTCTGGAACGCGATGCCGTCGATCACGCTCGTGATGTCGCCGATCTTCTGCGAGGCGCGGCTGATGTCCTGCATCGTCGCGACCACGCGTTCGACGGCGCGGCCGCCTTCGAGCGCGGCGTCGGCGGCGCCCGTCACCACGGTGTTGGCGCGTTGCGCGTGATCGGCGTTCTGCTGCACGGTCGAGGTGATTTCTTCCATGCTCGCCGCCGTCTCTTCAAGGCTGCTCGCCTGGCTCGCGATCCGTTCGGCGATTTCGCCGCTGCCTTGCGCGATCCGCGAGGTGCCGTCGCTCATCTGCGCGCTTGCGCTGCGCACCTGCGAAACGATTTGCGCGAGGCCCACGCCGATGCCGTCGATCGCGCGCGTGAGGCGGCCGATTTCGTCGGCGCCCTGGTTTTGCGAGTCGTCGTGCGCCACGGATGAAGCATGCGTCGATTGCGCGCCGCGCGAATCGAGCGATGCGCCGATGCGCACCGTGAGGTCGCCCGCCGCGAGACGGCCCGCGGCGTGCGCGGCGGCGTCGAGCGGCTGGCTCACCATGCGGCGCGCCGCGTAGATCGAGAGCGCGGCGAACAGCACCACGAGCACGAAGCCGATCGCGGCGAAGCGGTTACGCGTGGCGTTCACCTCGGCCATGATCTCGTCGCGCGGCACCACGCCGCCCACGAGCCATTGCCATTGCGGTGCGCTCACGAACGAGACCAGTTTCGCGCGCGAGTCGCGCTCGCCGAGCGAGGCGTCGGCGCCCGTGAACTCGAACGTGCCTTCGCCCGCGTCGAGCATGCGCGTGTACGGCGCGTTGGCGTCGTCGTAATGCTTGCCCGCGTCGGCGGGATGCACGAGGAAATTGCCGCGCGTGGCGCCGTTCGACGCATCCAGCACGAAGTAATAGCCGGTTTCGCCGAGCTTGAGCTTGCCGATTTCCGACTTGATCGCATCGATCTGCTTGTCGACGTCGACGCCCACGAACAACGCGCCGATCACCTTGCCGCTCGCATCCGTGATCGGCCGGTATTCGGTGATGTACTGCTTGCCGAACAGCTGCGCGAGGCCCGCGAAGCTGCGCCCGCCGACGATCGGCTCGTAAGCCGGACCTTTGCGGTCGAGCAGCGTGCCGATCGCGCGCGAGCCGTCCTGCTTTTTCAGCGAGGTCGTCACGCGCACGAAGTCGTCGCCGCTGCGCGCGAACACGGTCGCGATGGCGCCGCTGCGCGCGAGGAATTGATCGGGAATCGAAAAGTCGAGGTTCAGCACATGGTCGCCGACCTTGAAAGTCGGCGTGGCCTTGCCGTTGATGTCGACGGTCTGGGTGGGATCGAGCGCGAACTCGCCGGGCAGGAAGCTCGCAAAGAGCGACATCGAGCGGTCGACTTCGGCGTCGAGCGCGCTGTCGATGAGGGCGATCGTCGAGGCGACCGAACGGTCCTTCTCGGCGATGCGCGCGCGCACCTGGTCGCCGACCTGCGTGGCGGCGCTGTGAGTGAGCGCCCACGTGAAGGCCGCGAAGATCGCCGCGACGAGCACGCACGAAAGCAGCGCGAGCCGCACGCCGACGCTCGTGCGTCGCTGGACGGATGGAATCATTGAAGCGGTTCCTGAAAAGAATAAAGCGGAGGGACCGGGCGCTTTCGAAGCGCTGGCAAACGATTTACGGCCAGCTTTTTGAATCCTTGAGGGGTGAGCGAAAAAATGCACGCGCGCGCAACGAAAATCGGCGTGGAGAGCAGGAAATGCGCGGGAAAAGCGCGATTTTTGCGTTATATCTTCAGATGAATAACGCGCCGCGCTGCGCGTGCACAATGCATTTGTCGCAATAATCGCGCGTTAGCGCGGCGTTAGCACGCAACCGCGAATACTTCGCACACGAAAATAACGCATTGCAATCTGTGCAATAAATGGGAAAGCGAAATAGTGGGACGAAAAAAAGCGCGCGACGGCGGTGGCCATCGCGCGCTTGACTGGAAGAGGTGAGCGCTTGGGGAAGCGGGGCGCTTCAGCGTCTGTCGCGCCAGGTTCGCAGCAGCAGCGCGTTGGTCACCACGCTCACGCTGGAGAACGCCATCGCCGCGCCCGCGAGCATCGGATTGAGCAGGCCGAAGGCGGCGAGCGGAATCCCGATCAGGTTGTAGATGAACGCCCAGAAGAGGTTCTGCTGGATCTTGCGCCACGTGCGCCGCGAGATGTCGATGGCGGCGGCCACGAGCGCCGGATCGCCGCGCATCAGCGTGACGCCCGCCGCGTTCATCGCCACGTCGGTGCCCGTCGCCATGGCGATGCCGATGTCGGCGGCGGCTAGCGCGGGCGCGTCGTTGATGCCGTCGCCGGCCATCGCGACGATCGAGCCGGTGCGGATCTTGAGGTCGCGGATCGTGCGCGCCTTGTCGTCGGGCAGCACCTGCGCGTGGACTTCGTCGATGCCGAGTTCCGCCGCGACGGCTTGCGCGCTGCCCGCGTTGTCGCCGGTCACGAGCACGCTGCGGATGCCCATCGACTTCAGACGCGCGATGGCGTCGCGCGCGGTCGGCTTCACGGTGTCGCCGAATGCGAGCAGGGCGAGGACTGTGTCGGGTTGTGCGTTCGGTTGTGCATCGGGCTGTGCAGCGGAACGCGTCCCGATCAGCCACGAAATCGTGTTGCCTTCGGCTTCCAGCGACCTGGCGCGAGCCGCGAGCGCGGACGGCACGTCGAGCGCGAGTTCCGCGACCCAGCGCGCGCTGCCGATCGCGAGCCGCCAGTCTTCGACCTGCGCCTGCACGCCGCGACCGGGCACCGCGCGCGCCTCGGCGGCGGCGGGCAGCGGCGCGCCTTGCGAGGCGTCGGCGTAAGCCTTCACGACGGCCTTCGCGAGCGGATGGTCGCTGTGCTGCTGCACGGCGGCGGCCAGCGCGAGCGCTTCGTCGCGCGCGAAGCCGGCGGCCGGTTCGAACGCCGTGAGTGACGGCTGGCCGAGCGTGAGCGTGCCGGTCTTGTCGAACGCGACCACGCCGACGTTGTGCGCTGTTTCGAGCGCTTCGGCGTCCTTGATCAGCACGCCGTGGCGCGCCGCGACGCCGGTGCCCGCCATGATCGCGGCGGGCGTGGCGAGGCCGAGCGCGCACGGACAGGCGATCACGAGCACGGCGACGGCATTGAGAATCGCGGTTTCGGCGGAAGCGCCCGCGAGCAGCCAGCCGCCCAGCGTGATCGCGGCGATCACGAGGATCGCGGGCACGAACACGGCGCTCACGCGGTCGACGAGACGCTGGATTGGCGCTTTCTCCGCCTGTGCGCTTTCCACGAGGCGGATGATGCGTGCGAGCGTGGTTTCCGCGCCGATCTTCGTCGTGCGCACCGCGATCAGCCCTTCGCCGTTGATCGAGCCGGCGGTGACGGGATTGCCCGGTTCCTTCGGCACCGGCAGGCTTTCGCCGGTGATCAGCGATTCGTCGATATGGCTGCGGCCTTCGAGCACGACGCCGTCGGTCGGCAGACGCTCGCCGGGCCGCACGACCACGATCGCGCCGACGCGCACCTGCGCGAGCGGCACCTCGCGTTCCGCGCCGTTCTCGCGCAGACGCGCGCGCTCGGGGCGCAGCGCGTTGAGGGCGCGGATGGCGTCGGTGGTCTGGCGCTTGGCGCGCGCTTCGAGCCACTTGCCGAAGCGCACCAGCGTGATCACGACCGCCGACGCCTCGAAGTAGAGATGCGCGGTCTCGCCGGGATGCGCGAGCATCGCGTAGACGCTCACGCCCCACGCGGCCGAGGTGCCGAGCGCGACCAGCAGATCCATGTTGCCCGCGCCCGCGCGCACGGCTTTCCAGGCGGCGCGATAGAAACGCGCGCCGAAGCCGAACTGGACGATCGACGCGAGCACGAACTGGGCGGCGGCGGGCAGCATCCCTTGCAGGCCGAGCCAGTGGCCGAACATCGGCACGACGAGCGGCGCGGTGAGCACGGCGGCGATCAGCACGGCGCGCAGTTCGCGGCGCGCGGCGTCTTCGGCGGCGGCGGCGCGCGACGGGGCGCCGCCGTGGGCGGAGGAGTCCGTGGCGGCATCGGCGGCTGAGCCGGCGGGCGCGTCCTTGATGATCGGCGTGGCCTCGTAACCGGCCTTTTTCACGACGGCGACGAGTTGGTCGCTCAGTTCGCCGGACAGCGGCCCGTTCAGCGTGACAGCGGCCTCCTCGGTCGCGAGATTCACGCTGACGCTGGCCACGCCGGGCACTTTGGCGAGCACTTTCTCGACGCGGTTCGAGCACGCGGCGCAGGTCATGCCGCCGATGGCGAAATGCGCGGTGGCGGGGGCGTCGGAGGGGGCGTCTTCGCCGGGGACAGGCGCGGCTTCGTAGCCAGCCTTTTCGACGGCGGCGACCAGGCGGTCGACGAAAGCCGTGGACGCGGCGGCATCGGCGTCGGCCGTGGCTTCGACGGTGGCCTTTTCCGTCGCGAGATTCACCGACGCGCGCGTGACGCCCGGCACTTTCGCCAGCGCTTTTTCGACACGCATCGCGCACGAGGCGCAGGTCATGCCGTGGATTTCAAGCTCGGCGACGCGGCTGGCGGCTTCGCTGCGGCCGGCGGTGTCGGCAACGAGAGGTTCGTTCATGATGGTGGGGCGCGAACACGATGACGCGCAATAACGATTCGACCTGACGCAGTATCTACGTTCCCATGATGGGAAGGTCAAGGGGGTGATTTTGCCGCACGGCGCGCGTTTTGGCGCCAGTTCGCCGCCCGCCAATCCCCCCACGCCCCACAAAGCATATTTACGTCCGTCAGACTTTTCACGGCAAGGCGCGGGCGATACGATACCACCCGGCGGCATGGCACCCTGCTGCGCGCACGAGACCACGGCCCTTGGGGGGGCCGCGCGCCGCGTCGGAAGCCGGTCGACGTCACTTCATGGACCGCCCCTGCTTCGCACCTATATCTACAAATGAAAAGAAAACGCCGAGAGTTTCCCTTTATCCGCACCTGCGCCGCGCTGGCGGGGATCGCGCTGATCGCCGGTTGCGCCTCCGCGCCCGCGGGCGTCGCGCCCAAGAGCAACGGCTGGGTCAAGGACGAGGTGTCGGATTCCTACGTGTTCGGCTATCCGCTCGTCCTGATGGACGTCTCGCGCGAAGCCGCCACCGGCAGCGCGCCCGGCCAGGCCGCGCCGAACACGCTGCGCCACGCGCAATCGCTGCCGCCCGTCGGCGCCTCCAGCCCGCCCGAACCGAATCTCGACACGCTGGCCTCGTCCGGCTGGTTCGACGTGAGCCGCGAGCCGGTGATCGTCGCGCTGCCCGACACGCACGGCCGCTATATGGATGCCCGCGCGCTCGACATGTGGACCAATGTCGTCTGGTCGACGGCTGCGCCGCCGAAGGAGCGCGTCGCCGGTCAGAAGGCGCAAACGATTGCGTTCGTGCCCGCCGGCTGGCAAGGCACGCTGCCCGCGCGCGTGAAGCGCATCGAAGTGAGCACGCGCTACGTGTGGTTCCTCGCGCGCATCCAGACGCGCGGCGGTGGCGACCTCGCGGCGGTGCGCCGCCTGCAACATGGCATCCGCGTGGCGCCGCTGTCGGCCTGGGACGAGCGCGGCAAGCGTGGCGCGCAAGCCGACGCCGACGCGGGCGCGGGCCTGAGCGGCGATCCGGTCGCCACGGGCACGCCGGGCGCGCAGGTCGCGGCGCTCGACGCCAACGGCTTCTTCACGCGTCTCGCGCAGGCGATCGACGACAACCCGTCGATGCCCGACGATCCGCACGCGATCAAGATTCTCGGTGACATCGGCGTGCACGCGGGCGAGACGGCGCAGCTGCCGTCGGGCTCGAAGGACGCCGCGCTCGTGGCGGCGGGCTTCGCGGACGGCCGCACGCGCGTCGCCACGCCGCCCGCGAATCTGCTGGCGGGCAACGGCTGGCTCTGGATCGGCGACGACTCGGGCAACTACGGTCCCGACTACGCCCTGCGCGCCTACGCGGCTTACACGTCGCCGGGCCTGCCGACGAGCCTCGACGAAGTGCGCGCGCGCGTCGCCCAGGACAGCGACGGCCACGCGCTCAACGGCGCGAACCGCTACGTGATCCACTTCACCGCGAAGCAGCTGCCGCCGGTGCGCGGCTTCTGGTCGATCACGGCCTACACGACGGACGGCGCGCTCGACGGCGACGGCCCGGTGCGCGTCGCGTTCGGCGACCGCAACGGCGCGCGCCGCAACCGCGACGGCTCGCTCGACGTGCATGTGAGCGCCGAGCGTCCGCGCGGCGGCGTCAACTGGGTGCCGGTGCCGAAGGGCGATTTCCGCCTCGTGCTGCGCCTCTACGCACCGAAGGCGCAAGCCACCGACGGCTCGTGGCAGCCGCCCGCGGTCGAGCGTCAGTGACCTGTCAGTGACCTTCGCGAGTCGATGACTCGCGCATGAAACGGCGGCGCCATCCTTCCGGGGATGTGCGCCGCCGTTGCATTTCATCTCGACGAACGTAGCCGCTCCGAAGCGCGTCTCGTCCGCTCGCTGACGCCAACAAACCTCTTACCTGGCCGCGCGCTGCATGCGCGCAGAGACCGCCGCGCCGCGCTGTGCCGTGCGCAAAACCCACGACGCCGCGCGTTTTACCGCCGCGTGAAATGGCATCGGGCCTATACTTCCGGCTGTCGGACTTTTCCGACAAAATCGCCCCAGTCTTTCACTCCGCGGCAATCGCTTGCCGCGTCATTGGCCAGCAAGCATGGCAAGCATCAACAAAGCATCGCTGACGACTTCCCTGCAATCGGTACGCGCCGTTGCACGCGCGCCCCGCACCCGGCGCATCTTCACGGGCGTCCTGATCTTCCTCGTGGTGTTCGGCCTGCTCGGCTTCTTCGCCGCGCCGCCGCTGATCCGCCACCTGGCCGAACGACAGTTGAGCGAGCAGCTCGACCGCCCCGTCACGATCGGCCGCATCGCGCTCAATCCGTACACGCTGCGGCTCGAAGCCGATCGCGTGCATATCGGCGAGCGCGGCGGCCAGGGCGACTTCTTCGACGTCGAACGGCTCGTGGTGAAGCCGTCGTGGTCGTCGCTGTTCCGCCTCGCGCCCATCGTCGACGAAGTGCGGCTCGACTCGCCGCGCGCGACCATCGTGCGTCTCGATGCGCAGCGCTTCAACTTCTCGGACCTGATCGACAAGTTCTCGAAGCCGTCCGCCAAGCCGGACAGCAAGCCCGCCGAGTTCTCCGTCTCGAACATCCGCGTGGAGAACGGCCAGATCACCTTCGACGACCGCCTGCTCAACGAGAAGCACGTGATCGACCGCTGGACGCTGGGCATTCCGTTCATCGCCACGCTGCCGTCCAAGACCGATATCTTCGTGCAGCCGATGCTGCGCGCGCGCATCGACGGCGCGAGCACGCTCGCCATCGACGGCAAGACCAAGCCGTTCGCCGCCTCGCGCGAGTCGGAAGTCGAACTGCAGCTCGCCGATCTCGACGTGCCGAAGCTGCTCACGTACTCGCCGTCGAAACTGCCGGTCACGCTGAAAAGCGGCAAGCTCTCGACGAATCTCAAGCTCGATTTCGTGATGTCGGGCGAGAAGCCGACGCTGCGCGTCTCGGGCACGACCGACCTCAACGACATCGACGCCAGCGACAACGCAGGCGCGCCGCTGCTCAACGCGCGCAGCCTGCACGTGGCGGCGAATGCGCTTGAGCCGTTCACCAATCGCTACCAGTTCGACCAGATCCGCATCGACGCGCCGACGCTCTGGGTCGCGCGCGACAAGGCCGGCGTGCTGAGCCTCGAAAAGCTCGCCAACGCGCCCGCCGCGAAGGCCGAGGCCGCTGCGGCGGCGAGCGGCGCGTCGGCCAGCGTCGCGGCCGCGGCGTCGGGCACGCAGACCGCCGCGAACGCCGCGAACGCCGCGAGCGCTGAAAAAGCGCCGCCGCTCGATCTCTCGATCCGCCAGTTCGCGCTCACGGGCGGCACGCTGCACGTGGACGACGAAGCCGCCGCGCGGCCCGTGCGGCTCGACCTCGGCAACGTCACGGCGACGCTCGCCAATTTCTCGTCGACGGCAAAGCAGCCCGCCGCCTACACGCTCGCGCTCGCCGCGCCCGATGGCGGCACGGTGCAGGTCTCGGGCAACTTCGGCATGGCCGCGAAAACCGCCGACGCGAAGATCGCGCTCAACGCGATCGGCCTGCCGCCGCTGCAGCCGTATATCGACAACGTCACGCCCGCGCAGGTCGTCGACGGCAAGCTGAGCCTCGATTCCACCATCAACGCGAACTGGGCGAAGGAGCCCGCCGCCGTGACGGTCGGCACCAGCACGCTCAATCTCGACGCCATCAAAGTCGCCGCGCGCGGCGCGAAGACGCCCGCGCTCGCGCTCACGAAGGGCACCGTGAAGCTGACCCAGGTCGATCTGGCGGCGCGCACGGCGCAGATCGCGTCGGTGGATGCGACGGGTCTTGCCGTCAACGCCGAGCGCCTGAAGAACGGCAAGATCGATCTGATGGAGCTGGCGGACACGCACCAGGCCGCGCCGCAGCGCACGGCGATCCGCGCGGCGCAGAAGTCGGTCGAGGAAGGCCCGACGTGGCACTACAAGATCGACTCGGTGAGCGTGAACGGCGGCTCGGTCAACTTCACCGACAGCACCACGCCGCGCCCCGTGAAGCTTTCGATCGCGCCGCTCGACCTCAAGGTCCAGCAGATCAGCGACGACATGAAGCACGCGCTGCCGATCGAGCTGAAAGCGACCGTCAACAAGAAGGGCACGCTGGCGCTCAACGGCGACGTGAATCCCACGCCGCTGAAGGCGCAACTGAAGATCGACGCGAACCGTCTGGACGCCGCCGCGTTCGAGCCGTATTTCGGCAGCCAGCTGAACGCGGTGATCGCGAGCGCGCTGCTCAACATGAAGGGGCAACTCTCGGTCGAGCAGGGCAAGGCGACGCGCGCGAACTATCGCGGCGACGCGGCGCTCGTGGACGTGCGCATGCTCGACAAGGCGACCTCCGACCCGTTCGCGGGCTGGCGCTCGCTCGCGCTCACGAACCTGAAGGCGAATTACGACGACGCGCGCGGCACCGATGTCGACGCGAGCCGCGTGACCTTCTCGGGCTTCTACGGGCGCGTGCTGCTCGACGCGCAGGGCAAGCTGAAC
>NZ_CAJZAR010000025.1 GCF_914484835.1 Paraburkholderia tropica
AGTAGGCAGAATGCGGCCATGAACGGTCGGTCAACATATCTGCGTGAATTGCTGACAATCTCGATCTGAAGCGTCGCCAGCGGTGAACCACGGCGTCTACGTCGCCCACTAATGAATCGCTAGCCTGTGGAAGAGTGCATCTAAACAGCGGGAAAAATGTTGAGGTAGCATCATCGGCTCGACAGGGGAAGACGGTGTTCCTGAAAATAAAAGCTCGCATAAACGCACTCGGCGTGCCTCTTGCCAGTCTGCTTCTCAGCGATCTGCTGAGAATCTTGGCAGAAATGGTTGGCTATATCACGCTCCCTTGGTGGATCGTTCATCGGGGCGGCGCGCATGACCTGGCGATCTACAGCGTAAGCATTGCGATCGCCACGATCTTTGCAATGCCACTGCTTTCTCCACTTGGGGATCGCTACGCAAAGCGACCCCAGATTGCATGGGGTTTATGCACCCTGATGGTTGTCGCTTTTACCCTCGCTATGCTCGCCTCCCTGTCCAGCTACCGACTCATGCCGATCATTGCCATAGGCACAGTGACCGTTATAGCGAAAGCTTTCGTCGGGCCGGCCAGCTCTACCATATCGGCTGAACTTGTTCCGGCGGATCGTTTGGCGAAGGTGCTTCGTCTCCGTAAATCGACGCAGGCGGCTGGCCGTGCCTTAGGACCAGCATTGGCCGGCACTACATTGGCGTTGAGCGGTATCGCTGCAACATTTTGGATGAACGGCATTTTGCTCGGTGTCGCTGCTTACGTGACTTGGCAGCTTCCTTCTCAATCTCAGCATCACGAACGCCATCGCAGTTTTGCCTGTTGGTGGGACGACCTGCGCGCCGGACTGCATGCTAAATGGGTCGTCCCGTTGGAGCGCGGCTGGACACTTGTCAATTTCCTCGTTTGGATATTCCAAGGCCCCGCAGTCGGTATGCTGATTCCGCTCAAGGTTCAATCACTCGGGCTCTCGGGTCTCTGGCTAGGTGGTAGCGAAGCGGCCTTATCTATAGGTTTACTTCTCGGCAGCTTTCGTGGCTCTGACGCACTAGTCAGTCGGTTCGGTCGATTCAATGTCCGAGTCGGGGCCGCTATGTGCGAAGGGCTGGCGCTTGCCGTTTCGGGTTGGGCTCACTCACCCATCGTTCTCGTATTGGCGTTTGCATGTGTAGGTTTCGCCAATGCATCGATGGGGCTCGTCGGCGCGACTCACCGCTCACTGGCTATTCCGCAAAATTTCCGCGTGCGCATTCTTGCTGCCAGCAATATGACCACGCAGATTGCTGGCATTCTTGGACCGATGATCGCAGGCGTCGCGCTCACGCATTGGGCCGTGGAGAAGGTCTACACATGCTTCGGTCTCGCCACATGTTTGCTCGCTTTTGGTTTTGTCCTGATACCGCGATCGCGCGAATTCTTTGCGCTCAACCACGATCAGGTGAAAGATTGGTTTCGTCACGAATATCCCCATGCATTCAAAGCGGCTGAAGTGCCAGAATCGAGACAGACTACATAGATCGCAACGTGGCGAGGGTAACGAAATGCCGCGCGTACGTGCGAATTGCTCTTACCGGAGACACGATCGAATGACCGCTTTGTAGAGATTTAATCGACCGCTCAGGGTCGATCATGCCTGTCGCATGAGAGCGTCTGCCGTGGGCGAGTGGCGTGGCTGGTCGCGGGCGCAGTGCGGCCAGGAGCAGACGGT
>NZ_CAJZAR010000026.1 GCF_914484835.1 Paraburkholderia tropica
CGGCCAATTTCGGTCGTTCGACATCGCGGTCTGGATCGCCGACAATCTGCATCGAACAACCCCCGTTTCTGTTTCAACCCGGAACCGTCTCCATGCAGCCTGTCCTGATAGATCTACCCGATCCGATTCACACCGAACGGCTAGTCATTCGCGCTCCTCGACAGGGAGATGGACAGCAAGTTTTTGAGGCGACTATCGAATCACTGGAAGCTCTACGCGAGTTTCCGGCATCTTTGCCATGGGCAATGGAAGAGCCCTCCCTTGATGCCTCTGAAGCCTTCTGCAGGGTTGGAGCGTCCAACTTTATCGCGCGTCGCGATTTTCCCTTTCTCTTCTTGTCGCGTGATTCCGGCGAGCTGGTTGGCTGTGGTGGGCTTCACAACCCGCGCTGGAAATCCGGCACGTTTGAGGCCGGCTGGTGGGGACGAACCTCCTGGACGAGACAAGGCTTGATCAGCGAAGCCGTTACCGCGATAGTCGACCTCGCCTTCAGCGCTTTCGCGGCCCATCGCGTGGAAGCCCTCACAGACGACCTGAACCCGAATGCATGGCGATTGTGTGAGCGAGTTGGCATGGAGCTTGAAGGCGTGTTACGCAATTCCCGAGTAGAACCCGGCGGGACGCTGCGCAATACGCGGGTCTATTCAAAAATTCGACAATAATCCGGGGCGGCACGAGTAGGCAGAATGCGGCCA
>NZ_CAJZAR010000027.1:0-186 GCF_914484835.1 Paraburkholderia tropica
GCGGGCGCGAAGAAGCCCGGCCGCCGCGCCAATCCGGCCAGCGCCGAGCAGGCGGGCACGGCAGGCGAGCGCGCGGGCAGGTCGAGCGATAAAGCCGCGAGCGGCAAGGCAGCGGGCGGCAAGACGGCCGGCGCCAAGGGCGGCCGTGGCCGCAAGGCTGGCGGCGAGGCGCCGGTGGCCGCAGCG
>NZ_CAJZAR010000027.1:196-783 GCF_914484835.1 Paraburkholderia tropica
GGCGCCGGTGGCCGCAGCGGGCGAAGGCGCGCAGGACGATCTGTTCCTGTACGTGACGTCGCCGGCATTCGACGCCGACGACGGCACGGGCTCGGGCGTGAACGCGCCGATGCTGCGCCGCGGCCGCGCCCAGCAGCCCAAGCGCGTGCTGAGCCCGGACGATGACGCGCCGAAGCTCCACAAGGTGCTGGCGGATGCGGGCATGGGTTCGCGCCGCGACATGGAAGAGTTGATCGTCGCCGGGCGCGTCTCGGTGAATGGCGAGCCGGCGCACATCGGCCAGCGCATTCTGCCGACCGATCAGGTCCGCATCAACGGCAAGCCGATCAAGCGCAAGCTGCAGAACAAGCCGCCGCGCGTGCTGATCTATCACAAGCCGACCGGCGAGATCGTCAGCCATGCCGACCCCGAAGGCCGTGCCTCGGTGTTCGATCGCCTGCCGCCGATGAAAACGGCGAAGTGGCTGGCCGTCGGCCGTCTCGACTTCAACACCGAAGGTCTGCTGATGCTCACGACCTCGGGCGATCTCGCGAACCGTTTCATGCACCCGCGCTATAGCGTGGAGCGCGAATACGCGGTGCGCGTGG
>NZ_CAJZAR010000027.1:793-1143 GCF_914484835.1 Paraburkholderia tropica
TTCGAGGCAGCCGGCCTGATGGTCAGCCGCCTGATCCGTACGCGTCACGGCCCGATCGCGCTGCCCAAGGGCCTCAAGCGCGGCCGCTGGGAAGAACTCGAGGACAACCAGGTGCGCGCGCTGATGGCGGCGGTCGGCCTGAAGGCGCCGACCGAGGAGAAGGGCGGTCGCGGCGGCAAGGAGCAGGAGCGCCGTCAGCCGGATCCGATGCAGACCTCGATGGGCTTCATCAACCGCGAGCCGGTGCTGAGTTCGCACGGCGCGATGGGTCAGCCGCGTCAGGGCCAGGGCCGTCCGGGTGGTCAGGGTCGTCGCGGCGCAGCGGGTGGTTTTGGCGCGTCGGGCGGCTT
>NZ_CAJZAR010000028.1 GCF_914484835.1 Paraburkholderia tropica
GACGAGGCGCGCGAGCGGCGCGCCGAGCAGCGCGTCGGCGGTGGTGCCCGCGAGCGCGCCGCAATTGGCGCTGAGCTGCACGATGCGGCCCGCGTCGTCGAGGCTCGCGAGATAGCCGTGCGGCTGGATGCTGCCGGGAACGTGGATCGGTTCGCGTGCGCAATCGGTCTGCGGATTCACGCTCATGCGGTGAGGTCCTCTTCGAGCCGCTCGAACACGCGTCTGGTCGCGCCGCGCGCGTGCAGCGCGAACAGCAGCAGCGAGCGGCCCGTGACCTGATAGACGTCGCCGGCCTCAAATTCGGGTAGCTCGTCGCGCACGGGCATGTTGGTGTCGATGAGGCAGCTCCACTGGTCGTTGCCGGGCACCGAGGGCAGCGTGAAATCCACCACGTCGTGATAGGCGTTGAGCACGATGAGCATGGTCGCGTCGGAGGCGAGCCGCATGATGCCGCTCGTCTGCGAACGTCCATCGATCAGCATGCCGAAGCATCGCATCTGCGCATCGCTCCATTGTTCCGCTGTGAGCGGCACGCCCGCGGGCGAGAGCCATTCGACGTCGGTGACGCCGAGCATTTCGTTGTGCTCGCCCGTGAGAAAGCGGTTGCGGCGCAGCACCGGCAGCGCGTGGCGCAGCGTGGTCAGCTTGCGCACGAATTCGGCGAGCGCGCGGCCTTCGTCGCCGATGCCGTTCCAGTCGACCCAGCTGATCGCGTTGTCCTGGCAGTAGGCGTTGTTGTTGCCCTGCTGCGTGCGGCCGAATTCGTCGCCGGCCAGCAGCATCGGCGTGCCTTGCGACAGCAGCAGCGTGGCGAGGAAATTGCGTTTCTGGCGCTCGCGCAGCGCGCGGATTTCCGCGTCGTCGGTCGGGCCTTCCACGCCGCAATTCCACGAGAGATTGTCGCCGTGGCCGTCGCGGTTCTCTTCGCCGTTGGCCTCGTTGTGGCGCTCGTTGTACGAGACCAGATCGTGCAGCGTGAAGCCGTCGTGCGCGGTCACGAAGTTGACGCTCGACCACGGACGGCGGCCGCGCCGGTTGAACTTGTCGCCCGAAGCGGCGAGGCGCGTGGCGAGCTCGGCGGCCTGGCCTTCGTCGCCTTTCCACCAGGCGCGCACGGTGTCGCGGAAGCGGTCGTTCCACTCGGCCCAGCCCGGCGGAAAGCCGCCAACCTGATAGCCGCCCGGGCCGCAGTCCCACGGCTCGGCGATCAGCTTCACGCTCGCGAGAATCGGGTCCTGGCGGCAGCTGTCGAGAAAGCCGCCGCCTTCGTCGAAGCCATACGGTTCGCGCCCGAGAATGGTCGCGAGGTCGAAGCGAAAGCCGTCGACGCCCATTTCGAGCACCCAGTAGCGCAGGCTGTCCGTGACCATCTGCAGGACGCGCGGATGCGAGAGATTGAGTGTGTTGCCGGTGCCCGTGTCGTTGATGTGATAGCGCGGCTCGTCGGGCAGCAGGCGGTAGTACGAGGCGTTGTCGATGCCGCGAAACGACAGCGTGGGACCGAGTTCGCTGCCTTCGGCGGTGTGGTTGTAGACCACGTCGAGCAGCACTTCGAGCCCCGTCTGATGCAGGCGATCGACCATGTTCTTGAACTCGTCGATCGAGCCGTGCGCGCCGACCGAATAGCGCGGGTCGGGCGCGAAGAAGCCGATCGTGTTGTAGCCCCAGTAGTTCGTGAGGCCGCGTTCGAGCAGATGCGAGTCGTTCACGAAGGTGTGGATCGGCATCAGTTCGACCGAGGTCACGCCGAGTTCGCGGATGTGTTCGAGCACCTTCGGATGCGCGAGGCCCGCGAAGGTGCCGCGATCGTCTTCGGGCACGTCGGGGTGGCGGATCGTGTAGCCGCGCACGTGCGTTTCGTAGACGACCGCGCGTTCGCGCGGCACGCGCTCGCGCAACGGATGGTGCCAGCTGAAGGTCTGATCGACGACGCGGCAGCGCGGCACGTAGCGCGCGCTATCGCGTGTGTCGAAGGAGAGGTCGGCGTCGGGGTGATCGAGTGTGTAGCCGAACACGGACGGATGCCATTTGAGCGCGCCCACGTGCGCCTTCGCGTAGGGATCGAGCAGCAGCTTGTGCGGATTGAAGCGATGGCCCGCCTGCGGTTCGTAGGGACCGTGCACGCGGTAGCCGTAGATCGCGCCCGGCTGCAGGTCGGGGACGAAGACGTGCCAGACCTCGTCCGTGTATTCGGGCAGCACGATGCGTTCGATTTCGCGCAGGCCGGTGACATCGAACAGGCAGAGTTCGACCCGGGTCGCGTTCGCGGAGAACAGTGCGAAGTTCACGCCGCGTCCGGTCCAGGTCGCGCCGAGCGGGAACGGCTGGCCTTCGGCGATGGCAGTGGCGGTCTTCTTGCTCATGGGCTCTCGTGGAGGGGGCGCGGGAGGGGCGCAGTGAGGGAAGCAAGGTCCGGGCCCAGGTGGACAAGGCGGCGTGGCGCGTGTGGGCGGGGAGTTCGGCGCAGTGTTCGCGCGTGTGTGGCCCCGCTTTGTGTAAGTTTGGCCGGGTGGCTGTGAAGTTTTCACCCGATTTTTCCGGGCGCGTGCGAGGCGGCGCTCGCCTTACTTCACGGTCTGGATGACGTCGAAGCCTTCGAATTCCGGGTGGCTCAGGTACAGCGGGCGGCTCTCGCCTGCATTGCCCGCGTTGCGGTGCGCGGCGCGGAAGGCGTCCGAGCGGGTCCAGGCTTCGAACGCTGCGTGGTTCGCCCAGATCGTGTGGCTCGCGTAGAGCGTGTGGTCGTCGCGTTGCGGGCCTTTGAGCAGATGGAACTCGATGAAGCCCGGGACGGTTTTCAGATGCGTGTCGCGGTTTTTCCAGACTTCTTCAAAGGCGGATTCGGAACCGGGCGCGACTTTGAAGCGGTTCATGGCGATGTACATGAGGCGGGCTCCTCGGTTTTGGGTTGGGTGTGCCTTTTCGATTATAGGGTTGTGAGGAGGCGGGGCGCTGTTGCATGACCGGGCCTGTTTTTCCCTGCAGCGACAGAGAAAAACAGGCACATCGGATACTGACGATCGAAATCCCGCGCGGAATCTCAGATGACGATGTTTACGCCGCGTCGGCCTGCTCGCGCATACGACGCGCTTCGTCGCGCAGGAACTGCTGGTAATCGTCGAGATCGCCGTCGAAGGGTTCGACGCCGCCCTTGGTGACCAGCCAGAATTCGTCGCAGACGGCGCGAAGCAGGGCCCGGTCGTGACTGACCAGCATGACCGTGCCTTCGAATTCGTTGAGCGCCATGGCGAGCGCTTCGCGCGTGGCCAGGTCGAGGTGGTTGGTCGGCTCGTCGAGCAGCAGCAGGTTGGGGCGCTGCCACACGATCATGCACAACACGAGGCGCGCCTTTTCGCCGCCGCTCATCGTGTGCACCGCCTGATGGACCGTGTCGCCGCTGAAATTGAACGTGCCGAGGAAGGTGCGCAGCGATTGTTCGGTGCCGCTCTGGCCGGGCGCGCGCATGTGCGGCGGCGTGTCCCGGGCGAGGCGGATCATGTGTTCCATCGGCGTGTCTTGCGGACGCAGCACGTCCAGCTCCTGCTGCGCGAAATAGCCGATGTTCAGGCCCTTGCCTTCGCTGATTTCGCCGGTAATCGGCGTCAGCGCGTGCGCGATCGTCTTCACCAGCGTGGACTTGCCCTGACCGTTCGCGCCGAGAATGCCGATGCGCTGGCCGGCCAGCACGGAACGATTGATGCCCTGCACGATGACCGTGGGCGGCGTGCCCGGCACGGCGTCGTCCGGCGCGGGATAACCGAAGCTCGCGTCCAGCATCGACAGCAACGGGTTCGGCACGTTGAGCGGTTCCTTGAACTCGAAGGTGAACTCCGCTTCCGCCAGCACCGGCGCGATCTTCTCCATGCGTTCGAGCGCCTTGACGCGGCTCTGCGCCTGCTTCGCCTTCGAGGCCTTGGCCTTGAAACGGTCGATGAACTTCTGCAGATGGGCGATCTTGTCCGCCTGTCTGGCGAGCGCGGCCTGCTGCAACTCGAGCTGCTCGGCGCGCATGTCTTCGAACTTGCTGTAGTTGCCGCCGTAGCGCACGAGCTTGGCGTTGTCGACGTGCACCGTCACCTGCGTCACCGCATCGAGGAATTCGCGGTCATGGCTGATCACGACCAGCGTTCCCTGATAGCGCTTGAGCCACGCTTCGAGCCAGACCAGCGCGTCGAGGTCCAGGTGATTGGTCGGTTCGTCGAGCAGCAACAGATCGGACGGGCACATCAGCGCGCGCGCCAGCTGGAGTCGCATGCGCCAGCCGCCGGAGAAGCTGTTGACCGGCTGATCGAGCTGCGCGGCGGTAAAGCCGAGTCCGAGGATCAGCGCCTGGGCACGCGCGGGGGCGTCGTGCGCGCCGGCGTCGTGCAGGGCCATGTAGGCGTGCGCCATGCGCATGCCGTCGTCGCTGGCTTCGGCGGCGGCGACTTCGGCCTGGGCAGCCAGCAGGGCCGTGTCACCCTCGACCACGAAGTCGGTCGCGCCCTGCTCGGTCTCCGGCATGTCCTGCGCGACCTGGCCCATTCGCCAGGCAGCGGGAATCGAGAATTCGCCGCTGTCTTCGTGCAGCGTGCCGTTGAGAAGGGCAAAGAAGGACGACTTGCCGGCGCCGTTGCGGCCGACAAGACCGATCTTTTCGCCTGGGGTGAAGGTGACGGACGCGCTGTCGAGCACGACCTTGACGCCGCGGCGCAGCGTGACATTACGGACGGAAATCATAAGAAGCTACTTCGGAGAGGAATGGCATGATAGCCGACCAGGCGTGCGGGGCCGTCTTTTTTGCGTCGTCCGCGTTGTGCGGCGCCCAGCCGGCTGAGCTTATTCCTCAGTCCAAAGCCAGATAGCCCGGCATTTGCGGCCGATACGCGGCCTCATCCCACTCTGCTTCCACGACGGACGTGAAATCGGTGGTTTGAAGCGCCGCGGTGTCCGCACCGGCAATCGGGCGTTTGCGCATGGCCTGACTCAGGATGTGAGCCGTGTGCCGGTAAAAGAGTTCGAGTTGCCGCGCATCCGATGCATGAGGCGCCAGGCCGAAAACAGCCTCGAGCGCCCGGCGTGGGAGATGAAAACGCTGAAGTCCGCGAATCACGCGAACCTGAAACACGACCCCGTCACTGTTGTGAGGGATTGCAGCCCAAACCAGCGCACTGCCCATAACTTGCCCCCATTTGGCTACAAACCTGATTCAACGTTCGTTGCCCAATGATGGCTCTCTAAAAATCCATTTCAAAAATGCGCACGCCGGATTTTGCATTTTCACCACACGCGGGGTGAAATTTGATTGGCGCTTAGGCGATTGCGCTCGCCTGGGCGCTAATCACGGGCCACGGGGACGCGGCTTTATCCGCGCGTGTCGACCCAGTGGCGTGCCCAGCGTGTCGAATGCTCCAGCGCCTGTTCTTCAGTCGCGAAGTAGTCGAGCGAATAGAACCGGTAGCTGGTTTCGGCTTGCGCGCTGTTGGTGCGCTCGAGCAGCAGATTGGAGGAAAAGCAGCCGTCGGGCAAACGATGTGCGGACGGTTGGACGGCATAGCCGTTGTATTGATGAATGTGTTTGTCTTGCATTTTAATTTTATTGATGTCCGAACGCGCGTGTGCCGTGAGAACGTGCACAGGCGAGCCGATTCAAGCCATTGCGAGCCGAATCTAAAGCAGTCGGAAAGCTAAAAAGGCGTAGTCGCCGAAGGGGAGAATGAGGTGCAACGAGGCGTGTGGCGTCGGGCAAGCTGCCGGATATAAGGGGCAGCCAGATGCGATCGCGCCAACTTGGGGAGACTGTGCTCCGCGAGGGTGTCGCTGCAACCCGGCGTCCGTGTCGGACGCCGGGTCCTTCAAACTTTAGATCGGCTTGATGTTCGCCGCTTGCAGGCCCTTCGGACCTTGCTTGGTTTCGAAGCTCACTTTCTGGTTTTCAGCGAGCGTCTTGAAGCCGTCGGTCTTGATCTCGGAGAAATGTGCGAAGAGATCGTCGCCACCCTTGTCCGGGGTGATGAAGCCAAAGCCCTTGCTGTCGTTGAACCACTTAACGGTACCGGTTTCCATGAAATTACCCTTGAGGAAAAAATACGAAGATTCACTCTTTTAAAGAGAGCGTGTGCGAAGCGACAAGGAGGGAATGGACCACGAATACCGCTGGGAAGCGAGCAATTGATGAACAGCAATCGAACTTCTTGACCTTCGACCGCCACACTAACCGTGCGGGTGGGTCGGCGTCAAGATTTGATTTGTAACTGTTTTGTTATGCGGACGCTGAGTGGCGGGTTTGGTGGCGGGGAATGTGGCCCTGATTGGCTGCGCGGTTCATTGCGCGTGGGGCGCTGTGGCGGAACCGGCAAACCCCTGGGGTTTGCCGGTGTTTGCTGCTCGTTTTACGACTCAGCCCTTACCGCTTCGCCTCAATACCCATCTGCGCCCGAACGCGCTTCACATCGTCCGCGCTGACCGCGCTCGCATGATTGCCCCACGCCGAGCGCACGAAGGTCGCGAGTTGCGCGATTTCGTCGTCGTCGTAGCGCCATGCGAACGGCGGCATCGCCAGCGGGGCCGGAGCCGATGCCGTCGACGGCAGGCGCGAGCCCGCGAGGATCACCGCGATCAGCGAGTCGGGATGCTCGGCGAGCACCGACGGGTTACCCGCGAGCGACGGGAACACGCGTGCCGCGCCTTCACCGTTCTGGCGGTGGCACGCCGCGCAGCTATCGATGTAGATGCGCGAACCGATGTCGTTCGCATGGCCCGTCATGATCGCCGTGAGCGTCGCGTCGTCGGCCTTGTACGCGGGCGCGGAAGCGTCCGTCGAAGCCGGCGTCAGGCTCTTGAGGTACACCGCGATCGCGTGCAGGTCGGCATCGGTCAGATGCTGCGTGCTGTGCTCGACCACTTCGCCCATCGGGCCCGTGACGGCCGAATGTGCGTTGCGGCCCGTCTTCAGCAGCGCCACGATGTCCTCTTCCTTCCAGTCGCCGAGGCCCGCGCCCTTGTCGCCGCGCAGATTGACCGGCGCGCTGCCGTCGATCTTCGCGCCGCTCAGGTAGCGTGCGCCCAGGCCGCTCAGGTCCACTTCCTGGAAGCCCACGCCGCGCGGCGTGTGGCAGGTGCCGCAGTGCGCGAGGCCTTGCACGAGGTACGCGCCGCGATTCCATTCGACGCTGTGCGCGTCGTCGGACTTGAAGCGTGTGTCGTCGTGGAAGACGCGGTTCCAGTACGCGAGCGGCCAGCGCGCGTTCAGCGGCCACGGAATGTCCGAGGGCGTGTTCGGCTGCGGCGAGGCGGCGACCTGGTTCGTGAAGTACGCGTACAGGTCCTTCAGATCCGTGTCGCTGACCTTCGCATACGACGTGTACGGCATCGCCGGATACAGATGGCGGCCCTTCGGCGTCACGCCTTCGCGCATCGCCAGCACGAAGTCGTCGAAGCTCCAGTCGCCGATGCCGTGTTCCTTATCGGGCGTGATGTTGGTCGAATACACGGCGCCCAGCGGCGTCGCGAGCGGCACGCCGCCCGCGAACGGCGCGCCGCCCTTGGCGGTGTGGCAGGCCATACAGTCGCCCGCGCGGGCGAGGTATTCGCCGCGTGCGGCGTTGCCCGGCGCGGCGAGCGCCTGCGGGTCGATGGTCACGGCGGGCTTCGAGTGGCTGCCGGCCCACAGGCCGCCCACGACCACCACGACCGCGACGAGTGCTACAGAAAGTTTGCGCATGTCGTGTGGCTCCTCAAACCTGGACCATCGGGCCGGGGTTCTTCAAATAACGCTCGCGGATATTCGCGGCGGCCCAGTACGCCAGACCGCCGACGAGGCCGGTCGGGTTGTAGCCGATGCCGTGCGCGAACACGCTCGCGCCGAGCACGAACACGTTCGACACGTCCCAGCTTTGCAGGTACTTGTTGACCACCGAGGTCTTCGGGTCGGCGCCCATCGACGTGCCGCCGTTCACGTGCGTGCTCTGATACGCGCGGGTATCCCAGTGCGCGCCCGGCTTCAGGATGCGGCCCGAGATGCTCTTCGGGTTCATCTGCCTGCCGATCTCCATCATCTTGCCGGCCACGTATTCCGAAGCGCGCAGGTCGTTGTCCTGCCAGTCGAGCGTGATGCGCAGCAGCGGTTCGCCGTAAGCGTCCTTGTAGGTCGGATCAAGGTCGGCGAAGCAGCCGCGATACGCCATGTTGCTGATCTGCGATTCGATACGGCCCGTGTGCAGGAAGTTATCCGCCACGGCCTGTTTCCATTCGCCGCCCCACTTGGGCGTGCCCTTGGGCAACGGAATGCCGCGCACCGGACCGTTGCCGGTCTGACGACCCCAGATGATGCCGCCGCCGATGAAGCCGAGCGAGCCGTGATCGAAGTTGTCCGCGTTGAACTCTTCGATGGCCTGGCCGCCGCCGCCCGCGCCCATGAACTGGTTGATGTAGACGTCCTTGTCCCAGAACATGTTGACGCTGTTGAGCACCTGGTAGCAGAAGTTGCGGCCCACGGTGCCTTCGCCGGTATCGACGTTGTACGGCGTGCCGATCTTCGACGACAGCATCAGGCGGATGTTGTGCAGCTGGAACGCACCGAGCACGACCATGTTGGCCGGCTGGAATACTTCGTTACCCTGAGCATCGATATAGGTGACGCCGGTGGCCTGCTTGCCGTCCTTGTCGAGTTCGACGCGCAGCACGTGCGAATTCACGCGCAGTTCGAAATTGGGCTTGCGCAGCAGCGCCGGAATGATCGCGGTTTGCGGCGAGGCCTTCGAGTAGTTCAGGCAGCCATAGTCGCTGCAGAAGCCGCAGAAGTTGCACGGGCCGAGCTGGCAGCCGTACTCGTTCGTGTACGCGCCCGAAGCGTTGCCCGCGGGCAGCGCGAACGGCTTGTAGCCGAGTTCGCGCGCGGCCTTGGCGAACAGACGTCCGGTCGGATGATCGGGCAGCGGCGGCAGCGGGAATTCACGCGAGCGATACGCTTCGAACGGATTGCCGCCTTCCTGCGGCTTGCCCTTGATGTTGCCGGCGCGGCCCGAGGTGCCGCACACATATTCCCAGCGGTCGAAGTGGGGTTCGAGTTCGTCGTAGGTCACGCCCCAGTCTTGCAGCTGCATGCCTTCGGGGATGAACTTCTCGCCGTAGCGTTCCTTCACGCGGCTATAGAGACGCAGTTCTTCCGCCGTCACGCGCGACTGCACGCCGGACCAGTGCGTGCCCGCGCCGCCGACGCCTTCGCCCGGCTTGAACGAGCCGATCTGACGATAGGGCAGGGCGGTGTCGTTCTTCGTGTGACGCGTGGTGACGGTGGTCTTCGCGAGATTCTGCAGCAGCGCATTGCGCGCCGAATACTTGATTTCGTCGACGATCTGCGGATACGCGAAATTCGGAATCGTGTCGCGGCCGTCGCCGCGTTCGAGCGCGACCACATCGAGGCCTGCGCTGCACAACTCCATCGCCATGATCGAGCCGGTCCAGCCGAAGCCGACGATCACGGCATCCACGGCCTTCTTTTTCACTGTTGCCATATTCTTTTAACCTCGCTTTCCGTATTGGCTGACCGGGCCGTACGGATACGGTTTCGATTCGGTGACCCACTCGACGTAATCCGCGCGCGCGCCCGGATAGCCGATCATCTTCCACGCGGCCATGTCCTTGTTGCCGCCGTACATCGGGTCGCCGAAGAAGCCTTCCATGGTGTTCTTGAGCAGGAAGCCGCTGAAGAACGACTTGACGTTGAAGTCGTCCTCGATCTTGCCGCCTTCGACATCCTTCAGGAATGCGATCTGTTTTTCCTTGTCCAGCTGCGCGAAGGTCTTGCCGCCGAAATGGGCCTTGCAATAGGCGTCGATCGCGCGGATGCCGAGGCGATATTGTTCCTTCGGCGTGAGCTTCGACTGATAGCCGAACTCGGGCGCGCCCTTCTGGAAGGGGCCTTGCATGTACCAGCGCGAAGCGTCGCCGTAACCGGTTTGCAGTTGACGGTCGATGTATTGCGGCACGCCCAGTTCGACGGCGCCGGGACCGTTGTGATCCTTCGGGATCAGGCAGTCGCACGCGGCGTTCACGAAGGCCCATTCGTCGGGCGTGAAATAGCCGGGCTGATAGTTTTCCTGCGCGGGGGTGTCGGGCGGAGGCGCGGAGCGCTTGATGTCGTCCGCGGTGGGACGCAGCACGGCGGAGGCCGTGCCGACGGCGGCGACGGGCACGATCGCAATCGATCCTTTGAGGAACGAGCGGCGGCCCGCCTTGTCAGGCGATGTCATGAGAGGGGGACTCCAGCGAGTGGCGTGTGGGGTGCGTGCAGTCGGCGGCGTGGCGGTGCAGCGCTGCGCAGGCCGCGATGACGCGCGTGTGTTGCTAGTGGGTGCTGCCTGGTTACTGCGTGGGTGTTGCCTGGTTAAAACGAAGCGGATGCGTTGAATCCGGCCGATCCGGCGGCGCGCGTTTCCCATCCCTCGAAAACGCGCCCGCCTGAACGCGTCAAGCGACGCGGAAGATCTGCACGGTGCTGCTGAGCTTGGTCGACTGCGTGTCGAGCGCCTGTGCGGCGGCGGTGACCTGCTCGACGAGCGCGGCGTTCTGCTGCGTGACTTCGTCCATCTGCGTGACGGCGGTGTCCACCTGCTCGATGCCGCTTTGCTGCTGCTCCGAAGCCGAGGCGATCTCGTTCATGATCGCGGTGACACGCTCGACGGCCGTGTGCAGTTCCGACATCGTCGCGCCCGCCGACGACACGAGGTTCGTGCCGTGCGAAACCGTCTCGACCGAGTTGGCGATCAGATCCTTGATTTCCTTCGCCGCCGCCGCCGAACGCTGTGCGAGCGAGCGCACTTCGCTCGCCACGACCGCGAAGCCGCGGCCCTGTTCGCCGGCGCGCGCCGCTTCCACGGCTGCGTTGAGCGCGAGAATGTTGGTCTGGAACGCGATGCCTTCGATCATCGCCGTGATGTCGGAGATCTTGCGCGAGCTGCCTTCGATCTCGTCCATCGTGGTCACGACCTGCTGCACGACTTCGGTGCCGCGCGCCGCGACGCTGGCGGCGGTCTGCGCGAGGTCGCTGCCGGTGCGGGCGTTGTCGGTGTTCTGCTTCACCGCCGAGGTCAGTTCGTTCATGCTGGCGGCCGTTTCCTGCAGCGACGCCGCCTGTTCTTCGGTACGCGCGGACAGATCGATCATGCCTGCCGCGATCTGGCGCGTCGCCACCGACACCGACTCGCTGCCCGAGCGCACCGCGCCCGTCACGCCGCCGAGTTCCTTGCGGGTCTTTTCGATGCTTTCGAGCAGCGTGCCCATTTCGTCGTTGCGGTTGGCGCGCACGGTCTGGCTCAGATTGCCGCCCGAGATCTGCGCGAGGCTGTCGAGCGCGTAGTTCAGCGGCGTCATGATCGCGCGGCTCAGCATGATCCAGCCGAGACCGGCGGCCACGAGGCCGAGCACGACCATCACGGCGCTGATCGTCGAGAACATGTAGAAGTTCGATTCAGCCTGCTCGTAGCGCGTTTTCGCGTTCTCGTAGAGATGCTTCTTGACCTCGTTGTTCGCCGCGCTCATCGCGCTGTAGAGGTCGGAGAGCTGCGTCATCGCGATGTTGTCCGCCGTTGCCTTGTCGCCCGATTGCAGCGCCTTCGTGAAGGCCGAGACGGCGTCGCGCATGTTGGTGCGGCGCTCGGTGGTCTTCTCGATCAGCGGCAGCTCGTCCGGCTCGTGCGGCATCTGCTGGAACTTGGTCCACCACTCGTCGGAGTTCTTGAAGAAGCCCGCCGCGCGTTGCAGCTGGTCGGGGACCGTGGGCGCTTCCGGATGCAGCGCCACGCGGTCGAGCACGAGACGCGTGCGCGCGATGTAGATCTCCGCGTTGTCGATCGCCGTGGATTCGGCGAGCTTGTTGCGGTAGGTGTCACGGTTCGCGCTGTTCGCCTTTTCCGTGCTGATGAAGCCCAGCACGCCGGAAACGGTGAGCAGGGCGGCGAGAAGTGCGAAGGTTAGCGCGATACGCGCTCTTATCGTTAGTGTCATGCGTCTGTACCGATTTGACCAGGGAAGACGTGGCGCGACGAGCTAGGGATGCGGCGGCTGATCTGTCGCGGGCGTCTCCTCCTTATCGACATTCGTCTGACCATATTTAGGGCAAATCTAAAATATTTTTAAGGAACTACTGAAATCCCTTTGAAATCAGGCTGTAAGGAAATGCGGGGAACGACCGTGGCACGCCGGGCAAGGCTTCCAGACGGTGCAAACGTTGGCGAATGGTCGTGCAGGTCTTGCCGAGTCTTTCGCTATCTTTCTGAAAGATTTGAAAATCCTTCAACGAGAGCGCCAATTATCAAAGGCTGCAGGGGTACGCAGAATGACGTCATGGCAGCGCGAGAAACGCCTCGCGGCTCAGCCACCGACCTCTATCCGCCGACTCTGGAGCCCATCATGAAAACGTCCCTTCGCTTTGCTTCCGCTGCGCTTGTTGCTGCTGCCGTTGCCGCTTCGCTCGGTGCCGCTACGCCCGCCTTCGCCGCGACCGGCGAACTCGCGCAGCCGCACGAACTGATCGTCGACGGCAGCTTGCCCGCGCAACAGCGCGAGCAGCAGATTCATGCCGCGCGTCTCTACGACACGTTCTGGAGCACCGGCGACGAAGCCCAGGCGCGCGCCGCGCTGGCGCCGGACTTCACGGACCGCACGCTGCCCGCCGGACGTCCGCAAGGCGTGGCGGGTCCGCTCGCGGCGTCGAAGGTTTTTCATGCAGCGGTGCCCGACGTGCACGCCGACATCGAGCAGATGGTGGTGGCCGGCGACCGCGTGGTGACGCATCTGCACTTCACGGGGCATTTCACCGGCACGTTCAACGGCGTGCAGGGCAAGGGCCAGCCGGTGGATTTCATCGCGACGGATATCTACCGCATTCGCGACGGCAAGATCACCGATAACTGGCATCTCGAAGATAACCTCACGTTCTTGCAGCAGGTTGGCGCGGTGGGGCGGTGGGGAAATAACGGCAAGTCGTCGCGAGGCGAAATTGGCTAATGCCGATGCTGGTTCGCTTTAACGCAATGCTCAATGCGATTTAACTCGCATTGAGCATTGCTTCATTAAGATCGTGCGTGAGGTTTTAAAGAATATCGGAGAATAACCGCTTTAAGCGAGCAATCCGTATTCCCGGATGTATACGCAAAACCCCTTGCGGAATGCATCGCCATGAACACTGCGCCGCGCCGCCTGTGCATCGATTCCGCATGACTTCGCGCGTAATAACTACTGAATTCGATTTAAATCGCATCGTGTCAGGCAGCTCTTACTGGCTTTATTCTCGTTGCATCCGCAATCTGTAACAAAATGTAATTCCATTAAAGGTAAAGTGACATTCTTCGTATAAATTCCTTGTCTAGTTCGTTTTTCTTCCCCGTTTTCCGATGTGGTCCGTACAAGCGGAACGACATGCAGGAGCAAGGTCGATGAAACGCCAATATCTAACGTCCGCAGTACTCGGGGTATCGATTGCAGTTTTGCCCGTGATGCCACTCGTGCCGCTCGCCGACGCGGCTGTGTATTCGAACGGCACCGCCACGGCCACCTTCAACGTCACGCTCACGTTGCAGGCAAACTGCGCGATCTCCGCGAACCCGCTGGCCTTCGGCACGAATGGCGTGCTGGGCACGGCCATCAACCAGCAGACCACGCTGAGCGTCACCTGCACCAACACGACGCCCTATAACGTGGGTCTCGACGGCGGCAACGTCACCGGCAGCACGGTCGCGAGCCGGCTGATGGCGGGCACGGCTACCGGCAACACGACCACCACCGTCGGCTTCCAGCTCTATCAGGATGCGGGCCGCACGACGATCTGGGGCAACACGCAGGGCACCAACACGGTGGCCGGCACGGGCACCGGCTCCGCGCAGACGCTCACGGTGTACGGCCAGGTGCCGGCGCAGACGACGCCGAAGCCGGACACCTACCAGACCACGGTTACCGCGACGGTCTACTTTTGAGCGCGCGCCTGGCGGGTCGAGCCGCGCGGGCAGTCGCGGCGGCGTCTCTGTGGGCGCTCGCGGGCGGCGCGTTCGCGGCCACCTTGCAGATCTCGCCGGTGACGATCGAGTTCTCGGCGAGCGAGAACGCGACCGGGCTCACGCTGCGCAATCCCGGCGATACGCCGCTCTACGGCCAGGTGCGCGTGTTCCATTGGGCGCAGGCCGGCGGCGACGATGTGCTCACGCCTACCGCCGATGTCATCGCGAGTCCGCCGCTTATCGAAATCGCGCCGCACGGCGATCAGCTCGTGCGGCTCGTGCGTGTCAACACATCGGGCGCATCGACCGCGGCGGACGGCGCGAGTGCGCCTGCGTCGGCGGACGGCGGCGAACGGAGCTACCGCCTGCTGATCGACGAACTGCCCGCGCCCGGCACGGCCAGCGCGGACGGCGTGACGATCCGCCTGCGCTACTCGGTGCCGGTGTTCGTCGAGCCGCGCGGCGACGGCATCGCGCCGCCTCAGCTGACCTGGCGGCTCGTGCGCGGCGCGCACGGTTACGCGCTGCGCGCCGACAACGCGGGCCAGCGGCGCGCGCAGATATCGGCGGTGCAGCTCTACGACGACGCGGGCCATAGCTGGGACGTCACGCGCGGCCTGCTCGGCTACGCGCTCGGACATCAGGGGCGGCAGTGGAACGTGCCGGTCCCGCCCGACGCGAAACCCGGCCGCATGAAAGTGCGCGCGACGGTCAACACGCAGCCGGTGGAAGGCGCGGTGGCCATCGAGCAAGGTGGATGACCGCGACAGGCAAGCTCAGCGCAGGGTACAGGGCAGGGAACGGCCGCGCGCCGTTCGGGAGGGGCGCGCGAGCCGCAGTGAACGAGGAGGTGGCCGCATGTCGCCGCAAGGCGCGGGCCGGAAGACATGAAACGAACGACGCAGAATGAAACGAATTCGAGGCGCGTCCCGGCATGGCCGCGTGAGGCGCATGGCGGTCGTGGCGGTCGCCGTGGGTTTCGCGTTCCTCAGCGCCGCTGCGCACGCGCAGGGGCAGTTGATCAACGCGGGCGCGCAGGACACGCGTGACCTCTATCTCGAAGTCGATGTGAACGGCCAGCGCACAAACCAGATCATTCATTTCCAGCAACTGGGCGGGCATCTGTTCGCGACCGGCCAGGACCTGGGCACCGTGGGCGTGGATACCGCGCAGCTGCACATCGCGCCCGATGCGAACGTCGATCTCGACACGCTGCCCGGCCTGCGTTACCGCTACGATCCCGCGCGCCAGAGCCTCGATCTGCAGATTCCCGACGCCATCCGCAAGCCCTTCGAATTCGACACGCGCGAAGTCGTGGCGACGCCGAACGCCACCTCGTCGCGCGGCCTCGTGTTCAACTACGACGCCTTCGCGCAGAGCGGCTCGGCCAACGAGTTCGCGCTCTGGAGCGAGGAGCGCTACTTCGATCCGCATGGCGTGTTCAGCAACACCGGCGTGGCGTACTTCTATCACGACCGCGACGAGTACGTGCGCTACGACACCTCGTGGAGCATGTCGAATCCGGCGAACCTGAGCACCACGCAGATCGGCGATACGATCAACTCGTCGCTCGCGTGGACGCGCTCGATCCGCATGGCGGGTTTTCAGTGGCGCAGCAACTTCGCGCTGCGCCCCGACCTCGTGACGTTTCCCATTCCCGCGCTGCCGGGCAGCGCCGTGGTGCCGACTTCGGTCGATCTGTACATCAACAGCGTGCGCCAGTATTCGGGCAGCGTGCCGAGCGGGCCGTTCATCATCAACGGCGTGCCGGGCATCACGGGCGCGGGCCAGGCGACGGTCATCACGCACGATGCGCTCGGGCGCACGATCGCTGCCTCGGTGCCGCTCTACGTCGATACGCGGCTGATGGCGACGGGCCTGTCGAGCTATTCGTTCGAAGCGGGCTTTTTACGCCGCAATTACGGGCTCGATTCGTTCGACTACGATTCGCGGCCCGCCGTGAGCGCGTCGTGGCGGCACGGCGTGAACGATCGCCTCACGCTCGAAGCGCACGGCGAAACCACGCCGGGCCTCTTCAACGCGGGCGGCGGCGTGTTGTTCGGACTCGGCACGGCGGGCGTGATCAACGGCTCGGTGTCGGGCAGCGTCGGCAAGCTCACGGGCACGCAGTTGAGCATCGGCTATCAGTTCGTCTCGCCGCGCTTTTCGATCGACGCGCAATCGATACGCGCGTTCGGCAATTACGGCGATCTGGCCGCGCGCGACGGCACGCCGATTCCCACCACGACCGACCGCGTGACGCTCGCGATTCCGTTTCTGCGCAACCAGACGTTTTCGCTGAGCTATATCGGCTACAAGATTCCTTCGGCGCCGGTTTCGCAGATCGGCTCGGTATCGTGGACCTTCAACTTCGGCAATCTGGTGTCGCTGAACCTGAGCGCGTACCAGGATTTTCGCCAGCGCGAATCGCGCGGCGTGCTGCTCTCCGCGAGCATCGGCCTCGGTCACAACACCTCGATCAACGCGACCGTGGGACGCCAGGACGGCCAGTCCACCTGGAACGTCAACGCGCTGCGGCCGCCCGATTACAGCGGCGGCTGGGGCTGGGGCGTGCAGGCAGGCGGCACGGGCCCGACGCAATTCCACCAGGGCCAGCTGCAATATCTCGGCCGCTACGGCGAGGCCACGGCCGCCGTGCAGCAGGTGGGCGGCCAGACCATCGGCTCGCTCGATCTGACCGGCTCGCTCGTGCTGATGGACGGCACGGTGCAGCCCGCGCGCCGTATCGACGACGGCTTCGCGCTCGTGTCGACCGATGGCGTCGCGGGCATTCCGGTGCTGCACGAGAACCGCGTGATCGGCATGACGGACGGCGGCGGCCATCTGCTGATTCCCGATCTCAACGCGTATCAGCACAACCAGCTTGCGATCGACACGATGAATCTGCCCGCCGATGCGCGGATCGCCGATACCTCGAAGGACATCGTGCCGCAATCGCAGTCGGGCGTGCTCGCGCATTTCGCGGTGACGCGTTATCGCGCGGCGTCGATCATCGTTCACGACGCCGACGGCAAGCCCCTGGCCGCGGGCGCGCGCGTGCATCACGTGGAAAGCGGTCACGACACGATCGTGGGCTACGACGGCATCACGTTCGTCGACGGACTCGCGCCGCAAAACCATCTGCAGATTCGAAGTGGTGATAAGCATTGCGAAATATCGTTCGCGTGGCATCCTGGGAAGGGCGATACGCTGCAAACCATCGGGCCGCTGGTGTGCCCGCTGTCGCCCGCGTCGGGTGGAGGAACGCCGCCATGAGGCGCGTGCTGTTCATGCTCGCGCTGTGTCTGACGCTGTGTTTCGCGGCGCGCGGCGCACATGCGGAAGCGTGCACGGCGACGGCCACGCCGGTGTCGTTCGGCAACGTGAGCCCGATCGCGGGCACGACCTTCACGACGACCAGCACCATCAGCGTGACGTGCACGTGGTCGGCCATCACGCTCACGCCCGATGTGCTCGTGTGCCTCAATCTCGGCGGCACGAGTCCGCGGACGATGACGAACGGCTCGAATTCGATGAACTACGATCTCTATCGCGACGCCGGGCATACGCAGATCTGGGGCTCGATTTATTCGAACGGCACGCCGATCTCGCTCACGATGGCTAAACCGAGCGGCACGTCGTTGAGTGCGACCGTGACCGTGTACGGGCAGATCGCGGCCGCGCAGCCCACGGTGCCGACCGTCAACAATGTGAGCACCGTTTATACGCAGAGCTTCGGCGGCAATACGACGTCGATCAACTACGGTTTCTATACGCTGATTGCGCCGACCTGCGCCTCGCTGACCTCGACGCAAGGCACGTTTGCGTTTTCGTCGACGGCCACCGTCATTAACAATTGCGATATCACCGCGACGAACGTGACGTTCGGTTCGACGTCCGTGCTCAGTTCGGCGTTGAGTTCGAGCGGGTCGATCACCGCGCGATGCACGAACGGCGACGCCTTCAAGATCGAGCTCAATAGCGGTGCGAGCGGCAACGTCTCCGCGCGCACGATGGCGCGCTCGGGCGGCGGCGGGTCGGTGAGCTATCAGCTTTATCTGGATGCGGGCTACAGCAGCGCGTGGGGTGACGGAACGCGAGGGACATCGACGGCGACGGGCACGGGCTCCGGCCTTCAACAGGTGTTCACGGTGTATGGACGCGTGCCTTCGCAGACCACGCCCGCGCCGGGGAGTTATAGCGACACGATTACGGCGACGATTTATTTTTGAGGGGTTGAGTGTGGTGGGCGGGGGAGGTTGCTCACTCGGCTGATTCACCGCCCCACAAGTACCACAACCTAAAAAGTCACAGTCCAAAACCCCCGCGACGTCCGCTGCGAATCAAACTGCACCGCCGACGTCATCTGCATGGACTGCGCTTCGGACTGCGAGACAAGATACGGCTCGCCATGCAAACAACTGACAGCAGGCGCAACAGCACTCACGCCCTCGCTCGCAGTAACCAGACAACTCTGCTGCACGACAAGGCTCACGACCATACTGGAAGCCGGAACAGGCTCAGCACCACTACCAGAAGCAAGCAAAGCGCAGCCAATCGCGAGGCCAAAACCCAGCGCGGACCGAAGGCAAAAAAAGCGGGACATGTTCGGAAACGATCGGACGATGCGCGCCCTGGCGACTCGATGCGCGGCGGCGCGAGAGGCCGCGCGCTGCCACGCTGCGCTGGAACGGCATCTATCTGTTTGTCGGCAGGGCGGCTCGAAAGTTGAGCGCTGCGGCAATTCGCAGCGCTCGTCTTGCGCGTCGCGGGCAGCGGCGCGCTTCAAACCGGTTCGCCAGCCACGCCGCACGTGCCGGACGGCGCGGCGCGCGGCGTCAGCCAGGCCAGCACGGCAGCGACGACGAACAGCGCGGGCACGTCACCGAACAGATGCCCCCGATGTTCCGGCGCCATCAGCGACTGCGCGGTCATGATCGCGCCATGCACCACGCTCGACCACACGGTGAACCAGATCAGGCTCAGATGCGCGAGCGGATCGCGCGCGGCGCGCACGAGGAACACGCCGAGCGTCGCGTAAATGCCGACGATCATCGCCGGATAGTCGGAATGCCCCGAGTGCCAGGCCCAACCTGCGGGCCAGACGATCATCAGCGGATAGAACCCGAATATCGCAATCGCACCCGTGACGAGCAACGCGATGCGCAAGTAGCGCAGGCGGTCGCGGTGGTTCATGGCGGTCTCCTCGGGGCGCGTCAGCGGCCCGCTGGCGCCACTATGCGCGCGTGACGACGTCCTTGCAAGCTTGTGTTCATGTTGCGAACGTCTCGTATCGTCTCCCATTGTCACTGCTTGATCGCGCATTTATGCGGTAATCGTGCCGAAGCGCACGGCATGAATTCACGCCCGTCTTTCGCCCGCCTGTCGAAATATTTCTTCACAATCGGCAATGTTATAACGTAACATTCGCATCGACTTTCACCGCACTTCCGATTGTCTTCGCGGTGCGGCGGATGCGGACCACGGGGTTCCGCATCCGCATCCGGCGCGTATCGGATTCCGAATCTGCATCTGAATCAACCACCGAATCAGCCTCATTCCGCGCCGGATTCAGCGCCCAATTTCAACGACCCGACAACGACGCAAACAAGAACCATCGTGGCCACCATCATCCAGTCCGACTCGCCCTCGAAGCCGCGTTCGGCGCGCCTGCGCGCCCAGCCACGCGGCGCTTTCGCTTGCCCCTCGCGCGTGGAACCGCTCGCCGAGCGGCTTGCGCGCCTCGCGCGTCTGCGCCGCTTCGCCGGCTTCGCGCATTTCACGAATTTCACGCAGCTGACGCACTTCACGCGCCTCACGCCGCTTTCGCTGGCGCTCGTGAGCGCGCTCGTCCACGCGCAGTCGTCGAGCGGCGATGCTGCCGCGTCAGCCGCTTCGACCACGCCTGTCACGTCCACGAGCACGCTCGCGCCGGTGTTCGTCACCGCCAATCCGCTCGGCGACAGCGACCTGATCTCGCCCGCGACCTCGGTCGGCGGCGACGATCTCACGCTGCGCGCGGCCAACTCGCTCGGCGAAACGCTCAACGGCCTGCCCGGCGTCTCGACGACCACCTACGGACCGATGGTCGGCCGCCCGATCATCCGCGGCATGGATGGCGACCGCATCCGTCTGCTGCAAAACGGCGTCGCCGCTTACGACGCTTCGTCGCTCTCGTACGATCACGCCGTGCCGCAGGACCCGCTCTCGATCGAGCGCGTGGAAATCGTGCGCGGCCCGGCGGCGCTGCTGTACGGCGGCAACGCGATCGGCGGCGTCGTCAACACCATCGACAACCGCATTCCGCGCGAGCCGATCCAGGGCGTGACCGGCGCCGTCGATGCGAGCTACGGCGGCGCCAACGACGCGCGCGCGGGCGCGGCGCAGGTCGAGGGCGGCAACGGCCAGTTCGCGTTCCACGTCGATGCCTTCGACCGCGACACCAGCAATCAGCGCATTCCCGGTTACGCGCATTCGGCGGCTCAGCGCGCGGCCGATGGCGGCGCCGACGAGCCCTACGGCAGCATCCCGAACAGCGACGGCCGCTGGCACGGCGGCGCGGTCGGCACCTCGTACACGTGGGCCGACGGCTATGCGGGCATCTCGTACAACGGTTTCCAGAGCGACTACGGCTCGGTCGCCGAAGACGACGTGCGTCTGAAAATGCATCAGGATCACGTCGCCGTCGCCTCGGAAATCCGCAATCTGAGCGGGCCGTTCAGCCAGCTCAAGTTCGACTTCGGCTACACCGATTACGAGCATCGCGAGATCGACAACGGCGAAGTGGGCACGACGTTCCGCAATCACGGCTACGAAGCGCGGCTCGAAGCGCGTCACAAGAAAATCGGCCCGTTCGAAGGCTCGATTGGCGTGCAGGTGAGCCAGAACACGTTCTCGGCGCTCGGCGACGAAGCGCTCGTGCCGACCACGCAGACCACCAATATCGCGCTGTTCGGTCTGGAGGAATGGAACGTGACGCCGCGCCTGAAACTGAGCGCGGGCGCGCGTCTCGAGCACGTGAAGCTCGATCCCACGCCCGACGGCAACGACAAGTTCGCCAGCGCGCAGGGCCGCGATTTCAACGCGGGCAGCGTCTCGGCGGGCGCGCTCTACAAGCTTGCGCCGGCGTGGTCACTGGCGGGCAACGTCGCGTACACGGAGCGCGCGCCCACGTTTTACGAGCTATACGCGAACGGGCCGCACGACGCGACCGGCCAGTATCTGATCGGCAATCCCGATGCGCAGAAAGAAAAGGCGGTCTCGACGGATCTGTCGCTGCGTTTCGAGCGCGGCCCGAACAAGGCGAGCGCGGGCGTGTTCTACAGCCGCTTCCGCAACTATCTGACCGAGTACAACACGGGCCGTCTCGTCAACGATGACGACGAAGTCGTGCCCGCCGGCACCGACGACGCGCTCAACGAAGCCGTCTATCGCGGCGTGCGCGCGGAGTTCTACGGCGTGGAACTGGACGGCAAGTGGCGCGTGTTCGCGAAGGGCGCGCATCGCGTGGACGTGTCGTTCACGGGCGACTACACGCACGCGCGCAACGTCGATACGGGCGAGCCGCTGCCGCGCATCGCGCCGCTGCGCGCGACGCTGGCGGCCGATTACGGCTACGGTCCGTTCGACGCGCGCGCGGAACTCGTGCATGCGTGGGCGCAGCATCGCGTGCCCGAGGACGATCTGCCGACCGACGGCTACACGACGCTCGGGCTGATCTTCACGTACAAGTTCCGCGTCGGTCCGACGAACTGGCTCGCCTATGTGCGCGGCGACAACCTGACCAATCAGGAGGTGCGTTACGCGAGTTCGGTCGTGCGCGACATCGCGCCGGAAGGCGGGCGCAGCGTGATGGTGGGATTGCGTTCGACCTTCTGACGCGCGCGCGTCGTGCTACATGCACACGACGCACGCATTACGCACGCACTACGCGCGCGCAGCGGCCTCGCGCTCCTGCGCGCGCAAGCCCTCGACGGCGGCAGTCAGGCCGCGGCCGCCGGAGTTGTTGCGCAGCACGAGCGTCAGGTCGTGACGCTGCGCGATGCGCATCGCGATCGAGAGGCCGAGTCCGCTGCCGGTGCCGGGCACATGATTGCCGCGATAGAAGCGGTCGAGCACGCGGCCCAGATGTTCCTCGGGAATGCCCGGCCCGTTGTCGATGACCTCGAAGCCCACGCGCTCGCCCGTGCGCGTGAGCACGAGGTCGATGCGCCCGCCGGGCGGCGTGTAGCGGATCGCATTGTCGATGAGATTGTTCAGCAGCGTGGCGAGGCCGTGCGAATCGGCGGCCACGTTGCAGGCGTCGTCCTCGGTCACGGGCGCGCGCACTTCGAGCCCGAGATCGATCTGCTTGTCCTCGGCGAGCAGCGAGAAGTCGCCGATCGCCTGCTCGCTCAGGCGGCGCAGGCTCACGGACGCCACCGCCAGTTCCGGCTGCGCGTCTTCGCGCGCGAGCGTGAGCAATTGCTGCACGAGGCGGATCAGGCGGTTCAGTCGCGTTTCGATGCGCTCGGTCGTGTGCGGCTCGCCCGTGAGCGTGCCGTCGCGCAGCGCGGCCTGGAGTTGCAGCTTGAGCGCCGCGAGCGGCGAGCGCAGTTCGTGCGCGGCATCGGCGATGAAGGTGCGCTGCGCCTGCGAGGCCGTGTTCAGGCGCGCGAGCAGATCGTTGAGCGCTTCCACGAGCGGGCGCAATTCGATCGGCACCGAGCCGTCGAGCTTGAGCGGCCCGAGCATGGTCGACGAACGCGCGCTCAGCAACGCGGACAGCGCGCCGACCGGTGCGAGTCCGCGCGCGACCACCAGCAGCACAAGCACGATCGCCACCGGCACCAGCAGCGCGAGCGGCCACAGCGTATGCAGCGCCAGTTGCAGCGCGAGCTGCTCGCGCACGGAGATCGGCTGCGCGACCTGCACGAAACGGTCGGCCTGCTGCACGCCGAAGGTGCGCCAGTGCGTTTCGGCGCGCTCGAACACGTGGAAGCCGACGGGGTTGCGCGGCAGCGGCGGGTCTTGCGTCGAGTGATAGATGGGCGCGCCGTTGCGGTCCCAGATGTCGATCAGGATGCGGTCGTCGGCGATGCCCTGCATGTCGGGCTGCTGGCTCGGCTCGGCGCCGCGGCCCGAATGCAGGTTCAGCGGCAGCGAGAGCGCGACCGCGCGCAGTTCGTAGTCGAACAGTTCGCTGGCCTCGTTGCGCGCCGTGTGGAAAATGGCGAGCCCGGCGATCGCCGACGCCGCGGCGAAACCGCAGATCAGCCAGCCCAGCAGCCGCCGCCGGATCGATCTCATTCAGCCCTCTTGAGGCGATAGCCGACGCCGCGCACCGTCACGATCTGCTCCGCGCCGATCTTGCGGCGCAAACTGTGCACATGCACTTCGATGGTGTTGCTGCCCACTTCCTCGCCCCAGCCGTACATGCGTTCTTCGAGTTCCGCCTTGGTGAACACGCGCGCGGGTTCTTCGATCAGCACGTGCAGCAGCGCGAATTCGCGCGGCACGAGCGCGACCGGCTGGCCGGCCTGGGTGACTTCGTGCGCGGCGGGGTCGAGCGAGAGATCGCCGTGCGCGTAGACGGGCTGCTTGCGTCCGGTGCGCCGGCGCAGCAGCGCGCGCACGCGGGCGGCGAGTTCGTCGAGATCGAAGGGCTTGACGAGGTAGTCGTCGGCGCCCGCGTCGAGTCCGGCCACGCGGTCGGTTACGCTGTCGCGCGCGGTGAGGATCAGCACGGGCGCTTCGCCGCCGCGCTTGCGGTAGGCGGCGAGCACGGTCACGCCGTCCTTCTTCGGCAAGCCCAGGTCGAGCAGCACGAGGTCGTAGACATCGTTGGCGAGCGAAAGCTCGGCCTCGCGGCCGTCCTTCGCCCAGTCGACGGCGTGGCCTTCGCGCCGCAGCGTGTCGAACACGGGTTCGCCGATCATTTCGTCGTCTTCGATCAGTAGCAGACGCATCGTGGGGCTCCAGTTCGCATCAGGGTACGGTGCGCGGCGCGAGGTGTCGTGCAACGCGATGTGCAATTGTCGCTCATTCGCCGCTCATTCGCGCCCAGGCTTCGTGCCGATGTTCGCGCCGCCCGCTTTGCCATCGGCCTTGCCGCCGCCGAGCAGCAGGCGCAGCAGCGCGGGCAGCACCAGCAGCACGAGCGGCATCTGCACGATCAGCCCCGAAATGATCGCGACGGCCAGCGGTTGCTGCATCGCGGAACCCTGACCGAGCGCGAAGGCGAGCGGCAGCAGCGCGAGAATCGCGGCGATGGTTGTCATTGCGATCGGGCGCAGGCGGTTGCGTCCGGCGGCTTGCAATGCCTCGTCGAGCGGCAGGCCTTCGTCGCGCAAGAGGCCCTGGAACTCGGAGACATAGAAGATCGCCACTTCGGTCACGATGCCGATGATCATCGTCATGCCCATCATCGCCGAAATATTGAGTTCGATGCCCGTGATCCACAGGCCGACGAACACCGCGCCGGTTGCGAGCAGCGGCATCGCCATCACGGCGAGCGCCACGCGAAAGCGCTCGTAGAGGAACAGCAGCAGTCCGAACACCAGCGCGACGGCCGCGCCGAACACGGCCATCAGCCCCTTGAACGCAATCTGCTGCTGCTGATACAGGCCGCCGAGTTCGTAATAGACGCCTTGCGGCAGCAGCGCGGAATCGGCGAGCGCGTGCTGCACGTCGGCGATCGTCGAGCCGAGATCGCGGCCGTCGATACGCGCCGTCACGGCCACCATGCGCTTGAGATTGTCGCGGCTGATTTCGGGCTGGCCGCTCACGTGCACGGGCGCGGCGACGCGCGAGAGCGCGAACATATGGCCGTCCGGCGCGCGCAGCGGCAGGCGCGCGAGTTCGGTGTCGGTCATGTGCAGCGCGCCTTGCGCCCGCACGCGCACGCCGATGGTCTTCGGCCCGTTCTGGTACTGCGTGGCCACGTTGCCGTCGAGCAGGTCGGCGACCTGCTGCGCGACGGCCTGCGGGTCCATGCCCTGCGCGGCGGCCGCGTCGGGACGAATGCGCAGATCGAGCGCGTCGCCGGCCGGATTGATCCCGTCGTTCACATCGACGATGCCGCTGATCTTGCCGATGCGCGCGGCCACTTTTTGCGCGGTGGCGTCGAGCACGGTCTGGTCGTCGGAATAGATCTTGATCTGCACGGGCTGCGGCACGGCGGTCAGGTCGCCGATCAGATCTTCCATTAATTGCGCGAGTTCGACGCTCACGCCCGGCACCTGCGTTTCGATCTTCGAGCGGATTTCCTCCATCACCGTGTCGATCGGCTCGCGATTGCCCGACTTCAGGCGCACGAAGAAGTCGCCCTTGTTCGGCTCGTTGAGGTCGCCGCCGAGGCCCGCGCCCGTGCGCCGCGAATAAGTCGCCACGTTCGGATTCGCGCGGATGATCGCCTCGATCTGCTGCATCAGGCGGTCGGTTTCGGTGATCGAGGTACCGGGGCGCGTGTGGTAGTCGAGCACGAAGCCGCCTTCGTCCATCGACGGCATGAAGCCGCTGCCGACGCGCGTGAACGCGAGCGCGGACATCGCCGCGAGCGGCACGATCAGCGCGAGCACCCAGACCGGACGCAGGCTCACGCGCGCGACGAGGCGCGCATACACGCGGTTGAGCCACGCGGCGAAACGCGTCTCGCGATGTTCCTCCGCGTCTTTCGCGGTGAGCCAGCGGTCGCACAGAATCGGAATCGCGAGCCACGTGACGAGGAAGGAGATGAAGAGGGCGCTCGCCATCGTCACCGAAAGGGCCTTGAAAAAGGCGCCCGTCACGCCCGAGAGAAACGCGAGCGGCACGAAGATAATGAGCGTGGCCGCCGACGAACCCGCGAGCGGACGCGTGAATTCGAGCGCGGCGCTCATCACGCGGCCATGGAACGCGTGCGCGCCCGCTTCGCGCATGCGCCGCGCGATGTGCTCGATCATCACGATGGCGTCGTCGATCACGAGGCCGACGGCCGCCGCCATGCCGCCGAGCGTCATGATGTTGAAGCCCATGCCGAACACGTCGAGCAGCAGGATGGTCGCGGCCATCACGATCGGCACGAGCGCCACGGCGATCAGCGTGATCTTCACATTGCGCAGGAAGACGAACAGTGTGAGCGCGGCAAGCACGACGCCGATCATGATCGCGTCGCGCACGCTGGTGGCCGAGGCGATCACGAGTTCGCTCTGGTCGTACCAGTTCGCGAGCTTCACGCCTGCGGGCATCTGCTTGTCGAACGACGCGAGCCGGTCGCGGATCGCCTGCGCCATCGCCACGCTGTTCGCGCCCGGTTGCTGATAGACGTTGACTAGTACGGCATCCTGACCATCGGCGGTCACGCGGATCCATTGCGGCACGGTGCCTTGCGTCACGGTGGCGACGTCGCCGAGACGGATCTGGTTCGCGCCGCTCGTGGACACCACGACGTTCTTCAGCGCGTCGAGTCCGCCGAGCGCCGAATTGGCGACGACGAGATAGAGCTTGTCGTGATCCTCGATACGGCCCGTCGCCATCAGCACGTTGCCTGCGCCGATGGCGCGCGAGACGTCGGCGACCGAGAGCTTGTAGGCCGCGAGGCGCTGCGGATCGACGGCCACTTCGAGCTCGTCGCGCGCGCCGCCCGTCACGTCCACGCGCGCCACGCCCGCCACCGACGACAGCAGCGGACGCAACTGGAACTGCGCGAGATCGTAGAGTTGCGCGAGCGTCTGCTTGTGCGAGGTGAGGCTGTACGCGAGCACCGGAAACACGGTCGGGTCCATGCGGCGCACCTGCATGGAGGTGCCGGGCGGCAGCGTCGCGAGAATTTCGGCGATGGCCGACTGCGCCTGCAGCGTGGCCTGCGCCATGTCGGTGCCCCAGTCGAAATTCAGCGAGATTTCGGCCGCGCCGCGACTCGTGCGCGATTCGACGTCGCGCACGTTGGGCACGCGGCGCAGCGCTTCTTCGACGGGCATCGTCACGAGCGTCGCCATCTGTTCGGCGGGGCGGTCGCCCGCATCGAGCGAAATCACGGCACGCGGAAACGACACGTTGGGGAACAGCGAGATCGGCAGACGCAGCGCGGTCAGCGCGCCAGCGACCGCAGCGAGCGCGATCACGAACAGCAGCGAGCGGCGATGCCGCTGCATCCATTGGCTGAACGTCATTGCGCGCCGCCTTGCTTCGCCGGGGCGAGGCGCACGGCCATGCCGTCTTCGAGTTCGTCGTTGCCGCTCACGACGAGCGGGCGCGTGGCGTCGAGCGCGCCGTCCACGCCGTAGGCGTTGCCGTGCTCGACCTTGACCGTCACGTTCACGCGCTGCGCCTTGTTGCCGGGCGCGATCTGATAGACGTAGTGGCCGCGATCGTCCTGTAGCACGGCCGCGCGTGGCACGTTCCACCAGATGCCGGTTTGCGTGTCGATGTCGGCGCGCACGCGCGTGCCGGGCAGGAAGGCGGTGCCCGCGAGCGGCACGTTGGCGCCGACGTTGACGAGCTGGCTTTGTGCGTCGACGGCCGCGCCTACGAGCACGATGCGCCCTTGCGCCTGCAAGCCGTCGAGCGCGGGCGCGAGCGGATGCAGCACGACGCGGTCGCCCGCGTGCAGCGTGAGCGCGTCGGCGGGTTCGATGCCGAGCGAGACGTTCGCCGCGTGGGCGTTGGCCGTGTTGTCGGCGACGAGTTGCGCGAGCGCTGTGCCCGCCTGCACCTGATCGCCTGGCGCCGCAGTGAGTTGCGCGACGACGCCGGCGACCGGCGCCGTCACCGTGTTCGCGCCCGCGGCGATGCCCGTGGCGTGCTGCGCGGCGAGTGCCTGTTGCGCGTCGTCGAGCGCTTTTTGCGCGGCGGCCAGTTGCGATTGCGTGGCGAGGCCGTCGCGATAGAGCGACTGCGTGCGCGCGAGTTCGCCGCGCGCGAGCGTGGCCGAGCTTTGCGCCTGCGTGTACGCGATCACCGCGTTCGGATCGGCCTGCACGACGAACAGCGGCGCGCCGCGCGCGACCGTCTGCCCGGGCTGCACGAGCACGCGCGTCACGCGCGCGAGATACGGCAGGCTGACCGTGGTGGCGTTCGCGGCCGCCGAGGCGACCGTGCCGTAGGCGACGAGCGTTTGCGAGACCGCGCCGCGCGAGACGCGCACGGTCTGCACGGCGGCGGAGGGCGCGGGCGTGTCGCTGGCGGCGGTGTTACCGGTGTTACCGGCGTGAGCGGCGTGGGAGGCGAACAGCGCGGCGGCAGCGGCCAGCACGGCAACGGCGCAGCACGCGGGAACGGCGGCACGCAGCGGCGTGCGGGAGAAAAATCGACGGTCGGCCATGAGGATCAACGGGCAACGGTGAGGGTGGTCGGGGCACTGCCGGTTTGCTGCGCGGCGCGTTGTGTTTGCGCGCGTGTTTGCGCTTGCGTCTGCGCTTGTGTCGACGCCTGTGCGCCGTACGGATCGGGAATCGCGCTGCCGAGCAGCGCCTGAAGCCCGATGCGCTGTTCGGCGAGCGCTTCGCGCGCGGTGGCGGCATCGAGACGCCGCGTGAGCGCTGCGCTCTGCGCATCGACGTACTGGCCGAGCGCGATATCGCGGCGCGCGTAGGCATCGTGCGCGTGCGCGGCGGCGCGGTCGAGTTCGGGCAGCGCGGCTTCGTCCTGCGCGAGTTGTTGCGCGGCGATCGCATCGTCGGCACGCAGATGCGCGATATCGGCGGACGCGGTGTTCAGGCGCGTCTGGTATTCGTCGGCGAGACGCTGACGCGTGGCCTGCTCGATGGCGATATTGCCGCGATTGCGATTGAACACGGGCAGCGTGAGATTGATCGCGAAACCGCTCGTGTAGATCTCCGAAGTATCGCGCTGACGCGTGAAGCCCACGGAAAGGCTCGGAAACTGATTGAGGATCGCCGCGCGGTACTTTTGCTCCTGCGCTTCGTAACCGGCTTGCAGCGCGATGAGATCGGGGCGGCGCTGCGGCAGCGCGGCGACGGCGTCGTCGAGCGTGGCGTCGGCGAGCGGTTCGATGGCGCTGTCGCGCGTGGCATCGGCGAGCGGCAGCGTGACGCCGGGCGCGAGGCCGAGCAGCGCGTTCAGATCGTGATGCGTCTGCTCGCGCGCGTGCAGCAGATCGGCGTATTGCTTGCGCGCGTCCTCGTAGGCGGTGAGCGCGGCGGTGGCGCTATCGGCCGTCACGTTGTGCTCGCTCGCGGCGTGCGCGGTGCGTTCGTAGCGCGTGCGCGTGAGTTCGGTCTGCTGCGCGAGCAGCGGCAGGGCCTCGTCCTGGAAGCGCGTTTTCACGTAAAGCTGCTTCGCCTGCGCGATCACCTGCCATTCCTGCCAGAGCAGGCCGAGGTCGGTTTTGCGCACGGTGGCGTCAGCGGATTTTTTGTTGGCGCCGCGCGTGACGATCGCCATCACGTCCATGCTCAGGCCGTAACTGAACGCGCGCGACAGACCGAGCGCGCCCGGATAGTCGCTCGACACGGCGACCTGCGGATCGGGCAGCAGTCCTGCGGAAAAAGCCTGCGCCTGCGCGATGCCGAGATCGTCGCGCGCGAGCTTCAGATCGGGATTGTTCGCGACGGCGAGCATCGCGACTTCTTCCATGTCGAAGCCATCGGACGGATCGAACCGATGCGCGGCCAGTTCGGGCAGCGGCATCTTCGCCGGGTCGATCTGGATGCGGGCGAGCGAGTCCTGCGTCGTCAGGGCGCTTGCCGTGGGCAGCGGCTGAGCGTGATAGAAGGTGCAGCCGCCCAGCGCGCCCGCGCACAGCGCGGCAACGGCAAACAGACAACTCGTGCGCAGCGGCGTTGCGCGGAATGGCGGGCGAGACGGCATGGGGTTCTCGGGGAATCGTCGCGGTCGCGTCGCCAGTGGCGAGCGGTGCGGGTGTTCGGGATGCGGCGCGCCATGAGGCGGTGGCGCGGCAGGATGGAGGGATTCTGGAGGGGAAACCCTTAGCGCCGCCTTAAGGGCTGGAGCACACAGATAAGAAAGTAGGCATTTTGTAATAATTACAGATTGCCGAATTTCGATAACACGTCGATTTATGACTCTCTAGCATGGCTCGAATCAGGTCGCACGGGCGGCCTGCTTTGCCGGTCGCGGGCGCGCCCGCCCGGCCTTCACGAGGAGAAAACACCATGCAGGCAGAGTCGAAAAGCAGTGCGGGCGCGCCCGCGCTCAAGCAGACGCTCGGCACCTGGCAGCTTTGGGGGATCGCGGTCGGGCTCGTGATCTCCGGCGAGTATTTCGGCTGGAGCTACGGCTGGGCTAGCGCCGGCACGCTCGGCTTCGTCGTCACCGCGCTGTTCGTCGCGGCGATGTACACCACCTTCATCTTCAGCTTCACCGAGCTGACCACCTCGATTCCGCACGCGGGCGGCCCGTTCGCCTACGCGCGCCGCGCCTTCGGCCCGGCGGGCGGCTTCCTGGCGGGCGCCGCCACGCTGGTCGAGTTCGTGTTCGCGCCGCCGGCCATCGCGCTCGCCATCGGCGCCTATCTGCACGTGCAGTTTCCGGGGCTCGAACCGAAGCACGCGGCCATGGGCGCGTATCTCGTCTTCATGGCGCTCAATATCGTCGGCGTGCAGATCGCGGCGACCTTCGAACTCGTCGTCACGCTGCTCGCGATTTTCGAGCTGCTCGTGTTCATGGGCGTGGTGTCGCCGGGCTTCTCGTGGGATCACTTCCTGAAGGGCGGCTGGTCGGGCGCCGATCATTTCTCGATGGGTTCCTTCCACGGCATGTTCGCGGCGATCCCGTTCGCGATCTGGTTCTTCCTCGCCATCGAAGGCGTGGCGATGGCCGCCGAAGAAGCGAAAAATCCCAAGCGCTCGATTCCGATCGCCTACGTGGCCGGCATTCTCACGCTCGTCGCGCTCGCCATCGGCGTGATGGTGTTCGCGGGCGGTGCGGGCGACTGGACCAAGCTCTCGAACATCAACGACCCGCTGCCGCAAGCGATGAAATACATCGTCGGCGAACATAGCGGCTGGATGCACATGCTCGTGTGGCTCGGCCTGTTTGGCCTCGTCGCGTCGTTCCACGGCATCATCCTCGGCTATTCGCGGCAGATTTTCGCGCTGGCCCGCGAAGGCTATCTGCCCGCGTGGCTCGCCAAGGTGCATCCGCGCTTCAAGACGCCGTATCGCGCGATCATCGCGGGTGGCGTGATCGGCATCGCGGCCATCTACAGCGACGAACTGATCCAGTTCGCGGGCCAGACGCTCACGGCCAATATCGTCACGATGTCGGTGTTCGGCGCGATCGTCATGTATATCATCAGCATGGCCGCGCTGTTCAAGCTGCGCCGTCAGCAGCCGCGCATGGCGCGTCCGTTCCGTGCGCCGCTGTATCCGTTCTTCCCGGCGTTCGCGCTGCTCGCGGCGCTCGTCTGCCTCGGCGCGATGGTCTATTACAACCAGCTCGTGGCACTCGTGTTCGTCGTGTTCCTCGCGCTGGGCTATGCTTATTTCCTGATGACTGGCGCGCAGCGCGCGGCGGCCTCGGAAGCGGGCCCGGCGATGGAAACCGAAGCGTCGGGCGCGCTGCTCGAAGAGTGACAGCGGAGGAATCACGCAGATGTCGTACACGGAGACGATCGGTCCGCGCACGTATCGGTTCGCGGATCTCAAGACCCTGCTCGCCAAGGCGAGTCCGCTGCGCAGCGGCGACCAGCTCGCCGGCGTGGCGGCGGCGAGCGAGGAGGAGCGCGTGGCCGCGAAGATGGCGCTCGCGAACGTGCCGCTCAAGACCTTCCTGAACGAGGCGCTGATTCCCTACGAGAGCGACGAGGTCACGCGCCTGATCGTCGATACGCACGATGCGCAGGCGTTCGCGCCTGTCTCGCACCTGAGTGTCGGCGACTTCCGCAACTGGCTGCTCTCGCGCGAGGCCGATAGCGCGGCGCTCGAACGCATCGGCCCGGGACTCACGCCGGAAATGGTGGCGGCGGTCTCGAAGCTGATGCGCAATCAGGACCTGATCGCGGTCGCGAAGAAGCGTCCCGTGATCACGCGTTTTCGCAACACGGTGGGCCTGCCCGGGCGCATGTCGGTGCGTCTGCAGCCCAATCATCCGACCGATGACGTGAAGGGCATCGCCGCTTCGATGCTCGACGGCCTGATGTATGGCTGCGGCGATGCGATGATCGGCATTAATCCCGCCACCGACAGCCTCGCGGCCATCGTCAAGCTGCTCACGATGATCGACGGCTTTCGCGAGCGCTATCGCGTGCCGACGCAATCGTGCGTGCTCACGCACGTCACCAACACGATCGCGGCGATCGAAAAGGGCGCACCCGTCGATCTCGTGTTTCAGTCGATTGCGGGCACCGAGAAAGCTAACGCGAGTTTCGGCATTTCGCTCGCGCTGCTCGGCGAGGCGCGCGAGGCGGCGCTCTCGCTCAAGCGCGGCACGGTCGGCAACAACCTGATGTACTTCGAGACGGGGCAGGGCAGCGCGTTGTCGGCGAATGCGCATTTCGGCGTCGATCAGCAGACCTGCGAGGTGCGCGCGTATGCGGTCGCGCGCCGCTTCGATCCGTTCCTCGTGAACACGGTGGTGGGTTTCATCGGCCCCGAATATCTCTACGACGGCAAGCAGATCATCCGCGCGGGTCTCGAAGATCATTTCTGCGGCAAGTTGTTAGGCGTCCCAATGGGTTGCGATATCTGCTACACGAATCACGCGGAAGCCGATCAGGACGACATGGACGCGCTGCTCACGCTGCTGGGCGCGGCGGGCATCAACTTCATCATGGGCATTCCGGGCGCCGACGATGTGATGCTCAACTATCAGAGCACCTCGTTTCACGACGCGCTTTACGTGCGCGATCTGCTCGGTCTGCGCCGCGCGCCCGAGTTCGAGGAGTGGCTCGAAACGATGGAAATCGCCGATGCGAAGGGCGCGTTGCTGCCCGCGTCGGCGCGCGTGCCGCTGCTCGCGGGCGCACACGAATGGATCGGCGCAGGCACGGAGCTGGGCGCATGAGCGATGCCGTCGAAAAGAATCCGTGGAGCGGGCTGAAGGCGTTCACGAACGCGCGCATCGCGCTTGGCCGCGCGGGTAATGCGCTGCCCACGGCGCCGTTGCTTGCGTTCAATCTCTCGCATGCGCAGGCGCGTGACGCGGTGCATCAGCCGCTCGACGCCGACGCGCTGCGCCGCGAACTCGAAGCCGCGGGCTTCGCGACGCTCGGCGCGTCGAGTGCGGCACCCGATCGTCAGCATTATTTGCGGCGTCCAGATCTCGGTCGGCGGCTGTCCGACGAGAGCCGCGCGGCGCTCGCGCAGGCGGGCAGCGATGACAATGAAAAACCCGACGTCGTGTTCGTGGTCGGCGACGGGCTCTCGGCGTTCGCGGCGGCGAAGCAGGCGCTGCCGCTGCTCAACGCGATGCGCGCGCGTCTCGACGCGGACCGCGACGCCGCGCGCGGCTGGCGCATCGGGCCGGTGGTGGTGGCGAGCCAGGCGCGCGTCGCGCTCGGCGACGAAATCGGCGAATTGCTCGGCGCGAAACTCGTGGCGATGCTGATCGGCGAGCGGCCCGGCCTCAGTTCGCCGGACAGCCTCGGCGTGTATCTCACGTGGGCGCCGAAGGTGGGCTGCCACGACGCGCAGCGCAACTGCATCTCCAACGTGCGGCCCGAGGGCCTGCCGCACGAAGCCGCTGCGCACAAGCTCCACTATCTGATGACGCACGCGCGCCGCCTGCAACTCACGGGCGTCGGTCTCAAGGACGATAGCGACGCGTTGCTGCCCGAAGCCGACGAGGCGGGGCGGATTGAATCGGCGTGAGGGCTTGAGTCGTCGGGTTTTGTCGATACGCGAGCACGCGCGGGAACTCGCCAGAATCGTGCGTCCGCTCGTGGTTGCACCTGGTTGGTGCATGTCGCCCGCCGTGCCAATAATGAACAGTCCATGAACAAGGCTGCACGCGCGGTGTGCCGCCTGGGCGCAGGCGCGGTCCATTCGCGCATACGCGCGGCTTACGTGCGGCCTACATGCGCGCTTTCTTTCCCATCCCGGCGGATCGGTCGGGCGCCCGCGCGGCGCGTGCCGACGCGCATCCACACGTCGCCGATTATCTGGCGCGGGTTTTGCATGGTTAGCCGATCGTTTTGACAGACAGTGCGCGCAAGGAGGCACCCATGAACCACGCGGCCACGCGAACCGAGCGGCTCGACGCAGCCGGGCACGAGCCACGAGCGCAGCGCACCGCAATGCAATCCGCCGAACATACGGCCGAACAGACGGCCGAACACACGGCAGAAGATACGCGCTGCTCCGCGCAAGGCGCCGACGCGCCCGCGGGGCGCGCGGTCGTGAGCGTCGCGCACGACGCCGACGAGCAGGCGCGCAATCTGGTCGGCTGGCGGCAGACCTACGATCAGCTCGCGGCGGGCCGCTTCGTCGGCACGCTCACCGAGATTCCGCTCGACACCATGAAGGTCTTCTGCGAGACCACGAGCCACACGCTGCGCCAGGCCTGTGAAGTGCGCGGCGACGCGTACTGGTTCGGCATTCCGGCCACGCGCGGACAGGAAGCGCGCATCGACGCGCAGCCGTTCGGCGCCGAGGCCTTCGCGATGCGGCCCGGCAACGTCGAATTCGAATTGCTCACGCCCGCGCAGTTCTCGATCTACGGCGTGGTGGTGCGCGGCGAAGTGCTGCGCCACTACGCGCAGACCGTGGAAGGCGTTGCGCTCGACGCGCGTTTGCCGCAGACGCCGATCGTGCGCGCGGGCGCGGCGCGCCTCGCGCATCTGTGCGGCGTGCTCGAACAGCGTCTCGACGACGATGACGACGATCACGTCGATGGCGAAGTTGCGCGCAGCGCCCGTTCGCCGCTCTCCGATGCCGAACGCAACGACGTGCAGGCCGAAATGCTCGCCGCGCTGTTCGACGCCTGTGTGCAGCACGGCAACGATCGCGATGGCGAGAGCGCGCGCCAGACGCCGGAACAGGCGTCGCGGCGACGCTGGATCGTCGCGCAGGCGCGCGAGTATGTGCTCGCGCACCGCTCGCGTCCGGTGGGCGTGCCCGAGCTGTGCGAGCAACTGCTTGTGAGCCGCCGCACGCTGCAATACTGCTTCCAGGATGTGCTGGGGATGGCGCCCGCGACCTATCTGCGCGCGGTGCGTTTGAACGGCGCGCGTCGCGATCTGTGCGGACGCGAGGCCGGTTCGGTGCAGGACGTGGCGGCCGCGTGGGGCTTCTGGCATCTGAGCCAGTTCGCGACCGATTACCGCCGCATGTTCGGTATGCGGCCTTCGGAGGCGCGGCGCGCGTCGTGAGGCGCGTCACGGTGATCCGCGAAATCAATATGGATCACGAAATAATATTGCCGATGCGGATATCCGGCGACACACCCGCCGCCGTGCGCGCGAACGCCGCGAAACGCAGCGCGCAACGCGAAGGATCTTGCGTACGCCACGTGATGGTCTGTTCGAGCACGGGCGCATCGATCAACGGCACATAGGCCACGTCGGCCATCCGCAACGACGCCGCGAACGCGGGCACGATCGCCACGCCCTGGCCCGCCGCAACCAGCGCCACGAGCGCGGCGACCTGGCTCGCGCGCGGACCGAGGCGCGGCTCGACGCCCGCCTGGGCGCACAGCCGATGCAAGGCCGTGTTGAGCGCGGAGCCCTGACCCGTCGGCCAGGCGATAAAGCATTCGTGCGCGATGGACTCGAACGCGATGGCCGCGCGCGCGGCGTGCTCGCTGGAGGCGGGTACGGCGGCGACCAGCGGCTCGCGCGCCACGGTCCATTGCGCGATCGCGTTATCGGTGTCATCGGCGTTATCGACGTCATCGGCATGATCGGGCGCGGCCCAACCAAACGCGATATCGAGCAGGCCCGCCGCGATCTGAGCAGGCTGCGCCGTGCCCGCCACTTCGCGGAACGTGAGCGCCACCTCGGGCGCTTCGCCGCTGAAGCCGCGCACGAGGGCGCTGAACGCGGGCGACATCGGAATCGAACTCGTATAGCCGATCGCCAGGCGCCCCGCCGTGCCTTGCGCGAGCCGCTGCGCGGAGGCTTCGGCGTGGTCGGCGGCATCGATCACCTGACGCGCGTGTTCAAGAAATTGCGCGCCCTCGGGCGTGAGCGTGACCGCGCGCGTCGAGCGTTCGAACACGCGCATGCCCAGCTCGCTTTCGAGCGAAGCGATGTGCCGCGTGAGCGGCGGCTGGGCGATATGCAGACGCTCGGCGGCGCGTCCGAAATGCAGTTCGTCGGCGACGGTCACGAAGTAGCGCAGGCGGCGCAGATCGAGCATGCTGAATCTTCCGGTATCAATCAAGACGAAATCGGTATTGGTGCGCGCGGCGCGGGCTTGCGAGACTGAACGCTCTCTTTTTCACGCGGGAGCGGTCGTCGTTCATGAATGGCCCACACGGCAAGTCCTTGCGCGCGGCGTTTTTTCTCTGCGGCTGCGCGGCCTTCCTCAATCTCTACGCGACCCAGGGCATCCTGCGCGAACTCGCCGCGACGTTCGGCGTAAGCGCCGAGCGCGCGGGGCAGGGCGTGAGCGCGACCACGCTGGCCGTCGCCATTATCGCGCCATTCGTGGGGACCGTTGCCGCGCCGTTCGCGCGCCGCACGGCGATCGGGTTCGCGGCGCTGGCTTCGATGCTGCCCGCGCTGTGGGCCGCTCACGCGGGCAGCTTCACGTCGTTTCTCGCGGCGCGCTTTGCGGTGGGCCTGCTGATGCCGTTCGTGTTCGCGATCTCGGTGACGTTCATCGGCGAGCTGTTCACGCGCGAGCAATCGGCGGAAGTGAGCGCGCTGTTCGTCGCGGGCACCACGCTCGGCGGCTTCGCGGGGCGCTTCGTCACGAATGCGTGCGCGGCGGCGCTCGGTTGGCGTCACGCGCTCGATGTCGTGGCGGCGCTGAGTTTGTGCGTGGGCGTGGCGATCTTTCTGTGTTTGCCGCGCGTTCCGGTAAGCAGGCATGTGAACGCTACGACTCGCACCCATGACGCAGATGGCGACACTTCGCGCCTCGCCATGCTCACGCGCCGTCCGCTACTTGCTGCGTTCGGTTTCGGCGCCTGCGTGCTCGCTTCGCAAGTGGCGACGTTCACGTTCGTCGGCTTGCGGCTCGCGCAGCCGCCCTACGATTTCGGCACGGCGCAGATCGGCGCGATCTACGCGGTGTTCCTGCTCGCCGTGGTGGTCACGCCGCTCGCGGGCCGCTTCGCGCGCCATCGCTCGCCGCGCGAACTCGCCGTCTACGCGGCACTGCTCGCGCTGCCGGGCGCGGGACTCACGCTCGCGCACGGCTTGCTGCCGATCCTTTGCGGCCTCGCGCTCGGCTCGACGGCGGTGTTCGTCGAGCAGGCCGCCGCGAACGCCTTCATTTCGCAGACCGCAGGCGCGGCGCGATCGACGGCCATCGGCGTGTATCTGTCGTGCTATTACCTCGGCGGCAGTCTCGGCTCGATCCTGCCGGTGCCCGCGTGGCGGCAGTGGGGCTGGGCGGGCTGCGTGGCGTTCGTGGTGGCGGCGCAGGCGATCGCGGGCCTGCTCGCGTGGCGCTTCTGGCGCGATCCGGCGCACGGGCATGTGGCGAGCGGACGTTTGCCCGTCGCCGTCGATGGCCGATGACGATGCCGCGTGCCTGTGCGCACCATTGTGCGCACCAGTCAGTCGCGCTCGCCACGCGCATAGCGCGCGAGAAACATATCGGCGGCACTCTGCGCGACGTTGTGTTGTTCGGCCTCGCTGAGCGTCGGCTGGCCCATCGTCACCTGCGGCCAGAACGCGAACGCCTTCACCAGCGCATGCAGCTGATGCGCGGCGAACAGCGGATCGAAGGGCGCGCCGTTCGCGCCGTTTGTGCCGTTCGCATCGGCCAGACGCCCATCGGCGGCCGCCGCGCGTATCCAGACCGTCACGTCCTCCTCGCGCTCGCCGATGCGCGCGACCATGTCCCGCGCGCGCTCCGGCGAGTGGATGCCCGCCGCGATCGCCACGCGCGCGAGCGCGAGAAACGACTCGTCGCTCATCAGACGTAGCTTGCGTTGCAGCAGGTCGAGCAATTGCGCGCGCAAGGGCGCGTCGGCGCGATAGGCGGGCGCGGCGCCGGTCAGTGCGGCGTCCCAGAGCCGATGCAGGATGGCCGCGAACAGCGCTTCCTTGCTCGGGAAATGGTTGTAGACGGTGCGCTTCGAGACGCTCGCGCGCGCGGCGATGCGGTCCATGCTGGTGGCGTCGTAACCGGCGGCGAGAAATTCCTCGATGGCCGCTTCCAGAATGGCGGCGCGTTTCCGGTCGGTCAGGCGTTGCGGGGTGTCGGCGGTGCTCATCTGCTAATTTTACACCGTGTAGTTTACTTTTCTCCCGAATAAACTACACTAGCCAGTCTACTTTTGTCTCAGGACGCCGACATGGCTTCGATCCCCGATTTTCTCGGCCGCACGCTGGGCTTCGCCGCCGCGAAGCGTTCGCGCACGCTCGCGAACGGTTCCACGCAGCACGACGGCGCGCGCTTTCGCAATGTGCGTCCGCGTCCGCAGGAAGGTCTCGCGAAGAGTCTGCGCATCATCTGGAACGTGCTGTTCCGCAAGCCGCGCGGCACCGTGCCGTCGGCGGCGCTGCCCGTCGACGCCCTGAGCGCAGCCGATCTGCACGCCGCGCCCGAGGGCAGCCTCTGGCGTCTCGGCCACTCCACGATGCTGATGAAATTGCGCGGCGAATTCTGGCTGACCGATCCGGTGTTCGGCGAACGCGCCTCGCCGTTCAAACGGCTCGGCCCGAAGCGCTTTCACGCGCCGCCCATCGCGCTCGCCGACCTGCCGCCGTTGCGCGGCGTGATCCTCTCGCACGATCACTACGACCATCTCGACCGCGAAACCGTGCTCGCGCTGGCCGCGACGACGGGCGTGTTTCTCACGCCGCTGGGTGTCGGCGACCGCCTGATCGAGTGGGGCATCGACGCCGCGAAGGTGCGCCAGCTCGACTGGTGGCAAAGCGTGAGCATCGCGGGCGTGGCTTTCACATCGACGCCCGCGCAGCATTTTTCGGGGCGCAGCCTGTTCGACGGCAACACCACGCTGTGGTGTTCGTGGTCGATCGCGACCGACGATCTGCGCGTGTTCTTCAGCGGCGATACGGGTTACTTCGACGGTTTCCGCGAGATCGGCGAGCGCATGGGGCCGTTCGACGTCACGCTGATCGAAACGGGCGCGTACGACCCGAATTGGCCGTATGTCCACATGCAGCCCGAGGAAACCGTGCAGGCGCACCTGGACGTGCGCGGGCGCTGGCTCGTGCCGATCCACAACGGCACCTTCGACCTCGCGATGCATCGCTGGCAGGAGCCGTTCGAGCGTGTGATGGGACTGGCGGCCGCGCGCGGCGTGATGCTGGCGACGCCGCGCATGGGCGAGCGTCTGGATCTCGCCGATCCGCAGCGCGGCGAGCGCTGGTGGCGCGAGGTGGCCGAGGAAGCGGATACGCCGAAGCCGCGCGCACGCGTCTGGCCGTGCCGGGAGGCCGGCGACGCGAACTCGTAAAAGTCGCAGCTTCGCGGGCAGTGAATGCGAACAGGAGGACGCCCCGGAGCGCTCGCGCCGCCTGGGCGGCGGCCGGCGAGGTTGCGCGTCCGCCGGTCGAGCCGCTGCGGCTCGCCGGTCAAGGCCCTCGGTGGTGTTGTCGTGACGCGCGACGCTCAAGCCGGCGCGGCGACCGGCATGGCCGCGCCGGCTCCCCTGTCAGGCCGGCGCGGACGTGGCGGTCCGCCTTCGCATCGCTTGGGCGCGAACGCCGAAGCGTCCCCCGTTCTTGCACCCCGCGCCGTTCGGCGCGGGACTGCAGGCAGCTTAGCGGATGCACGCGCGCGGGCTTGACCGCGCGTCTCACCGAAGGCCGATTTCCGCCGATTTCTGCCGAAAACCGTGAATTTTTCTCGCCCGCTACCGAAAGCCAATTGTTTGTTTCCGGTTATTTTTGCAACAAGGGCTTAATTATTGCGTAAGAGGGTCGAAATACAGTCGGTTTCCCCAATCGGCTTGATATGTCATTTCTCTCTCATCTGAAAATCGGCCCGCGTCTCGCGGCGGGCTTCGCGGTTGTGCTGTTGCTGCTCGCCGCCGTCGGCGGCATTGGATTGCTTCAGGCGTCGCGCATCTATGACGGCACGCACGCGCTCGGCGGCGACTGGCTGCCGAGCGTGCAAATGCTCGGCAAGCTGCGCGCCGTCGCCGATGACGTGCGCCGCACCTCGCTGCGCTCGCTGCTCGCGACCGATGCCGCCGACAAGGACGCGTTGCGCACGCAGCACGCGCAATTCGTCACGGATTTCGCCACGACGCTCGACGCGTATTCGAAGCTGGTTTCGTCCGCCGACGAACGCCGTTTCTACGATCAGATCAGCGCCGCGTGGACGGCCTATCTCGATCACGACAAGCAATTGCAGACGCTCGCCGACGCAGGCGACGCCGGCCTCAACGACGCGCGCGCGCTGGCGTCCGGCCCGTCGGCGAAAACCTTCGCGGCCGCGCAATCGCTGATCAACGACGATATCAAGCTCAATCACGACGGCGCCGAGGCCGAAGTCGAGCGCGCCAAGTCGGCCTACGCGGGCGCGTTCGCGTGGACGCTCGGGCTGCTCGCGGTGGCGATCGCGCTGGGCGTGGTCATCGCACTCTCCATCACGCGTTCGATCACGGCGCCGCTCGCGCGCGCGGTGGGCGTGGCGGAAACGGTGGCGCGCGGCGATCTCACGGCGCGCATCGAGGTCACGGGCAGCGACGAGGCGAGCCAGTTGCTGGGCGCGCTGCGTCATATGAATGAGCGTCTCGTCGATCTCGTGGGCCGCGTGCGCACGGGCAGCGAAGGCATCGCGACGGCGGCCGCGCAGATCGCGGCGGGCAACACCGATCTGAGCCAGCGCACCGAGGAACAGGCCGCGTCGCTCGAAGAAACGGCGGCGAGCATGGAGCAGCTCACGGCGACGGTGAAGCAGAACGCCGACAACGCCACCCAGGGCAACACGCTGGCGGGCCAGGCGTCGAGCACGGCCACGCGCGGCGGCGAAGTCGTGGGCCGCGTGGTCGACACGATGCGCGAGATTTCGCAGAGCTCGGAACAGGTCGCGCAGATCATTTCGGTGATCGAGGGCATCGCGTTCCAGACCAACATCCTCGCGCTGAACGCGGCGGTCGAAGCCGCGCGCGCGGGCGAGCAGGGTCGCGGCTTCGCGGTGGTCGCGGGCGAGGTCCGCACGCTCGCGCAGCGCAGCGCGACGGCGGCCAAGGAGATCAAGGATCTGATCGCGACGTCGGTCGAGCGCGTGAACAACGGCACGGCGCTCGTCGAGGAAGCTTCGGCGGCGGCGCAGTCGCTGTCGACGCAGGCCGGGGCGTTGCGTGAACTGGTGTCGGTGTTCAAGGTGTCGTCGTCGGGTTCTTCGGCTTCTTCGGTTTCGTCGGTTTCTTCGGTGCCGATGCGGACGGGGGCTGTGGTCGCGTCCGCGTCGAAGTCCGCGAGCGCGAATGCCGCGAAGCGCCGCGCGACGCCCGCGCCGCGTGCGGCGGTGAGTGCGCAGGTTAGCGCTCCGGCAAGTGCGCCGATGAGTGAGGCCGCGCCGCGTCAAAGCGCGCCGCGCGCGGAGCCGGTCGCCGTCGCCGCGAAGTCGGATGACGACTGGGAAACGTTCTGATCGACGCATCCTTCGCTCGATGCGGATTGCAAATGAAAAACGCCCGGGCTGTGCCCGGGCGTTTTCGCATTCGTCGTCTGAACGCGAACTTCGCGCTCAACAAACGCTATCCATCACCGCACACGCGAGCGGTTCTCCCTGCCCCATCCCACCCGCAAGCGCGCGCCGATACCACGCATGAAAGTGCCGCATGCCATCTTCAAGCGGCGTTTGATACGGCCCGGCATCGCTCACCCCGCGACGATGCAGCCGCAAGCGTCCCGCATCCATGCGCTCGGCGATCTCGTCGTCCTCGATCATGGTTTCCAGATACGCGGCGCGCTGCGCCTCGATGAACTCGCGCTCGAACGCCGCGATTTCCTCGGGGTAATAAAACTCCACCACGTTGAGCGTTTCCTGCGGCCCTTTCGGATACAGCGTGGACACCACCAGCACGTGCGGATACAGCTCGATCATCTGCGTCGGGAAATACGCGAGCCAGATTGCGCCGAAGTCGGGCGCATCGCCGCCGCGATAATCGAGCAGACGATCGTGCCACGCGCGATAGATCTCCGAGCCCGCCTGCGCGAGCGCGTTATTCACGCCCACGCGCTGCATGCTGTAGGTCTGCGCGAATTCCCAGTCGAGATCCTCGCAGCTCACGAAGCGCCCGAGCCCCGGATGGAACGGCGCCACGTGATAATCCTCCAGATAGACCTCGATAAAGGTCTTCCAGTTGTAATGGCACGTGTGCGTTTCGACGTGATCGAGCACGTAGCCGGAAAAATCGAACTCGGGCCGCGCGAAGACGCTCGCCATGTCCTGCGCCGGTTCGCGCGGGCCTTCGTAAAGCAGGCCGTGGCAATGGCGCAGCGGAAAACGTTCGAGATTGCGGCAGGGCTTCTTGTCGAATTCGGGCGCGCCGATCAGTTCGCCCTGACCGTCGTAAGTCCAGCGATGCAGCGGACAGACGATATTGCCGCCCGTGGCCGCGAGATTGCCGCGCGTGAGCGCGATGGTCTTCGTCTCTCCACCGGCATGACCGTGATCCACTGCGCCGACGTTGCCCGCTTCGCCGCCGAGCATCAGCGCCTGGCGATGGCGGCACACGTTCGAGAGCAGCTGCACGCCTTCGGCGTTGCGCACCAGCACGCGTCCGCCTTCGTCCTGCGGCAGACGCCGCCAGTCGCCGGGCTCGGGCACCGACTGCTCGTGGCCCACGTAGCGCGCCGAGTGCGCGAAGATGCGCGTCATCTCACGCTCGAACAGCACGTCGTCGAAATACGCGCTGGCGGGCAGCTGAAATTGCGCGTCCTGCGCATCGGCGGGCAGCGCCAGATGCGTCAGGTTGCTGATGTCGTTCATCGATCGATTCCTTTCGGTTGGGCGCCGCGCTTCGAGCGTCATGCTTCGAGCGCGGCGTCCCGTTCCGTGTTCAGACGCACGATGCGTTCGTGTTTCGCGAGGCGCGGGCAGGTGCTGCACAATTCGCCGTCGCGGCGGCGATAGTGGTAGCAGCAGGTCCGACGTTCGAGCGCGAGCGCGCACGCGCCGTCCGTGCGCGCGAATGCGAAGTAGCCGCCGTCGCCTTGCAGACCGAGCGCCGCGAGCCATTGCTCGCCGAGCGCCTGCACCTGTTCGTCGCGCCAGTCGGGCCGGGCCTTGCGTGCGGCGAGCAGCGCCGCGAGCACGACGTCGGCCTGGGTGCCGCGCACGGCGGCCGGATTCAGGCGGATCACCGGCAGCAGCTCGTCGTGCATCTGCGCGCAGCACGCGCGGATCTCGCGCGCGGCGTGCGCGATGAGCGCGTCGGTATCGCCTTGCGCGGGCGCGTGATCGGCGAGCCGCACTTCGGTCGTCCAGCCGTTCGCGACCGGCTGCACGATGCGTTCGAGCGAGATCGACGCACGCGACGCATGCACGCCGATCACGCTCAGATAGAGCGGCTGCCAGATCAGGATGCCCCAGCAGCGCGCGGCCCAGTACGGCCGCCCGGCTTCCGGCCAGTTGCCGGTCCAGTGCGCGAGCAGGGCGTCGAGCGCGGCGCGGTTGCGGCTTGATTCAGGCGCGGGACGCACATGCGCGGGCATGCTGTGGGCGCCGTGCGTTTCCTGCGCTGCTTGCGCTGCTTGTCCTTCCTGCGAGGCGACCACGCCATTCAACCCAGGCACGAGACGCGCGGCGAGCCGCAGCAGATCTTCCAGCGTGCGGTTCGCCGCCATGCTCAGGCCTCGACGGTTTCCGCGCGCGCGCGATCGACCGTGCCGGCCGTACGACCCGCATCGTCGCGATAAGCCTCGCGCCGACCCGCAAGCGGGTTCTGCAGATTGCCCGCCATCTTGAGGTTGCCCGCGGGATCGGCGAGATTGACCATCTGCAGGTTGTTGCCCAGTTGCAGACGGTTCAGGCACGAGTGCAGGAACTCCGGCGCGAACATATCGTATTGCGCGAACTTGTCGGCGAGTTCCGGGTGCTCGGCCTGATAGCGCGCGACGCAACGCGCCACGGTGTTCCAGAACAGATCCTCGGTGGCGCAGCCGTGCTCGACCAGAATCTGGTTCACGTAGCGGAAGAACCCGTCGAACACGTCGATGAAAATCGCCAGCAGCTTCACGCGCTCGGGCACATCCACGGCGAGTCGCTTGACGTTCTCGGGCAGCTGCGCGTCCTTGTTGAGAATCGCCGATTCCTCGGCGATGTCCTTCATGATCGCGCGCACCGGCACGTGATTTTCCAGCACGAGAATCAGGTTCTCGCCGTGCGGCATGAAGACGAGATCGTGCGTGTAGAAGCAGTGCACGAGCGGCGCGAGATACGCTTCCATATAGCGTTCGAGCCACGCCTGCGTGCTCAGGCCCGACGCCTCGATCAGCGCGGGCAGCAGCGCGCGGCCATGACGGTCGGTGTGCAGCAGCGCGGCCATCGTCATGAGGCGCTGACCGTCGCCCGCGAGCGAGAGCGGGTTCTCGCGCCACAGCGCGGAAAACATCTTCTTGTACGGCGTATCGGCTTGCACGGCGGCTTCGTAATAGCGGTTGCGGAAACCCATCGACGCCACTTCGCGCAGGATCGTGAAGCCCTTGTCGCGCAGATACGGATCGCTCGCGACCAGCCCCTTGATGAAGTCGTTGATGGCGGGCGTGCCCGACATGTAGTACGGCGAGAGCCCGCGCATGAAGCCCATGTTGAGGATCGACAGCGAGGTTTTCACATAGCGCTTCGAGCGGTCCGAGACATTGAAGAACGTGCGGATCGATTGCTGCGCGAGATAGCGGTCGTCGCCGTAGCCGACGCAGATGATGCGGTTCGTGGCCACGTAGGCGGCGAACGCGATCGACAGCTTGTTGAACCATTGCCACGGATGCGCGGGCATCAGGCGGTAGTCGTCGAAGTTGCAGCCGCGCGCTTCGACGACGGCCTTGAAGCGGGCGATGGCGGCTGCGCCCAGTTCCTCGTCCATCAGGCGGTCGTAGTCGAGGTCGTCGGCGTGATGGAAGGCGGCGTTGTCCTTGTGCACCGCGAGCCAGACGACCTGGATGACCGAGGCCGCTTCCGGCGCGAAGGCGCGATAGTCGCCTGCATCGAAACCGAGCCGCCCGTTGTTGGCGACGAAGCCCGGATGGCCTTCGCTCATCGCCGTTTCCACGGCCTGGAAATCGGCGGTCAGCAGATCGGGCGTGTCCGGTCCTTGCTTGACCGATTTATACGCGGCGCCATAGAGCGTGCTGCTGATTTCGTCGAGATAGATCGGCAGCATTTCTTCCTTGATGCCGAGGCGCGCCTTCACATCGAGAATGAACGAGAGCGCGTCGAGCGGCTGCTCCACGCCGTCCTGCGTGCAGACGATCGACTCGGGGCGAATGCTCCAGTGGCGCAGCGCGAGCAGGCGCGCTTCGAAGGTGTAGGCGCGCGAGCCGTCGTCGGATTTCAGTTCGTAGCGCGCGAACGCGTTGCCGGCCGCGTCGGGCTCGGCGTCGCCGAGGCGTTGCGGTTCGACGATCAGCTCGTGCGCGTATTCGGCAATCGCCTTGCGCACCAGCATCCGGTTCGCGCGCTGCCAGATTTCAGGCGTGAGATGCGCGGCGGCTTCGGGCGGGGAGAGCAGCGTGTGCTGCATCGATTGCGGGGCGATGGCGTTGAAATCGATCGAGTTCATGATGATGAGTTCCTTAGTTATCCTGCTGAATAGCGGCGTAAAAATCGGCTCGGTTGCAAAACGCGAGCGACGCGGTTTTCTCGCGGAACGCGACGTCCTTCGCATAGACGAAGCCCATCGCGCGGTTCAGTGCGTGAATGCGCGTGTTGCGCGCATCCGGTTCGACGACGATGCGCGCGGCGTCCAGACGTTCGAACAAGAAGGTCATGAGCGTCTTGAACACATGGCGCGTATAGCCGGGTTGCGGCGTGGCCGCCGGTCCCACGAAGAGATGCATGCCCAGATCGCCGGGCTGCACGTCGTAATGCTCGCCCGCTTCCTCGTGCGCGGGATCGTAGGTCTCGATCAGGAACGCGGGCGCGCCATGCTGCGAAGCGAGCCAGGATTGCGCGTGCCCGGAATCCTCGATGGCCTGATAGAACGCGGCCACCTGCGCCACGCTCCAGTCGCGCATGTTCCAGAATGCGGCGCGCTCCTCGGCGAACCAGCCGTGCAGCGTGGGCGCGTCGCGCGGCACGTCGAGCTGGCGGATATGGAAGCCGCCGAGCGTGGCGGCGAGCGTCTCGCGTTGCAGCGCGGGCGGCGCGCCGCGATGACGCAAGGCGATTTCGTCGGCGGCAATATCAGTTCGCACGGGCGGTGACTCCTGTTTTGGCAAGATCGGTTTCGAGCAGCGCATCGTTTGCCGGGGCGCTGGCGGCGCGGCGCGAACGGTCGAGCAGCCACACGCTCAAGAGCGCGGTCAGCACGAGCCCGGCAGCGGCGATGAAGAAGGGCGCACGCAGTCCGGTCACATCGACGATCGCCCCGGCCGCGAACGAGGCGAGCAGCACGCCGAGGTTCTGGAAGAAGTTGATCACGCTGTAATCGGCGGCATACGAAGCGGGCGTGCTCAGCGAGAACATCGTCACGTCGAGCTTCACGACGATCTGGAACAGCGCCCAGCCGAACATCACGCGGCCCACCACGATCCACAGCGGCGCTTCCACGCCTTGCAGCAGCATGCCCGCGGTGCACAGCAGCAGGTTCGCGACGGTGTGATCGGGCAGCTTTTTGCCTTGCCCGGCGAGACGCTTGTTGATGCGCAGCGCGGCCAGCGCGACCATGCCCGGAATCGCGAACACGAGGCCGGAAACGAGCTCGCTCGGCGAGCCGCTCACGTCCTGCCAGTACGACGACATGAACGGACGGATCAGATACACGCAGAAGTCGAATGCGAGCATCAGCAGTGCGAGGCGCAGGATCGGCAAGCGCTGGCGCAGACTCGGGCGGACCGTCTGCGCCTGATGTTCGTCGGCGAAACGGCAGCGCCTGGCGATGCGATGCGTACGGATCAGGCTCATGCAGATCGCCATCTGGATGAAGTCGCCCGCGGCCATCGCGAAGATGCAGTCGTGCGCATTCCACACCTGCATCACGAGACCGCCCGCCACGGCGCCTGCGATCGCGCCGAAGTGCACGACCACCGAAAGCACACCGATCGTATGCGCGTGCGACTCCTTCGGTTCGAGCCGCATCATGTACGGATACATCAGCAGATAGCTGCTTTTGCACATGAACATCGCGAGCGACAGCACCCAGAACAGCGGCACCGTGGGCGCGAAATAACTCGCGACCGAGAGCAGGCCCGCCGCGCACTGCGTGTAGACGAGCAGATGCATGGCGTCGAGCCGCTTCGCGACGCGCGCCCACAGCGGCAGCGTGAGCATCACGACGATGGAGATGAACGCCACGTAAGCGCCCGCGTGCACGGGACTCGTCACGCCGTAGCGCGCCGCGAAGAACTGCGGGTAGAACGGAATCAGGATCGCATCGCTGATGACGGCGAAGGTCGTCATCGTGATGATGGTGTTGCGCAGATTCATTGCGCCTCCAGCGGCGCCTTCACGAACGCCTCCGTGTCGGGCACCGAAAAATCCTGCAGCGCGATGCGCCGCTCGATCTTGTAGTGCTCCACGCCGGTCAGTTCGCGCAGGATGCACGAGTTGCGATAGCAGCTCATGCCGAGGTCGGGATTGGTGAGGCCGTGACTGTAGAGGCCCGCGTTCTGCACGAACACTTCGCCGCCGTTCACGTCGATCGCATAGTTGCGCGAGAGCTTGTAGCGTCCCCGCGCGTCCCAACTGATGCGCTCGCGGATGCCGTCGATGAAGGCGGGCACGTTCTGGCCGTAGCCGGTCGCGAAGATCGCGCCGTCGGTGACGTGCGTGTACTGCACGCCTTCGTCGCGCTGCACGAAACGCAGATGGAAGCGGTCGTCGATGCGGTCGTGGTGACAGCCCGTGAGTTCCGAATTGGTGATGAGCCGCGCGTTGTTGCCGCCCCGGCTGCGGCGGTCGTCGAGCAGATCGTAGATCTGGTTGATCAGCGAGGCGTTCACGCCTTTATAGAGGCTGTCCTGCTTCGCGATGATGCCTTCGCGCACGCTGTCCGGCAGGTTGTAGAAGTAATCGATGTAATCGGGCGAGATCATTTCCAGCGTGAGCTTGGTGTTCTCCATCTGGAAGAATCGCGGCGAGCGCGTGATCCACGTGAGCGCGTAGTCGTGCTCGTCGCTTTCCTTGAGCAGGTCGTAGAAGATCTCGGCGGCGCTCTGGCCGCTGCCGATCACGGCGATCGAACGCTTCTGCTGCAAGGCGGATTTGTTGGCGACGTATTGCGCGCTGTGCAGGCAATGCTCGCGCACGTCGTCGCAGCACGACGGCAGTTGCGGCACCGAGCCCACGCCGATCACAAGGCGCGCCGCGCGATGCGTGAACGGCTGACCCGTGCGCACGTGGCGTCCGCTGATGACGTAGTGGCCGGCGTCGGCATCGTAGTCCACGCGCTCCACGTGGGAGCCGAACGCAATGCTCGATAGCTGCTTGATCGCCCACTTGCAGTAGCGGTTGTATTCGGCGCGGCTCAGATAGAAACGTTCACGAATGTAATACGCGTAGAGCTTGCCTTCCTGCTTGCAATAGTTCAGGAAGCTGAACTTGCTTTTCGGATCGGCGAGACTCACCAGGTCCGCGAGAAACGGGTTTTGCAGCGTGGTGTCGTCGATCAGCATGCCCGGATGCCAGTCGAAGTCCTCGTTGCGTTCGAGAAAGAGGCCGCGCAGATCGCGGATCGGATCGGCGAGACACGCGAGGCTCAGGTTGAACGGGCCGAGACCGATCGCGACGAAGTCGAGCACCTCGTGGCTCGACGCCGCGCGTGCAAGACGCGTTCCCGAATCGGAATGGATGTTAGTTGTACTCATGATTGAGCTTCCTCTTTGGCCGGCAGGACCATGTTGAGACCTCATCGATGGACGAAAACGGGTGGATGGTCACGAAGCTGACACATCTGTCACCGCGCATGACTGATGCGCTCGCTGTGGCAAGCGCCAGCGATTCAAAGTGAATCGTTTGCGCGGTGATGTGCGAATGAGAGTGATTCGCGTTTGGTGGATCATAGGAAACTCGTTCGCACATGGCAAGGGTGGAAAACGTATTGCTCAGGATGACGAACTAATGCGCCGATCCAGCCTGCATGAAACGCTGCGAGGCGCGAATCTCGGCAAAGTCCGGCTGCATCGGAGAGCTAACGGGATGGCACGCGAAACGCGCAGGGTGAAAAAAATGCGCGATGAGGTCATGCCGTCCCGCGCTTTTCGCCAAAATTCGCGGGACCGAAAACCCTGAGCCGATTGGGGGATTGCGCCGCAACGGCGCCGATGTGGCAATCGGGAGCGCGCGGGCACCCGCGTGCGCGCTGGCGGCGTGCGCGCGCGATTTTTAGAGAGGTGGCCTAAGGGTAAACGCTGAGCAATACGCACAAAACACGCAAGATCCACGCGCGTTTACATGCAAAACGCATTACAGCCAAGCGCAAGTGTTGGTTTTTCGTAAAGAACTTTCAAAAGCAAAAAGGCTTTGCTAAGATGCGCCCCTTATGAAATGAGAATAAGTCTCATTGACGTTCAAATACTTGAACCGGGGCGGGAGGCGCCTCGACCACTGGCCGATATGAACAATCACGAAACCGCACGCCGTAAGGGGCAAAAGCTCCCCCGTCCTTTGCAGATCGCCGCCTGGCTGACGTTTGCCGCCGCAGCGCAATCCGCATTCGCCCAGACCGTTACGACCGCCGGGGACAGCGCTGCCGCGCCAGCCACCGCGGCCAGCGGCGCTGCCGCGTCCACGACCGCCGCCGACAAGGCGCTGCCGGCCGTGAACGTGAGCGCGTCCACCGTGAGCGACTCGCCGCTGCATCTGGCGACGCCGGTTTCGAACGGCGCGCTCGGCACGCGTTCGCAGCTCGACACGCCGTTCTCGACGACGGTCGTGACGGGCGAGGATCTCGCCGACCGCCAGGCCAACAAGCTCGGCGACGTGTTCGCGGGCGACGCCTCGGTCACCGACAACAGCAACGCCTATAGCGCGTGGGCGACCTACATCACGGTGCGCGGCCTGCCGATCGACTGGCAGAACGGTTTCAAGATCGACGGCAATCCGTTCATTTCGTATGGCATCACGATGCCGTATGAAAACCTCGAACGCGTCGAACTGCTCAAGGGCGCGGGCGGTTTCATGTACGGTTTTGCGCAGCCGGGCGGCGTGGTCAACTACGTGACCAAGAAGCCGGGCACGGATCCGGTGACGAGTTTCGACGTCGGCTATCGCATGGACGGCGTGCTCAGCCAGCACGCCGACCTGAGCCGCCGCTTCGGCCCGGACGGCATGTTCGGCGCGCGCATCAACTACACGCACGAAGCGGGCAAGACCTATAACGCGGGCGATATCAACCGCAATTCAGTGGCGCTCGCGCTCGACGGTCAGCTCACGCGCGACCTCGACGTCTACTTCAACGCGATCTACCAGACGAGCCGTTCGAGCGGTCAGACGCCGGCGATCTACATTCCGAGCAGCTATGTGGGCACGAGTCTGCCCGCGACCATCAGCGGCGGCTCGAATCTGCTGAACAGCGCCGGTCAGCATCTGAACACGAATCTGCAGCTCTACACGGCGGGCGCGAAGTATCAGATCACGCCGGACTGGAGCTTCAATACCTCGGCGAGCTACAGCAAGTCGGCGCGCGACCGTAACGAGAGCACGCTCACGCTGCTCAACCAGGCGGGCGACTATTCCGACTATCGCTGGAACGGCGACGAAGGCCACCAGGACATCTACTGGCAAGGCACGTTCGAAGGCAAGGTGAAGACCGGACCGTTCACGCATCAGATCGTGGCGGGCGCGTCGATCCAGCATCAGACCAACGATTACAGCACGGCGGCGGGCACGGCGGGCGGCACGCTCGGCACGGGCAATCTGTACGTGCAGAACCCGTATGCGTTCTACTCGGGCAGCGGGCTCGACAAATACCGCGCGAGCGAGATCAACCAGAAGGCGCTGTTCCTGAGCGATACGATGCAGATCACGAGCCGCTGGTCGCTGCTCGCGGGCCTGCGCTACACGAACTACGATCAGGAAAGCTTCTCGGAATCGGGCGCTACGTCGTCGTCTTACGGCAAGAACGGCGTCGTCACGCCGACCTTCGCGCTGATGTACAAGCTCGAACCGGAGACCACGCTGTACGCGAGCTATGTGGAATCGCTCGAAGCGGGTCAGGTTGTTTCGGACATCTATGCAAATGGCGGATCGGTGCTCAATCCGCTGCGCTCGCGCCAGTATGAACTGGGCATCAAGAGCGAGCATGCGCGCTGGAGCGCGAACGCGGCGCTGTTCCGCATCGAGCGCGGCGCGTCGTATGCGAACGACCAGAACGTGCTGCTGCAGGACGGCAACTCGATCTACGAAGGTCTCGAAGCGGGCGGCAGCGTACGTCTGGGCCGTAGCTGGCAAGTCGCGGGCGACATCATGCTGCTCGATACGTGGTACGCGAAGGGCCAGACGTATAACGGCAAGCGCGTTGCAGGCGCGCCGCAATTCACGGCCGCCGCGCGCGTGACCTACGACGTGCCGTACGTGCCGGGGCTGCAACTGGGCGTCGATGCGAAGTACACGGGCAACACCGAAGTGCGTCCGGCCGGCGATCTGGAAACGGGCGGCTATATGCTCGTGAATCTGGGCGCGAACTACGCGACCCGCATCGGCGGGCACGACGTTACGTTCCGCGCGGCGATCGACAACATCACGAACCGCCGCTACTGGATGTTCCAGTACGACAGCTACATCGCGCCGGGCGACCCGCGCACGGTCAGCCTGAACGCGAAGATCGACTTCTGATCGCGCCCTCGGGTTCATCGTTTTGAATGGATAGCGGCGGCACCTCGCCATCGCAACCGCAGGCCACCCGCCACGCAACCGGACTTACCGGCTGCGTCGCGGGTGGCCTGCTGCTTTGCGCGGCCACTGGCTCTATGTGCGTATGACCCGGCGCGTTAAGATACGCGCGTCGGAAAAATAATGCATGGACGAGACAGGAATGAGAAAGCATGTCGATGGGGCGGCCGTCGCCATCATGGTGACGCTGTGCTTCATCTGGGGCACGCAACAGGTCGCGATCAAGGCCGTGGCCGGCGACATCGCGCCGATGATGCAAGTGGGCGTGCGTTCGGGCGGCGCGGCGGCGCTGGTGTGGCTGTTCAACCGCTTCGTGCTGCGCGAGCGCTGGCTGCCGGGCGTGGCGCTGCGCTCGGGTCTCGTGGTGGGCCTGCTGTTCGCGTTCGAATTTTTGTGCGTCGCCGAAGGGCTGCGCCTGACCAACGCCTCGCATATCGCCGTGCTGCTTTACACCGCGCCGATGTTCGCGGCCATCGGCCTGCATCTCAAGCTGCCCGACGAACGGCTCGCGCCGCTCCAGTGGGCCGGCATCGCGCTCGCGTTCGCGGGCATCGCCATCGCGTTTCTCGGCCCGGCGCTGCTGGGCGGCGGACTGTCCGCGCCGGGCACACCGGCCAATCCTGACTGGCTGCTCGGCGATCTGATGGGCCTGCTCGGCGGCGCGGCGTGGGGCATGACCACGGTGGGCGTGCGCACCACGCGGCTGAGCGAGGCGCCCGCTTCGCAGACGCTGTTTTATCAGCTCGCTTATGCGTTCGTGCTGCTGATGCCGTTCGCGCTGCTCACCGGGCAGACCGCGTTTCATGGCACGCCGTTCGCGCTCGCGAGCCTTGGCTTCCAGACCGTGGTCGTCACCTTCGCGAGCTATCTCACGTGGTTCTGGCTGCTGCGCCGCTACTTCGCCGCGCGGCTCGGCGTGCTGTCGTTCATGACGCCGCTGTTCGGCGTCGTGCTCGGCGTGGTGGTGCTGCACGAACACGTGGACGCGGCGTTCGTCGCGGGCTCGATGCTCGTGCTGACCGGTCTGCTGGTCGTGAACAGCCAGGCGTGGCTGCGCCAGATGTTCGGGCGCGGCTCGCGGGCGCGCGCGGGCGTTTGAAGCGGCACTGAACGGCCCGGTGCGCGGTGAGGCGTGCGCCTGCCTGGTGGCCGGATCGTGTGTGGATAGCGCCAGGGTTGTGCCTGGCTTGACCGCGCGTGCGCCGCGCGGCGTCCGATCGGCCGCCGCGCGCTATGCCGAAATCGTCATTGCCGAGGGTCCGTTGCGACAAGACGGCCACGCGGGCGGCACCTACGATTGTCGGCATGAAAACCCTCTCCGTCATCGATTCCCATACCGGCGGCGAGCCCACGCGGCTCGTGACCGAAGGCGGCCCCGAGCTGGGCCGCGGACCGCTCGCCGAGCGGCTCGACATCTTCCGCCGCGACTTCGACCGCCTGCGCGCGGGCATCGTCTGCGAGCCGCGCGGCTCCGACGTGATGGTCGGCGCGCTGCTGTGCGAGCCGCACGATCCGGCCTGTTCGGCGGGCGTGATCTTCTTCAATAACGTGGGCTTCCTCGGCATGTGCGGACACGGCACGATCGGCCTGATCGTGTCGCTCGCGCATATGGGCCGCATCGCGCCCGGCGTGCATCGCATCGAAACGCCGGTGGGCAACGTGGAAGCCGAATTGCACGCGGACGGCAGCGTCACCGTGCGCAACGTGCCCGCGTATCGCTATCGCACGAATGTGCCCGTCGACGTGCCGGGCCTCGGCCGCATTCATGGCGATATCGCGTGGGGCGGCAACTGGTTCTTCCTCGTTGCCGATCACGGCCAGTCGCTCGAATTCGCCAACGTCGAAACGCTGACCAACGTCTCGTGGGCGATCCGCCAGGCACTCGAAGCGAACGGCATCACGGGCGAGGGCGGCGCGCTGATCGACCATATCGAACTGTTCGCCGGCTCGACCACGCCGGGACTCGATAGCCGCAACTTCGTGCTGTGTCCGGGCAAGGCCTACGACCGCTCGCCGTGCGGCACGGGCACGAGCGCGAAGATCGCGTGTCTCGCCGCCGACGCGGCGCTTGAGCCGGGCGCGGTGTGGAAGCAGGAAAGCATCGTCGGCAGCGTGTTCGACGCGAGCTACGAAACCGGCGGCGATCTCGCGCCCGGCTACGTGCGTCCGAGCATTCGCGGCACGGCGCACGTGAGCGCGCAGGCGCAGCTCATCTTCGCCGACGACGATCCGTTCGCATGGGGCATCAGCGCGTGATGAACATGGCAGTATCGCGTCCCGATGTGATCGTAGTCGGCGCGGGCATCGTCGGCGCCGCGTGCGCGCACGAACTCGCGCAGCAAGGCGCGAACGTGCTCGTGCTCGACCGCGCGGGCATCGGCGGCGGCGTGACGGCGGCGGGCATGGGCCATCTGGTCGTGATGGACGATACGCCCGCCGAGTTCGCGCTCTCCATGTGGTCGCGCCAGTTGTGGCTCGACCTCGCGCCGCGTCTCGATGCGCGCCAGGCGTTCGTGCGTTGCGGCACGCTCTGGGTCGCCACTGACGATGAGGAATGCGAACTAGCCCAATCGCGCCAGCAGACGCTGATGCAACAAGGCGTGGCCTGCCACATGCTCGACGCGCAGCAGGTGCGCGAAGCCGAACCCGCGCTGCGCGAAGGCTTGCGCGGCGGCATGATGGTCCCCGACGACGCCGTGGTCTACGCGCCGTCCGCCGCCGCCTGGCTGCTCGCGCAGCCCGTGAAAGGGCGCATCACGTGCCGCCTCGATACGCGCGTCGCGCAGGTGAACCGCCAGGGCGTGGTGCTCGCGGACGGCGAAGTGATCGCCACCGGCGCGGTGCTGCTCGCCAACGGTCTGCAAGCGGCCGAACTGCTGCCCGGTTTGCCGATGCAGGCGAAGAAGGGCCATCTGCTGATCACCGATCGTTATCCCGGCACCGTGCGTCACCAGATTCTCGAACTCGGCTATATCAAGAGCGCGCACAACGCGACCGGCACGTCGGTGGCGTTCAACGTGCAGCCGCGCCCGACCGGGCAATTGCTGATCGGCTCGTCGCGCCAATTCGACAGCGAAGATCCGGCGATCGAACCGGCGATACTCGCGCGCATGTTGCGCCGCGCCGCGGAATATCTGCCGCAATTGCCGTCGCTGAACGCGATTCGCGCGTGGACCGGTTTCCGCCCCGCGACGCTCGATGGCTTGCCGCTGATCGGCCCGGCGGGTCCGTTCGCGCGCGCCGATGGTCATCCGCAGACATGGCTGGCAACCGGTCACGAAGGGCTCGGCGTGACCACGGCGCTCGCGACCGGCAAGCTGATCGCCGCGCAGATGCTCGCCTCGCGCGATCCGTTGCCGATCGACGCTGCGCCGTACTGGCCCGCGCGTTGTGCGACGCAGGGAGCCGCACATGCCTGATTTCGTCATGCTCGAAGTGGATGGCCGCAGCGTGCGCGTGGCGGCGGGCAGCTCGGTGGTCGCAGCGATCGCGCATGCCACGGGCGACGCGGGTCTCGCGACGCGCCGATCGGTGACCGGCGCGCTGCGCGGGCCGTTGTGCGGCATGGGCGTGTGCCAGGAATGCCGCGTGACGATCGACGGCGTCGCGCATCGGCTCGCGTGTCAGACCGTCTGCGCCGAGGGAATGAACGTGGTGACGGCGAGAGGCGCGCAATGAATTTCGATATCCTGATTATTGGCGCGGGACCGGCTGGTTTGCACGCCGCGCGCGTGGCCGCCGAGGCAGGCCAGCGCGTGGGCATCGTCGACGATAACGCGCGGCCTGGTGGTCAGATCTGGCGTCAAGGCCCCGAGCATCCGCCGACGGGTGAGGCGCGCGCGGCCATCGATGCGGTCGAGACTTTCGTGCAGCGCGGCAGCATCGCGCGTCTGAGCGGCACGCGCGTCGTGCAGGCGCTCGGAGAGCGCCAGTTGCTGGTGGAGGACGCGCAACGCGGCCACACGATCACTTACGGCAAGCTGATCGTCGCGACCGGCGCGCGCGAGCGCTTCTTGCCGTATCCGGGCTGGACGCTGCCGGGCGTGACCGGCGCGGGCGGCTTGCAGGCGCTTGTGAAGGGCGGCTTGCCGATACGCGGCGAGCGCATCGTGATCGCAGGCACGGGGCCGCTGCTGTGGGCCGCTGCCGTCACGGCGCGCGAGCATGGCGCGCGCGTGGTGGCGATCGTCGAGCAGGCGCCGCCGACTTCGGTCAGGCGCTTCGCGGCGGGACTCGTGCAGATGCCCGCGAAACTCGTGCAGGCGCTGCGCATGCGTTTCGATCTGCGCGCGACGCCGTATTTATGCGGCGCACACGTGATCGAAGCGATCGGCGATACGATGCTGACGCGCGTGCGCATCCAGCACGGCGACAAGGAAATGTCGATCGATTGCGACCGGCTCGCCTGCGCATACGGCCTCGTGCCGAACACGCACGTGGGCGCGGCGCTCGGTTGCGCGACCGAAGACGCGCATGGCATGGCCGCGCTCACCGTCGACGAGTGGCAGGCGACCTCGCTGCCCGATGTCTATGCGGCGGGCGAATGCACGGGCGTGGGCGGCATGGAACTCGCGGCGCTCGAAGGGCGCATCGCGGCGCATGCGGCCGTGGGCGAGCGCGACAAGGCGCGTGCGTTGTTCGGCGAGCGCGCGCGCTATCGCGCGTTCGCCGCGCGACTTCACGAAGCGTTCGCGCTCGCGCCGCATCTGCGCACGCTCGCGACGCCCGACACCGTGCTGTGCCGCTGCGAGGACGTGAGGTTCGGCGAAGCCGCGCAGCATCGTTCGTGGCGCGACGCGAAATTGCACACGCGTTGCGGCATGGGACCGTGTCAGGGCAAGATCTGCGGCGAAGCGGCGGCGTTCTGCCTCGGCTGGCCGCGCAACGGCCAACGTCCGCCGTTTTCGCCCGCGCGTATCGGCACCTTGCTGGAAGTGCCGTCGCAGGCGTAACTCGCCATTCGACGCGATGGGGTTTGACGGGCGGCGCACGCACAGGCGCCGCCCGATTTTCGTTTCAGATGCGCAAGCGTGCATGAGAAGGGCATAATCGTGCGGATCACGACTCGCCGCTCATCGCAATGCCCGAACTCGTTCTGCCCGCCGCCCTCGAAAACACGACGCTGCCGCAGATGGTGGCGCATTTCGCGCTGCTCGAACCGCTGTTCGATGCCATGCCCGACGTGGTCTTCTTCGTGAAGGACCACGACGCACGCTATGTGATCGCCAACGCCACGCTCGCCGCGCGCTGCGGTTTCAAGGACAAACGCTCGTTGCTCGGCAAGACGGCGGCGCAGGTGTTTCCCGCGCGTTTCGGCAACAGCTACACGGCGCAGGACGAGGCTGTGGTGCGCCTGAACAGCCGCTTTATCGATCAACTCGAATTGCATCTTTATCCGGGCCGTCAACCGGGCTGGTGCCTCACCTCGAAGGTGCCGCTGCACGATGCGCAGGGCCGCGTGCTGGGCGTGGCCGGTATTTCGCGCGATCTGCAGGCGGCCGAAGGCACGCATCCGGCTTATCAGCGCCTGGCGATTGCTGCGAAATACATTCAGGACAATTACGCGCAGCCGCTCAAACTCTCGCATCTGGCCACGCTCATCAATATGTCGGTGGCGCAGATCGAGCGTTATTTCCACAAGATTTTCCATCTCACGCCGCGCCAGATGCTGCTGAAAACGCGGCTCGACGCGGCTTCCGAATTGCTCGCGAGCGACCTGAGCATCACCGATATCGCCACGCGTTGCGGCTATAACGATCACAGTGCGTTTACGCGTCAATTCAAGGCCACCGTGGGCCTCACACCGAGCCAGTATCGTGCGCTGCTGCATCCGCAAGCGACGCAAACCGAAGCGGCCGAATAGGCGAGAAGGTCGATCCCGGCATCGCGCGAAATACATAAAAAAATTAGCAAACCTCGCATCGGTAAAAGGCGCTCGCGCGAAAATCTACGGGTAGTCCCGGATAGCGCGAATGCACCTGAATGAGGCGCCTTTGCACAATAAAGCGATTGTGCCGATTTCGTCTCTTTGAGTCGCGAAAGGTCTCAAGCCTCGATCATTCTGGATAGCGATACTTCTTCGCATCGCCACACGGGTTGGCGCGATTTTTCAAACGAAGGAGATTGTCACTGTGAGCCGTAACGCTATCCAATGGAGCGGTGTGTTTCCCGCCGTCAGCACGCAATTCAAGGCGGACTTCTCCGTCGATATCGAAGCGACGCACCGCGTGGTGAGCAACCTCGTGAAGGACGGCGTCTCGGGCCTCGTGGTGTGCGGCACGGTCGGCGAAAACACCTCGCTCAGCACGTCCGAGAAACTGGCCGTGATCGAAGCCGCGCGCGACGCCGCCGGCGGCAAGGTGCCCGTGATCGCGGGCGTGGCCGAATTCACCACCGAGTTCGCACGTCAGACCGTGCGCGAAGCGCAGCGCGTGGGCGTGGACGGCGTGATGGTGATGCCCGCACTGGTCTACTCGGCGAAGCCGCATGAAACGGCTGCGCATTTCCGCGCCGTGGCGTCGAGCACTGACCTGCCGGTGATGGTCTACAACAATCCGCCGATCTACAAGAACGACGTCACGCCCGACGTGCTGATCGCGCTGCAGGATTGCGAAAACATCGTCTGCTTCAAGGATTCGTCGGGCGACACGCGCCGCTTCATCGATCTGCGCAACGCCGTGGGCGACCGCTTCGTGCTGTTCGCGGGCCTCGACGACGTGGTGGTCGAAAGCGTGGCCGTGGGCGCGGAAGGCTGGGTCTCGGGCATGTCGAATGTGTTCCCGAAAGAAGGCGAGACGCTGTTCCGCCTCGCGAAGCAAAAGCGTTTCGACGAAGCGCTCGCGCTCTATCGCTGGTTCATGCCGCTGCTGCACCTCGACGCGCGCCCCGATCTCGTGCAATGCATCAAGCTGTGCGAGGAACTCGTCGATCGCGGCAGCGCGCTCACGCGTCCTCCGCGCCTCGCGCTCGAAGGCGATGCGCTCGCGCACGTGAAGGCCGTCATGCAACAGGCGCTCGCCACGCGTCCGCAACTGCCGGACGTCGGTCTGTAAATCCCCTTGCGCGCCGCGTGGGCGCGCTTTCTTTTCCCGCGCGCCACTCGCCTCTGATCGAATCCGATTATTTCGGATTGCCTGGTTTCTATGCAGATAGCGAGTTCCGCGCGCGCGGCACCGACCGCGCCGCCGTGCCCACACAAGAAGAATGGCACGCCGGCGCTGCGCCTCATCCCTTAAGAAGGAGACACGGCTATGTCCACTCAAGGCAAGCTGCGCGGCGCGCTGCCCATGAGCGACGCAACGCGCGAGCAAACCGGCGAAGGGCGCTTCAAGAAGCAGCTTTCGCTCACTGACCTCACGTTCATCGGCCTTGGCGCCATCTTCGGCTCGGGCTGGCTGTTCGCCGCGAGTCACGTCTCGGCCATCGCGGGGCCGGCGGGCATCGTTTCCTGGCTCATCGGCGGCTTCGCGGTCTTGCTGCTCGGCATCGTCTATTGCGAACTCGGCGCGGCCTTGCCGCGCGCGGGTGGCGTGGTGCGTTATCCGGTGTTCTCGCACGGCCCGCTGCTCGGTTATTTGATGGGTTTCGTCACGCTGATCGCGTTTTCGAGCCTGATCGCCATCGAAGTGGTCGCCGCGCGCCAATATGCGGCCGCGTGGTTTCCGATGCTGAGTCAACCGGGTTCGGGCAATCCGACCACGATCGGCTGGCTCGTGCAACTCGCGCTGTTGGGCCTGTTTTTCCGGCTCAATTACAAAAGCGTGAAGACCTTTGCGCGCGCGAATAATCTCATCAGCATTTTCAAATTCATCGTGCCGCTTGCGGTGATTGGCGTGCTGTTCACGTTTTTCAAACCGGCCAATCTGAGCGTGCATGGCTTCGCGCCGTTCGGTATGTCGGGTATTGAAATGGCGGTGTCGGCGGGCGGCATCATTTTCGCGTATCTCGGTCTCACGCCGATCATTTCGGTCGCGAGCGAAGTACGCAATCCGCAACGCACGATTCCCATCGCGCTGATTCTTTCTGTGCTGCTTTCCACGCTGATTTACGTGCTGCTGCAACTGGCGTTTATCGGCAGCATTCCGACCGAGATGCTCAAGAGCGGCTGGGATGGCGTGAGCAAGGCATTTTCGCTGCCGTACCGCGATATCGCGCTCGCGCTGGGCGTGGGCTGGCTCGCCTACATGGTGGTCGCGGACGCGGCTATTTCGCCGAGCGGCTGCGGCAATATCTATATGAACGCGACGCCGCGCGTGGTCTATGCGTGGGCGAAAACCGGCACGTTCTTCCGCGTGTTCACGCGCGTGGACGAAGCCTCGGGCATTCCGCGCGCGGGCTTGTGGCTCACGTTCGCGCTCGCGGTGTTCTGGACGCTGCCGTTTCCGTCGTGGGAAGCGCTGATCAACGTCGTATCGGCGGCGCTGGTGTTGAGCTATGCCGTCGCGCCCATTTCCGTCGCCGCGCTGCGCCGCAATGCGCCCGATATGCCGCGTCCGTTCCGCGTGAGCCGCTTCGGCCTCGTCGGGCCGGTGTCGTTCGTGATCGCCGCGCTGATCGTCTACTGGTCGGGCTGGAGCACGGTGTCCTGGCTGCTCGGTTTGCAGATCGTGATGTTCGTGATCTATCTCGCGGCAGGGCGTTTCGTCCCGACGCGCGAATTGAGCCTGCGCGAGCAGGTGCGTTCGTCGGCGTGGCTGATCGCGTTTTATGCCGTGATGATCGTGCTGTCGTGGCAAGGCAGTTTCGGCGGCACGGGCACGCTCGCGCATCCGTATGACACGCTGGCCGTGGCGCTCGCGAGTCTCGGCATTTACTACTGGGGCGCGAATACGGGCGTGCCGGGCCACAAGCTGCGGCTCGACGCCGACGATCAATAAGCGTGAATACGCGTGAATAAGCGTGCGCCTGTGCGTATGCACAGGCAACGCGCCATTTCCATCGATTCAAAACCGGGCCATGCCGGCCCGGTTGTTTTTTTTGCAGGGACCAAGATGACGATTACCGGCCAGTCGCTGATCGGCGCGACGAGCGTGCGCGGCACGCACGGCGTGTTGCATGGCGTCGATGCCCGCACGGGCGCGGCGCTCGAACCCGCATTCGGCGGCGCGACGCAAGACGATCTCGAACGCGCGTGTGCGCTCGCGGAAGCGGCCTTCGACACCTTCCGCGAAACGCCGCTCGACACGCGCGCGCGTTTTCTGGAAACCATCGGCGAACAGATCATGGCGATCGGCGACGCGCTGATCGAACGCTGCATGGCCGAAACCGGCCTGCCGCGCGCGCGGCTCGAAGGCGAGCGCGCACGCACGGTCGGTCAGTTGCGTCTGTTTGCCAACGTGCTGCGTAACGGCGATTTCGTCGATGCGCGTATCGATCCCGCGCAACCGGATCGCAAGCCGATGCCGCGCGTGGACCTGCGTCTGCGTAATGTGGCGATCGGGCCGGTCGCGGTATTCGGCGCGTCGAATTTTCCGCTCGCGTTTTCGGTGGCGGGCGGCGATACGGCGTCGGCGCTCGCGGCCGGTTGTCCCGTGATCGTGAAGGCGCACGGCGCGCATCCGGGCACTTCGGAACTCGTGGGCCGTGCGATTCAGCAGGCCGTGCAGCAGTGCGCGCAGCCCGAAGGCGTGTTTTCGCTGCTGTTCGACAGCGGTCTTTCGATTGGCCAGGCGCTCGTGGCCGATGCGCGCATCAAGGCGGTGGGCTTCACGGGTTCGCGCGCGGGTGGCGTGGCGCTCATGAAGATCGCGAACGCGCGCGCGGAGCCGGTGCCCGTCTATGCGGAGATGAGCTCGATTAATCCGGTCGTGTTGCTGCCGCACGCACTGGCCGCGCGTGGTGAAACGATTGCACAACAGTTCGCGGCATCGCTGACTTTGGGCGCGGGACAGTTCTGCACGAATCCTGGCCTCGTGCTCGCCGTGGAGGACGACGCGTTGCGCGCCTTCGAACGCACGGCCAGCGACGCGCTCGCGCAAGCCCCCGCATCGACGATGCTCACGCCCGGCATTCACGCGAATTACGTGAAGGGCGTCGAGCGGCTCGCGGCGCACGCCGATGTCGAGCGTCTCGCGAGCGGCAAGACGGGCGGTCCGTTCGACGCGCAGGCCGCGTTGTTCGCGACCACGGCGCAAGCGTTCCTCGCCGATCCCGCATTGCGCGAGGAAGTGTTCGGCTCTGCCTCGCTGATCGTGCGTTGCCGCGATCTCGACGCCTTGCATGGCGCGCTGAAATCGCTCGAAGGACAGCTGACGGTGGCCGTGCATCTGCACGACGACGACCGCGCCGCCTGCCGCGCGCTGCTGCCGACGCTCGAACGCAAGGCAGGCCGTATACTGGCGAACGGTTTCGGCACGGGCGTGGAAGTCGGTCATGCGATGGTGCATGGCGGACCGTTCCCGGCGACTTCGGATGCGCGCACGACCTCGGTCGGCAGCCGCGCGATCGAGCGCTTCCTGCGGCCGGTTTCGTATCAGGATCTGCCCGACGATCTGCTGCCCGACGCACTGCGCGACGGCAATCCGCTGGCGCTCGCGCGGCGTATCGACGGTACTCTTCATCGCGAGGAACATCAGGATGACTGATCAACACGACGACGTCGTACTGTCGCTCGACGCGCTCTTTTCGCTCGCGCGCAAGGCGCTGATGCACCACGGCGTGTCCGAAGCGCATGCAGACGCTATCGCGCGCGTGATCATGCAAGGTCAGCGCGACGAGTGCCATTCGCACGGCATCTATCGCCTGCTCGGCTGCGTGCGCTCGGTGAAAGGCGGCAAGGTCGATCCGTGCGCCGAGCCGACCTTGCGCGATGTGGCGCCCGGCGTGCTCGCCGTCGATGCGCATTATGGTTTTTCGCTGCTGGCCTTCGAAACGGGCCTGCCCGTGCTCGCGGAAAAAGCGCGCACGCAGGGTCTCGCCGCGATGGCGATCAATCGCTGCTTCCATTTTTCGGCGTTGTGGCCCGAGGTGGAGGCGATTGCCGCGCGTGGGCTCGTCGGGCTCGCGATGAATCCGAGCCATAGCTGGGTCGCGCCCGCGGGCGGCACGCGCGGCGTGTTCGGCACCAATCCGATTGCGTTCGCGTGGCCGCGCGCGGAAGGGCATCCGTTCGTGTTCGACTTCGCGACCAGCGCGATCGCGCGTGGCGATATCGAGCTGCACGCGCGCGAGGGCAAGCCGATTCCCGATCATTGGGCCATCGACAGCGCGGGCCAGCCGACCACGGACGCACGCGCGGCGCTCGACGGCGCGATGCAGACGTTCGGCGGCCACAAGGGTTCGGCGCTCGCGGCGATGGTCGAACTGCTCGCGGGCGCGCTGATCGGCGACCTCACGAGCATGGAGTCGCAGACTTTCGACGACGGCGCGGGCGCGAGCCCTTGCCACGGCGAACTGGTGATCGCGATCGATCCGCGCCGTTTTCTGGGCGCCGATCACGCGGCGGGCGAGGCGCGCGCCGAGCGGCTGTTCGCCGCCGTGGTCGAGCAGGGCGCGCGCTTGCCCTCGCAACGCCGTTTCGAGGCGCGCGAGCGCAGCGAACGCCATGGCGTGCGCATTCCTGGCGCGCTCTATCGCGACGTGATGAAACTCTTCGACTGACAATGACGAGCCGGCGCGCGCAAGCCGGAATTCGCGCGCCGTTCGCCTTTTTTGCCCTTTTACTCGCTTCTTACGTCATGTAATGGTCGGTACCGTTAATTGATGTAATTGATCATCCAATAAAGAGGCATTACATTTGCTGCAATGCGGCGCATTTCCGTGTTTACGCACAGTACCATGCCGCACCAATTCGAAAACTGTCCCTTTTACATTAGGCGAAATAAAGGTTAATGCTTATTGCAGCGCAGCAAAATGCTGCCTACACTGAGCAAGACCGCCTATGGATTCGGAAGTTTTCGAAAGGAGGGCGTGGAATGATCACGTCACACTCGGCAACGCTGGAAGCGTCGCCCAGACTGCATGTATTCGAGCAGGAAGGAGGCTGGCATTGGGGCATTACGGTACCCAGGTCGGCGGGCAGTGGCTTCAAGCTCATTGCTTATAGTGAAAATTCATTCGACGGCGAGACCGAGGCTCGCCGCGACGGCAATCGCGCTCTCGATAGTCTCCCTGGTACTGCGGCATTTTCGTTCATGCCTTAATGCGCGGACCGTTCTACACTGAAATCCGGTGACGGGAGAATCGTATGAATCCGCGTGATGACAGGGAAACACGCCGCAAACAGTACGCCATGCGCCGCCTGACACGCGCGATGCAGCGGCTCATTCACGCGAACGACGACGTCGACCGCATGATGGCGCGGCGCTGGGTCAATGCGTGGAGCGGCGCGGTGGGTGAACGCGCGATGAATCGAATAACGCCACTGACAAGTACCGGATTTACGCGCACGGCTATACGGGTTTCATCGGCCGATTCGAGTCGATTTGTCTAGCGGATGGCGGGCGAATTGCAGAGCGAATTGCAGGCAAATGGCGCCCGCATTTCGCGCCGCATGAAGGCGCGCAGCGGAAATATGAAACAAAACGCATATTTCATTGACTGACACACGATTGAGACGATATTGTCATACTTTAGACATTCTTCGTTTCACCCTTGGCTTCCGCAGACTATGAAATCTCGCACGCGATGAGCGTGAATGTGGATGGTGTTGATTACACCGGCAGGTGGCGCGTAATGACCGGCTCGGTCATTGTCTATTTCGCCAATGAAATCAAATTCGCGCCGCACGGTGCGAATCGACCCGAGCAAATCGCTCGCTGGCTATTGACCGATCTTTGTAAAAAGATCGAATCGCGCAAGCGCAAAGGAATCAAACGCTAACGTATCGCGGCCATTCGCTTAATCGCGCGGCGCAGCGCGTGGTTTTGCGGCCGTGTCCTGGCCGTCCCAGTCGCCTTCGCGATTGAAAATGGCCGAATAAAAGTCGATAAAGGCGCGCACTTTCGACGACACCGTCCGTTTGCGCGGATAGACCGCCCAGACCGCCGGCGCGTGTTTCGTCGGCTGCGCTTCCCATTCCGGCAACAGACGAATCAGTTTTCCGTCGCGCAATGCGTCGCCTACGGCCCACGTCGGCAGCAAGGCAATGCCGCGTCCCGCGATGGCGAGATCGAGCAGCGCTTCCGTGTCGTCCACGCGCAGCCTGCCGCGCAATGCCACCGTCACCGCTTCTTCACGCTCACTCTTTGCCTTTATTGACGCCGGTTCGTGCTTGACGAACAGCCAGCGATCGTCCGCCGCGAGTGAAAAACGCAGTGCCGTGTGCGCCGCAAGTTCCTCGGGCATGACGGGCGCGCCGCATTGCGCGAGATAAGCGGGGCTCGCGCAGACAATGCGCCGATGCGCCGTCAACTGGCGCGCCATCAATTGCGAATCCGGTAATGCGCCGATGCGAATCGCGAGATCGATACCCGTGTCGATGATATTGAGCACGGCGTCGGTCATGACGATATCGACGTCGATCTTCGGATAGCGGTCCATGAATTCCGGAAAATGGCGCACGATATGACGCCGGCCGAACGAGCGCGGCATCGTCACGCGCAGCAATCCGCGCGGCGAACGATTCAGCGACGATGCCACGTCGCGCGCTTCGTCGAGATGGCGGATTACGCCAATCGCGTGCTCGCGAAATACGCGGCCGCCTTCGGTGAGCACGAGGCCGCGCGTCGAGCGATTGAATAGCGCAATGCCGAGATCGCGTTCGAGTTGGGTGATATAGCGCGATACCGTCGAGGTTTTGACTTCGATGCGGGCCGCCGCCTTGCTGAAACTACCGAGTTCGGCGGACGAAAGGAATGCGCGGATCGCGCCGAAATAATCCATAAGCGAGCAGGCGTGTCGATGGCGTGAATGCGGGCGTTGTCGTGCAGTGTACGAGAAAACGCGGCCGCGCCTCGCACATCAGTGATCCCTTTTCTGCAAAGCTCATTTCCCGTGTGCGCAATTCCCGCGTGCGGCCCCGGCGCCTAAAGTCCATTCGACGCCAGCGATTGGCGCAGGATCGTCGATCGCGATGGCGCGACTTGCCCACCGGGCGAGCGTCATTTTCAGGAGCCGCATCATGCTGGATAAAACCGCGCATTCTTCTCTCGCACTCGACGACGACATCGTCACGCGCGATGCGCAATATTTCGAATACACCTCGTCCGCGAATCCGATCGGCGCGAAGCTGATTTCGCGCGTACCGTATCGCTCGTTTCCCGCTTCGCTCTATGACGACGGTCCGACGCGCAGCGTGCCGCTCGATTTATCGGCGGAATTGGGCTGCGATTATCCGGCCACCGGTCCAGGTTTGATGGCGAGTTTTCTGCGCATCGTGGCGGGCGACACGATTGCGGTCGATCCGAATGCGACTTCGCAGGTGTTTTACGTGCTCGAAGGCGCGGGGCGTGTTGCGCAAAACGGCACGGTCTTTTCATTTGGACAAGGCGATTTCTTTTCGCTGCCGGGCGGCGGCGAGGCCGTGTTGTCGGCGCAGGCGACGGCGCGCATTTACTACGTGAACGATGCGCCGCTGCTCGATTATCTCGGCGCGAAAATCGGCACGGCCCGCTTTGCGCCGACGCTTTATCCGGCCGCGCAGGCCCAGGCCGAACTCGCGAAAGTGGCGAATGCGCCGGGCGCGGCACAGCGCAATCGTGTGAGCGTGCTGCTCGGCAATCGTCATTTCCCGCAGACGCGCACCGTCACGCATTCGATGTGGGCGATGTTCGGCACAATCGCGCCGCACAGCGTGCAGAAGCCGCATCGTCATCAGTCGATTGCGCTCGACTTCATTCCCGCGTGCGAGCCGGGCGTCTATACGCTCGTCGGCACCGAGATCGACGAACAGGGGCAGATTGTCGATCCCGTGCGCGTCGACTGGACGCCGGGCATGGCCTTCGTGACGCCGCCCGGTTATTGGCATGCTCATTTCAATGAGTCGGATTCGCCCGCGTATGTGATTCCGCTTCAGGATGCGGGGCTGCAGACGTATTTGCGTTCGCTCGATATTCGCTTCGCGCGCTGATACACGGCCGATGGGAAGTTTGCGGCGCGTAGGCGCTTGATTGTGTCAGCGCTTCAGCGCGTCAGCGGGGCGGCCGGTCCATCAACACCCGGCGCCCATCCTTCCCGCACGACCGTCCTAATCTTCGCTCAACCCCGTGACTTTGATCCAGGTCAAGTCAATTCCCCCGCCCGCCTGCTACGGTCGCAATACATCTTAAAAAGACAACAAACAAACCAAACGCGGTACGGGGCGCGACATGCAACACCACACGCTGGACGTCGAAATCGGGCGTCTTCTTTCCGGGCCGCTGCTCGCTTGCGGCCCCGACGTGCCGATCCGCGAAGCCGCGCGCCGCATGGCCGAGCACCGTTGCAGCGCGATCGTCGTGATGGAACGCGGGCTGCCGATCGGCATCTGGACCGAGCACGACGCGCTCGCGAGCATTGCGCATCGCGCGCATTCGGCCGACGCGCGCCTCATCAACGAACTGATCGACGAACCGCTGCCCGAGCCGGCCGGCGGACCCGGCGACGAACCCGCGAACCGGCCGATCCGCACCGTCATGAGCCAGCCCGTGCGCACGCTGTCCGCGCGCACGCCCGCGCGCGAAGCGGCGGCGTACTTCGTGCGCGAGGGCATTCGCCACGGTCTCGTGATCGACGACGAAGACGGCCATGCGCTCGGTCTCGTCACGCAGACCGATCTGGTCATGAGCCAGGGCCCCGAGTGCTTTCTGCAACTGCGCACGCTCGGCTGCGCGAAGCCGTCGAAGGTGCAGACCATCGACGCCGCCGCGCCGTTCGCACAGGCGCTCGCGCGCATGCGCGCGGAGCGGCTGAGCGCGATCGTCGTGCGCGCCGCCGACGGCGGCCTCGGCATCCTCACCGAACGTGATGTAGTGCGCGCGCTCGGCGAAGGCGCGCGCGAGGACGGCGCCACGGCGGGCACCTTCGCGAGCTGGCCGCTGCGCTCGCTGCCGCACACGCGCAGCCTCTATTCGGCGCGTCAATATCTGCTCGACAACCGCATGCGCCACGTCGGCGTGCTCGACGACGCGGGCGAACTCAGCGGCCTGCTCGGTCTCGCCGATATCCTGCGCGACATGGAGCACGAATACGTGCGCGAATTGCAGGCGGCGCTGCGCGAACGCGACGACGCGCTGCTCGCTTCGCGCGCGAATTTGCGTCTCGCCGATCAGGTGGTGGAATCCACGCTCGACGGCGTGATGATCACCGATCTGCAAGGCACGATCGAGCGCATCAATCCGGCCTTCACGCGCCTGACCGGCTACACCGAAGCCGACGCGCTCGGCCGCAACGCGCGCCTGCTCAGTTCGGGTCGCCAGGGCGCGGCGTTCTACGCGGCGCTGTGGGAGAGCATCGAAACCACGGGCCACTGGAAGGGCGAAATCTGGAATCGCCGCAAGGACGGCACGCTCTACCTCGAATACCTGACGATCTCCAGCATCCGCGACGCGAAAGGCCGCTGCACGCATTACGCCGCGATTTTCGCCGATATTACGCAGCGCCGCGAAAACGAAGCACGCCTAAGTTATCTCGCGACTCACGATGCGCTCACCGGTCTGCCCAATCGCACGCTGTTCACCGAGCGCATCGCATTGGCGCTCGCGCGCGCGCGCCGTTCGAGCAAGCGCGTTGCGGTGATGTTTCTCGACCTCGACCGATTCAAGCTCATCAACGACACGATGGGCCACGGCGTCGGCGACGAAGCGCTCGCGGTGATTGCGCGGCGTCTGCGCGAATCGGTGCGCGAGACCGACACGGTGGCGCGGCTCGGCGGCGACGAATTCACGCTGCTGATCGAGGATATCGACGACATCCGCCACGTGGGCCGCATCGCCGAAACGCTGCTCCTTGGCGTGGGCGCGCCGATCCGCACGGGCGAGCAGACGCTGTTCGTCACGCCGAGCATCGGCATCAGCATGTTTCCCGACGACGCGCAGGACTCCGGCCGTCTGCTGATGCAGGCCGACCGCGCGATGTACGAAGCGAAAAGCGCGGGCAAGAACAACTTCCAGTTTTTCGCCGCGCCGATGACGTCGAGCGCGATGGAGCGCATCCAGCTCGAATCGGAATTGCATCGCGCGCTCGACAGCAACGAATTCCTGCTGCATTACCAGCCCGAATTCGACGTGCGCAGCGGCCGCCTCTCGAACGTCGAGGCGCTGATCCGCTGGCAGCATCCGCAGCGCGGGCTCGTGCCGCCCGACCAGTTCATACCGATTGCCGAGGAATCCGCGTTGATCGTGCCGATTGGCGCCTGGGTCTTGCGCGAAGCGTGCCGCCAGGCGCGCGCGTGGCTCGACGAAGGCTTCGAATTCGGGCGCATCTGCGTGAATCTTTCCGCGCGCCAGTGCCTGCACGACGGCTTTCTCGCGCAGCTCGCCAATATTCTCGGCGAGACCGGCTTGCCCGTGAACCGGCTGCAACTCGAACTCGTCGAGAGCATGGCGATGACCTCCAGCCACGGCGGCACCGAGGCGCTGCTGCACGAACTCGCGGCGCGCGGCATCAGTCTCGCGATCGACGACTTCGGCACCGGCTATTCGTCGTTCCGCTATTTGCAGTCGCTGCCCGTCGACACGCTCAAGGTCGACCGCTCGTTTCTCGCGCATGTCGGCGACAACATTCCGCTCATGAGCGACGAGGGCAACGGCTCGATCGTGCGCGCGATCGTGGCGATGGCGAAGTCGCTGGGCGTGTCGGTTGTCGCCGAGGGCGTGGAAACGCCGAACCAGTTGCGCTTTCTGCGCGAGATCGGCTGCGAGCGCGCACAGGGTTTTCTGCTCGCGCGCCCCGCGCCGGCCGCGCGGATGCCGCGTGCGCTGCCCGCGTGATCGATGCCGACCATGCCTCGTTGAGGCGCAATTTTGATTGGAGAATGACCGTGACCACCAACGATGAGATGCTGCTGCGCTCGATGACGGCGCTCGTCAGTTCGCATGGCAAGGCCATTTCGCGCTTCGGCGCGAGTGTGGTCGTGATGAGCAAGTTCGCGGAAGCCGTGCTGCCGCAACTGTCCACGCAACAGGTCGAGCGCACTGTCGAAGCGTTCCGCATGCTGATTGGCGAGGCGCTGGCCGTGGCGGACAACGCCGTGCTGCCCGGCGACTATCGCGCCACGCTGCTCGAACAGAGCAACGTGCTGTTGAACCGGCTCGGCGGCAATGCCGCGGCGTCGCATTGAAGGAGACGTCATGCGCAATCTGACGATACGCGCGGGCCTGCTCGCGGTGCTCTGCACGTTCGCGGCGATGCTGGTGATCGGCGCGGTGGTGGGCGTCGGCATGATCGGCCGCGCCGACGACGCCGCGCGCCGCGTACACGAAGCGGCGGGCGCGGGCGCGCTGGCCGATGCGATCGGCGCCCATTCGGCGCGCGCGCAGGCGACTTTGGCGCGTGCCTACGCGGCGCTCAAGGAGCAAAACGATGCGTCGTCGCGCGATGCCGCGCTCGGCGCAGCCCGTGATCTCACGACGCAGGCGGCGCACGACGCCGATACGCTGCGCGCGGATGCATCTGCGAGTGTGGTGTTGAATTCGCCATCGAATGCTACATCGGATTCCTTAGCAAATTCTGCGTCGACCTCGGCATCGAATACGGCATCGGGCGCCGCATCAGATGCCGCATCAGATGCCGCCGCGAACGCCCAACCGTCGCGCCGCGCCGCCGTGCTCGACGCGCAGGCCGCGATGAACGCCGTGCTCGCTCGCGCCGCCGACGCGCTGCAGAACGGCGACACGGCCGCCTACGCCACGCTCGCGACCGGCGAGATGGCGCAGACCGGCACGCAGCTCGCCGCGAGCATCGCCGCCTTCCACGCCGACAAGGACGCCGCCGTGCGCGCCACGCTCGCGCAAGGCGAGCGCGAACACGACTGGGTCATGGCGATGGTGGCGGTCGGGCTCACGGGCGCGCTCGCGCTCGTCGTCGTCACGCATCTCGCGCTGCGCCGTCTCGTGACCGCGCCGCTGGCGGTCGCGGTCAGCGCGCTCAACCAGATCGCGGCCAACGATCTCGCGGTGCCGATCGCCACGGGCGGGCGCAACGAAATCGGCCAGTTGCTCGACGCGATGCGCCGCATGCAGGACGGCCTGACGCTGACCGTGGGCAACGTGCGCGCGTGCTGCGATGCGATCAACACGGGCGCGCGCGAAATCGCGGCGGGCAATCTCGATCTGTCGAGCCGCACCGAGCAGCAATCGGCGTCGCTCGAACAGACGGCGGCGAGCACCGAGCAACTGACCGCGACGGTGCGCCAGAACGCCGAACACGCGAACGAGGCGAGCACGCTGGCGGCCCGGTCGGCCGAGGTCGCGCAGCGCGGCGGACGCGTCGTCGAAGAAGCGATGGAGACGATGGAAGCGATCACGCGCAGCTCGGGCAAGATCGCCGATATCACCGGCATCATCGACGGCATCGCGTTTCAGACCAATATTCTCGCGCTCAACGCGTCGGTGGAAGCGGCGCGCGCGGGCGAGCAGGGACGCGGCTTCGCCGTGGTCGCGGGCGAAGTGCGCAACCTCGCGCAGCGCAGCGCGGCGGCGGCGCGCGAAATCAAGTCGCTGATCGACGAATCGGTCGAAGACGTGCGCGGCGGCCGCGCGCGCGTGACCGAGGCGGGCGCGACGATGGCGGAAGTGGTGTCGTCGATCGAGCGCGTGTCGGGGCTGATGAAGGAGATCGCGTCGGCGACCGTCGAGCAGAGCGCGGGCATCGAGCAGGTCGAGCAGGCCGTGAGCCAGATGGATCAGGTCACGCAGCAGAACGCGGCGCTCGTGGAAGAGGCGGCCGCGGCGGCCGGTTCGCTGGAGCAGCAGGCGAATTTGATGGCCGACGCGGTGGCGACGTTCCGTTTGCGCACGGACGGCGCGGCGAATACGCAGGCGGACCGGTGGGCGGATCGGCGTGCGAGCGAGGCGGCGGAGTTCGCGGACGAGGTGTCGGAGGAGGCGCTGGCTTAGGGCTCGCTTCGATGCATTGACGGATGCGGTCGCGGAGGCCGCATCAAACCGCTTCCTCGACGAATACGCGCTTCAATGCTATAGAGATCCCGCCGCGCGATCTCTGATAAATAGATCGGAATCCTGATGATTATCGATGGCCTCGCGGCTCGCGCCGAGGCCGCTTTGATCGTGCCCCATTCCATTCTCCACGTGGAGATATTCGCCAAATTTGGCGTTAATCCGCGTGCGAATCCGCCGCCATCCTCCGCCCGGACGCCAAAAACACCGCCGCCGCGGCCACGCGCGCAGCCTGTGCCACACGACCCGCGTATCCTCGAACACTTGCCGATCAGGCACAACGCCATCGCGGCACATCGGCCCATTCCTTCCCGATCGAGGAGCAACGTATGCGAACGATGCAGGCAGTGCAGGTGACGAAAGCGGGCGGTCCGCTCGAACTCGTCGAGCGCGAGGTTCCCGAGCCGCCCGAGGGCCATGTGCTGATCAAGGTGCAGGCGTGCGGCATCTGCCATAGCGATTCGATGACGAAAGACGGCCTGTGGCCGGGCCTCGCTTATCCGCGCGTGCCGGGTCACGAGATCGCGGGCGTGATCGACACGCTCGGCGCGGGCGTGGACGGCTGGCAAGCCGGGCAGCGCGTGGGCGTGGGCTGGCACGGCGGGCATTGCGGCCATTGCGAGCGTTGCCGCCACGGCGACTTCGTGCTGTGCACGGCCGCCCAGGTGCCGGGCATCAGCTACGACGGCGGTTACGCGCAATACATGGTCGCGCCGCAGGAGGCGCTCGCGCGCATGCCCGACGATCTCTCCGACGTCGATGCCGCGCCGCTGCTGTGTGCGGGCATCACCACCTTCAATGCGCTGCGCAATAGCGGCGCACGCGCGGGCGACGTGGTCGCGATTCTCGGCATCGGCGGCCTCGGTCATCTGGGCGTGCAGTTTGCGCGCAAGATGGGTTTCGTCACCGTCGCCATCGCGCGCGGGCAGGACAAGGCGCCGCTCGCGAAGCAACTGGGCGCGCATCATTACATCGACAGTCAGGCGCAGAACGTCGCCGAAGCCTTGCTCGCGCTCGGCGGCGCGCGCGTGATGCTCGCGACGGTCACGAGCGGCAAGGCGATGAGCGCGGCGCTCGGCGGGCTCGGTCTGAACGGCAAGCTGATCATGGTGGGTGTATCGGAAGAACCCGTCGAAGTGCCGATTACGCAGTTCATCATGGGACGCCATTCGGTGCAGGGCTGGCCGTCGGGCACGGCAGCGGATTCGCAGGAAACGCTCGCATTCAGCGCACTTTCCGGCGTCAAGCCGATGATCGAGGAGTATCCGCTGGAGCGTGCCGCCGAAGCTTACGAACGCATGATGAGCGGCAAGGCGCGCTTTCGCGTCGTGCTGAAACCGGCTCAATAACTAGGATGGCTAACTAATTTCCAGGCGAGGTAGATCCGCGCGCGGCGCGGCAAGAAACTTGCGCGCCCGTCTCGCCTTCCCGCATAGTTTCCCGGGCCACGCCCGGCCGGGAAACTGTCCGCCAGGGTTCCCCACCCATTGACGCGCGGCGTCGATCCTGCGATACAGCATATAATTCCGCGAACCCAAAATCGTGCCCGTGCTCGCGGCACTCGCGTCAACTTCACCCTTATCGCAATGTCTGATACCGCGCCGAAGCCGGCTCGCAAAAGCGCCCACAAGGAAGATCGCCATTTCGTGACCGCGCTGGCCCGGGGGCTCGAGGTCCTCGCCTGCTTTCGCGGCGGCGACACGACGCTGACCAATCAGGAAATCGCCCAACGCTGCAAGCTGCCGCGCTCGACGGTCTCGCGTCTGACCATGACGCTCACGAAGATCGGCTACCTGATCCACCTCGAAGACACCGGGCGCTACCGCCTCGGCACCGCCTGTCTCGCGCTCGGCAGTTCGATGCTCGCGCGCCTGGACGTGCGCAAGATCGCGCGGCCGATGATGCAGGAGCTTTCGGAGTTCTCGGGCGGCACGGTCTCGCTCGGCGTGCGCGACCGGCTCTCGATGCTCTATATCGAAAGCTGCCGCAGCACGGCGGCGTTGGCGCTCACGCTCGACGTGGGCTCGCGCATTCCGCTGGCGACTTCGGCGATCGGACGCGCGTGGCTCGCGGCCGTCGCGCCGCGCGAACGCGACGACGTGATGGAGCAGATCCGCGAACTCGACGACGTGGCGTGGCCGAACGTGCGCCGCGGCATCGAGCAGGGCGTGCGCGATCACGCCACGCTCGGCGTCACGTGTTCGTTCGGCGAGTGGCAGAAGGACGTGAACGGCATCGCGCGCGCGTTCGAACCGGGCGGCGGCTTGCCGGTCATGGCGATCAACGTGGGCGGGCCGTCGTTTTCGCTGACGCCCGAATTTCTGCTCAATGAAGTGAAACCGCGTCTGTTGCAGATGATCGGGCAGATTGAGGCGGCCGTGGCGGGGCGATAAAGGCGGCGCAGTCGGCAGGAAAAACGCAGGCGCGATCAGCGGCCTGCGTTTTTTTTTCGTCTGGATAATTCGACATCCTGACTAAAAGGGCGCGGATTATCTTCACGGCAAGCGACCGATTCGCCAAATGGAACGCCTGCACGGCAGACATCATTTGCAGCGAAATTCAATGCAGGACGAATTGCCTGAGCGCCTTTGTTTGGTCAATCGAGCGTCAGCATCGCGCCTGAATCAGGGGCTTTCCACTGGGGTTTGTCCCAATCTCATCGTGCTTCATAGACCTTTACACACGTCCCCCGCACACGCTAGCATTTCTGCAATGCAGAATTCACACCTGCTTTGCAGAATATTCTAGCGGCGTAAATCGGGCGCAGTCGCGCGTCCACGCGCCGTCAATGGAGGCTGCCCGAATCCATGAGTATCGATCTCCAGTCGAGCTTCAGCGGCACGCGTCCCGTCGCCGACGCGCATGCCTTCGACATCGCGCGTCTCGCCGCGTGGATGCGCGAGCATCTGCACGATTTCGCGGGCGGCGTGCACGTCGAGCAATTCAAGGGCGGCCAGTCGAATCCCACTTTTCTGCTCAATGCGGGCGGCGCGCGCTACGTGTTGCGCCGCAAGCCGCCGGGCGTGCTGCTGCCGTCGGCGCATGCGGTGGACCGCGAATATCGCGTGATTCGCGCGCTCGCGCAGACCGATGTGCCGGTCGCGAAAGCCTACGCGCTCTGCGAGGACGCGGCGGTGATCGGCTCGCCGTTCTATCTGATGGAGTATGTGGAGGGGCGCATCTTCTGGGACGCGGCGCTGCCGGGCATGACGCCCGAGGCGCGCGGTGACATCTACGACGAGATGAATCGCGTGATTGCCGCCTTGCATTCGGTCGATCCCGATGCGATCGGTCTCGGCGATTACGGCCGTGCGGGCAATTACATCGAGCGTCAGGTGGCGCGCTGGACCAAACAATATCGCGCGTCGGAAACGGAGCGCATCGAAGCTGCCGACCAATTGATCGACTGGCTGCCGAAGCATTTGCCGGCCGGCGACGAACGCCGCATCGTGCATGGCGATTACCGGCTCGACAACGTGATTTTCGACGCGCGCGAACCGCGCATTCTCGCCGTGCTCGATTGGGAACTGTCCACGCTCGGCCATCCGCTTGTCGACTTCGCTTATCACTGCATGATCTGGCATATGCAGGCGGGCGCGCGGCGCGGCCTGGTCGGACTCGATCTCGACGCACTCGGCATTCCCGGCGAAAAGGCTTATTTGCAGCGCTATTTGCAGCGAGTCGCACGTGCTTCGCGCGACGACGTGTCCGAAGTCGATTGGGGCTATTACCTCGTCTTCAACATGTTCCGGCTCGTGGGTATTTTGCAGGGCGTGATGGCGCGCGCGCTGCAAGGCAACGCGTCGAGCGCGCTCGCGCTCGAAACGGGCAAGCGCACGCGTCCGCTCGCGGAGCAGGCGTGGGCGCTCGCACGCGAAGTGGACGCGATGCGCTAGCGCGCGCTGCGGGCCACGCGCCACACGTGCCACACGTGCCACGCGACATTCAACCGGTCAATTCAGCGGAAATCAGCTTATGAACTTCGAACATTCGAGCAAGGTGAAGGATCTGCAGGCCCGGCTCACGGCATTCATGGATCAGCATGTGTATCCGGCGGAGGAACAGTTCGCCGCCGAAATGGATGCGGCGCGGCGCGCGGGCAATCCGTGGCAGCCCGCGCCCGTGATGGAAAAGCTCAAGGACAAGGCGCGCGGCGCGGGACTGTGGAATCTGTTTCTGCCCGCGCACGAATCGCAGGACGGTCTTACGAATCTGGAATACGCGCCGCTGTGCGAAATCATGGGGCGCTCGGCGATCGGTGCGGAGCCGTTCAATTGCTCGGCGCCCGACACCGGCAATATGGAAACGCTGCTGCGCTACGGCAGCGAGGCGCAAAAGCGCGAGTGGCTCGCGCCGCTGCTCGACGGCACGATCCGTTCGGCCTTCGCGATGACCGAGCCCGCCGTGGCCTCGTCGGATGCGACCAATATCGAAGCGCGTATCGAGCGCGACGGCGATCATTACGTCATCAATGCGCGCAAATGGTGGACCTCGGGCGCGAACGATCCGCGCTGCAAGATCCTTGTTTTCATGGGTAAAACCGATCCGCACGGAGAGAATCGCCATCAGCGCCAGTCGATGGTGCTGGTGCCGCTCGACACGCCCGGCGTCACGGTGCTGCGCCATCTGCCCGTGTTCGGTTACGACGACGCGCCGCACGGTCATGCCGAAGTGCTGTTCGAAAACGTGCGCGTGCCGGTCACGAACGTGCTGCTCGGCGAGGGGCGCGGCTTCGAGATCGCGCAAGGGCGTCTCGGGCCGGGCCGCATTCACCACTGCATGCGCTTGATCGGCCGCGCCGAACGCGCGCTCGAAGCGATGTGCCGACGCACCACGAAACGCACCGCGTTCGGCCGTGCGATTGCGGATCAGGGCGTCACGCGCGAACGCATCGCCAACGCGCGCATTCTGATCGATCAGGCGCGTTTTCTCGTGCTGCACGCGGCATGGAAAATGGATTCCGTCGGCAACAAGGCCGCGCGCAAGGAGATTGCGATGATCAAGGTGGCCGCGCCCGCAATGGCCTGCCAGGTGATCGACTGGGCGATCCAGGCGCATGGCGGCGGGGGCGTGAGCGACGATTTCGGCCTCGCGCGCGCGTATGCGAGCGCGCGCACGATCCGTCTCGCGGACGGCCCGGACGAAGTGCATCGCAACGCCATCGCCAAGATGGAACTCGCGAGCTATCTCTGATCAGCGGAGCACGACGACATGACTTCCACAGCAGCGCTCGACCTGCCGCCATTCGAAAGCATCGGCGAGCAGATCCGCAAATGGGCGCGCGAGCAGGGCGATCATGCGGCGCTCGTTTGCGACGGCACGCTCTACAGCTACGCCGAATTCGACGCGATGATCGACCAGTGCGCGAGCGCCCTGCAGCGCGACGGCGTGGTGCCCGAAGACGTGGTGGCGATTTGCGCGGGCGCGTCGCCGTGGTACGCGGCGGTGTTTCTCGGCGCGTTGCGCGCGGGCGCGGCGGTCGCGCCGCTCTCGCCGGCTTCGCATCCCGACAGCCTCGCGGGCATGATCGGCAACGCGGGCGCGCGCGTGCTGTTTCTCGATGAGCCGGTGCAGCGCGCGCTGGACGGCGCGGCGCACGCGCCCGCTGTGCGGTGCGTGCGTCTCGACGCGCAGGAAACGACTCAGGCTGGCACCGCGCCATTCACGGGCCTCGACGCCTGGCTCGCGCCGCGTGGCGTGGCGCCGCGCGAGGTGCGCATCGAGCCGCAGTGGGCGTTCAATATCATCTATTCGTCGGGCACGACGGGCATGCCCAAGGGCATCGTGCAGTCGCACGCAATGCGCTTCGCCTACGCGCTGCGCAGCGTTTCGCGCGGCTACGGCCCCGAAGCGGTCACGCTCATCTCCACGCCGCTTTATTCGAACACCACGCTCGTGAGTTTCTTTCCGACCTTCGCGCTCGGCGGCACCGTCGTGCTGATGCCGAAGTTCGACACGAAGCGCTATCTCGAACTCGCGCAGCAGCATCGCGCCACGCATACGATGCTGGTGCCGGTGCAATATCAGCGTCTGCTCGCGGAGCCGGATTTCGATCGTTACGATCTGTCGAGTTTTATTTCGAAGTCCTGCACGAGTGCGCCGTTCAATGCCGCGTTGAAGGCCGACGTGGTGCGCCGTTGGCCCGGCAGCCTCACGGAGTTCTACGGCATGACCGAGGGCGGCGCATCGTGCGAACTGTGCGCCGATGAGTTTCCCGCCAAGCTGCATACGGTCGGCAAGCCCATGCCGGGGCATGAAATGCGTATGATCGACGCGGCGGGCGAGGAACTGCCGCCCGGCAGCATCGGCGAAATCGTCGGGCGTTCGCCGACCATGATGACGGGCTACTATCGTCAGCCGGAGAAGACCGCCGAAGCCGAGTGGCACGACCGCGACGGCCAGCGCTTCATCCGCACGGGCGACATTGGCCGCTTCGATGAAGAGGGTTTTCTCGTGCTCATGGACCGCAAGAAGGACATGATCATTTCGGGCGGCTTCAATATCTATCCGAGCGATCTGGAGCAGGTGCTGCTCGGGCATCCGGCGGTGGCGGAAGCGGCGGTGGTCGGCGTGAATTCGGAGCGCTGGGGCGAGACGCCGGTCGCCTTCGTCACGGTGCGTTCGGGCCGCGATGAAACGGCGCACGCCATCGCGGACTGGGCCAACGAGCGCCTCGGCAAAATGCAGCGGCTCGCTGAAGTCGTGGTGGTCGAGGCCTTGCCGCGCAGCGCGATCGGCAAGGTGCTCAAGCGCGAATTGCGCGACGCGTTCAGGCCGTCTTCGGCTTGAGCGATTGCGTGCCGCAGGCGTCGAATGCCCGGATCGCTGCAGGGGTTCAGGGCAAACCGGCGTGCGGCACCTCCACGCGCACGGCGAGGATGCGGCCCGCACGGCGCGCGCCGTTCTCGGCGCCAATGCCGGGCGCGGCGCACAGAAACAGCGTGCGGCCATCGTCGCCGCCGAGCATGCACGCGTAGCCTTGTTCGTCGCCCATGGCGATGCTGTCGACGATCCCCGCGCCTTCCTTCACGCGCAGCACGCGATTGCCGCGCGCGTCCGCGACCCAGACCGCGCCTTCGGCATCGAGACAGAGGCCGTCGGGATAGCTGCCCGCGAGGTCCGCGAACACACGGCGACGTGACAGCGCGCCGTCGCCTTCCGCATCGACATCGAATGCCGTGATGCGCTGCCCGAACGTCTCCGCGACGATCAGCGTGCGGCCATCGGGCGTGAGCGCCATGCCGTTCGGGAAGCGCAATTCGCGCGCCGCCACGCGCACGCGGCCGTCGGGCAGCACGCAGAGCAGATCGGTCGCGCGCTCCGGCTCGTCCGCATAGAGATTGAAGCCGAAATTGCCGACATACGCGCGCCCGGCCGTATCGACGAGCATGTCGTTGCACGGTCCCGGCACGTGCCGGGAGAGGTCGGCGTAGACGCGCGGCGCGCCGTTCCCGTTCCCGTTTTCGTTGCCGATCGCGAGCACCGTGCAGTCGTGCATCGATACGGCCAGCATCGTGCCGTCCGGCAGCCAGCCGAGTCCGCTGGGAGAATGCGGCACGTGCGCGACGGTTTCGAGCTTGCCGTCTGCATCGGCGCACAGCACTTCGTGGCGAAAGAAATCGGAGAACCAGAGCTTGCCCGCGTGCCAGCGCGGCGCCTCGGCAAAGCACAGACCTTCGACGAATACTTCGGGCGTTCTTGCTTGCGTCATGCCATCCTCGCGAGAAAAAAACCCGGCGCCGCGCTAGCGCGACGCCGTTGCTTCATGCCGGTCGAGTCGATTCAACTCGATCCAATGCGATCACTTCGCGGAAGCGACCGAATCGGGCAGCGCCTTGATATTGCCGTTCTCGACCACGGCCACCACGGCGCGGCCCATCGTGATGCCGCCGCGCGCATCGACGCCGGTCAGGCCATGCGGATTGTTCTGCGGCGAGAGCGCTTTCAAGGCCTGATCGTAGGCCTTGCGGATCGCGGCGGCGTCGGTCGTCGTGCCGGCGATCTTCATGGCTTGCGCGGTCGCCCACACGGCGGTGTAGTTCAGCGACGCTTCCTGCGTCGGCAGGCGGCCCGCGTGCGTCTTCGTGAAGCGCGCGACGAAGGACTTGGCGTCGGGCGAGGGATCGTCGCCGATCGGCATCACGCCAATCGAGCCTTCGAGCGCGCCATAACCGCCTGCGATCTTCGCGACTTCGTCGAGCTTGGCCTGATCCATCACCGCGAAGCCGCCTTTGAAGCCCAGTTCGCGCGCCTGGCGAATGATGAGGCCCGTGGGTTCGGACGGCCCACCTACGAAGATGACCTTCGGCTTCGCGGCGAGCACGCGGCTCACGCCGCTATAGAAGTCGGTGGCGCGGTTGTACGAGAGCGGCGTGTCGGCGACCACGGTGCCGCCCGCAGCCTGCCACGCGGGCTTGAACGCGGCGGTCCAGGCTTTGCCGTAGTCGGTGTCGGTGCTCGCGATGGCCACTTCCTTGCCGTACTTGCTCATCTCGTACTTCACGAACGCAGGCGTGTACGAGGTGAATTCCGGCGGGATGCGGATCGTGAGCGGATTGCCGCGCGCGGCGAGCTGCGGCACGCTCGTGTAGGCGAGCAGCAAGAGATTCTGCTGGGCGTTGATCGTCTGGACTGCGTAGCAACCTCCTGAGTGCGGCACCAGCACGATGGGCGCCTTGTACTCCTGCGAGAGACGGCGCGCGTTGATCGCCGTTTCGCTCGGGTTGTACTGATCGTCGAGCGCGACCACGTCGAGCTTCAGGGGCTTGCCGCCCACCACGAGACCGGCCTGATTGATTTCGGCCACGGCCATCTGCATGCCTTCGAGCACGTTCTGGCCGTATTTCGCGGCGCCGCCGCTGAGCGGCCCGGAAAAGCCGATATGCACGGCGTTCTCCTGCGCCATGACGGGCGAGGCGGCGATCAGCGAGGAGGCAAACGCGGCGGAAAGCGCGAGGCACAGCTTCTTGACGATCATGAACGTGTCCTTGATGGAGTGGCTTGTATGGATTGCGTGGCGTGAGCGCGCGCGCAGCGCGGCCTCAACCGCCGACATAGGCGCGGCGCACGGCTTCATTGCCCGCGAGGCTGTCGTAGTCGCCTTCGAGCACGATGCGACCCGACTCCACGACATAGGCGCGATGCGCGATCTTTAGCGCGGCGTGCGCGTTCTGCTCCGCGAGCAGCACCGTGGTGCCCGCGCGGTTGATACGCTGGATCACCTCGAAGGTCTGCTTGACGACGAGCGGCGCGAGGCCGAGCGACGGCTCGTCGAGCAGCAGCACGCGCGGCCGGCTCATCAGCGCGCGGCCGATCGCGACCATCTGCTGCTGACCGCCGCTCAACGCACCGGCGGGATCGTCCTTGCGTTTGACGAGGTCGGGAAAGAGGCCGAACACGTCGTCGAGCCGCGTGCGGTTGCCCGTGCGGTCGCGCCGATGCGGGTACGCGCCCAGCATCAGATTTTTCAGCACGGACATCGCGGGAAACAGCTTGCGGCCTTCGGGGCAATGGATCACGCCCGCGCGCACGACCTCGGCGGGACGCTTGCCGACGAGATCGACGTCCTTGAGCCGAATGCGCCCGGCGCTCGCACGCGTGAGCGCACTGGCCGCGCGAAAGATCGAACTCTTGCCCGCGCCGTTCGCGCCGAGCAGCACCACGAGTTCGCCTTCGTCGGCGCGCAGGTTGATGCCGTGCAGCGCACGAAAACTGCCGTAATCGAGGCTCACGTCATTGAACGTCAGCATGTTCGCTCCCGAGATAGGCGTCGATCACCGCCTGGTTCCTGCGGATTTCGTCGGGCGTGCCCTCGGCGATTTTTTCGCCGTGGTCGAGCACCATGATCTTGTCCGCGAGATTCATGATCATGCTCATCTTGTGTTCGACGAGGCACACCGTCATGCCGCGCCGCGCGATCTTGCGGATCAGCGTGGCGAGCCCGTCGGTTTCCTCGGGATTCACGCCGCCCGCCGGTTCGTCGAGCAACAGCACGGTCGGGTCGGTCGCCAGCGCGAGTGCGATCGCCACGCGCTTGCGTTCTTCCTGCGTGATGCCGCCCGCGGGCTTCGCTTCCAGATGCGCGAGCCCCACGAAATCGAGCGATTCGCGCGCCTTGTCGCGGCACAGGCGTTCTTCGTGCTTGCAGCGCGCGGTGCGCAGCAGGGCGTCCCAGAGACCGGAGCGCGTGCGCAGCCGATGGCCCACGATCAGGTTCTCCAGCACCGACGCCGTTTCGAACAGCGCCGTGGCCTGGAACGTGCGCGCCACGCCGAGCCGCGCCATCTGATCGGCGCGCAAACCGGTGACGTCCTGGCCGCGCAACTTGATGCTGCCCGTGCTGGGCCGGTACATGCCGCTGATCAGATTAAAGAAGGTGGTCTTGCCCGCGCCGTTCGGACCGATGATCGCGTTGATGCGCGCTTCGTCGATGCGCGTGCTGACATCGCTGACGGCAGTCAGGCCTCCGAAGTGTTTCGATAGCGACGCGATTTCAAGCATGGCCGTCTCCGCTCGACGTGGCGCGGCGCGTGGGCGGCGGCGCGACATTACGCGTTCCCACGCGGCTGCGCAGGCTCTGATAAAGGCCGACCAGACCGCGCGGCAGGAAGATCAGCAGCACGATCAGCAAGGGGCCGAACACGAGAAAGCGATAGTCCTGCATGAACTGCAGCGACTGCGTGAGCCACGGCAGCGCAATCGCGCCGAGCAGCGGACCGGCCAGCGTGCCGATGCCGCCGACCACCACGTACATCGTCATGTCGAAGGTATGGCCGATGTTCGCGAGATCGGGTCCGAGAAAGCGCACGAAGCCCGCGTAGAGGCCGCCCGCGATGCCCGCATAGCACGTGGAGATCAGGAACGCGAGCATCTTGTTGCGCATGAGATCGATGCCGAGCGCCTGCGCGAGATGCTCGCTGTTGCGGATCGCCACGAAGGTGTGGCCGACGAGCGAATTCACGATGCGATGCATGATCCACATGCCCGCGGCAAGAAACGCGAACGTGAGGTAATAGAGCGCGCGCGGATTCTCGAACGAAATCGAGCCGATCGAAGGCGGCGCCGCGATGCCGATGATGCCCACCACGCCATGCGTGAGGCTGTCCCATTTCTCGATGCCGAGAAAGATGATGTAGCCCACGCAGAGCGTGAAGATCGCGAAGTAATTGCCCTTCAGTCGCAGCGAAACGAGGCCCACGAAGAAACCGAGCACGACGCTCACCACGCCCGCGAGCGCGAACGCAATCCAGAACGGCACCTGGTAGTCCACGGTGAGGATGCCCACCGTGTACGCGCCCACGGCCATGAAGCCGCCGTGCGCGAGATTGAACTGGCCGGTATAGCCAGTGAGCAGGTTGAGGCCGATCGTCGCCAGCGCGAAGATGAAGGCCGTGGACATCACCGTGAGCGAATAATCGGAGCGCACGAGAAACGGCAGGGCGAGGCCAATCACGAACAGCGCGAGCCAGCCCAGGTGGCGCGTTGGCATCATGATGCGCGCATCTCCCTTGAGAAAAGCCCTTGCGGGCGCAGCGACAGGATCGCCACGAGCAGGACGAAGGCGATCAGGTCCTGGTAGTCGGGCGAGACGTAGAAGGCGCCGAAGCTTTCGGCGAGGCCGATGATCAGGCCGCCCACGACGGCACCGGGCACGCTGCCCATGCCGCCGAGAATGATGATGACGAAGGCCTTCAGGATCACTAACTGACCCATTGCCGGATAGATCAGGTTGATGGGCGCGTAGAGCGCGGCGGCCACGGCGGCCAGCACGCCCGAGAGCGCGAAAGTGGCCATGCCCACCTTGCGCGGGTCGATGCCCATGAGCGCCGCGCCTTCGCGGTTCTGCGCGACGGCGAGAATCGTCGAGCCGGCCACGGTGTGATGCAGGAACAGTTGCAGCGCGAGCACGAGGCCGAATGCGCCCGCGATGATCAGCAGGCGCTGGATCGGGGCGATCACGCCGCCCCATTCGAGCACGCCGGACCACGGCGGCGACATGCGGTGGAAGTCGGTGCCCCAGAGCGCCTGCGCGGCCGCTTCGAGAAACAGCATGAGGCCGATGGCGGCGATCATCGGCGCGAGTTCGGGCGCGTTGCGCAGCGGATGGAACACGAGGCGTTCCGCGAGCACGGCGACGATGCCCACGCAGATCGCGGCGGCCACCATCGCGCTCCAGTAGCCGAGGCCGAAGCGCGTGGTGAGGTAGAACGCCGCGAACGCGCCGACCATGTAGAACGCGCCGTGCGCGAAGTTCGGCACGGCCATGATGCCGTACACGAGCGTGAGGCCCAGCGCGACGAGGCTGTAGATGCCTCCGAGCGTCAAACCGTTGAGCACCTGCTGCAAAAACAGATCCACCGTGACCTCCGTGTGCGTCGATCGCTAGCGCTTCGTGAGCGCTCATTTGGCAATGAATTCTGCAATGCAGTCAGCCTGGGGAAACTACCAGACCGACGTTCCTGGCGCGCCGATACGCCATGTTCCTATCTCTAATAGATAAATGCGGCGATGCGGCATCGTAAAAACAGGCGCAATAGGCCGGATTGACGCTCAGGGTTCATCTCTATAAATTCTGCAATGCAGACAACAATTCTGCATATCGAGCAACACAGCACAAACGACAACGCTCACTTCGAGAGGAAAACGACGATGCGATTCAAGGACAAGGTGGCCCTCGTGACCGGCGCGGCCAGCGGTATCGGGCGCGCGACGGCACAACGGCTGTATGACGAAGGCGCGCGCGTCGCGCTCGTCGACTGGAACCGCGATGCGCTGGCCGAGTCCGCCGCGCGCTTCGATGCGGCGCGTGTCTGGCACGGCGCGCTCGACGTCGCGCGCGAGGACGAGGTGGCCGCGTGCGTCGGGCAGGTGCGCGAGCGCTTCGGCGAGATCGACGCGCTGTGCAATATCGCAGGCATCGCGGGCGGCGACTATTCGATCGTCGCCGAGACGGATACGGCGGTCTGGCAAAAGATCATCGGCGTGAATCTCATGGGCGTCGTGCATTTCACCAAGTGGGCCGCGCAGGCGATGATCGCGCGCGGGCAAGGGGCGGTCGTCAACGTGGCGTCGGTGGCCGGCGTGCGTTCGGGCGCGGGCGGCAACGCCTATAGCGCCTCGAAAGCCGCCGTCATCAACCTCACGATGACGAGCGCCTGCGATCTCGCGCCGTGGGCGATCCGCGTGAACGCCGTCTGCCCTGGCTTGATCGAGACCGGCATGACCGCGCCCGTGTTCGAACGCGCGCGCGAGCTCAACAAGAGCGATCGCCTGGGCTACCGTTGCGAGCTGCGTCGTCCGGGGCGCGCCGAAGAAGTGGCCGCGGCGATCGCGTTTCTCGCCAGCGACGACGCCAGCTATATCACCGGCCAGGCGCTGCCCGTCGACGGCGGCAACACGGCTTCGCTGAATCTGCCCGGCATGAAGGTCTGAGCGCCGGTGCTCAGGCGTTGCGCGCTCCGCGATCCTGCGTGTCGCGGAGCGCGCCGCGATCAGAACATATGGCGGATACCGATGCTCGTGCCCAGCGTCGAGCCGGTCACTTCGTTGAGCGCGTTGTTGATCGACAGGCCCGTGTGCATGTTGCCGTGATTGTTCACGTAGCCCACCTGGCCGTAGAGCGTGGTGCGCTTCGAGAGGAAATACTGCACGCCGGTCGCGGCGAGGAGCGAGTGATTCGAGCCTTCGTTGCCGTCGTGCGTGTACCAGACGCCCGCGTTGACGCTCAGATACGGCGTGAAGAAGTAGCTGGCGCCGCCCGAATACACGCTGTTGCTGAACGAGCCCGCGACCTTGTAGAGCGCATACGAGGCGAACAGGCTCAGGCTGTTGTCGAAGCGATAGCTCGCGCCGAGCGTGCGGCCCACGAATTCGACGGTGCTGGGCACCGGCGTGCTGGCCGCGCTGCCGCCCGCGTTGCCGTTGTAGAGCGCGCCGGTCAGCGTGAGGCCGCCGAGGTGATAGCGCAGGCTCGCCGAATACTGGCGGCCCGCCTGGAAGTCGCCCGCCGTGCCGCCGAGTGCGAGCATGCCGGCCGCTTGCAGGCCGTAGATTTCCGGCGAGGTGTACGTGAGCGAATTGCTGTTGAAGAGGCCCGTGACGTAGACGTTGTTCACATAACTCACGAGACCGCTGCCGAAATACGACATGCCGCGCGGGTCGGTGTCGTAGAGCGAGAGGAAGAACGGCGAGAATTGCAGACCGGCCTTGACCGTGCCGTAGCCGCTGCTCACGCCGACCCATGCCTGGCGGCCGAACATGTTGCCGTTCGAATTGTCGAACCCGCCGTTGGCCACGCTGATACCGCTTTCCAACGTGAAGATCGCGCGCATGCCGCCGCCCAGATCTTCCGAGCCGCGCAAGCCGAAGCTCGATCCCGTCATGCCGCTGTCGGTGAAGGAGAACTGGTGCCCCATGTTTTGCCCGGTCGTCGTGTTCAGCGTGTGGCTCGTGTAAAGCAGCGAGCCGTCGACGATACCGTACAGCGTCACGCTGCTCTGCGCCTGCGCGGCGCCCGTCATGCCCAGCAGACCCGTTGCCGCGAGCCCGGTCGCAAGCAGATTTTTGCGTAGCGTATTGCGTTTAGACATTTTGGAATCCTGATTGTCTGGATGTGTTTTTGAATGCGGCAAAACAGCGGGATTCGAACGACTTCTTCGCGGTACGGCTGGGCACACGGAGGCGGCGCGTCTGCGCTGTCCATGCGGGTGGCGGTGAATGCCCGCGAGGGCGCCGCCGGCGACGCGTCACGCGGACGGCATCACGGGGATTGTTGCGGTGAAGCGGGGAGGGACGCCGTGTCGGCGAGGCCAGTTGAGCGGGCGCGATTGTGTCGGCGCGGCGCGGAACTGTGTCGGAATGCAGGTTGATGCGGCTGCTCGTTCACCGATTGCCTCTCCGTAACCCGATGGGCTTGCAACGTCGTCCTCAGGGATGTCAGACGGGAGCATTTTTGTACGGTCGTACGGAAAGTGTCACCCTGGGGGAAACGTGGGGTGCGGTGCGGCAAAGGGGAAAGAAGCGGTAAGGCGCGCGAAAATGGCGGACTTTCGGCGAGAAATGATGCGCTGCGCGCAGCGCGCCACGTGCGGTGACGGGGCGCTGCGCGGCGCGAGGGAGGAGCTCGGAACGGAAGGGGATCAGACCGGCAGCGGATCGTCGATCACGGCCTGGTTGAACTGCGCGATGAAGCCGTGTTCGTTCACGCCGGGGTTCGCGCGAAACGCCTTCGCGGACTCCACCAGCACTTCGGTTTGCGCGCCGGGCAGCGCGGCCAGGGTTTCGGCGATGAAGGCGTCGAGCTGCATCGCGCGCGGGTCGCCGCTCTTGCGGATCAGATCGGTGTCCACCCACGGCGGCGCGATTTCGAGCACGCGCACGCTGGTGTCGCGCAGCACGAAGCGCTGCGAGAGCGTGTACGAATGGATCGCCGCCTTGGTCGCCGAATAGAGCGCGGTGGCCGCGAGCGGCACATAGGCGAGCACCGAACTGTTGTTGATGATCGTCGCCTCGGGCTGCTGCTTCAGATGCTCGACGAAGGCGGCGCTCACGCGCACCGGGCCGAGCAGATTGGTTTCGATCATGCGCACGGCCTGGACGTCGTCGAGCGCGCCGCCCGCGTCGTCGAACGGCATGATGCCCGCGTTGTTGATCACCACGTTCAGCGAGGGATGGCGTGCGATCACCTGCTGCGCCACGGCGCGGATCTGCGCGGCGTCGTTGATATCGAGCTGCACGGTGTCGATGCCCGGATTTGCGCGCGCGACGTCGTCGAGCAGCGCCTGGCGGCGTCCCGCGATGATGACCTGGTTGCCGAGCCGATGGAAGGCTTCGGCGAGACCGCGTCCGATGCCCGAGGTGCCGCCCGTGATGAAGATCGTATTGCCGGTGGTTTTCATGATCAAGACTCCTGATTGATGGGCGAGGTGTTAGCGCGACGTCACGTGATAGCGCGCGGCGGGCGTGTTGCTGGAAAGATGCGAGGACATCGCGCGGCGTGCGCTTTCGAACGCGTCCCATTGCGCGACGTCGTGCAGCGAGGGAATCGTCACGAGTTCGCGGTTCTCGAAACCGGCGAGCGCAGCATCGACCATGTCGGGCGCCGACATGACGATCGCGCTGTCGAGTTGCGCGAGCGGCAGGCCGCCCGTTTCCCAGAAGTCGGTGGCGGTCGCGCCCGGCAGCACGGCCTGGACGCGCACGCCCTGGCTCGCGAGTTCGTGATGCAGCGACTGGCTGAACGCGAGCACGAAGGCCTTGGTGCCGCCGTAGACGCCGTTGAGGATCTCCGGCGCGATGCCGACGATCGACGAGATATTGATGACCGCGCCGTGTCCGCGCGCCACGAAGCCGGGCACGGCGGCATAGGTCAGACGCGTGAGCGCGGTCACGTTCAGGTCGATCATGCGCGTCATGTGATCGACGTCGCTCGCGATCAGCGGCGTATGCGTGCCGATCCCCGCGTTGTTGACCAGCAGCGTGATGCTGGCGTCCTCGCGCAGTTTGGTCTCGACGCGGGCGAGCGACGCGCGTTCGCCGAGATCGGCGTCGAGCACTTCCACGCTGCGCTGCGTCTCGTTGGTGATGCGTTCGGCGAGCGCGTCCAGACGCGTGCGGTCGCGGGCGACCAGCACGAGGTCGTAGCCGCGTTGCGCGAGACGCTGCGCGTAGATCGCGCCGATGCCCGACGACGCGCCCGTGACGAGCGCCGTACCGCGGTATTCGGCGCTGGCTTGCGTTGCTGTGTTCATGACGATGGCTCCTTGTGTAGTCCGCTGATCCGTCGATCCGGTTGGATGCGTTGAATGCGTGGAGCCATTCTGGTCCCGATTGACCGTGGCCGAAATGACGTATAGGGTAGTGATTCGGGACATGGGCCGAAAAGCGGCCTTTCGTCGGACAACTTGCAAGGAGCGCGTCATGCATCGCATCGGTTATCTGCTGTGCGACGGTTTTCAGGTGATGGCGATCGCGACGCAGACCGTTTTCGAATTCGCCAACGAAGCGGCCGGCGATGCGTTCTACACGTTAGAAAACTATTCGATCGCGGGCGGCGAAGTGCGCTCGTCGTTCGGCATGAGCGTGCGAACGCTGCCGGCGCCGCCGCGTCGGCAGATGGATACGTGGATGGTGGCCGGCGTGATCGATCCCGTCGCCATGCCCGCATCGGAGGAGGAACTGGCGTACCTGCGCCGCGCGAGCACGCGCGCGCGGCGCGTGGCGGGCATCTGCACAGGCGGCTTCGTGCTGGCCGAGGCGGGGCTGCTCGACGGGCGGCGCGCCACCACGCACTGGGCGGTCGCCCGCGAAATGCAGGCGCGCCATCCGGCGGTGCGCGTGGAGGAGGACCGCATCTATATCGTCGATGGGCCGGTGTGGACGTCGGCGGGCATGACCGCCGGGCTCGATCTCGCGCTCGCGATGGTGGAGAAGGATCTGGGCGCGGACGTGGCGCGTTCGGTCGCGCACAAGCTCGTGATGCATCAGCGCCGCTCGGGCGGGCAGTCGCAGCATTCGGAAATGCTCGATCTCGCGCCCAAGTCGGACCGCATTCAAAACGCGCTGGAGTATGCGCGGCGCAATCTCGGCACGCCGCTCACGGTGGAGACGCTGGCCGAGGCCGTGCATCTGAGTCCGCGTCAGTTTAGCCGCGTGTTTACGGCGGAAACGGGACAGTCGCCCGCGCGCGCGATCGAGGGGCTGCGGCTCGAAGCGGCGCGATTGATGATCGAGCAGAGCGCGCATCCGCTCGATGTGATCGCGCGCGAAACCGGCTTTCGCGACCGGCGCCATATGCGTGAGGCGTTCATGCGCGGTTTCGGCGTGCCGCCGCAAGCGGTGCGGCGCGAGGCGCGGGCGGCGTGAGCTGGTGATGTGACGTGGTGAAAGTGCGCGGAGCTGGAGCGTTGATCAAGCACCCGCCATCGCCAGCACGCGCTGCGCCATGCGCACATTGGCGAAATCGACGAGCTTGCCGTCGAGCGATACAGCGGCGAGTCCGGCGGCTTGTGCCTCCTCCAGCGCCTCGATCGTGCGCCGCGCGTCTCGCACTTCGTTGTCGGTCGGCGAGAAGGCCGCGCGGGTCGGCGCGATCTGCGAGGGGTGAATGACCTGCTTGCCGTCGTAACCCATCGCCGCCGCCTTCAGCGCCCACGCGCGCGTGAGCACGGCGTCGCGGAACGCTCCGCACGGACCGTCGATGGCGCGCAGGCCGAACGCACGTGCGGCCACCAGCAAGCGCATCATCGGATAGGCCCAGAGGTCGAGCGCGCTCGTGTCGTAGTTGCCCACTTCGTTCTTGAGCGTGTGTGCGTAACCGGCGTGCGTGCCGCCGATCTCCACTGTGCGCGCGCCGATCGACGCCGCGAAATCGCCGACGCCGAAATGCAGCGCCACGAGCCGCTCGCTCGATGCTGCGATGTCGTCGACGCAGACGAGCCCGCGTGCCGTTTCGATCAGCGCTTCGATCGCGATGGGCGCCAGCTTCGCGGGCCGCGCGCGCAGCAGCCGCTCGACTTCGTGCACCGTCGCGATGTTTTCCACCTTCGGCACGAGCACGGCGTCGAGCCGTGCTGCGTCGCGCACGAGCGTTTCCACTTCATGCACGGCGATGCCATGCGCCGACGTGTTGATCCGCACCGACACCCATTTGCCGCCCCAGTCGAGCGTGTTGAGCGCGTGCACGGCGCCGTCGAGCGCTTCGCGTTTCTTGTCGAGCGGCACGGCGTCTTCGAGGTCGATGAACACCGCATCCGCTTCGCTCGCGGCCGACGATTGCAGCATGTTTTCCCGATGCCCGGGCACCGCGAGCACGGTGCGGGTGACGCGCGGCGCGTTCATGCTTCGCTCCGTTGCGTGGCACGTTCGGCGTGTTCGGTGTATTCGGCGATTTCCGCGAGAATCGATTCGGTATGCTGACCAACGGCTGGCACCGGCCCCATCACCGGCTCCACGCCCGCGATCGTCACGGCTGGCAGGAACATGTCCATCGCGCCGCGCTCGGTGCCCACGCTGCGATAACGCTCGCGCTCGACGAGTTGCGGGTGTTCGAGCAGCGCGTCGACATCGTTCATCTTGCCGTTGGCGATGGCGGCGCGGTCGAGGCGCGCGAGCACTTCGTCGCTGGTCCACGCGGCGAAGCGCTCGGTGATGCCGCGCTCGAGCGCGTCGCGGTTCGCGAGGCGCAGCGAGTTCGTCACGTAACGCGGATCGGTCGCCACGCTGGCGTCGCCGAGCACGACCTCGCAGAAACTGCGCCATTCGCGTTCGTTCTGTATGCCGAAGAACACCGTCTTGCCGTCGCCGGCCGCGAACGGGCCATACGGCGCGATGGTCGCGTGGCGCGCGCCGCTGCGCGGCACGGGTTCGCCGCGTCCGCGCGTGTAGTAGGCGGGATAGCTCATCCACTCGGTCATCGCGTCGAACAGCGAGACTTCGAACGCCATGCCGCGGCCCGTGCGCGCGCGCTGGTGCAGGCCCATCAGGATGCCGTTGAGCGTGTACATGCCCGTGGCGATATCGGCGATCGCGAGTCCGCATTTCGAGGGCGTCTCGGGCGTGCCGTTAATCGAGAGAAAGCCGGTTTCGCACTGCACGAGCAGGTCGTAGGCCTTCTTCTCGCTGTACGGGCCGCCGCTGCCGTAGCCCGAAATATCGCAGGCGATCAGGCGCGGGAAGCGCTCGACCAGCGACTTCGCGTCGAGGCCCTGACGCTTCGCGGCGCCCGGCGCGAGGTTCTGGATAAACACGTCGGCGCGCGCGAGCAGCGCTTCTAGCGTTTCCTGGCCTTGCTCATCCTTGATGTCGAGCGCGAGGCTCTCCTTCGATCGGTTGGTCCAGACGAACTGGCTCGACAGGCCGTCCATCGCCGTGTCGTAGCCGCGCGCGAAGTCGCCCGCGCCCGGTCGCTCGATCTTGATGACGCGCGCGCCCCAGTCGGCGAGATGACGGCTGGCGAGCGGCGCGGCGATGGCCTGTTCGATCGAGACGACCGTGATGTCGGCGAGCGGGAGAGCGGAGTTGTGCATGACGTCGGGTTTCCTTGCGGGTTTGCGGCGCGGCGGCCTGCACTTGAATGAATCGTGCGGGCCGCGCGACGCGAAATACGGGTCTGACTTTACGGCGATAAAAATAGTTAGGACAACATTGCTTACGGCACCATCCAGCCGAGCAGCGGCGTGGACTGCGCCCAGACGAGCAGGCTGAGCGCGGCGATCATCAGCACGGTCCAGCCCGCCACGCGGCGGAACAGCATGCCTTCGCGGCCCACGAGGCCCACCGCGACCGCGCCCACGGCGAGGTTCTGCGGCGAGATCGCCTTGCCTACCACGCCGCCCGAGGTGTTGGCGGCGGTCAGCAGAATGTCGGAGAGGCCGGTGTGATGCGCGGTCGTCAGCTGCAGCATGCCGAACAGTGCGTTGGCCGAGGTGTCGGAGCCCGTGAGCGCCGTCGCGAACCAGCCGAGCACCGGCGAGACCGGCGCGAAGGCCGTGCCCGCGCGCGCCGCCCAGATGCCGAGCGTCACGATTTGCCCGGAGAGATTCATGATGTACGCGACGCCCACCACGCAGCAGACCGTGAACACGGCCCAGCGCAGTTCGTGCAGATTCTTCACGTAAGTGCGGGCGGCGGTGCGCACGTCGAGCTTGAGCAGCGGCACCGAGAGTGCGCCCGCGATCAGCACGATCGAGCCTGCGGAGAGCAGCCATTCGAACTTCGCGTTGACGGCGGACACCGCCGCGCCCTTCGGATCGACGACATGCAGACCCGGCCACGCGAACGCCGAGGTCAGCGCGCCCATGGCGTGCGCGACGAAGCCGATCTGCGTCGCCGCGACGACGAGAATCACGGCGGCGTAAGGGGCGAGCGCGCGCAGGACTTCGGCGGTGGAGTCGCGCGGAGTGTCGGTAAAGGCGTGGCGTTGTGCGTTACGTGCGTCACGCGCATCACGCTTTGCGGCGGCTTCGAACGACGCGCCGCCGCCCGTCATCGGCATCGCGAGCGCGCCGCCTTGCAGGCCTGCGCCGCCGGCGTTTTCGCCGCGTGCGTCAGACTTGTTGCGTGCGCCGCCGCTGGCCGCAGCGAGATCGCTGCGCAGCACGGCCGGCGACCATGCGCGCAGAAAGGCAATCGACGCGCCCGCACAGAACAGCGCCGCGACGATATCGACGAGTTCCACCGGCAGCACCATCGAGCCCGCGAACTGCGCGAACGCAAAGGCGAACCCGGCGACCGCTGCGAGCGGCCAGACTTCCTTGAGTCCGCGCCGGCCGTCGAGAATGAACACGAGCATGAGCGGAATGAACAGCGAGAGCAGCGGCGCCTGGCGTCCGACCATCACGCTGATGTCGTGCACCGGCAGGCGCGTGATTTTGGCGAGCACGGTGATCGGCAGGCCGAGCGCGCCGAACGCGACCGGGCTGGTGTCGGCGAGCAGGCAGACGGTGGCGGCCTTGATCGGCTCGACGCCCAGCGAGATCAGCAGCACGGCGCAGATCGCGACCGGCGCGCCGCCGCCCGCGAGCGCTTCGAGCAGTGCGCCGAAGCAGAACGCGATCAGCACGGCCTGCACGCGCTGGTCGGGGCTCACATGGGCGAGCGCGCGGCGCAGCACGTCGGCGTGGCCGCTCGCCTGGGTGAGCTTGAACAGCCAGATCGCGTTGATGCCGATCCAGATGATCGGGAAGAAGCCGATGGCCGCGCCTTCGAGCGCGCCGCTCACGACCTGGCCGCCGGGCATGCCGTAGACGAGCGCGGCGACGATCATCGAAACGATCAGCGAGGCGAGCGCGGCCCAGCGTGCGGGCAGGCGCAGCACGCCGAGCAACACGAACAGGGTGAGCAGCGGGAGAGCCGCGAACGCGGCGGAAGCCGCGACGGAATGCGCGACCGGATCGAATATCTGGGTGTACATGCGTCTCCTTCGAACGCCTCACGGACGTTTTCTATCGAATCGAAGGAGACAATCTAACCGGCGGCGCGCGCGCCGTGAAATACCGATTGCGGCTATCGGGTATAGGTGGAACCTATAGCGTTTCTGTCAGGGGCGCGTTCAGCGCCGCGCGCGCGGGGAGGAACGGCCGGGCAGCACGCCCGCCCAGACGCCGCTTTCCACGAGTTCGGCAACGAGTTGCTCGACCACTTTCTGGATCGCCAGCGAGGCCGCGCTGGTCGGCAGCGCGTTGGGCACGCACAGCGCCACGGCCCGCGAGATCTCGGGCTCGACGAGGCGGTGGATCAGATGCTGGTCGGCGGAATGGCCGAACGCGTCGGACGAGACCAGCGTGACGCCGCCGCCCTGGCGCGCGATGGCGAGCATGGTGGGCAGCGAGTCGATATCGGCGACCACTCTGGGCTCGATGCCTTCGCGCGCGAAGGCGCGTTCGATCAGCAGGCGCAGGCCGTTCGCGGCGCTCGGCAGCACCAGCGGGACGTCGGCGAGTCGCCGCAATGGCACGTCGGCGCCCGCGTCGATGCCTTCGATGTCGCCGAACGCGTACAGGTTTTCCTCGAATAACGGCCGCACGGCGATGCCGCGCGTTTCGGCTTCGCGAAACAGGATCGCCATGTCGAGGCGGCCGTTCGCCATCAGCTCGGCGAGATAGCCGCTCATGCCCTCGACGATATGCAGGCGGATGCCCGGGTAGTGACGCCGCACGTAGTCGTAGAGCGGTAGCGCGAACACCACGGCGACGCTGGTCGGCAGGCCGATGGCGACCTGGCCCGATTCGGTGCCCTTCACCTGCACGGCGAGCGGGATTTCCTCGACCTGGCGCAGCACGTCGCGCGCACGCAGATAGAGCGCGCGGCCCGCCTCGGTGGGCTGCACGCCCTGATGGCTGCGCAGCAGCAACTGGCTCTTGAGCTCGCCTTCGAGGTTCGCGACCTGCTGGCTCAGCGACGGCTGCGCGACGCACAGGCGCTTGGCCGCTTTGGAGAGACTGCCGCAATCGACGATGGCGACGAAGTACTTGAGTTGCCGGATATCCATAGGCCTAGCTTATCGCACGGCGGGCTCGTGCGCGACGCGTTCAATCTCTGAATCGGCCACTGAACCGCCCGCTGAATCGCCCGCTGAATCGTCCGACGCGGCCGCCTCGATCAGCACCCGGATGCGCGCGGCCGTTTCCGCGCCGAGCGGGTTGTACACGAGCATATGCAGGTCCGGGCGGCCATCGACGGAAAACGCCGACTGCTCCAGTTCCACCAGCCCGAGCGTGGGATGGTGCAGCCGCTTCACGCCGTGGGCCTCGCCATGATCGTGCACTTCATGGCTGCGCCACAGCGCGTCGAATTCCGGGCTCAGGCTGCAAAGCTCGTCAACCAGTTCGCCGACGGCGGAGACGAGCCCGGCGCGCGCGACGTCGGCCCGGAACGCACCGACCACGAAACGCGCCACCGCGTCCCAGTCGTGCTGCTTGGCGCGCACGTCGGGATTGCAGAACAGGAAGCGCAGAATGTTGCGCTGGCCGGGCGGCAGCTTGCTGTAATCGGTCAGCACGATGGCGGCGGCGCGGTTCCACGCCACCACGTCCCAGGTGGCCGTCTTGATGATGGCCGGGCTGTATTGCAGCGAATCGAGCAGCCGTTGCAGGCGCGGATTGACGCCCTCGACGGGCCGGTAACGCACTTCCGGCGGCCGTCCGAGACCGAGCATGAAGAGGTGCTCGCGCTCGGGATCGGTGAGCATCAGCGCGCCCGCGATGCGATCGAGCACCTCGGGCGAAGGCGCGCCGCCGCGCCCTTGTTCGAGCCACGTGTACCAGGTGGGGCTGATATGGGCGCGCTGCGCGACTTCCTCGCGGCGCAGGCCGGGCGTGCGGCGGCGGCCGCTGAAGCCGAAGCTCGCGGGATCGAGCCGCGTGCGGCAGCGCTTGAGAAAGTCGCCGAGCGAGGCGACCGAGGCAGCGGTGGAAGGCATATTGGCTATCCTGGGGCTAGCTTGGGGGCTATCCTGTTAACCATCTTAATATGATGATCTCACTACTTTAACGGTATAGCGAAACGGCAGATAGTACGCGCTCCACGACCAAGGAGTAGCACATGCGTATCTTTCTGACCGGCGCGACCGGTTTCATCGGCTCGGCACTCACGCGCGAACTCATCGACGCGGGCCACGACGTGCTCGGCATGACGCGTTCCGATGCGGGCGCGCAAGCGCTCGTCGAAGCGGGCGCGCAGGTGCATCGCGGCACGCTCGAGGATCTGGATAGCCTGCGCAACGGCGCGGCGCAAGCGGACGCGGTGATTCACACGGCGTTCGATCACGATTTTTCGCGCTTCGTCGAGAACTGCGAGAAGGATCGTCTCGCGATCCGCGCGCTCGGCTCGGCGCTCGCGGGCTCGAACCGTCCGCTCATCATCACCTCGGGCACGGGCATCGGCGGCGGTCATCATGGCGAGCCGGCCAGCGAGGACGTCTACAACACGAGCCATCCGAATCCGCGTATCGCATCCGAAATGACGGGGCAGGAACTGCTCGACGCGGGCCTCGACGTGCGCGTGCTGCGTCTGCCGCAGGTTCACAACCCGTATCGGCAAGGGCTCATCACGCCGCTCGTCGCCGTGGCGCGCGAGAAGGGCGTGTGCGGCTATGTGGGCGAGGGCCAGAACCGCTGGCCGGCCGGTCATCTTTCCGACGTGGTGCGCCTGTATCGGCTCGCGCTCGAAAAAGGCGCGCCGGGCGCGCGCTATCACGCCGTGGGCGAAGAGGGCGTGACGAGCCGCGCGATCGCCGAGTCGCTGTCGCGCGCGCTCGGACTGCCGGCTGTGTCGATCGCGCCCGCCGAGGCGGCGGCGCATTTCGGCTGGATGGGAATGTTCGTCGGCATGGACATGCCTGCGTCGAGCGCCCTTACGCGCGCGCGGCTCGGCTGGCAGCCGGTCGGCCCGACGCTGATCGCCGATCTCGACGAAGCGCGATTCGTGTAACGGAGAGTTGGGCTGCAATACGTATGAGGAATGCGGTAACGACTTCATGATGATTCGGCATGCTTATCGATTGTCTTGAGGTCGGCGGCTGAATTTTCAGGCGCGCCGTGCCGATTCGGCGTGCGCGGCGCGCGACGGCATGCGCGTTCAGGAGAATGCTTTCCATAACTTCCCTGGTATTACAAATCTTCAGAGTCAGATGCGGAAAGAACCCGTAACGCTGCGTAAACAAGCTGCGGATGAATTCTGCAAGCATAGGAATCAGCTTGTTGTTTTTGTTTGATTGCCTGATGAAGAGAGTTTCCATGAAGAAGTTGCTGGCGCTGGCAGGCGCGATTGCAGTGGCGGCCGCGCTCGGCGGTTGCTGCGTGTGGCCGTTTTGTGGCCCGGGTGCCTGGGGTCCGGGCGGTGGTCCTGGCGGCGGTGGCGGTGGTGGTTTCGGCGGCGGCCCTGGCGGCGGTGGTGGCGGTGGCCCTCACGGCGCGATCGTCGTGCCGAACGCGAACCGCGTTGCCTGATCGACCTGACGCGCGCACGGCGAATCGGTCACGGAAACGTGGCGGTTCGCCGTGCGCGCATCTTCCGATGTTGCAGTCACGCAGGATGTTGAGGACAACTTGAAAGCATCGCAGCTAGGCGTAGCGATCATCACCCTGAACGCCGGAAAGCATCTGGCGAAATGCCTGCAATCCGTGCGCTTCGCCGACGAAATCGTCGTGCTCGACAGCGGCAGCACCGACGACACCCTGGATATCGCGCGGCAGTATGGCGCGCGCGTGATCGAAACCGACTGGCCCGGTTTCGGCGCGCAGAAGAATCGCGCGATCGAGGCGTTGTCCACGCCGTGGATTTTGTCCATCGACGCCGATGAAGAGGTGTCGCCCGAACTCGCACAATCGATTCGCGAGGCGATTGCCCAGCCCGATCAAGTGGTCTATGCCGTCGACCGGCTGTCGAGTTTTTGCGGCCAATGGATCTATCACTCGGGCTGGTATCCCGACTGGATTCCGCGCCTGTTTCCGCGCGACGTGGCGCGCTTTTCGACCGACCTCGTGCACGAGCGCGTGGTCTACGACGCACCGTCGCGCCGCCTCACGGGCAAGCTGATGCACTACTCGTACGATGACGTCGGGACCGTGCTGCGCAAGATGGATCTGTACTCGACGCTCGGCGCGGAGCAGCGCCGCGCGAGCGCGAAGCGCAGCAGCGTGAGCAAGGCGCTCGGGCGTGGCCTGTGGGCGTTCGTCCGCACGTATCTGCTGCGCCGGGGTTTTCTCGACGGCCGCGCGGGGCTCGTGATCGCGGTGTATAACGCCGAAACCGTCTATTACCGCTTTCTGAAGCTCGCGCGTCTCGGTGCACCGTGACGGGCGACGCGAAGATCGGCGATCGATTCAAGTCGGTCGCCGATTTTTTTGCGCTACATCTGCAACTAACTGCCCAGCGCGGCGAGCGTTGCCCAATTAGCACCGACGTCAACCGACAGGTTTATCGAACGCACGGCAAGCAACAGCGGTGCGTTCAGTGCGTTAGACATCGACCGCGAGCGCGGTCGATGTTCACAGTGCGTTAAGCCTTGGCGCCTTAACGCAGACGCTCGGCCCACGCGGCAACCTCATCGCCGCTGCTGATCTTCGGATCGACGAGCCCGTCGATCATGAAAGTCGGCGACACGTGGATGCCGTTCTGACGCGCGTATTTCGCGTGCCATTTCACTTCGCTGTCGAGTCCGGGAATCGCGAATGCTTCGCGCAGCGCGAGGCCGCTATAGCGTTCGATACGCGCGATGATGTCGTTGGGCGTCGCGTCCATGTTCGGGCCGCCGCCATGACGCTCGAATTCGAATTCCTCGCGATGCGCGGCCACTGCGGCCAGCACGGCTTTAGCGTTTTCCTTGCCGCCCGGCAGCGTCGACGCCGCCAGGATGCAGCGCACGATCACACCCGAATACATGTGCCACGGCTGCGATTGCAGGCGGATCTTGACGGTGATGTTGTCAGCGCCGGCCGCTTCGAGCAGGGCGTCGAGCTTGCCGAACGCGCGCACCGAGTACGGGCAGGTCGGTTCGAGAAAGACTTCGAACACGCGCGGGCCGTGGCCCCAGGTGAGCGGATCGGCGCGCCAGGCGGGCGTGGCGGAAGCGGGTTGCGTCATGGTGATGTTTTCCTTCGAGGATGAATGATGTCGCGCGACGTGCAAGCCGTGCACGTCGCGTACTGTCATGGCGTTATTGCTGCGGCAACGGGAACAGCGTGTCGTCGCGCACGACGTATTGTTTCTGGAAGCCCGGGCGCAGCATGAACGCGCCGTACCAGTCGATCGACGCGGGTTCCTTCACGGGGCTCGCCGCGGGGCCGTAGCTCGACGCGAGTTTCGGATCGCCCTTGCCGAGATAGTGCGCGATCTGCGGGAACGGATAGATCGGGCGGCTCGCGAGTGCCGGCTGATTCGGGATCGCCGCGGGCGGCAGCGCCGCGTGCGAGCCCATGCCGCTACCACGTCCGTCACTGCCGCCTTGCGGGCCGTCCATCGGCGGCGCGCCGTGCGCGGCGCTCGCACTGGAAGCCCCCGCGGCACCAGAGGCACCAGCGGCGCCCGGCGGCGGCCCGAAGCCGCCCGCGCTCGACGCGATGCGATCCGCGTGCAAACTCGCGGGCGCCGTGCCGCGCTCGACCCACGACATCAGCGGGCTCAGCGTATCGACTTGCGCGAAGCCGTCGCCGCCGCCGCAATGGCCCACGCCCGGAATCATGAAGAGGCGCAGGAAACGGTCGGTCGCGGCGGCGCCCAGCTCGGCCTGCACGGCGCGATAGTAGGCGATGGAGATCATCGGCGCGATCGAGAAGTCGGCCCAGCCGTGCCACATGATGAGCTTGCCGCCGCGCGCCGAGAACGCCCGCAGATCGGGATTGGTCGCGTCGTTGAGCGGATGCAGTTCCTGCATGCGCGTGAATTGCGCCGTCGTGAACGGGAAGGTCGTGGCGCTCGATTCGGCCTGCGAGGGCGCGAGATTGACCACCGGCACCATGCTCGTGTAAAGCGCTTCGGACATCACGTGCGCGTTGGCGTCGCGCGGCACGAACGAGCCCCACATGAGTTCCGAGCCGGGTTCGAGGCCGCCCGGCAGGAAGCGATGACCGGCGGCGTCGGTCGGTCCCGCGTAGATCTTCTGCGCCACCGACCATTCGGCGGGCGTGAGGCAGTGCGCGGTATCGGCCGCGCCGCTCTTGCACGCGACCCAGCTTTGTTGAACGCGGCACGCGCGCGGATCGCTCAGCAGGCCGTCCTTGACGCCGTCGAGCGTGTCGCAATGCGCGATCACCGCGTCGTGCAGCACGCGCAGCTTCGGCGCGAGCAGGATCGGCTTGCCGTTGCGGTCGCGATTGGCCGCCACGGTCCACGCGTGGAAGAACGAATTCTGGATCTGGAACAGCATCGCGGGCGCGCCCGCTGAAATGCCGTCGAAGTCCTCGGGATAACGCTGCGCTTCCATCAGCGCTTCGCGGCCGCCATCGGAACAGCCGGAGAAATACGCATAACGCGGCGCGACGCCGTAAAACGCGCGCATCAGCGCTTTCGACGCCAGCGCCGTCACGTGATTCGCGCGATAAGCGAAATCGATGCGCTTTTGCGGATCGGCGGCGAACGCGCTTTCGTCGGGCGAACCCATGCGGCCCGTGTGGCCCATGTCGGTGGCGGCGACGGCGAATTCGCCGTCGAGTGCGGGACGGCAATCGCCCGCATTGCCGATGCTCGCGTTGATCTGGCCGCACAGGCCGCCGCAACCGGCCTGGAGATAGCGTTGCGTCCACTTTTGCGTCGGCAGGTCGAGCTTGAAGCCGATCGACGGCGCGATCGTGCCGCTCACTTCGCAGAACTCGCCTTGCGCGGTGTTCACGCGTTTCGTTTCGATCGCGACGGCGGCGCCGACGGCGGCATCGAGCTTCGTTTGGGCGAGCGCTTCGCAGCTCAGCACCGGCGCGACCACGGGCAATGCCGTGCCGGGATCGGCGAGGGCGGGCGCCGCGCGCAGCAGCGCGAGCCCCGCGAGCAGGACGAGCGCAACGGCGAACGCGCCCGCGCGACGGGTAAGTAAAGGTAAGGACATGGCGTTCATCGAAAGAGACGGGAAAAAAGCGGGAAAAAAAGCGGGCGCGGCGGACGGCCCGCCGCGATTTCGGAACCGTGTTCTTAGCATCTTTTTCGTTTCGATGGCGCGGGTTCGGCGGCCCGATCATGACAATCGATGACAGGATAAGCAGAAAGCATGGCATCGCCGAATGCGGCGCGGGCGATGCGGGTGATGCAGGCAATGCGCGAAGGCGTGCGTGCCATAGTTTCTTTAGCGCGCGAAAAGATTGTCGCGGTTGTGACGCTGGCGGATCTTGAACAGAATCTTTCGCTTGCGGCCAACGAGTTGCCGTTCACAACGCGAAGGCGTGGTCGATGTCTACAGTTGGAATCGAACCTTCGGCGCAACGGCGACGGTCGCGGCGCGTGAAATTACTTAGCCATGCTGAGTGTTGTGCAAGACTCGCGATCAGCCGCGCTCGCCGCGTCCCCCACGTATCGTCGCCGTATAACCGAGCAAGCCCAGAACGGGGCCGGGCACGAGCAGCCAGGTCGCGTCGAGTCCGATATGGCCGAACAGCGCGGTTGTGGCCGCGATGGACACGACCGTGATCGCGAAGCCGATCGAATTCTGGATCGCCAGCGCGCCGCCCACGGAGCCGGGCGGGCACGCCTTCGCGGCGAGCGCCGAGAACTGCGGCGAATCGGCTACCACCGTTGCGCCCCACAACAACAGCAGCGCGCCGAGCGCGGCGGGCGGCAGATGACGCCACGCGAGCGAGAACGTCAGCGCGCACGAACCGGAAATCGCGAGCGCGCCCAGTGCGATGCGTGCGCTGCCCGCGCGCCTCGATAACGACCCGCCGATCAACGTGCCGATCGACCCGATACCGATGATGCAGAACGCCACACCCGACACGCCGAGCCGTGGAAACGCCGCCGCGAGCGCGGTGCGCGAGACCAGCAGCGGCACCGTCGTCCAGAACGCGTAAAGCTCCCACATGTGGCCGAAATAGCCGAACGTCGCCGCGCGAAACGGGCGAATGCGGAACATCGACCACGCGCTCGCAGCGGCTGGCGCGCGGGCCGCATGGTCATCGGGGGACGCAGCGAGCGCGCGTACGCGCGTGTGCGGCCCGTCGCCGAGCGAGCCGACGAGCGCCGCGCCGAGCAGCGCGAGCGCCGACGACGCCGTGATCACGAGCTGCCACGGAAAGCCCGCGCCGACGAGGCGCATCGCGTGCGGCAGCGCCGTGCCGAGCGTCAGCATGGCGACGAGTTGCGCGAGCGCCTGGCCGGTTTTGTCGGGCGCCCAGCTCACGATCAGCTTCATGCCCATCGGGTAGATCCCCGCGAGGCACACGCCCACGCAAAAGCGCAGCGCACCGCCGCTCACGAGCCCGCCCGCGAGCCACGCGAACGCGAGATTGAAGCCCGCGCCGGCCACCGCGCTCAGCACGAAGATGCGGCTGGCGGGGTAGCGGTCGGCCGCGCCGGTCGAGGAGATCGTCAGCGTGCCGAGGATGAAGCCGATCTGCACCGCGCTCGTGAGCCAGCCGATATCGGCGGCAGTGGCATGCCAGATGCGCATGAGGTCGGCCGCGGTGCTGTTCGCGCTGAACCACAGCGAAGTGCCGAACAGCTGCGCGATGGCGATGGTGCCGACGGCGCCCGGCAGGCGCGGCGCGCGTTGGCGCAGCCCGGGCCGTTCGGGTGGCGCGGGCCGTTTGCGCGCGAAGGTCGAGTTCATGGGCTGCGTGAGTCCGGTATGCTTCCGGGGGATCGCGCGCCGGCCTGCGTGCCGCTGCCATGCAGGGCACGGCGAAGTGGAGCACTGCGGCGAGGCGCGAGGAAGCGGGGTAAAGCAGGATAAAGCGGGTGTAGAAACGGGGCGGCGATGATTCATGATAGCGAGTCGTGCACGCGCCGGATGGCGTTTTTGTCGGCGATTCGACAGACAAAAGCGGGCCGGCCGGCACGTCAAACGCGTCGAAATTACGCCTTGAAGATCGCGGGAGCGCTTTATAAAATGCGGCCCCACTATCTGCGGCGACGTCATTCAATTGCGTGAATACGTCCCCGTTCCCCCGGCTTTTCCGCCAATTAACTTTGGGGTCGAGCGCCGACAATTTTCATATTGCGGGGAGCTCGGCTCACCACCGATCGGCGAGCGGTCTTCGTCGATCGTCAACTTTTCTTAGCGTTATCGAGGCGGATATGTCTAGCAGCAGCATTGCGATCACCGATGAACTCGTCGCTGAAATCGCGGACCGGATGGCTGAAGATGGCCAGACGGTGTCGCCCGTGGCCATCTGGTCGGAAGTGCATACCGGTTCGGTGGTCTCTGTCGCCGCGTCGCTGCGCAAGTGGCGCGAGGCGCGTGCGCCGCGCGTGCCGCAGGTCAGCGAGCGTCCGACCTTGCCCGACGCCGTCACCGAAACGATGCGCGACGCGCTCGACCGTCTGTGGACGTCGGCGCAGGATGAAGCGGAGCGCGCGGTGGCGCGCCGTCTGGTGTCGATGCGCGAGCGCGTCGAGGATGCGTGCAGCGAGCGCGACGACGCGCTGGCCGAATTGCAGAACACCGTGCAGGAACTGGATTCGCTGCAAGTCCAGCTGGATCGGATGACGAGCGCCTACGAAGCGAAGGTCGACGCCGGCAGCGGTCTGGACGAAGACATCGCACTGGCCGTGCAGCGCACCGATGCTGCCGAAAAGCGCGTGCAGGAACTGACCGAGCGCGTCACGACGCTCGAAGCCGAGCTGGAGCAGGCCGTTTCGGAGTTGTCGGCGGAGCGCGCGGCGCGCGAAGCCGCCGAGGCCGAGGCCGTGCGCCAGGCCGAGATCGCCGCAGCCGCTACGGCCGCTGCGCAGCAGATCGTGGCGGAACATGCAGCGGCAGCGGAACGCGCGGCGGCTGAACAGGCGGCGGCGCAAGCGGCGGCGGAACAGGCTGCAGCGGAAAAGGCGGCGGCGGACCAGGCGGCGGCAGAGCAGGCCGCAGCCGAGCAGGCCGCAGCGGAACAAGCGGCAGCCGAACAAGCCGCTGAGCAGGCCGCAGCTGAGCAAGCGGCGGCGGAACAAGCCGCAGCGCAGGCCGAAGCGGAGCAGGCAGCAGCCGAGCAGGCCGCAGCGGAAGAAGCCGCCGCGCAAGCCGCAGCCGAACAAGCCGCAGCGGAGCAAGCAGCGGAACAGGCCGCAGCCGAACCCGCCGTCGATCACGAAGCCGAACGTGCGGCGCTGGAAGCGGAGCATGCGGAAAAGGTCGCGCGTCTGGAAAGCGAACTCGAATCGATCCGCGCCGCGCTGCAAGCCGAGCAGGATGCGCACGCCGCGCGCCGCGACGAAGTCAGCAGCGCACAAGCCGAGCGCGATGCCGCCGCCAGCGAACTGCACAACGTGCAGACGCAGGTCGCGAGCCTGACCGAAGAACGCGACGCGGGCGCGACCGAAATCGCGCGTCTGTCGGCGAGCGTGACGGAAGCGCAAGAGCGCGCGGCCGAACTCTCGCAGCTCGCGGAATCCGCGGCAGCCGAAGCGGCGGCCAACGCGGCTGCGATCGTCAAGGCCGAACAGGAAGTGCAGGAAGCCGCATCGGCGGCGCAGCAGGACACGGCAGCGGTCGAGGCGCTCGAAACGCTGAAGGCGCAGGTCGCGCAGGAAGCGCAAACGCACGCCACCGCGATCAACGAAGCGCGCGACAACCTGAAGAAGTGGGCCGACTACGCGAACGGCCTGAAGCAGCAGCTGATCCAGTCCAACGAGCAGATGATGCTGATTCACGCGCGTGGCGTGGGCGAAGCGTCGCTGAGCCGCCGTCTTGCCGGTGAACTCAGCCAGTTCAAGCCCGAGCACGAACTGCTGCGCAAGGAGTTCCAGCAGCGCGTGATCGTCGAGGCGATCAGCGCGCAACTCGAGGCGCAGGGCTATCGCTACGACGCATCGACGGGCACGGTCACGAAGCTGAACGCCGAGAACGCAACGGCATGATCGTGAGGCGGTAACTCGCCCATCGACGAAAAACGCGCGGATTGCTCCGCGCGTTTTTTTTCGTCTCGTTGAAACGCAGCCGCTCGAATTCAGCCGCTCGAACGCGGCCGCCGCGTCTACTTCGCCTTGTAGCCGTCCGTGAGCGTGCCGATGAACGCGATGATGTCCTGAATATCCTGATCGGACATCGCGGGCTGATCGGTGGGCTTGCGGTCGAACGGCGCATCGGCGTAATCGACGTTGCCTTGCCACGCCTTCGGAATGTCGTTGTAGACCTGCACCTTGCCCGAGGCATCGCGCGGATAGATCTTGCCCGGATCGGTATTGCGCAGGTTGTAGAAGTCCATCACCTGCTTGAGATCGTGATAGACGCCGTTGTGGAAATACACGTGGCGATTCGCGCTGTTGCGCAGCGTCGGCGTGAGGAACATGCCGCAGTATTGCGTCTGCTTCGCGAGGTCCTGGCGGATCGGCCCGCACAGCCCGAGGTCGAAGAACTTCGGATCGCGATTGACCTCCAGGCGCGGATTGCGCGGCACGCCGAGCGCTTCGTATTGCGTGTCGGTAAAGAGCGGCGGCAGGCCGTCGGAGGTCGGCTGGCTCAGGTGGCAGCCGGCGCAATTGGCCTTTTTCGGATCGTTGAACAGGCGCAGCCCGCGCAGCTCGGCGTGCGTGAGGCGCGCCTTGCCTTGCAGCCAGTCGTCGTACTTGCTGGTGAAGGCGTGGAAGTCCGGCTCCTCGAATTCGTAGCGGCCGACCGCGAACATCGCTTCGGCGGTCAGCAGGCTCGGATTGTCGAAAATGCGCGGGCCGAACAGCTTGCGGAACACGTCCGCGTAGGACGCGTGCGCGAGCTTGTCGGCGACCGTGGCGGCATCGGGATTCGCCATTTCGGTCGGATTGAGCAGCGGCCCGAGCGCCTGGCGCTGGTACGAATCCGCGCGACCGTCCCAGAACAGGCCGCCCACCGGCACCATCGCGACGGTCGCGGGCGTCGCGCCCGCGACCTTGTCGGCGCGCTGCGTGCCCTTCGCGGCTTGCGCGAGCGCGTTGAAGTCGGGCGGCGCGGCGGCGTCGGCGGCATCGGGGCCGATGCTGAACGGCGCCTGGCGATACAGATAGGCGAGCGAGGGCGGCGGACGGTAGCTCTGGCGATCGAGATTCGGGCCGCCGAGCTGCGTGTCGAGATCGTTCGGCGGACCATAGCCGCGCGTCGCGCTATGGCAGGACGCGCACGACTGCTTGCCCGACGCGGACAGCGACGTGTCGTAAAAGATCTGCTTGCCGAGTTTCGCGACCGCGCTCAGCGGCGCCTGCGGCGGCAAGACGAGTTGCACGGGATGCGGATTCGCGCCGGTGAGGTCTTCCACGGCGTCGCCCACGGCGGCGGGCATGCGTTCGGGATAAGCGAGGGCATAACCGGCGATCGTGCCCGTCGCGGCGAGCACGACCGCGCAGCCGGCCAGCAGGCGTCGGCGCACGCGTGAGCGGCTGGCTCCGGGCGGCCCCTTGGGCGCGGGGGAATCGGCGGAAGGGGACGGTCGGTACGGTTGCGTTGATTGCGTCGACATTGGCGAGTGATGAGCGATGCCCGCGAGGCCCGGCGAGTTGCTGCAAGTTGCGGCGAGTTGAAGCGAAAGCCGGGCGATGAATCGGGTAAAAAAGCATCGGTCCGACCGTGGCCGGACCGATGCGCAAGCGCGTCCCAACGCTGCTTCAGGCGATGCAGGAATGCCGGGACGCGCGTCGATGGTCGAACGTTGCGCGCGTTCAGACGTGCTGCGCGCCTAGAGTGACGGCCCCGTGATGGCGGCGGGCGCCGACGAGAGCTGCGTGCCCTTGTTCGAGTCGAGATACAGCGGCGCGATCGGCGACGTGCTCGCGAAGTTGAACAGGTTCATGATGCTGCCCGCGTTGGCGTCGTTCGAGCCCTGGCCGATGCGCGCGCCGCCGAGCCAGTTGTCCTCGATGAAGCGCACGACCGAGGACTGCGTGACCACGGTGGTGCCGTCGACGAAGTTCGCCTTGGCGTACGGCGAGATCACGAGGAACGGAATGCGCGTGCCCGGACCGCAGCGGCCGTTGACGGCGCCGCCGTTCACGCCCGCGCCCTGCACCGCGCCCGTGGCGTTGCAGACGCCCGCGCCGTTGAGCTGGTCGGCGCCCGTCACGGCCGTCTTGGTCGTCTGGCCCGTCGTTTCCGCCGAGGTCGAGTCGAACGAGGAGGTGGTCGGCGCGATGTACTGATGGTCGTACCAGCCGTCCGAGTCGTCGTAGGTCACGATGACCGCGGTGTTCTTCCAGTCGGGCTGCTGCTGGAGGAAGTTCACGACGCTGGTGACGAACGATTGCTCGTCGAGCGGATCGGAGTTGCCCGGGTGGGCGTCGGCGACCGCCGGTGCCTTCAGGAAGCTCACCGACGGGAAATTGCCCGCCTTGACCGCCGTGAAGAAGTCATTCACGTCGTACTGGTGATGCACCGGCGTGGCCGTGTTGTCGAGCGGATCGGTGTAGCCGATCGCCGCCACCGACGACGGACGCGTATGCGCGAGGTTCTGCGTAGTCGTGTAGTACTGGAACCACGCGTGATGCTGCACGTAGTCGTTTTCGCTCGCGCCGAGCACCGACGAATACGTCGAGCGGCTGCAGCCCGTCGTGCCGTTCGCGTTCACGGTCTGCAGATTGAAGCCGCCCATGAAGCCGCCCCACGTGACGCCGCTCGAATTCAGCAGATCGCCGATGTTCTTCGAGGTCATCCCCGCCGTCGTGCTCGAACCGGCCGCGAGCGTGCAGGCGTCGCCGGTCGGGTCGAGGTCGCCCACCAGCGTCCAGCCGCCTTGCAGGTCGTACACCACGTCGGTCGACGGGCTCGTCGTCGCGCTGCCCGTGACCACCGCGCCGCTCGACGTCACCACGGCGCCGTTGTGCTGGCCCGAGACCACCGAGATCGCGCCCGGCGTCGACGGACCGTAGGTGTCCGTGTACGCGTTGTCGCTCATCGCGAAGTGCTGCGCGTAGTTCCACAGCGCGGTCACGGTGTTGCCGTCGAAATAGCCCATCACGAGGCCCGGCTCGCCGAACGTGTTCGCCGAACCCACCGCGTTATTGCCGGTGTTCAGCGGATACAGGTCCATCTTGCCGTCGTCGGCGGCGAGCTGTTCCGGCGTGTAGTTGTGGTTCTGGCTTTCCGTGGCGGCCTGCGAACGGTCGAGACGGAACGGGTTGATGTTGGTGCCCGTCGCGTTCTTCGTGTTCGCCACCGTCGGGTTGTTCGTCAGCAGTGCGGACGTGAGACCGTTGACGGTCGGCGTGCCCGCCGCCGCGGTGAACGTCGGCTCGCCTTCGGGGTTCTGCGCGTTCGGATAGGTGCCGAAGTAATGGTCGAAGGACTCGTTCTCGCCGAAGATCACCACGAGGTGCTTGATCGGCGTGGCCGTCGCAAGCGCATCTTGCGGCGACGCGGCCGTGGTCGAACTGGACGGCGTGTTGTTGCTGCTGCCGCAGGCCGCGATCGTGGCGACCGCCGCTGCGAACGAAATGGATAGCAAGGCTTTTCTGGGATGCATATCGCGCGCTCCTGGATTTTAGTATGGCGCTTCGTCTTATTGGGTTGAAAGCAGAGAGTGGGTCAATTGCAATAATCGCAATCGAAATGCTTTGAGGCGCCGTCAAAGTGGCCGCATTGAAACATTCGAGTGTGAAACTTTTATAAAGAATTCCGAATATCCTGTAGGCGGTTGTCGGCGATTATTGCGCGCGATAAAGGTAATGGACGTGGCTTGCGCCGGGCATGGCGCAGGGAATTGAAAGCAGGCGACGGAAGGCTTGAGAGGCGGGGTTTACAGCGTGAAAAACGCGATTCGGTGAACGATGGTCGCGCGATCGGGAATTAACTCTTTGATATGACTGTCCGAATTGACTAATCCGACGCTGAAATAAATCGTAAAAATTCTGTTATTAATTGATTGAAATATTTCAATCGCGTTTCTGATGGGTTTCATTGCGCTTCTGATGCGCGCGGATCGTTGCCGGTTTTGAAACCGGCGCGTGCGTGAGCGCCGGTAATTTTTCGTTATCCAGTGATCGGCCTATCCGGTCAGCGACGCAGCGACGGCCTTGCGGAACGGCGCGAGATGCGAAGCCGCGCGCAGCATGACGTTGCGGGCGAGCCGCGCGGGCAGCGTGCCATTGGTGTAGATCTCGGTGATCAGGCGCGTCGCCATGAAGAGTGGCCGCGTCGAGCGCCGATGGCGGTTCTCGTAGCCGCGCAAGACGTCGAACGCGCCGATATCGCCGCCCTGACGCTGCGCGGCCATGATGCATTCGCGCAGCGTTTCGACGCTCGCGAGGCCGAAGTTGAAGCCGTGCGCCGTGACCGGATGCATGCCCACCGCGGCGTCGCCGACCGTGGCGAAGCGCGTCGCCGCGAAGCGCTCCGCGTACACCGAAACGAGCGGATACAGATGCCGCGTGCTCACGAGGCGCATCGCGCCGAGCCGCCGCGCGAAACGCCGTTCGAGATTCGCGCCGAACGCCTCGGGGCTCAGCGCCGCGAGCGCGCCGATCTCGTGCGCGGGCAGTGTGAGCACCACCGACGACTGATGCGCGCCGCTCGGCGCATGCGCGTTCATCGGCAGCAGCGCGAGCGTCTGGCCGTAGCCGAACCATTCCCACGCGGCCTCGCGATGCGGCAGTTCGTGCGTCATGCGGCACACGAGCATGGTCTTGCCGAAGTCGTGCAGATCGGCGGCGATGCCCATCATGCGGCGCGTCGGCGAAAAGCGGCTGTCGGCGGCCACGGCCAGCGCGCCCGTCAAGACAGCGCCGCTGTCGAGCGTCACGCGCGCCGATTCGGCGTCGGTCTGCACGGCGCCGACCGTTTCGCCCGCGATCAGCGTGACGTCGCCGTGCGTGGCGATGCTCGCCTGGAGCGCGTCGAAGGCCGCCTGGCGGATCACCTGATTGGCGACGAGCCAGCCCAGTTCCGCGTGCTCGCGCGAGTCGCTGCCGATTTCGAGCGCATGCGTGGAGAGGCCGTTGAAGATTTTCGCGGCGCGCATCGGCGAGCGCGCGTCGGCGTCGATGCGCTCCCACACGCCGAGTTCGCGCAGCAGGCGCACGGATTTTTGCGTGAGCGCGATTTCGCGGCCGTCGAACGCGGGCGCCGCGATGGCGTCGCGCGGCTGTTGCTCGACGAGAGCGATGCGCAGGCCGCGCCCGCTGAGCGCACGCGCGAGACACAGACCGGCGGGGCCGCCCCCGACGATGATGACGTCGTGATTCATGGACCTGTTGTGCGGAGGGAGTGAGCGGAAAATGTGGAAGGGAAACCGGCAACGAGGGCGCAACGGCGCTTCAGACGACCGGCGCGACGCCGGTCTCGCGCATGTGGCCGATCATCATCGAGTCCATCGTTTTGACGTGAAACGCGAACCACTCGCGCAATTCGCCGATCAGGCGGCGGCCGAGATCGAAGCGGGCGTTGTCGGCGATTTCGGCGCGCACGAGGCTGGCGATTTGCAACACATGGCGATGCTGGCCCGCATGGCAATGGCGCGGCCCGAAATCGAGCGCCTCCATCCAGCGTTCTTCCTGCGCAAAGTGTTCGCGCGTGTGGTCGATCCAGACGTCGAGCGCGGCGACGAGTTCAGGGTCGGGCGCGTCGTGCGCGAGGTCGAGCAGGCGCACGAATTCGGTGTGCATGGCGTCGGTGACGGGCTCGCCGAGTTGCAGCTCGGGAGGCAAAGGCGTGGGAGTGGGCGCGACGGGCGGGGTCATGAAGTGCGGCGAAGCGAGCGCAACGGCTGTCTCGGGGAAATTATCAAGATAGCAAGGCAGGGGCGGTCACCCGATGATCTCGCGCAAGCCGGTTAAAGGATGGAGCTGCGGCAAATGCGTCCCGTGTGCGTCCCGTGCGCGGCGGCGCACTGCCATCGTGAAATGACGTCGCCCTAATTTTGACCAGCTATCATCCGGGAAAACCCGGGCCGTTCGCCGCGCGTCGTACCCTCGACGCAGGTGGACGCGGCCCGGACGTACGCCTCGCCGGGCGCACGCTGGACCGGAGATCCCGGCATGGCGGCGCATCCGGCGTCCTCTCATTGCCGGGCTTCGCGCCCGGACGTCGGATACGGCCACAAGCCGGATGCCGACACGCACGGATATCGTCGACCATGATCGCCGCCGCCTGTTCACGCGCCTTCAACCGCGCGCTGCTCCACGACCCCGAATTCGCGCGTCTGCGCGGCGCCGCGCGCTCGACGCTCGCGAGCCTGCTCACGGCCGGCCTCGGCGTGCCGTGGGCGCTTCAACATCATCAGACGGCGACGCTCGCCGTGCCCGCCGCGCTATTCGCGATGATTGCGCCGCTATTTCTGCGCGAGGCGCGCCTGTCCGGCTGGCTGGTGTCGCTGCTGATGCTGGAGTTCTGCGCCTGCGCGGCCTTCGCCGCCGCGGCGACGGTCGCTTCGCAGCCGATGCTGCGCGATGCGGGCTCGCTGCTCGTCGTGTTCTTCGGGATGTTGTGCCAGACGCTCGGCGCGCGCGCGGTGGGCGCGGCGCTGCTCACGCTGGTGGCGTTCTATCTCGGCTTGTATCTGCATCCCGTGGACGCGCGGCTCGTCGAGATGCTGGGCGGCATGGCGCTGGCGTCGCTCGTCGTGACGTTCGTGGGGCGGGTGGTGTTTCCGGTGGAGCGTGCCGGGGAGCGGCCGTTGCCTTCGTCGCCGACCTCATCGTTCGTGCGCGGCTTGCCCGCGAGCGTCGCGGCGGTGCAAGCGCGGATCGAAGCTGCGCTGCGTCTCGCCGCCGATGTGATCGTCACCGGGCGCCCCTCGCAACGGCCGCTCGGCGAATTGCTCGCGCATCGGCTGCACCGGCTCGCGTGGCGTCCGGCGCTGGTGGCGACCGTCGCGGCGCTGCTCGCGATGCTGGCGGGCAGCGAACTCTCGGAGGACCGCGCGATGTGGGCGGTCATCAGCACCTTCGTGGTGTTTCTCGGCACGACCTCGCATCAGGGCACGCGCGCGCGCGTGATGAAGCGCATCGCGGGCACGCTCACGGGCGCGGCGGCGAGCGTGCTGCTCATCGGCGCATGCGGGCACGCGCCCTGGCTGCTCGTGGCCGCGATGGCTTTGTCGGTGTTCGGCTGGGCGTATTACATTCTTCACGCCTACGCGCGCGGCGTGTTTTTCATCACGATGCTGGTGGGCCTCGTGTATGGGCAACTGGGTTTTGCGATCGTGCCGCTGGCGCGCTTGCGCATCGAGGAAGTGCTGGCCGGATGTGTGATCTCGCTCGTCGTGGCGATGCTGCTGATGCCGTCGGCGAACGCGCACGCGGCGGTCGCGCGCGAGCGGGCGTAATGCGTCGCTTGATGGACGCGAGGCACAAAAAAATAGCGCCGCAGGCATGGAGCCTGCGGCGCTATGGGCATGCCGCTAAAACGCGAAGCTGGAAGCAGAACAACGGCGCGAATCTACGTTGCCGTGATCGCGCCGTTTCCGCTCATCGCGCTTAGATCTGCACGCTGTCGGCGACTTCCTTGAAGTCTTCGATCTTGTCGAAGTTCATGTACTGATAGATCTTGTCGCCGTTGGCGGTCAGCACGCCCATGTCGGCCATGTACTCTTCCTTGGTCGGGATCTTGCCCAGACGCGAGCAGATCGCCGCCAGTTCCGCCGAGCCCAGATACACGTTCGTGTTCTTGCCCAGACGGTTCGGGAAGTTACGCGTCGACGTCGACATGACCGTCGCGCCTTCGCGCACCTGTGCCTGGTTACCCATGCACAGCGAGCAGCCCGGCATTTCGGTACGCGCGCCAGCCGTGCCGAACACGCCGTAGTGGCCTTCTTCGGTCAGCTGCTTCTGGTCCATCTTGGTCGGCGGCGCAACCCACAGCTTCACGGGGATGTCACGCTTGCCTTCGAGCAGCTTCGACGCGGCGCGGAAGTGACCGATGTTGGTCATGCACGAACCGATGAACACTTCGTCGATCTTCGCGCCTGCGACGTCCGACAGCGTCTTCACGTCGTCCGGGTCGTTCGGGCAGGCCACGATCGGCTCATGCACGTCGGCCAGGTCGATTTCGATGACGGCGGCGTATTCCGCGTCTGCGTCCGGCTGGAGCAGTTGCGGGTCGGCCAGCCACGCTTCCATCGCCTTGATACGGCGTTCGAGGCTGCGCGGGTCTTGATAGCCTTGCGCGATCATCCACTTCAGCAGCGTGATGTTGCTGTTGAGGTACTCGATGATCGGTTCCTTGTTCAGGTGCACCGTGCAACCGGCAGCCGAACGCTCAGCCGACGCATCCGACAGTTCGAACGCTTGCTCGACCTTCAGGTCGGGCAGGCCTTCGATTTCGAGGATACGGCCCGAGAAAATGTTCTTCTTGCCTTGCTTGGCGACCGTCAGCGTGCCTTCCTTGATGGCCCACAGCGGAATCGCGTTGACGAGGTCGCGCAGCGTGACGCCCGGCTGCATCTTGCCCTTGAAGCGGACCAGCACCGATTCCGGCATGTCCAGCGGCATCGTGCCGGTGGCGGCCGCGAAGGCGACCAGACCCGAACCTGCCGGGAAGCTGATGCCGATCGGGAAACGCGTGTGCGAGTCGCCGCCGGTGCCGACGGTGTCGGGCAGCAGCATGCGGTTCAGCCACGAGTGGATCACGCCGTCGCCCGGACGCAGCGCGATACCGCCGCGCGTGCTGATGAAGTTCGGCAGCGTCTGGTGCGTCTTGACGTCGACGGGCTTCGGATAAGCGGCCGTGTGGCAGAACGATTGCATGACGAGGTCGGCCGAGAAGCCGAGGCACGCCAGATCCTTCAGTTCGTCGCGGGTCATCGGGCCCGTGGTGTCTTGCGAGCCGACCGAGGTCATCTTCGGTTCGCAGTACGTGCCCGGGCGCACGCCCTGGCCTTCCGGCAGACCGCACGCGCGGCCAACCATCTTCTGCGCGAGCGAGAAGCCACGGCCGCTGTCGGCCGGTTGCTGCGGCAGGCGGAACAGCGTCGACGGCGCGAGGCCGAGCGCTTCACGCGCCTTGGCGGTCAGGCCGCGGCCGATGATCAGCGGAATGCGGCCGCCGGCGCGCACTTCGTCGAACAGCACGTCGGACTTGACCTGGAATTCGGCGATCACGGCGCCGTTCTTCAGTGCCTTGCCTTCGTACGGGCGCAGTTCGACCACGTCGCCCATTTCCATCTGCGACACGTCGAGTTCGATCGGCAGCGCGCCGGCGTCTTCCATCGTGTTGTAGAAGATCGGAGCGATCTTGCCGCCGAGGCACACACCGCCGAAGCGCTTGTTCGGGATGAAGGGGATGTCTTCGCCCGTGAACCAGAGCACCGAGTTGGTGGCCGATTTACGCGACGAACCCGTGCCGACCACGTCGCCGACGTAGGCGACCAGGTGACCCTTTTCCTTCAGCGATTCGATGAACTTGACCGGGCCGCGCTTGCCGTCTTCTTCCGGCGTGATGCCGGGACGCGCGTTCTTGAGCATCGCGAGCGCGTGCAGCGGGATGTCCGGGCGCGTGGTGGCGTCGGGAGCCGGCGACAGGTCGTCGGTGTTGGTTTCGCCCGTGACCTTGAAGACCGTGATGGTCAGGCTTTGCGGGACTTCCGGGCGGCTCGTGAACCACTCGGCGTCGGCCCAGCTTTGCAGGACGGACTTTGCGTTGGCGTTGCCCTTGTCGGCGAGTTCCTTGACGTCGTGGAACTGGTCGAACATCAGCAGGGTTTTCTTGAGCGCGTCGGCTGCGACGGTGCCCACGGCGGCGTCGGCCAGCAGTTCGATCAGCGGGGCGATGTTGTAGCCGCCGAGCATCGTGCCGAGCAGTTCGGTGGCGCGCTCGCGCGAGATCAGCGCGCAGGCGGTTTCACCCTTGGCGACGGCGGCCAGGAAGCCGGCCTTCACGCGCGCTGCTTCGTCCACGCCAGCCGGCACGCGGTTGGTGATCAGATCGACCAGCGTCTCTTCTTCGCCTGCGGGCGGATTCGTCAGCAGTTCCACCAGCTCGGCGGTTTGCTGAGCCGTGAGAGGCAGGGGGGGGATGCCGAGCGCGGCGCGTGCGGCTACGTGAGCACGAAAGTTTTCAAGCATGGGGGACCTGCTGTATTGCGTTTCAGGGGAAGGCGTTCCAGACACGCCGAGGCTATTCCGGGCACTACCACTACTTTGACCGCGATTCTAATCCTTGAGCCGTCTATCGTCAAATGTCTTATGTCTTATATAAGAGTTGATGAGCGGAGCAGTCGGGCGCGATGAAGTCTGCTGAATCGCCGGGTGATCTTGAGGGAAACGGCCGGGTTGGGGTAGGGCGTTGTTGTATAAGGTGTTTTTTGCGATCTGGATGAACGGCGATGAACGCGGAGCGCCCTTCGTGAAGGGGTTTGCGCGCGATTCTAGATCGGAATCCGGAAAGGATATTTACCGCGCGGGCATGTTATTTCACGATGTGGGATGCGATGTGGGGTGCAATGCGGCCGCGTTTGGGGACGCCACGAGGTTCAGAGATCGCCGCGCACTTCGCCCGTGCCCAGCGCGTTGCGCTGGCGGTTGACCTCGGCCCAGAGTTCGTCGCTGTCGTCGTCGCGCAGCACGATGATCCCGTCCAGCTGATCGCCGGTCACGCCGAAATAGTCCTGGAGTTCCTGGCGCACCGCATCGATGAACTGCGCGTACTCCGGGCTTGCCTGGGCCTGCGCGTGCAAGGCGTCGTATTCGGCATCGTCCGCGCCGCCGCCGTGCTCGTCGATGTAGCGCGTGATCCATTGGTCGCGCTCGCGGTCGTAGTCCGCCTCGGCGCGCATCGCCTGCACGGCCGTGTAGATATCCAGTTGGGCAAATGCGGCGATCGCCGCCGTGGTGGCCGCGTCGAATGTCGTGGTCATGTTATCTCTCATCGTTGAGTGCGCCGCTCATCGGACGCCGATTCGCGGCACTTCGTCGGTCCGTGATCCTACCGCGCGCGCAGTCGAACGGCGAGAACGCCGACGATCTTCGCGGCATGCCCGGGTGGACGATTGCTGACATCCGGTCACTGACCGTGGCGGACTTTCGCGCCACGCGCGCCTCGCCTAATCTGATGGGATCAAAGACACAACACGGAGACGCGCATGTCCCTGCAGATCGACGACCTTCCTGCCGCCATCCGCGCGGCGAAGCGCGAGTTGCGCGAGCGGCTGCCCAACTATCGCGAGATATGCGCGGAAGTCGAGGCGGACATGATCGCGCAGGCGGAGCACATCGCGGCGCTGCGCGAGCGCGGCGAGCCGGTGATCCCCGAAATCCGCTTCGACGATATCGCGGCGAATCGCGTGAGCGCGCAGCAGATCGCGGCCGTGAAAGCACGTGGCGCGTGCGTGATCCGCAGCGTGTTCGATCGCGCGCGCGTCGAGCAATGGGACCGCGATATCGCCGACTATGTCGAGCGCAACCGGCTCGACCAGAAACTGGAAAACCGCGCCGAGGATAAATACTTCGGACAACTGGATTCCAGCAAGCCTCAGATTTACGGCGTGTACTGGTCGAAGCCGCAAGTGCTCGCGCGCCAGTCGCCGGAACTCACGCAGGCGCGCGTGTTTCTGAACCGGCTCTGGCGCAGCGAAAGCGAAGGGCGCGTGCATTTCGATCCCGAGCGCGTGCCCGTTTATGCAGATCGTCTGCGGCGGCGTCCGCCGGGTTCGGCGTCGCTCGGCCTGTCGGCGCATTGCGACGGCGGCTCGGTGGAGCGCTGGATCGAGGCGAATTTCCGCAAGGTCTACCGCGAGGTGTTTTCCGGCAACTGGCGCGCCTACGATCCGTTCGACGCGGCGTGGCGCACGGAGGTCGAGGAAATCGCCTCGCCCGCGGTCTGCTCGATGTTCCGCACGTTTCAGGGCTGGACCGCGCTGACGCAGCAAGGTCCCGGCGACGGCACGCTGCAACTCGTGCCGATCGCCAACGCGATGGTGTATATCCTGCTGCGCGCGCTGCAGGACGATATCGCCGCCGACGATCTGTGCGGCGCCATGCCGGGCCGCGCGCTGTCGATCAAGGAGGCGTATCACGCGCCGCTGTTCCGGGCGCTCTCGTCGATACCGTTGATGCAGCCGGGCGACACCGTGTTCTGGCACAGCGATGTGATTCACGCGGTCGAGGACGCGCATCGCGGCAACGGTTACAGCAACGTCATGTATATCGCCTCGCTGCCCGCGTGTGCGAAAAACGACGCCTATTTGCGGAGGCAATTACCGAGCTTTATCGACGGAAGAAGTCCGCCCGATTTTCCGGCGGACCATTTCGAAGTGGATTTCGCCGGACGCGCGACGCTCGACGATCTTAGCGAACTGGGCCGCGCGCAGATGGGGGTTGAGCTTTGAAACTGGGGCTTTAAACGCGCGACGCTGGCGGCAGCATGCGCGGTGTTTTCTTGCGCTGGAGCGTCTCGCGAGCGGCGAAGATACCGTCGCGGTCGCGCTCGATCACGGCTACACGAGCCAGAGCGCGTTTGCCGCGATGTTCAAGCGCCGTTTCGGCAGGGCGCCGTCGGCGTTTTATCGATGAAGTGGCGTGATGCCGATGGCGTGCGCCCGCAATCGACTGCATCGGGCAACGCGGACGCACGCTCATCGCTGGGACTGAAACCCGCGACTTAAACCAGTTCGCGCAGCGAAGCCGGTTCGAAACCGCGCAGACTGTCGCTATCGCCCGAGCGCACTTTCTCGGCCCAGGCCGCATCGGTGATCAGCGCGCGGCCCACGGCGATCAGATCGAACTCGTCGCGTTCCATCCGCTCGATCAGACGGTCGAGCCCGACGCTCGTCGAGCCTTCGCCGCCGAACGCCGCCATGAAGTCGCCCGAGAGGCCGACCGAGCCGACGCTGATAGTTGCCGCGCCCGTCAGCTTCTTGGCCCAGCCCGCGAAATTCAGGCCGTTTTCGCCGTCGATTTCGGGAAACTCCGGCTCCCAGAAGCGGCGCTGCGAGCAATGCAGCACGTTCGCGCCCGCCGCGACAAGCGGTTCGAGCCATTGCGCCATCTCCTGCGGCGTCGGCGCGAGACGCGCCTTGTAGTCCTGCTGTTTCCACTGGCTCAGGCGGATCACGATCGGATAGTCGGGGCCGACGGCGGCGCGCACGGCGGCGATGATCTCCGCCGCGAAACGCGCGCGCTCGCCGATGCCCGGGCCGCCGTAACGGTCGTCGCGGCGGTTCGTGCCGGACCAGAAGAACTGGTCGATCAGATAGCCGTGCGCGCCATGCAGTTCGACCGTGTCGAAGCCGAGCCGTTTGGCATCGGCGGCCGCCTGCGCGAACGCGGCGATGGTATCGGCGATATCGGCGTCCGTCATGGCGACGCCGCGTTCCACGCCCGGCGCATCGAGTCCCGACGGGCTCTCGACCGGCGCGTCCGGCGTCCAGTCGGAGAGGAAGCTCTTGACCGCGCCCGTGTGCCAGAGCTGCGGACCCATGCGGCCGCCGGCTGCGTGCACTTCGTCGATCACGTGCTGCCAGCCCGACAGCGCCGCCTCGCCGTGGAAGAACGGAATGCCGGGATCGTTGCGCGACGCGGGCCGGTTCACGACGGTGCCTTCCGAGAGGATCAGGCCCACGCCGCCTTCCGCGCGGCGGCGGTAGTAGGCCGCGTTCGCCTCGCCGGGAATGCCGCCGGCCGTGAACGAGCGCGTCATCGGCGCCATGACGATGCGGTTCGGCAGCGACAGCGAGCCGACCGAGAAAGGTTGAAACAGGATATCGGTTGCAGACGAAGACATCGGGTGGGGCTCCGTAGTAATCAAAGGCATGCTCAGGACGATCCGAAAGCCGGACCGAAGTCCGGACCGCCCGCCGTGAGCGCGCGGCTGAATTCCGCCGAACCCGAATGGTATATTCTGGATACCTGGCGTCAAGAACGCACTTTGTTTCGCCTAGGTATCCTCGAGGAAACCATGCCCCTGCCTTCGAAGCTCGATTGCCGCCAACATTTTTCCGTCGATTGCCCGAGCCGCTTGCTGATCGATCAGATCGCGGACAAGTGGTCGATGATGATCCTGACCGTGCTCGACGCGGGCCCGATGCGCTTCAACGCGATCAAGCGCCATCTGGAAGGCGTCACGCAAAAGGCGCTGACGCAATGTCTGCGCCGTCTGGAGCGCAATGGCCTCGTGTCGCGCAAGGTGATTCCCGTGTCGCCCGTTGCGGTCGAGTACGAGATCACGCAATTGGGGCGCTCGCTGCAAGGGCCGTTCAGGGCGCTTTATGCGTGGACGCTGCACAACCTCGAAGCCGTCGATGTGGCGCGTGCGGCCTTCGATGCGCGCGCACAGAGCGAGGCGTGAAGCGCGCGTCAGTCGGCCAGAAACGCCATCAACGCCTCGTTGAAAGCGGCCGCCGAATCGACGTTGCCGATATGCGCCGCGCCTGAAATCTCCACGAATCGCGCGCCGCGAATCTGCGCGCACATCGCCTGGCCGATCGCGGGCGGCGAGACGCGGTCCTCGCTGCCCGCGACGATCAGTGTCGGCTGCGCGATCTCCGTGAGCCGGGCGCTCGCGTCATAACCCACCACACCTTGCGCGACCCACGCGAGCGACGCGCCATCCGACATGGCCGCGATCGCGTGCCACGCCTGCCACGTGCGCATGCCTTCGTCGCTCGCGCGAAAAGCCGCGCTCACGTTGAACGGCCAGGAGCCTTCGAAACGCACGACCGGACCGTCTTCGGCGCGAAACGTCCTGGCCCATTGATCGGCGAGGGCGCGGAACGCGTCGGTGGCCGTCGAGCCGTAACGTTGGGCGGGTTTGGCGTCCGATCCGGTTCTGGAATTCGGTGTAGTATTCAGATACTCGTTGGAATCTGAAATGAACGCGTGCTCGCGCAATGCGGGCACGCGGCCTGAATCGGGAGTGGAATATGGCAGCGGAACTCAAGGGCCGGCGGGTGGTGATCGTCGGCGGCACATCGGGATTCGGTTTCGAAGTGGCGCGCATGGCGCGCGACGCGGGCGCGCAAGTCGTCATCACGGGCCGCGATGCGCAGCGGCGCGACGCAGCGCTGGCCGCGCTCGGCGCGGTGGATAAGGCGGCGGGCGAAGTGACGGTGAGCGCGCTAGCGCTCGATATCGCCGACGAAGCCGCGCTAACGGACTTTTTCGCGCACATCGGACCGTTCGATCACCTCGTCTCGATGGCGGGCGGCGCGATGGGCGGCGGCTTTCTCGAAGCGCCGCTCGAGACCATTCGCCAGGCCGTGGAAGAGAAATTTTTCGCCAATCTGCGGCTCGCGCGGCAGGCCGCGCCTCACGTGCGCGAAGGCGGCAGTCTCGTGTTCACGGCGGGATCGGGCGGACGTCCGCATAACGCTTCGGGTGCGATCGTCGGCAACGATGCGATCCGCACGCTGGTCGAAGGGCTCGCGGTGGAACTCGCACCGCGTGCGCGCGTGAATGCGGTCGCGCCTACGTGGACGCGCACGCCGCTATGGCGCGCGATGCCCGCGAGCGATGTGGACGCGATCGAGCAGCGCTTCAATGCGCTGATTCCGCTCGGCCGCACCGCGAAGGTGGAGGAAGTGGCCGCCGCCTATCTGTTCCTCATGAGCAACGGCTTCGTGACGGGCCAGACGATTGCCGTCGACGGAGGCGTGACGCTCGTTTCCTGAGTTTCTGTTTAGCCTGCGCGTTCCGCGTACCTGCCGCTCCGCGTTCCGGCGTTCAGCGCTTCGCGCGCTTGCGCGCCGGAGCGGGCGCGGCGCTTGCGCCGAACACGCCTTGCAGCGCCACGCGCAACAAATCGCCCGAGGTGGGCTGGCTGACGAAACTCATCGCGGGCGCGTAGGTCAACTCGAACACGAGCGCACCGACGGTCTCGGGCGAGAGCGTGGCGGCCGGAGTGTCCGGCGCGATGGCGAGCAGACGTTCGCCGAGCGCGCGCCATTGCGTCCGCAACACTTTTTCCTGAGCCTTGCGGAAGGCGCTGCCCGGTTTGGCGTGGCGCGCGTACTCGACGATCAGCGAGGGCCAGTTGCCGGTGCGCGAATGCTTGTCGGACCAGCGCGCGAGGCACTCGATGGCGTCGCCGAGGCTCTGCGCGTCATGCAGCGCCGCGAGGATCGTGGCGAGGCTGGTCTTGCCGTGCGCGTTGAGCACGTCGAGAAACAGGGCTTCCTTGCCGTCGAAATTCGAGTAGACGGCGCCTTTGCTGAAGCCGGCTTCGTCGGCGATGCGTTCGAGCGACGTGGCGGCGTAGCCGTCGCGCGCGAACAGCGTCTGCGCGACGTCGATGAGTTTCTCGCGCGTCTGCGCCTGGCTGGCTTCACGGGTCATGCGGGGCATGGGCGGATTCCTTCGCGGGTGCGCTCGTTGGACCGGTATGCAGATACTGATGAGTATCCGCATACCATCAGGCATCACGGTAGCGGTTTTGTTTTCGGCACGCGAGACGTGCGGTCCGCGCGGCTGGCTGCGCGTATTTTACCCAGAACATTTCGAGGAACTTTCATGACTGTCAATCCGGCGCCTCTCATCAAACTGGCCAACGGCGTGGAGATGCCGCAAACCGGCCTCGGCACCTGGCCGCTCGACGACGCCGGCGCGGCGCAAGCCGTGGCGAGCGCGCTGCAAACCGGCTATCGGCTCATCGATACGGCGGAAAACTACGGCAACGAAGCGGGCGTGGGCGCGGGCATTCGCGCGTCGGGCGTCGCGCGCGAATCGATCTTCGTCACCAGCAAGTTCAATCGCCAATGGCATAGCGTGGAGGGCGCGCGCGAGGCCTGCGAGGCGAGCCTCAAGCGGCTCGGGCTCGACTATCTGGACCTGCTGCTCGTGCATTGGCCGAATCCCGACCAGAACCGCTATGTGGAGGCGTTCGAAGGACTCGCGCGGCTGCTGGAGGCGGGCAAGGTGCGCGCGATCGGCACCTCGAACTTCAAGCCCGAGCATTTGCAGCGCCTGTTCGACGCGGGCTTCGTGCCGCACGTGAATCAGATCCAGCTCGATCCCTGGCACGCGCGCGACGATATCGTGGCGATCCACGCGGAGCGCGGCATCGTCACGGAAACGTGGAGCCCGATCGGGCGAGGCGGCGACCTGCTGGCCGAAGAGACGATCGTTTCCATCGCGCGGCAATATGGACGCACGCCCGCGCAGATCGTGCTGCGCTGGCATACGCAGCGCGGCTTCGTGCCGGTGCCGAAATCGGCGGACCCGGCGCGTCAGGCGCAGAATCTCGACATCTTCGATTTCCGCCTGAGCGACGAGGAAATGACGGCGGTGAGCGCGCTCAAGCGCGGCGAGACGGACATGCTGGACGCCGACGTGTTCGGCCATTGAGCGTGCGTCGATGAGAAAACAGCGCGACGGTTTTTAGCCGTTCGCGCTGCTTCAAAACTCGCTCAGGACGCAAACAAGACGCGATGCGCCTAGTCGCCCGGCTGCGCGACGATCGCGCCATCGATGTGATGCCGCGCGAGCGCGTCGGCCACGAAACCCGACTGGACCATCTCGCCCGCGAACTGCGCGATGCAGTCGGCGGCGGCGTCGCCTTCGTTCTTGCGCACGCCCATCGCCTGGCGGATGACCATGAAGCGGCCGTCGATCAGATGCAGTCCGCTGCCCGGCGAGGCTTGCTGGGCGAGTTGCGGCTTCACGCCTGCGAGCACGTCGATATGCTGCTTCTGAAACGCGTCGAAGACCGCTGACGAGGGCGAGATGCGCACGAGCGTCGCGTGCTTCAGCGTGCGCGAGAGATAGAGATCGTAGGCGCTGCCCCGGCTGACCGCGATGCTCACGCCGGGTTGGTCGACGTCGTCGCGGCGCGCGATGGGCGAGCCGTCGCGCACCGCATACGCGCCTTCGATCAGCACATAGGGCGCGGTGAAGCGGACGTCCTCGCCGCGTTTAGGATCGACGGCGAAGAAGCCCAGATTGGCGCGTCCGTTCACGACGTTGTCGAGCGACGCCGCCGCGCTCGTCGCCGTGACGAGTTGCACGCGCGCGCCCAGACGCCGCGCGAGTTCGGTGGCCAGATCGACAGACACGCCGATAGGTTCATGCGTGCTCGCGTCGAGCGAGGCGAGCACCGGATTGCCGATGTTGATCGAGGCGCGCAAGGTGCCGTCGGGCGCCAATGTGCTGGCGGCGGCCGGGCAAACGCTCGCGTTGTCCGATGCCGCGACGGCCATCGTGTTGCCGAAGCCGAGTAGTGCGGCGATCAACGACGCGCCGCCGATCCATCGGAAACGCGCGCGCGAACGAACTAAGCCAGCAGCTTGATAAGCGTTCATCGTTTGATCTCACTGAGCATGGCGCAACTCACGGCATCGCATGGTGCAGACGCTCGTCGAACGGACCGCCAAGAATCGGTTGCAGCGTTTCGCGCAGGCTGCGCACGTAAGGCCGCGAAACGAAGGCATCATAAGCCGCTTTCGACTTCAGCACTTCCACGAGCGTGAAGTGGTTTTCCGCGCCGATCTGCTGAAGCACTTCGATGCTTGCCACGGCCGGGTCCTGTTTTGCCTGCGCCTCGAAAGCGCGCAGTGCAGGCAGCGCTTCAGGCACCTTGGGCGGTTCGATATCGACGTGAACGACGGCGTAAATGGCATCGCTGGTGGGCGTATCGGCTTGCGTGGCGCACGCGGCATTCGAATAGATCGCGACAACCGCCAACGAGGAAATAGCGGCAAATAAAGTGAATTTCATTGACGTACGGGAATCCAGCGTATTTCAGGCTGGCACCGCAACGTACGGTGCCAGAAAATCATCGATATCAATGGGCCGCGTTGGCTTCGCTGAGTCCGCGCAACAGGGCGGCGTGAAAGCGATCGGGAATCTGCATTTGCGGCGCGTGACCGGCGTCGGGAAATTCCACGAGCTGAACATGCGGAATTACGCTCGCCGCGTGATGCGCGAGCGCGGGGTAATTGCCGAGTGTCGGACGAATCTCCGCCGGCGCGTATTCCTTGCCGATCGCCGTGGTGTCCTTATCGCCGATCATCAGCAGCGTAGGCGGCTGGATTTGCGAGAGTTCGTAAACCACAGGCTGCGTGAGAATCATGTCGTAAAGCAGCGCCGAATCCCACGCGACTTCCGCGCGTTGCGGGCCGCGATACATCCCTGCGAGCATTTGCACCGAAGGCTCGTAAGCGTCTTTCCATTGGCCCGCGAAATAGGTGCTTTTCTCGTAGTTCCGAATGCGCGCGGCCGAGGTATGCAATTCGCGCTCGTACCATTGATCGACGGAAACCGGCGGCACGCCTTTCGCGCGCCAGTCTTCGAGACCGATCGGATCGACGAGTACGAGTTGCTGCGTCTCTTTCGGCCACGTGAGCGCATAGCGGATCGCCAGCATGCCGCCCGTGGAATGGCCGATCATGATCGCGTGCTCGATGCCAAGCGATTCCAGCAGCGCGTGCGTATTGAGCGCGAGTTGCTGGAACGTGAATTGATAACTCTGCGGTTTGCTCGATTTGCAGAAACCGATCTGATCGACGGCAATCACGCGATAGCCCGCTTCGCTGAGCACCTTGATGGTCGGCGCCCAGGTCGCCGCGCAATAGTTCTTGCCGTGCAGCAGGACGGCGGTGCGGCCATTGGCTTTGCCCGCGTTGGGCGGCACGTCCATATACGCCATATTGAGCGTCTGGCGCTGCGAGGTGAACGTGAAGGTCTTGACCGGATAAGGGTAGTCGAAGCCTTGAAGCTCGGAGCCGTACACGGGGCCGTCCTGCGTGTCGGCGGCGCTGGATGCGGCGGCGCTGTCCTCAGCGAATGCGTAATGGCTGGCGGAAACGGCGAAAGCCGCAATCAGGGCCAGCGGCATGAATTGTCGAAGCACTTTCATTCTTGTTGATTGGCGTGACGAAGAGAGAAAGAGTGAGCATGCGATGAGCGTGAATTCATCGCGCGTATTCATAGCAGCCTGCTATTTTCGGGCACGCGCGTGAATTCGGGAATGTGCCCCGTCATTGAAAGATTCTTCAGATTTTTTTGAAAATAATGCTTTCGATTCGTTACCTGAAAGCTGAATCGCATGGATAAGGCATTGCCACCATATCGATAAGGCATAGATAAGGCATCGAAAAAAAAGCCCCGGCGGGTTCCGGTCGCCGGGGCTAAAAACGAGGCTGGCGCCTCGGCTATCACACCTGGGTGTGTGAAGTCTTTCGTCTCGCTTGAAGTGTCGTTTGACGGGTCAGCCCACCGCCGACCACCCGCCGCCCAGCGCCTTGTACAGCGCCACGAGTTGCTCGCGCAGCGCCATATCGGCCTGCGCGAGCGCGTCCTCGCCGCCGAGCAGCGCGTCCTGCGCCGTATCCACTTGCAGATAGCTCGAACTGCCTTGCTGATAACGCTGCGTCGCGGCCGTGAGCGCGGCGCGTTCGTGATCGACGGCCTGCGCGAGTTCGTTGCGGCGGCGCTGCGTGTTGCCGTAAGCGGTCATCGCGTTATCGACGTCGCGCCACGCTTGCAGCACGGTCTTCTGATACGCGATGGCGGCTTCGCGCTGTTGCGCGCGGCGCAGCTTGAGCGTGCCGCGCAGACGTCCGCCTTCGAAGATCGGAATTTCGACGCTCGGCCCGATCGAAAACGCACGGCTCGCGAGGCTGAACAGATTGCCGAATTGCAGGCCCTCGGTGCCCACGCTGCCCGTGAGGCTCACATCGGGATAAAACGACGCGACGGCCACGCCCGTTTCGGCGGTCGCCTGATGCAGACGCGCCTCGGCTTCGCGGATGTCCGGGCGGCGGCGCAGCAGCGCGGACGGCAAACCCGCGGGCACTTGCGGCGGCAGCAGCGGCAGGTCCGCGACCGGCGCGAGTTCGTCCTGCAACGCGCGCGGCGGCTGCGCGAGCAGCAGGCCGATGGCGTTGATGCTCTGCTGCTCGGTGGTTTGCAGATCGGGCAAACGCGCGGCGATCGATTCGCGCGTGGCTTTCGCGCGCGCCACGTCGAGCGTGTTGCCGATGCCGTTCTCGTACTGGTTTTCGACCAGCGAGAGCGCGTGCGTGGCGCTGTCGAGATTGCGGCGCGCGATGGCTTCGCGTTGTTGCGCGCCGCGCAGCGTCATGTAGTCGGACGCGAGTTCGGCGAGCGCATCGAGCGCCACGCCGCGTCGCGCTTCCTCGGCGGCGGCGGTGCCCGCGTCGGCGGCTTCCACGGCGCGGCGCACGCGGCCGAACAGATCGAGTTCCCACGACGCGGAGAGGCCCGCGCCCCAGTCGTCGTATTCGAGCGGCGCGCCGGGCGGATGCGTGACGAGCGTCGAGGTGCCCGTCGAGCTGATGCGTTCGTGCGACTGCGACGCCGACGCGCCCACGCTCGGCATGCCCGCCGACGCCGTCACGCGCCGCGCCGCCTGCGCCTCGATCACGCGTTCGCTCGCGCTCGCGAGGTCGAGGTTCTGCTTCACGAGACGCTGCACGAGGCTGTCGAGTTCGGGGTCCTGGAAGCGCGTCCACCAGGTTTCGTCGATGGCGCCCGTGGTCACGTCGCTCGTGCCGTCGCCGGGCGTGACGTGCCAGACCGAGGGCGAGGGCGTGGCCAGTTTGGGCGGCTCGAAGCGCGGTCCGACCGTGCAGCCGCTGACGAGCGCGCCGATCATCGCGATCACGCCGATCCCACCCATCACGCGCGAAATCGGCTGCGCGCGCGTCTTGAGCTTGTCGAACGCCATGCTCATGCTCCCGCTCCGTCCGCGTTGCTCGCGTCGCCGGCGTGATAGGTATCGCGCAGCTTGCCCACGACATCCGCGTTACCGGTCAGCACGGTGGTCTCCACCGACATGCCCAGACGCAGCAGCGACGCCTTCGGCTGATCCGCCGCGAACACGATCTTCACGGGCAGACGCTGCACGATCTTCGTGAAGTTGCCGGTGGCGTTGTCGGGCGCGATGGGCGCGAACACGGCGCCCGTCGAAGGCGGCACGCTGTCGACCACGCCATCGAGGTCGATATCGTAGGCATCCACATGCACGCGCACGTGCTGGCCCGGCTGCATATGCTTGAGCGCGACCTCGCGATACTGCGCCTCCACGTACATGCCCTTCGCGGGCACGAGCGCCATCAGCGCCGCGCCGGGGCTCACGTAATTGCCGGGCTCGACGGCGCGCTCGCCCACCACGCCGTCCATCGGCGCGACGATGCGCGTGTAGCTCAGGTTCAGTTGCGCCTGCGCGAGCGCGGCTTCGTCGGCGTGCACGGTGGCGATGGCCGCTTCGTGCTGCGCCTTGAGCAGATCGAGTTGATGTTGCGCCGCGCTCACGGCCGCGCGCGCCTGGGCGAGTTGCGCGCTTTGTTCGCGCAAGGTGGCGTCGGCGGCTTCGGTGTCCTGCTTCGAGCCCGAGCCGAACGCCGCGAGGTTGCGATAGCGCGTGGCGTTCGATTGCGCGAGTGCGAGGCGCGCCTCGATCTGCTGGACTTGCGCGCTGTTTTGCGCGATCACGTCGGGCTGACGCGCGACCGATGCCGATGCGTCGTCGACCTGCGCGCGGTCGCGGTCGAGTTGCGATTGCGCGCGCTCGACGGCGGTGCGGTAGTCGCGGTCGTCGAGCGTCGCGAGCAACTGGCCCGCGTGCACGGTCTGGTTATCTTCGACGTTCACGCTCGCGATCTGTCCGGCCACGCGCGGCGCGATCGTCGTGTAGTGCGCGGTGATGCGCGCGTCGTCGGTCCAGACGTTGGCGCTCGGCGCGTAGATCTTCCAGCCGGCGACACCGGCAAACAGCACCACGACGGCGATGCCGATGACGAGCGGCACGCGGCTCTTTTTCGGCGGGGTTTCCTTGTGCACGGGCTGCGGTGCGGACGGCTTGGCCGCGGCAGCGGCGGCGGGTTGGGTCATATCGTTCATAAGCAAATCGGTAGCGTTTCTGTAGCTTGTGACGAGTGGGTTCGACTCGTCGTTATTTCTTCAGGAGTGCGATGCGCGGCGGCCACGTGCGTTCGGGCAGCACCAGCAGCACGACGAAAATCAGCGTGGCGACGCCCGCGAGCAGCAGATAGTCGTCGCTGACGACCATCACGGCGCGCTGCACGTCGATGGCGTGCGCGAAGCCCGCGAGACTGTCCGCGCCGCGTTGCGCGCCGTTGGCGAGCAGCGGCGGCAGATGCTGCGGATCGAGTCCGCCCGTGGCCTGCACGGTCGAAAAGCGATGCGTGCCGGCGCTTTCGAGCAGACGCGTCGCGTGCAGCTGGCCGCGAAAACGCGCCATCAGCGTGAGCAAACACGCGCCGATCACTTCGCTCAAGCCGCGCGGCATGTTCACGAGCGACGAGGCGAACGGCCCTTCCTGCGGCACGAGCGCGTTGGTCGCCATCATCAGCAGTGAGAGCACCACGCAGGCCTGGCCGAAGCCGGAAACCGCCTGCCACAGATAGAACTGCTCGCGGCTCCAGGTGGAATCGAGCTGGCTCGATCCGATGCACGCGCTAATCAGGCACAGCAGGCCGAGTCCGTTGATCCAGCGCGCGTCGATCCATTCGATATCGAGCAGATTCACGACGAGCGGCAGAAAGATCAGTTGCAGCGCGGCGACTTCGGCCATCACGGTCCAGATCTGCATGGGCCGGAAGCCCTGCACATCGGCGAGATACTCGGAGGGCACGGTCGAACTCGACATCGCCACGATCACGAAGCAGAACAGCGTGAACACGCCATACGCGAAGTTGCGGCGCTTGAGCAGCTGCGGCCGGAACAGCGGAATGGTCTGCCTGCATTCGTTGATCACCAGCAGCGGCAACGCGATCGCGCTGATCAGCGCCAGCGTGCAGATGAACTTCGACTGGAACCAGTCGAGGCGGCTGCCGTGCTGGAGCATCGTCGTCAGCGCGCCGAGGCCCACGACCACGAGCAGCGTGCCGGGCCAGTCGTACTGGCGCAGGCGCTCGTAATGCGGCGGATCTTGCGGCATCCCGTACCAGACGCACAGCGCGGCGATCGTGCAGAGCGGGATCGCTTCGAAGAACACGAACTGCCAGCCGACCACGTCGGTCCACAGCGCGGACACGGCCGCGCTCAGGTTCGGGAAGAAGGTCGCGGTGAGCGCGTAGCACGCGAGCCCCCAGAGGCGGATGTTCGGCGTGAGGTACTTGAGCGCCGTCGTCATCAGGAGCGGGATTGTGAGGCCGTGCGCGAAGCCTTCGACGGCGCGCAGCGCATAGAAGCAGGCTTCGTTGGGCGCGAGCGGCAGCAGCGCGGTCGCCACGCAGTTCAGCGCGATCGCGAACAGCACCATGCGTTTGAGCGTGACCGCCGCCGACCAGCACGGCGACAGCGCCATGCCGATCACCATGCCCGAGAGATAGAGGCTCTCGATCCAGATGCCCGGATCGTGGCCGATGCCGAGCGCGCCGCGCACGTCGATCATCGCCGCCGATCCCACCTGATCGTTGAATTCGGCGGACATTGCTGCCACGATGACGCCGCCGAGCCCAATCAAGGGTTTTTTGTCCAAAATCATTTCCTTCTAACAACACGCGTTGGCGCTGCCACGCCTCGCGTCGATAATTTGCGTAACCGCATTGCGGTGCAATGTATCACAATATGGTTATTCGGTGCGATGACACCTCAGTGAGAACATGGTCAAGAAAAACGAAGTGACAGGAGCGGCCCAGGAGGAACGCGGCGACGACGCGCGCTCGGGCATTCAGGTGATCCGCCGCGCCGTGGGCGTGCTGCGCGTGCTGGCCGAGCAGGGGCACAACGGCCTGAGCCTCGGCGCGATCGCCACGCGCGTGGAGCTGCCGCGCTCGACGGTGCAGCGCATCGTCGGCGCGCTGGAGGACGAAGGCATGGTCGCGCCCGCGCCGTCCGGCGGCGGCTTTTGCCTCGGCCCGACGATGAGCGTGCTGGCGCGCGGGCTCGACGCCGATCCGGTCGAGGCGTTCCGCAGCGAGATGAACCGGCTGCTCGCCGAACTCGACGAATCGGTCGTGCTCACCACGCTCGCCAACGGCCGCGTGCTCGTGCTCGAAGCGTTCAGTTCGCCGAGACCGCTGCGCGTGGTGCTGCCCAAGGTGCTCGAAGTCGATATGTTCACGAGCGCGCCGGGCAAGGCCATGCTCGCGATCCTCGCCAACGGCCCGCGCGAGGCGCAGATCGCCGCCGCGCCGAACGCCGTCGATCGCGCGGCGCTGGACGCGGAACTCGCGCAGGCGCGCCGCGACGGCTACGCGATCGAGGAGGACGTGCCGTTCGAAGGCATTTCCGCGCTCGCCATCGCGCTCGAAATGGGCGGCAAGCCGTACTCGATCACCGTCACGCTGCCGACGGGGCGTTTCGCGGCCGAGCGCGAGGCCATCGCCCAGGCGCTGCTCGAAAGCGCGCGCTCGCTGGCGCGGCGGATTTCGGGCGCGTCAGCTTGAAGTTGAGCCTGAGCTAGGGCTAGGGGGAGCGCTCGCGTCGCCGCTATGGCGCTCCCACGTCGTCTTGCTGCCGAACGCGGTGCGGTTGTCGGTGAGCTTCAGGCGCAGCAGATGAATGCGCCACAACGGCGCCGCCATGCCCTGCGCAAACGGAAAGCGCGCGTGATAGAGCGCGAGCCCCGCGCGTCGTTCGGCTTCGTCCTCGACCACGCGCGCGAGGCCGTAGAACTGCACGCCGACGATCTCGTCCACGGCGGCGGGCTGGCCCGCGACCGTGCCCGCGACATGGCAATTGGCGAGCAGCATGCGCGCGTGCTGGGTGTCGAGATGGCCGAGCACGGCGAGGCTTGCGGACGCTTCGTCGAAGGCGAAGAAGGCGTTCGCGGCCCACGGCACGTCGTGGCTGCACACGGCCAGCGACAGCACGTGATGCGCGTTCAGGACATCGGCGATGGCGGGCGGCAAGGCGTTCATGCGGGCGGGCTCCGATGGCTCGGCGCGGCTTACCACGCCAGTTCCTGTTCGGCGTCGAGCGCCGCGACGGTTTCGCCCCAGCGCGGCTGCGCCTTCGGTTCGAAGCCGAGCAGGCCGACCGCGCGCGCGGCGCTGTGCGTGATGATCGCGTCGACCGTCTGCGGACCGGCATAGAGCGCGGGCACGGGCGGAAACACGATCGCGCCGTATTCCGTCACCGCCGCCATATTGCGGATCTGACCCAGATGCAGCGGCGTTTCGCGCACCATCAGCACGAGACGGCGGCGTTCCTTGAGCGTGACGTCGGCGGCGCGCGTGACGAGGTTCTCGGTCACGCCGTTCGCGATGCAGGCGAGCGTGTTCATCGAGCAGGGCGCGACGATCATGCCGGCCGTGCGGAACGAGCCGCTCGAAATCGCCGCGCCGACCGCGCCGGTCGGATAGAACACATCGGCCATGTCGATCACGTCCTGACGCGAGAGCGTGGTTTCGTGTTCGCGCGTGAGTCCGGCCGCCTTCGACATGACGAGGTGCGATTCCGCGCCCAGTTCGCGCAGAAGCTGCAACACCTTGACGCCATACATGAATCCGGTGGCGCCGCTGATTCCGACTACGACTCGTGGCTTTTGCATGATGTGATTCTCCAGTGTGCGTGATGTGAGTGCGGAATCCGGTCTTGCCGCGTGGCGGCTGGACTGCATCCGTCGATGAATCAAGTATGCGAGTTCTCAAGCAGAAGATCGATACACTCGAACACGCGAATTTAATAAGTTAAAACGTATGAATTTCGCGCGCGGGATCGCCCTGAAATGTGTAACGGCGGCACGGCGTGTGGGTCACGCCGTGCCGCCGTGTCTTGTGTGCCGCGCCCGAATCAGATCATTGCGGCTCGCGAATCGCGCGGCTCAGCGCGTCGATTTCCTCGCGCATGAACACGGGCGGATGCTGCGGCCAGCGCTCCGCCGCGTGGCCGCCCACGTGGTGCCGGAGCACGTCGAGCCATTCCTGCGCGAGCACGTAGTCCTCGAAGCGCTTCGTGCAGCGGGCCGCTTCCGTCGCGTCTCGTTCGCACGCCGCTTCCTGCTCCCAGCACGCATTCAACAGCCGGTAGGCGAGCCGCTGCGTGCTCGCGGCGGCGCGGCTCAAGGTGCGCGAGAGCGGCGCGTCGCCTTTCAGCGCGGGCGCATCGGCTTCGAAAACCTGCTGGAGCGTAATGGTCTGATGTTGCAGATCGCGCCGCGCTTCGAGCGCCTCGGGCGCGGTGGCCGCGCCATGCGAGAGACAACGCAGCACGCGCTGCGCGGCGGCGAGCGTGCGTGCCATTTCGCTGCGCAACTGATGATGCGCCGAGCGCCGCACCGTGAAGTGAAACACCGCGAGCGCGACGGCGCAGCCGATGGCGGTATCGAGCGCGCGCGCGGTGAACAGATGCGTGATGGCCGGAAAGCCCTGGCCGCCCGCCGCGATGGTCAGCGCGTTCGAAGTGATGAAGATCGCGGCGACCGCGTACTGCAACACGACCCAGATCTCGATGGCGAATTGCAGCAGGCCGACGGCCGCCGCGATCCAGAGACCTTGCGGATGCGCGGCGAGCACGGCCCACGCGAGGATCAGGCCCGCGAGCGTGCCGAGCACGCGATAGCAGGCGCGCCGGAACGTGCCCGGCCAGCCATAGGCCTGATTGAGCACGACGACGACAGCCGCCATGCCCCAGTACGCGCGATCGAGCCCGAGCGCCACGCCGATGCCGCCTGCGATCAGCGTGGCCACGCCCACGCGCGCCGCGAGCAGCAGCGGATTCGACCACGGCACGACGCTCTCGCGCAGCGCTGCGAAAGCCGTGCGGCGGCTCAGCGGAAACGACACGGCGTCTTCCGGCGCGGCGGGCACGGATGCATGCCGCGCTTCGTCGCCGAGACGGCGTGCTTCGCGCGCCAGCTGCGCGAATTCGGCGCGGTGCGCGTCTTGTGGGCCGGTCTCGGTCAGCAGCTCGGAAAAGATCCGGTGCAAGCGGTGGCCTTGACGGCGCAAGGCGTCGAGCACGGGATCGCTTGCCGCGCGCGAGGATGAAAAGGATTGCCAGGTAATCAGCGTGGTCCATGCTTCGTCGAGCGCGTGGGCGGCGCGGTGACGGGCCACGACGCCTTTCGCCGAACCGCTGCTCTCCGCGAAGGCGGCGACCGCTTCGGCCGCTGTGGCGATGGCCGCGCGTTCCGGTCCGCGCCGGTCGATCAGCGCACCGGCCATGTGGGCGAGCCAGGAGACGATGCCGCCGCACAGCACGTAAAGGCCGCTGCGCAGCGGATCGGCGCCGCTGGCGGCCATGCCCGTGCCGCTCGCGCAGGCCAGCGCGAACATATAGGCGCCGGGCGGCCCGACGTGCAGCGAATTGCAGGCGAAGGTGGCGAGCGCGGCGATCAGCGCAACGAACACGACCGCCAGGATCGCATGAGGCGCGATGCAGATGCCGAGCGCGACCACGGCGGCCAGTGCGAAGGCGATCAAGGCCAGATGCACGGCGCGGTTGCGATAAGGACGGTCGCTGCCGTAGAGCGCGGTGAAGGAGCCGATGGTGGCGAGCAGCCCGGCATGGATGTCGCCGGCGAACCAGCCGGCCATCACAGGGATGCCGCAGCACAGTCCGGCGCGCACGGCGAAAGGGAAACGCCGCTTCGCTGCGGGCGAAGCGAGCAGGGCAAGCAACGCGCGCAGCGCGACGAAGGGCTGGCGTAGCAGGGCGGCGATGCCTGAGGGTGAGGGAGTCTGCATGAGATCGACCTTGTTCAGTCGTGCGCCGGTCACGATGAGGGCGGCTGCGCGTGCACAGCCGCCGTTCGATGCGTCGTTCGATCGGAGGATCGTCGGTCCCGGCCGGACAGCGCCCGGTCAGGATACGACAAGAGGGGGTGGGCGCGCGTTTCAGCGCGCGCTTTAAGGTGCGGGTTAGCGTCCGTCGAAGCCCGGCAGGAAGCGGTTCACATCGACTTCGAGGAACTTCGAGCGCTCGAATTCGTGCTTGAGCTTGAACGGCACCGTGCAGTCGAAGATCGTCTTGCAGCTCGTGCCCACTTCCGGGATGCTCGGGCTGAACGCGGGCGTCTGCGACGGATCGAGCGGATGGCAGCGCACGCCCGGAATGGTGATGGTGTCGATGTCGCCCTGGAAGCGCGTCTGCATGGCCCACAGCACGTCGTCGGTGTCGAAGATGTCGACGTCTTCATCGACGAGCATCACGTGCTTGAGTTCCGGGAACGCCGCGAACGCGAGAATCGCGGCCTGGCGCTGTCGGCCCTCGTCGACGGCCGACGACTTCTTGAACTGCATCACCGCGAGCAGCTTGCCGCCGCCCGAGTTGTGCGCGTAGACGTTGAGCAGCTTGCCCGGCATCGCGCGCTCGACCATCTGCAGAATGCTCGCCTCGGTCGGAATGCCCGCCATGTTCACGTGCTCCTCGCCGGGGCCCATGGTGGTCTGCAGAATCGGGTTGAGGCGGTGCGTGACGGCCTTGACCTTGATGACCGGCAACTCGTCCTTCGACTCACCCGTGTAGCCGGGGAATTCGGGCATCGCCTTGCCGGTGTCGGTGTTCTGGTCCTCGCGCTGGCGCACGTTCGGCAGCAGCTCGCCTTCGATGACGATTTCGGCGTGCGCGATGGCGCGCGCATTGATCGTCAGGCACTGCGAGAGCTCGACCGGACGGCCGCGCAGCGCGCCCGCGATCTTGAGTTCGTCGTAGCCGAGCGGCGTGGTCGGCGGCTCGAAACACGCGGCCACATAAATCGCCGGATCGACGCCGATGCTCACCGAAATCGGCAGCGGCTTGCCGGCCGCTTCGGCCTTCATGCGGAAGGCGTCGATATGGCGGCCCGGCGTGAGCCACATCGTCAGTTCGTCCTTGCTCTGCACGCACAGACGGTGAATCGTCACGTCGTGCTCGCCGGTTTCGGGATCGGCCGCGTAGCACAGGCCCATCGTCAGATAAGGACCGGCGTCTTCGGGCGTGTTGGTCGGCGCGGGCAGCAGCGTGCGCAGATCGAAGCCGGGTTCGTCGGCGCGATGCACGATTTCCTGGCAGAGCGCGCGGCCCGGCTCGGCGAGCACCGGCTCGATCGGATGCTGGACCGAATCCTTCAGCAAAAAGCCGAGCTTTTCGGGTTCGGCGCCGAGCAGTCGCGCAACCCGCTTGCGCGAACCCAGCATGCCGATGGCGACGCGAAACGCCGGAAAGCCCTTCACGTTGTTGAACATCATCGCGGGGCCGCCGCGTTTGGTCGGGCGCGCGGTCGTGCCGCCCGCGCCGACGTAGCGATAGACGCCCGAGAGTTCGGCTTCGGGATCGACAGGTTCGTTCGTTTCGACGTATTCGCCTTCGTGCTGCTTGAGCAGGTCGATGGCGGAGCGCAGGTCGGTGACGTTGGCGGCGGTGAGAGTCGGTTCGCTCATGATCGTTTCTCCAGAATGGCGGGTTGTGCTGGACACGTGGACTGCTGCGTCCTTCCGTGGAGAAAAGTATGCAGTTTGCGATACCAAAGATCGATATACATGGACCGTCAATATTGATAAGCATGAACTTATGAAAAGAACGGCCGTGCGCAAATGGCGGGAGCCTGTCCATCTGATCGGCTCGCGCGGCAATGCGAGTTGTTTATCGGGTTGCCGCGTCGCCGGTTCGCTGACCTGTCGGCCCATCAAGGATTTCGCGCGATGAGGCACGCACAAGACCGCGCGGCAGCGGGCGCGGCGTCGCTTTCATTCCCTTCAGCGCCTGCCGCCGCGGTCGATATCCCCGGCATGGAGCGGAATCAGATCGGCTCCGCACGATAAATACAGGGAGACATCGAGAGACATGCGTAATCTCAGCTTCAAGGCGACGTTGTGGAGCACCGTTGCCGTGGTGTGGTTCAGCCTGCTCACGCTTTCGGTCATCAATTCGATCGCGACCCGCAATCTGATGATGGACGACCGCGTGACCTCGCTGCGCGAGCAGGTGCAATCGGCGGTGAGTATCGTCGAGGGTTACGAAAAGGCCGCGCGCGAAGGCAAGATGCCGGTGGCCGAGGCGCAAAGCCGCGCGCTCGCGCAATTGCGTTTCATCCGATATGGCACGAGCGGTTATTTGCTCGTGGTGGATTCGTCGATGCTGCAATTGCTGAATCCGGTCAAGCCCGAGTTCGAAAATAAAATCAACGATCTCGTCGACGAAACGGGCAAGCATTTCACTGCCGAAATCATTCAGCACGATCGCGACGGCACGCATACGACGACTTATCGTTTTCCCAAACCGGGCGAGACGCGCACGCAACCCAAGATCGCGTATGGCGAATATGTGCAGGCGTGGGACTGGCACGTCTACACGGGCGCTTACGTCGACGATATCGACCGCGAGTTTTATTGGCACCTGTCGTATGGCGCGGCGATCGTCTGCGCGGTCGGTCTCATGGTCACGCTGGTGTTCGGTCTGATCATTCGCCGCGTGAATGGTCAACTCGGCGGCGATCCGCAATTCGTGGCGGGCGTATGCGAGCGCATTGCGCAAGGCGATCTCACCGTGCGCCTCGACGTGCGGCCCGATCAGGCGCATAGCTTGATGGCGTCCGTGCGCGCGATGCAGCAGCGCTTGCGGCTCGCCATCGACGCGGTCAAGCAGTCGGCGGGTTCGATTGCCGGCGCCACCAACGAAATCGCCACCGGCAACGCCGATCTTTCCGCGCGCACCGAAGCCCAGGCCGCCGCGCTCGAACAAACGGCGGCGAGCATGGAAGAACTGACCTCGGCCGTGCGGCAGAATTCGGGCAACGCCGAAACCGCCAGCGAAGTCGCCTCGCAGGCGCAGCAGATCGCGCGGGAATGCAGCGCGGCGGTGTCGAGCGTGGTCGAAGCCATGACGCGCATCGACGACAGCGGGCTGCGGATCGGCGAGATCATCGGCATGATCGAAGCCATCGCGTTTCAGACCAATATTCTCGCGCTCAACGCGGCCGTCGAGGCGGCGCGCGCGGGCGAGGAGGGACGCGGATTCGCGGTCGTGGCGGCGGAAGTGCGCTCGCTCGCGCAGCGCTCGTCGGCGGCGGCGAAGGACGTGCGCGGCGTGATCGAGTTATCGGCGGCGAACGTGCAGCAAGGTAACGCGTCGGTGGCCGTTGCGGGCGATGCAATGGAGCGCGCGCATACGTCGATCGAACGCGTCGCGACGCTGATCGGCGAAATCGCTTCGGCTTCGCACGAGCAGAGCCGCGGCATCGATCAGATCAATCAGGCCGTCACGCAAATGGATCAGGGCACGCAGCAGAACGCCGCGCTCGTTGAAGAGGCGGCTGCGGCGGCGGCCTGCCTGCGCGACGAAGCGCGCAAGCTCTGCGACGCGGTCGAGACGTTCAGGACACAGGCATAAAAAAACGCCAGCGCGCGCGAGCGGCTGGCGTTTTTTCTGGAGATCGCGGGCCTAGCTTTTCAGGCGATAACCGGTCTTGAAGATCCACGCGGTGATCGCGAGAAACAGCCCGAGAAACGCGGCGGTCATGCCGAGACTCACGCCGACCGCCACATCGGCGAGCCCGTAAAAACTCCAGCGAAAACCGCTGATCAGATAGACGATCGGATTGAACAGCGTGATCACGCGCCACGCGGGCGGCAGCATATCGACCGAATAAAAACTGCCGCCGAGAAACGTCAATGGCGTGATGACCAGCAGCGGCACGATTTGCAGTTTCTCGAAGTTGTCCGCCCAGATGCCGATGATGAAGCCGAGCAAACTGAAGGTGACCGCCGTGAGCAGCAGAAACAGCAGCATCCAGAACGGATGCTGAATCTGGATCGGCACGAACAGCGCGGCGGTCGCGAGAATGATGACGCCGAGCAGAATCGACTTGGTCGCCGCCGCGCCGACATAGGCAATGACGATTTCGAAATACGACACGGGCGCGGAGAGCAATTCGTAAATCGTACCCGTAAAGCGCGGGAAATAAATGCCGAACGACGCATTCGAAATGCTCTGCGACAGCAGCGAAAGCATGATCAGACCCGGCACGATGAACGCGCCATAACTCACGCCGTTCACTTCCTTGATGCGCGAGCCGATCGCCGAGCCGAATACGATGAAATAGAGTGAAGTCGAAATAACCGGCGCGACGATGCTCTGCATCAGCGTGCGCCGCGTGCGCGCCATCTCGAAGCGGTAGATCGCGCGGATCGCGTAGATGTTCATCGTGAGGTCTCCTTTCGAGGATCGTTTTCCGCCGTGCGCGCGGCGGCTGCCGCCGCGTCCTTGCCGACGAGACTCACGAAGATATCCTCCAGCGAACTCTGGCTCGTTTGCAGATCCGTGAAGCCGATGCCCGATTCGCTCAGGCTCTTGAGCAGCGCGAGAATGTCGTTGCGCTCGTTTTCGGCGTCGTAGGTGTAGATGAGTTCGGCGCCGCCATTGCCGAGTTCCAGACGCCACGCGGCGAGCGCGGGCGGAATGGCGTTCAGCGGCGTGTCGAGCTGCAAGGTCAGTTGCTTGCGGCCCAGCTTGCGCATCAGCGCGTCCTTGCGCTCGACGAGCATGATTTCGCCCGCATTGATCACGCCGATGCGGTCGGCCATTTCCTCGGCTTCGTCGATGTAATGGGTCGTGAGGATGATGGTCACGCCGTTGGCCTTGAGGCCGCGCACGAGTTCCCACATGTCGCGGCGCAGTTCGACGTCCACGCCCGCCGTGGGCTCGTCGAGAAACAGAATCTGCGGCTCGTGCGCGAGCGCCTTCGCAATCAGCACGCGGCGCTTCATGCCGCCCGAGAGCGTGAGGATCTTGTTGTTGCGCTTTTCCCAGAGCGAGAGGTCGCGCAGCACGCGCTCGACATAGGCCGGATTGGCCGGCTTGCCGAACAGGCCGCGGCTGAACGACACGGTGGCCCAGACGGTTTCGAACGCGTCGGTCGTGAGCTCTTGCGGCACGAGGCCGATCAGCGAGCGCGCGGCGCGGTAATCCGTGACGATATCGTGACCGGCGACCCGCACCTGACCTTCACTCGCATTGACGATGCCGCAGACGATGCTGATGAGCGTCGTCTTGCCCGCGCCGTTCGGCCCGAGCAGCGCGAAGATTTCGCCGCGATGAATGTCCAGGTTGATGCGCGAAAGCGCGCGGAATCCCGATGCATAGACTTTCGAGAGATTCTCGATGGAGAGGATCGTTTGCATGTGCGTGACATTACCAGAATCGGCGCTCGAACATGGCGGGCGGGGAATGGGAAGCTGTGTTCGCGCTGTGGAACGGCGATTGATGCGCGAACCGGGACTAGTTCGGGGCATTGTTGGTGCGCGTTGAATAATGGCGGCGGGCCGGTTGTGAACCTGGCCGCCTGCGGAATATTTTCTCCGCTTATACTGAGCGTCGCCTGAAAGGCTCACGCCTCGGGCCCCACGCTGCAAGCCAAAAAATAACAGGACTTCAATCGACAAAAACGGCACGCGATTCCCGTTTCGCAACCGCAGTTATTCACCGACAGGTGGGGGCCTTCTATGCTAAATCGTGCTTTTTATGCAGTGATTTCATCGTTGCTCGTGGCGGGCGCGGCCGTTGCCCCGGCCATCGCGCGCGCCGACGACAGCTTCGCGCAGGACGACGGCGGTTCGCACGGCCGTCCGGTCAAGGTCATGATCATTTCCATGTTCGGCCCCGAAGGCCAGGTGTGGCTCGATAATCTCGGCCCGTGGCAGGACATCACGGTTGCGGGTCTGTCGCCCGATTATCCGGCCGTGCACTGCAATCGTCAGGACGTCTGCGTGATGACCACCGGCATGGGCCACACGAATGCCGCCGCGTCGATCATGGCGCTGACGTTCTCGCCGCGTTTCGATTTGCGCCGCACGTATTTCATGGTGGCCGGGATCGCCGGTATCGATCCGCAGCAGGGCACCGTCGGTTCCGCCGCGTGGGCGAACTGGCTCGTCGATTTCGGCATTCAATGGGAAATCGACGGACGCGAAATTCCCGCGAACTGGAACACCGGTTATCTCGGCATCAACACGACAGATCCGACGCAGAAGCCGCCGCTCGATTACCGCACCGAGGTGTTCCAGCTGAATCCGGCACTCACGAAGGCGGCCTTCGCGCTGTCGCGCACCGTGACGCTCAGCGATAACGCGCAGGCGCAGGCGGCGCGCGCCAAATACAGCTATGCGCCCGCGAATCGTCCGCCGACCGTGATCCAGTGCGATACGCTCGCGGGCGATACCTGGTGGTCGGGCACCGACCTCGGCGAGCGCGCGCGTCAATGGACCAGGATCCTGACCGATGGCAAGGGCACGTACTGCACGACGCAGCAGGAAGATAACGCGACGTATGAGGCGCTGAAGCGCGCGGCGGCCACGCATCGCGTCGATCTGAATCGTGTTGCGGTGCTGCGCGCCGGTTCGGATTTCGACCGGCCGTATGCGGGTCAAACGAGCGCCGATAATCTCCTCAACTACGCGGCGCAAGGCGGCTTTACGATTGCCATCGCGAATCTGTATCTCGCCGGCAATCCGCTCGTGCAGGATATCGTCAAGCATTGGGGCGAGTGGCGCGACGGCGTTCCGCAGCGCTAAGGCCCAGGCGCTGGCGCCCGGCGTTCACGATGCGCATCGTGAACGCCGGGCCTGGTCAGTCGCGCTCACTCGCGCTCAGTCGTGATCAGTCCGCGGCGAATCGCTTGACGAGAAAATCGATCGCACTCCGTAGCATGGCCGTGGGCCGCAGCTCGCGCGAGTGGACGAGATGCATCGGCGTATGCACGTGGCTCCACGTCGGCAGCACCGCAACGAGACGCCCTTCGGCGATATCGTTTTCCAGCATCAATTCCGGTTGCAGCACGATGCCCGTGCCGCGCAGCGCCGCCGCGCGCAACGCGCGGCCATCGTTCGCGGTAAAGCGGCCGTCGACGGGCACGTGGCAGATCTGCTGTTCCGGCCCGACCAGCGCCCAGAAGAATTCCTTCTTTTTCCAGTACGCGAGGCCAAGGCAGGCGTGATCGCGCAATTGCCCGGGCGTTTCGGGCTGGCCGTGGCGTTCGAGATAGGACGGCGCGGCGGCGAGCACGCGCCGATACGCATGCAGCGGATGCGCGACGAGATCCGCGCTGTCGAGTTCGCCGATATGAATGGCGAGGTGATAGCCCTCGCGCATCAGATCGACGGGCGCATTATCGAGCGTGAGATCGACGCTGACTTCAGGATGCTGTTCGAGATAATCGGCGAGCACCGGTGCGAGTTTCTCGCTGCCGAAGCTGACCGGCGCGACGATTTTCAATCGGCCGCGCGGACTGCTGCGCAATTCGGCGGCGCTGGCTTCGGCCTGGTCGAATTCGTGCAGCGCGCGTTTGCATCGCTCGTAATACAGCGCCCCGATTTCGGTGAGCTTGTGTTGACGCGTGGTTCGATGCAGCAGCCGCGCGCCGAGCCTTTCCTCGATCTCGCGCACGTGTTTGGCGGCCATCGTCGCGGTGACGTTGCTCAACGCGGCCGCGGCCGCAAAACTCCCCGATTCGACGACGCGGACGAACATCTGCATCCCCGCCAGTTTATCGGCCATTCAATACTCCACTCGAAACCTCACGGTTCCGGGTATCACAACTCAGGGCCTGTTTATCCATGCTTTGCGCTTCCTGATAATGGCTGCATCCGCGTCGCTGGAACGCGGTAAAAAACGGAGTCATTATGCCTATCCTTCGAATTGAAATGCATCCGGGCAAGACGCTCGAACAAAAGCGCGAACTCGCGAGCGGCATCACGCGGGTGTTCGTGGAAACACTGGCGTGTCCGCCGGAGGTCGTCGAAATCGTCTTCAGCGAAATCGAAAAAGACGCGTGGGCGGTAGGCGGCAAGCTGAAATCCGATACGTGATGTAAGCGTTTCGGCTGTCGCTGGCGAAATGGCTTTCCGTGGTCGAGGAGAGCCATTTTTCATTGGGGCGCCGATTCTGTTCGCGCATTTTACGAATGCATTACACGGCGGCATCGCGCCGTCCATGCACGCCTGGATATGAAGTTTAGCTTTGCAGTTTGACTTCATATCTTCTAGAATGCGCGCATGACTTCCTCACACGACGAACCCGTTTCCGAACTGGCCGGCGCGCTCGCGGGCGACCTGCGCGCGCTGGTCGGCAAACTGCGCCGGCGCATGCGCGAGCAGGGCAGCGCGGGCGATTTCACGCCGTCGCAGATTGCCGTGCTGCTGCGGCTCGAACGCGACGGCGCCGCCACCGTGTCCAGTCTCGCGCGCGCCGAAGGCATGCGTCCGCAGTCGATGGGCACGATCGTGGCCGGGCTGGAGGCGCTGGGGCAGATCGAAGGCGCGCCGGATCCCGCCGACGGCCGCCAGACGCTCTGGTCGCTCACCGAGACCTTCCGGCGCTCGGTGCGCGCGAGCCGTGCGGCGCGCGAGGACTGGCTCGCGCACGTGATCGACGCGCGCCTGTCGGGCACCGAGCAGACGCAGCTCGCGCGCGCGGTCGTGCTGCTCAAGCGCCTCGTCGACGAGTGAGGCGCGCCGCATGAGTCAGCCAGGCGATTCCTCCGATTCCTCCGATTCCTCCGAAGCCTCGACCGGCATGTTCCGTTCGCTGCGCAGCTTCAATTACCGCGTGTGGTCGGCGGGCGCGCTGGTCTCGAACGTCGGCACGTGGATGCAGCGCACCGCGCAGGACTGGCTCGTGCTCACCGGCCTCACGCATCACAGCGCGGCGGCCGTGGGTGTCGTCATGGGCCTGCAATTCGGGCCGCAATTGCTGTTTCTGCCGTGGTCGGGCTATGCCGCCGATCACTTCGATCAGCGCCGTCTGCTGATGTTCACGCAGGCCGCGCTCGGCGTGCTTGCGCTGCTGCTCGGCCTGCTCACGATCACGGGCACGGTGCAGCTCTGGCACGTCTACGTGTTCGCGTTTCTGTTCGGCAGCACCACCGCGTTCGATTCGCCGGTGCGCCAGACCTTCGTCTCCGAACTGGTCCGCGACGGCGATCTCGCCAACGCGGTCGCGCTCAACTCCACCTCCTTCAACGCCGCGCGCATGATCGGGCCGGCCGTGGCGGGCGTGGTGATCGCCTCGGTGGGCGTGGGCTGGGCGTTCGTGCTCAACGGGCTCTCGTTCATCGCCGTGCTGGTGTCGCTCACGCGGCTGCGCACCTCGGAGCTGCGTCAACGCGCGCGCGCGAAGCCCAGGAAGGGCAGCCTCGTGGCGGGCTTTCGCTACGTGTGGTCGCGACCCGACCTGAAGGCGATCGTGGTGATGCTGTTCCTGATCGGCACGTTCGGCCTGAACTTCCCGATCTTCATCTCGACGATGGCCGTGCGCGTCTTTCACGCCGATGCGGGCGGCTACGGCCTGCTGTCGTCGCTGATGGCGGTGGGCACGGTGTCGGGCGCGCTGTTCGGCGCGCATCGCAGCCGGCCGCGCTTCGAGTCGCTGCTGATCGCGTCGGCGGTGTTCGGCGTCGGCTGCGCGCTCGCGGCGATTGCGCCGAGCTACGGCTGGTTCGGCGCGGCGCTCGTGCTGATCGGCGTGGCGGCGCTCACGGTCACGACCGAGACCAACAGCCTGATGCAGCTGTCGACCGAGCCGTCGATGCGCGGACGCGTGCTGGCGATCCGGCTCGCGGTGGCGCTGGGCGGCACGCCGATCGGCGCGCCGATCGTCGGCTGGGTGGCCGATCATCTGGGGCCGCGCTGGGCGCTCGCGGTGGGCGCGGCGTCGGGGATCGCGGCCGCGGCGGTGGCGGCGCGGGTGATGTGGCGGGAGAAGGCGGGCGATTCGGGGCGGCAGGCTTAGCGAGGCCGTCTCTGCCCGGCGCGCGCCGCGCCCGCGTTCTGGACTATAGGCCGAATGTCCAGACAGGATCGACATCAAGATCCGGCATGCGCGATAGCGATTTCAGGACGCGCCGGCGGGCATGCTGCTCGATCCGGCAAAAACGTTATTGGCCTGCTTTCGCTGTGCGTGTGTTTAAGCGATGGCGCGGAATTAACCTACTTGCCAAATTAACCGAGTAGGTTAAAATTCCGATGGAAAAGCGCACACCGCATTGCAAACTTTCGCGGATTCACGAAATGGTGCGGGCAGGGCATGTCCGCGCCACACGCAGCGCTTACGAAGGCGCGCTCGAATTGGGCATTCACGATCTCTCTGGCATGTGTGCGGTCGTGCTGCGCCTCGTACCCGGCGATTTCCACAAGAGCATGACGACCCATGCCGATCATCGCGTGTGGCAAGACGTGTATCGCACGACCGTCGAGCAAGGGCGGGGCGTGTATCTCAAGTTGACCGTCGTCGACGACGTGCTGGTCGTCTCGTTCAAGGAGTGGTGATCGTGAAATGTCCGGCCTGTGGCGGCGCGAATCTGGTCCGTGAGACGCGCGACCTGCCTTACACCTATAAGGGCGAGGCGACCGTCATTGCATCGGTGACGGGCGACTATTGTCCCGCGTGCGGCGAGGCCGTATTCGAACGCGCCGAAGGTGACCGTTACGCCGGGCGCATCGCCGCGTTTCAGCGCGAGGTGAACGCCGCTTACGTCGATCCCGGCTTCATCTCGTCGGTGCGCCGCAAGCTCAATCTCGATCAGCGCGAGGCCGCCGAGATTTTCGGCGGCGGCATCAACGCGTTTTCCCGTTACGAAAACGGCAAGACCAAGCCGTCGCTCGCGCTGGTGCAACTGCTCAGACTGCTCGATCGTCACCCGGATCTGCTCGACGAAATCCGGGCGGCCTGACCCCCAATCCCCCCAAATTCGTCCCGCCGTGCAATGTTTTGTGTCGCCCCCAAACACAGATACATTGCGATACAAACGCCGTCTCCCGCTGCGCTATAAAGCATCCATCGCCATTACACGCAACGAGGAGCCCGCATCATGGAAGCCAGCCGCCACACCGGCTCGTGTCACTGCGGCGCCGTGCGCTTCGAGGTCCGCACCGCGCTCGCGCCCGCCGCCCGCTGCAATTGCAGCCTGTGCCGCCGCAAGGGCGCGCTGATGTCGCCGCCGCTCGACGCCGCCGATCTCATCATCGTCGCGGGCGAGGATGCGCTCACGCTCTATCAGTTCAACACGCGCGTCGCGAAGCATTACTTCTGCAAGCACTGCGGCATCTATCCGTTTCATCAGACGCGTCTGGACCCGAAGCGCTGGCGCGTCAATCTCGGCTGCCTCGACGGTGTCGACGCCAACGCGCTCGAAGCCGGTCTGAACAACGGCGCGAGCCTGTCCGTCGTGGAGGACGCATGAAACGCCTGCTCGCTCTGTTCGCCCTGCTCGCGGGCGGTCTCGCGACCGAAGTCGCGCATCCGCTCTCATGCACGCTGATGTCGCCCGCGCGGCGCGAAAAACGCGAGGGCCGCAGCGGCGGTATCGCCCATCCCGACCGGCGCGGCGCGCGTCGGCAAACCCAGCCCGGAGTATGATCGGCGCATGGAAAAAATCGACCATATCCTGATCGTCGACGACGATCGCGGCATCCGCGAACTGATCGCGGGCTACCTCGAAAAGAACGGCATGCGCGTGAGCGTCGCGGCCAACGGACGCGAGATGCGCGCCGCGCTCGAGAACGGCGCGCCCGATCTGATCGTGCTCGACCTGATGATGCCGGGCGAGGACGGTCTCGTGCTCTGCCGCGATCTGCGCGCGAGCCGTTTTCGCACCGTGCCCGTCGTCATGCTCACGGCGCGCAGCGAGGAAACCGATCGCATCGTCGGGCTCGAAATGGGCGCCGACGACTACGTGCCGAAGCCCTTCGCCGTGCGCGAACTGCTCGCGCGCATCCGCTCGGTGCTGCGCCGCACGCGCATGCTGCCGCCCGGCATGCAGGTGACCGAAACCGCGCCGATGCTCGGCTTCGGCGAATGGCGTCTCGACACCACGGCGCGCCATCTGCTCGACGAGGAAGGCACGCTGGTCGCGCTGAGCGGCGCGGAATACCGGCTGCTGCGCGTGTTTCTCGATCATCCGCAGCGCGTGCTCACGCGCGATCAGCTGCTCAATCTCACCCAGGGCCGTCAGGCCGATGCGTTCGACCGCTCGATCGACCTGCTCGTGAGCCGCCTGCGCCAGCGTCTGCGCGACGGCGCGCGCGAGCCGCGCTACATCAAGACGCTGCGCAACGAGGGCTATGTGTTCTCGTCGTCCGTCGACGTGATCGAAGGTTCGGCATGAGCACGGCCACGCACGATGCGGCTGGCGCGGCGCCGTCCGGCACGCGCGGCGGCGGTCCGCTGCACTGGCCGCGCTCGCTGTTCGCGCGTCTCGCGCTGATTCTCTGCGTGGGCCTCGCGCTCGCGCAGACGCTCTCGGTCTGGCTCACGCTCACCGAACGCGACGAGACCACCGCGAACATGATGATGGATTACGTCGAGCGCGAAGTCGCCAGTTCGGTGGCGCTGCTCGACAATCTGCCGCCGCCCGAGCGCGCGGCCTGGCTGCCGCGTCTCGCGCGCCGCAGCTATCAGTTCCTGCTCGATCCGGGCGTGCCCGGCGTCGCGCCCGATGCGGCGCTGTCGCGGCGCTACGAGACGGCGATCGAGCGCGGCATCGGCAAGCATTACGCGCTGACGGTCAATGCGATTCCCGGCGACGACGAGCATTTGCAGGTGCATCTGCGTCTCTCGGACGGCTCGCCGCTGACGATCGACGTGCATCCGATGAGCTCGCTGCCGCTGTCGCGCTGGCTGCCGCTCGTGCTGGTCGGGCAACTCGTGGTGCTGGCGCTGTGCTGCTGGCTGGCGGTACGGGTGGCGACGCGTCCGCTCGATGCGCTCGCTCGCGCGGCCGATGGTCTCGGTCCCGACCTCAAGGCCGAACATCTCGACGAGCACGGTCCCTCGGAAGTGGCGCGCGCGGCGCGGGCGTTCAACGCGATGCAGGCGCGTATCGCGGGTTATATGGCCGAGCGCATGCAGATTCTCGCCTCGATCTCGCACGACTTGCAGACGCCGATCACGCGCATGCGTCTGCGCGTCGACACCATGGACGATGACGAGCAGGGCGCGAAGCTGCGTCAGGATCTGCAGGAGATGGAGCAACTCGTGAAGGAGGGCGTGGCTTACGCGCGCACGCTGCACGGCGCGTCGGAAGTGCCGGTGCGTCTCGATCTCGACGCGCTGCTCGACAGCCTCGTGTGCGATTACGTCGATGCGGGCAGCGACGTGGCCTACGACACGCGCACGGCCGTGGCCGTGGTGACGCGCGCCAAGGCGCTCAAGCGCATCGTCGGCAACTTTGTCGATAACGCGCTGAAGTTCGCGGGCGCGGCCGAGATCGAACTGACCACTGGGCCGGGCGGCAACGAAGTGACCATCGCGGTGCTCGACCGCGGGCCGGGCATCCCGGAGGAGTCGCTGGAGAAGGTGTTCGAGCCGTTTTACCGGCTGGAGACGTCGCGCAATCGCGGCACGGGCGGCACGGGTCTCGGACTCGCGATCGCGCGTCAACTGGCCTCGGCGATGGGCGCGCGGCTCACGCTGCACAACCGCGTCGGCGGCGGGCTGGAGGCGCGGCTGGTGTTGAAGAAGGATGGGAACGCTTGAACATTTGAGCGGGCCGTGCCCGCGTTCTGCAAGTGCATGCTGAAAAACGGCGCCGCGACCCGGCGCCGTTTGCTTTTGCGAATCGCTGCGAGATCACGGTGTGGATCACCACGCCTGCCCGCGCCGCCGCGTGTCGTAATCCACCAGAACTATGGCGGCTCGCGCGCGTGCGCGTGAGGTATTGATGTGAGCATTGTCCGCCTCGGCGCGCACGCAACCGGCCACGACCTCATGCACACGACGACCCACGGCGGACCGCGCAACACGCTGCGCCGCGCGCTCAAGCAACCGTTGCTCAATGCCGTCGCGCGTCTGCCGGACGGCGTGCAGCGCGCCATGTTCGCGCCGCGCATGCGCCGCATCTGCATCCGTGTGCCGCTGCTGCGGGCGGTCTATTCGGGCTGTCTGCGCCGCCATCCGTTCGATCTGCAATACGGCATCGACACGAGCGGGCTCGTCGATGCGCAGGCGCTCCAGCGCGATCCCGGCCTCGTCGCGCAACTCAATCCGTACATGGGCTCGCAGCCCACCATCATTCGTCGCGCGATCGACACGCTCGGCGATATCGCGGGCTACACCTTCATCGATATCGGCTGCGGCAAGGGGCGTCCGCTGGTGGTCGCGTCCGAGTATCCGTTCGCGCGGGTGCTCGGCTACGACATCAGCGCCGACCTCGTGAAAACGGCCAACGACAACGCGCTCGCGATCGCGGGCCGCTTCGCGCATCGGCCGCCGATTCGCGCGGTGACGGCCAACGTCGCCGACCTCGTGCTGCCGCCCGGCGACGCGGTCGTGTTCATGTTCAACCCGTTTGGCCCCGAACTGATGGCGACGCTGCTCGCCAAGCTGGAAGCGGCGCTCGCGAGCGGCACGATCGGGCATCTGTTCGTGGTCTACGACAACCCCGTGTGCGGCGAGGTGTTCGACGGCTCGCCGCATCTGCGGCGCTGGTTCGCGCGCATGTTCGCCTACGACCGCGGCGAGCTGGGTTTCGGGCCTGAGGAGCGCGAGGGCGTGGTGATCTGGCAAAGCGTGCGCGGCGCGCGTCCCGATGCGTTCGCGGACCGCCATCGCCGCATCACGTCCCGCGACCGCATGAGCGCGTCGCTCGATTAGCGCGTGCTTTTCGCGTCGGTTTTTGCCGCTGTTTTCACTGCCGTTTTCGCGTCTTGATTTGCGTCTGGTAACGCTCAACGAGGAGTCCCGTGACGACCACCACGATCCCGCTGCCCGCCGCGTCCGCCACCACGACGCCGTTTCGCTTCGAAGTCCTGACCTGCGCGACGATCGAGGCGTTTCGCGCCTTGCAGCCGCAATGGCGCGCGCTGCTGGCGAAAAGCGAGGCCGTGTCGCCGTTCGTCGATTTCGCCTATGCCGAGCTGGCCGCCGAACGCGCGCTTGCGAACGGCGCGGTCGTCGAAGTCGCGGCCGTCTACGAGGAACTCGATGTCTGCGTGCTCTGGCCGGTCGCGATCGAGCGCCGGGGCGTGCTGCGCTGCGCGCAGCCGCTCGGCAGCGGTTGCGGCGAGGAATACGGCGGCCCGCTGATCGCCGATACGCGGCGCGCGGAGTTCTACGACGCGGCCGTGCGCGCGGTCCGGCGCCTGCATGCCGACCTGCTGAGCGTGCCGATGCTCGAAGAGGGCAGCGCGTTGCAGCTCGCGCTCGCCGCCGCGCCGCAATCGTGGGTGCGCCGCCGGCTGCCCGCGCGCTGGCGCGAGATGCCGGGCTACGCGATCGGTTTGCGCGCCTACGCCGACTGGGACGACTATCTCGCGACGCGTCATTCGTCCTTGCGCGCGGCCCTGCGCGCGAGCCTCAAGCGGCTCGGCAAGCTCGGTCACGTGAGTTTCGACTGGTGCGCGAACGCGGAGGAAGCGCATGACGTGCTCACCTGGCTGTTCGCGAACAAGCGCCGCTGGGCGCTCGCGCGCGGCATCGATTCGCCGTATCTGATGGACGACAGCGTGCGCGACTTCTTTATCGAACTGGCGCAGCGCATCGACCTCTCACGCACGCCGCTGGTCGCCTGCGTGAAGGTGGAGGGGCGGCCCGTGGCGGCGTCGGTGAATCTCGTCGGCGCGCAGTCGGTCGAGTATTTCATCACGACCTACGACGAAGCGTTCGGGACGTATTCGGTCGGCAATCTGCTGGTCGAATTCATCGCGCAATGGGCGCACGCGCACAGGCGCGATTTCGATTTCCGTCCGCTGCACGGCGATTACAAGCTGCGCTGGGCGGACCGGCACTCGCGCCACGAATCGCGGCTCGTGGTGCTGCGGGCGCGCGGACGGCTGATCGAAGCGCTCTTGCTGGCGCGCGTCGCGAAACGCGTGGGCCGCAAGCTGCTGTCGATCGTGCGCTCGCGCGGGAAGCGCGAACGCAGCGAGTGAGCCGCCGATAGTCAGGCCGCGCGCTTCAGGACATCGCTCATGACGCCATTCACGACGCCAGCGGGATGAACACGTTGAACTGGCCTTCGTCGGGGTGACGCGAGCGATGACCCTTGCCCGTCGTGTCCTCGCAGAGCACGACCGTGCCGGGTTCGCAGTGGCGCTTGTCGCCGTCGCTGGTTTCGAACTCGACCCAACCCGTCATCCAGATCACGAATTGCCGCACGGGCGTGGTGTGCCAGTCGGCTTCCTTGAGCCCGGCGGGCACCCAGCCGAAGCGCACGGCTTTCGCGGGCTCCCACGTCGAAAGATAGATCGGCGGAATGCCGGGAAAGAGTTCGAGCGGCGTGAGCGCAATGTCGATGTCCTCGAAATGGGACTCGCCCTGAGCGTCGGCATAGATGCGTAGGCATTTCATGAGGCGCTTCCTCCGGGCGGCCCCGAGCGGCCGCATGGAGGTCGATCATGCGCCGCGCGCTCCGATCGTGCAATTTGGGGCATGGCGCGCTGCAGCGCGTTCAGGCGTGTTGCGGGGCGCGTTTGTATCGGCATGTGTCCACGCCGCGCGCAGACACAGCGCCTTGCAAAAGTGCCGCACTGCGCAAACACGCCAGATACGTGCGGGGCGTCAAATACCTCCATGCCAGTCAGCGACGCCGAACACGGCGAAACGAAGCGGACTGGACGCCGCGCCCGACGCGCGGCTCATTCAACCGAACCTGGAGGTGAATACCATGAAGCTGATCCAATCCCTGATCGTCGCCGCTGTCGTTGCCGTTCCTGCTGCGCTTCCGGCCGCTGCGTTCGCGCAGTCGAATGCGCCGATCACGCGGGCGCAAGTGCGCGCGGAACTCGTGCAGCTGCAACAGGCGGGCTACAACCCGGCCGCCGATTACACGCAGTATCCGCAGAATATCCAGGCCGCGCTGGCGCGTGAAAGCGCGCAGAACGGCGCGGCGGATGCGGCATATGGCGGCGCGGCGAATGGATCGGCGAGCGGGGCGAAGGGCGTTTCGGTGTCGCCTGCTGCGCAGCAGGACGTGCCCGGTCTCGGCCCGATCTACGCGCACTCCTGATGCGTGGCGCGGCGTGTGCCGCCCGCGAGCGGCACGCGCACCCAGACGATGCCGTCGCGTTCGTGCGCCTCGTGGACGGTGGCGTGAATCGCCGCATCGCAGCGCGCCGAAGTCGTGCTGCTGATGAGGCGGATCTGCTGGCCGTTCACGTCGAAGCGCCAGCCGTGCGAGGCGCAGGCGATCAGGCCGCCCGTCACCACGCCGTCCGACAAGGTCTCGCCGCGATGCGGGCAGCGGTCGTCCCAGACGTGGATGCCGCCTTCGCCGTCGCGCCAGACCACGAGCTTCGCGCCGTCGAGCGTGGCGGCGCGCGCGCTGTTGTCCGCCACGTCGGCGCTCGCGCACAGCGGCGTCCAGCGCGGCGCGGCGTCGTGCGAGGACGCGTCCAGCAGGGTCGATAACGGATTCAGCAGCGGATTCAACGGCTCATTCATCGGCGCAATTCAGAAAGCAGAAAGCCGGCGCGCGGCCGGCAGGTTCGCAAGGGAATCGTCCGATAGTAATGGATCGCGCCGCGGTTTGCCTCGCGCCATGCAAAAAGCCCCGGCAAGCCGGGGCTTTTGTTCATCGAGGCTGAATCGGCCGATGAAGCGACAGATGCATCGACAGATGCATCGGCAGATAAACCGGCCGATCAATCAGCGCCGCATCACGACGACAGCTTCACCGACACGCCCGTCGACGTATACACCGGCGTGGCCTTGAAGCCGTCGACGGTCACGCTCGTGAAGGACTTCGTCGCGCCGCCGCCTTCGATCAGGTCGAGCGTGTCGCCGGCCTTCGGCGTGTAGCCGTTGACGAACTTCACGTGCAGCGCGCCGCCCGCGATCGTGAGCTGGCCGCCCACGCGCAGACGTCCGCCGCCGTTGCCGTCGATATCGAGTTCGAGCGTGGTGTTGGCGAGCTGCGTGTACTTGCCCGTCACCGCGACCGGCGCGCTGGCGCTCACGGCCACGCCGCCGGCGCCCACGTAGACGTCGCCGCTGCCGAACGCGTTCGCGGATCCGGCCGCGAGCACGCCGCCGCTGATCTGCGTGCCGCCGCTATAGCTGTTGTTGCCCGCGAGCGTGAGCGTGCCGCTGCCTTGCAGCGTGAGCTTGCCCGTGCCGCCGATGTCGTTGCGCCACGTGTCGGCGGCGTTGAAGCCGCCCTGGGTGGCGTCCATCGACACGACCACGTTGCCGTTGAACTGGCCGTAGCCGTCGCCGGCCGCGAACATGTTCAGGCGGCCCCAACCTTCGGCGTCGTCCATCACCGGATAGCCCGAGGCGAGTTCCGTCGTCTTGAGCACGACGCGGCGCTGGTCGGCGCTCAGGTACGGGAAGCGCGTTTCGAGCAGCACTTCGGCGCCCTTGGGCACGACCGGCGGCGCTTCGGTCGACTCGATCGGCGAGAAACCGAAGGTCATGCGGCGCGCGAATTCGGTCTTGTTGGTCGCGTAGTCGGCGAAACGGTCGGTCGTGGCCGTGCCCGAATGCGCGTAGGCGGAGAAGCTCGTCGCGGTGGTGCCCGTGGCCTGCATCAGCGCGCTGTGCGCCTGCGTGTAGGCCGCGCTCTTGAGCGTCGCGTTGGCCGGATCGTAGAGATTCGCGGCCGTGGCGGCGAGCGCGAACATGCGGCCGCCGATCACGTCGAGCGGCGAGTGCATGCCCGCGAGAATGCGGTTTTCGCCGAGTTCGAGACCGCGGCTCGCCATTTCCTGGAAGCGCTCGGGCACGACGTAGGCCATCGTCATCGCGTCGCGCATCGCTTCGGCTTCGTGGCCGCTGATGAAGCCGCCGTCGGTCGACGGCGTGGTGCTGATCGCGGGCACGAGCGTCGGATCGACCACCACGGCGGTGCTCCAGCGGAACGGGCGCGCGTACTTGTAGAAGCGCTTGGCCGGTTCCGTCGAGGCGTTGTTGCCCATCGTGGTGAGCAGATCGACGACCTTGCCGAAGGTGGCGTTGGTCGTGCTGCCGACGCCGACGTTGTTGCCCGAGTCGTTGTAGAGCGTCGTGGTGGCGTCGGACGGAATCGACGTGATGCTGGTGGTCTGCTGCGCCGCCGTGCGCCAGGCGCTCGTGAGCGGGCCCATGCCGTCGGTCACGCTGTAGCCCTTGCCGCGACGGTCGTCGTAGTAGGCCGCGTCGGCCTGCGCCTGGGTGCGCTGCGTGGTGGCGTTGACCACGTACTGCACGTTCGCCGTGTGCACGGTGTTGTTGAGCACGGCGCCGCCGGGCGTGCCGTCGTTGGGCAGGCCGGTCCACGTCGATTGCGTGACGGCGGGGAACGAGCCGTTCGCGGCGGCGCTCACGCCCGCGTCGACGAGCAGCGTCAGCGGCTGCCAGATGTCGAGGAAGCGCGCGCCCACGCGCACGCCCGCGTTGGTCGCGAGCGTCGCGTAGCGCGCGTCGCCGCGCTGGTTCGTCGCGATGTTGTCGACGAAGGCGGGCACGTCGGGAATCGGCGCGTTATCGACGAAACCGGGATCGGCGGGCGCGGCGGGAATCGCGCTCGTGGTCGTCGCGGCGTCGTGACTGCCGCCGCAGGCGGCCAGCGCGGCGAAGCTCGACAGCACCGCGAGGCGCAGGGGAAGAAGGCGGCGCGAAGCGCGGCGGTGTGAAGCGGACATCAGGGAACTCCGTCGTCGTGGTTAACGGCGGCGGATTATGGTCATGCCCCATTACTCGCGAATTACAGAAATATTTCGTAAGTGTTAATCCGTTCACTATCTGAAAGTCGGAAAGGCGGCGATAAAGGGCGAAAGCCGCGCCATGAAAAGGCTTTAAACGGATTGAGCCGCGCCGGAATAGCGAATCGAAACAACGCTCTAATTGCGTGTTTATTTTTGCGTGCTGGCCGATTTACGCGCGCGCGGCGTGCTGGCGGCAGCGCCCGCGCTCGTGGCGGCCAGACGCGGCGACACCATTTGCTTACCGCGATGGCGGACTTCCTTACTGAATTCGAGGCAGGTCTGCGTCATCAGATCGGTCGAGCGATAGACCATATAGACGTCGTAATCCGGCAATTCGTCGCGGATCGGCAGCGGCTTGAGCGCGTCGGGATTGAGCACGAGCGGGCCGGTGCGCCCGTAAAACACGAAATCGGACCAGACGCTGATGACGTCGGTGCAGGTCGCGAGCTGCAAGCCGAGCAGATTCGAACTGCTGAGCACGACGTTGCGCGGCATTTCCAGCCGATGCAGGCGCATCAAACTCGCGAGCGGGCTGCCGGGATCGTCGAGCGGATCGAGCGAGAGCCATTCGGCGTCCATCAGCGAGCGGATGCGCGTGGTGCGGCCGAGCGGATGGCCGGGCCGCGCGGCCACCAGCATGCCCACCGAAAAGAGCGGCTCCCACTGGAAGGCGTTTGTGCCCGGGCCGCTGTTGGTGGAGATCAGCGCGATGTCGAGATGGCCTTCGCGCAGGCCTTCGAGGATCTGCTGCGGGCGCATTTCATAGGCGTGAATCGCCACGCCCGGATAACGCGCGCGAAACGCGGCGATCGCCTCGGGCAACGGGCCGCTCGACGCGACGGCGGAAAAGCCGATGTTCAGCTGCGCTTCGGCGTGGCCGCGCATCGACTCGATGTCTTCGAGCGCGTGCCGCAATTCATGCTCGACCACGCTCGCGCGCTTGACCAGCGCGCGGCCATAGGGCGTGAGGCTCACGCCGCGCACGGAGCGCGAGATCAGCGTCACGCCGAGTTCGCGTTCGAGTTCGGCGATGGCTTTCGAGAGCGCGGGCTGCGAGACGTGCAGGCTGCGCGACGCGTTGTGCATGCTGCCGTGCTGCGCAAGCGCGAGCAGGACGCGCAACTGATGCAGTTTCATCGGCGGGCGTCCTCGCGCGCGGTGACGATGCCGGTCGATCGGGAATACAGCGGGCGCTCGTGATGCATGGCAGGCCGATTGTTGGGAGTCGAAAGACGGATTGTGAAGTCTTTCGTCGGCGCTGAGAAGCGGGCGATATCCCGACCAGGCTAGAGCGTCGGCTGTGAATCCGCCGATGCGCGTGTGTGCGCCTGCGCGCGATTCTGGCCGATCCAGCGCACGAGCTCCTGCGCCGCCATCGCCTTCGCGTAGTACCAGCCTTGCCCGTACTGCACGCCTCGTTCGCGCAGCCACGCGGCCTGCGCCGCCGACTCGACGCCCTCGGCCACGATCTCGACATTCAGCTCGTGCGCCATCGCGATGATATGCGGCGCCACGACGCTCGACGCGCTCTCTTCGACGACCGTATCGACGAACGATTTGTCGATCTTCAGGACATCGACTTCGAAGGTCTGCAGGTAGGCGAGGCTCGAATAACCGGTGCCGAAATCGTCGATATAGACGGGATGGCCCGCTGCCCGGAAGGCGGCGATCACGCCGCGCGTGGTGTCGTGATTCATGAAACTGCGCTCGGTGGCCTCGATGCGGATCTGTTGCGGCGCGATGCCCGTTCCGGCCAGCGACGCATCGAGCCGGTTCAGAAAACGCAGGCTCGACAGGTCCTCGGCGCTGACGTTGATCGTGACATAGAAGGCCGGATTGGCGACCAGCAGCGAAACCAGTTGTGCGAGGGTCTTTTCCAGCACGAGATCGGTCAGCGGCTGAATCAGACGGTTGTCTTCGGCGACGCGCACGAAGACTTCGGGCGAGATGCTGCGGCCATTGAGCGTCCAGCGCACCAGCGCTTCGACGCCGACGCATTCGCCGTCGGCGAGCCGCACGACGGGCTGATACACCACGTCGATCTTGCGTCGCGCGATGGCCCATTCGAGCGTGGCGGGAAACGACAGTTGCCGCGTGATGCGCCGATAGACCAGCCAGCCGAACGCCGCCGCCACGACGACGCCGACGGCGAGCCAGGTCGCGAGCACCTTGGGCCAGTCGCCGAGCACGCTGCCGCGCGGCGACCGGACGACGACGCCGAGCGGACGCGTCGCCGATTGCGCCACCGCGTAGTACCACTGATCACTTTTCACGTCGCCGCCGTGCTTCCACGCATCGAGCATTTCGGCGGGATCGACGCCGGGCGAAATCGCCATCAGCGTGCCGGTCGTGATCTGGATCGCGGCGATCGGACGCCGCGCCGGATCGATGAGATCGACATAGGAACCGGAATCGACCGACACGTAATTGCCATTGCGGCCGATCTGAATGTCCTTGCGCACGTCGCTGAGCGGACTCTTCTGGCGGAACCAGACGAGATAGCCATCGGCGCTGCGATAGTCGGGCGGCGGCAGCGCGATGTTTTTCGTGCTGATGTCGCCGAGCAGCGGCGAGCAGAGATAGTGGCCGTCGCCATACGCGCCCGCGTCCTGCACGTAGCGATAGTTGTAGACCACGCGCGCCGCCTGATGCAGCCGATCCGGCGAGCAGACCGGACCGGGAATGCGGTCGAGATCGGAGAGCGCGGCGAAGGCCTGATACGTCACGAGCTCCGCGCGCATGACCGCCTTGTTTGCAAACTCACGCAGTTCCTCGCGGTCGCGGCTCTCGGCGTCCTTGCTGGCGACATAGACGCTGATGAGCACCGGGCCGATCGTCGCGAGACAGCCGAGGGCAATCGAAGCCGAAATCAGCGTGAGGCGCTTGATCATGTCGAAGCCGTATCGGTGAGGGGGATGGCAGGGAATTCGCTTTATGTCGCTGTCTCGACAACATCAGCCTGAAGCATAGCGTTTTGCGCTCCGTTTTCAACGAATGCAGACATTGCAATGGCGATAATGCGAGGCAGGTATTTTTTTTGGTGCACCAGGTCTTCAGTGCTTCGACAGCGAACGCGGTTTCGGCGCTGGCGGGGTGAGCGAGATTGTGCCCAATGCTGCGAGTCCGGGCGATGCGGACAAGGCCCGTTGGCGGCGGGCCTTGAGGCTGAGATCGCAGTGCGATGCTCGCCGGGCGGAAGATCCGTGACGTGGCGATGTTGATTGATTAGCGCGTGTGAAGACGTGTTGCCGGACGCTCGCTCATATCCCTGAGTGCCACCAGGCGATCGAATTCGTCCTCTTAAATTGTGCTCCCGCGCAGGTCGTGCCCGGAGCAACTGCGGTCCTGACTGCGTTTCGCTACGAGTGCAACCCGACGCACATTCATCCCGAGCAGGCATGCGAGGACGAACGGCGCGACCTGAAGATGCAAGGCGCTGGCGAGCGGACTCATGACCACCGGCAATAGCCAGGCGGCGACGAGAACCTCCCGTTCGCCGCGCAACCAGCCATCCCGCAACCCGATCAGCGCCAACCAGGCAATCGGAAAGGCCAGCCACGCAAGGTCGTAGTCGAACACATACGGACTCACGAGGAAGGTGGCCGTCATCAACGCCGCTCCGCGCAATCCCCAATCCTGGGAACGCCGCCACACGAACCAGACAGCGAGAACAGCGCATCCCGCGCCGATCGCATGGACGAGGTATGCGCTACCGACAGGCGCACCGAGCAGGCGCATCAAGGCGAAAGCGGTCGGCATCTTCGGCCAGGGCAGAAAGCCGCCCTCGAGAAATACGCGTGCATAACGAAGACTTCCGAGGCAGGCAGTCAGCGTGGACGTCCCTAGCGTCAGCGAGCCGAGCGCCAGAGAAATCACCGCCGTCGTCGCCGCCGCGATGATCGCGCGCCACGCACCAATCGCCAGCAAGGCGACAGGAAACAGCAGAGCGAGATGGGGCTTGATGGCGAGGAGGCCGATGAACACACCGGCCAAAACAGGGCGCCGCTTCAGGCAGAGCACGGCCGCTGCCGCCAGGGTCGCAGTCAGAAACGCATTCTGGCCATGAAAGATATTCATCCATAGTCCAGGGAAGGCCGCTATGCACCACTTTGCATGCGTATTCCAGACGACGCGGCGCAATGCCAGCAAATACAGGCATAACGTCGGCAAGATGAAGGCCCAATACGCAACGATATAAGGCAGCAATGCCAAAGGCAAAACGAGTAAATAAAAAGTCGGCGGGTAATACCACACGAAAACCGATTGCGATGCCGGTACGCCGATCTTTTCAGCCGCGAACAATAACGGGATCTGGTAGGCGTCCGCTGCGTGTCCCGCAAGTGCGAGATGCGATGCGGCCCAAAACGTGATGAAGTCGTAGCCGAGTGGCTTGCCTTTCATGTCCACCATGTCTTTCGACATCACGATCCAGCAAATGGCTGCGAGTATGAACATACCCAGCAAGATGCGAGGGTAATTCGTGAAGCGCTCCCGATCCAGCCAATGGTGTTTGATGGACATGTGGTACTCCCCCGATTGTCTTCTTTTCTATGAAGAGACTGGCCGCGGCAGCGATCGTCCGGGGCGAAACGCTGCGTGACGGGCTGTCTCTCACTAATAGTTAAGTGCAAGCATTGCCATTCGGTCCGTGCGTGCTGATCGCATCTTGATTCGGCGCGATTGTGCTCCGCCAGACCGATGCGAGGTCATTGCGCAGTCACAGACTAGGGCGCTGCGGGAGTGGAGTCTGTCGGGGATTATCCTGAGACTTTGAGCGCTTCCTAACATTATTCGTCTCGCATGGTGTTGCGGTTCGGTATGCGTGCGGTAGCCGTTTTTAGCGCGCCACGCCATCAGTCCCACGGCCAATGAATCGCGACCCCGCCTCGCAACGCCGATCCGACTGTCCACCATCCGCGTCACTCAGGCGCTCGCCGCAACAAGGACAATCGGGATCCCTCTGAAGCGCGATGCGATTGAAGCGCATGCCGAGCAAGTCGAGTTCCAGAAGCGTGCCCGTTAGCGGCTCGCCGATTCCGAGAATCAGCTTGATGGCCTCCGTCGCCTGCAAGACGCCGATCACACCGGGCAGCACGCCCAGCACGCCCGCCTGCGAGCAATTGGGCGCGAGCGCGGCGGCGGGCGGCGCGGGAAACAGGCAGCGATAACAGCCGCCTCGCGCGCGCGCCGGCCAGAACACCGCGACCTGCCCGTCGAACGACTGCACCGCGCCGTACACGAGTGGAATCTGCAGTGCCGCGCAGGCATCGTTGACGAGATAGCGCGTGGCGAAATTATCCGAACCGTCGACGACGACGTCGTGATCGCTCAGCATCGCGATGGCATGGTCCGTATCGAGCCGCGTGCGTCGCGCCGAGATCGCGATGCGCGGATTGATCGCGAGGAGCGCGCGCGTCGCCGAATCGACTTTCGGCACGCCGATGTCGGCGTCCCGATGCAGGATCTGGCGCTGGAGGTTGCTACGCTCGACCACGTCGTCGTCGATCAGCGTGATGTGGCCGACACCCGCCGCGGCGAGGTAGAGCGCCGCGGGCGATCCGAGTCCGCCCGCGCCAATCAGGGCGACTCGCGCCGCGCCGAGCGCGCGCTGGCCTTCGAGTCCGATTTCCGGCAAGCGCAGGTGCCGCGCATAGCGGTCCAGAAATTCGGGGTCGGCCGCCGCGGCGCTCATCGGCAGTTGCGCCGCCTGCCAGGCCTGCGTGCCGCCCCGTACCGATGCGAGCCGCGTGTAGCCGCATCGTTGCAGCGCCTCGGCGCATTGACGCGAGCGCACGCCGCTCGCGCAGATCAGCATGACGGGCGCGTGGAGATCGGCGAGCCATTGCGCGGGCGCGGCTTCGAGTTCGGCGCGGCTGACGCCGATGGCGCCCTCGGCCATGCCCGCCGCGCGCTCGCCGCTCTCGCGCACGTCGATCAGGACCGCGCCGGTTCGCTGGCGCGCGTGCGCTTCCTGGGGAAGCAATTCGTCGATCGGGGTCTGCATGGTGTTCCTCCGTGCGCCGCCCGCGTCGGGGTCAGGCAACGCTCACGAGTCGGGTGAATTCGCGCAGCAGATCGTAGCCGTCCCAGACCGGGTCGAAGGCGAGCGCGCCGCCGAGCGGCACGATGCGGTCGAGCGCGCGTCCGCCCAGCCGCTTCGCGAAGTCGCTCATGCGTGCCGCCGTGAAGCCGTAGTAGCTCAAGGTCTGGTCCTGGCGCAGCAGCAGCGCGGCCAGTTCGTCGAGCGAGTCGAGCCGGCGCTGCGCGAAGCTGCCTGTACCGAGCCAGCGGCGCGGCGGCGCGGCGCCGGGCGCGAGATCGACTTGCGCAATGGCGTTGCCGCAGAAGCGGATCGCGTCCACTTGCGCGTCGACGGCCAGGCCGTAAGTCGCGACCTGCTTTTCGATGGCCATGGCGGCGTCGAGTTGCGGGCCGCGCGTCTCGATGACTTCGGTGAGCGCGCCGAAAAACGCGTGTTGCGCACGCGCGACCTCGGGCGCGGCGCCGATCCAGAAGGTCGTGCCCGGCGATGCACAGGCCGCCTGACCAAATAGATAGGCATCCGTATGAAAAAATTCGGCGGCACGGCGTTGGGCGGGCGAGTCGTCGGCGAGATAGGCGGCTGCGTCGATCACGGCGAAGGAGCTGCGGTTGGGGAACGTCAGATCGCGCGCGTGAGGCGCGATCGGTGCACGGCGGATCTGCTGGATCGCCGCGTCGCCGCCCCAGAGCACGCGCAGATCGCAGGCCGACGACAGCGCGGCGGTCGTCGCCTCGTCGGCGCGATCGTAGCTGGCGATACGCTGAGTCGCGGCGATGACGGGCGCGGCGTCGCGCGCGGTATCGTTCAAGATGTCGAGCACGGGCTGGAGCACCGCGCCGCCGCGCGTGGAGATCCGCACGACGTTGCAGTTGCCCGCGAGCGCGGCCAGCGCCCATGAATACATGAACACGGTGTCGGCGTTCCCGGGCGCGACATGAAACAGCAGGCCGCGCGGAAAACGCAACTGGCGCGGTCCTGATTCGAGCCGCGCCAGTTCCGTTTCAAGGCGCTTGCGCCGCAGGAACGCGCCCAGCGGCGCGAGTTCGGGAAACGCGCGCGCGAGCGCGGGATGGCGCAGGCGCTGGCCGACTTCATCGAGGAAATCGAGCACGCGCGCGTCGCCGGTCGCGAGCGGCGGCGCGGCGCGCTCGCGCAGCAGCGGCGCGAGCAATGCGTCGGCGTCGCACGCGTGCGAGAAGGGGAACAGCACCGAGATCATGCGGCCGTCCCGTCGATGCTGGGTTGGGCCACAGCGGTGTCCACGGAGGTGTCCAACGCGGCATGCGCGGCCGCCGCGAGCATCCGGTAATCGACCTTGCCGTTGCTCAGCACCGGCAAATGCTCGATCGCGCGCGCTTCCACGCCACGGCGATTCAGACGCAGCCGCTCGGCCACGTTGCGCGCGAGGCGATCGAGCCGGGCCGGGTCCGGCTCGCCTTCGCACCACAGCACGATGGCGTCGTCGTCGCGCGACACCGCCGCGCTCGCGCCGGGCGCGCCCGCTTCCGAGGCGAAGCGCTCGACCGCGTCGAGATTGATGCGCAGGCCGAAGATCTTGGCCATCCGCTTGAGGCGGCCTTCGAGAAACAGATAGCCGTGCGTGTCGAAATGGCCGATGTCGCCGGTCTGCAGCACGCCGTGGTGCTCGTCGCCGTGCGCGAGAGCGGCGGCGGCGTCCGCGTAGCCCATCATCACGCTGGGCCCGTGAAAAATCACTTCGCCGCTGATGTCGGGCGCCTGCGTCTCGACGCCGTCTTCGGTGCGGATCGTCAGACGCGCGCCCGGCACGGCCAGTCCCACCGATGCGCTGCGCGCGTGCAACTGGTCGGCGGGCAGCACCGCCATGCGCGCGGTCGCCTCGGTCTGCCCGTACATCAGATGGAATCGGCCGCCGACGCGCTCCATATCGCCCGCGACGAGTTCGGCGAGTTCCGCGCGCATGCGGCTGCCCGACTGCGTGAGCACGCGCAGCGACGGGTGCGCGCCGGGGCGCCAGTGAAGGCGGGCCAGCAGCTCGTAGGTGTGCGGCACGGCGGCGAAAGAGGTGGCGCGATGGCGGTCGACGGCGCTCCAGAATCCCGGGCTGATGACAGGCTCCGCCGTCACCAGCACCGTCGCGCCAGCGGCGAGATGGCTGTTCAGCACCGAGAGCCCGTAGCCGAGATGAAACGGCAGGCTCGTCGGCGCGACGTCGTGCACGCCGATGTCGAGCGCGGCGACGATCGCATGGGCGTTGGCGAGCACGCCCGCACGCGAGAGGCGCACCATGCGCGCGGCGCCGGTCGAGCCCGAGGTGGTCATCAGCAAGGCCAGTTCCGGGTGTGTCGGCGCGGCGCGTTCGATGCGGCGCAGGCCGTGCAGCGTGCGTTCGTAGCCGATGGGCGGGCGATCGGGCGGCGCATGGTCTTGCCAGATACCGGCGGGCTGGAAGCGCCCGCACAACTCGGCAATCGTGCCCGCATCCGCGTCGGGGGCGAGCAAGGCGACGGGCCGATGCGCGTGCAGCGCGGCGAGGTAGCGGCAGACGCTGTCGATGTCCCAGCCCACGGGCAACAGCAGCAGCCCCGCTGGAAAGCCGCGCAGCTCGCGGCTCATCGCCTCGATGCGCGCATCGAGGTCGCCGCCGAGCAGGGTCGCGCCGCTCGCGGTGTCGATCAGGCAGGCTTGGGCGCCGAACGGGTTCATAGGACGAGTCCTCCATCGATGCCGAGCACCTGGCCCGTGACGAACGACGCCTGGTCGCCGAGCAGAAAGGCGATCACGGCCGCGACTTCGGCGGCGCTGCCGACGCGCCGCAAGGCCGTCTGCGCGCAGCGAGCCTCGATCAGCGCGGGCGGCAGATCGGCGATCAGGTCGGTGTCGATCAGCCCGGGCGCGACCGCGTTCACGCGGATGCCCAGCGGGCCCAGTTCGCGCGCGGCGCTGCGCGCGAGCGCGCCCATTGCCGCCTTGGTGGCCGCGTAGACGCTTTGCCCGGCCGCGCCGCATTCGCCGACGAGCGAGGCGAGCAGGACCATCGCGCCACGGCGGCGGCGCATCATGACCTTCGCGGCCGCCTGAAGCGCTTCGACAGCGCCGAGCAGATTGATATCGACGATCTCGCGCGCAACCGGCGCGTCGATCAAGCCCAGCGGCGTGCTTTTCATGACGCCCGCGCTGATCACGAGTGCGTCGAGGCCGCCGTGCCGCGTCGCCACCGCGCGCACGGCCGGTCCCACCGAGGCGAGGTCGCGCAGGTCGAGTTCGATGCCTTCGACCGGTACGCGGTAGTCGTCGGCGATGCGTCGCGCCTGCGTCTCGGCGGCTTGCTGCCGCGTGCCCGTCAGCACGACGGTCGCGCCGCCCGCGGCCAGTTCGCGCGCCGTCGCAAGGCCGATGCCGCGCGTGCCGCCGATCACCAGCGCGACGCGTTCGGCGCGGCTTGAAGGTTGGGGTTGCGGTTGCGGCGATGAATCGTTCGATCCGGTCATGGTGCGGGGTGCTCCCGAGGTTGGCGCGCGGCGCTCACAGCGTGGGGCCGAAGTCAGAGGCCGGTCACATGAAAACCGCCGTCCGCATGCACGATTTCGCCGGTGGTGGCGGGCAGCCAGTCGGACAGCAGCGCGACGCAGGTGCGCGCCACCTTGCCGGTATCGGCGGTGTCCCAGCCCAGCGGCGCGCGCGCCTGCCACGCGGCGGCGATCTCGTCGAAGCGCGGCTCGCCCCGCGCGGCGGCGGTGCGCAGCGGCCCCGACGCCACGAGGTTCACGCGGATGCCGCGTGGTCCGAGTGCGCAGGCGAGATAGCGCGCCGCGCCTTCGAGGCCGGCCTTCGCCACGCCCATCCAGTCGTAGCCCGGCCAGGCCACGGAGGCGTCGAAATCGATCCCGACGATGGCGCTGCCGGGCGGCATCAGCGGCGAGATCGCATGCGCGAGCGCCGGCAGCGACCATGTCGACACCTGCAATGTGCGCGCCGCGTCGTCCCAGTTCGCCGCGACGAAGTCCGCGCCGATCGCGCCCGGCGGCGCCCACGCGATCGAATGGACGACGCCGTCCACGCGCGGCACGAACTCGCGCGTGCGCTCGGCGAGCGAGGCGAGTTGCGCGGCGTCGGTCACGTCGAGTTCGATGACGGGCGGCGGATTCGGCAGACGCTGCGCAACGTGTTCGACCATGTGCAGCCGTCCGTGTCCGGTGAGCACGATCCGCGCGCCCTCGTGCTGGGCGCGCTGCGCGACGCCGAACGCGATCGAGGCATGGTTGATCACGCCGGTGATCAGCACGCACTTGCCGTCGAGCAGCCCGCTCATGGCGCGCGCGCCGCGCTGGCGGGCGCGTCCGGCGCCGTGTCGGAGCAGCCGCGCGCTTCGGCTTTCGGCAGCCGCCCGAGCACCGAAAAGCGCTTGCCGGGCCATTCGCCGTCGTCGATGCCGTGAATCACGCCGAGATTCTCGGTGAGCAGGATGTGGCCGGGATGCGTGCGCGGCGCGGTGCTCAGGACTTCGAGCACGCCGGCCACGCCGATCGCGGCCTCGCGCCAGGTCTGCGGGTCGCGCACGATGACGTCGGCGAACGGCGGCGAATAGAGGCCGTCGCCCGAGGCCGATTCGACGTGGATGGTGCCGCCTTGCTCGACCATGCCGTAGAAGTTGTGGCAGCGCGCGAGCCCGCACGCGGCGCGAAAATCCGCGCGAAACCGCTCGGGCGAGACCGCCTGGCTGGCGAGCTTTTTCCATCCGCCGGTGTGCAGCAGCACGCCGTTCGACAGATCGAGCGCGCGGCGCGCAGCGTGCGCGTAGAGCCGAGTCCAGACCGGCCCTGTGAAGCCGAAGATCAGGAACGGCGCGTGAGCGTGCCGGGCGAGGAAGCGGTCGAGCGCGTCGGCGTCGACGTTCTGGTCGGCGTCGAGCGCGAACACGTGATCGCGTCCGGCCTGCATCACGCCGAGCACCGTGGCGCCGCGAATCGACGCGCGTTCGCTGCGCACCGAGGCGGGCGTATCGACGATCAGCATCGGCAGCCGCCGCGGACCGATCAGGTTTTCGAGCGTCTGCGCGAGCAAGTGCCGCTGACGTTCCATCGCGGCCCGATCGAGCGCGATCTGGCTCGCGCCCGTGCCCGTCGTCCCCGACGACGTGAGCGTGGCGACCGTTTGCGCGCCGCTGGCGCTCAGCCGGTGCGTCTTGAAGAGGCGCACCGGCAGCCACGGCAGATCGGCCAGCCGCTCGTAGCGCCGCGACGCCGTGTGACCGATCGCATCGAGCACGCGCGCGTAGCCCGCGCACGCGCCGCGATGATGCGCGATCAGCTCGATCAACTGCGCGAGCAACGCGGCTTCGCGTTGCACGTTGGCAGGCGGATTCATGGGCGAATGCATCAGCGCGTCGGCAGCGAGGCAGAGGCGGTGGAGCGGGCGCGATTCATCCCGCGACGCCGAGTTCGCGCAGCGTGGACACGGCCGCCGCGAAGCTGTCCATCTTCAGCGCGCGCGAGGTGTCGATCTCCACACTGAATTCGTCTTCGATCGCGGTGACCAGCAGCACCGCGCCGAGCGAATCCCAGCCCGGCGTTTCCTGGTAGCGCAACGTCTCGTCGGGCTGCGATGCGTCGAGTTCGAGCACGGTGTTGAACACGGGCCGCAGGCGGGCTTCGAGTGACATGTCAGGCTCCAGCGTGATGAGGTGGCGCGCCGGGCTAGCCGCCCGAAATGGCTGTCATGATCTGGACGGCGTCGCCCGAAGCGAGCGGCCGCGAGAGATCGCTGCGAACGACTTCGTTATTGACGGCGATCCGCACGGTGCGCCGCAGCGCCCCGGGCGTGTCCATCAACAGAGGCTCCAGTTCCGGGTAGTCGTCGAACAGGAAACGCAGCGCCTGCGCGAGCGTGCCGCCGTCGTAGCCGATATCGCGGCGGTATTGCACGTAGCGCAGCAGCGTGCCCGAAAACACGAAATTCATTGCGGCCTCCAGCCGGGCGGCGGCGCGCTTGCGCGACCGCCTTCCGGGTAGAACGTTTCGATGGCGTCGCCCGCGTTTTCGCCGGATGCCGTGAGCAGACGGTGCACGAACTGAAGCGCGTCGCCTTGCCGGCGCGCGCGCGTGAGCACTTCGCCGCGATCGAACAGCATGTAGGGACGGCGCAAGCCGATGTGAATCCGCTCGACGCGCTGCGCGAGGCCCGCGAGCAGCGCCGGATGTTCGGCGAGGCGCGCGAAGACCAGCGCTTCGCGACTGTCGCCGACGAAATCGCAGACGTGCTCCGAATACCACTGATCGGCCAGCTCGCACGCGTGCCGATGAACGGTGAACGGATGGCGGGCTTGCGCGAGGGCTTCGTCGGCGTCGTCGTTATCGCTTTGCGAGAGATCGCGATTGCGCAAGACGGGGCGCTCGTCGATGTCGTCGTGCGTATCGAGCAGGCTCGCGAGGCTCTCGGGAATGCGCCCCGGTTCCGCAGCCAGCGTGTCGGGCGATTCGATGCGCACGCACACTTCCTGAAGCCGGATGCGCGCGATGCGCTGGCCCCGGCTCGACGCGATCTCCACGTCGACGTCCTGAAGCGTGTGAAAGCGCCGCGGATTCCACGTCCGCACCTCGGTGACGACATCGAGTTGTTCGCAATCGAAAAACGTGGCGGGTTCGAGGTAGTCGATGTCGAGCGCGATCGGCACGAAGCCAGTTGCATGGTCGCGGATCATCGCGGCATGCGCGACGGCGTGTTCGATCAGCCACGCCGACCAGCCCATGAAGGCGAACGAGAAGGCCGCGCGCGGCTTGAGTTGCAGATGCGTGAACATGCCGCTGCTGCTGGTGAGCCGCAATGTCGTGAGGCGGCGCGGCGCGGTGGGCTGGGTGAGGTGTTGCGCGCCGCTTGCGGACGATGTGCCCGACGGCGCAGGATTGGTGGGCTCGGTCAGCATCGCGTAACCGCGCAAGGTCATGAATGCCGGGCACGACGCGCGCATCGTGACATCCTCGAACAGCACGCGCGCGCGTGCGAGGTTGCGCGGGTCGAGCGGCGTGCTCGATGATGCGCAAGATTGCGCGCGGTATTGCGCGATTTCATCGTCGAGCAACGCCGCGACGAGTGCGTGAGTGATCGTGCGTCCATCGACGAGCCGGGTGCCGTGATGCAGCCACTGCCAGACCTGCATGCGCGCAATCTCGACCGTCGCCGCGCCCTCCATCAAGCCGAACAGCCGCACCGAGCCGCGTCCGCGCAGCCACGCGTCCAGATAACGGATCGCGACCGCGATATTCGCCCGCAGACCCGCCTCGGTGACGCCCGTGCCCAGCCGCTCCACGGCGACGAGCGTTTGTGCCGGCATCGTGGCTTCGCCCAACGGCCGGTCGATCTGATTCGGCCGTCCTTCGAGTACGCGCCCGAACGCGACATGACATACCGGCACGAGATCAGGATGAACGACCCACGTGCCGTCGAAGCCCTCGTCGGCCTCGCTCTCCTTGTCGCGCCGCACGGCATCGATCGCACGCGCGCGCGCGACGGGGTCGTGGCGGTCGGGAATCTGCGTGGATACGCCGCCCAGTGCATGTGCTTTGCGCCGATGGCAGGTCTGCACCAGACGCTCCGCATAAGCGCGCAAGAAGCGCTGCGACGCGCTCAGTTGCGAGCGATCGGGAAAGACGCATGCCTCGCGTTCCTTGAACACCTTGGCAATGCTAAATAAATAGTCCCAGCGACCTGCGGAGAGTCCGCTTGCATAGGGACCGAGCGCATGCAGGATTTCATCCATCTGCCAGGCCGCGCCGATATGCTCGATGATCGCGGTCGCGCGAATGCTGCCGCGTGGTACAGGCAGCGCCTTCTCCGCGAATTCGAAGACGTCGTGCCAGAGCCTGGCTTCGGCGGCACGCTCGAGTTTGGGTAGATAGAAATAGGGTCCGCTGCCGCGCGCGATCAGCGTCTGCGCGCAGTGATAAAAATACAGTCCGAAGTCGACGAGGCTGGCGCAGGCCGGCGCATTCGCGATGCGCAAATGGCACTCGGGAAGATGCCAGCCGCGCGGCCGCACGACGATGGCCGTTTTCGCGGCGCCGATTCGATAATCGCGCCCCGACACGTCGTGATACTCGATCGTGCCTTCCACGGCCTCGCGCAGATTGCGCTGGCTGATCATCGCGTTGTGCCAGGTCGGCGACATGGCGTCTTCGAGGTCCGCGATCCATACCTGGGCGCCCGCGTTGAGCGCGTTGATGACGACCTTGCGGTTCTCGGCGGGACTCGCGATTTCCACCCGGCGATCGACGAGATCCGGGGGCGGGGGCGGAACGCGCCAGCTGTTGTCGTTGCGGATGCCTGCCGTATCGGCGAGAAAGTTGAATGATTCGCGGCTGGTGGATTGCGATAACGTCTCGCGTTCGGCCAGCAGTGCATTGCGCCGTGCGCCGAATGAATCATGGAGTGCCCATACGAAATCGAGTGCGCCGTTTGATAACACGTCGCTAAAGGGCGCGATTAACTGGCGGTGGATCGCGTTGCAATCGAATGTAGCCATTTCGCGCGGGCATTCCGGTGAATTTCAGGCATGCGGAAGCAACGCGGCGCGCGCAACGGCGCGTCGCATGACGGATACGGTATGCACGTATCAAAACATCCGGTTTCGAACGGCTGGAAAAGCGCGTCTGCTGCGGGAGCGGACGAAATGCTGTCTTATTGATAGGCGATTTGCCTGATCAATTCAAGCGTCGAACTAATCCGGTTTATATGTTCCATGCGCATTAAATAGAAATAATGAAACCCGGAGGATTACGCCTCAGCTATTTTTTCTGGCCTAATTAGGTGTGCATCCGATCGAACAGATTGTGCGGAATCAGGTTAGTTATCAGTCATCTCGTAGCGTAAGTGACGGTCGCGCGGATCGAAGTGAGCAACTCGTCGCGCGCGGACCGTGAACTCAAATCATCCAACCCTCAGCGCAGCACCTTCACGCACCCACTGGCGCAATGCGCATCGCCCGCTGCAATCGGTGCAAAAAACGCATTGCCATCGGCCGCAATCGAGTGCGCCGCTTTACCCGTCGGCACATTGCGCAGCCAGCGCTTGCTGTGCGCGTCGATGAATCCGATCACCGGGCCACCGGGATTGGCGACTGCGGCAAGACCATAGCGCCCGGAAGCGGCGTCGTACCAGACCTCGTCCGAACCGCCCACCTGGTCGAACGAAGCGGTTTCCGCGCCGGTACGCGAATCGATCAACAACGACTTCGCTGGAAATCCGGCTTCGACCGCATCGTTGCTGCAACCGACCAGGATCTGACCGTCGGGGCCAGCGGCGAGCCCCGCGGGCATGCAACGCGCGACGTGAATCATGCGCTCCAGTTTCGCGCTGCGTGGCTCGATCACCGCGATGCCGCCATCTTCCTTGTGTCCGTCGAGTACCGGTACGGCAAGAAATAGCTTCTTCGTTGTCGGTTCCCAAACCGGCTGCTCGATGCCGTCTGTTGCCTGGGGCAGCACGAGTTTCGCCTTCACTTCATAGGGCGCGCGCGTGGAAATCAGCGAAACGAACGGCGGGTCGTCGGCATTATTGGCGGCGGCGATCAACTGGTCTTGCGAATCGTAGGCCAACTCGTCGACCCGCTTGATGCCGCCGGTCGAGACCGTCGCGAGCATCTTCTTCGACGCGATATCGATGACCTTGACGTTGCTATTGCCGTCGCCTGCCCAAATTTGCTTGCCGACGATGACGATGCCATTCGGCCCGCCCATGTCGGTCGCTTTCGCGCCGGAGAATCCGGTCAACCGGCCTGTGTAGCGAAGCGTATGGGTGTCAAACAGATCGATGGACGCATTCGATCGGTCCGCGAGCGCATAGAGACCGTGGCTTGCATAGCCAATATCGAAGCTTGCGAGCGGCGCACCGGGAATGGCGAGCGTTTCCTCAGGCTGCGGCGTTTTCGCGCAAACGGAAACGCCAATGAGCAAACTGATGGCTGCGACAACGCTGCGCTGAATAAGGGTCATGAGCGGAGAGATGAAAGATGAACGGTGGAAAGGGCGTGAGTTCGATCTCGACAGATCACGAAGGAATTCACCCCGCGCACGCGATTTTGCACCGACGCTCCTTAAGAGAAGGTTAGATGGGAAATCATCTTCGGAAAATTCGTTCGTGCAATTGGCTGGAAAGAAATAGGCGATCGATTCGTTGGTTACTCAACTGATTGTGACAATCCGGTTAAATAAAAAATGATGGCTATCCAGTTCTTTCCGGGTATTTCATGGCGTTAAGGATTTCATAAGCAGGCTTGTCTTAGGCTCCGTGCCGTTCCGTTCGGCCTTGTGTTCCGTTCGGTTCATTTCAGATGAACCGGTGCGAAATCGCACCGCAATCCGAAGGACGCATTGTGAACAAGCCGCCACGCAAGGCAAATCCGTTCGTGCTGATCGACTGCACTGCCACCAGGCAGGAATCGGTCGCGCAAGCGCAAAACCGGGAATCGACATTCGCCGTTCAGGTGCCGGTATTCGAGGATGAAGTGGGTTATATCGGCGAATCGCCCGCACTCCATAGAGCGTTGAAAGATGAGGTCCGCTGACATGGCGAATTCGCAATCGCAATCGCAATCGGACTCGGAAGCGCCTTATCAAGCGCGAGGTCTTTCCGCATTGCTACGTTTGGCGGCAACGGGAGGCGATATTGCGCAACTGGGCGCGACACTGCTCGAATATAACCAGACGCACGACGACCCGCAGGCGTTGCTGGATCTTGCATGGGTGCTTGAATTGAAGTTCGAGCGCGATTCGGCGCTGTCGGTCCAGCAACTGGCGATCGGCATGCAGCGCCTTTACCGCATTCGCCATGCCGCTTCGCGCGAGCCCGTAAAACTGCTGGTTTTCAAGGCGGCGGGCGATCTCATGACCAATACGCCGTTCGAATGTCTCGTCGCGCATGCGGATTTCCAGATCGACGTGCTGTATGTGAATGAGGCACTCGAAGCGGATTTTCGTTTGCCCGAGCACGACGTCATTCTCGTCGGCCCTTGCGCGCTGGATGGAAACCGTCCGGCTCTGGCGCGCATCGCGGCATTGCTCGAACACACGCCTGCGCCAATTATCAATCGGCCAGACCGCATTCCGTGCACGACGCGCGATGGCGCGTGGAATCTGCTCGGTGGCGAAGCGGGTATTTGCATGGCGCGCACGGTGCGCGTCGGGCGCGCGGCACTGGTGGCGCGAATCAACGCCACAGAGCGCAGCGACGATGTCCTTGGCGTGGCGTTTCCGATGATTATTCGCCCGGTGGGATCGCACGCCGGGCAAGGTCTGGCGCGCGTCCTGACGATGGACGAACTGACGCATTACGTGAATCAGTCGGATCGCAATGAATTCTATATTGCGTCCTATATCGATTACCGCAGCGCCGATGGGCTGTTCAGAAAATACCGGATCGCGCTAATCGACGGCATGCCGTATATCTCGCATATGGGGATTTCGGCCCACTGGATGGTGCATTACCCGTATGAGGAAATGCTCGCGCACCCGGAGCGTCGCGACGAAGAGGCGCGTTTCATGGCGACATTCGATGCGGATTTCGCGCAGCGCCATCGAGACGCACTGTCGACGGTCGCGAAGCTCACCGGGCTCGATTATGTCGGGCTCGATTGCGCGGAAACGGCGGACGGACGCCTCGTGATTTTCGAAATCGCCACTGCGATGGTGGTGCACGACATGGACGACCCACAGGCGTTTCCCTATAAACCGGCCCGTATGCAGCGCTTTTTCGACGCGTTCTGCGCAATGGTCGTACGCAAGGCAACAACGAAACGAGAACACGATGACCACACGCTGCAACGAGCTTAATTTTTCGGGCGGTCCCGGAGCGCTGCCCGCATCGGTGCTCCTGCAAACTCAGCGTGCGATCGAGGCACTGCCTGAGACGGGGCTATCGGTACTTGGAATGAGCCATCGTTCGGAATGGTTTTTGTCGCTGGTCGAGGAAGCGTCACAGAATTTGCGGGCTTTGCTGGGCCTCTCCGACGATTACGAAATCGCCTTTATGCAGGGCGGCAGCAGTCTGCAGTTCGCGACCATTCCGATGAATTTCGCGGGCGCGCGCTGGGCGCCGCCGCAATACATCAGTTCCGGCTATTGGAGCCGCCGCGCGACCGCGGAAGCGCAACGCGTTTATCGATGCGGCGTGGCGTGGGACGGCGAGCGTACGCGCTATAGCGAATTGCCCGATCTCGCGAAACTCGATATCGACCCGCGCGCGGCCTATTTGCATTACGTCTCGAACGAAACCGTGGAAGGGCTGCAATTCGGCGCGCAGGAAGCCCCGTCGAATGTGGCGCTGATTGCCGATATGTCATCGGACTTTCTCTCGGCTCCCGTCGACACCGAACGATATTCGATGATCTACGCGCACGCGCAGAAAAACCTCGGCCCTTCGGGCGTGACGGTTGCACTGGTGAAGCGTGCGTTGCTCGAACGCATTCCCGACGGTCTTCCTGCGATACTCGATTATCGAACGCATATCACGCATCGCTCGAATTACAACACGCCGCCGGTATTCGCCATTTATGTGTTGACGCTCGTTTCGCGTTGGTTGCGCGACGAAATCGGTGGCTTGCACGCCATGCGCGCCATCAACGAGCAGAAATCGGCCATGATTTACGGCACGCTCGAATCGTTGGGCGACGCCGTGCGCATTCACGCAAAAGCGCCGTGGCGCTCGCACATGAACGTGGCGTTTTCGTTCGGTGACGAGCGGCTCGATCGCGCTTTCGTCGAATTTGCGGGTGAGCGGAATATGACCGGGCTGGAAGGCCATCGTTCGCTCGGCGGCATTCGCGCGTCGCTTTATAACGCAGTCACCGGGGAAGCGGTCGCTGCCCTTTGCGAAGCGATACGCGAATTCGCCATCAAGCGGCACTAAAGGCGAAACCGCGCGCGACGGCATCGCGCCGTCGCGCATTCACGTCGGCGCGTATTACGCGCTGTGCTGCAAACTATCGAATGTATTTAGTAGCGCGTGCATCGCATCCTTGCAGTCCGCCGGCTGAGGCGTGGCCGCGCGCAGCGCGTCCAGTGCGCGGTCGATGGCCTTGTCGAGACGATGCCAGTCGGCCGGCGCACGCGGCTTGATGCCGGCCTCGGCTTCATCCCACGCAATTTCCAGATCCTTGATACGCGCTTTGGCGGCGGGTAGATCGCCGCTTTCGACTTTCGCGGCGACGTCGGTAGCGATGGAGCGAAACGCCGCCAGATCGCCGAGCGCCGACGATGCGCTGGCAGGCGTTGGCGCAGCGGCCTGAACGGCGGTGTCACTGGCCGAATTAGCGGCGGTCGAATCGGCGGATCGCGAACAAGCGCTCGTCGCGAGTATGAGCGCGAATGTGAGCGCGGCGCAGGCGGATACCCGCGTAGCAGAACGAATGATCATGACGGCTCCTCAGGGAAAGATGTGCGTGTATGTCAATGCGTGTCAATGCGCGTCAATGCGTCGGCGATTCCGCACGACGCGAGCGCGCGTTGAATTCCACCATCGCAACCAGACCGATAATCGCGGCCAGAAAGAGGGCGCTCGTCCATTGCGCGCCGAAGCCAAATCCGCCGTAAGTGCGTGCTTGTGTCAGCAGGTCGCCGAGCGCGGCGCCGAATGGCCGTGTCAGCACATAGGCGATCCAGAATGTCGCGACGGCATTGGCGCCTGCGCGAAAGAGCAGCCAGATCGCGGCAATCAGCGCGCCGAAAATCAGCACGCCGCGCGCAAAGCCAAGTCCCGTGGCTTCCGTCGCGAGATCGCCTGCCGCCGTTCCCAATGCAAAGGTGCAGAGAATGGCGGCCCAATAAAATCCTTCGCGTCGGCGCGTTACGATCGTGTGAATCGAAAGCGTGCGTTCGCTCGCGTACCAGATCGCGAAGATTGCGACGAGCGCGGCGAAAAAGATCGCCGTGCTGAGATAAAGGCTGATATCGAATTTGTCGGTCAGGAGATCGGTGATCTGCGTGCCGACAATACTGACCAGGACGACCGCAAGCCAATAAAGCCACGGCCGGAAACGGCGCGATCCCATTTGAAGCGCGAGAATCGCGCAGAGCAGTGTGCACATGACGGCGCGCGTCACGCCTTGTCCCCATCCGGCATTGACCGCCAGATAATCCGCGCCGGTTTCGCCGACGGTCGTCGACAGTATTTTGATGACCCAGAACGAGAGTGTGATTTCCGGCACCTTGTTCGGGTTATTCACGGAAGGCGTTGAATACGCGGATGTCATATCCGTCTCCACGACGAAGGGGAAAGAGAATCGGGCTGCTTCGTTTACATAAAGCCTACGCTTCGAAGCTTAGCTGACGCTTAGCTTGCAGCGTGCATGCCCGAGTCTTTCCGGTCGGGGAGAAAATACGGTTTCAGCAGTGGATTCGAATTCTGTCTTGCCTGGATCGGACTGGCCGCAGTGGGGCGACCCAGAGTTTCAGATTCGAAGTATCAGGTGCCGGATGTCACCGAAACCTTGGACTCGATTAAGGAGCTAGACGCCGTCGTTTCAACTGCGTCTCCATCAGTTCGCCCGGAAACTTCAGATATCGCTCAAGATAGGCTGAACGTGGCGCATTCGGCGCGGAATACAAACGAAACTCAATCGGCGGAATGGGCGTGAGCTGTGTCTCGCGCCCATTGAAGCGCAGCAGTTGCCGCAGTGCCGTCAGCACCTGCGCCGAAGGGTCTTGATCGATGACGAGGTCGATGCGGCCGCTTTCGAGCAGTTGCTTATGCTCATCGAGCATTTCGTGCGCGATCCACACCACGTGTTGTTCGCCCGCTTTTGCGAGGGCGGTCGCGATGCCGTCCGTCGAATAACCGGTGTCGTAGATGCCGGCGATGGGTCCCTTCTTGAGCGCGTCGTTGACCATGCGACGCGCGAGGTCGTTCTTGTCCTGGGTGTGGCGCGGAAGACGCTCGGCAACAAGGTTCGGCGCGAACTCCTTGAGCGCCGCTTCGAACCCTTCTGCACGCAGGTCGTGGCAAGAGTTATGGGTCAGCCCGAGCGCGACGAGGACACGCCCCGTTTGCGGGCCAAGCCGGCTCATCCAGTATCCGGCCGTCCGACCCGCAGTGACATGATCGATGCCGCAATAGTAGTGCGGCGGGAGATTGTCGAAATCGCAGATGAGCATCGCAACGGGCTCACCTGCACCGATGACGGCATGCAGCGCTTCCCGCACCAGCGGGCGGTCCGGCGCGAATACGATGAGCCCCGAACGCCGATAACGCGGATTGCGCGTTGCCGATGCAAATGAGCGCTCGTCATCCCAGGAAAAGAACTTGCGATGAATATGGACGCTCGTGCCTAGCGAGCGGTTGAGGAAGTCGAATGCCTGTTCCATGCCGCGCAACAGGGGGCTGGCGTGTACGGGCAATAGCACATCGAAATGGAGTATCGGTGTGCGTTCGTCGGGCAGAATCCGGTTGATTTCCAGCTGGCGTGCGGCATCGAGTACTTTCTTTTTCGCGCGATCGGAAACGCTGCCGATTTCATTGATTGCGCGGTTGACCGTCGATACGCTCACGCCCGCCAACGCGGCGATATCTTCGAAACGGACACGACGCGGACGGGCAGGAGACTTCATCGGTATTCCTCGCGTGGCGATCGTCTGCCAGTCATGGCACAGAAACGAACCGGGACTTTGCGCCCATCTTATCGTGAATGGGCAGGTGCCCCGCACGCGAGCACGGTGAAAGCCGCGCGCCTTGCAGCGCGCGCGGCTGCCCCGTTACACGCGGGTCTTGCTGCGTCGCCGACGCAAGACGCACGCCGCGAGCACGATAACGAACGCGCCAGCAATTATGCCGCCAAATGCAAGCGTCGACGCATTGCGAATCAGGAACGACGGACGGCCGCCTTCGCGAATCACCTTGACGTCTGCGCCCGTGAGTTGCGCGTTGCCGCGCCCGAACTGCTCCGTCACGTAGTTCGTCACGGCGGCGATCTGATCGTCGCTCAACGAATCCGTGATGCGCTCGTCTTCAGCGGAGAAGGCGGGCATCGACACTTCGCCGTCCGCGCCTTTGCGATGGACGCCTTGCGCAATCGCCATCACGACATTGTTCGGCTCCAGCGCGCCCACCGCGCTGTTGTGAGTGAGCGGCGGGAACGTGCTGTCCTCGGTGCCGTGACCGTGCACGCCATGGCAGGCCGCGCACGCGGCGCTATAGAGCGCTGCGCCGTTCGATTCCGTGGTCGCGAAGCGTTCCGCCGAATCGTTGCCGGGAATCGGCTTCTCGAAGTCGGTCCACGCGACATCGCGCTTCGGATCGGCCGCATAAGACGGCGTCGTCTGGCCCGGCGTGCGGATCGGCGCGACGGTACGCAGATAAGCGACGATGGCGTCGATGTCGTGGTCGTCGAGCTTGCGGAAGCTGTTTTCGATCGCTTCAGCCATGCCGCCGCCTGCTTGCGCGAGGCCGCGAACATGACCCGTGCGCAGATACGCGGTCAATTGCGCGTCGGACCATCCACCAATGCCGCTAACCTTGTCCGACGTGATGTTCGGCGCGTACCAGCCGCCCACCACCGCGCCGCCCAGGTACGCGCTCTGGTCGAGCGCCATCATCGTATTGCGGCCCGTGTGGCAGGTCGTGCAATGCGCGAGTCCATCGACCAGATAGTGCCCACGATTGACGAGCAGCGAAACATTCGCATCCGGTTTGAAGCGGTCGTGGTTCAGATAGAGCGCGTTCCAGATCGACATCACGCCGGGCAGCCCGAATGGAAACTTGAGCGCCGTCTTTTCTGCGGGTGCCTCGTCCACAGGCGCGACGCCTTGCATGAAATACGCGTAGAGCGACTTGACGTCGTCGTCGGTCATCAGCGCATATTCGGTGTAGGGCATCGCGGGATACAGATTCGAGCCGTCCGGGCGCTTGCCTTCGCGCACGGCACGCGCGAAATCCGCTTCGCTGTAATTGCCGATACCTGCCGTCTTTGAAGGCGTGATATTGCTCGACACGATGGTGCCCATCGGCGTATCGAAGCGATAGCCGCCCGCGAAGGGCTTGCCGTGATCCTTGGCTGTGTGACACGCAATACAGTCGCTCGCGATAGCGAGGTATTGTCCGTGCTGGATCGAAGCGGCATCGGCATCGGTTTGCGCCGATGCGGCGTGTGCGGCGATGCTGCAAGCCGTCGAGAAAACGAGCGTGCCGATAAAGCGTGAAAGCAATTTTGCGGAAGTCGTGTTTACTACTTTCACATCAGACCTCGCGCGCAATGATGTCCGCCGAACGGATCGACAGTGCGATCGCCGTGAGCGTTGGATTGACCACGCCAGCGGCCGGAATCACACCCACCGAGGCGATAAACAGATTCTCGTGATCGTGCGTGCGGCAATCGCCATCCACCACAGAATCTTTCGGGTTCGCGCCCATGATCATCGTGCCCATCAGGTGATCGTGATTCTGGAAGCCGGTGGTGTCGATATAGGTGCCGTTCATCTTCGCGACGATATCCTTGTAATGATCCTGGGCCGCGCGATAACCTGCTTTGACGTAATCGTCGACATCGAAATGCACGTCGATCATCGGAATGCCGAGCGCGTCCTTGCGCGTGCGGCTGGGCTGCACGCGATTGGTGGGCGAGGGCAGCGACTCGAAGAACGTCGAGATCTCCAGCCAGCGCGCGCTGTATTTCATGATGTTCGCGTCGAGCTGCTTGCCCATCATGCCTTCACCAAGAAAGCGCTGCGTGAGGCTCAATTGCGGATTCAGATTGGTGATCGTGTGCTTGAGCGCGGAATGCTGCTTGCGGAAATCGCCGTCACGCCAGTTGAAAATACCGCCTTGCTGCACAGGACCTCGCCCCATCCACACGGGTTCTTCGGCGAGAAAATGCATATTCACGCCGATGTGATCCATCAGATTGCGGCCAACCTGATCCGACGAATTCGCCACGTCGGAAAGCAGCAGCAGCTTCGACGTTTCGAACGAATGCGCGGCAATGACGAAATAGCGTGCGGTAAGCCGCACGTCTTCGCCCGTCGACGAACGATAGTGAACGGCGACGATGCGGTTCTTCTCGCCTTTCTCGATCTTGTACGCGGTGGCGTCGGTGATGAGCTTTACGCCGCGACGCTCCGCTCGCTCCGCGTGAATGCTGCCGTTATAGAGCGCGCCGATCGGGCACACGGGGGCGCAGTTGTTATTGCCCTGGCAAGCCGGACGCTCGTCGTAAGGCACGTGCGTACGCACGTTCGGTTCGTGCGCGAAACGATAGCCGTGCGGTTCGAGCTTTTTGCGGAAGTGCGAATACAGATACAGTTCCGGCTCGGGTGTGACGGGATAGGGTGCAGAGCGCGGCGGAAAAGACGAGCCGCCCTGGCCGCTCTGGTCGTCGGCATCGCTGCCCGAAACGCCGAGTTCGACTTCGGCGCGGTGATAGTACGGCTCCAGGTCGCTATATTCGATCGGCCAGTCGCGCCCCACGCCATAGAGCGTCTTGAGCTTCATGTCGTTGGGCAGATAGCGCCACGTTGCGCCGCCCCAATGCCACGTCGTGCCGCCTACGAGCTTGAGCATGCCGGGCAGCATGCGAAACGAACCCGTGTTTTCGATGTAGCCTTCAGCGTAGGACGTATGTGCCCACGGCGAGTTCGGAAACGGTTCGTTGAAGTCGTATTTGCGCGGCGAATTGCGGAAGTTCTCGACCAGCTTCCAGCGCGGCACCTTGCGTCCGGCTTCGAGCATGATGACGGACTTGCCGTGCTTTGCGAGTTCGTTGGCCATATTGCTGCCGACCGCGCCTGAGCCGACGACGATCACGTCAGCATCGAATTCTGTTGCCATGCCTGTATTGCCCTGCGATATGAGTTGCTGAATGTCCCTGACTGAAGCGGACGGACAAATGTGCCTTGTTACGTTGGCACGGTCGTCCAATAGCCGGTGCCCCAACGCGAATACGAGGGAATCGGCGTATAGCGCTCGGTCAGCCGGTACATCAGCGCCTGCGTATAGGTGACGAATTGCGTGTCGTCGTGTGCCGCGCCGCTCTTTGCGGTGCCTGCGTAGCCGAGATAGAAACTCGAAATGATGGCGAGCGCGTCGGCCTTGATCGTCGCGGGCAGCGCGGCGTACTGACTGAATGCGTCGACATCCGCAAGGGAATGCGTCGCGATGTAACGCGAGATGGCGGCCGCCTTTGCGCCGAATTGCGCATCGACTTTCAGGAGCGCGTCGAGCGCGCGAACCGCCAATGCGCCGTCGAGCGTCTTACCCGTGAGGAATTGCGCAAGCTGGTGAAAGTCCTGCTGCGAAATCGCGGCAACCGGCGCGCCGGGCTCTGCGTGTGCCGGTGCAATCGCGAGTGCGGGAAACATGGCGAGCGCGCTCAACATCACGCTCCCTTGCGCAAGGAAAACGCGGCGCGCGCCATCGGGCGCGCCGCAGGATGTGGTCGCCGTCACGCGATCGCGCGGCCCGTATTCGGGGGAATTCTTCATCGTCAATCGGCCAATCAGAAGTAATGAATCACGCCGCAATACGCGCCCGTTTGCGACGCACCGAACGCGGGATTGGTGCTGTTGCTGTTGTCGCTGCCGGGGTTATTCGCGTTCACGCTGAAATTGCTGTGCGCGCCGTTGCGAACGTGCGCGAGCGTGGTGTAAAGCACGGTGCGTTTGGAGAGTTGGTAGAGCGTGCCGAGCGTGAACATCGTCGCGTGGCCGCCTGCATCGTGAGTCGCGTCGCCCGCGCCGGAACCGACGTCGACATGAAACACGGCCGCATCGATTTCGAGCGCAGGCGAAAGCGTGTATTTGCCGCCGAACCAGTATTCATTCGCCGAACTCGCGAGCCCGGCTGGCGTATCGGGCGCGCTCAGATGGAGCGCCGCGCCTTGCCAGAGCATCTTTCCCGTGCGCAGCGAGAGACCGCCGAACCACTCGCGCGACGACACGAACACATTCGAGAAACGACCGTTCGAATCGCGCAATTCTTCATACATGCCCATTGCGCGGAACGGCCCGCTCGCGTAATTGATCTGCACGCCGCCGCTGCGGCCGTAGTCGCCGCTCAGCCCGTTATTGAATCCGCTCGATGCGTTGCCGAAGGCGTATTGCGCCTGCATCGACAAACCGCGATAACTGGGCGAGATGTACGACACGGTGTTGCTCGTGACCGGCCCCAGCCGCCCGCGCGAGAGCGATTGCGAGGAGGTCAGCTCCTGCTGGAACGGATCGAAATCCCACTGATAGTTCGAGAGCCCGAGCGTGCGCCCGAGCGTCAGCGTGCCCCAATCGTCGTCGCTGATGCCGACGGTCGCGATACGGTTGAAATAACGCGCGGAATCAGCCTGTTCGCCACTCGCCATATCGATGCCGGCTTCGAGGTTGAAGATCGCGTGCGTATGCCCGCCCAGATCTTCCTTGCCGCGAAAGCCAAAATAGCTGGCGCCCCAGTTTGCGCTTTGCATGCGGTAATCGGCGCCACCGCCTCGCGTATTCGAGAGGTAATCGAAACCCATATCGAGCCGTCCATAAAGCGTCACGCTGCTTTGGGCTTTGGCCTGACACGCTGCAAATGTCAGCGCGGCGGCGGTCAAGATTAGAGGGCTCTGTCTTTTCATCGAATTCTTTTTGGGCGAAACAATGCAGCGTGCAATCGACTCGCGGTCGGCACGCTTTCCGTTCTAGTTGTGATTTCCAGTGCGTGGTGGGTCGGGCAATCAAGTTGCCGGGCTGCGCCAATTGGTCACACGGGAGAGATGCCGAAGGATAGTTTCAGCCCGACCGCGAGGCAATCGACATTTTGAATTGATCGATTCAAATGAGCGCGTGTCAGTCGGGGCGAAGCTTTGTACGCTTGCGGGAGGCGTTCAGCCAAAGAGGCGAGCAATGCCGCTGCGGATGTGCTCGACCATGGCCTGACGTGCGCCGTCGCTATCGCCCCGTGCAATCGCTTCGTCGATACGTAGATGTTCGTCGCGGATATCGCGCACGCGGCGCAGACGCGGCTGATTCGAGAGTTCGCGGATCATGCGCGTGGCAATGCGGCGATGGTCGCGAATGGCCGCCATCGTCATGCCATAGAACTTGTTGCCGCTTGCCTGCGCGATCGCTTCGTGAAAAGCGATGTCTTCTTCGATGCTTTCGGTGCCGCGATGAATGGCTACTTCGAGCAGGCGTCGGCGCGCGCTGATTTCACGCAGTAAATCGGGCTGCGCATGCGTGGCGGCCCATGCCGCACATTCTCCTTCGATTACGCAGCGAAACTCCAGAAATGCACGCACCTCTTCGACGTTTTCGATGGGCCCGAACGGCATGCTGCGCAATTGCGGACGGCCCACGTAATTGCCCGAACCTTTGCGCGACACGATCCAGCCTTCCGAACGTAATTGCGCGAGCGCCTGACGCACGACAGGGCGTGAAACGCCGAGTAATTCGGCCATGGTGTTTTCCCCAGGCAGTTTGTCGTCGCCGCCCAGTCGATGGCGATCGATGAAGGCGAGGATGCCTTGATACGCAAGGTCGGTCAGCGGAGAAATGGACATGAACGCGACTCGAAGTAATCGTGGGGCGCATCTTAAACCTGTAATACAGCCTCGTCCATTTGTTGACGGTCGCGTGGCCGGTTGTGAGCATGAGCACATCGTTCAACTTCACTTGCACGCAACCATGTCCAGTATTACGAAGCTTCGCACTATCCGTATCGCCGAGCGGCCCAATCTCATCTGGGTCGAACTCGAAACCGACGATGGGCTCCTCGGGCTGGGTGAAACGTTTCGTGGCGCGCAGGCCGTCGAGGCCGTGCTGCACGAACAGGTCGCGCCGCTGTTGATCGGGCAGGACTCGCGCCGCATCGACGCAATCTCGCGCCAGTTGCATACGCCGTATGTGGGCTTTCAAGGCGCAAGCGCGGAAATCCGTGCGGCCAGCGCGGTCGATATCGCGTTGTGGGACATCGCTGGAAAACGTCACGGCATTCCGGTGCATGAAGCACTGGGCGGTGCAAACCGCCTGACGATCCAGGCGTACAACACGTGCGCGGGTTATGCCTATAACAGCAATCAGACGGCGCGCCGCGTGATTTCGCAAAACGACGCGGCGCAAGGTCCGTACGACGATCAGGTCGCGTTCAATCAGGATGCGGGCCGTCTCGCGCAGAGTCTGCTCGAAGAAGGTTATCGCGCAATGAAGATCTGGCCGTTCGACGTCTTCGCGGCGGCGACCGGCGGCCAGACGATTTCTCTCGCCGATCTCAAGAAGGGGCTGGAGCCGTTCAGGAAGATTCGCGCGGCCGTGGGTGACGACATCGAAGTGATGTGTGAAATGCACAGCCTGTGGGGCGCATTGCCCGCCGAACGTATCTGCCGCGCACTCGAAGACTACGGCGTGTTCTGGGCCGAAGACCCCATCAACAAGATGCACGACATCGAAGCGCTCGCCAATCTGCGCTCGCGGGTGCGTGTGCCGATCTGCGGCAGCGAAACGCTCTCGGGCAGCACGCAGTTCCGCGAGTTGATGGCCGCCGACGCGGTGGACGTCGTGATGGTCGACATCGCCTGGTGCGGCGGCCTCACGGAGGCACGCAAGATCGCCGCCATCGCCGAGTCGCATCGCCGCGCGCTCGCGCCGCACGACTGTACGGGTCCGATCACCTTGATGGCCGGGCTTCATCTTGCCTTGCATGCGTCCACGGCGATCTATCAGGAAGTCGTGCGCGCCACGCTTTCGACCTGGTATCGCGATCTCGTGACCGAACTGCCCGTTATCGAGCGCGGCATGGTACAGGCGCCCGTTGTGCCGGGACTCGGTACGGCGCTGCGGCCGGAAGTGAAGCTGCGCGCCGACGCCGTCGTGCGTGAGTCGCATTGAATCCCCGCGCATTGAATCCCGTTATCGATCTCTCACTTTAGAAGGCTACTCGTATGACCGTCCTTACCGCCGAACTGCGCGCCCAACTGGAAAAGATCAGCACCGCCACGCTAGCCACCGCGCTTTATAAGCGCGGCTTGCGTCAGCAGGTGATTCAGGGTGTCACGCCGCTCAAGCGGCTCACGAAAAGCATGGTGGGCGAAGCGTTCACGCTGCGCTACATTCCGGCGCGCGAAGACCGGAACGGCCTGGAAGTGTTTCGGAATCCCGATCATCCGCAGCGCAAGGCCGTGGAAATCTGCCCGCCGGGCGCCGTGCTCGTGATGGATAGCCGCAACGACCCGCGTGCGGCATCGGCGGGCGGCATTCTCGTCACGCGCCTGATGAAACGCGGCGTGGCAGGTGTCGTGACCGACGGCGGTTTTCGCGACGCCGACGACATCGCGCAGATCGACATGCCCGCGTTCCACACGCGTCCTTCCGCGCCGACCAACCTCACGCTGCATGAAGCGCTCGATATCAACGTGCCCGTCGGTTGCGGCCACGCTGCCGTGTTTCCGGGCGACGTGGTGGTCGGCGACAACGACGGCGTGATCGTCATTCCGGCGCATCTGGTCGAAGAAGTCACCGCCGAGGCCACGGAAATGACGGCCTTCGAAGACTTCGTGATGGAAGAAGTGCGCGAAGGCAACACGATCATCGGCCTGTATCCGGCGACGCGCGAAGAGACGCGCGAGAAGTTCGCCGTGTGGCGCGCACGTAATGGCCGCTGAAACCGATCCGCGCAATCCGATGGTGACGACGATATTTTCAGGAGCAAACAAATGACTGCATTGACGGGCGAAATGCTCATCGGTTTCTCGGCGGTGCGCGGGCAGGCGGGCGAGCAGCGCGCATTCGATCCCGCCGCGAACGCGGAGATCGCCGCACCCGTCTTCGGCCTCGGCGACGAAGCAGAAGTGGAACGCGCGGCGACGCTCGCGGCGCGCGCTTTCGACGCCTATCGCACGCTGCCGCTCGCGCGTCGCGCGGCATTTCTCGAAGCGATTGCCAGCCATCTGCTGGAGAGCGGGGACGCGTTGATCGCGCGTGCTCACGCGGAAACGGGTCTGCCGCGTGCGCGCCTGCAAGGCGAACTCGGGCGCACAGTGGGGCAGTTGCGCCTCTTCGCCAATGAAGTGCGCGAAGGCCATTTTCTGCGTGCCACGATCGATTCGGCGCTGCCGGAACGCATGCCGCTGCCGCGCGCCGATCTGCGCTTGATGAAGCTGCCGCTCGGCCCCGTGGCCGTATTCGGCGCGAGCAATTTTCCGCTCGCGTTTTCGGTGGCGGGCGGCGATACGGCATCGGCGCTCGCGGCGGGTGCGCCGGTGATCGTGAAGGCGCACGGCGCACATCTGGGTACCTCGGAGCTCGCGGGTCGCGCGATTCAGGCGGCTGCGAAGGAAACCGGCATGCCGGATGGCACCTTCTCGCTGCTGTTCGGCGCGGGTCGCAAGATCGGCGAGGCGCTGGTCGCGCATGCCGCCATCAAGGCGGTGGGCTTCACGGGTTCGCGTCAGGGCGGCCTTGCGCTGCTGCGTATCGCCAACGCGCGTCCTGAGCCGATTCCCGTCTACGCGGAAATGAGCAGCATCAATCCGGTATTCCTGTTGCCCGACGCATTGCGTCATCGCGCTGAAACGATTGGCCGCGATTTTGCCGATTCGCTCACGCTTGGCGCGGGGCAGTTCTGCACCAACCCCGGTCTCGTGCTCGCCATTGACGGGCCCGACCTGCAACGCTTCCTGATTGCGGCGTCACTGGCGCTTTCCGCAAAGCCGCCGCAGACGATGCTCACACAGGGCATTCACGCGGCCTGGCAGGACGGCACGCGTGCGCTCGATGCGCTGGACGGCGTGCAAAAGATCGCTCAAGGCGCGGCCGTCGAAGCGCAATGCAATGCGGCACAAGCCGCGCTCTATGTGACGGATGCAAAGCGCTTCCTGGCCGATGCAGCGCTTCAGGACGAAGTGTTCGGCCCCGCTTCCGTGCTTGTGCGTGCGAAAGACCTGAACGAACTGCTGGAAATCGCTGAGCGCTTCGAAGGGCAGTTGACTGCCACGCTGCAACTCGATGATGCCGATCACGTCGACGCACGCACGCTCCTCACGGTGCTCGAACGCAAGGCCGGCCGTATTCTCGTCAACGGTTTTCCCACCGGCGTCGAAGTGAGTCACGCGATGGTGCACGGCGGTCCATTCCCGTCGACGTCGAATGCGATGTACACGTCGGTCGGCGCATCGGCGATCGATCGTTTTCTGCGGCCTGTCTGTTACCAGGATCTGCCCGACACGCTGCAACACGACGCGCTCAAAAACAGCAATCCGCTGGCGTTGTGGCGCAGGGTGGACGGCGTGCCGCAGCGCGCGTAAAGCGTGTGCAGTTGATGGGCGGATGAAACGCCAGACGATGAATAACGGAGACATCCGGGCACTACCGGAACAGGAACAGGAGCAGGCATGCAACGCGATTCGATAGCGTGCATCGCGAGAGAGGCGTCGCGCAGCAAGGTGCGCTACGTCGTGCTCGCGATGATCTTCATGATCACGGCCTTGAATTACGGAGACCGCGCGACGCTTTCGATTACGGCGTCCGCGATGAAAGGCGAACTCGGTTTGAATGCGGTGCAGATGGGTTATCTGTTTTCCGCATTCAGCTGGGCCTATACGCTTTCGCAATTGCCGAGCGGCTGGTTGCTCGACCGCTTCGGCGCGCGACGTGTTTATGGCGGCAGTATTCTGCTCTGGTCGTGCTTCACGCTGCTGCAAGGCGTGGCGAGTCTGGAACTGGCGACGGCTTCGATTCTCGTCGTCCTGTTCGCTTTGCGCTTTTTTATGGGCATTGCCGAAGCACCTGCATTTCCCGCCAACGCGAAAATCGTTTCGACCTGGTTCCCGGCCACGGAGCGCGGCATGGCGTCGGCGGTATTCAATTCCGCGCAGTACTTCTCCGCCGTTGTCTTCACGCCGCTGATGGCGTGGATTACGCACACGTTCGGCTGGCAATACGTCTATGTGACGATGGGCGTGCTCGGCGTGACGATGGCCTTCGTCTGGATGCGTGCGATGAAAGAGCCGCATGACCATCCGCACGTGAATCAGGCCGAACTCGATTACATCGGCCAAAGCGCAACGGCTGAGCGGCGCGAAGAAGCCGTCGATGCACTCATGCGGCTCGGTGGATGGGCATGCGCGCGTCAACTGCTGTCGAACCGCATGCTGCTCGGCATTTACCTCGGGCAGTTTTCGATCAGCGTACTCACGTATTTCTTCCTCACGTGGTTTCCGGTCTACCTCGTGCAGGCACGCGGCATGACCATCATGCAGGCCGGCGTGACGGCTTCGTTGCCCGCGATCTGCGGTTTTCTCGGCGGTTTGCTCGGGGGCGCGTTTTCGGATGCGCTGGCGCGGCGCGGCTATTCGCTGAGCGCGGCGCGCAAGCTGCCGATCGTGCTCGGCATGCTGCTGTCGCTCTCGATCGTCGGCTGCAATTACGTCAAGGCGGATGGGCTCGTGATCGTGCTGATGTCGATGGCGTTCTTCGGCAAAGGCTTCGGCGCGCTGGGCTGGGCCGTGCTCGCTGACGCTTCGCCAAAGGCGGTCGTGGGATTGTGCGGTTCGATCTTCAATCTGTTCGGCAACCTCGCGGGCATCGTCACGCCGATCGTGATCGGTTACCTGATTGCCGGATCGGGGTCATTCAATGGCGCATTGCTATTCGTCGGTGCGAATGCGTTGCTCGCAATTTTTAGTTATCTGGTGATCGTCGGAAAGATCGAACGGGTGAAACTGGTTCAGTAAAAAACGTGAAACGGTGCGACGGCCATTCGTCGAATAAAGAAAACAAGACTGGAGGAGCAGGAATGAGGCAAACGGCAATTCTGGCGGTGACGGGCGCCGTATTGGGCGCGGTCTGCGCCAGCGCACAGGCGCAGAATTCGGTGACGCTGTATGGCATCGCCGATGCGGGCATCACCTATATTCATCATGCGGGCGGCGATCACGACCAGTATTCGATGACGAGTGGCCGCCTCAACGCCACGCGATGGGGATTGACCGGCAGCGAGGACCTGGGAGCGGGGTTGAAGGCCATATTCACCCTCGAAAGCGGTTTTTCGATCGCAGATGGCACATTCGATAAGAGCGGAACGCTATTCAGCCGCCAGGCGTATGTGGGCGTGGCGGACACCCGCTGGGGCACGCTGACCCTCGGCCGCCAATACGATCCGATGACTGATCTGGTGCAACCGAACCAGGCCGACGCGTATTTCGGCGGCTTGTTCACGACACCCGGCGACGTCGATAACGCCGATTCGAACGCGCGCTTCAATAACTCCGTGAAATGGCTGAGCAGCGAATGGAACGGCCTGCGTATTGGTGCGAGTTACGCGTTTGGCGGTGTGGCGGGTTCGGTGGCGTCGGGGCAGGCGTTCGGCGGGGCGGTGTCGTGGCACACGGGGCCGTTCTCGATCGGCGCGGGCGGCATGCACATCGACAACGGCAATCCTGCGATCTCCGCGCGTCAGACCACGGCCGCCGAATCGCTTTTCTTCACGTCGATTAATAGCGCGTATGCGTCGGCTAGCGCGATCAATATCGGCCGCGTGGCAGCCAGCTACAAGCTCGACACGTTCACGTTCGGCGGCTATTACAGCTATGCCGAATATGTGCCCGACGGCTGGTCGCAATTCACGAAAACCGAGCATTACCACATCGGTTCCGCGTACGTGCATTGGCAGGTCACGCCGGTCGTCGAAACGCAGCTTGCTTATAACTACATGCATTCGACGGGCGACTCATCGGCGGTCTATCAGACGGTCACGCTCGGCGCGCTCTATGACTTGAGCAAGCGCACGGCGATCTATATCGAAGGCGGATACGGCCACGCAAACGGTTCGAACGGTTCGGGGCCAGCGCAAGCCGTCATCGGCGCAGCGATGGTCGATGCGGGCAAGCCTTCTCAGGTGCTCGTCACCGCCGGCCTGCGCCAACTTTTCTGACAATAAATCGAAACGGAGACACATCATGACGAATGTCGATCAACGGCATTTCGCATTGCGAAGGAATTGCCTCAGGGCGTTGATGCTTGCACCGCTTGCGGGCGGTATGGCCACCCGCGCGTTCGCGTATCCGAAAAGCAGCGTGAAGCTGGAGCTGGTCGCGACGTCGCCGACGCATCTCTGGAATGGCGTAACGCTCACCGCGAATGGCCGCATGTTTGCTTCGATGCCGCGCTGGCCAGGTTTCGAGCAAACGCCCGCGCTAGTCGAAGTGATGAAGGACGGCTCGCTGGTGCCGTATCCCGGCGGCGCGTGGAATGAGTGGAAGCCGGGCGATTCCGGCACGGACAGTTTCGTCGGGGTGAATGCCGTCAACTGCTTCGACGGCGTGACGATCTGGGCCGTCGATCAGGGCACGGTGCCGGGCCATGACGCCTTCATGCCGGGCGCGGGCAAGTTCGTGCAGATCGATACGCGCACGAACAAGATCGTGCGCAAATATGAATTTGGCACCGACGTCTTGCCGCCGGGAGCCGCATTCAACGATATCCGCATTTACGGTAACTACGCCTATTTGACCGATTCGGGCGCGGGCGCGATTGTCGTGGTCAATCTGAAAACCGGTGAAGGGCTCCGCCGTCTTGCGGGCCACACCAGTACGACGATGCAGCGCGCGGGCATTGCGCGCGACAACGTGCCGATGGTGCATCCCGACGGCAAGCCGCATACCGTGCACGCCGATCAACTCGAAATCAGTCCTGACGGCGAATGGTTCTATTACCAGACTGCCGAAGGTCCGCTGTACCGCGTGCCGACGCGTGTGCTACGCGATCGCTCGATTAGCGAGGCCGATGTGCGCCAGGCCGTCGAATACGTCTACGACACGCCGACGCTGGGTGGCACAGCGATCGACAGCAAGGGCAATCTCTTCATGGCCGAAGCGAGCCGCCCGTGCATTTCCGTGCTGCTGCCCAATGGCGACGTGCGCGTGCTGATCGAAGACGAAAACCTCTGGGGCGGCGACGGCCTGTTCATTACCGCCGACCGCTATCTCTACATTCCGATTTCGCAGTCCGTGAATCTGCAACTCGTGCGCGGCCCCGGCGGAAAGAGCCTCGTGACCTATCCGTTCAAGATCTGGCGCTTCAAATTGCCGGACGAATACGGCGGCCCGGCTAATCACAACGTCTAACGCTTTTATCACTGACCGTGCAGCCTGCTGGGCTGCACACACACATGCTTATGTCCGAAAACTTCTATTCTTCGCTTCGACCGGCTCGCGTTCCGCTTCCGCTCGCTACGCTGGCATTGATCGTTGGCCTGATTGCGACCGTGTATTACGGCGTGATCGGCGGCGCGTTGCACGACAGCGCCAATTATTTCTGCGTCGCCATGTGCGTGCTGGCCGTTGCTGCCGCGCACTGGGTCATGCCGCGTAACTTCGCTGTGGGCTTTCTCGTTTCCACCTTGCTGTGGCTGACCAACTGGCGCGTCGCCGCCATGATGAATATCTGGCCGGTGATGATCGTTTCCGCTGTTATCGCGGTGATCTATGTCGCGATGTTTCTCGATTGTCTGCAAAGCAACTGGAATCAGGCCGCTCCTGGAGAACGCCTGAGCGGACTCGAATGGCAAATGACGGTCGTGCGGATTTATTTCGGCTTCGACATGGTCGGTCACTTCACTGAAAAGCTGTTTGCGGGCAGCGCTTCGTTTCATCACATGAGCACGGTGTTCGGCGGCTTTGGCATCGCGACGCCGGAGCCGTTCGTCATCATGGGCGGGCTGTGCGAACTCGCGATTGCGATTGGTATCGGCATTGGCGTGTTGTCGCGTCTCGCCGCATTGGGTGCGACGCTTTATTTCGCCATTGCCAATCACTATGGCGCGCATTTCGACAACGGCTTCACGTGGGCGAATGGTCCCGATGGCGGCTGGGAATATCCGATGTTGATGGCGATTTTCTATCTGAGCTTCGCTTTGTCGGGCGCAGGCCGTTTCTCGTTTGACGGCTGGTTGCTGGCGCGTGGATTCGTGCCGCGCGGGTTGCTTGTGTTGTTCGCCAGCCAGCGCGTGCGCGACAAGGCGATCGTACCGGCGGCATCCGCCTGAAGCGGAGCACGCCACATCGATGGAGGAGACGTCATCCATGTCGCAATCGCGAGAGAAAAGCACAACGAGCGGCGTGACGCGCCGCAGCTTCCTGCAGATCGGCATCGCGCTGACCGGAGCGTTTGCACTAGACACCGAGCTGCGCGCGGGCAGTCTGCCTGCGCAAGCACCCGCGGTCATGCAGGCCGACACGTTTGCCAGTTTGAGCGGGTTTTTAACGGGTAAAACGCAACTCGACACGACGCTCGCGGCACGGGCACTCACGCAATTGCGTGCGCTCGATCCCGGTTTCGACGGCAAGCTCTCCGCGTTATCCGAGGCAATCGCCGTATCGCGCGCGAAAACGATGGACGATTTTCTCGCGACCGAAGCGGGCGCGCGCAATCGCGCCACGGCAACGACGATCGTGTCGGCCTGGTATCTGGGCTACACCGGCACACCCGATCTCTCGAAGATGGCCGATGCTTCGCGCTTCGTGACGTATCGCGAGGCGCTGATGTTCGCGCCTACGCTCGACGTCTCGATCATTCCCACGTTCTCGCGCGGCAAAAATGGCTTCTGGCATGAGCCGCCCGCCACGCTGGCGACCGATTGAAGAACCTGTAAAAACAGGGAGACGGGAAACATGAGTACAGGTTTTGATGCGGATGTGATCGTGATCGGTTCGGGCGCGGTGGGATCGAACGCGGCCTATGGACTGGCGAAGCAGGGCAAGTCGGTGATCCTGCTCGAAGCGGGCGAGCGGATGCCGCGCTGGAAACTGATCCAGAATTTTCACAATACCTCGCGGCGCAAGGACAATATCGCGCCGTTTCCCAACAAGCCCTGGGCGCCCACTTCGGCTTATGACGGCTATATCGTCAATACCGGCAATCAGGTCATGACGCCGGGCCAGTTGAAACTGGTGGGCGGTACGACGTGGCATTGGGGCGGCGCGGCCTGGCGGCTGATTCCGAGCGACTTCAAATTGAAGTCGCTTTATGGCGTGGGCCGCGACTGGCCTGTCGATTACGACGATCTCGAACGATATTACGCACGCGCGGAAGCAGAAATCGGGGTGGCGGGCGATAACAGCGAGGACCAGGCGGGCAATATGGGGCGCGCGTGGCCGCCGCGCTCGACGCCGTATCCGTTGCCGCGCGAAGTCGACACGTATTACGCCCAACGCATTGCGAAGCGCATCGAGCCGCATGGTTATCGCGTGATTACGGAGCCATCGACGCGTGCAAGCGCCGGTTATCGCGGGCGGCCCGCTTGCGTGGGCAATAACAATTGCCTGCCGGTGTGTCCTATCGGCGCGAATTACTCGGGCTTTATTCACGCGGAACTGGCCGAGCAGGCCGGCGCGCGCCTCCTGACGGACGCCACTGCATTCAAGCTCGAAAAAGGGCCCAACGGCAAAATCGCCGCCGTGCACTACCGGAATTCGAAGGGCGAAGACACACGCCTGACCGCGCGTACTTTCGTCGTGGCGGCGCATGCCTATGAATCGGCGAAATTGCTGCTGATGTCCGATGTCGGTAATTCGAGCGATCAGGTCGGGCGCAATCTGATGCCGCATCTTGCGCTGATACTGCGCTTTCTCGCGGACGAACCGCTATGGCCCGGTCGCGGGCCGATTCAGGGCAATGCGATCATGAATTTGCGCGACGGCGATTTTCGTCGGCATCAGGCGTCGAATAAGTATCAGTTGTCGATGCCGGTGGCCAATGAATTCATCACGACGCGCCTGTTGCAACAGGGCGTCCTCGGCTCCGAACTCGATCAGCGGATTCGCCATGATTCCGCACGCTTCGTGGAGATGTTCGGTTTCTGGGAAACGTTGCCGCAAGCATCGAATCGCGTCACGTTGGGGCAGGGAAGAACGGCCATCGGTTTGCCAACCATGTCGGTGCACTACGATCTCGACGATTACAGCCGCAATACCGCGCCGGTCGTGCGTCAGGATTTCGAGCAGTTCATCAAGGCGATGGGCGGTACCGATGTGATGGCGCGCGGCGAAGAGATCGTGGCGGTCGATCACATCATGGGCACCGTCATCATGGGCGACGACCCGAAGACGTCGGTTGTCGACAAGGATTGCCGTAGCTGGGATCACGAGAATTTGTTCGTGGTCGGCACGGGCAATATTCCCGCCTGCTCGGCAGTGAACCCGACGCTCACCGGCATCGCGCTCGCCATTCGCGCGGCCGACCGCATCGCTACGGAGGTCTAGGCGATGACCGGATCGTTCAAGGCGAGTCGGATGAGGCGCGTCCGTGTGCGGTTGGCATTGTGTGTGTGGGCGCTGTCTTTCGCGGCGCACGCGCAAACGCAATCCGCCGACGCGGCGATGATCGCGCGCGGCAAGGCCGTCGCCATCGAAGCGGATTGCGCCGCCTGCCATACCGCCGTGGGTGGCGCGCCGTTTTCAGGCGGCCGCGCAATCGAAAGCCCGCTCGGCGCGATCGTTGCGCCCAATATCACGCCGTCGAAGACGGCAGGCATGGGCGGCTATACGCTCGCGCAATTCGCGGACGCCTTGCGCAAGGGCATCGCGCGTGACGGCACGCATCTCTATCCCGCGATGCCTTACCCGTCCTACGCGGGCATGCGCGATGAAGACGTTGCGGCGCTTTACGCGTACATGACGAAGGGCATCGCTCCCGTCGATACACGGCCTGCGATTAAAACGTCGCTGGGTTTCCCGTTTAACCAGCGCTGGCTGATGGCCGGATGGAATCTGCTTTATGGCGTTGGCCCACATGGCAACGATACCGGACTGACCGCGCAGGAGCAGCGCGGACGTTATCTCGTCGATGTCGCCGGGCACTGTTCAAGCTGTCACACGCCGCGCGGTGCGTTGATGAACGAGCAGGGCTTCGCGTACCTCACGGGCGGTAGCGTGGGCGGCTGGAAAGCGCCGGATATCACATCCGATCCCGTGCGCGGTGTCGGCGGATGGAGCGAACAGCAACTCGTCGATTATCTGCGCAATGGTCATGCTCAAGGTCGCGCGAGCGCCGCCGGCCCGATGGCCGAAGCCATCGAGCATTCGTTTTCGCAGATGCCGCAAACCGATTTGCGCGCAATCGCGGCCTATTTGCAGCGTGTTCCTGCATCGCCTTCAACTAACGCGGGCGTGCAACGGGCCGATTTCGCGTGGACGCAGGCCCGGCCGCTGGCACAGGAAAACGACGAAACAGGTACGGGCTCGACGCCCGATGAGATTGCCGAATATCGGCACGTAAGCTCTGGCGCGGTGCTCTATGGCGCGGCCTGCGCGAGTTGCCACGGCGATCGCGGCGAGGGAAAGGCGGGCGTCTATCCGTCGCTCACGTCGTCGACGACGGTGGGAGCAAGCGATGCATCGAATCTGATCATGACGGTCGTGCAGGGCATCGACCGCCACGATGCGACGGGCCAGACGGTAATGCCCGCGTTCGGCCGCGATATGTCGGACGAACAGATCGCAGCGCTCGTCAACTTCGTGACGAAACGCTTCGGCAATCCCGCGGTCACGGTGGACGCCTCGCAGGTGCGCGTCACGCGCAACGGGGGCCGGACACCCTGGCTTCTCGACAACATCAAACCGCTGATCGGCTTCAGCGCGCTCGTTGGCCTGGTGGCCATCGCCTTGCTGATTTCCATCGTGCGCTGGCGATGGCAGCGGGCGCGTCGCGCGCGCATCGATCAAGCGGCTCGTCATTCCATTCACGCTAATTCGGAGTACACACCATGAATGATCTTCGACCGTTCGCACGCCTGCGCGCATTCGCAGCTCTGGCCGCCGCGACCACATGCATGACGTACGCGCATGCCGACGAGTCTGCGCCCGTGGCGGCAAATCTCTCGCTGGCCCGCGCGCACGCGCTTGTCGAAGCCGCGACGCGCAGCGCGAAGACTTTGAACGCGCCCGTCTGCATCGCTATCGCCGATGCGGGCGGGACGCTGCTCGCGTTCGATCGCATGGATGGCGCGGCGCCTGGCTGCACGGCGTCCGCCATCGGCAAGGCGCACGCGTCAGCCATCTATCGCGCGCCCACGGGCGTCTTCATGGACATGGTGAACGGCGGCCAGCCCGCCGTGGCGGCGCTGCCCGAGATGATCGCAATCGGTGGCGGCATTCCGGTCGTCAAAAACGGTCAGTTCTACGGCGCGGTAGGCGTGGCGGGCTCGACTATCCAGAACGAAGTCGATATCGCTACGCGCGCGAGCACGGCGTTTTGAGCATGATCACCGGAGACTCGTTGATGAAAAGCGCCATTGCCGCCTTGCTGGTTGCGTTGTCCTTTGCGGACGTGACCGTCATGGCCGCGCCAGCCAATGCGCCCGATAGCGTTTGGGTAAGCACGCAGCCGACCTTGTCGAGCGCGGCCGCGCGCAAGCTGCTTGCACAGGCGATCGAGATGGGCGACAGGCGCGGCTACCGGCTCTGCGTTGCCATCGCCGACGCCAGCGGCAATCTGCTCGATTTCGACCGGCACGACGGCGCGCATCCGGGCTGCGTCGATGCTGCCATTGCGAAGGCAAAAAGTGCGGCGAGCAACGGGGTGGATACCGAGGTTCTGCTGAAGCTCGCGCACGACACCAACCCCGGCATCGGGGCGATCCCCGGTATCGTTCCCGCGGTTGCGGGCGACGTGTTGCGTTATCGAGGCGTCGTTATCGGGGCAATCGGAATCGCGGGTGGGCCGAACGATGCTGAAGAAACGCGCTTCGCGGGTGAGTTGCGTCGGCTTCTGGAGCAATGGCTCGATTGACATGGATGATCGATGTCCGGCCGCGCGTAATTGATGCGGAACCTGCGCTCAAGCCCCGTCACCACATGCGGCGGTGACGGGGCTACTTCTCCGCGAAACGCAGCGTGTCCGGCGTTACCAGCTAAACCGGTAACCAGCCTGACCGAACACATTGCGACGATATTCGCCGCCGAGGCTGTGTTCGTATTTCACGCTCGCGTAAATCGCCGAGCGCTTGCCGAAGCTGCCCGTGATGCCAAAGCCGACGTCATACCAGGTCTTCTGCATCGCGTTGTCGAACGGCGTATCGCCGACTGTGGTTTGGCCCGGCGAGAAAAAGTCGTGCAGCACGTCTGCGGTGAAATACGGCGTGATGCTCGACGTCTTCGAATCGTTGCTCAAATTGGCCTTGAAGATCCTGAAGCCGAGGCGGCCGCGCATTCCGTTCGTCGTGTTCGAACTGACGTTCGCAATACCGTCGTCGAAGCCGTTCAGGTGCAGATATTGATAGAGCAGTTGTGCTTGAGGTTCGATCGCCACGCCCGTCGAGCCGAGCGCGAACGGCTTGCCCACCTCGCCCGAGATACCCGCGCCGATGCCGTTCTGGCTCGCGCTGCCGCCATAGATATCGCCATAGCGGTTGTGATAGTGCGTCAACTGGCCCACGCCATCGAAATAGGTGCCGTCGGGCAGAAATTTCGTCCAGTAGCCGCCGAACGATTGCGCCTGTGTTTCGACGGTGCCAGTTGAAACAGACATGGCTGCAATACTGCGTGCGCTATCGGCGAAGTTCGCCGACGTCGAGCCGATCGTGATCGTTGCGCCTGCATGCGTGCTGCCGCCGTTGACGTTGCTCGACAGCGTCCAGTCCTTGCCGAACTGCGCGAAGAATGTGTGCTCGTCGGTAGAGAAGCGGTCGCCGACGTCGGCATCGAGGTTCTGTCCGCCGAGGCGACCCCAGATACCGTTCGCGTGCGCCGGTTGCGCGGCATCGAGATTCGCCACATCGCCGACGCGTTCATGCAGACGTCCGAGAATGCTGAAGCCATAGTCCGCGTTGAGCAGCGGCGTGACGGAATAGCCGACCACGGCGGGACGATAGGCAACGGGCGCCGATGCCGAAGCACCGGTGGCCGACGCAGCTGTCGGGTCGGCTGCTTCAAGCCGCGAGCGCAGATACCAGCTATTGGCGTCCGTTGCGCCGCCTTGATACAGCAGGTATTGATAGGCGCCGCCCTGAACGGGCGTAGCAAGGTGGAAGCTGTTCGCCGCCGACGTGCCATTGACCTGCACGAGTTCGATGCCGTCGCCGGTCGTCGTCGCGCCGTTGCCCGAGCCGTTCACCGTGATGGCCGTCGTGCCGCTGACGTTGCCGCCAACGACGAGCCGGTCGGTCTGCGACGCCGCGCCGCCCGCGTTGAGCAGGGTGTTCAGCACGAGCGATCCGTTCGTGGCCGAGTAATTCCCCGCGACGTTTAGCGTGTTGCCGATGCTTCCCGATGCGGCGGCCAGATCGATCACACCTGCGTTGGCGAGGTCGCCGTCAATCGTGAACGTGCCGGTATTCGCGGATGCAAACGCAGACAACGCATTGGCAACCGCGACCGTGCCGCTGTTGTCGACCGAGCCCGACACGCTGCCGTAACCGCCGAGCGTCGCACCGTCCGCGACGGTCGTGAGGCCCGAGGCGATGGACGCGTTGGTATGCGCCGCGTCGCCGACCGCGAGCGTGCCGGCCAGCACTTGCGTGTTCCCGGCATAGGTGTTCGAAGCGTTGAGGATCGATGTGCCCGCACCGATCTGGCTCAGCGTGCCCGTGCCGCTGATCAGGCCGTCGAGCGTGAACGTGTCACTGCGATCGAGCGCGAGCGTGCCGTTGTCGGTGATGTTGCCGACGACGCTGCCGCTCGTGCCGCCACTGCCGAGTTGCAGCGTGCCGTTCGCGATCGTCGTGCCGCCGGTGTAGGTGTTATCGGCGGCGAGTACGGTCGTGCCGGTTCCGATCTGGCTGACGCTGCCGCTGCCGGAGATCGTCCCGTTCAACGTCAGCGTACCGGCGCGGTCCAGCACCAGCGCGCCGTTATTCGCGATGTCGCCGACGATGCTGCCGCTCGTGCCGCCACTGCCGATCTGCAACGTGCCGGCGCTGATTGTCGTGCCGCCGGTGTAGGTGTCGTCGCCGTTGAGCACCAGCGTGCCGGTGCCAGCTTTCGTCAGCGCGCCTGCGCCCGCGATCGCGCCATTCAGCGTGAAGGTCGTGCCGACATCGGTCAGCACCGTGCCGCTCACCTGCATCGTGACGTTGCGCGCGCTGGTGATATCGGCGGTGTTTTCGAGCGTGCCGCCGTTGAACGTCAGGCCGCCCGATGCGTCGCCGAGATTGCTGTCGGATGAAATTTGCAGAATGCCCGCGCTCAAGGTCCACGGCGTGACGGCGGATGTCGTGCCGGTCAGCGTCCATGTGCTCGTGCTGACTTTCTCGAAGACGCCGAAGCCCTGGTATTGCGCGGCCGAGCCGATCTGCGAGACATCGAAGCTCGCATTGGTGCTGCCGCCGAGCTTGAGCTTGTCCGCTGCGCTGTACGCGACGACGTTGCCGTTGATGAGCGAGGTGGACCAGATTTCCAGCGAGTTGACGCCGCCGGTGAACTGGATGGCATCGCCGTTGACCGGGGTCCATCCGGCGCGAGTCGCGCCTGTGCCGCCTGTAATCGTGCCGGCGTTGATGACGGTGACGTTGGAGCCCGTGATGCCTGCGCCGCCTGCGCCGGGCGTGCTGGGGGTGCCATAAGAGGTCCTCAAAAGGCCTGCGCCTCCGGTTCCGCCCGTGATCGTTCCACCCGACTCGTTAATGACGGTGCCACCGGACACAATCTCTACACCGGCGCCGCCATCGCCCCCTCCACCCGAGAGGCTATATTCGCCAGTGCCACCGGTCAGGGTGCCGCTGTTCGTCACAGTGCCCGTGCCCACCAGAACGATCGCCGCACCACCTTCACCGCCGCCACCGCTGCCGGGAATGACCACTTGACTGCCCGACCCGCCGCTAACCTGGCCTCCCGCATCGATCGTGACGTTGGCCGAGGAAAAGATGCCCGCGCCGCTACCGCCGCCGCCCGCACCCGTGTGTCTGGCACCCGAGCCCCCTGTGACATCGCCCGTGCTCGTGACGGTCACGTCGGCAGTTGCCTGCACACCGGCACCACCGCCCCCGCCGCCGCCTGCGGATCTCACGTTGGTTACTGCGATCTGGCCAGCCTGACCGGCGCCACCCGTGATAGCGGTCGAAATGCTCGTTTGCGTGGTGACGATCAGGCCTACACTGCCGGTGGCACCGGCCGTACCGTAGACCATGCCCGCGGCGTAGATGCCCGATGCGCCACCCGCAGCGCCGTTGCCGGTAGTCTGATTGAGCGCACCGCCGCCGCCGGAGCCGGCGCTCGAGCTGTTCGAACCCGTGCCGCCGTTCTGTCCCGTTGCGCTCGACTGACTACCGTCGGTGCCACCGGGGCCACCCGCGCCGCCACCAAGCACGCTGACGCCAGCTCCTCCGTTTGCACTGGCCGAATTGCTCGCCATCGAAAAACTACCTGCAACGGCCAGCATGACCGCGATGGAAACCCGGCTGCGCACGAGCGCGAAGCGTTCATCTCGCGCGGCGCGGCGGCTTGCCTCGACCGGCGAATAACTGCCGATGCCATCTCCTGATACAGCCGCATTGACGTCACTTCGTGTTTCACGAAATTTCAATTCGCCACCTCGCGCAATGACTGCGTTAATTGTTTAAATATTTCGGCGCGAAAGATATCAGAAGCACTGGTAAGTCCTGGGTGAGGAAATGGCCATGCAGCGGCCGCGCAACATTCGATGCGCAATGAGTGTGCTTCGGAGAAAACGGTGAAATTTCCTGCTGAAATCCTTTAGATACAGCGGGATAGCAGGCTTGCCGATTTGGGCTGTTGTTCGCTAATGGAACAGGAGGGAGACAGCTGATTGCGAATGACTGTAAGCAGTATGGGAAAGTGAAACAGCCTGAAAGCGGGTTTTAACGATTTTTAGCCGTTGTGAGATGCCTGTTCTGTGAAAAACACGTTATTTATGACTATTGCGACGTGCAACCATGCAGGCTTCGGCGCGCACATACAGAGGCAATGTTAACAATTGTCAATTTAGTTAAATATAGACGTGGATGGCGACTCGTGATAAAGCGAGCCCAGCAAAACGCAGCGCTGGTCGAGCGGGGTGCCGCAACCGCCCAGAGTCTTTCGTACAGGCCGAGATGCTCGACGAGGCACTCAGGATTTCTACCCTTGCGATTTCGTAGACCCCAGACGGCGTCGTCTGAAGCGCGCAGGCTCGCGTCCGCCGAAGCCGTGGCGGTGCCGCTGACGGTATTCATCGCCGAAGCGGGAAGCGTGATGGGTTGTACGGCTTCGTTTATCGTTTACATACCTGCATGCCCTGATCGACTCCCTTTACCCTCGCTCTCTGCGAGTCGGACTAAAGTCCGATATCGCAAAGCCTTTCGATGTTTAATGTGTAGGTTAATCAGCCCGAATTGCAGTTCTTGCATTGCGCCAGGAGACTGCTCTCAATCACGATCGTTGTGTGGTGGTGAGGTGCGAAATGGCCCAGAAATCCGACGCCAATACTTGCATGCCCTTTGCAAGAATCATGGTCGCTGTCGATTCCACACCCGCATCAACCGCGGCGCTCCGATATCTGAGGCAACTGCTGCATCCCGACAATGCGGTGCGTGTCGTCTCGGTTGCCGAGAATCCGCGCACGCTCGTGCCGCTCGGAAGGTGGGTTGGGTCGCAGCTCGAAGCCGCGCGGGAGGAACTGCGGCATGACGCCGGAGAGGCCATCCAGGCCGCTCAATCCGCGCTGGATGGCTGCGGTGCGCACCTTGACGGACAACTCGTCGACTTGAGCAAGGAGAGCGGAGACCTTGTTCATGCGCTTGCTGACGCGTTATCGGAATGGTCGCCCGATCTGGTTGTCCTCGGAACACGCCATAGCAGGGCGCTGATGCGCTGGGTGGAAGGCGAGGTTTCCGCGCCGCTTGCGCGATTACTCCGCTGGCCAACCTTGATCGTCCCGGTTGACCATGAGCCCGACACGAACGCGCCCGTGTCGCGCGTCCTGTTTGCGACCGACGGCAGTGACGGGTCCGTCGCGGCCTTGCGCGTGGGCGCGCGGCTGGTGGCACCACGGGCGGAGTGCCGTGTCGTCTATATCGTCGACCGGCTTCTTGCGCCGGGGACGGGGCCATTCGAGAAGCAGTTCGAAGACTGCCAGACCGCGATCGGACAAAATGTCGTCGCGTTGGCGGCCAACGAACTCGCCATTTGCGGGCAGCAGAAGGCATGGGAAGTGGAGACGGCTGTCATCAAGACCCGGAATACATTTGATGACGTGCCTCATGCCATCGATCGTGAAGCGCGCCACTGGAAGGCACAGCTCGTCGTGCTGGGAACGCATGGACGACGCGGGTTGACGCGCTGGCTGCTAGGCAGCGTCGCGGAGCGGGAAGTGAGATTGACGTCAGTGCCGCTACTGCTCGTGCCTGCGTTGGTCGCGTGACGCACGCAACGCGGGCAGTTGAGAGTCGTACTCCATGCGGGCTCCCAGATCGCCCGATATGCCCGATATGCCGCTCGTGAGCGATGGCAAAGGGCATCTGGCCAGCCCGGAGGATCCTGCGTTTTCGTCGCAGCATCCGCTCTGTCAAAAGTTCCAGAAAAGAAAGTGATGACGCTTGTGCGCACGACCTGTTCGCGGCGTGCTGCCGCCGGACGGGAGCTGTGCGTGTGCATCAATGACCCGCGCACGCAGCGCCATGTCATAGAACGCTCCAACCACCGGCAGGGCACTGTGGGCGCCTTCTCCCCAGTAGTCGTTGCGCAGCGTCACACGCGCATCGTCGAATCCTACCCACGCGCCCGCGACAAGCTGGGGATGCATCAGGATGAACCAGCTATCCGTATTGTCCTGCGACGTGCCTGTTTTGCCCGCCACATCGGCGTGAATTCCGAAACGCGTGCGGATATCCTCGCCGGTACCACGATCGACAACGTCGCGCATCACATCGACCAGTTTGAGCGCGGCCGCTGTCGGCAGTGCCTGCTCCTGGGCCGTCGCAGGAAACGCTGCGAGCACCTTGCCGTTGCGGTCTTCGATTCGAGTCACCATGCGAGGCTCAACATAGGCCCCGCGGTTCGCGATAGTGCAATACGCCGAGACCATCTCCCTGAGCGTGACCGGACTGGTGCCGAGGGCGAGCGACGGCACCGCATCAAGGGGGCTTTCGCGCACGCCCATGGCGCGAGCGAGTGCGGCCACTTTCCCGGGCCCTTCCCGTTGCATGAGTTGGGCCGTGACGCGGTTACGCGAAAATGCGAGGGCGTTACGCAGTGTCATCGGCCGGCCGGTGGCGGGCTCCGGATCAGTCGGCTTCCATACCGCGTTGCCCTTCAAGGCGATCGCGACATTGCGATCGACAATTGTGTCGCCCGGCTGCGCGCCATCTGCAAAGGCGGCGCCATAGACAAAGGCCTTGAACGTGGAGCCGGGCTGTCGTCGCGCCTGCTGCACGTGATCGAACGGTTCGTCCTGAAAGTCGCGGCTGCCGACCCAGGCCTTGATATCCCCGTTACGGGGATCCATGGCGACGAACCCGGCCTGAATCTGTGTCTTGCTATGGCAAAGTCCCTCGACAAACGACGCGTCCCTCGCCAGCTTCTTGATGGCAGCATCGTCAGACAGGCCGGCGTCACGTGCAGCCCGATACTCGGCAGTCTGCCGGATGAACGACTGAAACAAGGCATTGCCCGGCCAGCAGCCTGTACGTTCGTTCCACGCGTTATTGGCAATCCACTGCAACTGGCTCATTTGCCAGGCAACCGCCTGCGCCGCCATTGCCTGAAGCCGTGAATCGATCGTTGTATGAACAACGAGACCGTCGGAATAAATGCTGTAGCCGTTGTGATCTGCCCATGCGGTCAGCCATCGGCGCAACTGTGCCGTGAAGTGCGGCGCAGCACCCACAGCCTCCGCTTGCGGCTCAAAATTAACGCGCAACGGTTGGCGCTGGAGCCGGGCGTATGCGTTCGGGTCAAGTTTGCCGAACTTCACCATCTGCGCGAGTACGGTGTTGCGACGTTCGAGTGCGCGATCTGGATTGATCACCGGGTTGTACGCGCTATTCGCCTTCAGCATCCCGACAAGCGTTGCACTTTCGAGGATGTTGAGTTCGGCTGCGGTTTTGCCGAAGTACGTACGCGCAGCCATTTCCACGCCGTACGCATTGTAGAGAAACGGCACCGTGTTCAGGTACGTCGTCAGGATCTCGTCCTTGCTGTACACGGATTCGATCTTGAGCGCCGTAATCGCTTCCTTGAGCTTGCGCGTCAATGTTGGTGCCCGGCCGATCTCTTCCGGATACAGATTGCGCGCGAGCTGCTGCGTGATCGTCGAGCCACCCTGGCGACTGCCGGTGAACGTATGCAACGCCGCTGCTGCAACGCGCTGGAGATCGATGCCGTGGTGCTGGTAGAAACGGTGATCTTCTGTCGCGACGAGGGCGTCGACCACATGAGGGGAAATCTGGTTAAGCGCGACCCACTCGCGGTTAACCGGCTTGAACTCGGTGAGCACCTTGCCATCGTCGGAAATGATCAGCGCGGGACGATCGACGCGGGCTTTGCGGATGTCACCGAGATGCGGTGTGAACGGAACAAGCGCCAGTGCGTAGGCTGCGCAAAACAGTGGCGGCGCGGCGAGTGCCAATGCGAGGCCGCGACGCGTCGGGTGGCGAACGCCATGCAGCGCCACACGGATTAGACGGTATTGCTTCGCGCCGATCGCCGCGGCGAGCGAGCGGGCACGGCTCACCCAGCGTGTGCAGAATTCACGAAATAGCGACACATACGGGTGTTTCACGGCGGCTGCGCTTTGGACGAAAAGCCCGGATCGTACCAAAGGGGAGATGTATTTCTGGCCGCAAATCAGGCCCGCGTGCCTGCGGATAACAGTTGATTACACTTGTTTCGACTTTGTGGAGCGGACGCGTGACAGGAAGAGAAGGAGGGGGCGTCGGTCGTAGCGAACTGGGCGTGACGCGATCGGGATTTGGGGAGATTGTTTGGGCGCTTTCAGACTGGCACGCTGCGCTATCGACGCTATCGTGTGCTTTCTTCCCGGCGCGGATGTTGTGCCGACGGGCGTCGCCGACAAGGCTGCGAATCGCGGCAGCCAGAAATGCGAAACCCGGCCAGGATGCCGGGTTTGTTCATGCGGGAGGTGGATCAGCACTCGCCTTTTTTGGCGTGTCCGGGCGGGCAATGCCAACCCTTGTCGTGATGATGATGCCTCTCCCAGTCGTCGTGTTCCCAGTAACGGTGGCCATCCCAATAGCGGTCGCCATGCCAGCCCGGCGTAATGACAACGGCGGCGGGCGGCGGCGGTGCGACCATCACAGGAGCACCCACGTTAATGCCAACGTTGACGTCCGCTGCGTGGGTGGCGCTGGTCAGGCCGATCGCGGCTGTGGCGAACGCAAGCTGCGCGAATACCTGTTTCATCACAGAACAGCCCCCAACTTCTTGAATGGCGGAAATCTCTATGGGTTTCTGGTTGCGGGGACAGGATTTGAACCTGTGACCTTCGGGTTATGAGCCCGACGAGCTGCCAGACTGCTCCACCCCGCGGCGCGCAGTGTACCTGCATGGTAGCGATTCGTCAATTGTGGGGTAGGGCGTTACGTGGATGACTCAATTTAAAAGATTGGGAATGCGAATTAAAAATTGGCGGTATCTAGCGTGTCGGAGTAAGGAGGCTGGGGCGCATGTCGACCCTGCTCGGACATGCAGTGGTGTTCGCAGCGGTGACCGGCTTTGGCTGGGACCCGGTCGTCGGTAAGGTGCTGCCGCCTCGCCATACCGCCCGACCGGGCGCGATCATCGTCTAGGGCGCGATGCTCATGCCGGGAAGGCACAACCCGATTCATTACAGATGGCAGGTCCGCGCCAATGCGAGCGCCTATGCTACGGAGTAACTGTCTCGCGATGCCGTTCCCCGATCTAACCCGTTGCATTGCATCACTTGCCGCGAATAATCGAGTCAGCAGCATTGGGTCGCTTGGGGCGACCACTGACTCCCGCTGTTAGAATAACGGCCTTTTTCAGGGAGAAAAAAGTGTCCTGGTTTATCTATGAAGTGCCCGAATACAATGAAGATGGGGCGCGCATTGAACCCTTCAGCGACCTGCGTAGCCGCGTTATGAAAGTCAGTGGGCAGTCGATGGCCGACGAACTGGAAAGCGTCCGCGAAAACGCCGCAACGACGGCGGACACGCCCACGCGCCCGCTACGTGCCGCAGAAAATCCTCACGTATTTCCGATTCCCTATGCCGACTCCATGATCCTGGTCGGGTTCATCTTTGAACTGCAGCGTGAGTCCCGGCAACTGGTGGTGTCGCCTGTGGAAATGCCCTGGCTGAAAGGCGCATAGCGAACAAGACGAGCGAATCCGACCCTGGTGCCGAACGCGGAAACTGAATGAAGCGCCGCCGCGCTGGCCAACCCGTAACGCCAATTACGGTAGTGTGCGCACGAGGAACCAGGCTCGCAGAAGTCGCCTAATTTTTGATGTTTTCCTCGCAATCGCTCCAATAGCGCAGCGGATCGCCATGTTGTGGGTAACGTGAACTGAGCCACAGTGACAGCTTGCCCCAATCCGGATGATGGGTACCCGTTTTCGCGGACCAGATTGACGATCTCTCGAGGATCTGGCCGTTTCCTCTATCTCGGACAACGAGGCTGCCCAGTCCACTTGAACTGTTCGTCTGCGACTCAACCAGATACCTCGGCAGAATCCGGACTTCGGCGTCCTCGGCCCATCCAAAAAGGGCGCGGACCACACCCGTGGCGTCGCGCAACTCTATCGGGCCACTCTGCGGACGAACGGCTGTCCATCCCTCGGGAAATTCGGCGACAACGAGCTTTCCCTCTTCCCGCACCCACCTCACGCGCCATGCGCGCACCATCGCCTCGCGCAAGGCGGATACCGACGCGTATCCAGCAGGCAATGTGATGGCTAGCGGGAGCGTGATGAGGTTGTCTTTCCAGAGCTTGGCTTCGTCGTCGATGCGTTTGCTCTCGGTGAACATCCCTGTGTCGAATGGGTTCTCGGGCCGACTTGACACGCGTGCGTTCGACGCGGGAAGTCCCTCGAAGAGTCGTTCAGCATCAAGACGTGTGAGTTTCGCCTTTCCTTTCTTCATTTGCCTCTCTCCAGCATGATTGATGTCTCGCGAATACCCGGACCCCGACAACCGAAGGCACGCGTTGTTGAGCGGGCGAGTGATCTTGTCTGGGGCTATTCGCGGGTTCGCTAGTTCGCGGCGACGTCGAAGCGCATGGCGCGGCGTGTGTCGTCATCCATGCGCCGAAAGCGTGGTGCGATCGATCCATGGTGAATCGGATGACAGTGACGGGCAGCGCTCGATTGCGCGATGACGTTCGCGGATAGACGATGTTGGCGTGTTACCGCTTGAGCGTGGTCGATTGTGATTTTCGCCTGCGTCAACCGAAGGAATTAGCCCCCGGCGCGCTTCACCCGATGACCGGACTTTTTGAGCGCTTCGATAATACGGTCACAGTGGTCGCCCTGCACCTCGATCACGCCATCCTTGACCGTTCCGCCCGAACCGCAGGCGGTGCGCAATTGTTTGCCGAGCGACGCGAGGGCAACGGGGTCGAGCGCCAATCCTCTCACGACCGTCACGCACTTTCCGCCTCGGCCTTTGGTCTCGCGAAGTACCCGCGCGACGCTGTCCCCCGGTGCTTGTGTCTGGGCAATCGTCTTGCATACACATTGCGCGACCGTGCGCCGGCACTCGGGACACATCCGTCCGCCATCTGTGGAGTAGACGAGGCCACCCTTCGAACTGCTCTTGACGATAGACATGCACAAAAAGACATAAAGGCCGGCAATCAGCTAGTTTAGCAGGTTGCGTTTGCGCCTCATGAGCGCGTTCTATCGGCATCCCGTGCGGGCGGGTCTGCAATCATGAAGAAAGGGCGGCCGTGCGAGTTAAAGGCAGGAACGAGAAAGCGTGAGTGCAGCATTCTTCACGCTGGTTTCCACGCGCATGCGCAGGCTTTCATCGACGGAGAATGCGGTATTGGGTCCCGCGATGCTGAGTGCGGCAAGCACTCCGCCGCGGCTGTCGCACACGGCTGCCGCGCAGGAGTCGACGCCTGCTTCGAGCCCGGAAAAGCTCCAGGCGCAGCCGTTCGTGCGGATGACGTCGAGCGTGGCGTCCAGCGTCGCCCAGTCAGCAGGGCGCTCGTTGGACGGATGTTGTTCATAGCGCGCTTGCACCGCGCCCTTGGGCAGACACGCGAGCATGGCGAGCCCCGGCGTCGCGTGATGCGCGGGAATGCGGCTGCCCGCGCGAATGCGGGTCACGAGCGGCGTATCGGGCGTTTCGCAAAGCAGATAGACGATCTCCGCGCCTTCGAGCACCGCGAGAAACGCCGAAAGCCCGGTCTGTTCGACGAGCACCGGCAGGATCTGCCGCGCGCGCGCCGTGAGATCCGAGGCGCCGAGCGCGCTCGCGGCGAGCGTCAGGAACGGCATTCCGAGCCGATGCGAGCCGCCCGCCGGATGCTCCTGGATCAGTTCCGCGGCCTTGAGCGACTCGATGAGCCGCATCACGGTCACCCGGTTCACGCCGATCTGCCGCGCGACGTCGCTGAGGTTGGCGGTCGAGCCGCCTTCCGCGATGTAGCGCAGCAGGCGAAACGCCCGCTCGACGGGTGAACTGGCCGCATCGGCGGACGGGGGTGAAGACGTATCCGTATTCATCTGATCCTGTTGAAAGGCGTGGCGGCTATTGGCTCAATGCAGCGGCACCGTCCACGCGTCGTAACCATAGACCCAGTCGGCGTTGCCGCCGGTCTTGAGCCAGTTGTTGCCGCGCGAGCCGATCTGCACGCGCGCCGTGCGTTCCTGCCGCGCACGCGCGTAGCGCGCGAGCGCGTCGTCGAGTCCGGCGGGCGCCACGTCGGTCAACGCGCGCGAGAGCACCACGGCATCCTCGATCGCCATGCCCGCGCCTTGCGCCATGAACGGCATCATCGGGTGGCAGGCGTCGCCGAGCAGCGTCATGCGCGCACCGCTCCACTGCGGCAACGGATCGCGAATATACAACGCCGAGGCGAGAACCGTGTCGCAGGCGTCGAGCAGCGCGCGCGCTTCGGGGTGAAACGCGGCATAGGCGCGGCGCAGCGCGTCGGGGTCGCCGGGCAGCGTCCACGACTCGTTGGTCCAGTCGCTTTGCGACGTGGTCGCGAAAATGAATACGTCGCGGCCCCGGTTGAGCGGGAACGTGACGATCTGCAAGTCGTCGCTCGGTCCCCACCATTTCACGAACGCACCGGTGTCGATGCCGCTCAGGCGCTCGGCGGGCACGACCGCGCGATACGAGACGATGCCCGTGAACTGCGGATGCTCCGCACCGAACAGATGGCGGCGCACGCCCGAGTGGATGCCGTCCGCGCCGATCACGAGGTCGAATGCGTGCGACGTGCCGTCCGCGAGCGTGATCGTGGCCGCGTCGGCGTCCTGCGCGAACGAGACCGTGCGCTGGCCAAGGTGCAGCACGCCGGGCGCGAGCGCGGCTTCGAGCGCGCTCATCACGTCGGCGCGGTGCATCGTCAATTGCGGCGCGCCGTACTGGCGCTCGGCTTCGTCCGACATGGCGAGCCGCGAGGTTTCCTCGCCGGTGTCCCACGTGCGGCTGATGCGGGCATTGGGCCGCGCGGCGGTCTCGCGCAACTGCTCGCCCACGCCGAGCCCGTCGAGCGCGCGCACCGCGTTCGGCGTGAGATTGATGTCGGCGCCCACGCGCCCAAAGCGCTCCGCCTGCTCGAACACCGTCACGCGATGTCCCGCGCGGTGCAGGGCGATCGCCGCCGCCAGTCCGCCAATTCCGCCACCCACCACTCCAATTTTCAGCATGTCTGTCTCGTCCGTCGGGCTCGTTGATGTGTTCAAAAATGAACATATAGAACATAAATGAACCGATATTCTGCGGCGAGAGTTTTTTGACATCAAGCAAAAAATGCATCCGCCGACAGGACTCGGCGCGACCCGGGCCTCGCGATGACGGTTGAGACGATCGGCGACTTTTTTGGATTTTGAGGCAGTTGTGGGCGTGGAGGGCGTCGCGAAAAATGCATTCATCGACGGCCATGCACTGCTTTCGCATGACGCCGCGTTTCCAACGAGTGAGGACACAAGACATGTTGAGCGCTGAAAAAAACCGCTTGCTGACCGAGGTGGGACCGGGCACGCCGATGGGCGACTACCTGCGCCGCTACTGGCATCCGATCGCCGGCGTGGCGGAATTCGACGACAAGGCGGTTCGCCCCATTCGTCTCTTCGGCGAAGACCTCGTGCTGTTCAAGGATCTGAGCGGCACGTTCGGGCTGGTGCAGCGCCGCTGCCCGCATCGCAATGCCGATCTCGCATTCGGCTTCGTCGAGCAGTGCGGCTTGCGCTGCGCGTATCACGGCTGGGAATTCGATGCGAGCGGGCAATGCACGCATCAGCCGTTCGAGGAAATCGTCGACGTCGACGCGCGCCTGCGCCAGAAAACGAAGATCACGGCCTACGAAGTGCGCGCGAAGGCGGGCATGATCTGGGCGTACATGGGCGCCGCGCCCGCACCGGAATTGCCCGACTGGGAGCCGTTCAACTACGCGAACGGTTTCGCCCAGGTCGTGATGGCCGAGATTCCGTGCAACTGGTTCCAGTGCCAGGAAAACTCCATCGACCCGATCCATTTCGAGTGGACTCACAACAACTGGACCTCGCGCCAGCAGGACAGCCACGCCGAACACGTGCCGACGCATCTGCGCACGCTGTACGAGGAGTTCGAGCACGGCTTCGTCTACAAGCGGCTGCGTGCGCATGAAAACGAAGCGAACCCGATGTGGACCACGGGCCGCGTGACGCTCTGGCCGAATGCTTTCTATCTCGGGCATCACTTCGAATGGCGCGTGCCTATCGACGACACGAACACGCTCAGCATTCTCTGGGTGCTCAACAAGGTGCCGAAGGAGCGCGAGCCCTACGTGCAGGAACATATTCCCGCGTGGTACGGGCCGCTGTACGACGAGCAGGGCGAGTGGATCACCACGCATGTTGCGAATCAGGATTTCGCTGCGTGGGTCGGGCAGGGCGCGATCACCGACCGCACGAAGGAAACGCTCGGCGCGAGCGATCGCGGCATCGTGATGCTGCGTCGGCGCTTTTTCGAGGAACTCGAAGCGGTGGCCGAGGGCAAGACGCCGAAGGGGCTCATCACCGATCCGCAGGCGAACCACAACGTATTTTTGCCGTCGGCGTGCCGTGACGAAATGATGAACGGCTTGACGCGCGAGGCGCTGGCCGCGCATCCGCTGCTGGGTGCGTATCTGCGCGACTTCATCGGCCAGTATGGTCAGCCGGAGGCCGTGCGCGAGGCGTATGAAGCGGCGATCGGGCAGAAGGTCGAGCGCGCGCGGTTCTTCTCCGTGCATGGCGTGCGCGCCAACGCAGACGCCGCCGCTGCCGACGCGGACGCCGACGCCGCTCCGAACAGCGAAGCGGCCTGACGCCGCTCCCTTTGTGATTCTCCGGAAGCCTCGTCACATGATGAACGACTCCACTCACGGCGCGGGCACGGGCACGAACGCGCGCTTGCAGGCGCGCGTGCGCACGCTGCGCCACGAGGCGCAGCGCATTGCGAGCATCGAACTGGTGCCCGTGGAAGGCGAGGTTTTTCCGCCTTTCACGCCCGGCGCGCATCTCGACGTGCATTTGCCCAACGGCCTCACGCGCAGCTACTCGCTCGTCAACGCGCCCGAGGATCAAGGCCGCTATGTGATCGGCGTGCTGCACGACGAAAAGAGCCGCGGCGGTTCGCGCTGGCTGCACGAGGAACTGCGCTGCGGCGCGACGCTGTCGATTGGCGCGCCGCGCAACAACTTCGCGCTCGACGAAGCGGCGTCATCGACGCTGCTGGTTGCGGGCGGCATCGGCGTGACCCCGATGCTGTGCATGTACCGCAAGTTGCGTGAACGCGGGCGCGCGGTGCAGTTCGTCTATTGCGCGCGCAGCCGTGCACAAGCCGCGTTTCTCGACGAACTGGCCGCGCTGGGCGGCGACGTGCAGCTGCATTTCGACGACGAACACGGCGGCCGTCCGTTCGATCTCGCCGCTTGCCTCGCGCGCCAGCCCAGCGACGTGCACGCGTATTGCTGCGGTCCCGGCGCGATGCTCGATGCGTTCCAGTCGGCGTGCGCCGAGGCGGGCATCGACAACGTGCACATCGAGCGCTTCGCGGCAAGCGCGCCGGTCGAGAGCGCGCAGCGCACCGGCTACACGGTGGAACTCGCGCGCAGCGGCCGGACGTTGTTCGTACCGGCTGGCAAGCCCTTGCTCGACGCGTTGCTCGACGCCGATGTCGACGTCGAATACAGCTGTCGCGAAGGGCTTTGCGGCGCGTGCCAGACGCGCGTGCTCGGCGGCTGTGTCGATCATCGCGACAGCGTGCTCACGCAGTCCGAACGCGCCGCGAACGACGCGATGATGATCTGCGTGTCAGGGGCGCAAAGCGGCACGCTGGTGCTCGATCTCGCCTGATCACGTCTGACCCTTCACGCATCGCGCGCTGATGCGCGCGATGTCCCGCTGTTTTCCTGCTGTTTCCCCGTTGTTTCCTGTCCCTTTCACCCAGAAACGTTTCCTTCGAGGACACGATGGAACTGACACGTCTTGCGAATGAGTACGAGACGATCGACGACGCGCACGTCGCCGGTCGGCATGAAGCCGCGCTGATCTCCGCGCGCATCGAACGTCTGCCGTTCACGCGCTGGCATACGCGCGTGCTCGGCATGATCGGCCTCGTGCATATGACCGACGCCTTCGACGCGCTGACTATCGCGTTCGTGATGCCGGTCCTGATGGGCCTCTGGCATCTCACGCCCACCGAAGCGGGCTTGCTGGTGTCGAGCGGCTATGTGGGGCAGACGATCGGCGCACTGCTGTTCAGCGCCGCCGCCGAGCGTTTCGGACGCCTGCGCGTGCTGCGCTGGCTGCTCGTGCTGCTGGCGCTCGGCAGCGTGGCGTCGGCCTTCGCGCCCGGCTATGCGGTGTTCATTGCGCTGCGCTTTCTGCAGGGCATCGGCCTGGGCGGCGAGTCGCCGGTTTCGGCGACCTACATGAACGAAGTGTGTCCCGCGCGCATTCGCGGACGCGTGATCTTCGTGCTGCAATCCACGTTCGCGCTCGGCAATCTCGTGGCAGCCGTCGCGGCGCTCTGGCTGATTCCGGCCTACGGCTGGCAGGTGATGTTTCTCGTGGGCGGCTTGCCGATCGTGCTGGCGGCGATCCTGCCGCGCGTGGCGCCGGAGTCGCCGCGCTGGCTCGCGATCAACGGCCGCGCCGACGAAGCGCGCGTCATCGTCGACGCGATGGAGCGCACCGCATCCGGCGCGCAGCGGCTGGACGCAAGCACGCTCGACATCGCCGTGACCGGCACGCCCGAGCGCAAGGAATCGTTCCGGGCGCTGTTCGCGCGCGGCTTGGCGCGACGCACGCTGGTGGTCTGGCTGATGGCGGGCTGCGGCAGCCTGACGACTTACGGGATTCTGGTGTGGCTGCCGTCGCTGTATCGCACCGTTTATCACTTGCCGCTGGAGGTCGCGCTGCGCTACGGCATGGTGAGCATGATCGCGACGCTGCTCGGGACGTTCATCGGCACTTTCGCGATCGACTGGCTCGGCCGCAGGAAGACGTTCGCGATCGCTTTCCTGGGCGCGGCGCTGCCCATGTTCTGGCTGGCCCTGAGCGGCACGCGCGTGAGCGCTGTCGAGGTGCTTGTGCTGGCCTCGGTGAGCGTCGCGATGATTGCGATCGTGCAGTGCGGTATCTACGTTTATGCGCCCGAGGTCTATCCCACTCGCATTCGCGCGACCGGCGCGGGCGCGGCATCGGCGATTACGCGCATTGCGTCGGTGATCGGACCGCTGGTGATTGGCGCGTTGCTAACGTATCTGCGTGTCGAAGCGGTGTTTGGTTACTTCGCGCTGGTCTCGCTGCTCGGCGCGATGGTGGTCGGTGTATTCGCGCTCGAAACACGTGGACGCAAGCTCGATGAGATCGCGGCTTGAATGTAGAGGGTGTCATTGTGCGCCAAAGACTCTGCCGCCCGATGCGCTTTCCATGAACCGAGCCAGCATCGAAAGCAGGGCGGCTGGCAGAGTGTGATTAGTGCGCCCCGTGGCCGATGCACATGTGGCTGATAGACATTCGACGAACTCCGGGCCGCTGGAATCCCTTGAAGGTCGCTTATCAATCGTAGTTGATCGAAAACTCGGGCGAACCGTTCATGGCCTCAACGAGAGACTTGCCGCTGCGAGACACGTGTTCGAAGGCGAGTTTCTCTGCTGCAGCCGCATCGCGAGCGACGATCAGCGCGACCAGTTCGCGGTGATCTCTGAGCATGCGGTCCAGGCTTCCGGCATGCATGGTGTTCGTCCAGCGGATGTAGACGCGCGCGAGATCGACTACCTGCGCATAGTGGTTGCTGAGGCGTGCATTGCCCGACAAATCGACAATGACGGTATGCACTTCGAGATCCGCATGCGCGATGGCGTCGCGGTCGCCGGATTCCACGGCGGCGAGGAGTGCCGCCAGTGAATTCTCGAGTACCTCGCGGCCCGCGTCGTCCAGGTTTTCGGCCGCAAGACGTGCGGCCAACGCCTCTAGTGTGCTGCGAACGGCGTAGAGATCCTCCGCATCCTTCACGGTCAGAGACATGACCTCCCAGCCGGAATACGGATGTTGCACGAGCAGGCCTTCGCCGGAAAGGCGCTCCATCGCGGAGCGCACGGTCGAGCGCGAGAGCCCGATCTGTTCGGCAAGGCCGATCTCCGTCAGTCGTGTTCCGGGCGCGATGCTACCCGCCGCAATCGCGTTGCGGATCCAGTCGGCCGCCTGGTGCCCCAATGCTTTTTTGTTAATACCGGCGATTTTTTGCACGCGGCGCTCCTTCCCGTGTCGGGAGTCTAGGTCCTGAGTCGGCGAATTGTCAACAATTAACAAAAATGTACACGAAATCTGGGACGCTTAATTGACCTGCGACCTAGCGTCGCGCTACCATCTGCTCCATTGTTAACAATTAACAATGGAGCAGATGCCTTCGGTCGTTCGGTCAATCGACCCGGCATCTCGCGGATTCGTTGTATTTGTCTCCTCGGCCGACATCTGTTGGGTCGGCGCTACGCGCGCGTGTAATCAGTAGTCCGAAAAAATTGTGTTGGGGATGAGCGCGCAAAACTCAGCCTGGTACGTCCCCACAGCCGCATTTGCTTGTCCGATGCTGGCATTCCAATAAGCAGGAATCACAGATGTCAAATAATCACGAACCGCGTCGCCGCTTCTTGCGGCAGATGCTGGCGGTTGTCCCGGTCACTTCCGTCGCGACGGCCACGGCGCTCTCCGAGTCGGCCTGTGGTGACGCACCCTCGTCGGGCACAGTTTCGTCACAAGGCGCAGCGGCGCCTTACGCCCCGCAATATTTCACCGAGGACGAATGGCGCTTTATCGGCGCTGCCGTCGATCGGCTGATTCCCGCGGACGGCCTCGGAGCGGGGGCGTTGCAAGCCGGCGTGCCCGAATACATCGACAAGCAGATGGACACGCCCTACGGTCACGGCAAGCTTTGGTACATGCAAGGGCCGTTTCATCCCGACTCCGTGCCCGAGATGGGCTATCAGATCAACCTGTCGCCGCGCGAGGTCTATCGTCACGGCATCGAAGCCTGCAACGCGTATTGCAAGCAGCAGCACGGCGGAAAGGTCTTCGCAGAGCTCGACGTCGCGACCCAGGAAGCCGTGCTCCACGAACTGGAACACGGTAAACCCGCATTTGACAGCGTGCCCTCGAAGACCTTCTTCGCGACACTGCTCGGCAACACCAAGGAAGGCTTTCTGGCCGATCCGATCTACGGCGGCAATCAGGGCATGGTCGGCTGGAAGATGGTTGGTTTTCCTGGCGCGCGCGCGGACTTCATGGACTGGATCGATCAGCCGGGCGTCAAGTACCCGTACGGTCCCGTTTCGATCAACGGCCGTCGGGGGTAAGTCATGACGATCAAGAAGAACAAGGTCGATTGCGTGATCGTCGGCTTCGGCTGGACCGGCGCGATCATGGCGCAGGAACTCACGGACGCGGGCCTCGACGTGGTCGCGCTCGAACGCGGCGCGATGCGCGACACGCCCACCGATGCGGCGTATCCGAAAGTCGTCGACGAACTCAAGTACGCCGTGCGCGGCGAGCTGTTCCAGGATCTGTCGAAGGAAACCGTCACGATCCGTCACGGCGTGGACGATCTCGCGGTGCCGTATCGTCAGCATCACTCGTTTCTGCTCGGCAATGGCGTGGGCGGCGCGGGCTTCCACTGGAACGGCATGCACTACCGCATGCTGCCTGAGGAACTGGAACTGCGTACGCGCTACGAGGAGCGCTACGGCAAGAAGTTCATTCCCGAAGGCATGCAGGTGCAGGACTTCGGCGTGACTTACGACGAGATGGAGCCGTTCTTCGACTTCGCGGAGAAGGTGTTCGGCACGTCGGGCACGGCGGGTAATCTCAACGGCAAGATCCAGCCGGGCGGCAATCCGCTCGAAGGCGCGCGCAAGAACGAATTCCCGACGCCCGCGCTGAAGAACGGTCTGGGCGCGACGTTGTTCGAGAAGGCCGCGCGCGATCTCGGTTTCCATCCGTATCCGGCGCCGGCGGCGAACGCGTCCACGCCGTACACGAACCCGTATGGCGTGCGTCTCGGACCGTGCAACTTCTGCGGCTTCTGCGAAGACTTCGGCTGCTACATGTATTCGAAGGCCTCGCCGCAGACCACCATTCTGCCTGTGCTGCTGAAGAAAAATAACTTCGAACTCCGTACCAAGTCGTACGTGACGAAGGTGCTGCTCGATTCCGAAGGCAAGCGCGCGACGGGCGTGACCTACATCGACGCACAAGGCCGCGAAGTCGAGCAGCCTGCGGACATCGTGATCGTCGCGGCGTTCCAGATGCACAACGTGCGTCTGCTGCTGCTCTCGGGTATCGGCAAGCCGTACGACCCGAAGACGGGCGAAGGCGTCGTGGGCCGCAACTACGCGTACCAGATGAACGGCGGCATCAACGTGCTGCTGCCGAAGGGCACGCAGCTCAATCCGTTTATCGGGACCGGCGCGGGCGGCGTGGGTATGGACGACTTCAACGGCGACCAGTTCGATCATGGCCCGCTCGGCTTCGTGGGCGGCGCGAGCATTCGCCACGTGCGCACGGGCGGCCGGCCGATCAATCAGGCCGCGACGGTGCCGGGCACGCCCACGTGGGGCAGCGGCTGGAAGGCGGGCGTGAGCGACGCGTATCAGCGCTACATGACGATCGGCATTTCGGGTTCGGTGATGCCGTATCGCGACGCCTATCTCGACCTCGATCCCACGTATCGCGACGCGCACGGCCTGCCGCTGCTGCGCATGACATTCGACTGGCACGACAACGAGTACAACATGCTCGACTACATCGGCACGCGCATGGAAGAAGTCGCGAAGGCGATGAACCCCGAGAAGCATTACCGCGCGATCCGCAAGAAGGGGCAGCACTACGACACGCGCGTGTATCAGTCGACGCACACGACGGGCGGCGCGGTGATGGGCTCGTCGCCGGCGACCAGTGTGGTCAACAAGTATCTGCAAAGCTGGGACGTGCACAACGTGTTCGTGCTGGGCGCTTCGGCGTTCCCGCAGAACATGGGTTACAACCCGACTGGCATCGTGGCGGCGCTCGCGTATCACTCGGCGAAGGCGATCCGTGAGCAGTATCTGAAGAATCCGGCTCCGCTGGTTCAGGCTTGAGGAGCGCGCGATGACGATGAAGAAAATCACGATGGCCGCGCTGTCCTCGGCGATGGTCGCGGGCGCGGCGTGGGCCGCTTACGCGTTCGCACAGGAGCCGGCTTCAGCGCCGCGCGTGGCAACGCAGGCCGCGCAACCGCAAGCGACGGCCGCGATGAGCGACGCCGACAAGGCGCTCATCGAGAAGGGCCGCTATCTCGCGGCGGCGGCGGACTGTATCGCGTGCCACACCGCGAAGAACGGCAAGCCCTTCGCGGGCGGTCTGGGTATCGATTCGCCGATCGGCAAGATCTATTCGACCAATATCACGCCGGACAAGGCGACGGGCATTGGCGACTACACGTTCCAGGAGTTCGACGATGCCGTGCGTCGCGGCGTGGCGAAGAATGGCTCGTCGCTTTATCCCGCCATGCCGTACGTCTCCTACGCGAAGGTCAAGCCCTCGGACGTGAAGGCGCTCTACGCGTACTTCATGCATGGCGTGCAGCCGGTCGCGCAGCCGAACCGGTCGACCGATATCATGTGGCCGCTTTCGATGCGCTGGCCGCTGCGTTTCTGGCGCATGGCGTTCGCGCCGGACGCGATCACGGACGACCGCCCGCTGCCGAACGATCCGATCGTACGCGGCCGCTATCTGGTGGAAGGTCTCGCGCATTGCAGCGCGTGCCACACGCCGCGCGGCGTTGGCTTGCAGGAGAAGTCGCTGACTGACGACGGCCACACGTTCCTCTCGGGCGGCGTGATCGACGGCTATCTCGCGAAGAACCTGCGCGGCGACAGCAAGGACGGTCTCGGCACGTGGAGCGAGGCGGATATCGTCGCGTTCCTGAAGGGCGGACGCACGGCGCATTCGGCGGCCTTCGGCGGCATGACGGAAGTGGTCGAGAACAGCACGCAGCATATGAGCGATGCGGATCTCTTCGCGATTGCCGCGTATCTGAAGACGCTCGCGCCGGCTGACGCCGCAGGCAGTGCGTTGCTGCCCAATCCGGCCGCCGCCACCGCGTTGCGCGCGGGCACCGATCGCAGCAATGGCGCGCTGACCTACGTTGACAACTGTGCTGCGTGCCATCGCACGACCGGCGTGGGATATTCGGGCACTTTCCCGGCACTTGCGCTTTCGTCGGCGGTGAATTCGGATGATCCGACTTCGTTGATTCATCTCGTGCTGCAAGGTGGCGAAATGCCGTGGACTAAATCGGCGCCGACACACTACGGCATGCCGGGCTTCTCGGATCGGTTGACTAACCGCGATGTCGCCGACGTGCTGACTTTCGTGCGATCGAGCTGGGGCAATCACGCGCCGGCGGTCACGGCGGATCAGGTCGCGAAGGTACGCGAAGCGGTCAAGGCATCAGCGCAGCCCATACGCGCGGAGAACCCGTAACGCGTTTGCGAAAGCGTTTGACCCGGTGAGAGCGACATGCGCTCACCGACTTTTGACCCGTGACGACACAGTGCCGTCACGGGTCAAATGATAGATCATGGTGCAGACTTCTCGTGCTCAACCATTTAATCAGGTATGCGTATTAAGTTGTGGTGGAAATGTCGCTGGCGACACCGAATTAATCTGTAAAACGACTAAAGGTGTGTGTGATGTTGCCGATATTCATTAAGAATGTACCGAACTGACCCTGCCTGATTGACAGACCAACGACAGTCCTCTCATGACGATGCTACGCACCCATCTTTCGATTAATGGCCGCCTCATTGCGGCGATGTCCTTTCTTGGCGTTCTGCTGATTGTCATCGGCGCGTTTGGGCTTGTTGGCATGGTCGCCAGCAACAACGCGAACCGGCATACGTACTCCGAACAACTGCCGAAGTCGATCGCCGTGGGTGAGATGACGATCATGGTGGGCCGTCAGCGCACGTCGCTCGATCGCGCGGCGATCAATCCCGGCTCGCAAGACGCACAGAACATGTACGGCAAGGAAAAGGAAGTTCGGGACGCCGCGGAAGCCGCCTGGCAAAAATATCTTTCTTTGCCGCGCGATGCAGAAGAGGACCAACTGGCATCGAGCGTCACGCAGCAATACCAGGCAACGGAAGCCGAACTCGCACGTTTTCGCGACGCCACGCAGCGCGGCGATCGCGACGAAATCCTCAAGCTGATGTTCAGTGTGGGCAAGATCTACACGACCATGCAGGAGGCGGCGAACGCGCTGAAGACTTATCAGTTCAAGCAGTCGAAGGAAGAGTACGAGACCACGGAGCGTCACTATCATCTATTCGTCGCGGCCAGCATTGGCGCGATCCTCGCGGGCCTGTGCGCTGCGGTCGGTAGCTGGTATTTTCTGCGCAAGGCAATTCTCGTCCCGGTGAACGATGCGGTGGCGCATTTCGGACAGATTGCGCAAGGCAATCTCAGCCGCAAGATCGAGGTCCGCACGCACGACGAAATGGGGCGTATGCTCGGCGGTCTCGTGGAAATGCAGACGAATCTTCGGCAGACGGTACGCACGCTGAGCGAAGGCAGCAACGCGATCGCAAGCGCAACGCGTCAGATCGCCGCCGGCAACGCGGACCTTTCGGCGCGCACGGAGTCGCAAGCGGCATCGCTTCAGGAAACGGCAACGAGCACCGATGAGTTGACGAGCACGGTCCGTCAAAACGCCGACAACGTGCAGCGCGCAAGCGAGCTGTCGTCGACGGCATCGAACATTGCGCGGCGCGGGCATGAGGTTGTGTCGCGCGTCGTCAAGACAATGGGCGACATCAGCCAAAGTTCCGCGTCGGTGGCTGAAATCACCGCGATCATCGAAGGCATTGCCTTCCAGACCAATATTCTCGCGCTCAACGCCGCAGTCGAAGCCGCGCGTGCCGGCGATCAGGGGCGTGGCTTCGCGGTCGTGGCGGGCGAAGTCCGCACGCTCGCCCAGCGATCTTCCGCAGCCGCGAAGGAAATTCGCGAGTTGATCGCAAAGTCGACGACGCGTATCGACGATGGTGCGAAACAGGTCAACGAAGCTGGCGACACCATGACCGAATTGATCGATGCGGTCGCGCGTACGAACGCGATCATGTCGGAAATCGCCGCGGCCACGCAGGAGCAGAGTCACGGGCTGAGTCAGGTCAGCATCGCGGTGAATAACATGGACAACGCCACTCAACAGAATGCGGCCTTGGTCGAAGAAGCCGCCGCCGCTGCGAGTTCGCTTGAAGACCAGGCACGCATGCTCGCAGCGACGGCAGCGCAGTTTACGCTCGGCGAAGAAGTGGCCTGAGCGACATCAGTTTCCGGCTGAGCGAGTTCGCCGCGTTCTGCGCGACGATATCGCAGCGAATCCGAAACAGCGCCGTCCTTACATTTTCATAATGTCGATGAGTGTTTTTTCGCCCTTCTTGTAGTAAAAGAGCGAGATCACACCATGCTCCAAATCACCTTTCGAGTCGAATGCCGTTTGGCCGATCACACCCTCGTAATCGGTCGATGGCATTGCAGCAAGAATCTTTGCGGGGGCGGTCGAGTTGGCGCGTTTCATCGCGTCCACAAGGATGTACACGGAGTCGTATGAATACGGTGCGTAAATCTGGATAGGTTGCCCGTAGCGCTTTTTGTATTTCTCGCTAAATGCCGCCCCTCCCGGCATCTTCGAAAGCGCCATTCCGGCTTCAGAGCAGATAACGTTATCGGTTGCCGTACCGGCCAGTTCTGCCAGCGACTCCGTACACACGCCATCGCCCGCGAGAATTCGCGCGTGAATGCCGAGTTTCGCCGCTTGCTTCGCGAACGGGCCGCCCGTTGCGTCTTCGCCGCCGTACATGATGACGTCAGGATGCTCGCCCTTGATCCTGGTGAGGATCGAGCGGAAGTCCACGGCCTTGTCGTTCGTCGCGTCGTGCGAAAGCACGGTCGCGCCTTGCTTCCTCGCTCCTTTCTCAAACTCGCTGGCGAGCCCTTGGCCATAGGCCGTCGAGTCGTCCACGATTGCCACAGTCCGCGCTTTCAGCGCCGTCAACGCGTAGTTCGCGAGTGCCGGTCCCTGCTGCGCATCAGTACCGACCACGCGGAACGCAGTCTTGTAACCGAGCAAGGTATAGGCCGGATTGGTTGCGCCCGGTGAAATTTGAACGATTCCTGCATCGCTAAAGATCTTGGCGGCGGGAATGGTTGTGCTCGACATGTCGCTGCCAATGACCGCGACCACACCGTCGTCGACCAGCTTCTGGGCAACGACGGTGCCCGTCTTGGGGTCCGCTGCGTCGTCCTGAGCATCGAGTTCGAATTTGACCTTCTTGCCTGCGATCACCAGTTGCTTCGCGTTGATCTCCTCGATCGCGAGACGCGCACCATTTTGGTCGTCCTTGCCCACATGGGCGCTCATGCCGGTCAATGGAGCGAAGTGTCCAATCCTGACAATTTCATCGGCATTCGACGTCGTCGCGATCGCCGAGAACATAAGCGCCACGACGGCGACCAGACTTGACTTGCCACGCACAACAATCATATTGATCTCCACTTGAGGTTCAGTGATGGTTGACTTCCGATCGACCCAGGGTAAAGCGAAGAACTACTCGCGAGCGCTTTACGAGGCGTGGAAGAAGTCTATCGATGCGTCCTGATATCCAATATGGGCGTCAAAGGTGATTTCGCGAATTTTTCTCTAAATAGCGCTCGCTGCTGCAAATTTATTCACCTCGGGCGACGCGGGTCCGCCTGCGGCAAGCCGGCATCGGACTGCTCCATAACTGCATTCCTTCACCGCTGAAAGAAATCTCGCATTTCGTCCGCCATTCGATACGAATTTGCATTGTCTGTTTCTGTTTCGATAAAAACGAGAGAGCTGGGCGCATTACCATTTACGTATGCCGTTCGGATGGTCTTCGCCGGAACACTGAACGATCGTTTCGATCACCAGCCCATCTAATCTTTTAGATAAAGAGCTTTATGATGTTTACATCGAACAGACACATTGCACATTCGCCTTATCCTGATCGACTGAAGGAGATATTGAATATCGCAGCGGTCAATGAAAGTCGGGAGTGGCTTGCCTTTTGGCCCGGTATCAACATGGCCGGCACGCCCTTGTGGACGCTGCCGGGACTCGCGCAGCAGTTCGGCGTTGCACATATCAGCCTCAAAGATGAATCGACCCGTTCACCGCTCGGGAGCTTCAAGGCGCTCGGCGCGCCGATCGCGCTGGTACGGTTGATCAAACGTCGCTGGCCGGAGCATGCGTTGAGCGCAGATGATCTGTTCGCGGGGCGACACCGTGATTTGCTTGCGCACTTCACGGTGATTAGTGCAACTGACGGCAACCACGGCAAAGCACTCGCCGCCGCCGCGCAAGCCATAGGATGTGGATGCGTAATCGTGATTCATGCGAACGTCATTGCCGAGCGTGAGCAGGCTATCGCCGCGTACGGCGCACGGATCGTGCGTAGTGCGGGCAACTACGATCAATCGGTCGAAGAAGCCGCACGACTGGCTGCACAGAATGGCTGGCATGTCGTATCCGACACGTCATACGAGGGATACGAGGACGTCCCGCGCGACGTGATGCAGGGCTACGGGATCATCGCGGCGGAAGTCATCGAACAGGCGAAGTGCACCCCGGACCACTGCGCATTCACGCATGTTTTCGTGCAAGGAGGTGTCGGTGGTCTCGCGGCCGGCATCGTGGGACAGCTTTGGGAGTTTCATCAACTCAGGCGCCCGCGCTTTGTCGTCGTCGAGCCGCAGGAGGCGGACTGTCTGTATCAAAGCGCCGTCGCGGGTCGACTGAAAAAGGCAACGGGCTCCGTCGACTCGATTATGGCGGGACTCGCGTGCGGCGAAGCATCGCCGCTCGCGTGGAAAATGCTGGAGAAGGGCGCCGATCATTTCATGACGATCGACGACTCCGAGGCTGTTCAGGCAATGCGTGTGGCCGCGGCCGGCAACGTTTTCGATCCTCCGCTCGTCATCGGCGAATCTGGCGCGGCGGGCCTTGCCGGCCTCCACGCGCTGCTACGTCAACCCGCGTTGAAGGCGGAAGCCGGACTCGATGCGCAGTCGCGCGTGTTGCTCATCAGCACCGAAGGCGCGACTGCACCCTCGGTCTACGAGGCGTGCGTCGGCGAGGCTGCCGAGTCGGTCCTCGCGAGACAGGCTGCGTGGCTGCCGCCTTCTTCCACCACACGCTAACTCGTTGCGTCGTGTAGAGCGGGGCGGTGCAGCCAACATGGCTTCCCGCTCGCGCTTGTGCGCCAAACTTAGGGCTCGATACCAAGCGGCACATTAAGTCCGGCCTTCACCCGGTCCATGACGACAAGCGTCTTGAAGCGCTTCACGTTGTTATTGCCGAAGAACAGTTCGCGAGTCAGCTCGTCGTATTGGTCCATATCGCGCACGACGAGCACCAGTACGAAATCCCATTCGCCCGCAATGTAATAACACTGCTGGATTTGCGGGCAGGCTCCGAACGTTCGCTTCATTGCATCGAGCAGGTCGATCTGTTCCCGCTCGATCTCAACCGTCACGATAATCATCAGCGGATAACCCACCGCATCGGATTTGACGACTGCGGTGTACCGCTCAATGACCTTGTCATCGGACAGACGCTTCAAACGCCGATTGACTGCCGCAGTCGACAGGTTGACGCGCGCGCCTAATTCGTTTTGTGGAATGCGCGCATCGTTTTGGACTTCTGCAAGCAATTTCCGGTCATAGTCGTCGAGTTGAGCAGCCATCGAGAAATCCATCAAGTGCAGTGAAAATGCAAAAATATTGCGTTTGCAGCCGGGAAGATCGGGGGTTGTGGCCGGTTCGCGAAATAATATTGTAGGTGAAGCGCCTGAAGAAAAAATATCACGAGGTCGTTCTCCAGAACGTGCGGTGTCGACAACAGCGGATCGCCGTTGGAAGAAAAGCCTCTATTGACTTGCGCGCGATCGCTCACCAATTACCAGTTCCCAACCACACCGCCACCAAACCAGTTATTCAATCGATTCCATCTGGTTATCACGATGAAAATTTCTCACTTCTTTCAAAAAGCCGCTTGGGCTGAATATCGAATCGCCTGATGCGCGGCTGGCCGCGCGCACAGCGCGCCGCCCCGAACGCGCCGTTCGGTCCAGCCCGCGGAGATTCGCCATGAATGACGTAACGCTCAGCAGCGCCGACGACGCGCCCGCCCTCCAGCCGCCCGCGCGCACGCAAACGCGCGCCAGCCAGTTCCGCCTGATCGCCGCCTGCTCGATCGGCAACGCGCTCGAAATGTACGACTTCACGGTCTACAGTTTCTTTGCGCTGCTGATTGGCCGGCTCTTTTTCCCCTCCGATAGTCCCTACGGTTCGCTGCTGCTCGCGGTTGCCACGTTCGGCATCGGCTTCGTGATGCGCCCGCTCGGCGGCCTCATTATCGGCAGCTACGCCGACCGGCGCGGCCGCAAGGCCGCCATGACGCTCACCATCGCGCTGATGGTGGGCGGCACGCTCTGCATCGCGCTCGCGCCCACTTACGCGCAGGCGGGCGTGTGGGGTTCGCTGGTGCTGCTTGCGGGCCGCTTGTTGCAGGGCTTTTCGCTCGGCGGTGAAGTCGGCGCATCTACATCGATGCTGATGGAGTCGGGCGCGGTCAACCAGCGCGGCTTTCGCGTGAGCTGGCAACTGGGCAGCCAGGGGATCTCGGCACTGCTCGGCGCGCTCACGGGCGCCGCGCTGTACGCCACGCTCACGCCGTCGTCGCTCGAAAGCTGGGGCTGGCGCCTGCCGTTTCTCGGCGGCCTCGCGATCGCGCCCGTCGGGCTCTATATCCGCGCCAAACTCGACGAAACGCACGAAGCCGAACCGGATGCGCCCAGTCCGCTCGGCACGCTCATGCGCGAGCACGGCGCGAAGGTGGGGCTCGGCATACTCGCGGTAACGGCGGGTACGGTCGGCATGTATCTCGTGGTGTTTTTCATGCCGACCTACATGATTCGCGTGCTCAAGATGCCGCCGTCGCTGTCGCTGCTCTCGGGCTGCGCGACGGGCATCACGATGCTGATTGCGTCGCTCGTATCCGGACGTCTCGCCGACCGCCTCACGCGCCGCAAGCCGCTCGTGATCGCTTCGATCGTATTCAACATCGTCGTCGTGGTGCCCGCATTCTGGCTGATGACGCGCTTTCCGAGCGTGCCGCTCGTGCTGCTGCTCTCGGTCGTCATGACGGCCTGCGCCAACCTCGGCTCCACGCCGATGCTGCTCGTGCTCATGGAGATGCTGCCCGCGTCTGTGCGCGCGAGCGGTCTTTCGGTGATCTATAGCGTGGGCGTGACGGTGTTCGGCGGCAGCTCGCAGTTCATCGTCACCTGGCTGATCGCGAAGACCGGCAATCCGCTTTCGCCGGCGCTGTACATGGTCGCGTGCGGATGCGTGACGCTGTTCGCGGTATGGCGCATCCGCGAGCGCCGCGTTGCCTGAGCGCGCAACATCCAATACAACCCGAGCCGACACGGCCAAAGAACCAGAGAGGATGACATCGACATGAAGCGCGAACCTACACTCACGCCGTTTCAGCTTTTGCCGACGCTGCTGCCCGAGATCGACATCGACGCCGAAACCTTCATCGGCATGCGACGCCAGATTCATTCGCAGCCCGAACTAGGTTTCGAAGTCGGATCGACCGCGAAGCTCGTGGCGATGCTGCTCGAACAATGGGGCTACGAGGTGCATACGGGCATCGGGCGCAGCGGCGTGGTCGGGCAACTGAAGCTTGGCAACGGCACGAAGCGGCTGGGCATCCGCGCGGATATGGACGCCTTGCCCATCGTCGAGAACACGGGGCTGCCGTATGCGAGCCAGAACGCGGGCAAGATGCACGCGTGCGGCCACGACGGCCATACGGCGATCCTGCTCGCAGCGGCGAAGGCGCTGGCCGACAAGCGCGATTTCGACGGCACGCTGAACCTGATCTTTCAGCCCGACGAGGAGAACCTCTGCGGCGCGAAGGCCATGATCGACGACGGCCTGTTCGAGCGCTTTCCCTGCGACGCCGTGTACGCGCTGCACAACATGCCGGGCGTGCCGGCGGGCACGTTCCGCGTGCTGGCGGGGCCGGTGAGTTTGTCTTCCGATGTCGCCGACGTCACGCTCAAGGGCGTGGGCGGACACGGCGCGATGCCGCATCGCGTGAAGGACCCGGTCGTGGCCGCCGCCGCGTTGATCACGGCCTTGCAGACCGTGGTCGCGCGCAACGTCGCGCCCGACGACACGGCCGTGGTGTCGGTCGGTTTCATTCGCGGCGGCGCCACGCATAACGTGATTCCCGAAACCGTCACGCTCGGCGTGAACATTCGTGCGGCGCGCCCGGACACGCGTGAACTGGTGGAGCAGCGCGTGCGCGAGATCATCGCGTTGACGGCGCAGGCGCATGGCGTGGAGGCGCAGATCGACTATCGCCAGCTCACGCCGCCGATGGTGAACACGCCCGATGAAACGTTGCTCGCGCAACAGGTTTGCGCGGAGCTGGTCGGCGCGGAAAACGTGGTGGTGCAGGCGCCGAAAGGCCTGAACGGCAGCGAGGATTTCGCGTGGATGCTCAACGCGGTGCCGGGCTGCTATCTGCTGCTCGGCAACGGCGAAGGCGAGTTCGGCGGCTGCATGGTGCACAACCCCGGCTACGATTTCAACGATCGCGTCTTGCCACTCGGCGCGGCTGCCTGGGTGCGTCTGGTGCAGCGCTATCTGGTGGCGTAGGCGTTCAGGTGGCGTCGCTGGCGATGTCTTGCGCGTGGCGTTCGCCGTCGTCGATGAGTTTGTCGACGATGCCACGGCCCACGCTGTAGCCGCCCATCAGCGCGTCGGCCGCGGACTCGAACGCGCGGCCCGACGTGCGGTCGATGCGCAAGCGCGCGAACGGCAGCTCGCGCGATTCGTCTGCGGAAATCAGGAGGACGGCGATATGGTCGAGCGCCGTGGCGGCGCCGTCCGGCGTGCGGCAGACGGTTTCGACGCTGACGTCGATGGCGTGGCCGCGATGGTGATAAAGGCGTTGCATGCGTAGGGCTCGGGCGCGCGTGACGGCGCGGTGGGCGAGCCGCGATTGTGCGGGCAACGAGCTTAGGAAACGCTTAAGAAAATGAACGCTGGGCCTTCGTGCGCGTCGAATGTTTGTCGTACGAATGAGCCGGCCGCGTATCGCTGATCGCGTGTGAGGCCAGGCGGCAGGCATGCGCGTTGCTCATGCGCTTGTCCCTGGTCGATGCGTGGCGTGCGCGCGCCGCTCGACCTTCGCCACAGGAGAGCCCATGAAGAAGCTGATCACGATGTTGACCGCGCTGTTCCTCACCGCCGCGCTTGGCGGCTGCTGGTGGGGACCGCCACCAGGCGGCGGCCCCGGCGGCCCTGGCGGCTATGGCGGCGGCCCGGGCGGTCCCGGCGGCGGACCGGGCGGAGGCCCAGGCGGTGGTCCTGGCGGCGGTGGCCCGCGCTAACGCGTTCGCTTTGTAGCGCCCCAAAAAAGAAAGGGCTCGTTCGCATGACACGACCGAGCCCTTTTTCATGATGCCTCGCGAACGCGAACGCGAGCGCAGTCGCGTCAGGCCGTGGCAGCGGCCTTGACGGACGAACCCGGCGCCTGGCCCGTTTGCTGGCGCGAACGGCCCGAGCTGAGATATTCGGCGATCGAGTCCTGCGTGATCTCGCCGACATAGCCGCCGTCGGCGTCGAGCACCGGCATCCACGAAGCGCTGAACTGATACATCTTCGAGAGCACCACGCGCAGATTGTCTTCGGCCGAGACCGACGCCGCGAACGGCGTGACGCGCTCGCCGCACGCGCCATCGGCGCCACGGGCCGCGCGGCGCGTGACATAGCCGAGCGCATGGCGCGCATCGTCGAGCACCGTGAGATAGCGCGTGTCGGCTTCGTCCATCACCGAGAAGGCGTGCGTGAGCGGCGTGTCGACGCGCGCCGTTTCGGGCTGCGTGGCGGCGTCGCCGGCCTTCACGAGCAGCAGGCGCTTGAGCGTGCTGTCCTGGCCCACGAACTGTGCGACGAACTCGTCGCGCGGCCGCGCGAGCAGCGTATCGGGATGATCGTATTGCACGAGCTGGCCGCGACGGAACACGGCGATGCGGTCGCCGAGCTTGATCGCTTCGTCGATGTCGTGACTCACCATGATCACGGTCTTCTTCAGTTGCCGCTGCATCTGGAAGAACTCGTTCTGGATGGTTTCGCGATTGATCGGATCGACCGCGCCGAACGGCTCGTCCATCAGCAGCACGGGCGGATCGGCGGCCAGCGCGCGAATCACGCCGATACGCTGTTGCTGACCGCCCGACAATTCGCGCGGATAACGCTTCAAATACAGCTTCGGATCGAGCGCGACCATCGACATGAGTTCGGTCGCGCGCTCGGCGCAACGCTTCTTGTCCCAGCCGAGCAGACGCGGCACGACCGTGATGTTTTCCTCGATCGTCATGTTCGGGAACAGGCCGATCTGCTGAATCACATAGCCGATATGGCGGCGCAGATCGACTTCGTTCAGGCCGGTCGTGTCCTCGCCGTTGATCAGCACGCGCCCCGAAGTCGGCTCGATCAGGCGGTTGATCATCTTGAGCGTGGTGGTCTTGCCGCAGCCCGACGGGCCGAGAAACACGCAGATTTCGCCCTCAGGCACCGAGAGGCTCACGGAGTCCACGGCCTTCACGGGCTGGCCGCCTTTCTGTGCGAAGGTCTTGGTCAGTTTGTCGAGTTCGATCATGTCTTCTGTACTCCTTTCGGTGTGAGCGCGCGTTGCAGGGCCTGCAACAGCAGGTCGGCGACGATCGCCACGATACTGACCAGCACGGCGCCGACCAGCAGTTTCATCATGCTGCTCTGGCCGATGGCGCGCAGGATCAGCGTGCCGAGTCCGCCCGCGCCAATGACGGCGGCGATCGTCATCACGCCGATGTTCATCACGACCGCGGTGCGCACGCCCGCGAGAATCACGGGCACCGCGAGCGGCAGGTCGACGAGGCGCAGCCGCTGCCACGAGGTCATGCCGATGCCGGTGCCGGCTTCCTTGATGCCCGGCTCCACGTTGCGCAGCGCGAGATAGGTGTTGCGCATGATCGGCAGCAGCGAGTAGAGGAACACCGCCGTGATCGCGGGCACCGCGCCGATGCCTTGGCCGAAGCGCGAAAAGAACGGGATCATCAGGCCGAACAGCGCGATGGACGGCAGCGTGAGCACGACGGTGGCGAGGCCGAGCAGCGGTCCCGCGAGCCATTCGTGACGGCTCACGAGCACGCCGAGCGGCACGCCCGCGATAATCGCGCAGCCCACGGCGATGCCGACGAGCCAGATGTGTTGTAGCGTGAGCTGGAGCAGGTCGGGCCAGCTCGACGCGAGATAGTCGAATAGGTTCATGCGTGCTCCTTCAAGGCAACGGGTGGGCGCGCAGGAACGCATCGGCTACGTCGCGCGGCGACTTGCCGTCGAGGTCCACCGCCTTGTTCATGTCCTGCATCACGTCGTTATTGAGCGCCGCCGAGAGCGCGTTGAGTTGCGCCGCGAGCTTCGGATTGTGTTCGAGCGTGGCCTTGCGCACGATCGGCACGGCGTTGTACGGCGGGAAGAAACGCTTGTCGTCTTCGAGCGGAATGATGCCGAAGCCCTTCACGCGGCCATCGGTCGTGTAGACGAGACCGATCTTGATCTGGTTGTTATGCAGCGCCGTGTAGACGAGACCGGGGTCCATCTGCTTCATCTGCGAGCGCTTGAAGTGCATGTCGTAGGTGTCGAGCAGCGGCTTCAGGCCGTCGGGGCGATTCGCGAATTCGGCGTCCATACCGAACACCATGTGCTTCGCCTTGGGATTCGTCTTCAGATAATCGGCGAGCTGCGAGATGGTCTTGATGCCCGTCTGCTGCGCGAATTCGCTGGGCAGGCCGAGCGCGTAGGTGTCGTTGAGCGTGGACGCATTGAGCCAGATGAGCCCGCGCGGTTCGTCGAGTTCCTTCACGCGCTGGTACATGGCTTCGGGGCCGAGCTTGTCGGTAAGCTTGTCGTAGACCAGCGCCGCCGTGCCCGTGTAATCCCACACCATGTCGAACTGGCCGTTCTCCAGCGCGCTGCGCATGAGCGTGCTGCCGAGGCCCGAACGCACTTCCACGTCATAGCCGCGCGAGCGCAGATATTGCGCCGTGACTTCGGCCAGCACGTATTGCTCGGTGAAGTTCTTCGCGCCGAGCACGATCCTGGCCGCGAACGCGGAGGTACTGGCCGCGAAGCACAGCGTGCCGATGGCGAAGGCGCTCGCGAGACGTCGTATCGTACTGCGAAACATCATGCGAGACCTCCGTGGCGCAGCATCCATTGACGGCTGCCCGTCGCGACAATGCCGTCGAGCGCGAGCGCGAGAATCGCCGTGATTGCGGCGCCCAGCAGCAGCAAGGGCTGATTGTCGAGATAGATGCCGGGGAAGATCAGCGAGCCGAGGCTGTCCGCGCCGATGAGGTAGGCGAGCGGCGCCGTGCCCACGTTGATGGCGAGCGCGGTACGCACGCCGCCCACGATGATCGGCACCGCATTCGGCAGTTCGACGCGCGTGAGCGATTGCCAGCCCGTCATGCCGATGCCTTTTGCGGCTTCGCGCAGCGAGGCAGGCACGTTCTTCACGCCTTCATAGGTGTTGCGCGTGATCGGCAGCAGCGAGGCGAGAAACAGCGCGACGATGGCCGGAATATCGCCGATACCGAAGATGCCGAGCGCGATCGCGAGCACGGCGAGCGAAGGAATCGTGTTGCCGATGTTGAAGATCTGCATGAAGCGTTCGGCCTGGCGCTGAAAGCGCGGGCGGCTGAGCAGCACGCCGGCGGGCACGCCGACGAGGATGGCGAGCGCCATCGACCAGACCACGAGCAGCATGTGCTGGCCCGTGTAGTACGCGAGATCGCCCGCATGGCTGCGGAACGTATCGGCGCCGATGCCGCGGGCGAGGGCCCACGCAATGACGGCTATCGCTATGAGGCTGCCCACGAGTTGGACAGTGCGTCGAGTCATGAAGATACGCCTCCTTGTAGACGAAACGGCGCGCGCAGGCACGCCGCGAGAGCGCCGCAATGGCGCTGCGAAGGAAGTTCGTGATCCCGGCATGGCCGCGATTGAACTGACGGAAACAGTCTGTACCGGCGCGCGTTCAGTGCGCTGCCGGCCGTCGAATGAACGCTATGGCGTTCGTCTGGTTGTCATGTTCAGCCCGGCTGCGCGTTGTGCGTGCCAGAGCATGGGCGCCGTTCGATGCTTGCAACGGCAAGAGTGCGGTAGCAATTTGCGTGCCGCTGGAACCGGAGGTTCCGTTTGATGGTGCGAGCCTGCTGCAAGCGTGAAATTTGCACGACGTTGCAGCGCGAATCGCAAGAGATGTTGCGTTTTGTAATTAAGACGAACCGAGTATAGAGCAATAAATTAAATGCGTCCACCATAGTGGCCGCACATAACGCGAAACGCTCGATTGCAAAACGGCTATGAAAGTGACACAACGCGTCACATCGGGAAATTAATCTGGATGCCGAAATAAAGCGGGCGGGTATGATTTGCCGATTTGCGTTTAGATCGTGTTTTCAGGGTCTTTTCGATGAATGCGGCCATCGGGGCGAAGATGGCGCATTTGTCGCAGGAAAAAAACGGCGTCGCATGCAGCGACGCCGTCGAAGGAAGGCCATGCAATCTCATGTAATGAATGGCATGGCGTGGTGCGAATCGCGCACGCGTTCAGATCTCTCCGCCTGGCACGATTGGCATGCCCGGCGCGAAGCGGTCGAGCGAGAACGGCGCGAGGTCGATGCCTGCATCGCGGCCGATGGCAACGTCGGCGGCCGCGCGTCCCGCTGCGGGTCCGATGCCGAATCCGTGACCCGAGAAACCCGTCGCCACCGTGAGTCCCGGCACGCTTGCCGCCGCGCCGATATACGGAATGATGTCGGGCGTCACGTCCATATAACAGGCCCATTCCTGCACGATGCGCGCGTCGTTGAATGCGGGATAGAGCCGGCGCATGCTCGCCATCGCGGCCTGCACGCCGCGTTGCGAAGGCGACGGGTCCATCGTGCGCGTGCGTTCGAACGGGCTCGTCTGTTCGGCGTTCCAGCCCGGACGATCGCGAAACTCGCGCCATGCCGCCGAATCGAAACGCGGCCGGATCGTGCGCCAGTTCTGCTTGAGCAGCGGCGTGTATTCGCGCAGATATTTGAAGCCATCGGGGCTCACCGGCGTGTAGCGATGTCCGCTATAGCCGATCGTGTAGCCGCCGTCCGCGCGCTTGCGATAACCGATGTCGCCGAGCCAGCCGCATGTCGGCGGCCCGTTCTCGACGGGCGAGGTGCGCAGCACGGTGCCGAGCACTTTCAGTTGCGGCAGGCGCACGCCTTCGTTCGCGCAGAAGAGACTCGACCACGCGCCGCCCGCGAGAATCACGGCATCGCAGGCGATGCGTCCGCGGCTCGTGACCACGCCCGAGACGCGCCCGGCCGAGCGTTCGAGCGCGCGCACCGAGCAATGCGCGATGAGCGTCGCGCCGCGCGCCTGGGCGGCGCGAGCCATCGCGGGCACGGCGCGCTGCGGTTCGGCGCGGCCGTCGGTCGGCACGAACAGGCCCGCGCGATAGGCGCGCGACGCGCCGGGCATCAGCTTCGCGAGTTCCGCGCCGCGCACCATGCGTGCGCCGGTGTCGTAGCCCGCTGCATCGTCGAACCATTGCTGGAAGCCCGCTTCGTCTTCCTCGTTCGCGCCGATATAGAGCACGCCGCATTCGTGGTAGCCGACGTCGGCGCCCACGGCCTCGGCCATGCCGCGCCAGTGGCGCATGCTTTCGGTGATGAGCGGCATCTCGCGCATATCGCGGCCCGCCTGGCGGCACCAGCCCCAGTTGCGGCTCGACTGCTCGCCGGCGATATGGCCTTTCTCGCAGAGCACCACGCTATAGCCCTGCGAAACGAGGTGCCACGCAGCCGATACGCCGATCACGCCGCCGCCCACGATCACCACGTCGGCGCGCGCGGGCAGCACTTCGGCCGAGGGCACGGCGTCTACATACGGTCCCATCTGGTCTTCCTTGTCGACGAAGGCGCGCGCGGCGCCGCCGTCCTTGTCTGTCGTTGTTTCCGGGGCCAGCAGTATAAAGGCAGGCGGCGTCGGCACGCGCCAATCGCTGCGCACGGCTCGTCACGCGCTTCGATCTGTGCATGCGCACAGATCGTTCGCCTTCACGTCAAAAGATGTTTGAACAGCGAAACCGCTATCGCGGCGCGTTCATGCCCGCCACCGTGAGCGTGCGTTCGGCGAGCACGGCATCGCGTTTGGCCAGCAGATGCGAGCGCAGGATCGCGGCGAGCGCCGCGCCGTTGCGCGCTTCGAGCGCGGCGATCATCGCTTCGTGATCGCGGATCGCGCTGTCCCACTTCGCGGTCTGGAAGTTCGAGCGAAAACGCAGCGCCTGCAAGCGCCGGTTGAGCGTCACATAGGTCTGTCGCAGCGCCACGTTGCGCGCGGCCGCGTTGATGAGATCGTGAATCGCGTGATTGCGCGCGTAATAGCCGGACAGGTCGTTCTGCGCGCGGCAGACGAGCATGGCCGCGTGCAGCGCCTTGATCTGCGCAAGTTCGCCTTCGCTGATGCGCGCGCACGCGAGTTCGCCCGCGAACGATTCGAGTCCGCTCATCAGCTCGAACATGTCGCGGATCTCGGCCTCGCTCAGTTGCGCGACGGTCGCGCCGCGATTCGGCGAGATCTCGATCAGCCCTTCGGCGGCGAGCACCTTGAGCGCCTCGCGCAGCGGCGTGCGCGAAATGCCGAGCACTTCGCAGAGCTTGCGCTCGTTGAGCTTCACGCCCGGCGCGAGCTGGCCCTCGACGATGAATTCGCGCAGATGATCGACCACCGTGTCGTGCAGGCGCTGGCGCGCGAGCTTGGGCAGCGCCAGTTCGTGCGCCTCAGGCTGCGCGGACGCGAGTTGTGCGTCCGGAATGTCTGCATTTTGCATACGAAACCCCGATCGACCGACGTGCCCTCATTCTAGCGTGATCGCCCGGAAAGCTTCGCTGCGCTGCATCGACGGGTTTCCCCTGGGGCATTTCATGCCAATTGAGCCTTGCATCTGCGGCTCAGTGAACTAGAGTATTTTGCATGCAAAATGCCATTTCGGCGTGAGAGCAGGTGCCGGGTGGCTTCGAACGCAGTGCGTGTGACTTCCGACCTTTCCTGACGTGGGACGCCTTCATGCTGAAACTCGACTTCCATCCCGCTGGCCGCCATTTCCTGCAAATCCCCGGTCCGAGCCCGGTGCCGGACCGCATCCTGCGGGCCATGAGCTATCCGACCATCGACCATCGCGGGCCTGAATTCGGCGCGCTCGGGCTCGCCGTGCTCGACGGCATCAAGAAGATCTTCAAGACCGCGCAGCCCGTGGTGATCTATCCGGCCTCGGGCACGGGCGCGTGGGAGGCGGCGCTGACCAACACGCTGTCGCCCGGCGACACCGTGCTGATGTACGAGACCGGCCACTTCGCGACCTTGTGGAAGAAGATGGCCGAAAGCCTCGGCCTCAAGCCTGAATTCCTCGGCTTGCCGGGCATCGAAGGATGGCGGCGCGGCGTGCAGGCCGATCAGATCGAGGCGCGCCTGCGCGCGGACACGGGCCACGCGATCAAGGCCGTCTGCGTCGTGCACAACGAAACGTCGACGGGCGTGACGTCCGATATCGCCGCCGTGCGTCGCGCAATCGACGCGGCGGGGCATCCGGCGCTGCTGATGGTCGACACGATTTCGGGTCTTGCGTCCGCCGACTACCGGCACGACGAATGGGGCGTGGATGTGACCGTGTCCGGCTCGCAGAAAGGCCTGATGCTGCCGCCCGGCATCAGCTTCAACGCGGTCTCGCAGAAGGCCATCGCCGCGAGCCGCGAGGCGAAGCTGCCGCGCGCGTTCTGGGGCTGGACCGAGATCATCGAAATGAATCAGCAGGGCTATTGGCCGTACACGCCGAACACGAATCTGCTGTACGGCCTGGCCGAGGCGCTCGACATGATCCTCGGTGAAGGGCTCGACAACGTGTTCGCGCGTCATCAGCGCCTCGCCGCCGCGTGCCGCGCCGCCGTACAGGCGTGGGGCCTGGAGATCCAGTGCGCCGATCCCGCCGTGTATTCGCCGGTGCTCACGGGCGTGATGATGCCCGAGGGCGTGGACGCCGACGCGGTCCGCAAGATCATCTACGAACGCTTTGATCTGTCGCTGGGCACGGGGCTCGGCAAGGTAAAAGGGCGCATGTTCCGCATCGGCCATCTGGGCGACTGCAACGACCTCACGCTGATGGCGGCGCTCACCGGCTGCGAAATGGGCCTGCGGCTCGCGGGCGTGCCGCTTGCGGAAACGGGCGTGGGCGCGGCGATGGACTATCTGACCGAGCACGCGGCGCGGCCCGCGTTGAAAGCGGCCGCCTGATCGTTCTGAAAGCGGGGTGCGTGCGTGACGATATCCGCCACGCACGCGCGCCTCATCGCTCACACCCAGAAAATTCGGGTTCCTGATTTATTCATAACGTTGCCCCAAGCGCGATGCTCACGTCCACGCCCAAACCGCTCGTTCAGCCGATCCGTCTGATGCCCGCTTCGGCGCGCGCCGCGCTCACGCCGCTGGCCACGCGCCTCGCGCGCGAGCTGCGCGGCGACGTGCTGTTCGACCGCGCCTCGCGCGGGCGCTATGCCACCGATGCATCGATCTACCAGATCATGCCGATCGGCGTGGCGGTGCCGCGCGATCAAGACGATCTGCGTCTCGTGCTCGACATCGCGCGCGAAACCGGCACGCCCTTGCTCGCGCGCGGCGCGGGCACGAGCCAGTGTGGGCAGACGGTGGGCGAAGCGCTTGTGATCGACACGAGCAAATGGCTGAACCGCATCGTCGATTTCGACAAGGACGCGCGTACGGTGACGGTCGAGCCGGGCATCGTGCTCGATCATCTGAATGCGTGGCTCAAGCCGCATGGCCTGTGGTTTCCGGTCGATGTGTCGACGGGCGCGCAATGCACGATCGGCGGCATGGCGGGCAATAACTCGTGCGGCTCGCGCTCGATCGAATACGGCATCATGGTGCACAACGTGGCCGCGATCGACGCCGTGCTCGCCGACGGTCACGAAACGCGCTTCGGCAAGCTCTCCACGATGGCGCGCGACCCGCGCACGCAGGCGCTCGTGAGCGGCGTGCGCGAGATCGCCGAACGCGAGCGCGACGCCTTGCGCGAGCGCGTGCCGAAAGTGCTGCGCCGCGTGGCGGGCTACAACCTCGACCTGTTCGATTGCCAGAATCCGCTCGCCTTCGAAGCGGACGGCGAACCCAATCTCGCCAATCTGCTCGTGGGCTCGGAAGGCACGCTTGCGTTCAGCCGCCAGTTGACGCTCAGGCTCGCGCCGCTGCCGCGCCACAAGATGCTCGGCGTGGTGAATTTTCCGACCTTCTACGGCGCGATGGACCTCACGCAGCACATCGTCAAGCTCGGGCCGGCGGCCGTCGAGCTGGTCGATCGCACGATGATCGATCTCGCGCTGAGCAATCCCGCGTTCAAGCCCGTGATCGAGCGCGCGCTGGTGGGCTCGCCGCAAGCGGTGCTGCTGGTGGAGTTCGCGGGCGACGACCGCGAGGCGCAGATCGCGCGTCTCGCGCAGCTGGTGGAGTTGATGGGCGATCTGGGCCTGCCCGGCAGCGTGGTCGAAATGGCCGATGCCGCCGCGCAAAAAGCGCTCTGGGACGTGCGCAAGGCGGGCCTGAACATCATGATGAGCATGAAGGGCGACGGCAAGCCGGTCTCCTTCATCGAGGATTGCGCGGTGCCGCTCGAACATCTCGCCGACTACACGAGTCGTTTGACCGAGGTGTTTCATCGTCACGGCACGGAAGGGACGTGGTATGCGCATGCGAGCGTCGGCACGCTGCATGTGCGGCCGATTCTCGATATGCGCCGCGACGGCGCGCAGAAAATGCGCGCCATCGCCGAAGAAGCCGCCGCGATGGTGCGCGAGTACAAGGGCGCGTTCTCGGGCGAGCACGGCGATGGATTGTGCCGTGGCGAATGGGTCGCGTGGCAATACGGTCCGCGCATCAACGCCGCCTTCGCGCAGATCAAGACGCTGTTCGATCCGGGCAATCGGCTGAGCCCGGACCGCATCGTCAATCCGCCGAAGATGGACGCCGCCGAGCATTTCCGTTTCGCGCCCGGTTATCGCGAGCGCGCGCTCGAACCGGCGCTCGACTGGTCCGCGTGGAATGTCACGCGCGATCCGCTGACGGGCGAGGAAGGCGCGCCGGGCTCGGGCCACGATGCGAGCGCGGGCCTCGCGAAAGCCGTCGAGATGTGCAACAACAACGGGCATTGCCGCAAGTTCGACGCGGGCACGATGTGTCCGAGCTATCGCGTTACGCGCGACGAACAGCACGTCACGCGCGGCCGCGCCAATACGCTGCGGCTCGCGTTGTCGGGCCAGCTCGACGGCGCGGAAGGCGGCGCGGGCGCGGGCGGTCTCGCGAGCCAGGCGGTCAAGGACGTGCTCGATCTGTGCGTGTCGTGCAAGGGCTGCAAGCGCGATTGCCCGACCGGCGTGGACATGGCGCGCCTGAAAATCGAGGCGCGCGCGGCGTGGCGGCGCGAGCACGGCTTGCGCTGGCGCGACCGGCTCGTGGCGTATCTGCCGCGCTATGCGCCGCTCGCGAGCCGCGTGCCGGGCGGACCGGCCGCGCTCGAACGTCTGCCGCGCGTGGCGGCGTGGATCAAGCGCCGCATCGGTCTGGCCGAGGCGCGCGCGTTGCCCGACATCGGGCGTTCGTATCTCGCGCAGCAGCGTGATCAACGCGAACAGCGCAAAACGGAATCGACCACTGCCACGCGCGAAGTGCTGCTGTTCGTCGATACCTTCAACAACTACCTGGAGCCGGGCGTCGCGCGCGCCGCGCAGCGCGTGCTCGAAGCGGCGGGCTACACCGTGCATCTGAATCAGCTTGCGGGCGAGCGTCCGCTGTGCTGTGGGCGCACGATGCTGTCCGCCGGTCTCGTCGACGAAGCCAAAGCGGAAGCGCGCCGCTCGCTCGATGCCTTGTTGCCGTTCGTCGAGCGCGGCGTGGCGGTGGTCGGCCTCGAACCGTCGTGCCTGCTGACCTTGCGCGACGAATGGACCGCCTACGGTTTCGGCGAGGACGCCGCGAAGCTCGCGCGCCATGCGTTTCTGTTCGAAGAGTTTCTCGTGCGCGAGCGGGCCGCGCAGCGGCTCGATTTGACGCTGCACGCCTTGCCGAAAGCGCGCGCGCTCGTGCACGGCCATTGCCATCAGAAAGCCTTTGGCGCGTTCACGCCCGTGCAAACCGTGCTGGGCTGGATTCCGCAGTTGAAGGTGGAAGCAGTCGAGTCGTCGTGCTGTGGCATGGCGGGCAGCTTCGGCTACGAACGCGAGCATTACGCGACTTCGATGGCGATGGCCGAACTCGCGCTGCTGCCCGCCGTGCGCGCGGCACAGCAGGCAGGCGACGCGCTCGTGGTCGCCGACGGCACGAGTTGCCGTCATCAGATCGCCGATGGCGCGGCGGCGCACGCGCTGCACGTCGCGCAGGTGCTGGAACGCGCGCTGCATCCCGCCGCGCCGCAACCGTAGTCGAAACACGCAGTCGCTACAGGCAGTCGCTACACGTAGTCAATTCACGCAGTCGTACACGCAGTCGCATCACGCTACAGCAGTGAGCCCGCGCGCCGCATCCCCGCGTCCGCGCCATGACTAAACAGGAGACGACGATGTTCCGCCGAGCCACCACGCGCGTGCTGCTCTTGCTGTGCGCGATGTACCTCATCACCTACGTCGACCGCGTCAACGTGAGCACGGCAGCGAGCCAGTTCGCGGCCGAGCTGCATCTCTCGCATACCGAAATCGGCATCGTATTCTCCGCGTTCGCGTATCCGTACCTGCTGTTCCAGATCATCGGCGGCTGGGTGGGCGACCGCTTCGGCCCGCGCCGCACGCTCGCCGTGTGCGCCGTGATCTGGGCCGGCGCGACCGTGCTGACCGGTCTCGCGGGCGGCTTCGCGTCGATGATCGTCGCGCGCCTCCTGCTCGGCCTCGGCGAAGGCGCGACGTTCCCGACCGGCACGCGCGCGATGTCGAACTGGATGCCCGCCGACCGCCGCGGCTTCGCGCAGGGCACGACGCACGCCGCCTCGCGCATCGGCAACGCCGTCGCGCCGCCGCTGATCGTCTGGCTCATGCTGATGTCGGGCTGGCGCGGCGCGTTCATCGTCACGGGCGTGGTGAGTTTCCTCTGGGCAGTGCTGTGGATCTGGTACTTCCGCGACGATCCGCGCGCGCATCCGCGCATCACCGAAGCCGAATGCGCCGGACTCGAACGCTACACGGGCGCGAAGGAACGCGAACCGGTGCCGTGGCGTCGTCTGGCCGCGCGCATGTCGCCGGTCACCGCCGTGTACTTCTGCTATGGCTGGGTGCTGTGGCTGTTTCTCGGCTGGATTCCGCAATACTTCCTGCACAACTATCACATGCAGCTCGGCAAGTCGGCGCTGTTCGCGTCGGGCGTGTTTTTCGCGGGCGTGCTGGGCGACTGGCTCGGCGGCTCCGTCACCGATCGCATCCTCAAGAAAAGCCAGAATCTGCGCCTCGCGCGCAACGTGATGGTGGGCGTGTGCATGTTCCTCACGCTGCTCTCGCTCGCGCCGATCCTGCTCGTGCAGAACGTCACGGTCACGCTCGCCGCGCTGTGCCTGAGCGCGGGATTCTTCTTCAACGAAATGACGATTGGTCCGATGTGGTCCGTGCCGATGGATATCGCGCCCAAACATGCGGGCACGGCGAGCGGCATCATGAATACGGGGTCGGCGGCGGCGGCTATCGTGAGTCCGGTGGTGGGCGGCTGGCTGATCGACCGCACGGGCAACTGGAACCTGCCGTTCACGGTGTCGATGGCGATCATGGCGGCGGGCATCGTGCTGTCGTTCGCGATGCGTCCGGACCGCGCGCTCGACAGCGCTTCGCGTTCCGCCGATGGCGCGCATGCGCATACCGCAGCGTAATACCAGGGAATCCTGATGAACGATAACGACACGAATGAAGCCGTCAATGGGCGCATCCGTGTCGATCGCGACGAACGCGATGACGCCATCGCCATCGTCACGATCGACCGGCCGGCAAAGCTCAACGCGCTCACACGCACGCTCTGGCGCACACTGGGCGACACCTTCGAGACGCTGTCCGCCGATGCGTCGCTGCGTTGCATCGTGCTGCGCGGCGCGGGCGAGAAAGCCTTTTCGCCGGGCAACGATATCGGCGAATTCGCCACCGATCGCTCGAACGTCGAGCAGGCGCGCGAATACGGCGCGCTCATGCATCGCACGCTGAACCTGATCGATGCGTGTCCGGTTCCCGTCGTCGCGATGATTCACGGCATCTGCGTGGGCGGCGGGCTCGAACTCGCTGCGCTCTGCGATCTGCGACTCTGCGGTGAGTCGAGCCGCTTCGGCGCGCCGATCAAGAACCTCGGCCTCGTGATGGCGCACGCGGAACTCAACGCGCTGCTGCGTCTCGCGGGCGAAGCGGTGGCGCTGGAGATCCTGCTCGAAGGCCGCATTCTCGACGCGCGCGAAGCGCTCGCCAAAGGTCTCGTCACGCGCGTGGTGCCCGATGCCGAGGTGAGCGAGCACGCGCTCGACACGGCGCGGCGCATTGCGGCGGGCGCGCCGCTGGTCGCGCGCTGGCACAAGCAGTTCGTGCGCCGCGCGCGCAATCCGGCACCGCTCAGCGAAGCGGAACGCGATGAAGGCTTCGTGTGCTTCGGCACCGAGGATTTCTGCATTGGCTACCAGGCGTTTCTCGCGAAATCGACGCCGCAATTCAAGGGACGCTGAGATGAACGCAGAGAAGCACACCGCGCCGCGTGGCGAAAGCGTGGGACCGCTCGCGGGCATGAAGGTGATCGAACTCGCGCACATCATGTCGGGGCCCGTGTGCGGCATGATGCTTGCCGACATGGGCGCGGAAGTCATCAAGGTCGAGAAGATGCCGGGCGGCGACGACTGCCGCCGTTTTGCGCCGATCCTCGCGAGCGGCGAATCGGCGTCGTTCATGATGGTCAATCGCGGCAAGCGCGGCATCGCGCTCAATCTGAAGACCGAGGGCGGGCGCGCGGTGCTGCGCCGTCTGCTCGCGGACGCCAACGTGGTGACGGAGAACTATCGGCGCGGCACGATGGAAAAGCTCGGCATGGGCTACGAGACGCTCAAGGCCGACAATCCCGGCCTGATTTACTGTGCGATTTCGGGCTATGGCCGCAGCGGCCCGTATGCCGACAAAGGCGGCTTCGACCTCATCGCGCAAGGCATGAGCGGCCTCATGAGCATGACGGGCGAGCCGGGGCAGGCGCCCATCAAGGCCGGTTCGCCCGTCACCGATATCAACGCGGGCATCCTCGCGGCGCTCGGCATTTGCGCGGCCTATGCGGGGCGGCAAGTGACCGGGCTCGGGCAGATGGTGGACACGTCGCTATTCGAAGCAGGATTGCAGCAGATGTATTGGGCCTTCGCGAATTATTTCGCCGACGGCACCGTGCTGCAAAAAGCAGGCTCGGCGAATCCGACGAGCGCGCCGTATCAGGCCTTCGAAACGCGCGACGGCTGGATCAATATCGGCGCGGCGAATCAGAGCAATTACGAGCGCCTCGTGTCCGTGCTGGCGATTCCCGGTCTCGCCGACGACGCGCGCTTCGCCACCAACGCGGGACGGCTCGAACATCGCGCCGATCTGGTGGCGATATTGAGCGCGCGTCTACGTGAACGCACGACCGCGCAATGGCTCGCGACTTTCGACGAAATCGGCTTGCCGTGCGGGCCGGTGCTCAGCGTGCCGGAAGCCGCCGCGCACGAACAGGCGATCGCGCGCGGCATGATCGTTGAGACCGAGCATCCGCTGGGGGGGACGATGTCGGGCATCGGCTTGCCGATTCATTTTTCGCAGTCGCCGACCTCGCATGCGCGGCCCGCGCCGCTTTACGGTGAGCACACGCGCGAGGTGCTGCGCGAATGCGGTTACGACGTGGCGCAGATCGGCGTGCTGGAGCAGGAAGGCGCGGTGCTGGCCGCGCCTTGAATCCGCTTCAACCCGCTTCAACCCGCTTCAGGCGGCGCGTGCGTCCACGATCGCGCGCCGCGCCATGTACCAGTAGAACAGCGCGGCACAGCCCGCGATCGCGCCGCCGATCACGAAGGCCAGCAGATACGAACCCGTGCGGTCGACGATGAAGCCCGCGACGACGGGCGAAAACGCGCCGCCGAAATAGCCGCCGAAATTCTGGATCGCGCTGACCGAGGCGATCATCGAATTCGGCGCGATGTCGCCTGCGAGTGCCCACGCGTTGCCGATGGTCGCCGCGATGCAGGCGAGGCCGAGCGTCATCAGCGTGACGGTTGCGCCGATGCTATCGACGAACGGCAGCGCCACCGCGCAGACGGCCGCGCCGAGCGAGGTCACGACGATCATGAGACGCTTGGCGACGATTGGCGTGGCGAGCCCGTCATCGACGAGTTTGGTGGCGACATAGCCCGCCACGATTTCGCCCACTGCGCCGCCGAACCACGGAATGCTCGCGTAGAGGCCCAGTTGCACGAGCGTGATGTGAAAGCGGTCGAGCAGATAAAGCGGCAGGAACACGAGAAAGAGATTCCACAGCCAGATCGCGCAGAAGTAGCCGAGAATCATGCCCCACACGCTTTGCGAAGCGAACAGCGAGCGCCATTTGATCGGCGCGTTCGTGAGCGATTGTTCATGACCGCCGCCGCCCGCTTCGATATAGGCGAACTCCTCGCGCGTGAGCCGCTTGCTCTGCATCGGATTGCGATAGAGCATCAGGAACAGCACGGCGAACACGATGCCGATCGCGCCCGTCACGTGAAAGAGCGAGCGCCAGCCGAACGCGATCATCAGCGCGACGAGCAAGGCGGGCGCGAGCGCCGGGCCCCATTTCGACGACGAGTCCCAGATGCCGGTTGCGAAGCCGCGTTCCTTGGCGGGAAACCAGGCGGCGGTGATTTTCGCGGACGTGGGCCAGCACGGCGCTTCGCCCACGGCGAGCAGCACGCGCATCACGACGAGCCCGGCGATCGAACCGACCACGCCCGTGAGCCACGTGGCGAGACTCCACCAGATCATGCCGATCGCGTAGGCGCGCTTGGCGCCGAAGCGGTCGATGATCCAGCCTGCGGGCAATTGCATGACCGCATAGGTCCAGGCGAATACGGTGCCGAGCAGGCCGATCTGCGTGCGCGTGAGGCCGAGATCGTGAATCATGCCGGGCGCGGCGATGGCGAGATTGGCGCGGTCGAGATAATTGATGATGCCGCCGATCAGCAGCCAGATGAGCACGCGCCAGCGGAAATTCGCGCGTGTGGTGGCCGCCGCTGCGCTCGCGGGCGTCAGCACCTTGTTGTCCATCGTGTCTCCTCCTGTGTGGTCTGCGTGAGCCCTGGGCGGTTCGGCGCGAGGCCGAGGGAGGTGATTCGCCCAGAATGTGGGACGCGACGCGATTTCAAGCCTTGTTTTCAGGCTCGAAATCGCGAAATGCGTTTGCAGACCATTCTGCGCTATTGGGCGCGCAGCGGGAAGAGGGAATGGGAAATCGTTGCGGAGGGGAAAGAAGCGGGGCACGGCGGCGAGTAATCAGAATGCATGACTCGCTTCTGATAATTAATCAGGATGCCGGAATAAAATCAGACTCCGCGCCGTTCGAACACTTCCTTGAATACCGGCATCGCCGAAAACACATTGGGCCAGCCCGAATAAAAGGCGAGTTGCGTGAGGGTTTCCGAGGCTTGCGCTTTCGTGAGGCCGTTGTCCATTGCGCGATTCAGGTGATAGGTGATTTGCGCGGCCTGGCCATTGGCGACCAGCGCGGTCACGGTTACGAGGCTGCGCTCGCGTGGCACGAGGCCGGGGCGCAGCCAGAGGTCGCGAAACAGCGCGTCGGTGGTGTACTGCACGACGCCGGGCGCGACGTCGTCGAACAGTTGCGAGACGAGCGTGGCGCGCTGCGCTTCGGCGGCTTCGTCGAGCGGCAGCGGATCGGGCACAGCGTCGGCGAGCTGGCTCGCGCCGATCTCGCGTTCCTCGAACACGGGCAGCGCGGCGGCCACGGCCGCGCTCGCATTGGCCCAGCCTGCGTAGAACGCGAGATGAGTGACGATCTCCGAAATTTCGGCGGGCGTCACGCCGTTGTCGAGCGCGAGCCGCAAATGACGCGGCTGCTCGACCACCTGATTGCGCGCGACGAGCGCCGCATAGGTGACGATGCTGCGCTCGCGCGGCGTGAGTTGGGGGCGCTTCCACAGGCCGTTGAGCACGGTCTCCGACGTGTAGCGCGCGAAGGCGGGCGCGACGGCTTGCATGTCGGCGAGAGAGGGCGTTTTCTGCATGATCGGTATCCTTGGCTGGGGAGGGCGCAAACGCGATATTTCTATCAGATCGGACGGTTTCGATTGAGACCCTCCAGGCGCATGCCCTCATGAGCGCCATTCATGAATCGCTCGGGGATTGCGTTAGTCGCTAAGGATGGCAGCACCGATCTATTCATGAATAGCATTCATGAAGCCATGCCACGAATGGGTATTTATTTCATGTCTGGGAAGCTATCTAATAAGCGAATCAAACGAATACGCCGTCGACGGGACGCGCAGCAACCTTGGAGCAAAAGCGAATGGACTATCGTAATCTGGGCCGCAGTGGATTGAAGGTGTCGCCGTTGTGTCTGGGCGCCATGATGTTCGGCGGCGAAACCGACGAAGCCACGTCGGTGCGTATCATCGACAAGGCCTTCGATCAGGGCATCAATTTCATCGACACGGCCGACGTCTATCACGCGGGCCGCTCGGAGGAAATCGTCGGCCGCGCCATTGCCGCGCGCCGCGACGACTGGGTCGTCGCCACCAAGTTCGGCTTTCCGGCGGCCCCGGCGCAGGGGCCGAATCAGCAGGGGCAGTCGCGCAAGTGGATCTTCCAGACGGTCGAGGCGAGCCTCAAGCGACTCGGCACCGACTATATCGACGTGCTGTATTTCCATCGCGCGCTGCCGGATCTGCCGCTGGAAGAGGGCGTGCGCGCCGTGGCCGATCTGATCCGCCAGGGCAAGGTACGTTATTTCGGGCTGTCGAATTTCCGTGGCTGGCGCATTGCCGAAGTCGTGCGTCTCGCCGATCAGTTGGGTATCGATCGGCCCGTCGCGAGCGAGCCGCTTTACAACATCGTCGACCGTACCGCCGAAGTGGAGCAACTGCCCGCCGCCGCGCATTACGGGCTCGGCGTGGTGCCGTACAGCCCGCTCGCGCGCGGCGTGCTGACTGGCAAATATGCCGTGGATACGCCGCCGCCCGCCGACAGCCGCGTGGGTCGTGGCGACCGCCGCATCCAGCAGACCGAGTGGCGGCCGGAGTCGCTGGATATCGCCCAGCAGATTGCGAAGCACGCGGCCGAACGCGGCACGAACAGCATCGCGTTCGCGCTCGCGTGGGTGCTCAACAACCGCTGCGTGAGTTCGGCGATTGCGGGTCCGCGCACCGAGGCGCACTGGGACAGCTATATGGCCGCGCTCGATTTCAAGCTGAACGCCGACGACGAGCGCTTCATCGACAGCCTCGTGCCGCCGGGCCACGCCTCGACGCCAGGTTATACCGATCCCGGTTATCCGATCGAAGGGCGCAAGCTCGTCTGAATGCGCGTCTAATTGCGCGTCCGATCAAGCCGTCAGCCGCGATAGCGCAGCGCGTCGATCACGAGTCCGAGCGCGCGCGACGACTGGCGGCGGCTCGGATAGAACGCGTGGTAGCCCGGAAACTCCGGGCACCAGTCCTTGAGCACGCTCTTGAGCGCGCCCGCGCGCACGTAGGGCAGCGTGACGTCCTGCGGGATGAAGGCGAGGCCGAGGCCCGCGAGCGCCGCGTTGAGCATCTGCGGCACGGTGTTGAAGGTGAGTTGGCCGTCCACGCGCACCGAAAGCTCCTCGCCGTCGCGGCCCAATTCCCACGCATAGAGGCCGCCGGCGCTCGTGAGGCGCAGCGTGATGCAGTCGTGCTTGAGCAGATCCTGCGGCGACTTCGGCGCCTTGCGTTTCGCGAGGTATTCGGGCGAGCCGACGATCGCCATCTTCAGATCGGGCGCGATGCGCACGGCGATCATGTCCTTCGCGACCTGGTCGCCGCCGCGCACGCCGATGTCGTAGCGTTCGGCCACGATGTCGCGCAGCCCGTAATCCACGTTCACTTCGAGTTTGATGTCGGGATATTGCGGCAGGAAGTGCTTGAGCTTTGGCCAGATCACCGTATCGACGCAATGATCGGTCGCGGTGAGGCGGATCGTGCCGGCCGGTTTGTCGCGCAGGTCGGCGAGCGCGGCGAGTTCGGCGTCGATCTGCTCGAAGCGCGGCGAGAGCGATTGAAACAGCCGCTCGCCCGCTTCGGTGGTGGAGACGCTGCGCGTCGTGCGCGTGAGCAGGCGCAGGCCGAGCCGCGTTTCGAGCGAGCGGATCGTGTGGCTCAGCGCCGATTGCGACACGCCCAGTTGCGCGGCCGCGCGCGTGAAACTGCGTTCGCGCGCGACGGCGAGAAAGGCAAGGAGATCGCTGAAATTTTCGCGCGCCATGATGGGTCCGGGTTCGCTGACGGTGGTGCGCATCGTACCATCGGCGCGCGCGCCGTCCATCGCGGCGCGCTGCGTTCACAAGGCGTGTTCGCCGATTGACTTACTCCGGCGTCGCGCCGGCATCGCCATCCCACCCGCCGCCCAACGCCTTGTTCAACGCGATGTAGTTGGTCGCGATGAGCACGCGGCTCTGGATCAGCGCGTCCTGCGCGGCATAGAGCGAGCGCTCGGCGGTCAGCACTTCGAGAAAGCCCGTCGATCCCGAGCGATAGAGCGACTGCGCAATCGCGGCCGCCGAGCGGTAGGCATCGGCGGAACGTTGCAGGCTTTGCACGCGCTCGCTCTCGCGCGCGAGCGAGACGCTGGCGTTCTCCACATCGTTGAGCGCCGTGAGCACCGCCGAGCGGTACGCGATGAAGCTCTGGTCGCGCTGCGCATCGGCGATCTCGACGGCGGCTTTCAGGCGGCCCGCGTCGAATAGCGGAATCGTCACCGAAGGCCCGATCGACCAGCCAATCGACGAATGCCGCGCGAGGTCGCCGAACTGCGTGCCCGACGTGCTCAGCGAGCCGGTCAGCGTCACGCGCGGATAACGCGCGGCTTCGGCCTGGCCCACGCGCGCCGTGCTCTGCGCGTAGCGGCGTTCGGCGGCGCGCACGTCGGGGCGCGCGAGCAGCACGTCGGCGGGCACGCCCAGCGCCACGGGCACCGAGGGCGCGGGCACGGCGCGCGGCGCGTCCAGGCGTTCGAGCAGCGCGCCCGGCGCGCGGCCCGTGAGCACCGAGAGGCTGTGCACGCTTTCGGCGTAGGCGGCTTCGAGCGCCGGAATCGCCGCCTGCGTCGATTGCGCCTCGCCCGTGGCGTTGGCGGTGTCGAGTCCCGAGGTCGAGCCCGCCGCGTGGCGCACTTCGGTGAGGCGCGCGGTTTCCTGCTGCGCGTCGGCGGTCGCGCGGGCGAGCGCGAGGCGCGCCTGATAGCCGCGCGCTTCGACATAACGCGTGGTCACGTCGCCGATCAGCGTCAGTTGCGCGGCGCGCCAATCCCACTGCGCGGCGTCGAGGCCGCCGCGCGCCGCTTCGAGCGCGCGCCGGTTGCCGCCGAACACGTCGATTTCCCAGCTGGCGTCGAAGCCCGCGCGGAACAGATTCGACGGACCGGTTCCGGCGAGAGCGCCGAGCGACGACGTGTCCGAACCGCTGCCCGACGATGCGCTGCCCGACGAGCCGCTGCTTGCGGCCGTCGGGCCCGCGCCTGAGCGCGTGAGTGCGGCGCCGCCGGTCAACGACGGCCACAGCGCGCCGCCCGCCTGGCGCAGCACGGCGCGCGCTTCGCGCACGCGCGCATCGGCGGTGGCGACGTCGAGGTTGCCGCGCACGGCTTCTTCGATCAGCGTATTCAGCAGCGGGTCGTCGAGCCGCGTCCACCAGCGCTGTAGATCGGCGTGTCCGGCTTGCTGCGTGCCGTGCCCAATCCATTGCGCGGGCACGTCGGCCTCGGGCGCGCGGTAATCGGGGCCGACCGCACAGCCCGCGAGCGCGCCGACGAGCAGTGCGGCGAGCACCGCGCGCGCGGCACGGTGACGGGCGTGATTCATGGTGAGCCTGGGTTCGACGGCGTTCATGCGCGCGTGCTCCTGCGTTTCGAGAAAACCATGCGCACGGCCACGTAAAGCAGCGGCGCGAAGAACAGGCCGAGCACGGTCGCGGCGATCATGCCGCCCATCACGCCGATGCCGATGGCGTTCTGCGCGCCCGAGCCCGCGCCGGTCGCCACCGCGAGCGGCGCCACGCCGAGGATGAAGGCGAACGAGGTCATCAGGATCGGCCGCAGGCGCTGGCGGGCAGCGTCGAGCGTGGCGTCGATCAGGCTCGCGCCGTGCGCCTCGCGCTCCAGCGCGAACTCGACGATCAGGATCGCGTTCTTCGCCGCGAGGCCGATGGTCGTGAGCAGGCCAACCTTGAAATAGACGTCGTTGGTCTGGCCGCACAGCATCGCCGCGAGCAGCGCGCCCGCCATGCCGACCGGCACGGTCAGCATCACCGCGAACGGAATCGTCCAGCTCTCGTAGAGCGCCGCGAGGCACAGGAACACCACCAGCACGGAGATCGCGTAGAGCGCCGCCGCCTGATCGCCCGCGAGCCGTTCCTCATACGAGAGGCCGGTCCATTCGTGGCGGAAGCCCGGCGGCAATTGCGCGACCAGTTGATCGATCGCGTGCATCGCCGTGCCGGAACTCACGCCCGGCGCGGCCTCGCCCTGGATCTCCAGCGCGGAGACGCCGTTGTAGCGCGCGAGCCGCGTCGGACCGAAGGTCCAGCGGCCCTGCGCGAACGAGGCGAACGGCACCATCTGGTCGCTCGCGTTGCGCACGTGCCAGCCGTCGAGGTCGCTCGGCTGCATGCGGAAGTCGGCGTCGGACTGCACGTAGACGCGCTTCACGCGGCCCCGGTCGATGAAATCGTTCACGTAGTCGCTGCCCCAGGCCACCGAGAGCGTCGTGTTGATATCGGAAAGATTCAGGCCGAGCGCGCTGGCCTTCGCCTGATCGATATCGACGGCGAATTGCGGCGTCGGCTCCTGGCCCGTGGGCCGCGTGTTGGCGAGCCGCTTGTCGCGCGCGGCGGCGCCCAGCAACTGGTCGCGCACGTGTGCGAGCCGCTCGCGTCCCGCGCCGTTGGTGTCTTCCAGATAGAAGTCGAAGCCGTTCGAGGTGCCCATGCCGTCGATGGCGGGCGGCAGCAGCGCGAATACCTGGGCGTCGCCGATAGCGGCGAACGCGGCGCTCGCGCGCTGCGCCACGGCCTGCGCGGAGAGCTTCGCGGACTGGCGCGCGTCGAAGTCCTTCAGGCGCACGAACACCATGCCCGCGTTCTGCCCCGATCCGCCGAAGCCGAAGCCTTCGACGGCGAGCACGCCTTCCACCGCGTCCTTCTCCTTGGTCAGGTAGTAGCGGCTCACGTCCTTGAGCACGTCGCGCGTGCGCTCGCTCATCGCGCCCGACGGCAGTTGCACGGCGGTCAGCAGAATGCCCTGATCCTCGACCGGCAGAAACGAGCCCGGCAGACGCATGAACATCCAGCCCATCGCCACCACGAGCGCCACGAAGATCGCGAGAAAACGCTTGCCGCGCGCGAGCATGCCCGCGAGGCCGTCGCGGTAGGCGTGCGAGGTGCGATCGAAGCCGCGGTTGAACCAGGCCGCGAAACCGCGCTGCGCGCCGTGCGTCGCGCCATCGCTGTCATGCGCGTGCGGGCGGCGCAGGATCGTCGCGCACAGCGCGGGCGTGAGGATCAGCGCCACGGCCACGGACAGCAGCATCGCCGTGACGATGGTGACCGAGAACTGCCGGTAGATCGTGCCCGTCGAGCCCGACGAGAACGCCATCGGCACGAACACGGCCGAGAGCACGGTGGCGATGCCGATCAGCGCGCCGGTGATCTCGCGCATCGACTTGAGCGTCGCGTCGAGCGGCGAAAGCTGCTCCTCGGCCATCACGCGCTCGACGTTTTCCACCACGATGATGGCGTCGTCGACGAGCAGGCCGATGGCGAGCACCATCGCGAACATGGTCAGCGTGTTGATCGAGTAGCCGAACGCCGCGAGCACGCCGAAGGTGCCGAGCAGCACGACCGGAATCGCCAGCGTGGGAATCAGCGTCGCGCGCACGTTTTGCAGGAACAGCAGCATCACGACGAACACGAGCACGATGGCCTCGACGAGCGTCTTCATCACCTCGTGAATCGAAAGCTGGACGAACGGCGTGGTGTCGTAGGGATAGACCACGTCGACGCCCGCCGGCAGCGTGCCCTTGAGCGAGGCGATGAGATCCTTGATGGCCTTCGCGGTCTCGATGGCGTTTGCGCCGGTCGCGAGATTCACACCCAGCGAGGACGCCGGCATGCCGTTGTAGGTCGACGCGTAGGTGTAGTTTTCCGCGCCGAGTTCCACGCGCGCCACGTCGCTGAGGCGCACCAGCGCGCCGTCGGCGGCGCTCTTGACGATCACGTCGCGGAACTGCTGCGCGGTTTGCAGGCGGCTTTGCGCGGTGACGGTCGCGTTCAGCTGCTGGCCGGGCCGTGCGGGCTGCGCGCCGAGCTGGCCCGCCGCGACCTGGGCGTTCTGGGCGCGCAGCGCGGTTTCCACGTCGCCGGGCATGAGGCCGTATTTGGCGAGGCGGTTCGGATCGAGCCAGATCCGCATCGCGTAGCTCGAACCGAACAGCTGCGTATTGCCGACGCCCGGCACGCGGCGAATCGGGTCTTGCAGCGTGCTGCCCGCGTAATCGTCGAGATCGACGGAACTGAGCTTGCCGTCCTTCGAGACGATGCCGATCACCATCAAAAAGCTCGCCGACGACTTCGTGACCGTGAGGCCCGTGCTTTGCACGACCGAAGGCAGCTGCGCGGTCACGAGCTGGAGCTTGTTCTGCACCTGCATCTGCGCGACGTCGGGATTTGCCGCGTTGCTGAACGTGAGGCGGATCTCGACTTCGCCCGAGGCGTCCGAGCCCGCCGACATATAGAGCAGATTGTCGAGCCCGGTGAGGCCCTGCTCGATCACGCGCGTGACGGAGTTCTCGATGGTCTGCGCATCGGCGCCCGCGTAGCTGGCCGAGATCGAAATCGTGGTGGGCGCGATCTCGGGATACTGCGCGACCGGCAGGCGCTTGAGCGCCAGCAGGCCCGCGAGCATCACGACGATCGCGAGCACCCACGCGAACACCGGACGTTTGATGAAAAATGCCGACATGGGATTCCTCAGGTGCGGGTGGCGGCGGACGAGGCGGCGTGGTCAGCCTTCGTGTCTTTCGTGTCTTGAGCGCCTTGAGCGTCTTTCGCGGCGGCGTCGCGACTGGCCGCGCGGACCTTGCCGGTCGCCGGGTCGATCGTGACGGTCGTGCTCGCGACCGCGTCGCCCGCGCGCACCTGCTGGCTGCCTTCGACCACGAGCGCATCGCCGTCGCGCACGCCTTGCGTCACGAGCCAGTTATTGCCGTGCTCGCGCGCGTGGCCGAGCACGACTTGCTCGATCTTGCCGCCGCGCACGAACAGCGCCGTCGCCTCGCCGCGCGCGTTGCGGCTCACGGCGCGCTGCGGCAGCAAGTAAGCGCTGGGCGCCGTGCCTTCCTCGACGATCGCGCGCACGTACATGCCGGGCAGCAGCACGCGGCGCGGATTCGGCACGGTCGCGCGCAGCGTGTAGGTGCCGGTGCCCGTGGCCACGCTCGACTCGCCGAATTCGAGGCGGCCTTCGAGCGGATAGTCGGTGCCGTTTTCGAGCCGCAGCTTGACCGGCACGCCGCCCTCGCGGCTCACGAGGTGGCCCGCGTCGACGGCCGCGCGCAGATCGAGCAGGCTCGCGCTCGACTGCGTGAGGTCGACGTTGACGCGGTCGATCTGATGAATCGCCGTGAGCGCCGTGCTCTGACTCGCGCTGACGAGCGCGCCGGGCGTGAGGGTCGAGCGGTCGATGCGGCCCGAGATGGGCGCGCGGATCGTGGTGCGGTCGAGGTCGATGCGCGCCGCTTCGAGCGCCGCCTTCGCGGACGCCACGCTGGCGCGCGCCTGCGCGAGCGCATCCATCGATTCTTCGTAATCCTGACGGCTGATCGCGTTTTGCGCGATCAACCCGGCGTTGCGCGCAGCCTTCGCCTGGGCGGCCGGAATCGTGGCTTCGGCGCGTTGCAGCGCGGCGCGCGCGTTGTCGCGCGCGGCCTTGTAGCTGGCGGCGTCGATCTGATAGAGCGGCTGGCCCGCCTTGACCTCGGCGCCTTCCGTGAACAGCCGCCGCTCGATCAGGCCGCCGACCTGCGGGCGCACCTCGGCTTCGAGAAACGCGACCACGCGTCCCGGCAGTTCGACCGTGACCGGCACCGCTTGCGCGTGCAGCGTGACCACGCTCACGTGCGCCTGGGGCTGAGCTTGCGCGTCGGCGTCGCCGTGCGATTTTCCGCAGGCCGCGAGTGCCAGCAGCAGGGCGGCCGTGGCCGCTGTTGTCATCGAGTGTCTGTTCATGGTGTGCGGTGATGCGGCGTGATGCCGGAGCGTGAATCGTCGCGTGCGGCCGTTCGTGGACCATGGAGGCTATGTGGAGATCGCGTGGAGCGCGCGGCCTGGGGCATCGAAATGCAACTTCGTCTGACCGTGCGCAAGGCCAGGCGACGCCCACGCGCGCTTCGGCTAACGCGGCAAGCGCGTCAAACTGTTGAGCTATGATGGAGATTTGATGGAGCGGATTGCGGCGCGCCCCGCGTGCGCTCACGATGAGCGGTCCGCCCCGACGCACGCGACGCACCATGAACGCGCTGATTCTGATCGCCGAAGACGAACCCGAAATCGCCGAAATTCTCGATGCCTATCTGACCCGCGAGGGCTATCGCACCTATCGCGTCGGCAACGGCCAGTCGGCGCTCGACGTGCAGCCGCTGCTCAAGCCGGACCTGGTGCTGCTCGACATCAAGATGCCGGGCAAGGACGGTTGGGAAGTGCTCGCCGAACTGCGCCGCCGCGGCGACACGCCCGTGGTGATTGTCACGGCGCTCGATCAGGACATCGACCGTCTGCAAGGCTTGCGCATCGGCGCCGACGATTACGTGGTGAAGCCCTTCAATCCCGTGGAAGTGGTCGCGCGCATCGGCGCGGTGCTGCGGCGCACGGGCGGTTCGCGCGCGGAGCCGGTGCTGCGCGTGGGGCGGCTGGAAATCGATACGCAGAGTTACGTGGCGCGCGTGCGTCCTTCGGAGTCGGGCGAACCTGACGGCAGCGCGCAAGGCGGCGTCGAACTCGCGCTCACGCTGACTGAATTCCGCGTGCTCGCGCACATGGCCAAATCGCCCAATCGCGTGTTCACGCGCAGCGAGCTGATCGACGCCTGCCTGCCCGGCGGCGACGCGCTCGAGCGCACGGTGGACAGCCACATGAGCAACCTGCGCAAGAAACTCGACAAGGCGGGCGCGGCCGACGTGATCGCGGTGGTGCGCGGCGTCGGCTACCGTCTGGGCGGCGCATGATGCAGCCGCTGCACCCCGACCCTTCGTCGGCGCTCTCGCGGCAGCAGCGCGGACGGCTCGTGCGCCAGATCGTGCTCTCGATGGGGCTGGTGTCGAGCATCACGATGCTGATCGCGTTCGTGGGCTCGATCGTGATCTACGGGCTGCTGTATCTGCTCGCGCCGCCGCACGGTCCGCTCACGACCGAAGAACTTTTCATTCCCGACCCGCGCGACTATCTGGTCTTCGCGATCCTGCTGCTGGCGGGGCTCGTGGTGGCGGCGATCATGGCGACGCGGCTCGCGCGGCGCATTCTCGCGCCGCTGAATTCGCTCGCGCAGAGCGCGCGCAGCATCGCGGCGGGCGATCTCGCGGCGCGCGCGCAGCCGGGCGACCGCTCGCTCGGCGAAACGGCGCTGCTGGTGGACGATTTCAACGCGATGGCGGTACGCCTGCAGCGCATGGCCGCCGACATGACGGCCTGGAACGCGGCGATCGCGCATGAACTGCGCACCCCGCTGACGATCCTGCGCGGGCGTCTGCAAGGCATGAAGGACGGCGTGTTTCAGCCCGACGAGACGCAGATCCGCGGGCTGCTGTTTCAGGTGGAAAGCCTCACGCGCCTCGTCGACGATCTGCATATCGTAACCTTGCAGGACATCGGGCGGCTGGAGATGCGCGTCGAGCCCACGCGTATCGACGTGGAAATGCGCCGCGCCGTGGAGTCGATCGCCGACGCGCTGCACGAAGCGGGTTTCGTGCTCGAACTCGATCTCGCGGCGGCGAGCGTGCCGTGCGACGGCGCGCGCATCCGCCAGGCGCTGCTGGCGCTGCTCGACAATGCGCGGCGTTATGCGGTGCCGGGGCGGCTGCGCATTGCGCTCGCGCGGGCGGACGAGACGTTCGTGCTCGGCGTGGAAGACGACGGCCCCGGCCTCGCGCCCGAATTCGCGCTACAGGTGTTCGAGCCGTTCACGCGCGCGGACGCTTCGCGCTCGCGGCAATTCGGCGGCTCGGGGCTGGGTTTGTCGGTGGTGCGGGCGATCGCGCTCGCGCATGGCGGCCAGGCGCGCTACCGCGCGTCGGCGGCGGGCGGCTCGGTGTTCGAACTCGTGCTGCCGCGCGAGCGGGCCGCTTAGCTTCCTTGGCCCGCTTGGCCCGCTCGCACTTGCGCGGCCGCCCCGCGCGGTTTATTCGTCCATCAACCGCGCGCGCACCTTCTTGCCCTTCACCTTGCCGGCGTTGAGCTTGCGCACCGCGTCGCGCGCGATGCTGCGCTCCACGGCCACATAGGTCGAAAAATCGGTCACGTTGATCTTGCCGATCTGCGCGCCGGTGAAGCCCGCCTCGCCGGTGAGCGCGCCCAGCACGTCGCCCGGACGGATCTTTTCCTTGCGGCCGCCGAGAATCTGCACGGTCTCCATCGGCGGCAGCAGCGGCGCGTCGCTGGCGGGCTTGAGTTCGGCGAGCGGATGCCATTCGACTTCGCGCTTGAGCGCCTGCTCGATGCCGCCCACGCGGCCCATTTCGTTCATGGTCGACAAGCTCAGCGCCCAGCCGTCCTGATCGGCGCGGCCCGTGCGGCCGATGCGGTGCACGTAGACCTCGGGATCGGGCGTCACGTCGACGTTGATGACGGCTTCGAGCTGGGCGATGTCGAGACCGCGCGCGGCCACGTCGGTCGCCACGAGCACCGAGCAGCTACGGTTCGCGAACTGGATCAGCACCTGATCGCGGTCGCGCTGGTCGAGTTCGCCGTGCAGCGCGAGCGCGTGAAAGCCCTGCGCGCGCAGCACGTCGAGCAGGTCGCGGCACTGCTGCTTGGTGTTGCAGAACGCGATCGTGCTGACCGGGCGGAAGTGATTGAGCAACATGCCCACGGCGTGCAGGCGCTCGTCTTCGGTGACTTCGTAGAAGCGCTGGCGGATCTTGCTGTCGTCGTGATGTTCTTCGAGCTTGACTTCCTTCGGATTGCGAAGGAACTGCTGGCTCAGCTTCGCGATGCCTTCGGGATACGTCGCCGAGAACAGCAGCGTCTGGCGTTCCTTCGGGCACTGGCGCGCGACCTTGGCGATGTCGTCGAAGAAACCCATGTCGAGCATGCGGTCGGCTTCGTCGAGCACGAGCGTGTTCAGCGCGCTCAGGTCGAGGCTGCCGCGCTCCAGGTGATCCATGATGCGGCCCGGCGTGCCGACCACGATATGCGCGCCGTGTTCGAGGCTCGCGGTCTGCGGACGCATGGGCGTGCCGCCGCAGAGCGTGAGCACCTTGACGTTTTCCTCCGCGCGCGCGAGGCGGCGGATTTCCTGCGTGACCTGGTCGGCGAGTTCGCGCGTGGGGCACAGCACGGCGGTCTGCACGTCCTGGCGGCGCACGTCCAGACGCGCGAGCAGCGCGAGCGCGAACGCCGCGGTCTTGCCGCTGCCCGTTTTCGCCTGAGCGATCAGGTCGTGGCCGGCGAGCGCGAGCGGCAGGCTGGCGGCCTGGATCGGCGTCATCTCGACGTAGCCGAGGCGCGCGAGGTTCTCGAGCGTGGCGGGCGCGAGCGCAAGCTCGCTGAAGGGCGTGGCAGTGGGTGATTTCGTCATACGGGGTCTCGCGCCCTAAGGCGTGGGCAGCGCGCGGCGCGGGCGGGCGCGCTGCAGGATGGATCAGGCGGCGACGGAAGTCGCGCGTCGCGCAATTTTACCGGATGCGCGCAGGTCGGCGGTTCCAGCGTGCTGGAACGGGCGGATTCGGCCTGATTCGGCCGGATTCGGGCGGAATCGAACGAGTTCGTCCTGAAACGGGCGGGGCGGGAAAACAGACAGGCCCGACGCGCGGGGCTCGCGGCGTCGGGCCTGGGCAGGACTCAAACGGACATCCAGCGAGGCTCAAGCCTCTTTCGCGGCTTCTTCCAGAATCTGCCTGATCGCGTTCTCGAAGGTTTCCACCGGCTGGCCGCCGCTGATCAGGTACTGCTCGTTGAACACGATGGCCGGCACCGACTGGATGCCCATCGCCTGCGCCTGCTGCTCCTCGCCGCGCACCTCGTCGGCATACGCGCCGGTTTCGAGCACCTCGCGCGCCTTCTGGGCGTCGAGCCCCACGGATTGCGCGGCGGCGACGAGCGTCGCGTGATCGCTCGTGTCCTTGCCTTCGCCGTGATAGGCGCGCAGCAGCGCGAGCTTGAGCGGCACCTGCTGGCCTTCGAGGCGCGCCCAGTAGAGCAGGCGATGCGCGTCGAAGGTGTTGTAGATGCGGGTGCGCGGGCCGAATTCGAAGCCGACGCTCGCGCCGCGCTCGCGGATCGCTTCCTGCGTTTCGGCGATCTGCTCGGGCGTGCGGCCGTATTTCTTGCCGAGATAATCGACGATGGACTCGCCGCCCGGCGTCATGTCGGGGTTCAGTTCGAACGGATGGACGATCAGGTTCGCGTCGACGCTGTCGCCGAGATTGGCGAGCGCGCGCTGCAGCGAGCTGAGGCCGATCGCGCACCACGGGCAGGCGATGTCGGAGATGAAGTCGATTTGTAGCGCTTGTTTCATGGCGATCCCGGGAAATGAAGAAGGGCGCGGCGCGCGGCGGACCTGCGATGCGCCGCCGCGACGCAGCAATGGCGCAAGGTTAGCCGGAAACGGCGATGTCTGCTGAGCGCGCCCAAGCCGGCTTTGCGCCAGATGCGGCCCGCCACGCCGCCTGCGCCGCCTTCGCCGCTCAGGCCGCTAATGCCACTCACGCCGCGCTATTGCTGGCGGCGCCGGAACGCCGCGACCTTGGCGCGGTTGCCGCACATCGCCATGCTGCACCAGCGCCGCCGGTGCGATTTGGTGCGATCGAGAAAATGCAGCACGCACTCGGGGTTCTCGCACTTTTTCACGAGCGCGAAATCGGCCTCGCAGACGAGTTCCGCCACCGCCGCGCCCAGCGGCGCGAGGTATTGCTCGGGCGTGCCGTGCGCGTGTCGCTCGACGAGGCGCGGCTCGCCGCTTTCGTCGACGGTCAGTTCCAGCGTGCGCGGCGCCTGCGCCAGAAAGCGGTTGAGCGCGCGCGCATCGAGCGGCTCGCCCGCGCGCCGCGCGTCCACCAGCGCACGCGCCGTCTCGCGCAGATGGCGTGCCGCATCGAGCAGCGCGTGCGCCTTGAAGCGCGGCTTTTTCGCCTCGGCGGACAGTTCGTGACGCGCCAGCCAGGCGGCCACGTCGGCGTCGCTTTGCCAGGTGTCGATCAACTCGCCGTCGGTCATCTGCACGGTGTTCAGGGCGTCGAGCGCCGGATGGCCGCCGAGAAAATCGACTTCGCCGTGGTCGTGCGCGTCGCTGCCGTGCGCTGATGCTGCGTCCATGCCCGCTTCCTCCTTGCCGCGAATTGTAACCGTTTTTCGCCGATTAACTGGTTACGTCCGCGCCCGTTCCATCAATCCGGCGATGGCGGCCGCGATCTCGTCCACATGGGTTTCGAGCGCGAAATGGCCGGTGTCGAGCATCGTCACCTCAGCGTTCGGATTGTCCCGTCGATACGCCTGCGCGCCCGGCGGAATGAAAAACGGATCGTGCTTGCCCCAGATCGCGAGCGTCGGTGGCGTGTATTCGCGGAAAAACGCCTGAAAACGCGGATAAAGCTTGAGGTTCGACGCGTAATCGAGGAACAGATCGAGCTGGATGTCCTTGTTGCCGGGGCGTTGCATCAGCGCGGTGTCGAGGTAATACGCCTCGGGCTCGACCGTCGACGGATCGGCCACGCCGTGCACGTACTGCCAGCGCGTGCCTTCCAGATTGAGCACGGCGTCGGCGACGGCCTGGCGGTTCGCGGCGCTCGGATCGGCCCAGTAGCGGCGGATCGGGTCCCACGCGTCGCCGAGACCTTCCTCGTAGGCGTTGCCGTTTTGCGAAACCAGCGCGCTCACGCGCTCGGGGTACTTCAGGGCGAGGCGCAGGCCGACCGGCGCGCCGTAATCGAACACGTAGAGCGCGTAGCGTTCGAGGCCGAGCTTATCGACGAAAGCCGCCGTGGTGGCCGCGAGCGCGTCGAACGAATACGTGTAGCCGCGCGCTTCGGGTACCTGGGTGAAGCCGAAGCCCGGCAGATCGGGCGCGATCACGCGATAACGCGCGGCGAGCCGCGGAATCAGGTGCCGGAACATATGCGACGACGACGGATAGCCGTGTAGCAGCAGGATCACGGGCGCGTCGGCGGGGCCGGCTTCGCGGTAGAACACCTGCACGCCGTCGGCTTCGACGGTCTTGAGGGCGACGGCGGGGTAGGTGGGTAGTGCGGTGGGGGCGGCAGTCGGCATGGCGGGCTCCGGGGTGGGTGGGTTTGAAACCGGTAAAACGTCAAATTGACGGTTTCATTCTGGGCGCGGATTTGTAACCTGTCAAATTATTTTTTAGGGGTTACTGAAGCATGCTCCCGTCCGCCCGCCGAAATAAAAAAGCCCGCGATCTCGCGGGCTTCCGAACATTCACGCCAGCTTTTCGCCAGCCCAACCTCACCGATTCACATCCACCACAATCCGCCCACGCACGCGTCCCGCCAGCAGATCACCGGCAGCGGAAATCGCCTCCTCCAGCCCAATCTCGCGCGTGATCGTCTCAAGATCGTTCAGATCGAGCGTGTAAGCCAGCGCCTGCCACGCCTCCTGGCGTTCCTCGAACGGACGCGTTACGCTGTTGATCCCCAGCAGGCTCACGCCGCGCAAAATAAACGGCGCGACCGTGGCCGGCAAATCCATGCCTTGCGCGAGACCGCAGGCCGCGACGGCGCCATCCGCGCGCAGGCTTGCGCAGACGTTCGCGAGCGTGTGCCCGCCGACCGAATCGATCGCCGCCGCCCAGCGCTCCTTTTGCAGCGGCTTGCCCGGTTCGGTGAACGCGGCGCGATCGATCACGTCCGCGGCGCCCAACTGCTTCAGATAATCGGCTTCCTGCAACTTGCCCGTCGAGGCGACCACGCGATAGCCGCGCCGCGCGAGCAGGGCGATGGCGAAGCTGCCCACGCCGCCGCTCGCGCCCGTCACGAGCACATCGCCGTGGCTGGGCGCGATGCCGTGGCGCTCCAGCGCGAGTATGCAGAGCATCGCCGTATAGCCCGCCGTGCCGACGGCCATCGTCTGGCGCGGCGTGAGTCCGGCGGGCAGCGGAATCAGCCAGTCGGCCTTCACGCGGGCGCGCTGCGCGAGACCGCCCCAATGTTGTTCGCCGACGCCCCAGCCGTTGAGCACGACCGCATCGCCGACCGCATAGCGCGGGTCCGCGCTCTGCGCGACCGTGCCCGCGAAGTCGATGCCGGGCACCATCGGAAAGCTGCGCACGACCGGACCCTTGCCGGTGATCGCCAGGCCGTCCTTGTAGTTCAGCGTGCTGTATTGCACGTCGACGAGCACGTCGCCGGGCGGCAATTGCGCGTCGTCGAGTTCGGCGATACGCGCCGAGTATGATTCGGATTCCTTTTCAATAAGAATGGCTTTGAACATCGTTCGTCTCCCGTGTGACGTGAGCGGTGCCGCTCGAATGGATGGACGGCTGCGGCGCTATTGCGCGTAACGCGCGCGCGGCAGCCCGGCGATGAATCCCTTGAAAAACGTATCGAGCGGCGCGGCGCTGCGCACCAGCCGCGCGCGCATCACCGCGCCTTCCCAGCCGATCCAGAAGCACGCGGCCAGCGCGTCGAGGTCGGCGTCGGCGGCGAGTTCGCCGGCTTGCTGCGCCTCGCGCAAACAGGCCGCCACGCGCGCCTGCCAGCCTTGGAACACGCGTTCGAGCGTGTCGCGGAAGTCTTCGGGCAGGATGTCGACTTCGATGCCGAGATTGCCCGCGAGGCAGCCGCGCGTGTAGTCGTGGCGCGCCATGCCGGCCTTGGCGTCGTCGACGAAAGCGGCGAGGCGATCGAGCGCGGGCCGCGATGCATCGAGCAGCCAGCGATCGAGCTTGGCGAGAAAGTAGGCGTCGTAGGCGTCGAGCAGCGCGCGGCCGAACGCTTCCTTGCTCTCGAAGTAGTGATAGAACGAGCCCTTCGGCATGCCCACGCGCTTGAGCACGGCGTCGAGCCCGGTGGCGGCGAAGCTTTGCCCGGTCAGCAGTTCCATGCCCGCGCGGATCAGCGTGGCGCGCGTATCGGCGTGCGCGTGCGGGTCTTTGCGAGGGCGGCCGCGTCGCGGCCGGTCGGTCGATTCATCCATGCCGGGGATATTAGACCGATCGTCTCGAAAATTCAATCCCCGGCTTGAAGATGCACGAATTCACACGCTAATCGGCGTGCTGATACGCGTGAAAATCCGCGTGCGATCTCACGGCGTCCAGCGATGCACGATCACGCTCGTGCCGTTGTAATTGTCCTTGGTGATCACGTATTGCCCGGCCGAATTCAGATACACGCGCAGGCCGTACATCGAATCGACATCGTTGCCCACGTCCACGTTGGCCGGGTTCGCGTTGGTCAGCGTGGTGACGAGCTTGCCGGTCGTCAGATCGTAGATGTCGATGTTGGGCACCGTATGCACGTAGCCGACGAACAGATAGTTGCCCGCTGCGGCGATCGACTTCGGATTCGCGCTGGTGAGCGTGATGACGGGACTCGGCCGGTTGATGTTGCCCGAGCTCCAGCCGTGATAGACCTCGATATAGCCGTTCATCGCGGTCCAGTCCCAGTTGCCCGCGAGGCCCTGGGCGAGAATCATCGTGTCGCTTTCGGGCAGATAGACGATGCGTGCCGTCGGCCGCACGCTCTCCGGCGTTGAGATCGTCGTGGCCGCGCCCCATTGCGGCTTGCCGGTGCTGTCGAAGCCGGTGAGCGGATAGTGGTAGATGTGATTCGTGCGGTTGAGCCCGGCCCAGACGTCGCCACGGCTGTCGAGGCAGAAGCCGCCCGTCACCTGGAGCGAGGTGTTGAACGGCGTGCCCGGAATCGAGCCGTCGGGAATGGCGATATAGCCGCTGGCGGCATTGAAGTGATAGAAGTAGAAGATGCCGGGGTTCTGTCCCGAGGCCACCAGGATGCGGTTGCCGTTCACCGTCACGAGCTGGCCGAAGTGTTCGTCGCGCTGCGTGTCGTTCATGTTCAGGCGCGGGTCGTTCGGGTAGGTGAACGGATCGACCGTATTGGCGACGAAGGTGCCGCCCGCCGTGCCCGTGTAGATGGCGGTGCCGCTGTAGAACAGCGCGCCGTCGGTGACCGGATCGGGCGCGGCCACGCCTTCGAAATTCAGGCCCTGGAGTTTCCAGAGCAGCGCGCCCGCCGCGTTGTATGCGTGGATGTCGGTGCCGCCGTTGCGGCCGAGATCCCAGCCGCCGCCCCACGGATTGTTGAGCACGTAGAGATTGCCGGTGCTGTCCTTGCCGATTCCCGTCACGCGCGTGAAGCGCTTGTCGCCCACCTGACCCTTGATGCCGGTCGTGGTGTCGAGATAGCCGCCTTTCACGCCGAAGCTGCCGGTTTGCGTCGGCATACCGGTGAGGCTGTAGAGCTTGATGTTCTGGTCGGGGCCGCTGTCGCCGATCATCAGCTGCGCGGTGGTCGCGTCGAAGTAGAGCGCCGACGGTTGCGAGCCCGCCGGCATCTGGATCTGCTGAAGCTGCGCGCCCGCCGGGCTGAATGCGGTCACGGTGCCCGCGCTCTTTTGCGCGATCCAGACGTTGCCCGCGTTGTCGAGCGCGAGCGCGCCTGGGTTGCCGATCGAAATATCGCGCTGCCAGGCGCCGTCGGTCGTGTAGACGCGCACGCGGTTGCCGTAGAAGTCGCTCACGTAGAGCAGCGTGCCGGCGGTGGCGAGGCCGGTGATGGCATCCACGCGGCTCAGGGCGTTCCATACGCTCACGTTGAACGTGAGGTCGCGCTGGCCGCTCGCGCGGTTGTAGCGGCCCACGGTGCCGCTGCCGTACGAGGTGTTCGCCGAGAGCGCGACGAAGATATCGGTGGCGTTGCCGGTGATGGCGCCGCCCTGGAATTCGTCGTGGATGCCGATCGAGCCGAGGCTCTTGTCGTTCTGATAGATCGCGACGCCGCCTTCGTTCTCGTCCCAGAGCGATGACGTATAGATGACGCCTTCGGGCGCGACCCACATCGAGCGCGCGCCGTTGCCGACGTGCGCCGCGAGTGTGCCGTACGTGTTGGCGAGCCAGTCGGTGGTGTACTGCTGCGCGTGGGACGCGGGCGAGATCGTGGCAATCGCGGTGCAGACGAGCGTGGCGCACATGCGCTTCGTGAACATGGATAAAACTCCTGATGCGGAAAAACCGGTGACGCGATGACGATGAGCACATCAAGCGGCGCTCGATGTCATGGCGGAAATGGGACGAATCGATGTGCGTGATCCGCGTGTCGCTTTCGCGGGTGCGGGCGATTTCGCGGTCGCATTTGCTAGCGAATTTGCGGGCGCATTTGCGGGTTAACGCGCGCGCATCGGAGCAAGCGGCATGCCGCGCGGCGGCTCTTTTTGCACGCTATGCGCGAGGAATCGAAACTGCGTTATGCAGCAATGAGTTGGTGTTCGACGCGCGCGCTATGCGGATTGCAAGACATCGGCGAACGGTGATTCGCGGTGCAGATTCGTGGCAGCGCGCGGGAAGAAAGTGCACGCAACGTTTTTGTTTATGGCGTGTTTTTCGGCGGGGCTCGCATGAACGGGATGCGAACTCCCTTCGCGCGCAGCGATCTCATGCAGATCGATTCGCCGTTTATGCCTGCTGTCGCCGAGTGCGCGTATAGTCGGCAGATCGGCAAATTCAGTCGGCTGATCGGCGAATCCGGTCGGCAAAACCAGTCGCGAAACTTTCATGCTGGCCAGATGAATCTGCGAGTATTTTCGGGTGCACAATGCTTGCTTTTGCCGCACCCGCCCATAGGTAGAGGACTTCGTTTCAGTAGCGGCGTGGACTGATTCCACGCCGGGAAATCAGGGACAGCAAGCCGTGAAAGTCGAATTTGTCGAAGCGAGCAGTGCACGCCCCGAGTTGCTCTGCTATCTGGTCGCGATCGCCGCGTCGTCGTATGCGCTCACGCAGGAATGGCGCGTCGATCACGTCGTGCAGTGCTGCCGCGAATGGCTGGACAAGAGCGCGTTGACGATGCACTGGCTCGACCGCGTGCGCCTCGGCCAGCTCGCGCTGAAGATCGCGAGCCGCGACCTGCTGGGCGCGGGTATCGCCGTGCGCCTGTCGAGCGTCTCGGTGCTCTTTACCGCCGAGATGGAACTCAACGAAGCCTCCACGATGGTGCAGCGGATGATGTCGCTGTGTCACGAGGCGCTCTGACGCGCCGCGTCGCTTTCCTTGCCGCGCGGCGACCGTTTCACGCGCCGAACGCCGCCACCACTTCCTCCACGAAATACCGCAGCTTGAGCGTCGTCGGACTGCTCGCCATCACGATGTGCATGGGCCGCGCCACCAGTTCGTATCCGGTGAGCAGCGGCACGAGCGTGCCGTCGCGCAGCGCGTCGCGCACGGCGGTCTCGGGCGCGAGCGCAATGCCGAGTCCGTTGATGGCCGCCGTGATCAGCGCCTTCATGTCGTTGGCGCGCAGGCGCGGCGCGATCGGTGCGGTCCACGCCTGACCGTTCTCGACAAATCCCCAGCCGCTCGCCGGCGGCGCCGATGTGTAGGCGAAGCCCAGACATTCGTGTTCGATCAGCGCATGCGGCGTCTCGGGCGCGCCCGCCGCCGCGAGGTAGGCGGGCGAGGCGCACACCACGAAGCGATACGGCTTGAGCGCGCGCGCGACGAGCGTCGAGTCGTTGAGCGCGCCGAGCCGGATCGCGGCGTCGTAGCCCTCGTCGATGATATCGACGAAGCGATCGGTCAGCGTGAGATCGATCTGCACCTCGGGATAGCGGCTCAAAAAACGCGCGATCGCCTCGGGCAGCGCGAACGCGCCGAAGGTGACGGGCGCGGTGATGCGCAGGCGTCCGCGCGGCGTGTCGGCCAGCGAACGCGCCTGGGCCTCGGCGGCTTCGGCGTCGGCGAGCAGCGCGCGGCAGCGCTCGTAGAACGCGTGGCCCGCTTCCGTGAGGCTCTGCCGCCGCGTGGTGCGGTTCAGCAGGCGCGTGCCGATGCGGGTTTCCAGTTCGGCGACGTGGCGCCCGGCCATCTGCGGCGTCATGCCGAGCGCCTTGCCCGCGGCCGCGAACGAGCCGCATTCGACCGTCTTCACAAACGCCGCCATGCCGGTCAATCGATCCATCGCTGCTTCCCCATTCGAAACGATTCTTTTCGACAGCCAATCATTCTCGCCGCTTTATCGCGTCCAGTGTTCGAATCATAGTGGCATCCGGGGCGTGCGTGTGATGCGCCGCGAAAACCGCAACCACTACTTGGCGACGGCGCGAGGCCGTCAGGAGGACATCGGCATGAAAATCGGCATCATTGGCGCAGGCTTTATCGGACGGGCGATGGCGGAACTCGCCCTGCGTCACGGCGACTCCGCGATGCTCAGCAACTCGCGCGGCCCGCAGACGCTGACGAGCACGCGCGCGGCTATCGGCTGCGAACTCGGGACGATTGAGCAGGCGGCGGCGTTCGGCGACATCGTCGTGCTGGCCGTGCCGTTCGGCAATCTCGCGCAGTTGCCGCCGGGCCTGCTCGATGGACGCATCGTCGTCGATACCTGCAATTACTACCCGGACCGCGACGGCCACGTCGCCGCGCTCGACGCGCGCGAGACGACCACGAGCCAGATCGTGGCCGCCCATTTCCAGGGCGCGCGCGTGGTGAAGGCGTTCAACGCGATCCTGGCCGCCGATATCGGCACCACGGGCGCGCCCGGCGGCCAGCCGGGGCGGCGCGCGCTGCCGCTCGCCAGCGACGACGCGGCCGCGCAAGACCGCGTGAGCGCCTGGCAGGACCGTTATGGTTTCGATGTCGTCGAGACGGGCGGGCTGGCGCAAAGCTGGCGCTTCGAGCGCGCGAAGCCCGCGTACTGCATTCCGCTCGACCGCGCGGGCATGGCGCGGGCGATCGCCGACGCGCGGCGCGACGTGGAGTTGCCGCACGGTTCCTGGCGCAAATAGCGAGCGGACGGCGCTTCGGGAAACGGCGCGCGTCATGCGCCGTTACAAAAAGCGGGCGCGCGGCTGTCCCTTTTGGGGCGGCTCGCGTGTCATGAAGGATGAGCGCGCAAACGTACAAGCCATCGAACGCGGGATCGAACAAGCCATCGAACGCGGGATCGAACGCCGCGAAATCCGCGGCAATGCGCAATGGCTGGCGAACGCGCGCAACTTACGAGATCATTGCGGCGCTCGCCGCTTTCCGTCTTTTCGCTTTCATGATGACCGCCATGCCTGTGTTGTCCGCCGCGTATTTCGTTGTGTTGTCCCTCTTTATCCTCGCCACCCCGGCCACCGCCGCGGCCCGGCGCGCATGAGTGCCGCGCTCGCCCGCGTGCGCCGTGCGGCGCCGCTCGTTTCGCTGATTTCGCGCATCGTCGCGGCGATCTTCGGCGGCTACGCGCTGGCCGCGCTCACGAGCGTCGCCACGCTCGCCTTGCCGATCGCCGCGCCGCAAGCGGTCATCGCGGGCATGCTGGCGAGCTTCGTCGTCTACGCGTGCGTGGTGATCGGCGTGTTTCTCGCGCGCAGCGCGCGGCGCGCCTGGGGCGGACTGCTGATCGCGGCGGCGCCGCTTTTGCTGGCGTCGTGGTCGGTATGGACGGCGGCCGGAGGCGCAAAGTGATGACGCATCCCAACCCGGCAACGCCGCCGGCGCGAAAGCGCGCCAAAGCAAACAAGCCGAACAAGCCGCAGGGCAAAGGCGTGCGCCAGAGCATGTCCGATCTGCACACGTGGGCGGGCCTGCTGGTCGGCTGGCTGCTTTACGCGATGTTTCTGACCGGCACGGTCAGCTATTTCAAGGAAGAGATTTCGCAATGGATGCGCCCCGAGCTGGCGCATCAGCAGCAGGTGCCCGATCCGGCCGCCGTCGCGCAGCGCGTGGCGACGACGCTCGGCGCGCTCGCCGCGGGCACCACGCAATGGAGCGTGCAGTTGCCAACGTCGCGCAGCAATCTCGCCAGCGCCTTCTGGCGCACGCCGCCCGGCTCCGCCCAGAAGGGCATGTTCCAGGAAGGCGTGTTCGATCCGGCGACGGGCCGTGCGGTCAAGGCGCGCGACACGCTCGGCGGCGAATTCTTCTACCGCTTCCATTTCCAGTTCTATTACATGCCGGTGATGTGGGGCCGCTGGCTCGCGGGTTTCTGCGCGATGTTCATGCTGGTCGCCATCATCAGCGGCGTGATTACGCACAAGAAGATCTTCGTCGACTTCTTCACGTTCCGCTGGGGCAAGGGCCAGCGCGCGTGGCTCGACGCGCATAACGCGCTCTCGGTGTTCGGCCTGCCGTTCCATCTGATGATCACCTACACGGGCCTCGTCACGCTGATGACGATGTACATGCCGTGGGGCGGCGAGATCGCGCTGAAGACGGCGGCGCAGCGCCAGGAAGTCGCCGCGCAGCTGAACGCGTTCATCCGTCCGGGCAAGCCGCAGGGCGTGGCCGCGCCGCTCGCGAACGTCGAGTCGATGGTGCGCGAGGCGCAGGCGCGCTGGGGCGAAAACAACGTGCTGCGCGTGACGGCGACGAATCCCGGCGACGCGAGCGCGCGCGTGGCGGTTTCGCGCGGCGAGGCGCTGCGCGTCTCGGTGAGTCCGCAATATCTGCTGTTCGACGGCGTGAGCGGCAAGCTGCTCGAAACGCACGACCATGTGGGCGGCGCGGCCGAAACGCGCGGCGTGCTTTACGCGCTGCATATGGGCCGTTTCGGCGATCTGTCCGCGCGCTGGCTGTATTTCCTCGTCAGCCTCGCGGGCACGGCGATGGTCGGCACGGGCCTCGTGATGTGGACCGTCAAGCGCCGCCAGAAGCTGGCCGATCCGGCGCGTCCTTATTTCGGTTTTCGCGTCGTGGAGCGGCTCAACATCGCGAGCATCGCGGGGCTGTCGATTGCGATGACGGCGTATCTGTGGAGCAACCGGCTGCTGCCCGTGGCGCTTGCGCATCGCGCCGATACGGAAATCAATGTCTTCTTCGCGGTCTGGGCCGCGACGCTGCTCTACGCGCTCGTGCGTCCCGCGAAGCGCGCGTGGATCGAATTGCTCTGGCTCGCGGCCGCGCTGCTCGCGCTGCTGCCGGTGCTCAACGCGTTCACCACGGAGCGTCCGTTCTGGCGCAGCCTCGCGCAAGGCGACCTCGTGTTCGCGGGCTTCGATCTGATGATGTGGGCGTTCGCCGCGCTCCATGCGGTGCTCGCGTGGCGCACGGCGAATCATCGTCCGCGTGTGAAAGCGGCGGGGCGGCGCGCGACGGCGCCGGTGCAACAAGAGGAGGAGGCGTGATGGTCGGGCTCACGTTGCTGCTGTGCGTGATGGCGTTCGCGTTCCTCGCGATGGCGATGGAGCGGCATCAGGTCGCCGTGCTCGGGCGCGCGCTCGACGCCGGGCGCACGCGCGGCTTCAGGATCGCGGGCTGGTGCGCGCTCGCGATCACGCTGCGCATGATCGTCGGCGAGGCGGGCTGGGCGATGGGGCTCGTCTATTACGCGGGCTGCACGAGTGCCGCCGCGGGGATCGTGTATGGCGCGATTCTGTGGCGTCAGCGCGCGCGGGCCTAGATTCGTGCACATTTCGAACCCAATTCGAGCGCAAAAAGCGGAGTTCGATCCGCGCTCGTTGCGCGTACACTGCGGCTGAAACGGCTCAGGGCTTTTCAGGTACGCATCATGACGCTTGCAGTGCAGGAGGGTTTCGATTTCACGCCGCGCGCGAACACCGCGCCGGAGGGCACCGACTGGCACGCCGCGGCCACGTCGCTCGATCGCTACGGCAACGCGATCCTGCCCGCGCTGCTCACCCCGGCGCAATGCGATTCGCTCACCGCACTCTACGCGGACGACGCGCGGTTCCGCTCGACCATCGTGATGGCGCGCCACAATTTCGGGCGCGGCGAATATCGGTATTTTTCGTATCCGCTGCCGCCATTGCTCGACGCGTTGCGCCACGCGCTCTATGCGCGGCTCGCGCCCATCGCGAACCGGTGGCATCGTCAACTGGGCATCGACGAACATTATCCCGACGATCTCGACACCTTTCTCTCGCGCTGCCATCGCGCCGGACAAACGCGTCCGACGCCGCTGATCCTGCGTTACGGCAGCGGCGACTACAACTGTCTGCATCAGGACCTCTACGGCGACCATGTCTTTCCGTTGCAGGTCGCCATTCTGCTCAGCGCGCCGGAACGCGACTTCGCGGGCGGCGAATTCGTGATGACGGAATCGGCGTCGAGTGGATCGAGCGCGCCGCGCGCCGAAGTCGTGCCGCTCGCGCAAGGCGATGCCGTGGTGTTCGCGGTGCATCATCGTCCGGCGGCGGGCAAGCGCGGTGGACATCGCAAAGTCGCGATGCGGCACGGCGTGAGCGTCGTGCGTAGCGGCAATCGCTACACCGTCGGGCTCATCTTTCACGACGCACGCTAGATAGCAAGGATGCCGAACGACTATGACGAAGCTCGACACGCCTTTCGATCAGCTGGACTGGGCGATCATCGAAACGCAATTGAACGCCGAAGGCTATGCGGTGCTGGCGGGCTGCATCGAAACGGCTCAGGCGCTGTCGCTCGGACACGAACTCGCGCGCGCTGGCGAGCCGGTTTATCGGCGCCGCGTCGCGCTGGAATCGCTCGATCTCGGGCGCGGCGAACTGCGCTATTTCGGCGATGCCTTGCCCGCGCCGCTGAGCGCGTGGCGCGACGCGCTGTATCGCCGTCTCGCGCCCATTGCGAACCGATGGAGCGCGAAGCTCGGCGCGCCGCACCGTTTCGCGCCGCATTGGGGCGCCTTTCTCGACGCCAATCTCGCGGCCGGACAAACGCAGCCGCAATCGAATGTCTCGCATTTGAGCGCCGAGGATTGGCAGGCGCTACATCAGCGCGACGACGGCGGCGAAGTGTTTCCGTTTCAGGCCGTCGCGGTGCTTTCGGAGCCGCAGCGCGACTTCACGGGCGGCGAATTCGTGATGACGGAGCGCCGGCCGCGCATGCAGTCGCGGCCGATGGTGGTGCCGCTGCGGCCCGGCGATCTCGCCATCGTGGCGACCTCGCTGCGTCCGTGCGAAGGGGCGCAGGGCGTCTATCGCGTCGGGCTCAAGCACGCCATCAGCCGGGTGCGCGGCGGCGAGCGCATCGGGCTCGAACTCGCGTTTCATCACGCGCCGGGCGTTGACGCGCGCTGACCGCGAGCGTCATCGTCGTCCTCAAACTTAAGCGTCCAGGCAAAACCGCTCACTGTCCCGCGATCGATTTGCGCGCCACGTCCTCGGCGTTGCGCGTGTCGCCGTCATGCCATTGCGCGCGGATCTTCGCCACGACCATGTCCGGCAAGGGCACGTAATCGAGCGCCTGAATCGTGGGCTCGCCATGCGTGAGCGCCCAGTCGAAGAACTTGAGCGTTTCCTTGTCGCGGCCCGGTTTCGCGGGCGTCGTGCTCAGCAGCACGTAGGTCGCGCCCATCACCGGCCAGGCGTCCTTGCCGGGCTGATTCGTGAGCACCTGATAGAGCGAGCCGGACCAGTCGGCATTCGCCGCCGCCGCGCTGAACGACGCCGCGCCCGGTTCGACGACCGTGCCCGCCGCGTTGGTCATCGCCGTGTAGGTCAGGCGGTTGTGCTTCGTGAAGTCCCAGGCGATATAGCCGATCGCGCCGGGCAGATAACCGACGAACGTCGCCACGCCTTCGTTGCCCCGGCCGCCGATGCCGAGCGGCCAGCGCACGCTGGTGCCTTCGCCGACGCGCCGCTTCCATTCCGCGTTGACCTGCGCGAGATAGTGCGTCCAGATCAGCGTCGTGCCGGAGCCGTCCAGCCGCCGCACCACGGCGATCGGCGTGTCGGGCATCTTGAGCTTCGGGTTCAGGCGCGCGATGGCGGGATCGTCCCAGTACTGGATCTTGCCGAGGAAGATGTCACCAAGCACTTCGCCCGTGAGCATCAGCTCGCCCGCCTTGATGCCCGGCAGATTGACGACCGGCACCACGCCGCCGATGGCGGTCGGGAATTGCCGCAGGCCGGCCTTGTTCAACTGATCGTCGGTGAGCGGGGCGTCGGAGCCCGCGAAATCGACTTCGCGCGCGAGCACCTGCTTGAGCCCTTCCGATGAACCGGTCGGACGATAGCTGACCTTGCCGCCGCCCGACTTCTGGTAGTCGGCGGCCCAGCGCGCGTAGAGCGGCGCGGCGAAGGTGCTGCCGGCGCCGCTCACGCCGTCCGCGTGCGCGCTGGGCAGGCACAGGCCGGAAAAACCGCTGATCGACGCGCCCAGCAGCGCGGCCGTCAGCGCGGTGATCAGGCTTCGCGTTGTTCTCACGGGCGTCTCCACTCGATTGGCGCGGCACGGCATGCCCCGATTACGGCCCGATTCGTCGGATGGGTCGGATTCGATGCGGGTCGACCTGGGTTCGGGGCGGCCGTTGCGCGCCGCGCCACGCCTTGTTATTCGGCCAAAGCGCGTGATACAGATTTGCATTACAGGTCGATGACCGGCGGGATTCAAATTGAATCCCGCTATCGTGCAGCCATTGGTGGGCTGGCGCACATAACGGCGGCGAGGATAGCTAACGAGGCCGCTTGATACGCCGTTTGAGAGGCCGCTTGAGAGACCGGTCTGGAGGCCGCTCTGGAGCCCGATTAAACCGCGCCAATTCCACGCCAATTCATTCGGCCATGTTTTAAATCGATTCAATAAAATCGCGCAGTCACGAACGGTTTAAATAAAAAACGGTGCGATAACCGGCATGGCGATTGCTGCGAGGCGCGCCAATTAAGGTTCTCCTAAGCCTGCGGCGGCGAAAATTCCTCTCGATGATGGGAGGCGCTTGTGCGATTGCTGCTGCTTGAAGATGATGAAACGATCGCTGGCCCGATTTACGAGTTGATGTGCAGCGCCGGTCACGAAACCGACTGGGCCAGTAACGATTACGAAGCCGAGTTGTCGCTCCAGAACGGCAGCTACGATCTCGTGCTGCTCGCGCTAGGCTTCGCGCGCCTCGACGCGCTCGACATGCTGCGGCGCTATCGCCATCGCGGCGGCAGCGCGCCGGTCATCGCCATGATCGGCCGGAACACGGCCGAGAACCCGATGGCCGCGCTCGACGCGGGCGCCGACGATTACCTGATCAAACCGTTCGATCCCGCCGATTTCAGCGCGCGCATCCGCGTGCTGCTGCGCCGCCCGCAGCAAAACGTCGAACACGGCGCGCTCGCCGATCTGAAACTCGATCACAGCCGCTGCGCGGTGGAGTTCAACAGCGCGTCCGTCGCGCTCAAGCCCAGCGAATTCCGGCTGCTGTTCGCGCTGGTCAACGAGCCGCTGCGCATTTTCACGCGCGCCGAACTGGCGATGCGCATTTACGGGCGCCGGAAAAGCGTCGTGAATAACGCGGTCGACGTGCACGTACACGCGTTGCGGCGCAAGCTCGGCGCGGAGCAGATCGTCACGGTGCGCGGCGTGGGGTATCGGTTGCGCTGAGGTTCTGGGGCGGGGACTCTAAAAACATCGTGCCAATCGTCTAAAGTTCGCCTGCCGGATGCCGAAAATCCGGGCATGACGCACGATTCATCCCAACTTCCCGAGGACGATCCCATCTGGGCTGAAGCACGCGCCCTTGAGGCCAGCATTCGCGCGATCCGGCGGGCTCAGGGCAAGAAAAATCCTGAGGATTTCCCGGCCGGCAGCGACGCGTGTCTCGATGCGATGGAGGCGTTCGTCCGCGACGTCCAGCGCGTGCTGGTGCTCTACGCCGAGCAGCCCGATCAGGACGACGACGACCTGTTCGGCGCGGGCGCGGCCGGATAGGCGCGCTGGCCGCCGCTGAGCCTCGTCAGCCCTCTGAGGACGCGGGCGCGGCCGCGCGAACGGTCAGCGCCGCCTGCGTCTGGTCGAGCACGAACGCGAAAACGTTTTCGAGCGCGGCGACGATGCGCGTGCCGGGCGGCGCGCCCTCGAAAGCCGCTTCGGGGCCGACGCAGATCAGCGGCTTGCCGAAGCGCGTCGCCAGCCGGATTTCATCGAGCGTGCCCGGGCCGCCGGGCAGCGCCACCACGACGTCGCTCGTCAGCACGTTCACGTAATTGCGGTTCAGCGCGTCGTCGGGCGCGTCGGCGAGCTTGCGCGGCAGCGGCGTCAGGATCGGCAGGTCGATATAGGGATTCGGATAGCCCGCGAGCGGCGCGAAGCCCTGCACGGGATGCGCTTCGCTCGGCATGATGCCGATCGAGCGGCCCTTGCGTCCGGGCGTGGTCGCGAACGCGCGTGCCGTCGACAGCATCACGCCCAGCCCCGCGCCGGTCAGCAGGTCGAAACCCTGCCCGGCGATCCAGTGTCCCAGCGGGACCGACAGTTCCGGCCATTCGGTCTTGCCGGAACCCATGACGCCAACGATTGCCACCGCGCTCCTCCTGTCCGTGATTGTGCGTAATGCGCTGATGGACGGGATTTTACGTGGGCGCGAGTCAATCGACCACGAACAGCGTCGCGCCTTTCGGCGACGACGAGCGGTGCGGTTCGGCGTCGTCGGCGACCTGGTAGCTCATGCCGGGCGTCAAGACGAAGCGGCGTCCGTCCGCGAGTTCCGTCTCCAGTTCGCCCGCCACGCACAGCAGCACGTGGCCCTTCGTGCACCAGTGATCGGCGACATAACCCGGGCTGTATTCGACGAAACGCACGCGGATCGCGCCGAACTGGCGCGTGCGCCACGACGCGCTGCCGTGCTCGCCCGCGTGGAGCGTCGGCTCCACGGTGTCCCAGTTCGTGATGCCAAACGGTACGGCGTCGATGCGCATGCGGGCTCCGGTTCGATCGATGAAGCATCGAACCTTACCGATCCGGCAGCGCGAGCGTCAGATACAGCCCGCGCGGATTTGAACCGATACAGGCGTTATGCGGCGACGTTTTGGGCCAACGCTTTGAAACAACGCTTCGAAACAACTTCAAGCGCCGTTTACGCCCCGATCGTCACCGCGCGCTTGCCGCTGAAATCCCAGCGCTGCGCGTGCGCTGTGTCGACGGCGGCGGGCAGGAGACGGGCCGCGAGGAAGGTATCGGCGATCTTCTGCTGCTCGCCGAAATTCGCCGCTTCGACCGGGCGCACGAGGTAGCTGCGGCGCGCGTTGGCGCGCTCGATCGTGGCGGCGTCGAGGCCCCAGACCGGCGCGAGCAGACGCGCGGCGTCCTGCGGCGACTTGCGCACCCAGTCGCCCGCCTCGCGCAACTGCGCGAACACGGCGGCGAGCACGTCGGGGCGCGCTTCGGCGTAGCGCGTCGAGGCCAGATAGTAGCGCTGGTACGAGGCGAGCCCGTTGCCGTCCGCGAGAATGCGCACGTCGGCCTGCTGATCGACCGACGCCACATACGGATCCCACGTCACCCACGCATCGACGCTGCCGCGCTCGAAGGCGGCGCGCCCATCGGCGGGCGTGAGGTAGTGGATGCGCGCGGCGTCCGGCGGCACGCCCGCTTTCGCGAGCGCCGCGAGCAGCAGGTAATGGCTGCCCGCGGCCTTGGTCACGGCGATGTCCTTGCCGCGCAGATCGGCGGCCGTGTGCAGCACGCCCGCGCGCTTGACGATGATCGCCTGCGCGCCCGGCGAGGGCGCTTCCTGCGCGAGATAGACGAAGCGCGCGTGGGCGGCCTGGGCGAAGATCGGCACGGTGTCGGCGACGTCGGCGCTGAGGTCGATCGCTTCGGCGTTGAGCGCCTCGGTGAGCGGCAGGCCGCTGGCGAACTCGCTCCAGCTCACGTTCACGCCGAGCGGCGCGAGCGCCGTTTCGAGCGTGCCTTGCGTCTTGAGCACGGTGATCAGCGTCGACGACTTCTGATAACCGATGCGCACGGTCGATGTCGCCGCGGTTGCTGCCGCCGCGAAACCGGGCCGTGCGAGCAGCGCGCCCGCGCCGAGCATCGAGGCGTTGAAGAGAAAGCGTCGGCGGGTACTCGAGAACATGGCGGGTCCGTGAGGTTGCGTCGCGTTGAGCGGCGTTGAGCAAAACGAGCACTCTAAAACCCGCACCGCCGCGCACCAACCAAGCAATGCTGATAAGCATCGAAGCGCGCTGCCGTGTTCATTCGCGTTCGCGCACCGCGCCAAAGCGCTGATAAACCCCGCGCGCCACTGTGTCGAGCGCAAAGCCCAGCGCGCCGATCACGAGCACGACCGCCATCAGTTCGGAATAGGCGAGCCGGTCGCGGCAATCGAGAATCAGAAAGCCGAGCCCGGAATTCACGCCGAGCATTTCCGCGGGCACCAGCACGATCCACAGAATGCCGATGGCGAGGCGCACGCCGGTCAGCACATGCGCAGCGATGCCGGGCACGTAGATGTGCCAGAGCATTTCGGCGCGAGTCGCGGCCAGACTCTCGCCGAGCTGGACCCAGCGCGTGTCGATCTGCTGCACGCCCGCCGCCGTGCTGATGACGATGGGCCACACGGCCGCGAAGGTCAGCAGGAAATACACGGGCGGGTCGCCGACGCCGAGCGACATCACGGCGATCGGCATCCACGCGAGCGGCGAGATCATGCGCAGGAATTGCAGCGCGGGCGACAGCGCGGTTTCGAGCGCCTTGAAGCGGCCGATCAGAAAGCCGAGCGGCACGCCGAACAGCATCGCCCACGCGAGCCCCACGCCGATCCTGCGCAGACTCGCGCCGATATGCGTGAACAGCTGATCCTCGCCGATCAGCGCGGGAAACGTGCGCCATGCGGCGAGCGGCCCGAACTGCGCGGCCAGCGCGCTGTGACGCGAGACCAGCGCCACGCCGATCCACCACGCGAGCACGATGGCCGCGAGTCCGGTGACGCCGAGCAGCACGCGCGCCGCGCGCTGGCGCAGGCGGCTGGCGGGCGTGTGTGCGGCTAGGGCGATGTTTGCGGCATCGCGCTCGCCCGATGTATCGCTGAAGCTAGACAACGATGGTCTCCGTGCGCGCGTAGGTGTCGGGCAGGCCGAAAGTCTTCATGCCGCCCACGGCGTCGATGCTCTTTTTCACGAAGCGGTCGTCGACGAGATCGCGCGCGACGAAGGCCGGATCGAGCGCGCCGAGAAACTGCCCGTTGCCTTGCAGCTGCGTGGTCTTGAGCCGCCGCACGAGTTCCTCGGTGTAGGCCGGATACGGATAGGGCTGAAAGTCGATGCGCTTCTCGTGCCAGTCGGCATGGACGATCGCGCGGTCGGCGAGATAGCGGCCTTCGTCGGCGGGCGAGGGCGCGAGCACGGTTTGCAGAATGCCCGCCGCGTGCGGCGTATAGCGGTTCGGCCCACTCTTCGACAACAATTGCGCCGCTTCCTGCGGATGCGTGCGCGTCCAGGCCTGCGCCTTGACGATGCCGTCGACCACCTTCTGCGACCACTCGGGCCGTCCGCTCAAATCGCGCTCGTGCATGAAGACGACGCAGCAGGCGTGATCGCGCCAGACGTCGCCGGTGAAACGCAGCACCTTGCCGACCTTCAGCGCTTCGGCGGCCGCGTTGAACGGCTCGGCGACGATGAAACCCGCGATCTGCTTCGCGGCGAGCGCGGGCGGCATGTCCGACGGCGCCATCACGACGAGCCGCACTTCGTTGGGCTTGAGCGCGCCGTCCTGCGTCAGCACCGGCGTGAGGCCCTGCGCGCGCAGCATGTCCTGCACCACGACGTTGTGAATCGAATACCAGAACGGCACGGCGACGGTTTTGCCGCCGAGATCCTTGACCTGCCCGATCTCGGGCGCGACCGTCAGCGCCGAACCGTTCACGTGATTCCACGCGACCACTTTCGCGCTTGCGTGGCTGCCGTAGCGCGCCCAGATCGTCATCGGCGCGAGCAGGTGGACGACGTTGACCTGGCCGGACAGAAACGCCTCGACGAGTTGCGCCCAGCTACGCAGGAGCGTCGGCTTTTCGACCTTGAGGCCCGCCTGCTCGAAATAGCCGTTGTTGTGCGCGACGAGCAGCGGCGCGGCATCGGTGATCGGCAGATAGCCGATGCGCAGCGGCGCGTCGGGCTCGATGGCCGCGCGCGCCGTGGCGGCGCCCAGCAGCGGCGCCGCGCCCGCGACGGTGAACATCGAGGCGAGCTTGAGCCACTCGCGGCGGGTCATGGGGAGCTGGCACATGCGGTGGTCTTCCTCTTGTGGTGGGGCGTTGCGGTGAGTCGGTGCAGTGAGTCGATGCAGTGAGTCGATGCGGTGATTCAGGCCGGAAGTGGCGCGTGATCCGCGTTTGCGTGACGCGCGGCGTGGATCGTCGAGTGGATGCTTGCGTGCAGCGCACCGACGAGCCGCACGCGCAGCGCACCGAGCGCTTCGACCTGGTCTGCGCGCGGCTCGGGGAGCGCGACGCGAAGATCGAGCGCGATACCCTCCGGGCCGAGCACGGCGACGCGGTCGGACACCAGCAGCGCTTCGTCGATGTCGTGCGTGACGAGCAGCGTCGCCGCGCCGCTCTCGCGCACGACGCGCACGAGCAGGCGCTGCATGTCGGCGCGCGTGACTTCGTCGAGCGCGCCGAACGGCTCGTCGAGCAGCAGCGTGCGCGGCGCGCGCGCGAGCGAACGCGCCAGCGCGGCGCGCTGCGCCATGCCGCCCGACAACTGGCGCGGCGCGAAATGCGCGGCGTGCGCGAGCCCGACGGCCTGAAGCGCCGCCCGCACGCGCGCATCGCGTTCGCGGCGCGCGAGCTTCGGCTGTTTGCGAAAACCGAGGCCGAAGGCCACGTTGCGCTCGACTGAGAGCCACGGCAGCAGGCAGGCATCCTGAAACGCGAGCGCGACGTCGGGGCGCGGACCGTCGAGCGGCGCGCCATCGACGTGAATGCTGCCCGCTTGCGGCGCGATCAGGCCCGCCGCGACGCGCAGCAGCGTCGACTTGCCCGCGCCGCTCGCGCCGATGATCGAGACGAGTTCGCCGGGCGCGACGTCGAGATCGACGTTCGCGAGCACGCTGCGCTGCTGGCGGCGCAGTCCGACGCCGCGCAGTCGCAGACGCGGCGTGCCCTGCGGCGCGCCGACGTCGCCGTTCATGGCGTCCGCGCCGTTCATGCGGCCTCGCTGCGCCGTTGCTGCGCGAGTTGCGACTTCAGTTGCACGAGGCTCGGCGTGACGATCGGCACAAAGGCGGCTTCGCGGCTGCGGCGCGCGGTGTCGTTCGGCGTGGCGCGCGAGGCGTGCGAGCGCAGATAGCCGCGTCCGCCCGCCGCCTGTACGTCGAGCCGCGCGGCGGCGTCCACGACGGCAGCGAGGCCGATGCGCAACTCGAACTGCGCGGCGGGCGCGGCGACGAACGCGCCGCTCGTCACGCCGGCGTAGAGGCTAGCGGCGAGGGCGTCGAGTTCGTGACGCAGCGCGGTGGCGTCGTCGGCGAGCGCGGCGCGCACGGCCGGGCTGCTTGCGTCCACGGCATCGAGCGCGCGGCGCGCGAGCCCGATCGACATGCCGCATTGCAGGCCGAGGAAGGCAGGACGCGCGCGGGCGAGAAAGGCGCGCGCATCGGCGTCGATCAGCCAGGAGGCGTCGAGTTGCGCGCCGTCGAGCGTGAGCGCAGCCGTGTTGCTGCCGCGCAGCGCGATCAGGTCGAGGTCGTCGCTGCGCGCGACGCCGGGCGCATCGTGCGGCAGCGCGAAGATCGCAGGCGGCGCGCCGTCGTGTCGATCGAATGCCGCCGCGACCACGAAGCCCTCGCGGCGCAGATTGGTGATCCACGGCAACGCGCCGTCGAGTGCGAAGCGCGTCTGCGCGGCGTCGAGCGGCGCGGCGCGCATCTGCAGCGGCTCGATCGCGCTGAGGTATTTCATCGCGTTCGAGAGGCCGGTCGCGCCCGCGTGTTCGCCCGCGAGCAGGGCGGGCAGCCAGCGCGCGCGCAACGCGGCGTTCGCGCTTTGCAGCAGATATTCGATGAAGGTGCGCTGGCCCCAGAACACGAACGCGCTCGCGAGCGAACGGCGCGCGACGGCGGCGATCGCCTCGATGGCGTCGACGGTCGTGCCGCCCGTGCCACCGAACGTCTGCTCAACGCCGATGCGGAACAGTCCGGCGCGGCCCAGGCGCGGCACGACCTCGGCCGCGTGCGTGCTGTCCGTATCGAGCGATTCGGCGTGCGCGTCGAGCCAGGCGGCGAGATCGGCGGGCAGCGTGAGCTCGGCGGGGCGTGTCATGCGCTGTGCTCCGTGGCGGGTGTCGATTGGCCGGGCAGATAGTCGTGCGCGTTCCAGCGATAGCCCGCGAGTTGCGGATTCAGTTCGTTCTGCGCGAAGTTATTGGCGAAGTTGCAGAGCGTGGCGAGGCTCACGCCGAGGATCACTTCGAGCGCGTTCGCGTCGCTGAAACCGGCGGCGGTGAAGGCGGCGCGCGCCGCATCGGCGACCGCGCCGCGCGTGGCGATCACTTCGCGCGTGAAGTCGGCCACGGCGTCCAGACGCGCGTCGCCGCTCGGGCGGCCCGTGCGCAGCGCGTCGACCAGCGGCGCGGCCAGTTGCGCCTTTTTCAACGCGACGGCCGTGTGGCCCGCGACGCAGAAGCCGCAGCCGTGAATCGCGGCGGCGGTGATCTGCACGGCTTCGCGGTCGGCGAGCGTGAGGCCGCTGCGGCCATTGATTTCGCCGACGCTCAGATAGGTTTCGAGCGCGACCGGCGCATTCGCAAGCGAGGCGACGAGGTTCGGCAGGAAGCCGTTCGCGGCGAGCGAGCGCTCGAGGAAAGGGCGGCTCGCCTCGGGGGCGCTCTCGACGGTGTGCAGCGGCAGACGGCTCATTTCGGTTCCTCGCGGACAGGCGGATATAGGCGGAAATCGGCAGCGACAGGCGGATCGGTAGGGAGACCGGCTTGCATACCGATGTACAGATCGATGCGCCGATTGTGGGTGCCGCACGGGGCGCGGACAATGCGCCGCTGTCCGCGATTCATGCGCGATTGTCTTGCGCGGTGCTGCGCGTTCGCGGCGGCTCCGGCGTGCGTTCGAAGTGCGTTCGAACTGAGTCCGCTCAGTGCAGCGCGGCAAGCGCCGCGTCGCCCGTCGCCGCGCGACGCCACGCGCCGGGCTGCACGCCGGTCACGCGCTTGAAGGCCTGCGCGAACGCCGATTCGGACTGGTAGCCCACCTGCTCGGCGGCATCGGGCATGCTCGTGCCGGTGCTCAGCATCGACGCCGCGAGCTTCATGCGCACGAGCGTGAGGAACTGCGCGGGCGGCTGACCGCAGAGATCGGCGAACTGCTTGCAGAAACGCGCGCGCGACATGTGCGCGAAATCGGCCATGCTCGCCGTGGTCCAGCGCTTGCCCGGCTCGGCGACGATCGCCGCCACCAGCGGCGCGAACGCCGGACGACGCAGCAGCGCCCAGAAGCAGGGCGTGAGTTCGTCGTTCGAATCGAGCGCGCGCAGCGTGTAGAGAAACAGCAGGCTCGTCAGGCGCGCGATCAAGGGCGAGGGCGTGTGCGGATCGAGATGCGCCTCGGCGCGGATCAGCTCGAAGATCTGGCGCGCGCCGTGCAGCGCGGGCTGTTCGTGGCGCGCGATCACGTGATCGGGCAACAGCAGGTCGAGCATCAGGCTGTCGAGACCGGACTTGAACTCGAAGAAGCCGCACGCGAGACCGAGGCTGTCGGACGCGGGCAGGCTCGCCGTGTCGAGCGGCGTCATCGTGCCGTGGCGCGCGCGCTCCTGGCCCGCTTCGGGCGGCAGCGCATGCGGCGACAGGCAGTGCGTGACATCGTCGAGCAGGAACACGGCGTCGCCGGCCGCGAGCGCCACGCTGCGCGCCGGGCGGCCGGCCCGCGCCGGCAGATGCAGCCAGCAGCGGCCATGCAGGACGAGGTGAAAACTGGCGCGGCGATGGCCGCTAGTCGAAGCCTGCCACGCGCCGCAATACTGGCCGACGTGAAACAGCGTGCTGGTGACTTCGAGGCCTTCGATCAGCCAGGCGGAAAACGCATCGACTTGGGACGGCATGGAATCGGAACGGTAAAAGCGTGCGCGGACGTTGCGCACGGTCTCTCACCATAATGCGTTTTGGCTCGGGGCCTACGAAGTTATTGTTCGATGCTTATGGGGGATTGGGGATTGGTTTTGCGCGGTGCGGTGAGGTTAGTTTAGGTTGGCTTAGTCGCTACGCGTCGGCGATGTTGATGGTCATGTCCGCGACGTATCCAACCCAGAAACGTCACCGTAAAGGTTGAGGGGCGGCGTCCTTCCTTAGCACTGTAAAGTTTTCCACAGTTTTCGTTGATAGCCCTGTGGGTAACCCATGGACGAGTTCGCCAACTCACTGATGCGCCGAGGGTTTTTCTCGTGACGACCAGATTCGGCGCGATCCACTTAACGCCGCGAAACCGCACGCCATCATGTCCGCAGATTTTGGGTGTCGGTCAGTGCACGATCCTTCCTGTCCAGTCACGCCCCTGGTCGGCGTCTATTAAAGCTCGCAGGCATTGTCCTCCTACGCTAACCCGGCAGGCTGGAAATCAGGCTTGCACCGCAACTGGTTCTATGGCCGTGCAGGGCCACGAAGGTCCCGCCCAGGCGCCAGGACCGATCACATTCGGTAATCACGGTCAGCCCGCAAAGCGGGCACATCACATCGTCGCCCAGGCCCGCTGCCTGCTTGCCGTCTATGGCCAGTCTATGGGCGCTCGGCAGTACTGTGCCGCCGTGCGTGGTCGAATCTCCGACACGTATGGGTCTCTTCCCGGGGAAATGCATGCTCGTCCTCGAATGAAATGGGGTGCGGGAGTGTCAGAAGCGCGTTACCACCCTTATCCTCATAACGCAGGACTGGTCACTGGTCAGATAGACGGTAGATCCGTTGGCGTCGGTGTAGCCCTTGTATGCGGGACGGCCATCGCAACCATCAATGAAGTAAGGCTGCCTGGCGGCGGGGCGTACCCCATCGGGAAGTGTCACGACAAAATTTCGACCGTTCACACCATTGCCGATACGCTCTACGGCGTAAATTCGATAATTGGCGATCGGCTGTTCGAAATGCAGAACGGCGGTACGCCCTGAGGCATCCGTCGTGCCGCGCAGCACGATTGATGTCCCGTCAGATTGATTTTGGGTACGCAAGTCGGCGATCACGGCATACGGACGGTCCGCGAGCGGTTGGCCGGTCGATGGGTCTTGCAGGGCGAACGATTGGACGTATGCGCCTTTACCTGTGTCAGCGGTTTCGCCGATAGGGCTGGTACAACCAGCAACCAGTGCTGCGGCGGCCATCCACGCAGCGTAGAGGGCACCGGAAAACATCTTCTTCAATGAAAGTGGCGTCAGTGTAGGAATTTTATCCGCATAGTTTCGGGTTGCTAAATTAATGAATACAACTTCGTTTATCCCTCGCCAGACAGATCGATACCCTCGCCACCGCGGATGAAGTCATCGAGAATGCGTTGCTCGCGCGCCATCAGCGCGGGGTCGCGCGGTGGTACATACGGAACCTGAGGCTGGGTCTGCTGATGTTCAGCGATCAGTTGTTCGCGGATTCTCGCCGACGGCGTCTCACTGCTTGCCGTCTGCGGCAGCAGGTTCACGCCGAAGGGATTGGTGGTGGGTTTGCGGCCAGGCGTGGCCGAAGTGAGCGTAATGAGCGTAGCCTGATCAGCGCGGCGCAACGGTACTACCATGCTTGTATCTGCGTTGAGATAGGTTGCCATGGTGGCCAGCGCAATAGCGACAAACGGCGAAGCCGCACCGGTGTCCCCGAGGCGCTGAGTCAGGTCGTAACTCTCATTCGATTCCAGCAGATCGAGCGGACTGCCGGCTGCCATCAGGGCCGGAATTAGATCGGACAGTGGCGGCCTTACGGGAGTTTGTCCACCGTCGTAGAACACACGCGAAGGCGTTGGGGTGATATTTTCGATGGCCGTTGTCCAGCCGTCAGACAGGGCGCTGGTGAGTGCATCGTTTTTGAGGCGTGCGCCAGCTTTGGAGGATTCGGAAAGGGGGACAACTACCGGACGGTGCAGGATGGCGAGGGTTTTCATTGCATCCCATTGCTTGAAACCGAGTTCAGTCCACGGCTCTGGAACAAATGGCGATGGATGGAATGCCATGCGTGGTTGCTGCTCCCATCCGGTGAAACCGGGATAGATGGAACGACCAGGAGGGGCCTTGGTGTATTTAACGAAATTGCGTAACCAGTTCACCCGTTCTGGACGGGCAACGACGAGGGCTACGATGGAATCGGTTAGTTCGCCGGGCTGTCGGGGGCCATTGCCAACACCAATTATGCGCTGGTCAGTGGTCGATAGCATGGCGGCCATGTTGTACCCATCCACTACGTAAATGAGTATCGCGGGCAGGTCGGGAGCAGCTTCGAAAGTGCGGAAGATCATCTCCACTACGCTTTCTGGCGTGTCGTTACAGATCACACCATTCTTTAGTTGATTGATTTCGTGCCAATGCAAGCCAGCTGCCGGGCGAAGATTCGTCACCATATTGTGCAACGATGTTTCCGTCGTTTCTGCTGGAGGCATTCTCAAATTCGGAGCTTTCGGGTTCCACCCACGCACGACAGTGACGGTAGGAATTGGCCATGCTTCGCGAAAGTCCTTCAAAGCCAATTCCAGTGCATCAAGCTTGCGCTGATCATAGGCATTGTTCTTTGTATCCGTGGTTACCGGGTATTTTTCCGGATCCGTCGGCAAGATCGAACTGACATGTAGACTGTTGGGCTCGCGCCTATCCTGCTGCAGCAATAGCGTCCACACTTGTCCTTGGCGATAGACATCCAGACTCAGGCCTATGCTGACGACAGACAGCGTATCCAAGTGCGGTGATGATGTCGGGGCACTGTAGAGCGGTGAGGTGGTCACGGTAGAAGCATCCTTTACAAATGCCGATCTTTGGCGCGTATTGTCGGCATCGATGGAATGTATTGCGGGAGATGCAGGGGGACTCGCTTTCCCGACAAAGTCTGGCATCGTCACAGGTGCGTTGAGCGGTCGACGGAGCGGGGAAGTATCTGCAGCTGCACAGGCTGTTGCGAAAACTACGAATATCAAGCCCGCGACGCACGTCCGAATATCACCGCGCCGATAGAGACGGAACCGGGGAGCGTTATCCACGACGCGCATTCCTCCCGGACCGGGTTTCGGTCGTCACCAATGACGGCATATCTGGGGTGAAATATTCCGGATATGTATCTGACCTTCCGTGTGCGAAGTAGTCTGCCGTGGCGTCGATCAATAATTTGTTTTCTGGCGCATCTTTCGAGTAATTCTCCATTACATCGGAACTCGGAATATTCATTGCAGTAAGTTCCCGATTTTCTTCTGACATGATGTTATCCATGTGGCGAACGCCAGAGTCCTTTTGGTTGATCTTCCCCCACCCCAATCTCCAATCCGCAACCCTGCATAAATATGCATAGAACACCTCATCATCGATACTCCGAGCCTGACCAATAGCCAGGTCGTACGCGACAGCCTTTCGGCTATGCTCTGGATTTGATGGAATGGCCGAATGGAACGACAGCGCGTCATCTTTTGTAAGCTGGTCATTGGGCGTCTCCATCATGCGGCGACGCGCATCACTGGGCGTCTCCAGACGCGTCACGCGCACCTTGCCGCTCTCAAGCTGAGTGATCTGCCTCACCTGTGTCAGGTCGAACGTTTCCTTGTCCTGGTTCAGCGCTGCCTGAACGGCCTCTCGGCTGTTTCCGTGTGCCAGCGCCGGGTCATCCGCGCCCAGTTCATAGTCTCGGTAAACGCCAGGTTTCCATCCCTTGTAGGTGAGGCCTATTGAGGCTTCGATTGGGTCCATCGCCGCCTTGACCATGTGGATGCCATCCTTCGCTCCAGTGAAATCCGCGGTTCCGCCTGAGTCGAAGTTCGCTTTGAATGGCTCCGGAAGCACAGGAGCGTTGAGCGTCACGGCTTGCCCCACGTCGAGTTCGGACTTTTTCGCATTACCCGTAAATCCCTGGCCGTTACCGTCCCAGGTGCTTTCGCCCGGCTGTCGCATGACGTAGCGATAGCCGGGCGGATGGGCGCCCACTTCTTCTGATATACCGTCACGTTCGCGCACCGTGAAGATGCGCTGGTGGAAGCGCTGACCGAGTTGCGCCAGCACTTCATCTGGTACGCCCTGCCAGCCGATGCCCTGCACGTTGCGCAGCCCCACGGTTTGATCCAGTGGTGTGAAATACAACGTAACGCTGCCGCGGTTATCGCGCTCGTCGAAACCTACGGTGCTGGTCTTGAGCGTGGTGGCGCAAGCCATACCTGTCCAGCGCAGTCCGCCGATGCAGCGTTCGAACTGCCCCGGATCGGCCACGTCGGCCAGTGCGGGAACGGTATGAGGACTGTCGCCGATGAAATGAAGTATTCCGGATAGCGTGCTCACACGCGTATCCCGGGTTTGCTGGGCGGCATAAAGCTGCGTGAGCTCAGCCAGAGGTTCAAACAGGCTGTAAGGTGAATTCATCAGCACGGCGCTGTCGATCGGCCGCTGGCCTTCGTCTTTGAGAAAGGCATTGGCGAGCAGTGCGAGCATGGTGCCTTGGCTGTGCGCGACGACGTTTACCGTATCGTCCGGGTGTTTGGCTCGGATGATCCTGACCAGCATAGCTAACCGCTTGGCGGCCAGCAGCATGTAATTCCGGGGCGGTGCCGCAAACAGCGGATGGCGCGGCGTGCCTGCCAGGACGTTCATCGGCAAGAAACCGAACAGCAGGTCATTGAAGCCCTTGAGCCACATATCTGGCAACGTAGTGGTGGCGTTGGCGAACGCACCGCCTTCCTTCGTCGCGGCCTTGTCGAGACGATTGCCGTAACGGTCTAGCCATTCGCCGTGGGGCGTGTCTTTCTGGACGTACGGCAGTTTGGTCTTTGGATCTTTACCACTATCCTCACGAAAGCCCCAATAAAATGGGATAACTACACTACGCGGAGACGTGCCGCCTTTGCCAGTATTCGCCAGGCGCCGGTAGTAGACCTTATCGGGATCCTTTGCGAGGTGATCATCGTCCGTGGGCAGTGAGTAAGTGGCGCTTACGAGTGCCGCTACGTTGAACTGGCCGCGCGCGTTGGTCAGGTGGTCTAGCCGATCGTTGAGTCCATCGCATAGGCCTTGCTCGATGTCGGCATAAATCCCGGCCAGATCGTTCACGCCATGGACCAGGATCGTAATGCAGGGTTTGGGCTGCTGGACCTGCACGAAGGCAGGACTCGCCCCGGGATAGAACAGCGCCTCCGTTTGCCCCATCAGGGGAAGGTTTGATGTGAACATCTCACGTTGTCCTTATCGGCAATTTCCAAATGATTGCGGTAGCGTCAGTGCTTGCGACGTCTTCGGATGCAGTGCCAGTTCCGCGATATGCATTGCGTCTTTCTGCAACAGTTGCGTGCCGCCCTGGCTGTCGGTCACGCCTTTGATGACTTCACCGTTCTTGAGCGTGATGGTGTAGGGCTGGTTGGGCACCGCGCGCTGGCCATCCGGCAGCGTGGCGACGAACCTGCACTGTGTATTGCCTACATTGAACTGCGGCACGTCGGCGTTCTGGCTGACCGGACCCTGCATGTCATAGTTGGCGGCCTTGAAACGGAGCGTTCCCGGGCAACCTATCTCGATATCGCCGCTCTGGAGCTTGATGTAGGCTCCGTCGCACATCAGCATGAGCTCTTTACCCGCGACGGCGAGGATGTGGTTGTCCGTTGCGTACAACTCGACGCTCTGCTTGCCCTCGATCCGCACCGTAGCTTGTTGTGCCTGCAGGGTGAGATCTCCCTGATGGGCGATTTGTTTGAGCTCCCCACCGTGCGCGAACATGCCGATGCCCTGGCCTGCGTTTGCGACAAGCTTCTGGCCGGCGGTGAGTTGCTGGTTCTGCTGCGCCACGCTGTCGATGTGCTCGCCGGCTGCCAGTGTGATGGATTTCGGCGTACCCGCTGCGATGCCTGCGGGGCTGCTCAGCGCAATGAGCGGCTGACCGCCATTACCTTGTTCCCTTTCGTCATTGGTGCCGTACCCTAGCTCGCGTACGCCATCGCTCAGGTTCTGTTGAGGCGTGGCATCGTGAGGTAGGTTTTGGTGCTGCCCGGCGTAGTCGCCGAGGTTTCTGGCCAGATCAAGAGCGCTTTCAAGGCACTGCACAAGTTCGGCGCGACTGAGTTGTCCGCCCTGAGCTTTTGCTTGACCATCCGTCGTAAGTAGCAATCCCTTGGCGGCGCGCAGTGACCCATGTTCGCCTGTACGCAACTCGAAACCTTCGCCGCGCGGGTTGCCACCCTGTGGGCGCGGGTGCGTGAGATAACCGAGATGCAGTGCGGTCGCGCCGTGGTCGCTCATCAGCGCTGCACTGATTTGCTGTTGCGTATCGTCAATACGCAGTTCGCTGGCACGGTCACCTTTATGTTCCTTGCTACGAATCGTGCTGATGATGTTGTGACGTGGCAGTTCGTAGGGCGGCAGGTTGGTCGCGTGATACGTTCGCCCGATAATGATCGGCTGGTCGCAATCGCCATCGAGGAATGCGACTATTACCTCCTGCCCGATGCGCGGTATCGCCATGTGCCCCCACGTCGCACCGGCCCAGTTCTGCGCCACGCGTATCCAGCAGGAACTGTGTTCGTCGTTGTTCCCGTAGCGGTCCCATGGGAATTGAACGACAACACGCGCGAATTCATCGCAGTAGATTTCTTCTCCAGCAGGCCCGGTGACGGTGGCAATCAACGGGCCATCGATGCGGGGTTTGGGCAGCGGTTCCGGTTTCCACTCAATGTGGTCTGGAACGATGTGCGCGGTGTAGCCGTACTGCGTACCTACCTCGGCCTCTGCGGCTTCCTCCTCCTGGCTCACGGTCTGCGTGCCGGTGTGGATCATGCTCACCACACGCCAGCCGGTGTTCCAGTCCTCGCGGGCATGGCCCTCAAGATCGAACGCCAGCCCCGGTTGCAGGCGCGCATCGTCGCCCTCGATCTCAGCGATCTGAGCATCGTGCCGTAGCGCAAGCAAACGGGTTTCAGTAAAGGGACGGCCCGCCTCGTCGCGTTTCGCGCGCGACGGGTAGTCATAGCGTTCGTATTCGCGGCCCTGATGTTCGAGGTTGACCCCGTCGCTACGGCTCTCGTGGCTATAACGCGGATTCTTAAAGGAGTAATCCCTCTGGACCTGCCGCGCTGTCCGTACCTGTTCGGCGTAACTCAGGTTTGTGATACACGGCTCGGCCTGGTCACCACTGGGCGTGGCGTTGTAGATGACCGGACCGCCTTCGATTGTGCCGTGGACGTAGAGCCGGTCGCCCATGATCAGGCGATGCTCCGTGGCGCTGAACCGGTACGTATAGAACAGTCCTTCTTCTGCGCAGAGTCGACTGATGAAATGAAAATCCGTCTCGCCGGGTTGGACGCAGTATTCGCGCACCAGATGCTCTTTGGTCAGATCCTGTACGGCGTCGTTGATGCCCGAGCGCTTGAGCACGGTCTGCAATATCTGCGGCACGCTCTCCTGCTGGAACATTCTCCAGTCCGAGCGCAGATCTGCGCGCGATAACTGTGGCTCGACCACCACGCGGTAATAGGTACGCCGGAAGCCGGCTTTTCCCTGCTCGAAGCGGCTAACGAGTCCGTTCACATAACGCACGGCGGTCTCGCCGCGCCAGATCGTAAAGGTCGCCGACTGATCGAGCACCTTGCGGAAATCGACGTCGGGATCGGTACTGGAAAGATCGACGGTGAGCCTGAAAGGGCGGCTGATGCCCTCGTCTAGCTGAAAACTTATAACGTCAAATGCGGTACTGCCTTCCGATTTGAACGAAAAATGCAAATCACTTTGACGGGGCATGCCTTAGGCCTCCTCGGCGCAGAACATGGTGTGCGTTTAATCTCTCTTGAAATATTGCAGTACTAAGTCATTTAATTTTTCGCCGAGATAGAAGCGGGACGGCTATAACGCGAAGAATATTGAACCTGCGCGCTCACGATGGGCTTGCGCAACGTCAACGCTGCGGTCGACCGACGGCAAATCAGTTTCTCTGGCCAGATATATCGTTGTGGCCGGGAGCGGGAGATAACGGAGAGCAGAAAAAAGCAGTCGATGACGTGTGCCTATAGAGGATCTCTGTATCAATTTAGCGCCACATGCTTGCTCGGGGAAGTCGACGCTCAGCTGGTTCAGCGAATTGCCGGGGTGCTCGCGCGTGCCGTGTCCATTGAATCGCCTCACACACAGGCGTTCTCGAAAACGCCTTGTTATTGGTATCGGGCCACTGTTGACTGGTGCGGGCCAAAAGTGGCCTAGGATATGCTGCGTATTTTCGGGAGTTTCGCGGATATCGAGCCAACAATGGCCCAAGCAGTATGAGAGATGGTTTCGCCAGCATCGAATGATTCGAATCCGTTTCGCTCTAAATGCCTGATTTCATGGGGGGACACGTTGTTGGATGCGCTGGCACGGATACTGCATTAATACCTGCGTCATTACATTGATGACGCGCGGCACATCCGTTCCGCGCATCCAGATGGTTTATTCAAGGATCGCACATGCCGACTCCCGCCTATATCAACATCACTGGCAAGACCCAAGGCAACATCACGAAGGGCGCCACCACGGCCGATTCCGTTGGTAACGTCTTCGTCGAAGGTCACGAAGATCAGATCCTCGTCCAGGAAATCGAGCATCGCGTCACGACCCCGACCGATCCGCAAAGCGGCCAGCCGTCGGGCCAACGCGTGCACAAGCCGTATATTTTCACGTGCGCGCTGAATAAGGCCGTGCCGCTGCTGTACCAGGCGCTTGCCTCGGGTGAAATGCTGCCGGTCGTCGAAACGCACTGGTATCGCACGTCCACGGAAGGCAAGCAGGAGCACTTCTTCACGACCAAGCTCGAAGACGCAACGGTTGTCGATATCAACACGGTGCTGCCGCACGCTCAGGACGCTTCGAAGTCCGACTACACGCAGTTGATCAAGGTGTCGCTCGCCTACCGCAAGATTACGTGGACGCACGCAATTGCCGGTACTGAAGCGGCCGACGACTGGCGCAAGCCGCTGGAATCCTGATCTCCTGATCAGATGAAAAACGGCCTGCGGAATGCAGGCCGTTTTTTTGTGGTTTTGGCGTAGCGGTGGAAGCGCGCTTAACGCCGGAGCATGGTGTCGAGCGAGTGCAGCACTTCGTCGGTGGTGCCGCGCAGACTGAGCGCGTAGAAGCTGTAAGCGAGCGTCAGGACCACGAGCGCTGAGAGCCACGGCGTCCACCATGGCCAGGCGCGACCCATGAGGTAACGCCGTGACGCAACGTGGTCGCGGGCCTCGGTCAAAGCTTCCGGCGCGTCGCCCCGCAGACCGCGAAGGGTACTGTGAAGCTTCGTGATCAAGGCCTGGAGTGCTTCAGACTGGTTGTGTTGCAGGCCATACCGGCCGCGAAATCCCAGACAAAGGCATAGGTACTTGAATTCGAGCACGTCGCGGTATTTGCGCGGATCCATCAGCATGCGCGAGAGAACGGTAAAGAACTTCTCGCCGCCCCAGGTTTCGTTGTGGAAATTGCTGAGCAGCGAGCGCGCTGCCCAGACGGAATGCGAGCCCCAAGGCGTTGCCATCACCGCTTCGTCGATGAAGGTGCACAGCGCGTAACGAAAAGCCAGCTGGGTGGCGCCGTCGTATCCGAGGCCGTGCACTTCTTCGTCGAGCGCGGCAATCTGGTCGCGCACGGTGGAGTAGAGTTTTTCGACATCGTTGTAGTGATCGAGCTTGCGCAGCCGGATGACGAGGCCAAAGAGCGGCAATGCACCGTTCACCAGCGCGTTGTAGCTCTTGCCACGCAATGCGAAGCCGAGGTCGGCGTCTTGATCGATGCCTTCGATGGTTTCGAAGCCGATATCGCGCTTGTTCGGGATGGTGGGCGCTGGTGCCGAGTGCAGCATACCGGTCGGTTCGATAAGGTTGTCGCGGGTGGCCATGTCATTCGCTCCGAATGGCCCAGAACTGGAGTTCCAGTTCCGGGAAATCGCCAGCGATGTGGAAGCCAAAGCCGGCTGTGTCGTGCATCAGCCTCCATGCGGGATGGCTGCGATCGAGCTGGAAGTAGGTGAAGCCGGCGTGATAAGGCAAGTGTCGAGGCGCGACCGGCATGGGACTGAGCGGTATGCCCGGCAGTTGCAGGCTGACGAGTTCGCCCAGCTTTTCGATCGACGTGACCTTGGCCTGCTGCACGAACTGTTGGCGCAGCACCTCCAGCGGCATGCGCGCGCGCACGGCGAGGATGAAATCCGCACTGGCGAGCAGGCTGCGGTCCTGTACCGTTGCGGTGAGGACGCCATACTGCTGCCGGACGATCGGCAGCGATACCGCGCGAGGTTGTAGTACGGTGCTCAGCGAGCGGCGCAGCGTTTCTTCCAGCAGACGAAACGACATACGCAGATTGTCGTGCTGATAGGCGGGTGTTGAGGTGCGTGCAAAA
>NZ_CAJZAR010000029.1:0-21092 GCF_914484835.1 Paraburkholderia tropica
GGCCAGCGCGCCCGCGGCAGCGATGGCGCGCAGGGTGTCCTCGATGTGGGCGCGCTGCACCGGATCGTCGAGCACCTGGAGCGCGGCATGCGCCTGCGCGGGCGTCAGCACGACCGGCGCGGCGGGGTTCGCGGGCTCGGCGGCTGCAGCGGGGGACGCGGCGGCAGCCGATGCGGACGGCGTCCAGGCGAGCGCGGTCGCGCACAGAACCACCGCGAGCAGGGCGGCGCCGCGTGGCAGGCGCAGCGATCGTATGACGGAAGAAAGGAGCATCCTGGGCATAGGCAAAAACGGAGTCGGGCGTCGGTGACGGTCGATGAGCGTCAGTGGTTGGCGGCGATGGCCGGATCGTCGCTCGGCGGCTCATTTAGCCGTTCGGTCAGGTCCGGCGGCAGCGTCGGGTGCGTGGTGCACGCGGCCCGCATCGGGCTGGCGCGTTGGCAAACCGCGCTGGCGGGTGGCGCCTCGCGACGTGTCCTGCGCGTTTCGTCGGAACATTCGACGTCGCATCGCAAATATCGTGCCGCGCAGCGTGAAAGCGGGCCCGCGATCCGCAGTGAAATCAGGGCCGAAATCAGAACGCGAAATCAGAAAGTGAATCGCGCGGCGCGAAGGCCCAAAGTATGCGCCTCATGCCGATTGCGTGCCGTCAGGCGAGCAAGGCCACAGCCGCGCGCGGATTCATTGCGAGTCCGTCGCGGGGCCGCAAAAAAGGTGGAACGGACGTAAAGCGAGCGCCCTGAATCAGCCTCAGCCCGCCTCGTTCTCGCGCCAATGCGTAGGAATGCGCGCCTTGGCGTCGAGCAGCGTGGCGACGTGCGTGTCGAGTTGCTGGCGGATGCGCTCGGACGGCCCGCCAATCGAGAGCCCGTAGAAGTCGCCGCCGAAGTCGAGCGCCGCGGCCACGGCGGGCAGTTCCGGCGCGCTCTCGCCGATGTTCGCGTACCACCCGTGCGCCTTCGCGGCGGCGGCCTGCTCAACGAGCGTCGGCAGATCGGTGGCCGTCACTTCGGTGTAACGCTCGAAATCGAGTTTCGTGCCGAGGGCGAGTTCGCCGAAGATCGCCTTGCCGATCGCGTTCGCATGCAGCGGCCGCAGCGCGCCGGGCTGGCAAGCGTAACGCACGGAGATCCGTGAATTCAACGCGTCGCGCTCGCCTGCCGCGCCGCTTCGAGATTCGCGTCGAGCTGCCGCGCGAGACCGTAAAGCATGCCGAGCGACGGCGCCGCGACGCCCACGCGCCGCGCAAGTTCGTCGGGCGCGCCGAGCAGCGCGTCCACTTCGAGCGAGCGGCCCGCTTCCACGTCCTGCAGCATCGACGTCTTGAACGCGCCGAGCTTGCGCGTGATCGCGTTGCGCTCCTCGATCGTCATCGCGAGACGAATGCCGAGCGCCTCGCCGATGTCGCGCGCCTCCGCCATCACGGCGGCGACGAGGCTCTGCGTGCGCGGATCGTCGAGGATCACGTCGGCGGTCGAGCGCGTGAGCGCGCTGATGGGGTTCATCGTCATGTTGCCCCAGAGCTTCGCCCAGATATCGTGCTGGATATGCTCGCTGGCCTGCACGTCGAAGCCCGCCTGCGCGAGCAGCGCGCGCGCTTCTTCCGCGCGCGCGGCCATCTGCGGCGACGCCGCGCCGAGTATCAGCCCGTTGCCGTTGCCCTTGCGGATCTCGCCCGGCCCCGCGATCGCCGACGACAGATGCACGACGCAGCCCGACGTCTGCGCGGGCGGCAGCGCCGCCGACACCACGCCGCCCGGATCGACCGATTCGAGCCGCCCGTTCGCGTACTCGCCGCCGAACGCGTGGAGGAACCACCACGGCACGCCGTTCATCGCCGAGACGATATGCGTGCGCGGCCCCACGAGCGGTGCGAGCGTGGCGGCGGCCTGCACGAGCGCCTGACCCTTGAGGCAGACGAACACGATGTCCTGCACGCCGAGATCGGCCGCGTTGTCGGCGGTGTTCACGTAGGCCGTGTAGCGCGTGGCGCCGTCCGGCCCTTCGACGATGGTGAGGCCGTCGCGGCGCATCGCCTGCAGATGCGCGCCGCGCGCGAGCACGTTGATCTGCAGGTCGCGATGGGCGCGCGCGAGGCGGGCAGCGATCAGGCCGCCGATCGCGCCCGCGCCGACCACGGCGATGGAACGCGTGCCGGGCTGCGAATGGCTGGGCTGCGCAAGACTCACGGCTTACTCCTTGTATGAGGGATCGATGCGCTCCACGCGGCGGATCAGCGCCGCGAGCACGTTTTCGCCCGCGCCATGCTCGGGCGAGAACTGCAGCGCGTCGCGCGTGGCGCGCGCGGTGATGGCGGGTTCGATCGGAATGGGTTGGCCGCGCATCGAATCGGTGACGACCTGGATTTCGCAGGCGCGGTTGAGCGTCCAGAGTAGCGCGAACGCGTGCGCGAGGTTCACGCCGTGCGCGAGCAGGCCGTGATTGCGCAGGATGAGCAGGCGGCGTTCGCCCATCGACTTCAGCAGGCGCGGCTTTTCTTCGTCGTGCACGGTGATGCCTTCGAAGTCGTGATACGCGACCATGTCGTGCAACTGCGCCGAATAGAAGTTCGTGGGCGCGAGCCCGCCTTCCATGCACGCGACCGCGAGCCCCGCCGTGGTGTGCGTGTGCATGACGCAATGCGCGTCGGGCACGTTCGCGTGAATCGCGCTGTGAATCACGAAGCCGGCGGGATTGATCGGATACTCGCTCGGACTCAGGATGTGGCCGTCGAGATCGATCTTGACGAGATTCGAGGCCTTGATTTCGTCGTACGTGAGGCCGAACGGATTGATGAGCACATGCGGCTGCGGACCCGGCACGCGCAGCGTGATGTGATTGAAGATCAGCTCGGTCCAGCCGAGTTGATGAAACACGCGATAGGTGGCCGCGAGCTTCACGCGGGCGGCCCATTCTTCGGGCTCGCACCAGGCGGGACGCGCGGATGCTTCGGGGACTGCGCTCATGGTGTCTCCGTCTCCTCGTCGATGGGCTGATGCTACGCTCAAATAAATGCGTGTGCAAGCATCAAATTTGGCGTGAAAGGCCATGTTTTAAAGGCTTGCTGCAATGGTATGCTAACGCTGTCGACGCCATCGGCCGACGCATCCGAGTTGTATCGAACCCTTGCGCGAGACGGGCCATGACGGGCAAACACCCCATCGAAGAACTGTTTACTTACCGGCTGCACGTGCTGAAAAAGCAGACCGACCGCACGATGAACGAGGCGTTTGCGTCGGCGCTTGCGCTGTCGCTCACGGAGGCGCGGCTCCTGATCAGCGTGGGCGCGTTCGGGCCGATTTCGGTGTCGGATCTCGGGCGCGCGTCGAATCTCGACCGCAGCCAGGCGAGCCGCGCCACCGACGTGCTGGAGCGTCGCGGCCTGCTCGAAAAGACCACCAATGCCGCCGATGCGCGCGGCGTGCTGATCAAGCTCACGGCGCAGGGGCGCAACACGTACCGGCGCGCGTCGGCGATATCGAAGTCGGGCAACGAGGCGATTCTCGCCGTGCTCAGCGCGCACGAACGCGAGGTGCTGCACGCCGCGCTCGCGAAGCTGGTCGAGCAGGGCGGCGCGGAAGATTGAGCCTGAAATCGAGGCCGCGTTAAGGCACGTTCAGCTGGCGGGCTGGCGGAATTTCGCGGCCAGATCGCTCGCGCCGCGCGCGAGCAGGCTCACGTCGCTGCCCACGGCCACGAAGGTCGCGCCCGCTTCCAGGTACTCGCGCGCGATGGCGTGATCGGCGGCGAGCACGCCCGCCGCCTTGCCGCGCGCACGCACGGCGCGGATGCCGTCGACGATCGCCGCGCGCACCGCCGGCGCGCCGGGTTGCCCGAGCAGCCCCATCGACGCGCTCAAATCCGCCGGGCCGAAGAACACGCCATCCACGCCCTCGACGGCGGCGATGTCGTCGAGTTGCGCCAGCGCGTTCGCCGTCTCCACCTGCACGAGCATGCACAGTTGTTCGGCCGCGCCATGCAGATAATCGGCCCCGCCATTCCAGCGCGACGCGCGCGCGAGCGCGCTGCCCACGCCGCGCATGCCCAGCGGCGGATAACGCGTGGCCGCGACGGCGGCGCGCGCTTCGTCGGCGCTTTCGATCATCGGCACGAGCAGTGTTTGCGTGCCGATATCGAGCAGCTGCTTGATGAGCGCGGCGTCGTTTCGAACGGGACGCACGATCGGATGCGTGGCATAAGGCGCGACCGCCTGCAACTGCGCCAGCGTGCTGCGCAGATCGTTGGGCGCGTGCTCGCCGTCGATCAACAGCCAGTCGAAGCCCGTGGTCGCGAGCAGTTCGGTCACGTAGGCGTCGGCGAGCGCGGCCCACAGGCCAATTTGCGGACGGTTTTCGGCAAGCGCCTGTTTGAACGGATTGACGATAACGGGCATGAAATTAGTTAGGGATATTGATGAATTGCGAGGCGCACGATCAGACGAATTTGAAACCGATGCCGCCCAGCGGACCGTAATCGACATGAAACGTATCGCCCGCGCGCGCCGCGATGGGCGCCGTAAACGATCCGCTCAGAATCACGTCGCCCGCTTCGAGCCGTTCGTCGTGGCGCGCGATCTTGTTCGCGAGCCACGCCACGCCCGTTGCCGGATGATTGAGCACAGCGGCGGCCAGGCCGCTTTCCTCCACCGCGCCGTTCTTGTAGAGCAGCGCGCCCACCCAGCGCAGATCGACATCGAGTGGCTTCACGGGACGCCCGCCGAGGATCACGCCCGCGTTAGCCGCGAAATCGGAAATCGTGTCGAAGACTTTGCGCGGCGCCTGGGTGTCGCGATCGAACTGCTCGATGCGCGCGTCGATGATCTCGATCGCGGGCGTGACGTAAGCGGTCGCGTCGAGCACGTCGAACAGCGTGACGTCCGGGCCTTGCAGCGGACGGCTCAGCACGAAGGCCAGTTCGACCTCCACGCGCGGCGCGATGAAGCGGTCCGCGCGAATGTCGGTGCCTGCGGCGATGAACATGCTGTCGAGCAGCGGCGCGTAATCGGGTTCGTCGATCTGCGAGGCACGCTGCATCGCGCGCGACGTGAGGCCGATCTTGCGCCCTTTGACGACGTGGCCCGCCGCGAGCTTGAGCTTGACCCACTCGCGCTGGATCGCGTAGCCGTCGTCGATGGTCATCTCAGGATGCGCGCGCGAAAAGTGGCGCAGTTGCGTGCGCGTGCGCTCGGCTTCGTCGAGTTGCGCGGCCAGCTCGCGGATGCGTTGCGGATCTAGCATGATGATGTCCCGTTCGCCCGCGCGCTCAGACCTTGAGCCGCGCGTGCAGATTGTTGTGCTTCCACGCGCCTTCCTCGCTGAACTCGACGATCTCCAGCGAAAGCGCGAGCCCGTGCGCTTCGAACGCCTCGGCGAAATGCTGCTTGATCGCGGCGAACAGCGCGTCGCCGGTCGCGCGGCGCACCTCGGCGCTGCGGCCCGCGCCGATCTTCAGGCAGCCGTGCAGAAACGCGTGGTGCGGATCGCCATCGGCGATGAAATACTGCTCGCAACGCAGAGCGCGCGTGCGGATGCCGCCGCGCGGATAGACGCGCGCGCCAGTCGCGTCGCGCTGCGCGTCGAGCACCTGCGCGAGCGTGGCGCAGAGTGCGCCAATACTCGCGGCATCGGCGAGATTGGCGCTGTATTCAAGCGTGAGATGCGGCACGGTGCGTGTCTCCTGAGATCGGGCGCGTATGACAACAGCGATCAAACCTGCAAAGGCGTGACCGGCAGCACGGCGTTGATTTGCCCGGTGCCCGAACTGCCGAAATACGGCGTGATGATTTCCGCGCGCCCTTCGTAGCGATCCCAGCCGAGCGCGCCCAGCAGCATGGCCGTGTCGTGCATGCCGCCTTCGCCCCAGCATTTTTCGTTGTACATCGGCAGCATGGCGCAGAAGGTTTTCCAGTCGCCGCGTTCCCAGAGCGAGACCACCTGGCGGTCGGTCTGTTCGAGAAATGGGTCCCAGACCTTGTGCATGAACTGCTCGGCGCTGCCGTTGTTCGCGAAGTGATGGCTCAGCGAACCGCTCGCGAGTATCGCCACCGTACCCTCGTAGCGTTCCTCGATGGCCTTGCGCACCGCAAGACCGAAGCGCGCACTGCTGGCGAGATCGTGCCAGTTGCACCAGCCCGCCACCGACACGGTCTTGAAGTGCTGATCGGCGTTCATATAACGCATCGGCACGAGCGTGCCGTATTCGAGTCCGAGCGTGGTGTCGCTATGCGCGCGCGTTTTCACACCCATTTCGTTGGCGACATCGGCGATCAGATGGCCGAGCGTGGGATTGCCCGAGTACGCATAACGCAGGTTCTTGATGAAATGCGGCAACTCGTTGCTCGTGTAATTGCCCGCGAAATGCGGCGCGCAATTGATGTGATATTCGCTGTTCACGAGCCAGTGCACGTCGAACACGACGATCGTATCGACGTCGAGTTCGCGGCAACGGCGGCCGATTTCCTGGTGGCCCTCGATGGCGGCCTGGCGGCAGCCTTTGTGCGGGCCATCGAGTTCCGAAAGATACATCGACGGCACGTGGGTGATCTTTGCCGCCAACGCGAGTTTGCCCATCGCGGTCTCCTGTTTTTCGCGTGTGCCCGTGCGCGCTGCGTGACTCAAGCGCCCCAGTGCGGGATGTGATGCGCGCCCATCGACACGCAGACGTTCTTCGGTTCGAGAAACACGTCATAGCTCCACGTGCCGCCTTCGCGGCCCACGCCCGAGGCCTTGGTGCCGCCGAAGGGCTGGCGCAGATCGCGCACGTTCTGGCTGTTCACGAAGCACATGCCCGCTTCGATCGCGGCGGCCACGCGCAAGGCGCGGCCCGTGTTCTCGGTCCACACATAGCTCGACAGGCCATAGGCGATGTCGTTGGCGAGGCGGACGGCGTCGGCTTCGTCGTCGAAGGGAATCAGGCAGGCAACCGGTCCGAAGATCTCTTCCTGCGCGATGCGCATGCGGTTATCGACATCGACGAACACGGTCGGGCGCACGAAATTGCCTTGTTTCAAGGCCTCCGGCAGATCGGGCGCATCGAGACCGCCGCATGCGAGCGTCGCGCCTTCCTTCGGTCCGAGTTCGATATAGCTGCGCACTTTCGCGAGATGACCGGGGCTGATCATCGGGCCGACGAGCGTCTTCTCGTCGAGCGGATCGCCGACCGTGATGCGTTTCGCGCGCTCGATGAAGCGCTCCGCGAATTGTGCGTAGATCGAGCGTTGCACGAAAATGCGCGAGCCCGCCGTGCAGCGCTCGCCGTTGTTCGAGAAGATCATGAACACGGCGGCGTCGAGCGCGCGTTCGAAGTCGGCGTCGTCGAAGATCACGAACGGCGACTTGCCGCCCAGTTCCATCGAAAACTTCTTGAGACCGGCGGCCTTGACGATGCGGTTGCCGGTCGCCGTCGATCCGGTGAATGAAACGGCGCGCACGTCGGCATGCGCGACGAGCGGCTCGCCCGTTTCCTGGCCGTAGCCGTGCACGATATTCAGGACACCTGCTGGAATTCCCGCATCGAGCGCGAGCTGGCCGAGCATCGACGCCGTGAGCGGCGAGAGCTCGCTCATCTTGAGCACCGCCGTATTGCCGAACGCAAGGCACGGCGCGACTTTCCACGTAGCCGTCATGAACGGCACATTCCACGGCGAAATAAGCGCGCACACGCCCACCGGATGAAACAGCGTGTAGTTCAGGTGCGTGTTCGTGGGATAGGTGTGGCCGTCCACGGCCGTGCACATTTCCGCGAAATACGTGAAGTTGTCGGCGGCGCGCGGCACGAGTTGCTTGCCGGTTTGCGAAATCGTCTGACCCGTGTCCTTCGTTTCGGTCTGCGCGATCTCGGGCACGTTCTTCGCGATCAGTTCGCCGAGCTTGTGCACGAGTTTCGCGCGCTCGCTCGCGGGCTTCGCGGCCCACGCGGGAAACGCGTTTTTCGCCGCGCGCACGGCGAGATCGACTTCCTCGGCGCCGCCGCGCGCGACTTCGGCGAGCACGTCCTGAGTCGCGGGATTCACGGTTTCAAAGTAATCGCGGCCCGCGTGGGCGCGGCCGTCGATCAGATGGTCGATGCGCATGACGTGCTTATTCCGTGGTGGAGGCCGTGGTGGAGACGCGGCCGAATTCGGCGTCGGACGCGATCGTGTTGATCAGGCGGCCGAGGCCGTCGATTTCGCATATGACCTCGTCGCCCGCGTTCACGTTGACGACGCCTTCGGGCGTGCCGGTGAGAATGACGTCGCCGGGCGCGAGCGTCATGAAGCCGCTCAGATATTCGATCAGTTCGGTGATGCCGGTGACGAGATCGCGCGTGTTGCCGCGCTGTTTCAGATCGCCGTTCACGTAGGTGCGCAATTCGAGCGCGTTGACGTCGGCGATATCGGCGGCGTCGACGAGCCAGGGGCCGAGCACGGTGCCGCCGTCGCGATTCTTCACGCGCAGATTCGGGCGGTAGTAGTTCTCCAGATAGTCGCGGATCGCGTAGTCGTTCGCGATCGTATAGCCGGCGACGCACTGCATCGCGTCCTCGCGCTTGACGTGTTGCGCGGCGCGGCCGATCACGACGGCGAGTTCGCACTCGTAGTGCATGAACGTGACGTCGTCGGGGCGGCGCGTGACGCCGCGATGGCCGATCACGCTGCCCGGTCCCTTGAGAAAGACGAGCGGTTCTTCCTGCTTGGTGAATTGCAGTTCCTTCGCGTGTTCGGCGTAATTCAGGCCGAGTGCGAAGATCGTGCCCGGTTCGAAAGGCGCGAGCCAGACCACGTCGCGCTCGTCGCGCACGCGTCCGTCGGCGAGACGCACGCGCGGGCCGTTGGCGGTAACGATGGGCGTGGCTTCGTGAATGGCGCCTGCGTAGGCGACGCGTGCACGCATCATGCTGCGTCTCCTTGTGCGACGAACGCGATATCGAGCGCGGGCCAGTCGCCGATCGCGAGCGTGGCGCGCTGGCCTGCGTGCGCGACAGGTGCGCCATGCGGCACGCCGAGCGTGACGACGTCGCCGGGCGCGAGCGTCATGAAATCGGTGACGTCGGCGAGCAGTTGCGCGACGCCGCGCACGCTCGTCGAGGTCGTGGCGCTGAAGCGTGGCGCGCTGTCGATATCGACGTGAATCGCCAGATCATCGGGATTGCTAACGTATTCGCGAGCGATCAAAGCCGGGCCGATCACGCAGAAATGATTGCGCGCCCGAAAGCGCACCGAAGGCCGATAGACGCTCGCATGCGGCACGCACAGGTCGGCGACCAGCGTATAGCCCGCGATGTAATCGAACGCATCGTGTGCCTGAACGCGCGCGGCGGTGCGGCCAATGACGATGCCCAGCGAAGCGCCCACCTGCACGCCATTCGCATCAGGCACGATCACGCGCGCGCCGTGGCCCGCGAGCGTATTGCGCGGCTTGAGGTAGAGAATGGGCGCGCGCGGCAGTGCCTTGTACGGTGGCGCATTCATCGCGTCGCCGAGCGCTTCGAGCGCGTGGCGGTCGTTGAGCAGCGTGCCGTAGACGGCGCCCGAAACGGGCGCGCGGCAGCGAACGCCGCTGGCGAGCAGCGCATGCGCTGTCGTGGCGCTGACGTCGCGCGGCAGTGCTTCGCCTTCGAGATGCAGCAGATGATCGGCAAGGGCGAACATGGTGTGTCGTGCTTTCCCGAAAATGCTAATATGTTAGTGAGTTTGCGCTGGCGATCATCGAGCGTCAACCATCGGCGAGGATTTCGCGGGTTTCCCCTGGGCTTCGCCGCCTGCCTCATCTGACTTTCCGACTATTCGATTCCGCGCCTTCAACGAAGCCATCATGTCCGAGAACTCACGCACCACCACGCGCGTCGCGCATCGCAATCTGCCCATGCTGCTGCTGCGCGCGCGAGAAAAGATGATGGAGCGCTTTCGTCCGCTGATCACCGCGCACGGGCTCACCGAACAGCAGTGGCGCGTGATCCGCGCGCTCAACGAAAGCGGGCCGCTGGAGCCGCGCCAGATTTCGGATATCTGCACGATTTCGAGCCCGAGCATGGCGGGCGTGCTCGCGCGCATGGAGGCGCTCGGCCTCGTGACGAAAGCGCGTTTCGCCGACGATCAGCGGCGCGTGCTCGTCACGCTGACGAAGAAAAGCCATCAGCTCGTGAAGGCGATTTCGAAGGAACTGGAGGCGCGCTATCAGGCGCTGGAGGCGGAGGTGGGGCCGGAGGTGGTCGAGCGCGTGTATCGCGCTGTCGACGATCTGCTGGCCGGGCTCGAATAAGCCCGGCGCGAGGAACACGCCGAACGGCGGGCGCTCAGGCGAGCGTGTTGAACGCGTCGTCGATTTCGGCGGCGCCCGTGGGACGCACGATGCGCGCGACTTCCGCGCCGTTGCGCAGGAAGATCAGCGTGGGCCAGAGCTTCACGCGAAACGAGCGGCCAAGCGCGCGGCCGGGGCCGTCTTCCACCTTGATGCGCGGCACGCCCGGATGCTTCGCGAACGCATCGCCGATCAAGGGCTGTGCGCCCTGGCAATAGCCGCACCAGTCGGTGCCGAATTCCAGCACGGCGGGGCCGCTCAGCGCATCGATCTCCTTGCGCGCGGGGGCTTTCGTGGCATAGCTCATTGCGTCTCCTGGGGCGTGTCGGTGCATCGTCATACGATACCGCAACACGCCGCTGCACGTCATTCGCTGGACGTCATTCGCTGGACGTCATTCGATAAGCGTCATTCGGTACGCGTGGCGAACGTGACGCTCGATTCGATCCGTTCGGTCAGCCAGCCGTCGTTGCCCTGCGTGGCGACGAGCATGTCGATGTCCGCGAGCAGCGTGTCGAGTTTGTCGCCCAGCCGTTCGCGCGACAGGCTCGACATCGACAAGGGCCGCGCCTTCAGTTGTTCCGCGCTCACGCGCCGGTATTCGATCACCGAAATCCGCTCGATGGCGTTGAACGCGGAGCGCGCGAGCACGTCGGTATGGCTTTCGTAATCGGCGGAGCGGCGCATCTCGCGGGCGGCGTCGGTGTTCGCGTGGCGGTCGAGCAGATTGCGGTATTGCGCGGCCCACGGGCGCTGCGGATCGTCGAGTTGCGTGGTGTTGAACAGCGCGACCGCGCCGCGTTCGCCGAGCAGAGCATCGAGCCGCGCGAGCGTATTGACGCGATCCATCCAGTGAAACGCGCGGCCGATCACCGCGAGATGAAAGTGCCCGAGGTCCGGCGAGAGATCGTACGAACTGCCCTGGCGATAGTCGATATTCGGCGCGATGCCCGCGCCGAGTTGCGCGGCGACTTCGAGCATGGCGGGTTCGGGATCGATGGCGACGGCGCTCGCGACCCAGCTCGCGAAGGCCAGCGAAAGCTGGCCGGGGCCGCAGCCGAGGTCGAGCAGGCGCTGCGTGCCGTCGAGCCCGGCGCGCTGCGCGACGCGGCGAATCAGCGCGGGCGAATACGCGGGACGGCCGATCAGATAATGCGGCGCGGCGTTGCGGAAGCGGTCGGGCACGAAGGGCGTGATCTGGTTCATGGCGCGGGCGGGCTGGGCGGTGGACAGAATCCGCACAGTCTGGGGATGCGCGGCGGCGGCGTCAAGACGGCGTGGAGATGGCGCCGAGATGGCGTCGAGATGGCGTCAACTCGTGCGAATCGGCGACAGGTGAGCCTTTTCGGGAGTGAGTGTGGCGGGCGAGAAACGCGCACCGTTCGAGCGTGGATACGTCGAGCCGGTTTTTATCGACGAAACGCTTTAGTCCTTAAAACAAGGGGTAAAACGTAATCGCGGCGCCAGGCGGGAAAGGATCGCGGCACGCTTCGTGCGACCGTCATGCGGGCGTCGCGCGGCTTTGGCGGCGTTAAGGTGAGCGTTTGCGGGAGTGCGCCGATGCGGCGAGCCAGGCGAGCGTTTTGCCCTGCGCGCGGCGCGCCCGAAAAGACCGCAGCGTCGAATCGACGCCTGTTTTTCAGGGGTATTCACGCGGTTGCGCCTTCGCGGCGTCAAACGGCCCTGGCGGCTTCAACGCCACGGCGCGCGCAAAGGTGAGAAGATTCGGGAGCCGGTCGCGCGACGCTCAGGGTCGCCTCGGGGTCGCCATTGGACGGCTGCACGCGATGGGTATATAACTGCATTAAGGCATTCTTTCGATTCCGTTTCAGCAAGAGGAACCTGTTCATCATGACGAGCGACGACACGCAAAAGCATGACGCTCAAACGCCCTCCGGGGCCACGCCGCAACCCGATCTGGAACATCTGAACGCGGCGTTCTCGCACGTCGACGAAGGCGTGCGGAGCGGCAATATCGCGGCTGGCGCGGCCAAGGGCCTCGTGTATAGCCTCATCGAAACGCTGGGCGCGCTGGTCGGCGACCCGGACCTGCCCGAACACGCCCGCTCGGGCTATGTGGGCCTGCTCGAAGCGGCGCGCGAACTGCGCGTGAAGATCGAGCGCTGACGCGGGCGGCCTGCGCGAAACCGCAGGCCTTCACGCTTCCGTCATCACGATTCGGCGAGCAGCGCCGCGGCCAGTGCGCCCGGCGCGTCGCCGACCTTCAATTCCGGCGTGTCGTGCCAGTCGGCGCAACGTTGCAGCGCGCGGCGCAAGTCGGTCACGAGGCGGCCGCTCACGCGCACGCCCGGTTCCAGATGCAGCGACTTCACTTCGAACACGCCCTGCGTGCGATGCGCTTTGGCGTCGACGCGTCCGATCAGCTTGCCGCGATTTAATATCGGCAGTACGAAATAACCGTACTTGCGCTTGTGCGCGGGCACGTAGCATTCGATCGCGTAATCGAAATCGAACAGCGCCACCGCGCGCCTGCGATCCCACACCACCGGATCGAACGGCGAGAGCAGCGTGGTGACCGTCGAGGCGAGCGCGCCGCTCGCGGTTTCGTCGATGAGCGACGCGTAATCCCGGTGCACGAAGACGTCGTGCTTCCAGCCTTCCACGCGCGCGGGCACGAGATGGCCCGCGTCGGCGAGTGCATGCAGCGCCTCGGTGTACGGGCGGCGCGGCAGGCGGTAATAGTCGGCGGCCCAGTCGGCGCGCAGCGCGCCCAGCGCCTTGCAGGTGCGCAGCAGCAGCGCGCGTTCGGCGTCGGCGCGCGTGGGCAGGTCGCGCGCGTCGCGCCAATGCGGCAGCACGCGCTCGGTCACGTCGTAGACGCGCTGGAAATTACGGCGCTCGGCCACCATCAGCGCGCCGATCGCGAACAGCACTTCGAGGTGGCGCTTCTCCGGTTTCCAGTCCCACCAGCCGTCGCTCTTTTCGCCCGCCACGCGCGCGAAATCGGCGGAGCGCACCGGGCCGTTCGCACGGATGCGTTCGAGCAGCGCGTCGATTTCGCGGCGATGTTTGGCGTGCCATTCGCCCGCGTATTTCCAGCCCATATCCGACGGATCGAGCATGCGATGACGCAGCAGGCCGTAGTCTTCGATCGGCACGAAACAGGCTTCGTGCGCCCAGTATTCGAACAGGCGGCCTTCGGCGAGATGCGCGTCGAGCCAGCGCGGATCGTACGCGCCCACGCGGCTGAACAGCACGAAATACGGGCTGCGCGCGACGACGTGGATGGTATCGATCTGCAGTTGCGCCATGCGGCGGATCGCGTCGAGCACGTCGTCTTTCGTGGCTTTGCGGCGCGGCGGCGCGAGCAGGCCCTGGGCCGCGAGATGCAGCGTGCGCACGGCCGCGAGCGGCAGCGTCACGCCACCGCGAGCGAGCGCCGCTTCGGGTGCGCTTGCGGTCTCGCAGCCGTCGTCGTCACGCATGCAGGCCCGCCATCGCCGCGACCGGCGTGACCGTCGCGTTCGGCACCGGCGACGCGCCGAGCATCTGGTGAATCTGCGCGACCACGGCCGCGCCTTCGCCGACGGCCGCCGCGACGCGCTTGGTCGAACCCGCGCGTGCGTCGCCGATCGCGTAGACGCCTTCGACCGAGGTCGCGAGGCTGCACGATTCGTCGCCCACGCCGGTCAGCACGAAGCCGTTCGGATCGAGCGCCACGCCGCAATCGTGCAGCCAGTTCGTGTTTGGATCGGCGCCCGTGAAGAGGAACAGATGACGCGCATCGAAGTGGTCGATGCCCGCCGGACACGGCGACTTCAGGCGAATCGCGGCGAGCCCGGCTTCGTCCTCGTCGAGCGCGCCGATTTCGCTGCCCGGATGCACGGTCACGTTCGGCAGCGCGGCGATGCGGTCGATCAGATAGCGCGACATTGTCGATTCGAATCCGGCCTTGCGGATCAGCACGTCGATCTGGCGCGCGTGCGTGGAGAGGTAGACGATGGCCTGGCCCGCCGAATTGCCGCCGCCCACGAGCACGACGTTCTCGTGCTTGCAGAGCTTGGCTTCGACCGGCGAGGCCCAGTAGTAGACGCCGCGCCCGGTGTAACGGTCGAGCCCGGCGATGGTCGGGCGCCGGTAGATCGCGCCGCTCGCGATCACCACGCTGCGCGCGCGCACGTCGCCGCTACAGGTTTCGAGGCGGCGCGGCTGCTCGTCGCAATGGAGCTTTTTCACGGTGACCGGAATCGCCACGTGCGCACCGAACTTCTGCGCCTGCACGAACGCGCGGCCCGCGAGCGCCTGGCCCGAGATGCCGGTCGGGAAGCCCAGATAGTTTTCGATGCGCGCGCTCGCGCCTGCCTGGCCGCCCGGCGCGCGCGAGTCGAGCACGATCACCGAAAGCCCTTCGGACGCCGCGTAGACCGCCGTCGCCAGGCCCGCCGGGCCCGCGCCGACCACGGCCACGTCGTAGACGCGTTCGCCGTTCAGTTCGGGCAGCAGGCCGAGGCAGGTCGCGAGTTCGGGCGCGGACGGATGGCGCAGCACCGAGCCGTCGGGGCAGATCACGAGCGGCAGGTCCTCGCAGCGCGCCGCGAAGCGTTCGATCACGCCGATCATGCTGCTTGCGTCGCGCTCGTCGAGCACCGAATAGGGATGGCCGTTGCGCGAGAGGAAGCCTTGCAGCGAGAGCATCGCGGGGTCGTCGTGCTTGCCGACGAGGATCGGGCCGCCCGCGCCCTTTTCGATCAGCGAGACGCGCCGCAGGATCAGCGCGCGCACGATGCGCTCGCCCAGTTCGGCTTCGGCGACGATGGCCGCGCGCAGACGTTCGGGCGGAATCAGCACCGCATCGACGGGTTCGAGCGCCATGCCGTCCACGAGCGCCGGGCCGCCCGACAACTGGCCGACTTCGGCGAGGAAATGGCCGCGCCCATGCTCGACGATCAGCCGCTCGCGGCCGAGGCCGTCGCGCTGGAACACCTTCACGGAACCCGAGAGCAGCACGAACATGCCGGGGCCGGTCTCGCCGGTGTGGAACAGCCACTCGCCGGCTTCCCAATGGCGTTGCTCGCCGAAGCGCGAGAGGCGCGCGATTTCGTCTTCGGTCAGCTCGGGGAACATCTGGTGACGCCGCGTGGAGAGCGTCGAGAACGGCGCCTCGGCGGGTTGCGGCTGGGTGTCGGACAGCGTGGAATGCGAGGCGGATTCAGGCGTGGACGGCGCAGCCTCGTAGCGAGGCGGCTCGGTGGCTAGAGAGCCCATCAGGCGTTTCTCCTCGTGCGCGCGAGGCGGCGGCGCCGCGCGCGAAACGGACACGATGCGGACAGAAAGCGGCCCGGATCCGCGCGAGAAAGCACGCGGGAAACCACGCGGGAATCAGATCGCTTTCGGCGTGATGCTGACCGGTACTTCGGGATGCGGCGCCAGGGACAGCGATTCGAGCGTGCGGCCCGAATCGCGCCAGGCGTCGAGACCGCCGAGCAGCGGCACGACGTCGGTGAAACCGGCCTCGACGAGCTTCTTCGCCATCCAGGCCGCGGAAATTTCATTGGGGCACGAGCAGTAGATCACGAGCTTCTGCTCGCGCGGATACTTGCTCAGGATCTCTTCGAGCTGGCGCTCGTCGGCGAACAACGCGCCCGGAATGATGAACGGATCGAGCTTGCGCTTTTCCTCCGAGCGGATGTCGAACACCACGGGCGGCGGCTTGTTCGCCATCGCGCGATAGAGATCGTCCACGGTGATGCGCGCGTTCGCGAGCTTCTTGATGAGCTGGCGGCGGCGCTGCCAGCGGTACATCGCGTAGAGCAGCAGCAGCGCGACCACCACGACCGCCGCGAAGCGCCCGAGGCGGCTCGCGCCCGCGAGCATCATGTCGATCTGCGGGGCGAACAGCACGCCGATCAGCAGACCGGTGCCCGACCAGAGCGCCGCGCCGATGCCGTCGAAACCCACGAATTGCCGATACGGCGTGCCCATCGCGCCGGCCAGCGGCACCGAAACGAGCGACAGCCCCGGCACGAATTTGGCGATGGCGAGCACGCGCACGCCCCAGCGGCCGAAGAAGCGCTCGGTTTTTTTCACGCAGGTGTCGCGCGAGAGCGAGAGCTTGCAGAGCGTCTTGAGCGTGTTGCCGCCATAGAGACGGCCGGCGAGGAACCAGACGCTGTCGCCGATCAGCATGGCGACGATCGACAGACCGAGCACCGGCGCGACCTGCTGGCCGATCGATCCGGGATGCATGGCGGCCATCGCGCCGAACAGGACGAGCGCGGGCATCGCGGGCACGGGCAAGCCGAGCGAGCCGGCGAGCACGTTCAAAAACACGAGCGCAGGCCCGTACTGCGCGATGAGGTCATGTAGCATCGGCTTACTTCCGTGGCCTGAAAGCCGCTGCCGGTGAAACGGCGCGGCGCAATGGCAAGAGTAACGTAACGATTATGGACGCATTTCGAAGGCGTGCAAGCGAGCGCCAAAGCATACGCCGAATGCGGATCCGGTGCGCTTAAGCGGTGGCGCGGGCGGCGGGCCGTGTCGTGCGGCTCGCGTGGCGTCCTGCTTGAGTCGTGATTGTGCGTGCAGGCAGCTTGAGCGATGCGCGCGGCATGCGCGTGAACACGCGTCGGACGTCGCCGGTTCATGCGCGAAATTCATGCATGAAATGCCTACGCAAAACTCATGCACGAAACATCGATCGCCGATAAAAACGCGCGCCGCGAACACGGCGCGCGGGATGACCGCGACGCCGCGCGAGCACGGCGGCGTGCGAGGGCGGAACGCCCGTGATGGACCGACTGTCCGGCTTACCGGTTATGCGATTCCCCGGGTATCTCGGCGCCTTGTGCGCGAATGGCCGCGATCAACTCTGCGGGCGTGATTTCGTAACGCACTTCGCGGTGGATACCCGCCTTGCGCTCGTCGACTTCGATCAGCAATAGACTCTTGCCGTCGGCCGCCGATTCGAGGCGCAGCGTACGCAGTTCGCGTCCGGTGGCTTCGTCATGCTCGGTGAGCAGGGTCATGGTTCCAGAAGACCCGGTCATGCGCATTGATGTTGTCCTCGTGCGTTTGGGTGGTCGAACTGTGGTCGAACCGGCCGGTTGCGGGGGCTGCGTGCGATGCATGGCCAGATAGATGGCCAAATCATTGTACGGTCTCGTTCGCGTGGCGTCTCGATCGAGTGAGCGCGGGCGCACACAACGGCGCAAGCGTCCAGTCCGTTCGGTGAGTGTAACGCGACTACGCGCGTTTTCACGCATTTTTGCGCGCCATGCAACGGTGGATGCGGCACGTATTGCGGCGCGCGCCGTTGTCATGGTCGTGACGCAAAGCGGCTCTAGTGGTCCGCGCGCCGCGTGCGCGCCGCCTCGCGGGCTCCCGAAAGTTCTCACCGATCGAGCAAGAAAAAACGGCTCGCCCGGTAGAGGCCAGGCGAGCCGTCGAAACGCCGTTGTTACTCGGATCAGACACCCACGTGATGAGCGCTGACAAGTTCAGTTTGGGGCGTGGCGAACATGCTGTCGAGATGGGGCTAACGCCGATCTATCTGAACAATGCGGGCCGTGCTGAACACGACGTGACACGACGTGAGCCAGGCGCGGATCGGGCCTCGATAGCCGCTTACGGTACGCTTTCGTCGCGCGAAAGGTACCGCACGGCCGGGCCCGGTGTTCACGCCTCGATGGCTTCTGCCTCTCGCACGTGGGCGCGCGCCGGCCGCACGCTCGTGCGCGCCGACGACGTGGTCAAGGTCGACTGACTGCCCGCGACCGTGAAGAGACGCACGGCTTCGTCGAGCACGTCGGCCTGTTCGGCGAGGCGCTGCGCGGTGGCGGCGGCCTGCTCGACGAGCGCCGCGTTCTGCTGCGTCGCGCTGTCCAGATGCGCGACGGCCTGATTGACCTGGCGAATGCCCTCGGCCTGCTCGCCGCTCGCGTTCGCGACTTCGACGATGATCGACTGCACACGGCTCACGGCCTCGTCGATGGCGCGCATCTGCGAAGTCGTGTGGCCGACCAGTTCGGTGCCGCGCGCGATCTCGTGGACGCTCGCATCGACGACCTGCTTGATCTCCTTCGCCGATGCCGCGCAACGTTGCGCGAGCATGCGCACCTCGCCCGCGACGACCGCGAACGAGCGGCCCGCCTCGCCCGCGCGCGCCGCTTCGACGGCCGCGTTGAGCGCGAGGATGTTGGTCTGGAACGCGATGCCGTCGATCACGCCGGTGATGTCGGCGATCCGCTTCGAGGCGTCGGTGATGCCCGACATCGTGCGCTCCATGCGGCCCGCGATCGAACCGCCTTCGGCGGCCGCTTCCTGCGCCTCGCGCGCGAGATCGAGCGCGCGCGTGCTGGCTTCGGCGTTGGCCTGCACGGTGGTCGTGAGCTGATCCATCGTGGCGGCGGTTTCTTCGAGCGAGGCCGCCTGCAATTCGGTGCGGCGCGAGAGGTCGAGATTGCCGGTCGAGATTTCATGCGCGGCGTCGAGCATGCCGTCGATCTGCGAGCGCACGTCGCAGACGATCGCCGTGAGATTGGCCTGAAGCTGATTGAGCGCTTGCAGCACGTCGCCGAGATCGTCCTTCGAGGCGATGGCGAGCGTGGCGGTGAGGTCGCCCGCGGCCATGCGCGTGGAGGCCTCCGACATCTGCGCGAGCGGCTCGCCGAGATGACGCGTCGAGAGACGCCAGGCTGCGACGCTGCACACCGCCGCCGCGCCGAACGCGCACCAGAACGGCGTGGGCGGCAGACCTTGATAGGCGCCGAAGCCCGCGGCCGCGAGCGCGGCGGGCACGAGCGCGTAACCGATGGCGATGCGCGTGGCGATCGGCAGACGCATCACCGACTTCATCGCGCCGACGAGGCCGGTGCGCGCGAGGTCGCCGTGCAGCAGACGCACGCCGCGCAGACGGCCTTCGCGCATCTGCGCGTAGAGCGCTTCGGCTTCGCGCACTTCGTCGCGCGTGGGCTTGACGCGCACGCTCAGATAGCCGACCACGGTGCCCTGCTCGGACACGGGCGTGACGTTCGCACGCACCCAGTAGTGGTCGCCGGACTTGCGGCGGTTCTTCACGAGCGCGGTCCAGGGACGGCCGGCCTTGACGGTGTCCCACAGGTCGGCGAACGCTTCGGCCGGCATGTCGGGATGGCGGATGATGTTGTGCGCCTTGCCGATCAGCTCGTCCTTCGAAAAGCCCGAGACAGCGACGAACGCGGGATTGCAATACTGGATGCGGCCTTTGAGATCGGTGGCCGAGACAAGCATCTGCGAAGCAGGGTAGTCGAACTCCTGCTGCGTGACGGGTTGATTGTTGCGCATGGGTTTCCTTCCAGGGGGGTCTACGCAGACCCAACAACATGCCGGGAATAACGGCATTTTCCTTAATTTCTTTAGGGCTTTTGGTGGGGGGCTGCCAGTGCGCGTGGGGTTGTTAGTCATTGCGCATGGGATGAGGCCGTTTAATCGGCTTGGGAACGCCGTGAGGACATCGACGGAGGGCAATGCGCCGGGGCCATCGCCACTGTGTACAAGTCAGCCTGTTGCCAGCGATGCCCCTGCATGTTGCGCTGCTTCTTGATGAGGCGCAGGCCGTGCTTTCACATGCGGCCTGAATGATCGGCTCTCTTGGCGGCTTGCCGATACCGCGCTGCGGTAGACGCACACCCGGTCTTTGGGCGATCACTGCGTCCACCAACTCTTTTTGGTTTTTCTTCCGCGCGCTGTGGTGCGCTTCAGATAATTCCGACGGAAAAATGCGATTTTGCCGCCAGTCGGCAAGCGCGTTGACGATGCTCAATCCCAGCTGGGGCACCGGGATTCAGTATTTCGCGTGATATGGCCGTCCCCGTCTGGGGCGCCAGCATCAATCAATTAGCAATGCGTCATTTCGAGAAGAACACCGCGCGGCCGGTGTTCTGTATCCAGGAGATCTCAGGGATGCCCCGCCAAAGTGATGTGCGCTTTACTTTCGAGGCGGCAGGCGCTGTCGCTTTCGACGTCGTGAGTTTCCAGCTGGACGAGGGCATCAGCCGCCCGTTCAGGCTGAACGTCGAACTTTCCAGTACCGATCCTTCCATCGATTTCGGCACGGTGCTCGATCAGTTTGCCACCTTCACGATTTGGCGCGGCGAGACCGCCGTGCGTTATGTGAACGGACTCGTCAGCTGCTTCGAGCAGGGCAAGACCGGCTTCAGGCGTACCTATTACCGCGTGGTGGTCGAACCGCAGATATCGCGCGCAGATCTGCGGTCGGACTGGAGAGTTTTCCAGCAGGAGAGCGTGCCGCAGATTCTTCAGACCGTGCTCAAGCGCTCGGGTATTAACGACGCCGTGCAGGATCTGACCAAAGAGCATCTGGTGCGCGAATACTGCGTCCAGTCCGGCGAGACGGATTTCCACTTTATCAGCCGACTCTGCGCGGAGGAGGGGCTGTTCTATACGCACCGGTTCAGCGCCGCGGAGCATCGCCTGATCATGGGCGACCGGCTCTACGTCCACGGCACCATCGAAGGCGGCCCGGTCATCTACAACGCCACGCCCGGTGGCGATCAGGCCGAGCCGTGTATCACGAGCCTGAGTTACGCCGAACAGGTGCGGACGGCGCGGCAGGTGCAGAGGGATTACTCCTTCAAGAATCCGCGTTATAGCCACGAGCAAAGTAGCGACGGGGTCAACCTCGACCACCAGGACCGGGAATACGAACGTTTCGACTACCCGTCGCGCGCGAAACGCGACGAGGCGGGCCGTCCCTTTACCGAAACCCGTCTGCTTGCGCTACGGCACGATGCTCAGATCGCTGAGATCGAGGGCGACGATGCGCGCTTGCAACCGGGGCTCGCGTTCGATCTGGAG
>NZ_CAJZAR010000029.1:21102-44539 GCF_914484835.1 Paraburkholderia tropica
ATCACGCGACCAACCTGCCACCCTACGAACTGCCGCGCCACAAGACGCGCATGACGATCAAAAGTCAGACGCACAAGGGAGAGGGCTATAACGAACTGCGTTTCGAGGACGAGAAGGACCAGGAGGAAATCTACGTTCACGCGCAGAAAGATCAGAACATCCACGTCAATCACGATGAAACAACCTTCATCGGCAACGACCGCCGGGAGAACGTCGAACACGATGAAACGATCGACATCGGTCACGACCGCACGGAGAGCGTGGGTAACGACGAGCAGGTGAGCATCGGACACAACCGGATGCACACCATCGGTCAGGACGCGATGCTCTCCATCGAGCGCAATCACACGATCAATATTGGCAAGGATCGCGTCGAGCAGGTCGGCAACCACCGCAAGGACCAGACCACGGCGAATCACATCATCGACGTGGGCGGGCATGTCGAGGCCACCGTGCAGGGTCACCACAAGCTCAGCGCGGGTCAGAGCATCGAGCGGCAGACGCAGCAGTACGAACTGAAGGCCGGTGAACGCGCTGTATTGCGGGGACCCGGTGGGTCGATCACGATAGACGATAACGGTATCACTATCGAAGGCATCGCCATCAAGCTCAAGGGGCCGCTTCAGGCGGGTGGCGAAGGCAAGGGCAATGTGTTCGGCATCCAGGGGCATCCCAACGCCGGGCAGGAGAGTGACTTCTGCCTGGCGTGCTTTCTTCGTGCTGCTGCGACGGGCGGTGGGTTGGTGCCGGCATGAGCCCGAATCGCGCATACCTGTTCGACGGCGCGCTGCTGCGAGAGCACGGTGAATCTCTGGATGCACTTCAGACGACACAGGCCATCTATCTCTATCGCGATCTCGGTGATGAGGCGGCGGCCGTGGGCCCGATCCTGGTGCCCGACACGCAAGCGGTGCAGGCATTTGCCAATCGGCTTGTCAACGCCGAGGATAGTCGCCGCTTTACCGCCAGCCTGCTTATCTCCCGCGTATCGCTGGCAAGTCTCGCTGAGCACCTGTCCCGGTTGCGCTACGTCGAAACCACGCACGAAGCGCCCCGCCGGTACTTCCTGCGCTATGCGGACACGAGAGTGCTTTCGGCGCTGCGTCAGGTGGCAACGCCCGAACAGCAGCATGACCTGATGGCGGATGTCGAGCGATGGGTATGGGTCACGCCGGACAAGGCTTTCCTGGAACTCAGGCGGGACATCGAGTGGAACGGTACGTCGAGCGGATTGCCCCTTCAATTCACACCGGAACAACTCACGCGCTTCATTCGGCAGGGCCGCTATCACGAACTGCTGCAGGCAACGCTGGATCACTGTCCTGAATCGGCGACGCTCGGTACGCTGGGTGAACGCCACGAATGGACCCGGCAAGCCAGCGAGTGGGTGAGAGCGCAGGATATTCGGGATGCGGGAATCCAGGTGGCCGTCAACGAGTCGGCATGGAGAACACGCGGTGCCGCGATGGCATCGGATGAATTCGTTTCGGTCGTGCGCGAGGCCGTGCAAGAAGGCAGCACGAGCATCATCCGACGCTGGTCTGTGGCTCGTGTCGTTGGAAAAACATCATGACTGGCGATTTACGGTGTTTTCGTCATGCCGTACTCGCCATGGCCGCACTGTTGCTGCCCTGCATGAGTGTCATGGGTTGTCGCAAAGCGCCAGCGGAGAACCGACTGGAGGCCGTCATGCTGACCGGTATTGATCATCTTCCTGATCACGTGAGCGTGCAGCATTTCACGGTGAATGGAACAGATGGGTTTCAGGCGGGCGATGGCGCAAGGGTCGTTTGCTGCGCGCGGCTCCCATTGCACTGGACGCCGGGCCTGACGGTCAAGGTGCGCTGGAGCGAAGACAACTGGCGCGACTGTAAAGGTGAATGGCATGAGGCAACTGTGCCCGTTGCGCAATACGACTATCCCGCGCACATCTACGTGCATTTCATGCGAGATGGGACCGTGCGTGTGGTGTCCACCGACAAGGGGTACTGGCCGCCAGGCTATCCCGATCCCGACAACGACATTCCACAGAAAGAGCCGTGGGATGTCTGGCCTCCGATGAAGCATTGTCCACAGAATTTCAATAACCCGGATATCGACTACAACATGTAAGGAATACTGACCATGGACATTGAGATCGGCACGCATCCGCTCGGCGCGACGCCTGGCATGCGGCTCAGGCATAGCAGCGTCATCGGAAGTTGCCATGAATGAAAGGTGTTTCCGTTTCCCGCTGCGAGAGAGGCGACGAGGAATCGATATCGGACTTCGTTCTGTCGTACTCGCCATGACCGCACTGTTGCTGCTCTGTATGAGCGTTACGGGCTGCCGCAAAGCGCCAGCAGAAAACCGACTGGAGGCCGTCATGCTGACCGGTATTGATCATCTTCCCGATCACGTGAGCGTGCAGCATTTCACGGTGAATGGAATAGATGGGTTTCAGGCGGGCGATGGCGCAAGGGTCGTTTGCTGCGCCCGGTTGCCGCTGCACTGGACGCCGGGCCTGACCGTCAAGGTGACGTGGAACGTCACCAACTGGCGCGATTGCATCGGCGAGAATCGAGAAGCCGTTGTGCCCGTCGCGCAATACGACTATCCAGCACACGTATACGTGCATTTCATGCGAGATGGGACCGTGCGTGTGGTGTCCACCGACAAGGGGTACTGGCCGCCAGGCTATCCCGATCCCGACAACGACATTCCGCAGAAATAGCCGTGGAAGATTTGGCCATCAACCCTTCACTGCAGGCATCTATACAGCAAAGACGTCATTGTTTCATGAGGCGAATCCATGAGCCAGAAGGTTGGTGTGCATAAGCCCGGCGCGACGCCGGGCGCGCGGCACAAGCACAGCAGCGTCATCGGGAGGTCCAGTGAGTGAAAAGTGTTCGGGTTTCTCAGTGCAGGAGCGGCGACGAGGAATCGATATCGGATTTCGTTCTGTCGTGCTCGCCATGACCGCACTGTTGCTGCTCTGCATGAGCGTTACAGGTTGCCGCAAAGCGCCAGCGGAGAACCGACTGGACGCCGTCATGCTGACCGGTATTGATCATCTTCCCGATCACGTGAGCGTGCAGCATTTCACGGTGAATGGAACAGATGGGTTTCAGGCGGGGAAAGGCGGAAGCGACATTTGCTGCGCCCGGTTGCCGCTGCACTGGACGCCGGGGCTGACCGTCAAGGTGACGTGGAACGTAACCAACTGGCGCGATTGCACCGGCGAGAATCGAGAAGCCGTTGTGCCCGTCGCGCAATACGACTATCCCGCACACATATACGTGCATTTCATGCGCGATGGGACCGTGCGTGTGGTGTCCACCGACAAGGGGTACTGGCCGCCAGGCTATCCCGATCCCGACAACGACATTCCGCAGAAAGAACCGTGGGATGTCTGGCCTCCGATGAAGCATTGCCCGAACTGGTTTCCTAATCCCCACATGCACGAAATGTAAGGAGCGAGTTTCATGACCGTGGAAATTGGTATGCATCCGCTCGGCACAACGCCTGGCATCACGCGCGTCTTTCCTTCGCGACTCCCCCACACCGAGAACTGCGAGGTCACGCTGAACATTGGCGTGTTTTTCGATGGCACCGGTAACAACAAGGACTGGAACGACGATGACGGCTGTACTCCCCCGCAAGGCTCGCAATACGCGCGACGCAAGCACAGCAATGTCGCCCGGTTACTTGCCGCGTATCCCGATCAGCCGGATCGAGGGTATTACAGAATCTACATCGAAGGGGTGGGCACACCATGCCCGGCAATTGGCGAGGACAAACCCGCGCCGATGGGTGGCGCAATGGGCCGCGGGGGCGAAGGACGTATTCACCTAGCCCTGCTGCAACTGCTGAACACCCTTGTTAGGGCCGCGTCGCCGGGCCAATTGGCCCGCGTGTTCGATGACGACACCATCAAGGCACTCTGCCGAAACAGATCGACCGGATTTCTCCACTCCGGCTACGACAACCCCGAGGACTCGGCGGCATTGAAGAAGGTCCGGCGCTCAACGCTGGGCGGTCTGCTGACCGACCGCATGTCCACCAATCGGGAAAGCGCTGCGGACTTCTATCGCGCTCAGATGCACTACATCGAGGACTACATCAAGAAGTCGCGCAAGCCCAAGCCGGTGGAGATCATGGTCGACATCTATGGCTTCTCGCGTGGGTCTGCAGCGGCCCGGGTGTTCTGTAGCTGGCTCTGTGAACTGGCGGCTAACGGGACCTTATGTGGCCTGCCGCTGACTGTGCGCTTTCTCGGCCTGTTCGACACGGTTGCTTCGGTGGGTGTACCCAATGAGCCATCTCTTGTCGGCAACCTGGCCAATGGCCATATGATGTGGGCGCAACCGCAATGGTTGCGCGTACCGGCGGCGGTCAGGAATTGCCTGCATCTGGTGGCGATGCACGAGAATCGCGCTTCGTTTCCAGTGGACCTCGTAAGCGTGGCCGGAAAACTGCCCGCCAATTGCCATGAGTTCGCCTTTCCTGGTATGCATTCGGACGTGGGTGGTGGCTATCTGCCGAATGAGCAGGGGCGCGGCACAATCGACGGAACAATGGACGAATGCGACAGCGACAAGCTCTCGCAGATTTCGTTGTCGATCATGCTGAGGGCCGCGCAGGCGGCGGGGTCACCACTCAAGACTCAGAACGCGGTCACAGGCACAGCAGCCGACGCCTACAACCCGTTCCTGGTTCACGACAACCTTAGAGCCGCCTACGAAAACTTCCACCGCTTACGTGGCGGCGAGAAGCGCCAGACCGCGCAGTGGCTGATGACTTACCTTGCATGGCGCTACCAGGCACGCCACAGCTATACACAACTACCGTGGCGCGCACGCGTCAGTGCGAATTCCAGCGATCACGATGACCTTGACGGTGCCAACGCATTGTTGCTCGATGACATTGCCGCGCTGGACAACACCGAAGGCATCTGGAAACCCGTCTATCTGGCGGAGCGCTTGTTACCCAAAGCCGTAACAAGCGGCTTGTTCCTGAATAGCAATTTGAGAACCGTCCGCCTGCTTGCGCCCGAAGCCCGCGCCGTGTTGAAACGTATGCGCGCCCATCCGACGGTCGACGCTGCCGAAGCGAAACTGTTCGGCGGCTATATACACGACTCGGTGGCCGGGTTCCGGCCATGGGATCAGTTCCTCTACGAGTGCCGCAAGGTCATGCCGATCAGTTGGGACCTGGAGGGTTATCTTCGCTACCGTCGTTTCTGGACCGGTAGCAACGAGGCCCTGACACTCAAGGTCGAACAACCGCAGCCACTCCCGGATGTATCCCGGGCGCAGGTGGCGCACATGCCGCAGCAACCAGCCAGCATAAAGGGTTACGGCGTGAGGAGTTCGCCAGTACCCGCTGACACACGGCAATGATCTCGCAGTTGCGTCTGGACCATTAAGCCGAATCATTGTCCAATCAACGCGCAATTTCTCAATCATAATGAAGGAGTTCTTATGAAACCCGTCGCGCTCGTTGGCCACCGTCATTCCTGCCCACTGCACGGACCGGGCACTATCGTTACTGGCGCTACTGAAGCGACTGTCAATGGCAAGGCCATTGCCCGTGTGACGGATCGCATCAGCTGCGGCGCGACGATCATCACTGGAGCCGCGAATTGCGAAATCGAAGGTCATGCAGTCGCGCGGAAGGGGGACCATACAGACCATGGTGGCGTGCTCGAAGAAGGCGATAGTGGCTGGATGGTCGAATAAGCAGGTGGCGTCTCGGTGAGCACACGGGTGAAGGCATATCAGCGCTGATGCAACCTGTGCACGACGGTTTTCCGGCAGCACGTGCACGAGTGAATGCAGAAGGTTTTGCCGTGCAAGCCGCCAGAGTCTGGACGATGCGCGGCGGGCAACCGAAGCACTGGAAGGTGGGAGTTTGTCGAACGTCTACGACAGTGCTCCCGCCCGCACGCATTGGAATGGCCATCGGTGCCAGGCAGCGCACGTACCGTTCAGGCGGCGCGCTGCACATCGCGAGCGTGACGCGCACAATTCGCTGCGCATCAAAGAGTTAGCTCCGATATCCCAAGGTTACGCACAGGGCTTTGAACAATTTCTGTGGACAAGCTGTTGCCTGTTTTTGCGTCAACCAGTGTGGTGTGCCAAATCCATGCGATGCCGAAAAAAACGCAGTTGCGTCAGTGGGTTGGCGCATTCGCCCCAAGGTTACGCACAGGGCTGCCAACAATTTCTGTGGATAAGGTTTTAGGCGCTGTGAGTGTGGGATATGCGCCTTGTTACCAAGCCGATGCACGGCGTGAACCGATGCGCGGCGTCCGGCATGGTGCAGATAGCTCGTTAATGCGATTACGGCGTTGGCGCACCTATACGCATTCTCTATTGGCCTCCACAGGTCAAGCATGCGCTCGTCCCAATCTCCAATTTAAAGAAATGCGGAATCCTGCCTAAATCTCGAAGCCTCCATTCTTCACACACCCTCCAATAAACCAATAACTCAGACAAATATCCCGCCAACAAAAAATTACATAAACCAATCCACAAAATTACATTTCCATTAATCCAGTTGAATATAAAAAACCCCCACACTTTGTAGCTGAAACGCATCAATCAATTGAAATAAACGGAAAGATCTGGAATGATACTGATTCTCATTTGCTTGCCCGGATCCACACCGTTCCGGGCTCGTTGAATCCAACCTAGCCAGCCTGTCGTCGAGCCTTCGTCAACTGAAGGGGCGGCCAGCCAGCCAACAGAATCCGCGTCGATCGCGCCTCCTTCGCGCGTTCCATCGACTGGCTTTTCGCCGCACAGGGACCCCCATGTTGAACAGGACGCCGCTCGCGAGTGCGCTCGCGCTGGCTTTTGCCGTACCTATCGCATCGCCCGCGTTCGCTCAGAGCGCGCCCATCGCCGCTTCGGCGGTGAGCGCCGCTGCGCCCGCCAACAAGAACGCCGCGTCGGACGGCGCCACGCTGCCCGCCGTCTCGGTGTCGGCCGATGCGCCGTCGCAGGATTTCCAGGCCGAGAAATCGTCGGTCGGCGCCAAGACGCCCACGGCGTTGCGCGACATTCCGCAGTCGGTCACGGTGATCAACAAGGCGCTGCTGCAATCGCAAGGCGCGACCTCGTTCCAGGATGCGCTGCGCAACGCACCCGGCATCACAATCGGCGGCGCGGAAGGCGGCCAGATCGGCAACAACATCAATCTGCGCGGATTCACGGCGCAGAACGACATCTATCTCGATGGCTTTCGCGACCGCAACCAGTACTATCGCGATACCTTCGACCTCGAATCGATCGACGTGCTGTACGGCCCGTCGTCGATGCTGTTCGGGCGCGGTTCGACGGGCGGTGTGATCAATCAGGTGAGCAAGCAGGCCGGTCTCAAGCCGATCACCGAAGTCTCGACGACGGTCGGCACCAGCGACCGCTATCGCGCGACCGTCGACGTCGATCGTCCGCTCGGCGACCACGCGGCGTTCCGCCTGAACGCGTTCGGCCAGTCGCTCGGCTCCACGCGCGACCAGATGAAGAACAAGGACTACGGCTTCGCGCCGACGCTGCGCTTCGGCATCGGCACGCCCACGGAAGTCACGCTTTCGGCGCTCATCCAGCACAACTACGATCAGCCCGATTACGGCGTGCAGTCGATCAACGGTCACGCGTTCGCGCCGTCGAAGGGCACCTATTACGGTCTCACCGACGACCGCACGATTCAGGACGTGCAGACCGTGTCCGCGCGCGTGGATCACAAGTTCAACGATCAGTTCAAGATCAGCAACCAGACGCAGTTCTCGCACTCGCTCACCGATGCGCGCGAGACCGCGGCGGGCGCGGTGCTGACCGGGCCGCTCGCGTCGAGCACGGCGCTCAAGAATGGCAACTACACGACGCTGCCGCTTTCCGATCTCTATGTGAAGCTCGCGAGCCACGATCGCGTGATCGAGAACCACTCGATCTACAACGATACGATGGCTACGTACAAGTTCAACACGGGACCGCTCAAGCACGAGATGCTCGCGGGCATCGAGATCGGTCACGACAGTTATACGAATCAGGCGTACACGCGCAACAATCTGCCGATTGTGTCGCTGCTCGATCCGGTCTATATCCCGACGCCCTCGAACGTCACGCAGACGGTCGGCAATCACGCGGAGTCGGGCGCGACCACGTTCGCGGCGTACTTCAACGAAACGATGTCGATCGGCGAGCACTGGAAACTGATTGGCGGCGTGCGCTGGGATCGCTTCCAGGCGCACATCGCGAATACGATCAGTGCTCCGAACTATGCGGACCAGACCAACACGTTCACGAGCGTACGCGCGGGCGCGATCTATCAGCCGACCGACTGGCAGTCGTATTATTTCTCGTACGGCACCTCGTTCGATCCGTCGCTCGAAGCGCTCACGGTCACGAACAACACGCAGAATCTCGCGCCGGAGCACACCAAGTCGTATGAAGTGGGCGGCAAGTGGGATCTGCTTGGCGGCAATCTTTCGGTGACATCGGCGTTCTTCCAGCAGGAAATGGACAACGCGCGCACGCAGACCTCGACGGGCGAGTACACGCTCGAAGGCGACATTCGCGTGCGCGGCTTCCAGGCGGGCGCGACGGGCCACATCACCGACAAGTGGCAGGTGTTCGCGGGCTACACGTATATGGACGGCATCGTGCTTCAGGCGGCCGACGGCACGCAGGGCCACACGCCCGCGAACACGCCGCGCAACACCTTCACGCTGTGGACCACCTACGCGTTCGCGCCGCATTGGGAAGTGGGCGGCGGTCCGACCTATATGTCCTCGCGCTACGCGGCCAACACGAACTACGTGGAAGTGGGCGGCTACACGCGCTGGGACGCGATGGCCGGATACCATGCGAAGAAGTGGGACGTGCGTCTGAACGTGCTGAACATCACGAACAAGTTCTACTACGATGCGCTGATCCAGTCGGATGGCGGGCGTTCGGTGCCGGGCGTTGGCCGCACGGTGCTCGCGACGTTCGACTACCGCCTCTGATCGGTTCGACGACTGGAGTTGCCGCGCCGTCGTGTGAGTAATCGTGTGCGCGCGCATCGAATCGGCGACGCTTGAACGTTGCTTCGATGCACGCGCGCACGGCAACGCGGATGTCACGCAAAGCCCGCATGATCATGCGGGCTTTGGCGCGTCCGGTGCGATCGACGTACGAAGCGAAGTGCACAATACCGCTTGAAACAAGGCCTGAAATACGGCGTAACACGTGCGGCGCGAAGTCAACTGTAAGCCAGCGAAGAAGGAAGCGATAATGCTGATTCACATCCCCAATGTACTGACACCCGAGCAGGTGCGCGCGGTGCGCGAACGGCTCGACAATGCGGGCGATGCCTGGGTCGATGGCCGTGCAACGGCCGGGTGGCAGGGCGCGCCCGTCAAGCGCAATCAGCAGATCGCGGAACACACGCCGATCGCGCGCGAACTCGGCGACGTGGTGCTGGCCGCCATCGAGCGCAATCCGCTTTTTATCAGCGCCGCGCTGCCCAATCAGGTTTATCCGCCGCTGTTCAATCGTTATGAAGGCGGCATGACGTTCGGCTCGCATGTCGACGGTGCGGTGCGCGTGCTGCCCAACGGCCTGAAGCTGCGCACCGATGTGTCGGCCACGCTGTTTCTCTCGGCGCCCGAGGAGTACGACGGCGGCGAGCTCGTGATCGAAGACACCTATGGCGTGCAGGAAGTGAAGCTGGCCGCGGGCGACATGATCGTGTATCCGGCCACGAGTCTGCATCAGGTGAAGCCCGTCACGCGCGGCGTGCGCGTCGGCAGCTTCTTCTGGGTGCAGAGCCTCGTGCGCGACGACACGAAACGCGCGCTGCTTTTCGACATGGATACCGCCATCCAACGCTTGAACGCGAGCGACGCCGACGCCCAGGCGCGGCGCAGTCTCGTGGGCTGCTACCACAATCTTTTGCGTATCTGGAGTGAGACGTGAGTTCTTCCGAATCGGCCGTTTTTATCGACGATAACCAACGCGCCGAACGCGCGAAACGTTCGCGCCGCGCCACCTTCATCAAGTGGCTGCGCAAGGTGCATGGCTGGGTGGGCTTGTGGGGCGCGGCCCTCGGCTTGCTGTTCGGCGTGACGGGCTTCGTGCTCAATCACCGCATGGAGCCGCTGCGCATTTCGCCGGGCGCGCCGCAGGTGTCGTCGATGCAGCTTCCCGTGCCCGATCCCGCGCCCGACACGCCGCGCGAGATGGCGAAGTGGCTCAAGTCGCAGCCTGATCTGAAGCTGCCGCAGCGCATGGGCCGCGTGCAGAAGGAGCCCGAGCACAAGGTGGCCTGGGGCGATCGCGAGACCGTGCAGCCCGAGCACTGGCAGATGATGTTCACGGCGCCGCATGAAAACGTGGCCGTCGAATACTGGGTGGGCAACGATTTCGTCACGCTCAAGCGCACCGACAATTCGCTGATGGCGACCATCACGAATCTGCACAAGGGCGTGGGCATGAGCATCGGCTGGGTGCTGTTCATCGACACCTTCGCGGGCGCGCTGATTCTGCTTTCGCTCACGGGCGTGCTGCTGTGGACCGAGCTGAACAAACGCAAGACCATCGGCGCGGTGCTGCTGATCGGTTCGATCGTCGTGGGTGTGTGCGTCGGGCTGGGTTGAATCCGCGCTCGATCCAGTCAGCCCAGATGCCGCGCAAGATAGTCGATGAACGCGCGCACCTTCGGCGGTAAAAAACGGTTGGGCGGATAGAGCAGCCAGACCGGGCCGAAATAGGCGCGCGCTTCGAACGTCCATTGCGGCAGCACTTCGACGAGGTCGCCGGCGCGCAACGCGTCGGCGGCGGTGAACTCGGGCAGGCAGGCAACGCCCCAGTCGTCGATGGCCGCTTCGAGCCGCGCGCCCGCGTGGTTCGCGATATAGCGGCCCTTCACCTCGACAGTCTGCGTCTGCGTACCGCGACGCAAACGCCAGCGATGATCGTCGGCGCTCTCTCCCAGCCACAGGCAATCGTGCCGCGCGAGATCGCGCGGCGTCTTCGGCGTGCCGCGCGTTTTCAGATACGCGGGCGACGCGCACAGCAGCCAGCGCACCTCGCCCAGTTGACGCGCGGCGAGCCCCGGCGGCGGCGTGCGCGTCGGGCGGATCACGAGATCGAGCCCGTCGCGCAGCGGATCGAGTTCGTGATCGGCGAACACGAGCTGCACGTCCACATCGGCGCATTCGCGCAGAAAGCCCGGAATCAGCGGATGAATCACGGTCTTCGCATAGGCCGTGGGCGCGCTCACGCTGACGCGGCCCTGCGGTTTGGCCGCGAGCTGGCCCGCCGCGTCGACGGCGCCCGCCGCCGCGCTCACCATGTCGCGGCAATGGCGATACACCTCCTCGCCCGATTCGGTCACGCGCACCTGACGCGTCGATCGCTCCAGCAGACGCGCGCCCAGCGCTTCTTCGAGACGCTTGATCTGGCGGCTGACCGTCGACGGCGTGCTGCCGAGCTGACGCGCGGCCACAGAGAAATTGCCCGCTTCGACCACGCGCGCGAAGGCGGCGAGGTCGGGCAGCAGGGCGAACAGGGTGTTCGGATTCATCGTTTCCCGACGAAGCGTGGATGACGCAATTTGTGCGTTTGCGACATAAAAGCTGTGCGCGACGACCCGATTATCGCGACGAATGCAAGGCTGGACAATAGGCGCTCGCCGCTGTTTTCCGTCGCTTTGCGCTGCAATGTCCGCCAACGAGGTTCATGCCATGTCCGCTCCACGCCATCCATCGATGCATCTCGCCGACTGGCTGCTGCTCGTCGTCGCCTTCGTCTGGGGCACGAGTTACGGCGTGGTGAAGGACGCGCTCGCGTTCTATCCGGTGCTGGGGTTGCTGGCGCTGCGCTTCGGCATCACCTTCGTGCTGCTCTCGCCCGCGCTGCGGACGTTGAGCACGGCGTCGCGCCGCGCGCTCGGCGGCGTGCTTTGCGCGGGCGCGCTGCTGCTGGGGATTTTCCTGTGCGAGACCTTCGGCGTGATGCTCACGCGCGCGTCGAACGCGGCGTTCCTGATCAGCCTGTGCGTGGTGCTCACGCCGCTCGCGGAATGGGCGATGTTGCGGCGGCGTCCGTCGCGTGCGGAATGGGCGGCGGTGGCCGTCTCGCTCGCGGGCGCGTGGCTGCTGGCGGGCGGCGACTACCGGCCCAACGCGGGCGACGCGCTGATCCTGCTCGCGGCGCTCCTGCGCGCGGTTTCCGTCTGCGTGACCCGGCGCGTGATGCGCGACGCGGCGGTCGCGCCGCTCGCCGTGACCGCCGTGCAGGCGGGCTGCGTGGCGGCCGGCAGCGCGGTGATCGCCCTCGTATTCGCGCGCGGACAGTGGCAGCCGCTGCCCACGCTCGCCGCGCATTGGCCGTTCTGGAGCAGCGTGGCGTGGCTCGTCGGCGCCTGCACACTCTTCGCCTTCTTCACCCAGAACTACGCCGTGCGCCGCAGCAGCCCGACGCGCGTGGCCTTGCTGATGGGCAGCGAACCGGCGTTCGGCGCGCTGTTCGCCTGCGTGTGGCTCGGCGAGCGCCTGAGCGTGGCCGCGTGGACGGGCGGCGCGCTGATCGTCGCGGCGTCGCTGTTCGCGGTGGTGCCGTGGCGGCGCACGGCGGCGAACCGCGCGAGCGAAGCCGTCAACGCCTGAACGCGCGCATCGATAAATCGCTCGCGCTCGAACGCCCTCAGTCCTTCACGCCGCGCTTGCGCAGCAGATACGTATCCATGATCCAGCCGTTCGCCTCGCGCGCCTCGCCGCGCACGCGCACGATCTCGTCCTTCACGTCATCGAGCTTGCCCGCCACGAGAATCTCGTCGGGCGTGCCCACATACGCGCCCCAGTAAATGTCGAGATCCTCTCCATCGAGTTGCGTATAGGCGTTCTGCGCGTCGAGCATCACGACGGCGCTATCGGCATCGCCCGGAAAGCCGTTTTCGACGAGCCGACGCCCCGTGGTGATGCTCACCGGCTTGCCGATGAAATTGAGCGGCACGCGATGCTTCGCGGCCAGCGCCTGCACGCTGCTGATGCCCGGAATGACCTCGAATTCGAACGCGAGCCGCCCTTCGGCGAGGATCGCATCGAGAATGCGGATCGTGCTGTCGTAGAGCGCGGGATCGCCCCAGACGAGGAACGCGCCGCATTGCCCATCGGCGAGTTCATGCTCGATCAGCCCTTCGAACACGCGCTGCTTGTCGCGATTCAGCTCGTCGACAGCCGCCTTGTATTCGACGCCGTCGCGCCGACGCTCGGGACTCGTCGCCTCGACGATGCGGTAGTTCGGGTCCTCGATAAAGCGCGCGCAAATCTCTTTGCGCAGCGCCACGAGCTTGTCTTTCGCGGGGCCCTTGTCCATCACGAAGAACACATCGGCGGCGTTGAGCGCCTTGATGGCCTGCATGGTCAGATAGTCGGGATCGCCCGCGCCGATGCCGATGATGAGGATCTTTTTCACGTCGATAGTCCGGTGAGTGCGTCGTCCGCGCGTATGCCGTAGATAGCCGCGCGCGGCGAGCAGAAGGCCGGAAATGATAGCGCGAGTTGCGCCGCACGCCCATTTCGCCGCCGTCGCTGACCTCGCGGGTTTCGCGATGTCGACACGCTCACGGTCATTTTCTTCAATACGCGTGGGCGCGCGCTGCGTACGCTCGACGCTGAATCATCGCCGCCCGGCGTATCGAGGAGAATCGTGAGCACTGTCCTGTCCATGGCCGCCTTTGCGCTGGCCACTTCCATCACCCCCGGACCCGTCAACATCGTCGCGCTCGGCGCGGGCGCGCGCTACGGCTTGCGCGCGAGCCTGCGCCACGTGACGGGCGCGACCGTGGGCTTCGCGCTGCTGTTGCTGCTGATCGGCCTCGGCCTGCACGAACTGCTGACGCAATGGCCGTTTCTCACGCGCGCGATCGAATGGGCGGGCGTGGCGTTTCTGCTGTACGTGGCGTGGCGGCTCGCCATCGACGATGGCCGTATCGACGCCTCGCGCGACGCGCGCGGCCCCTCGCTGATGACCGGCGCGGCGATGCAATGGCTGAACCCGAAAGCGTGGCTCGCCTCGGTGGCGGGCATGGGCGCGTACGCGGCGTCGGGCGAGAAGGCGCTGGTCTGGCAGTTCGCCGCGATCTACTTCGTGGTCTGCTACGCGTCGATTGCGTGCTGGGCGTGGGCGGGCGCGTCGCTGCGCCAGGCGCTGCGCGAGCCGTCGCGCGTGCGCTTCGTGAACCGGCTGATGGCCGCGCTGCTGGCGGCCAGCGCAATGTGGCTGCTGTTCGGCTGACGCTTGCTTGACGCCGGCCCGAGCCTTCAGCCGCGATACTGCCCAGGCGTCGCCGCGACGAATTGCCGGAACGCGCGCTGCAAATGCGCCTGATCGGCGAAACCCGCTTCGGCGGCGACGTCGGCGATGGCGTGGCCGCGCCGCAATTGCGCGCGGCTGAACTCGATGCGCCGGTTCACGACATAAGCGTGCGGCGTCATGCCGTACTGCTCGCGAAACGCGCGGATCAGATGCGAAGGCGAGAGGTCGGCGGCGGCGCAAATCTCGTCGAGCTTGAGCGCGCGCGTGTAATTGCCGTCGATGAATTCGGCGGCGCGCGCGAGACGCGCGTTCGGTTCGCGCGCGGCGAGCGGCGCGGGATCGGGCTGCATGGCCGGGTGCACGGCTTCGTGCAGGGCCTGAATCAGCGCCGTGAAATACGCCGTCACGGCGCGTTCCTTGTTCAGCACGCTTTCACGCGGACCGGTCAGCGTGTCGTACAGCGCGTTGAGCCCGGCGAACAAGGCGGGATCGCGCGTGAGCGTCGGCTCGAACGGGCGCAGGCCGTCTTGCGCGCCGAAACCCAGCGCGCGTTGCAGATTCGCGAGCCAGTCCACATCGACATAAAACATGCGATACGCCCACGGTTCATCGGCGGCCGGATTGCACGCGTGCACGACGTTCGCGTTGATGATGACCACCGTTCCCGCGCCGATGTGCTGCAAGGTATTGCCGTTCAGATAGCTGCTGTGCCCGCCCGTGACCGCGCCGATCGAGAACGTGCTGTGCGCGTGACGGCCATAGCTGACCTTGCGGCCATCGGCGATGGCGCGCACTTCGATGAAGGGCAGGGCGTCGTCGCGCCAGAAGCTCGGGGTGCTCGGCGCCAGCGTGCTGGCAGCGTTGGCGGACGTGGACGGCATGGGCGGGCTCGCGGAAAAACAGCGTGAAGGCTTGATGGTAGCGCAAAGCGGGCGGGAATTCGGGCGAGGCGGGCAAGCGCGTCCGTGCTACCTTGCTCGCTCCCGGATTCGCCGCCATCGCCAGACTACGCCTATGAACGAAGTGCCGAACGCCGCGCCGCTCACCATCCGCACGCTCGCTGAAAACGATATCGACGCCTTTCGCGCCATGCGCGTGCAAGCCGCCGAAGACACGCCGTTCGCCATCGTGTCCACGCCCGAAGAAGAGGCGCGCTGGACTCGCGAGGAGAACCTCGCGCGCGTGCGCGAAACCGATCGGCAATGCGTGTTCGGCGCGTTCGACGGTGAGCGGCTCGTGGGCATCGTCGGCTGGCGGCGCGAGCCGCGTGTGAAGTTCGCGCACAAATCGCTCATCTGGGGCGTGTTCGTCGATCCCGCGTACCGGCGCACCGGCCTCGCGCGCCGCTTGATGGAAAGCGCCATCGAGCGCGCGCGTGCGTTCGGCCTGGAGCAGGTTCAGCTCAGCGTCAGTGCGCGCAATCCGCGCGCGCAGGCGCTCTACCGCGCGCTCGGCTTCGAAATTTACGGTACCGAACCCCGCGCGATGCGCATCGCCAACGACTATTTCGACGAAGACCTCATGGTGCTTTCGCTCACCGCGCCATTAAGCACAATAAAGAATTAGAGTCTGTGTGCTAGTACACGAATTAAGTACGTTCATCATTTCGTCATACGGATGCGCCGATAATTCCCTTTGAATAATTGGCCTCCCGTGTCACGAGCCGCGCAACCATTAGCGCGGCCGGCACGGTGCGGCTCGGGGGTTTTACACATGACCATTCGTCACCGCATCACGCTTCTCATCGTGCTGATGTTCGTCGCGTTGTCCGCCATCGGCGGCTACGCGGTCTATCAGACGCGCCGCAGTGCCACCGACGTCCATCAGGTCACGCAGGGCGTCGTGCCGAGCGCACTCGCTTCCTCCGACCTCGTCTCGATCGTGAAGGACGTGCAGCTCGCGACGATGACGCTCGTCTACGCGCCCGACGCGACCACCGCGCAACTCGCGCAGGACGACCTCAAGAAGAAGGAAGCCGACTTGCGCGCCGCGCTCGACGTGCAGCGCAAAGCCGCCGCGAGCCACGCGCAGGACGGCCTCGTCGCGCAGGCGCAGGAAAGCATCACGAATTATTTCAGCGCCATCGACGACACCGCGAAGATGAAAGCCGCGGGCAAGAACGAACTGGCGCAGGCCTATCTGTTCGCGAACGTGGCGCAGTATCGCGACGAACTCGAAGGCATCGTGACCACGATGCGCGTCGAGAAGAACCGCCAGAAGGACGACGCGATCAGCGCGCTCAACGGCATGCTCGACACGACCACCAGCGCGATCGCCGGTGTGACGGGCGGCGCGGTGCTGCTGCTCACGGTGATCGGCCTGCTACTGTATCGCCAGATCACGCGCCCGCTCTCGCGCATGCAGCAGGAGATGAGCGAGATCGCCACGAGCCAGGACTTCACGCGCCGCGTGCCGGTGGGCCGTCTCGACGAGATCGGTCATTCGATCGTCGCGTTCAACGGCATGATCGAGAAGATCCAGCACAGCTCGGCGCAGCTCAAGCGCAAGACCGCCGACATTCAGGCGATGCTGCAGAACATGCAGCAGGGCATTCTCACGGTGGTCGAAGGCGCGACCATCCACAACGAGTACTCGGCCTATCTGGAAGCGATTTTCGAAACCAGCGAGATCGCGGGCCGCTCGCTGATGGACCTCGTGTTCTCGGACACGGAACTCGACGCCGACACGCTCTCGCAGATCGACGCCGCCGTGCACGCGTGCCTCGGCGAAGACGACGTGAACTTCGCGTTCAACCAGCATCTGCTCGTGAACGAAATCACGCGTACGATGCCCGATGGCCGAACCAAGGTGCTCGATCTGTCGTGGTCGGCGATCACCGACGAGAACGACGTCGTCGTGCGTCTGATGCTCTGCGTGCGCGACGTGACCGAGCTGCGCGAACTCGCGGCGGAAGCAGGCGAGCAGAAGCGCCGCCTGCAGATGATCGGCGAAATTCTCGCGGTCAGCGAAGAGAAGTTCCATCGCTTCGTGGAAAGCTCGAAGACGTTTATCCACGAGAACGAGCGCATCATTCGCCAGCACGATTGCGCCGATATGGACGCCGTCGCCGCGCTGTTCCGCAACATGCATACGGTGAAGGGCAACGCGCGCACGTATAGCCTCCAGCATCTCACGGGCGTGGTGCACGAAGTCGAGCAGCGTTACGACGCGCTGCGCCGCGAAGATCCCGATCACGTGTGGGATCAGCAGGCGCTGATCGCCGACCTGCATCGCGTGCGCGAAGCGGTCGACCACTACGCGTCGATCAACACCGACAGCCTCGGCCGTGGCGGCCGCACGCAAGACGGCAGCATCGCCATCGGCCGCGAGCAGATCGACGCGAGCCTGCGCCTGATCGACGACGCCAACGACCACGATCTCGACTCGCTGCGCGCGATGCGCACCGAACTGCGCCGCGTGCTGGGCGCATTCGGCACCGAGAGCGTGCGCGACGCGCTCGCGGGCGTGCTCGATTCGCTGCCGTCGCTCGCGCAGGAACTGGGCAAGGCCGCGCCGGTCGTGCAGATCGACGATCACGGCTGGCGTCTGCGCAGCGAAGCGGCGGGCACGGTCAAGGACGTCTTCACGCATCTGCTACGCAACTCGCTCGATCACGGCATCGAGACGCCCGCGCAGCGACGCGAGCAAGGCAAGGACGACGCGGGCCGCATTCATGTCGATGCGAACGTGATCGACGGCGCACTGCGTCTCGCTCTCGCCGACGACGGCCGCGGTCTCGCGCTCGAACGCATTCGCGGCATCGCCGTGCAGCGCGGCTGGCTCGCCGAAGACGAGATGGCGAGCGACGACGCGATCGCCGCCTTCATTTTCCGCGCGGGCTTCTCGACGGCGCAGCAGGTGACCGAAGTGTCGGGCCGTGGCGTGGGCATGGACGCGGTGCGCGACTTCCTCGAACGCGAAGGCGGCCGCATCGAACTGCGCTTCACCGACAGCCGCGAAGGCTCCGATTACCGGCACTTCGAAACGATCGTGTATCTGCCGCGCGCATGGGCCGTCGAAGGCGAGCCGGCGCGCGCCGCGCAGCAGGAAGAGGAAGCGCTGAGCTAAGCGCGGTTTGGGGGGGGCTGTGGTGTTTCCTTATCTGATTGGCGTGCTGGCGGGCGCCGTGGTCGTGGCGATTGTCGCGGCGGCGCTGCATCTGCGCGTGCGCGCGCGCACGAACGCGGCTGCGCAACGACAACTCGCGCAACACGACGAAGCACTCGCGCAGGCGCAGGCGCAAATCGACGACGCGCAGTCGCGCGCCGCCGAAGAACATGACGCGCTGGCCGCGCAGATCGAGACGCTGCGCGCCGAACTCGCGCAACGCAAAGCGGTCGCCGACGCGATGGAAGCGGCGCTGGCCGCCGAACGCGCGCGCGGCGCCGACGCCTTGCAGCGCGTCGAGCGCATCGCGGCAGAAGCGGCGCGCCTCCGGCAGATGTCGATGACGTTCGAGCGCTGGCACGAGCAGATGATCTCGCTGATGGCGCAAAACCACGACATGCACCAGAAGAATCAGGAGCTCTCGTCGATCGTGAGCCATGTGCTGATCGTGTCGCTGAACGCGTCGATCGAAGCGGCGCGCGCGGGCCCAGCGGGCCGGGGATTTTCGATCGTCGCGGGCGAAGTGCGCACGCTCGCCACGCGCTCGCAGGAATTGTCGAAGAGTTATCGCGACAGCTTGCATCGCAACGATTTGATTACGGCGGCGACGTTCCAGGACGTGCAGGCGGGCGGCAAGATGATCGCGGCTTCGCTCGCGAGCGTGGATTCGCTCACGCAGCAGTTGCGCACGCAGCTCGACGAATCGCGTAACAGCCACCTTGATTCGCAGCTCGATTCGCACACGCAGGCGCACGCATGATCGGTTCGAACGCGCAGGACAGTTTCGAGCGCATTTTCTTCGCGGCGGCGCGCTCGCGGCTCGTGACCGATGCGCAGCACGCGTGCGAATTCACGTCGGCCTCGAACGAGGTGGCACAGGGCGAGCACGTGATCGTGCTGACGATCTCGTCGATGCAGTTTCGTGTGTTGCTATTAATTCATCTTAAGGATGACGAAGCAACGCGCGCGTATTACACGGGCGAGTCGGCGGCGGGCGCGGGTCGGCCGCTCATCGAAACGTTCACGGAGTTCGGCAATCTGTGCTGCGGCTCGATGAACCAGCAACTGGTCGAACATTTTCCCGATCTCGGCATGTCCACGCCGTATGCGCTCTCGGGGCAGTGTTTGCCTTATCTGCGCGAACTGAAGCCCGATAGCGTGAAGTCCTGGGCGCTCACGCTCGACGGATCGGTGCGGCTGGGCGCGACGCTGTGCATCTGCACGCGCGCGCCGCTCGATTTCGTGGCCGCCGACATGGCGGTCGAGAGCGAAAGCGCGGGCGAACTCGAATTCTTCTGACGCGCCGCGTGCGCGTCGGTGACGTAAAGCAGGGAAGTCGGAAAGAGACGTATGAATACGAACAAGCCGGTCAGCAAGGTGCTGCTGCTCGAAAGCGATTCCGCCCGCGCGCTGGCGCTGGCGCAACCCGATGCCGCGCATCGCCTGATGGGCGTGCCGGTGCGCCGCGATGCGCTCGCGGCCGCGCTGCACGCGCACTACGACCTGGGCGGCGTGCTGCTCGGCGAGGACTTCGGCGGTTCGGCCGAAGCGGCGGCGGCGGTGGCCGTGGCGCTCGAAGTGGAGCGCCCGGAACTGCCGATCGTGCTGCGCCGGACCACGGACGGCGAATTGCCCGAAGCGCTGCGGCGCGTGCCGCGCGCGAGCTGGGACGAGCGCGATCCCGAGTCGCTGCACGCCGCGCTCGATGCGCATGTGTTTTCGCAGGACTACCCGGACCCGCTCGTGGACGGTATCGCCGACATGACGCTCGGCCGTCTGCGCGGGCTGTTTCCGGGCCTCGAAGTGAACTGGGACACGCCGAGCATCGTGCGCGACCGCATCATTTTCGGCGAGGTGCTCACGCTGATCCCGATCGAGACCGCGTGGTGCCGTGGCTGGCTGCTGATGCAGACCGAGGAAACGCCGCTCATCGACATGCTGCCGACGCGCGAAGGGCGCGGCGCGCGCGAGGAAGCGAGCGATTTCCGCGATCTGAACGGGGTGCTCGGCGAACTCACGAATCTGGTTTGGGGCGCGTTCCGCAACCGCTATCTCGGCCACGCGCGCCATGCGGGTGCGGGTGCAGGCGCGGGTGATGAAGCCGGCGACGGCGGCTGGGTGCGTGCGCAGGTGCAGGTGCCGCTGCTCATCAATCATCGGCGGCGCTATTTGTCGTTCGGCTCGGACAATCCGCAGCTGTGCATCAAGTACCGGCTCACGTGCCCGAAGACGGGCCGCGAGGCGGTGATCGATCAGCGTTTCGTGTTCAGCCTCGGCTGGTCGCGCGAAGGTTTCGACGAGACGGCCGCTCTGGCCGCGGCCGCCGCCGAGCCGGAACCGGTGAGCGGCGAACTCGAACTGTTTTGACGTCAAGATGCGCCGCACACGGCGCAAAGGAAAGAGACAACATGGCAAAGATTCTGGTGGTGGACGATTCGAGCACGGTGCGCGACGAAGTCGCGGGCTTTCTGCGCAAGAACGGCCTCGACGTCGATACGGCGGTGGACGGCAAGGACGGCCTCGCGAAGCTGAAGGCGAATCCGGGCGTGAAGCTCGTCGTGAGCGACGTGAACATGCCGAACATGGACGGCCTCACGATGGTCGAAAAGATCCGCAGCGAACTCGCGAACACGGCGGTCAACGTGGTGATGCTCACCACGGAAAGCAGCCCGGCGATGAAGGAGCGCGGCAAGGCCGCCGGCGTGCGCGGCTGGATCGTCAAGCCGTTCAAGGGCGAGGCGGTGCTGGAGACGTTCAGGAAGATGGCGGGGTGATCGCTGACTGAGCGATTCTTGCGCCCATGAAAAAAAGGCCTGCATTTGCAGGCCTATTTCTTTGATTCCACGTGACGACCTATTGGCGAAACCCTCAAGCCGCCAACGCCGCCGCCCCCGCCTTCGCCGGCATCAACAACACCGGAATCGACTTCGACGTCGGCGTGCCCGCGCCATCCGCGATCGACTCCAGCGGCACGAGCGGATTCGTCTCGGGATAGTACGCCCCCAGACAGCCGCGCGGAATGTCGTACTCCACGAGCATGAAGTCGGTCACATGACGCTCGATGCCGTCGTCCCAGACGCTCGTGATATCCACGAACTGGCCCGGCTCGAAGCCGAGCATCGTCATGTCCTCGCGGTTCGCGAACAGCACGCGGCGCAGGCCGTACACGCCGCGATAACGGTCGTCGAGACCGTAAATCGTCGTGTTGTACTGATCGTGCGAGCGCGTGGTCATCAGCGTCATGAGCTTCTGGCCGTGTTCGGCGCGCGCGCGGTGGATCGGCGTATCGAGTGCGATCGCGTGCACCACGAACTGCGCCTTGCCGCTCGGCGTCTTCCACACGCGGTCGCGCGACGCGACGCCCAGGTGGAAGCCGCCCGGATGCTTGAGGCGCTCGTTGTAGTTCTGGAAGCCGTCGAACACCTGCTCGATGCCGTCGCGGATCTTCGCGTAATCGCCGGCCTGATCGAGCCAGTCCACCTTCTCGCTGCCGAGCGTGGCGTGCGCCATGCGCGCGACGATGGCGATTTCCGAAAGCAGATTGTTCGACGCCGGACGGTTCATGCCGTACGAGATGTGCACCATGCTCATCGAGTCTTCGACGGAGACGCCTTGCGGCACGCCGTTCTGCAGGTCGATTTCGGTGCGGCCGAGCGTCGGCAGGATCAGCGCGTCCTCGCCGTGCACGAGATGGCTGCGGTTGAGCTTGGTCGTCACGTGCACCGTGAGAGCGCACGAGCGCATCGCGTCGAAGGTGCGCGGCGTGTCGGGCGTGGCGATCGCGAAGTTTCCGCCGAGGCCGATGAACACCTTCACGCGGCCTTCGAGCATTGCGTGAATGGTTTCGACCACGTCATAGCCGTGCTCGCGCGGCGGCTCGAAATCGTAGGCCTTGCCCAGACGGTCGAGGAACGCCTGAGTCGGCTTTTCTTCGATGCCGACCGTGCGGTCGCCCTGCACGTTCGAGTGGCCGCGCACCGGGCACAGGCCCGCGCCGCGGCGGCCGATATTGCCGCGCATCATCATCAGATTCGAGAGCAGCTGAATGGTCGCCACCGAATTCTTGTGCTGCGTGATGCCCATGCCCCACGTCGAAATGACGGCCTTGCCCTTGATGTAGATGTCGGCGAGCTTGAGCACTTCTTCGAGCGGCACGCCCGCTTCGGCGACGATCGTGTCCCACGATTCGGCGCGCAGATCGGCGGCGAAGCTGTCGAAGCCCACCGTATGTTCGGCGATGAAGGCGACGTCGAGAATGCGTTCCGTGCCTTGCGCGACGGCTTGATCGTCGACTTCGATCACGCGCTTGGCCATGCCCTTGATCAGCGCGAAGTCGCCGCCGATGCGCGGGCGGATGAACACCGAGCTGATCTCCACGCCCTTCGGCGAGAGCATGTCGAGCGTGTGCTGCGGGCTCGCGAAGCGCTCCAGGCCGCGTTCCTTGAGCGGATTGATCGAGACGATGGTCGCGCCGCGCTTGGCGCATTCGCGCAGTTCGCCGAGCATGCGCGGGTGATTGGTCGCGGGATTCTGACCGAAGATCAGCAGCGTGTCGGCGTGCTCGAAGTCGTCGAGCGTGACCGTGCCCTTGCCGATGCCCACCGTGCCCGGCAGGCCGCGGCTGGTGGCCTCGTGGCACATGTTCGAGCAGTCGGGGAAGTTGTTGGTGCCGTACATGCGCACGAACAGCTGATAGAGGAACGCGGCTTCGTTGCTCGCGCGGCCCGAGGTGTAGAACGCGGCGCGGTCCGGATCGTCGAGCGCCTTGAGGTGCTTCGCGATCAGCGCGAACGCGTCGTCCCATTCGATCGGCACGTAGCGGTCGCGCTGGGCGTCGTAGACCATCGGATCGGTCAGGCGGCCGTGCTGCTCAAGCTCGTAGTCCGACTGCGCCATCAGTTCGGTGACGGTGTGCTGCTCGAAGAAGGCCGGCGTCACGCGCTTGCTGGTCGCTTCGGCGGCCACGGCCTTCACGCCGTTCTCGCAGAATTCGAAGGTCGAGGCGTGCTCGCGGTCGGGCCACGCGCAGCCGGGGCAGTCGA
>NZ_CAJZAR010000029.1:44549-45094 GCF_914484835.1 Paraburkholderia tropica
GCGGCGGGGTGGTGATACGGTTCGATGCGACCTTGCGGCTTCTTCATGCTTCGGCTTCGGATTCGTGAGGGCGGATGGCCCGATGAGGCGAGACTACTGTGTTCCTGTGTCCCTGGTGATCACAGAAATCTGGAAAGCGGAGGGATACAGTTGCGACGATTTGTCATAGACTGGCGGGGTTTGCGCCGGCCGCCCCCGCCGGCCTCCTTTCGCTTGACTTTCTCATGCCCGCGCCGCCTTCCTCCCTGACCCGCTACGAGCAGCTCGCCGACGACATCGAAGCCGCCGTGCGGCGCGGCGTGTTCGGGCCGGGCGAGCGCGTGCCCTCGGTGCGGCGCGCGAGCCAGCAGCACGGCGTGAGCATCAAGACGGTGCTGCACGCTTACGCGTTGCTGGAGAGCCGGGGCGTGATCGAATCGCGGCCGCAGTCGGGCTTTTTCGTGCGCGCGCGGCCGGTGGCGCGCGGGACGGGCGAGGCGGGGCGTGAAAGCGGCGGCGAACGGGGCCACGAAGGCAGCCGCGTGGCGCACGACGCCCGCGCGCGC
>NZ_CAJZAR010000030.1 GCF_914484835.1 Paraburkholderia tropica
GCGCGGCCGGCGCAGCCTGCATCGCCTCGTCGACGACGTGCTCGGGCGCGCCGTTGCCGGACGCGGCAGCGGCGGTCGCCGACGGCAGGTTCGCCTCGAAGGCGGCGTCGAGATCTTCTTCCGAGTCCATCGCCGGTGCGGGTGCGGGCGCCGCCGCGACCGGAGCCGGAGCCGCGACGGGCGCCGGCGCCGCTTCGACGGCTGCGGGCAAGCCACGGCTTTCCGCGTAGAGACGCTCGAGCTTGGCGCACACGGCCGCTGCGGCCGCCGCGTCGGGCTCGGCGCTCGCGCGGTACGCAGCGAGCTGGTCGGAGAGCACGTCCTTGGTTTCAAGGAACGTGTCGATCATGTCCTTGCGCAGTACGAGTTCGTTGTTGCGCGCGCGATCGAGCAGCGACTCCAGGATGTGGGTCGTCTCGGTGAGCGCCGTGAAGCCGAACGTCGCCGCGCCACCCTTGATCGAGTGCGCCGCGCGGAAGATTGCCGCCAGATCTTCGGGATCGGGGCGGCCGACGTTCAGGTTCAGGAGAAGCTGCTCCATCTGCGCGAGCAGCTCGTCCGCCTCGTCGAAAAACGTCTGATAGAACTGAGTGATGTCGAGAGTCATTGCTCTTTCACCGCGATTAATGCGTGGGTAGCCGCTGCGTCTGCCGTTGGCAGTGCTGATCGACCGCCGCAGCGCGCCTCATGTCATGTATTCGTTTCACCGAGGGCGCTCGCCAGATCGACGAGCAGCTCCGGGTCCACCGGTTTTTCGATCCAGCCGGTCGCGCCTGCCTCGCGAACGGCTGCCTTGAAGCCTTCATCCGACTCCGTGGTCAAGACGAGGATCGGCGTTTCCTGGTACGACGGGTTGTCGCGCAAGCGCTTGATCAGGTCGAGCCCGCCCATGCGCGGCATGTACAGGTCGGTGAGCACGAGGTCGAAGCGCTGCGCGAGCGCATGCTCGAGACCGTCCTCGCCGTCGTTGGCCACCGTGACCTCGTAACCCGCCGAGCCGAACGCCGCACGCAGGATCTCCCGCATGGACGCCGAATCGTCGATCGCCAGAATATTTCTGATCATCCGTTCCTCGTTCGCGCTTGCCACGCCGCCGTTGTCCCGTTGTTGTTGTTCCGCGCCCTCACGGCGCCTCCGGTCTGGCGGGCAACGCAGGCGCCATCTCGGGAGCAATCGCGGGAGCCACCGCCGGTGCCGGCGGCGCGACCGCGGCCACCGGCGCGCGCCTCGTGGGCGTGGGCGACAGCAGCGGCGGCAGTTTCTGCGGCGCCTGCGCGGCGTCCGCCGGCGATCCGCCCGTCGTGCCCGCCGGACCGCCCGACATCAGCGAGCCTGCAGACAGCGCCTTGCCGGAGCCCGCCGCGTCGTCGGAGAGCGTGGTCGTGGTCGAGTCGTCGCGCATCAGCGCGTCTTCCGACTTCTTGTTCAATACGATGATGCTGATGCGCCGGTTCTCGGGATCGAGCGGATCGGCCTTGTTCAGGTTCTGCGTCGACGCGAGACCCAGCACGCGCAGCACCTTCGCTTCGTCCATGCCGCCCGCGATCAGCTCGCGGCGCGACGCGTTCGCGCGGTCCGCCGACAGTTCCCAGTTGCTATAGCCCTTCTCGCCGCCCGCGTACGGCACGGCGTCGGTGTGGCCTTGCACGACGATGCGGTTGGGCACGTCGTTGAGCGTCTTGCCGATCGCCTGCAGGATGTCGCGCATGTACGGCTCGACCACGTCGCGCGCCGTCGCGAACATCGGCCGCTTCTGCGAGTCGACGATCTCGATGCGCAAGCCCTGCAGCGTCGAATCGATGCGGATCTGCTGCTTGAACTGGCGCAGCACCGGATTCGCCTCGATCGCCGCCATCAGCTTCACCTGCAGATCGTGCAGGCGCACCTGTTCCTGGCGTTCGAGCGAGCCTTGCTGCGTCTTCGAGGCTTCGTCGTCGTTGTGCTTGACCGTGCTGCGGTCGGTGCGCGAGCTCATGCCGTCGCTGCGGCGCGTGACGCCGTCGTCCTGCGAGGAGATGTCGCGGCCGCCGCCCTTCACGATCGACGAATCTTCGGCGCTGCGGTCGCCGCCCCAGAGCGTGACCTTGAGCGGCTCGTTGAAGTAGTCGGCAATGCCCTTCAACGTCACCGTCGAGGCCGAGCTGAGCAGCCACATCAGCAGGAAGAACGCCATCATCGCGGTCATGAAGTCCGCGTAGGCCAGCTTCCATGCGCCGCCGTGATGGCCGCCCTTTTTCGGGGCGACGCGCTTCACGACGATGGCGCGATCCTTGTTGTTGCTCATCGGGCCGCCCGCCTTATTTCGCCTTGACGCGGCGCACGTGTTCTTCCAGTTCGGAGAACGACGGGCGCTCGGTCGAGAACAGCACCTTGCGGCCGAATTCCACGGCGATCGCCGGCGCATAGCCGTTCAGGCTCGCGAGGATCGTCACCTTGATGCACTGGAACATCTTGGTCGACTCGGTCACGCGCTGCTCGGCGAGCGAGGCGAGCGGGCCGATCAGACCGTACGAAAGCAGAATGCCGAGGAAGGTGCCGACCAGCGCCTGGGCGATCATCTCGCCGAGCACCGCGGGCGGCTTGTCGGCCGACGCCATGGTGTGCACCACGCCCATCACCGCGGCCACGATACCGAACGCCGGCATCGCGTCGCCCACCTTCGAGAGCGCGTGCGCGGGCGCTTCGCCTTCGGCGTGATGGGTTTCGATTTCCTCGTCCATCAGGCTTTCGATTTCGAAGGCGTTCATGTTGCCGCCCACCATCAGACGCAGGTAGTCGCTCAGGAATTCGACGACGTGCTTGTCGGCCAGGATCTTCGGGTACTGCGTGAAGATCGGGCTTTTCTGCGGATCGTCGATATCCGCTTCGAGCGTGAGCGTCCCTTCCTTACGCGCCTTGGCGAGCAGGACATAGAGCAGCGCGAGCAGCTCCATGTAGACGTCCTTGTTGTATTTCGCGCCCTTGAACAGCGTCGGAAGGACGCCGAGCGTGGCCTTGATCGTCTTGATGCCGTTGCCGAGGATGAACGCGCCGACGCCCGCACCGGCGATCATCAGCACTTCCACGGGCTGCATGAGCGCGCCGAGATGGCCGCCCTCCATCGCATAGCCGCCGAAGACCGACAACAACGTCACGAGTGTTCCCACGATAATCAGCACTGCCGGATCCTCACTGGAAGAATGCGTGGCGAGCCGTCATTGGCCCGCTCCCTTAGTTGGGTTTACGGCACGGGTGCGAAAAACTTTGGGATTGGATGGGTGCGCGGCCCTCGCGCACGCAAACGTTGGAGGGCCGGACCGCCAGCCCGCGCCAGGCGGTGCGGGCGGCTTCGGGCAAGACAGCGGCGAGATGAGCGACGATGACGGGGGATGCGCACAGCGGCAATCTGTCGCCGTTTCCGGGTGCGCGGTGTTTACCCCGAGCATGCGCGCGCCGGGCTCAGGAAGCGTGCGCCGCCACGCTGTTGCGGCGCGTGCGCCCCGCGCGCGAGGGCGGCTGGCACAGCCCGCAGACGAAGCCGCGCTGCGGATCGTGCGCATGCGCGACGAAGCGGCCGCCGCAGCGCGTGCACGACGTCATCTGCAACAGGCCGGAGGCGAAGTAGCGCACCAGCGTCCAGGCGCGCGTGAGGCTCAGCGCGGGCTCCTCTTCGTGCAGGCGCATGTGTTCGAGATAGAGCCGGTAGCTTTTCACGATCGCGCGCACGGTGTCGCAGCGCCCCTGTCCGCTCATGAACAGGAAGGTGTTGTAAAAAAGCGAGGAGTGCACGTTCGGCTGCCACGTCATGAACCAGTCGGTCGAGAACGGCAGCATGCCCTTGGGCGGCGATTCGCCCTTCACTTCCTTGTACAGACGGATCAGGCGGTCGCGCGACAGCGAGGTTTCCGCTTCGAGCATCTGCAGACGTGCCCCGAGTTCGATCATCTCGATCGCGAGCGCGATCTCCTTGACCTCGAGCACCACGCTGCGCGACGGGCCGCGGGTCGCGCTTTTCGTCGCGCCTTTCTTCGCTGCGGGCTTCGTCGCGCTGTCCGGCTGGATAGCGTTCTGCGTGCCGCTGTGGGTGTCGCTCTCGTCCGCGGAACCGGCCGCGGGATTCAGCAGCGCGCCGGGCGCAGCCTGAGAGACTGCGCCTGCCGCGGCATGCGTCGCCGGTAGTGTCGCCATAGACCCCCGAATGGATCACGCGTGGATCCGTGATGGACGCGGCGCCTGGGGGCCGCGAGGTGAGCCGGGCGGCGGGTCAGTTGACCTGCTCGACGCCCTGGCCGGCCATCAGGATGGCGGAATGGGTTTGCGCGGCCTTGCCCTTGTCGGCGAGCGCGCCGAGGATGGCGTGGTCGTCGAAACGGAAGCGGCACAGCAGCTGATTCGATGCGGCAAGCCGCACCGTCTGCGCGAAGGTCAGATTGGCCAGCACGTCGGCCAGCTGCTCCGAGATGCCCATACGGAACATGCCCGTCGGCCGGTCTTCGCGCAGCAGTCGTTGCGCGAGCAACAGGTACGACAGATTCACTTCCTTGATCTCGCTGAGCATGTCGCTTGGCGTCGTCGCGCTCATGGATACCCCCGAATTCGAAACGTAGCGGCTGGTCAGGCCTGTTGCGGAAACGTTTGCTCGTTCGACGCAGCGCGGACAGCGCAAAAGCGAGGCGAACGGCCCGTTTAGTGGTCGTCCCCGCATTGTGGCTAGGGTGGCCCCAAATGGAAATCGGAAGGATGCCGCGACGCAATGCGAGAAAAACACCGCACGTTGTGTAGGTGTTTTTCTGACAAAGGCTAGAAAAGGGAGAGAGGAAGGGCAACTAACGATGTTATTGGCATAACAGCCCGAATCCTCTGGAGATTATAAAAGCGAATTCATTGACGCGTAACAGAGATGTGCACGGTCATTCGCCTTTATTTCACAGGGACGGAACCTATTCATTTATTCGGGCACGCGGATTGCTCAATCGCCGCGCGACGCGCGTCACGCTTTGCAACGCGTCCTTACAGCGGGTGTTTCCCGCTGTAACAACATTAAGTGATTGAAAAACAACTCGTCACGTATCCTCAAATCTTCATAATCGGACTCAGGGATAACCCGAAACCGCAGTGAACCACTGTGTGACCCACCGCAGTGACCGCGTTGTCAGACGCCTTTCACGCGGTCTTTGCCAAGGAGATCAGACCTATGCGAATCGCCCAAATTGCGCCACTTTACGAAGCCGTTCCGCCGAAACTCTACGGCGGCACCGAGCGTGTCGTGTCCTATCTGACCGAAGCGCTCGTGGATCTCGGCCACGACGTGACGCTGTTCGCCAGCGGCGATTCGGTCACCTCGGCCCAGCTCGAATCCGCCTGGCCGCGCGCGCTGCGGCTCGACCCGACCGTGCGCGACGCGCTCGCGCCGCACATCGTGCTGCTCGAACGCGTGCGCCGCATGGCCCACGAGTTCGACGTGCTGCATTTCCACCTCGACTATCTGCCGTTCCCGCTGTTCTCGACGCTCGACACGCCGTTCGTCACGACGCTGCACGGCCGTCTCGACCTGCCGGAACTGCAGCCGGTGTTCGACTCGTTCCCGGAAGCGCCGGTGATTTCCATTTCGGATTCGCAGCGCCAGCCGCTGCATCAGGCGAACTGGCTGAACACGATCTATCACGGCCTGCCGAAGGACCTGCTCACGCCGCGCACCGACAAGAAGCCCGAGTACCTCGCGTTCCTCGGCCGCATCTGCCCGGAAAAGCGCGTGGACACGGCGATCAAGATTGCGGCGCTGTCCGGCCTGCCGCTGAAAATCGCCGCCAAGGTCGACAAGGTCGACCAGGAATACTTCAAGACCGAGATCGAGCCGCTGCTGTCGCAGGCGCACGTGGAGTTCGTCGGTGAAATCAACGAGGCGCAGAAGCCCGAGTTCCTGTCGGGCGCCAAGGCGCTGCTGTTCCCGATCGACTGGTCGGAGCCGTTCGGCCTCGTGATGATCGAGGCGATGGCCTGCGGCACGCCGGTGGTCGCCTTCAACCGCGGCTCGGTGCCCGAAGTGATCGAGCCGGGCGTGACGGGCTATATCTGCGAGGACGTGCAGGGTGCGGTGGCGGCGCTGCAGAACATCGATTCGCTCTCGCGCGAAGCCATTCGCGCGCAATTCGAGCATCGTTTCACTTCGCACATCATGGCCAGTAATTATCTCGAAAGCTATTCGACGCTGATCGAAGCGGCTCGCCGTCCGGTGCTGCGCCGTGTCGCCGCGGGCGGCTAATCAGGCTGCATGCCTTTTTCTGGGATAAATGACTGGAAACCAGAAGAAAACGCAAAGTGAATCGTTTGCGCCAGCTGTAATTGCGCAATGCATGAACGATCGGTAGCGCACATTAGCACCGATTTAGCGCATGTCACAAAAAAGAGCCGCATGATCCATGCGGCTCTTTTTATTGGATAAGCAATCTGCAAATGCGAGTGAATGCGCGCGAATGTGAGTGAATGCGAACGTCTGCGCGCTAATGCGGCGCACGAATGCAGACGAGCGCGCCGCGTGGCCGGACGCCCCGACGCTCAGGCAATCAGATAGCGTTCGCGATTCTTGCCGGCGATCCATTTCGGCGGCTTGCCGCGCCCGCTCCACGTGGCGCCGGTCTTGGGGTCCTGATAGCGCGCGGGCAGCGGCGCCTTCTTGGGCGGGCGTCCGCGACGCGCAGCCACGGCAAAGCCGAGGTCCTGCGCCGACAAACCGTATTCCGCGATCTTCTCGCGAATCATGGTGATCACGTCGGAGATTTCGGTGCGCCGCGCCTCGTCGGCCTGTTCCTGGAGACGCGCGATCTGGGCTTTGAGTTCTGAATATTGCGACATTTTTCCTCCCCCCTTCTTTGTCAATGTAACCGACTCGAACGGAGATTAGACGCAATGCAGCGAATTAGCAATCGCTATTAATACTGTTTTATGCCGTTATTCGGATAAATAGCTATTCGGCAGAGGCGATGAAATTCGGAACGCATCCGTCGCAATAATGAGAACAATTACATCAGAATTGACAATCCTTGACACCCACTCTTTACGCGACTGCCTAGAATCTGGCATTTCCTGGAGCCGGTGCATTAAGCGGCCCCATCAAATGACTTATTGAGGCGTCACACAATGCACTTATCCAAACGGCTTTTCGCCGAGATGTTCGGCACGTTCTGGCTCGTACTCGGCGGTTGCGGCAGCGCAGTGCTCGCCGCCAGCTTCGCCGGCCCGGAGCACGGGCTCGGCATCGGCTTCATGGGCGTCGCGCTCGCATTCGGCCTCACCGTCCTGACCATGGCCTACGCCATCGGCCATATCTCGGGCTGCCACCTGAACCCGGCGGTCAGCGTCGGCCTCACGGTCGCGGGCCGCTTCCCGGTGCGCGACCTCGTGCCGTATATCGTCGCGCAAGTCATCGGCGCCATCATCGGCGCGGCGGTGCTCGCGTGCATCGCCACGGGCAAGCCGGGCTTCGACCTCGTCGCGAGCGGCTTCGCCACCAACGGCTATGGCGACCATTCGCCGGGCCACTACACGCTCGTCGCCGCCTTCGTCTGCGAAGTCGTGATGACCGCGTTCTTCCTGTTCGTGATTCTCGGCGCCACCGACAAGCGCGCGCCCGCCGGCTTCGCGCCCATCGCAATCGGCTTCTGCCTCACGCTCATTCACCTGATCTCGATTCCCGTCACCAACACGTCGGTGAACCCGGCGCGCTCGACCGGCCCGGCACTCTTCGTGGGCGGCGAAGCCGTCTCGCAGCTCTGGCTGTTCTGGGTCGCGCCGATCATCGGCGCGGTGATCGCGGGCGTGGTTTATCCGATGATCGCGGGCCGCCGCGAAGCCTGATCGAACACGGCAACAGCAGGTGCGGGCCACGCCCGCATCGCGACGGTCACGGGCGCTGCGGCGCCCGTTTTCGTTGGCTCGGCTAGAATCGGGCGACCCGTTCACCCCGACATCAAGGCGCCCGGCATGACGCATTCACGATATTCGGCGCTGGCGCCTCGCGCGAACCGCCTTCCGATCCCGTTCGCGAAACGTGCTGCGATGTGCGCCGCCCTGGCTGTGGCCGCGCTGGTGGGTACGCCTGTGGGTGCGAGCGCCGCACAGGCAAAAACCAGCCACGATGTCGAAACGCTGATCTTCGTGCGTCATGGCGAGAAGCCCGATGCGGGGCTCGGCCAGCTCAACTGCAAGGGATTGAATCGCGCGCTCGCGCTGCCTGCGGTGATCGCCGCGAAATACGGCAAGCCCGACGCCGTGTTCGCGCCCGATCCGGGCGAGCAAAAAGACGACCGCGGCCACGCCTATTACTATGTGCGCCCGCTCGCGACCGTCGAACCGACCGCCATCCAGTTCGGCTTGCCGATTCAAACGCCCTACGGTCATTCGAGCACCGACGCGCTCGAAAAAACGCTGCTCGATCCGACGTGGAACAAGCGCACGGTATTGATCGGCTGGGAGCATCGCGAGATCGAATCGCTCGTGCGCAAGATCGTCACCGAGCACGGCGGTACGGCGTCCGACGTGCCGAAATGGAAGAGCGCCGATTTCGACAGCATCTACGTGGTGCGTATCGACTGGAGCGGAGAGACGCCGCGCGCGAGTTTCGCGCACGATCGCGAAGGTCTCGACGGCCGCGCGGACGACTGTCCGTGCGCGGCGCTGCCTTCGGCGCAATAGGATGTCAGCGAGCCAGGTGAGCGAGCGCCGCGCATTCCACGCGGCGCTTGACCGGCACACAAGCCGCCCGAATCCCTAACAAATACCGCTTAAAAATACCGCCGGAATTAACGCGCGATTTCGTCTTCGATCGCGAACAGTTTGCGCAGATGATGCGCCACGCCCGCTTCGAAGTTGTTGCCGATGCGCGGCACCTGCGGCAAACGCGCGATCAGATCGGGATTCGCGTTGTTCATCATGAACGGATGACCCGCCGTTTCGAGCATGTCGATGTCGTTCATGTTGTCGCCGAAAGCAACACAGCGCGCGGCTTCCGCATTGAGTCGCTCGAGCACGACGCGCAGCGCGCGGCCCTTCGACACGCCCGCGACCATCACTTCGAGACAGTCGGGCAGCGAGTAGGTGATGTAGAGCGCGTCGCCGAACTCGCGTTCGAGGCTGTGTCTCACATGCGCGAGATCGGCCGGTTCGCCGATATACAGCGCCTTCGCGATGCCCGCGCCGCCGAGCGACGCGAGATCGTCCGTGACGTTATACGTAAAGCCCGAGTCCTGATGGAAGGCGAGCAGTTCGCGCGCGTCGCGGTCGATGAACCATTCCTTGTCGGTGTAGAGGCTCACGATCACGCGGCCATGCGCGCCCACGGTGTCGGGCGCGACGAGGCGGCGGATCATCGGCTCGGGCAGATTGCTCGCGTGGATCAGCGCGTCGTCGGGCGCATGCACGCGCGCGCCGTTCGAGGTGATCAGATACGCGGGCACGCCCAGCACGCCGCGAATGGCCGCGACGTCGCAGTAATGGCGGCCGGTCGCGATGATGAACTGGATGCCCTGGGCGTCGAGCGTCTGGAGCGTGGCAACCGTGAACGGATCGACCTGATGGTCGGCGTTGAGCAGCGTTCCGTCGAGATCGGTTGCGATGACCTTGTACATGGCAATTCAGTCGATGAGCGGGGAAACCCAGAATGCTAGCACCTTGTGCGAGGCGGCGTGGCAGCGGCGGGGTGAGCCGCACGGCGCTGCCCGCGCCGCGCGCTCAAACGGTTTCGACCCGATTCAAATACCTTCAAGCGCGTCCGAGCCGCGCCGCTTCGCGCTGGGCGAGACGCAGCGCGCCGCTCGCGGAATCGGCCAGCGGCGCGCGCAGACGTTCGCGCACGGTTTCCGGCACCCATTCGCGCAAAGGCTGACCGAGGCCACCGGCGAGCGCGGCGGGCAGCGACGCCGCCGGATCGAGCGCATCGATCAGCCGCGCGACGGCCTCGCCGGCTTCCGCCAGCAGCTTGCGCACGAACGGATGCTCGCGATGCGCGAGCACCACGGGCGCAAGGCTCGCGTAGGCGGTCTGGTTGGCCGCGCACTGCCAGACGATCAGGCTCTCGCGATCGCTCGATTGCGTTTGCGCGAGCAGCGCCTGCGAGAGCGCGTCGGGCTTGACGCGGCCGTCGAGCGACTGCTGCGCCCAGGCGATCGCGCGCAGACCGAACCACGCGCCGCTCGCTTCGTCGCCGGACGGAAAGCCGAAGCCGCCGGCGATTCGGCACACGCCCTGGTCATCGAGCGCTGCCGCGATGCTGCCGGTGCCGAGCGCGACCACCACGCCGGGTTCGCCGCCGTAGGCGCCGAGCAGCGTGGTGTAGACGTCGCTTTCGACCACGAGGCCCGCGACCGGCGGCGCAGTGGCGAGAAACGGCGCGAGCCAGTCGGGATTGTTCACGCCCGCGAGCCCGCAGCCGAGCACGCAGCGCGACCAGTCGAACGCGATGCCGGCCTGCGCGAACGCGCCGCGCGCGCCTTCCTCAATCGCCTGCCAGGCGCGCGCGATGCCGAGGCCGAGCCCCGACGGTCCCGCCGACGCCCGCGCGATCTCCTCGCCCTGAACGTTGCCGAGCGCGACGCGCGTGCCGGTGCCGCCGCCGTCCACGCCGATCAACCAGGTCTCTGTCTGCATAGTGTTTGCCGCGCCGCGCGCGCCGTTGAATGTTGAATCGATGTTTTGCCGAAGTTGAGCCGAAGTTTCGCCGATACATCACGAAACCGCGAAATCCCGCCGTGCCGCAGAGACTAACGGCTTGGCGGCGTTCGCACAATTAGCCGGACGGCCAGGTGGCGCGGCGAGCGCGATCCTCTATCCTTGCCTGGCGCAATAGACTAAACAGACTGCAACACAGACCAAAACGCAGATCAAAACGCGCCACGACCGGACAACACCGCACGCGCCACTGGCCAGGAGAACTCAACGTGACACACCGCTGCAACTGGGTGACGAGCGATGCACTCGCGCGCTACCACGACGAAGAGTGGGGCGTGCCTTCGCGCGACGACCAGCACCTCTACGAAATGCTCATTCTCGAAGGCGCGCAGGCGGGGCTGTCGTGGTCGACGATCCTGAACAAGCGCGAAGGTTATCGCCGCGCGTTCGCGGGCTTCGACGTCGACAAGGTCGCGCGCTTCACGCCGAAGCACGTTGAAGCGCTCATGCAGGACGCCTCGATCGTGCGCAACCGCGCCAAGATCGAAGCGACCATTCTCAATGCGCGCGCCGTGCAGCAGATTCGCGCCGAGCACGGCTCGCTCGCGCAGTTCATCTGGTCATTCGTCGACGACACGCCCATTCAAAACGACCTCGCGTCGTATCGCGATGCGCCCACGTCCACGGAAGTTTCAGACGCGCTCAGCAAGGCGCTCAAGCAGTACGGCTGCAAGTTCATTGGCACGACGATCTGCTATGCGTTCATGCAGGCGGTCGGCATGGTGAACGACCACGAACGCGATTGCAGTTGCCGCGCCGCCTGTGCCGCGCTCGGCGGCGTCAAGCCAAAAGCGAAGGCGAAGACCAGGGCGGCACCCGCGAAATCGCGCGCGCAAGCCGCTACTTGATGCGAGCCGCCTGAACGCGCGATCAACGAAACCCGCGCAGAAATGCAAACGGCGGCGCAGCTTCTTTCGAAGCATGCGCCGCCGTCTGGCGGAACGCCGAAGCGCTGAAAAAGCTCTTAGTGGAGCTTCTTCGGCAGCATCTGGCTACGCAGGCGCTTGTGCAGGCGCTTGACTGCAGCAGCCTTCTTGCGCTTACGAACGGCTGTCGGCTTTTCGTACGATTGGCGCTCACGCAGTTCAGCGATCAGGCCGTTCTTTTCGATTGCGCGGCGGAAGCGGCGGATAGCCACTTCAAACGGCTCGTTTTCCTTCAGAAGAATCGTCGTCATGTATTTCCTAACTCAAAACACTTGATATGTTCAAAGGCGCAAACGTCGAATGACGTTTCACGCACCGGCCCTCCGGTCGTTCGCCACACGGGGGCTGAACGAGAGGCAAGGCGGCCACGGAGGCCGGAAAAGAGAAGTAGGGGGTTCACAGCGGAACGCGATCAGGTTGACCTTGCTGCAACACACCTGACCGCCGGTTTGCGGCCGCCAACAGTAACGAACACGGCAACAAAACAGGCAAAGATCTCAATTCACTCTCAATGATATCAGGAAACGATCTTGCAGACCACACTTTCTTGATTCTACTCAGTGACTTGCGTGGCGGGCGGCGTCCGGCCCGTCCGCCATGTCCGTTAGGACACCTGGATTAACCGCCCAGCGCCGCTCGCGCGGCCGTCAGGCGGTCGTTCGCCGGCAATCGTCTGATCAGGCACTCGCGTCGTTGAGCGCCTGGATATCCGCCGGGTCGAGTTTGAGGCGCACCGCCGCGACGAGACTTTCGAGTTGTTCAAGCGACGTCGCGCTCGCGATCGGCGCCGTGATGCTCGGACGCGCGATCAGCCACGCGAGCGCCACCGCCGCGAGCGTGCTGCCGTGGCGTTCCGCCACGAAATCGAGCGCCGCGAGAATGCGGATGCCGCGGTGATCCAGATACTTCTCCACGCGCGAGCCGCGCGCGCTCTTGGACAGATCCTCGCGCGAACGATATTTACCCGACAGAAAGCCGCTTGCGAGGCTGTAATAGGGCACGACCGCAATCTGCTGGGCCAGCGCGACCGGTTCCAGATCGGCTTCATAGGCGGCGCGGTCGTACAGGTTGTACTCCGGCTGCATGATCTGGTACTTCGGCAGGCCGTGCTTCTGCGCGACCGCGAGCGCTTCCTCGATGCGCGCGCCCGTATAGTTCGACGCGCCCGCCACGCGAATCTTGCCGGCGTCGATCAGACGCTGGTATGCGCCCAGCGTTTCTTCGAGCGGCACCTTCTGGTCATCTTCGTGCGAGAAATACACGTCGATGTAATCGGTCTGCAGGCGGCGCAGCGAATCCTCTACAGCAGCCTCGATGTTCGCGGCCGAGAGGCCAGGACGGCACGCCGACTTCGCGACCTTGGTGGCGATCACCACCTTGTCGCGCTTGCCGCTGCGCGCGAGCCACTTGCCGATGATCGTCTCCGACTCGCCGCCCTCGTTGCCCGGCACCCAGGCGGAGTAGACGTCGGCGGTATCGATGAAGTTCAGGCCCGCGTCGGTGAAGGCGTCGAGAATCGAGAACGAGGTGGCTTCGTCGGCGGTCCAGCCGAACACGTTGCCGCCGAACATGAGCGGTGCGACCTGCAAGGCGGAAGTGCCGATCCTGCGTTGTTCCATGGTGGCTCCAGATTGAGGTGGGCAAACGGCTGCGGGCCGGCCGCGTGGGCGGACCCAAGACGGCTGAGCATACGCCGCCTTGTGCCTGCTTGCAGCGAGCCATCGCACAACGCCTGAAACCATCGCGCGGATGCCATGACCGTCCGCGCCCTCACCGATGCGCGCCGCCCGGCGCTTTAGCCGCGCCTTGCGTCCTCACACCTCAATTCGCGCACCGTCGCGCGTCCCATCAAGCCGAAACCCTGCTGCAAAACGCCAGCGCGGCCCCGACGATCTGGTGCATGTCGTAGTAGCGATACTCGGCGAGTCGTCCGCCGAAATGGACCTTGTGACCCAGCGCGTCCGCCAGCGCACGATAGCGTTGGTAGAGCCCGTCGTTCGTGTCGTTGTTCACGGGGTAGTACTCGATCTGGCCTCGCTCCCACGACGCAGGATATTCGCGCGTCACCAGCGTCTTGTCGGCCTTCAGACTCAAATCGAAATGCTTGTGTTCAATGACACGCGTCCACGGCACCGACTGCTCCGTGTAATTGATCACCGCGTTGCCCTGATAGTCGCGTACCGGAAGCAGCTCGCGCTCGAAGCGCAAGGAGCGGTATTCGAGCGTGCCCAGCCGATAATCGAAAAAGGCATCGAGCGCGCCCGTGTAGATGACCATGTCATAGGACTTCATCCACGCGTCGCGGTCGGCGTTGAAATCGACGCCGGTTTCCACGTCGGCGCGCTCCAGCATCTTTTCGATAATCGCCGTATAGCCGCCGACCGGAATGCCCTGATTCCGGTCATTGAAATAGTTGTCGTCGAACGTGAAGCGCACCGGAAGCCGCTTCACCGCCGCCGCGGGCATCTCGCTCGGATGCCGTCCCCACTGCTTGGCCGTGTAGCCCTCGATGAACAGCTTGTAGAGCGTCGGACCAATCGCGGAAAGGCAGAACTCCTCCATATTCGCGGGATTGTCGTTCGCGACAAGCTCGGCCGCGAGGCGCTCGCGCGCCGCTTCCGGCGTGCGCGTGCCGAACACCTGGTACAGCGTCAGCAGATTGATCGGAAAGCTGTACAGCGCGTCGCCGTGCGCAACCTTGACGCGATTGACGTAGTGGTTGAACTCCGCGAACTGCCGAATGTAATTCCAGATCTTCTCGGAATTGGTGTGAAAAATATGCGCGCCGTAGACGTGCTCGTGACAGTCGGCGGCTTCCTCGTATCGCGTGAAGACGTTGCCGCCAATGTGCGCCCGCTTCTCGATCACCTTGCACGTATGGCCCTGCCGGCCCAGCTCATACGCGCAAATCGATCCATACAGGCCGGAGCCAACGATCAGAATATTCATCGTGCAGGTGCTTCAGGTGCGTGACTGTTTGTCGAAAAAGGCCGTCTTGACCTGCAGGGCGAACTCGTCGACTTCCATCAGCACGCGCTGGCGATACAAGCGCTGCTTCGCGAAGTGCTCGGCATGGCGCGCCAGCACCGTGGTGATCTTCGCGTGCAGCAGCCCGCTTTCGATGTCCTGCTCGCGGAACAGGTAGAACGAATCGAGCGGATGATCGGCGTAGCAGCTCGCGGCGCCGCGTTCGTGCAGGAACACGACCGCGCCGGACACGGCGGCTTCGCGCGGCACGCGATCCTTGCCCGGATGATGGCCGAAGTCGATATAGACGGCGCACTGCGCCAGCGTCGCGCGAACCTGCTCGCGCGACATGTTCTGGATCGGCGCAACCGGCAGATCGCGGTGCTGGTTGACGAACCGCGTTGCCAGCGCGCCGCCCTTGCGCGGGAAGAACCCGATGAGTCTTCGAGCCGGCGCCGACGCGCTCAGATCCGCGTTCAGATAGTCGCGATTGATGAAGTCGAACAGGGGCAGCACTTCGCGCGCGCCGTGCCGTTCGAGGAAGCGGCGTGCGTAATCCGACTGATAAAAATGGATGATGCCCGGCTCGCGCAGCAGTTCCGACGCATAGGCCGGGTCCGCCAGTTCGGGAATCGAGCCAATCGCGTTGTCCACCGAGAGCCACCAGACGGCGCGTTTCGCGCCGGGGAATGTGCGCGCACGCGCGGCCTGGACCTCGGGGAAGATGATCAGCGTGCCGGGGTTCAGCGGCGCCTCTTTCAGCGGCGTCGGTGCGTAGCGCGCGTAAGCGGCTTCGAATTCGGCGTTGGGCGCATAGGCGGCGCGCAGAAAGTGGCCGTCTTCAGCGAGCGTCGAGCCTTGACCGTAGTACGCCATCTGCGCGTTGCCGCCGTTGGCGTTGATGACCTGAGCCAACTGATGCAGCGCTTCCGGGCCGCCCGTGGTCACGACGGGGCACAGCACCACGACCTGCTCGTAGCAAGGCTGCAACGCCGTCGACGTCGTTGCCGACGCGGCATCGATCTGGGCGATGGCGGTCGTCGCGGCAATCGCTGCTTGCGCTACGGCGACGTGCGCGTGCTCCGTGACAGGCGAACGCGCTGCGGGAGCAGGTTCGGGGATCACGACCGGCGCCGCGGCCATGTCGGCCTGCGCCGGCTCGGCAAGCATCGAAGCCGGCGTCTGCGTGGCCTGCGCCTCCACTTCGAAGTGCTCGGGCGCGAGGCCGTCGCACCAGCGCTGCCACATGATGCGGAACGCGCGCGACGCCGAATCGGCGATCGCCTCCGCGTCGATCAGCACCGACTGGCGGCAATACTCGCGCAGCTCGCTGCGCACGATCGCGAGCGCCGTCGGGTCCGCGGCCAGCGCGGCGCACTTGCGCACGAAATCGTCCTTGTCCTGCGCGACGAACGCCGCGTCGAGGCCGAGCAGCGTGAGCCAGCCGGTGCTGCTGCGGCTCGCCATCGAGTCGCCGGGCAGCGTCATGGTGGGCACGCCCATCCACAGCGCCTGCATGGTCGTGGTCGAATTGCCGAACGGGAACGTATCGAGACAGACGTCGATCACGTTGTGCTGCTGCAGATAGGTCGTGACGCCCGCGCGTTGCAGGAAGCTGATGCGGCTCACGTCGATGCCTTCGTCGACGAACATCTGCGTCAGCTTGATCATCTGATCCTTGGCCGCCACCGCGCCGATGATCATGCGCGAATCGGGCACCTCGCGCAGCACGCGCGCCCAGAGCGCCACGACGTCCTTGCTGATCTTGACGATCCGGCTGAAGCTGCCGAACGTGATGTGGCCGTTCTTCAGCGCGGGCAGTTCATTGACGGCCGGCGCGTCGGGGTGCGGCTTGAACGGCGCGAGCGCCGGCAGGAACACGAGCTTCTCCGAGAAGCGGCTCTCGAACGCCTCGAACGGCGTGACGAAGCGATCCGACAAGTAGTAGTCGACCGAATCCAGACCCGTCGTGGACGGATTGCCGATCCAGCTCGCCTGCACGGGCGCCGGCTTGTGCGCGAAGGCCACCATGCGGTTGCGGCCGGTATGGCCGGACAGATCGATCAGGATGTCGATGCGATCGTCGCGGATCTTCTGCGCCACGGCCTGATCGTTCATGCCGAACACTTCGGTCCACGTCTGCGCGTGGCGGCGGATGCGGTCGGTGAACGCGTCCGTCATCAGGTAATTCGAGTAGATGTGCAGCGACAGGCTCGAATCGCGCGCCAGATGCTCCAGCACCGACAGGAAGAAGTACGCAACGGGGTGATTGATCAGGTCGCCCGACACGAAGCCGATCCGCAGTTGCCGCGCCGGATCGCGATCGTTCGCGTGCGCGACGCGCTGCCCGAGCAGCGGCGCTTCATGACGCGCGGCGAATTCGCGGAACTCCGCGAACAGGCTGGCCGCGTCGAAGTCGGGCTTGTGCATCAGATAGAACAGCAGGTTGCTGTGCGTCGACGCCTGCATCGGCGCCAGTTCGAGCGCGCGGCGATAGGCGGCTTCCGCTTCGTCGAACAGCCCGTGCTTGCCGAGCGCGGTCGCGAGCGCGTCGATTTCGATCGCATTGGTCGGCGCAAGCTCGACGGCGCGCCGCAATTCGGCGAAGCCTTCGTCGATCCGGCCCAGTTCCAGCAAGGACGAACCCAGATTGCGATGCAGCGCCGCGTTCTCGGGATGCTTTTCGAGCACCCGTTCGCAGTGCGCCGCGGCGCGGCCGTACTGGCGCGCCACCACGAGACGGTCGGCCAGCACGAGCTGGGCAACGAGATGATTCGGCAGCAGGCGGGCGGCGTGCTCGGCGGCCTCGACCGCTTCGCCATAGTGGCCCGTGCTCTGCAGGACGCGGCCCAGTTCGATCCAGCAATCGCCATGCGCCGGATATTGCTGCGTCAGGCGACGTCCGGCCTTCAGCGCCGCGTCGAGTTTGCCGCTGCTGACGAGTTGCTGGAACTGGCGAATTTCCTTGGCGCTCGCTCGGCGAACGTCGAGTTTCACGCGCTTGTCCGCTTCGTCGGACTCGGGCGCGGCTTCTTCGGTTGCGCTTTCGGCCACGGCCTCGGCAGCGCCCTCATCGTCGGCGCTCGCCACGGCCACGGCGGCGGTTTCCGGCGCAGGCGCCGCGACGACCGGCGCGTCTTCTTCGCCTTCGATACGCGCGCGCAGCGTCTGGACGGCCGGCTCGGGCAGCCCGTGCTGCCGCGCGAGATCGAGCGCCATGCGCGCCGCCTCGGTCTGCTCGCTGGCGACCAGCGCGTTGATGTAATAGACCCAGATCTGTCCGTTCTTCGGCACCTGGCCGAGCGCCGCCTCGAAATGCGGCACGGCTTCGGCGGGACGCCCCGTTTGCATGAACAGCACGCCGAGGTGATAGTGCGCGTCGGCGTGATCGCCCGCGATTTGCAGCACGGAGCGATAGAGCGCGGCGGCCGTATCGAACTGCTGCTGGCGATGATGTTCGATCGCGCTCTGCATGGCGAACGCCAGGTCGCGATTGTGCTGCGCGTCGGCCGCAGGCGAGGCCGTGCGATCGGGAGTAAGGAAGGCGGTCATGACAAAAAGGCGCGCATGCGTCGGATAGTCGGAACCGTCAAATTATGAGGCGGGGGCTCGCGCGTCGATGGGCCGAGCTAGCGCCAAAACGGGCGCTAATTTGCCCTCGAAGTCCGTTTCGCGCGGGAAATCCGGCGAAAACGCGCGGAGTCCGAAGGGAATTAGGGAGCGCCAGATAGCGGACGGGCGCGGCCCTCCTTTCTGCCGCGCGAAGCGCGCGTGCGGCCTGCTCCCCTGCGGCGCGAAAAAAGAGCACTTCGCAAACGATGGCCGCAAAAAAGCCCGCGCAAGGCGGGCTTCATCAACAACGTGTGCGCCGCGAAGGACGCAGCGAGCAGGAGCGACAGTCGTGTCAGTAACGCGCCATGCTCAGATAGCGCCCCGCATTGCGGCTCGCCTGCATGTTCGCCTGATACTCGCTGCCGAGCGCGACCTGCGCGGCGCGCGCGGCTTCGACGATGCGCGCGTCGATCTCGTGGATCGCCCGCAGCCGCGCCATGACTTCCTGAGACGGCTGCGCGCCGAGCGACGTCAGCAGCGGCGAGCGCTCGTTCGCGAGCTCCGTTGCGCGCTCCCACTCGCCGACGGCGGCCGCCAGCTCGAGGTCCTTCGTCATCGCCCAGATGCGCTCGATCGTGCTTACGTTCTGCATGTTTCGCTCCCTGCCGCGGGTTAGCTCTTGTTGGTGGCCAGCGCACCCGCGCTGTTGGTGCCGCCGAACAGCTGCGTGAGGTACTGCGAGTTGTTGTTCATCGTCGCCATCAGCGTGTCGAGCGCGGAGAACTTCTCCGTGTACATGCTCGTGAGCTGCGCCTGCCACGTGGTGAGCTGCGTCTGCTGGTTCGTCAGGCTCGTCAGGTCGGAGTTGATCGCGTCCGTACGGTTCTGGATGATACCGCCCGCCGACGTGTAGGTCGTGATGCTGTCGTCGAGCTGCGCGGCGATGCCGGTCGTCGGATTGAACAGCGAGGCCACGACCGACTGGTTGTTCTTCAGCGCGTCGCTCAGCGTCGTGTCGTCGACGGACAGCGTGCCGTCCGCCTGCAGCGTGATGCCGATAGCGGCCAGCGTCGACTTCGCCGTGCCGCTGCCCACGCCGCTGCCCACGATCTTGGCGAGCTGATTCTGGATCATGTTGACCGTCGAATCGCCGAGCAGCACGCCCTGCGAAGTCGAGGTCGACGAGTACGCCGTCAGCGAGTTCACCGTCGTGACGAGCGTGTTGTAGAGCGTGACGAAATTGTCGATCGCCGCGGATTCCGCGTCGGTGTCCTGCGCGATCGTCAGCGTCTGGGTCGTGCCGACGGCCGCCGACGTGAGGTTCACCGTCACGCCGGTCAGCGCGGATTTCACGGCATTCGTGTCGCTCGTCACGCCCACGCCGCCGAGCGTGAAGTAGGCGTTCTGGGCGGCCTGCGTCTGCGTCCAGCCCGAACCGGAAATGGTCGACTGGCTGGGGTTATACGTCTTGCCGCCGCTGTCCGTGGCGGTCAGGTCGCTGGCGCTCGAAATCGATCCGCCGGCGGTGGTCGTCACGGCGAGATTGTTCAGCGCGTCGGCGTTGCCGCTCGAATCGGTATTGGTGTCGTTGACCTTGATGCTGATGCCGTTCGACGCGCCGGTCGAGGACGATTGCAGCACGAGGTGGGCGCCGTCCGAGCCGGTCACCACGGTCGCGATCACGCCAGGATTGTCGCTGGCCGAATTGATCGCCGACGCGATGCCCGAAATCGTGCTGTTCGAACTGGTCAGGTTGATCGTGCTGGACTTGCCGTTGACGCTCAGCGTCATCGTGGCCGGGCCGGAGGCCAGGCTCGTGGTCGCCGTGTAGCCCCCCGAGGTCAGCACCTGGGTCGTGGCGACCTGCGACACGTTGAGCGAGTACGAGCCCGCGACTGCGCCGGTGGTCGCCGAGGCGGTCACGCCGGTGCCGCTCAGCGTGGTGGAAAACGTACCGAGCGTCGCGCCGTCGCTCAGCGGCTCGACGGCTGCCTGCAACGCGGAAAGTGCCGCGGAGAGCGTGCCGTAGGCCGAGATCAGCGTGTTGTCCTGCGTCTGCGTGGCGGCGATGGTCGCAGCCTGGCCTGCAGTTTTCGCGTTGACGAGCGCAGTCACGAGCGAATTGGTGTCCATCGACGAATTCGTCGAGCCGCTGATGATCGACTGGGCGGCTGACTGCACCGTTGCGTTGGCGGCGGCTGTCGTGGTGGCGACGGCACTGGCGATCGCGCTGGTGGTGGATCCGGTTACGGTGGACATGAAAAGGCTCCGTGCGTCGGCAAGGCGGGTTAGCGCGGGTTAGCGTGCTGTAACGTGCGGTTGGAACGGGGTAACGCTAAAAACGACAATCGGGAGGCGAGCCTCCCGACGGGTGCACGACCGGCGCGCGATGAACCGCGCGCCGTGTGCCTGCAGCGGGAAGCGCCTTACTGGAGGAGCTTCAGGATCTGCTGCGGCTGCGAGTTCGCTTGTGCCAGCACCGAGATACCCGCTTGCTGCAGAACCTGTGCCTTGCTCAGGTTCGCCGTTTCCTGCGCGAAGTCCGCGTCCTGGATCGACGACTGTGCGCTTGCCAGGTCGGTCGACTGAGCTTGCTGCGTCGAGCCGATTGCGCTGAAGCGGTTTTGTGCCGCGCCGAGCGTTGCCTGCAGGTTGTTCAGCGTGGTCAGCGCGTTGTCGATCGATTCCATCGCCATGCTTGCGCCGCTTGCGGTGCTGATGTTGATGTCCGAAACCTTCGACGTCGTGTTGAGGTAGTCGATCTGTGCGCCGACTGCGTCGTCAGCTGCCGACGAGAAGCCAACGCTCGTGCTCGCGCCCGACATCGCCGTGTCGATTGCCGAAGCGAACGTCGAACCTGCTGCACCTGCCGAAGCTGCGCTCGAATCGATGACGGCGTTGCCGTTCGCATCCGACGTGACGCCTGCGCCCGAGAACGCTGCCGAGACGTCTGCGTAGCTGACAGCCTGGTTGTTCTGGTCCGTCAGGGTGAAGCCGCCGCTGCCGTCCGACAGAACGTTGATCGTCGTGATCGTTGCCGGGCCAGCCGTCGTTGCGCCGCCAGCGTCCGAGCTCAGCGCGCCGGTCGAGTCGAGCGACAGGTTCGTGAACGAACCCAGCGTGTTGCCAGCTTGCGGAACGCCCGTGCCGAGGTTGGCCGACGACATGTCTTGCGACAGGTTCAGCGTGATCGACTGACCGACGTTTGCGCCGACCTGGAACGTGACCGTGCCCATCGAGCCGTCGAGCAGGTTCATGCCGTTGTACGTCGTTTGCGACGCAATACGGTTCACTTCCGAGATCTGCTGCGTCACTTCCTTCTGGAGTGCTGCACGATCGTCGTCGGTCATCGAACCGTTAGCTGCTTGCGTAGCCAGCTGGCGGATACGTTGCAGGCTGCTCGTCAGCGAAGCCAGACCGCTCGATGCGGTTTGGACCATCGACGTACCGTCGTTCGAGTTCGACACGCCCTGATTCAGACCGTTGATCTGGGTCTGCATGATGTTCGAGATCGCCAGACCTGCTGCATCGTCTGCCGCGCTGTTGATGCGCTTGCCCGACGAGAGGCGCGTGATCGCCTGCGAAAGTGCGCTACCCGAGCCCGTCAGATTCTGCTGCGAGACGAGCGAGTTGATGTTGGTATTGATTCCAAGCATGGATATTCTCCAGATGGGGCCAGTCAGCCCTGGTAACGGCAGCGGTGCGATGGCCGGCCGCCTTGTTTGTGATAACGACCCGGCCTGGAAAATCTTTAGCGACGCGCCCAATTCCTTACACGATTGATGCGGATATTTCACGCGGACAGGGCGTGGGCCAGTCGCCGCAACAGCCCGCGCACGCTGGGCTGGCGCGGGTTTCGAGCGGGTTCGGCACGGTGGCGCGACGGAGGCGGAAATACCGCGTCTTTGATCGGCGATTTCGCGTGGCGATGCGTATTGCTTTAATTGCCGCAATAACGTCATGACATTCCGCGCCGGGCGCGCGAGCCACCTTACGCCTGGCTAACCGACACGCCGCGCAATATCCGATCGGCAGAATTGAGCCGTGCTATGCGCTCAGATCGAGCCGTCGTCGCGCGAGCGCATCGCTTAATCTGTGCAGCCTCCCCCTGCTGCGATCACTGTGACTGCAACCCGCTCTCCCTCGCTCCCGTCCATTCTGAGCGAAGCCGCGACCCTCGGCCTCAGCCAGCGGTTCGAAGAAGCCCTGGCGCTGCTGGCGCCGCTCGTCGGCGCCGCGGCCACGTCCGAGGACGCCCAGCGGATCGATGCGCTCGAACTCGCCGCCGCGTGCGCGATGCGTGCGGGCCAGGCTGCGCAGGCGCACGCGCTCTGGCAGCGCTGCATCGAAGCGAAGCCGGATTGCGCCACCGCGCATCACGGCCTCGGCTTGATCCACGCGGCACACGGAAAGCCCGCCGAAGCGGAAGCGTCCTGGCGCAAGGCGATCGCGGCGCATCCGCAGTTCGCGCTCGCGCATCACGACCTCGGCAATCTGCTGCGCGAACGCGGTCAGCTCGACGAAGCCGAAGAGGCGTTTCGCCAGGCGCTGCTCGCGCAGCCGCAGTATCCCGAGGCGCTCAACAATCTCGCCGCGCTCTATAAACAGCGCGGCCGCAATCAGGAAGCCGAACTCGCCTGCCGTCTCGCGCTGCAGATGCGCCCGGATTACGTGGAGGCGCTCAACAATCTCGGTTGCGTGCTCGCCGCGCTCAAGCGTGTGCCCGAAGCGGAAAACGCCTACCGCCAGACGCTCGCGCTGCGCCCCGACTTCGCAGAAGCGCACTACAACCTCGGTTGCCTGCTGCACGCGACGGAGCGGCTGGCCGATGCCGAATCCGCCTATCGCGACGCGCTCAGGCTGGCGCCGAACCGCGTCGAAGCGGCCAACAATCTGGGCTGCACGCTGCTCGCGCGCGGGCGTCTGCACGATGCGCTTGCCGCGTTTCACCACGCGCTCACGCTGCGCGCCGATATCGCCGAAACGCATTTCAACATCGGCAGCATCATGAAAGAACTCGGCGAGCTCGAACACGCCGAAACCGCCTATCGCCGCGCGCTCGCGCTACGCCCGGATTACGGCGATGCGATGTTCCGGCTCGCCATGCTGCTCATCAGCGTGGGACGTTTCGAGGAAGGCTTTCTGCTCTACGAATGCCGTTACGGCATGCCCGGCTTCGCGCCGCACGCGACGCAGTCGATGCTGCCGTGCGCGCGCTGGCAAGGTGAGCCGCTCGACGGGAAATCGCTGCTCGTCTGGCAGGAGGACGGGCTCGGCGACATGCTGCAGTTCGGCCGTTATCTGCGCATGCTGAAGGCCCGCGGCGCGGCGCGCGTCGAGTTTGCGTGCATGCCGCCGCTGCACGCCTTGTTCGCCGATGCCGATGGCGTCGACGCCGTGCTCAGTCACGAAGCCGCGATCGCGCTCGCGCGCGCCGGCGAATTCGATTACTGGATCAGTCCGCTGAGCGCGCCGCTGCGCCTCGGCACCACGCCCGATACGATTCCGCCGCCGCTGCGCATCGCGCCGCGACCGGCGCGCGTCGAGCATTGGCGCGCGCGCCTCGACGAACTGGGCGCGGGGCCGCGCATCGGCCTCGTCTGGAAGGGCAACCCGAAACATCACAATGACGCGCACCGCTCGTTGCCGCTGCTCAACGCGCTCTCGCCGCTCTGGAGCCTGCCGGGCGCGAAGTTCGTGAGCCTGCAAAAAGGCGCGGGGGAAGACGAGGCGCTGTCCTTGCCGGCGTTTTTCCCGATCCTGCCGCTCGGCGCGGAACTCGGCGATTTCACCGACACGGCGGCGCTGATCGCGCAACTCGATCTCGTGATTTGCGTGGATACCTCGACGGCGCATCTCGCGGCGTCGCTCGGGAAACCGTGCTGGGTGCTGCTGCCGTCGTACGACGTCGACTGGCGCTGGATGCATGGCCGCGACGACTCGCCGTGGTATCCGGGGACGGTCCGGCTGTTCAGACGCGGACGGGATGAGCCGTGGCCCGCCGTCGTGGAGCGCGTGCGCGTGGCGTGCGCCGAGTGGCTGGGCGTGTGAGGCGGGTGTCGCGGTCTGGCGGGCGCGTTTTGGCGGGCGGTCTGGCGGGCGCGTTTTGGCAGACACAAAACGCGGCGCAAAAAACAAAGGCCCCAGGCTTTCGCCATAGGGCCTTGCTCGATACCGCGTGATGCTAAATTCTGGCGCGCCCGGCTGGGATCGAACCAGCAACCCCTGCCTTCGGAGAGTCGGAAAAGCTGTTTTTGGGTGTAAATGAGCGTCTCGCACACCGTTTAAAATCAATGGCTTAGTAATTCACTGTTCTGGCGAGTATTTGCATGTTCAGCGCAGGATCTGCCCTAGCTTTGCCCTAGGTTATACTTTTGCCCTACTTGCAGGGGTGAGGGCATGGGGCAGAAGTTCAAAATCGACCGCGACTTCATGCGGGCAATCAAGCCGACCGGCAAGTATCAGGAATTCGTGGATTCGGTCGAGCGTGGATTCGTTGTCAAAGTGACGCCGGCGGGCACAGTCTCGTACACGATCCGGTGGACGAAACCCGACGGAAAGCAGGGGCGCCGTGTTATCGGCTACTGGCCTGAGAAAGATCCCAAGCCGATGCGCGACCTTGTGAAGGTCGAGTTGCGCGACGTGGATAAGCGCGGCGACACAACGGCGGACGTCCTTGAGCGTCGCCGACGCAAGGTAGAGGCCGAGAAGATTACGGGCACGCCGACCCTCGCGGCGTTCATAAATGACCGCTACGCCGACTGGCTGACGGCCAACACCCGGAGCAGCGCCGCGACTCTCGCGCGCCTGCGCAAGTCGTTCGCGGACCACCTCGACAAGCCACTCGGCGAATTCAACGGCTGGATCATAGAGAAATGGCGATCCGGCCGCATCAAGGCGGGAATCGGCGCGGCCACGGTCAATCGCGATCTGTCCGCGCTGCGCGGCCTGTTCTCTCGCGCGCTCGAATGGGGCGTGATTGCTGAACACCCAATGCGGACGGTCAAGGCATTGCAAGCGCCCAGTGGCAAGGTACGCTGGCTGTCAGACGATGAGGAAAGCCGCTTGCGAGCTGCGCTCGATGCCCGGGAGGAACGCGAAAGGAAGGGGCGCGAAAGCGCGAATGCCTGGCGGGCGGCGCGCGGCTACGATCTCATGCCGGGTTTGCGCAAACCGGCGTTTGTCGACCACCTCAAGCCTGCGGTGCTGCTCTCGATCAATACCGGCTTGCGGCAAGGTGAACTGCTCAAGCTCGACTGGCAACACGTCAATCTCGACCGCGCAATCCTCACCGTAATCGACGCCTCGGCAAAGTCCGGGCGGCAGCGGCATATTCCGCTCAACACCGAGGCCTTGACAACGCTCAGGGCGTGGCGGGAGCAGTCCAATCACTCGATTGTTTTCGCGAGTGCAGATGGCGGCGTGCGCGTGGACGTCAAAACGGCATGGCAAAAGCTGCTAAAGGACGCCAAGATCACCAACTTCCGATGGCACGACATGCGACACCATTTCGCGTCGCGTCTTGTGATGGCGGGCGTGGACCTCAACACGGTGCGCGAGTTACTGGGCCATGCAGATTTAGCGATGACGCTACGCTACGCACACCTCGCGCCCGAGCATCTATCGGCCGCAGTGGCAAAGCTGAATCGACCGACACCCAGCACAGAAGGAAATGCACGTGAGGCCAGTCAATGAATAAGCCAGGCAGCCGCATTTCGCTTGATCTGCTCCAAGACCATCACGGCCTGCACTTCAGTGGCGATGTGCGCGACCGCTTGTCTGCTACCTACGGGCAAGCGAAAGCAGTCGCCGCTCCGGTAATTGACGGCGATGCTCATGCATTCGTTGATGCGCTTGAAGATCTTGCCCGCGAGCTTTTTCAGCGCATCGGCAAAGTACCTCATTCGCAGAAGAAACGGACACAACTTCTCCATTCCATTTCCACGCAGGCCCAGCGAATAAATAAATCGCTTCGGGAGTTGGACCGCGAAGCATTGCTATGCCTCAGATCCGCTATGGCGAGTGAGTACGAAGCCGACCCGAGAATATATGCCAGGCATTTCGACGTGGAGCTAGACATTCCAGAGCTATTTCGTCAATTGAGGGCGCTGTCACGAGCCTCCACCGCAGCGGCGGAGTCTCTTCCGGCCCATGACTTCAAAGCGAACGAACCTAGGCTAGTCGCTGCGCTGCGCATGAAGAAGATGTTTGATGACGCGGGCATCGGGGCCGAATTCAATCGGTCGCGAAACGGGTTCGCGGTGCTAGCGATAACCGAAATCCTTTCGCTAGCGGGCTCCTATAAAGGCGACCCCGCATACTGGCTTAAGAAAGCTGGCGCGCCCCTATCAAAAATCTAACAGGCCGTCAAGGAAATAGCCGGTTAATCTTGGCCGTGCTTTTCTGCTCGCTTTCGATATTCGAAATCTAGACTCGCGCTCACGGTTGTTCATCAGAGCAATCGAATATTCAGAGGCGAGAAAAGATGGAAAAAAGCTACACCATTCCGCAGTTTTGCGCGGCCTACCATTTCAGCCGCGTCTACTACTACACCCTCAAAGCCCAGGGCAAAGCACCGAAAGAGCTGCGCCTCGGTCGCCGCGTGGTTATCACGCACAAGTGCGCCGAAGAATGGGAAGCCCGAATGCTCGCGGAACAGACTGCCGGGCAATCGTGCCACGAGGCTCCGGCCACTCATGCAGCCTAATCAGAGGTGGACATGATGCAAAAGAATAAGGGCGCCGGCCAGGGCGCCCTCGGAACTGCTCAAACCAAAAACAACATCGCGGATTCTACCGCCGAAGTCGCCCCTCTGGTGCGTTTCCTTGATGCGGTGAAGAACCCGAGCGAACGCCTGCGCGTGGACGTGAAGGAATACCGCGGCAACACCTACATCGACATCCGCGTCTGGTACGTGACTGACGACGGCGACTATCGACCGTCGAGCAAGGGCGTCATGTTCAAGCCCGCACTGGCGGCCGAGCTGATGCGCGGACTCGCGCTCGCGGCGCACTCCTTCGATCCGAAGGGGGTGAACTGATGCTCGAATTTCTGAATACTGCCCCACCTCTCACTGACACAACTGACAAAAGGGGGCTTGTGGCAGTTGTGTCAGTGACCCCGGGGGCTCTTTTCGAAAAAATGCACTTGCATGGCGTAAACGGAGGCGCGTATACTTTTTCCGTGGCCGACACAAAAGCCACCGGGTTTGGCGACCTGATTGGTTCTAGGCGGACATCCGCCACTCGGCGGATTTTTTACGTCCGTACTGCCTTTGCGCGCCTATACGATCAATGGGTGGGCCTGGGTGGGGAGACCTTCGGGTCTGCCGGTTTCCTAGAACGCCGGTTCGCCAACCCCGCCCAGTGCCCGCCCACCCCATTTGGCGATGGGGAGCGGGTGAACCCCGTTCTAGGAGGCCGCACCATGCGCCAAGCCCTCGCTCGTCCCGAGCAAACGCAATCCCCGATCGAACTCGCAAACTGCGCCCTGCGCGCCGCTGCGCTCGCGCCCACCGTCTTTGACGCGCTCGACATCTGCGCCGACGCCTTGCTCGTGCTGGCCGCGCTCGCCCAGCCGGTGGAGGTGCGCCATGCTTGACGCAGCCCAAACCCTCAACGATCCGGCGCTTTTCTCTGCCCATATCGCGGGTGCAACCTCGAACGGCACGAGCAAGAAAGCAGCAACGCTCGCACTGCGCAGGCAAGCAGCGGCGCAGGAAACCGAGGCGGTGCGTGAGCAGGAGCGCCGCGTGGCTCAGTTTCCCGAGCTGGAGAAGTCTGCCCGCAAAACCGCCGCCCGCGCGGCCGACGAACTGGCGGCGGCGGCCCGCGCTCTTCGCCAGGCAAACGCCCTGTTTCACGTTCTGGAATACATCGCTTCGGCCGGAGACGCGTGCGGCTTTGACGACCTCACGCTGGCAGAAATTGGCAAGGAATTGGCCGGTAACTACGCCGAGCGCGCGCAGGCCGAAGCAGTTCGATTTTCGGAGGGTGCGCAATGAACCAGCCCCTCTGGATGCCGATCTGGTTTGATGCTGGCCGCGAGGTTGACGGCCTCTGGCGCTCCTGCACGCACTACGGCGCCGCGCGCGCTGACCAACGCGAAGCGTGGGCAGAAGCTCGACGCATGTGCGACGAAACTGGCGGCATCGGCTTCACCATCAGCGCTGTTGAGCCGGTTTTCGCAGAAGGCGCCGCCACGAAAGCGCCCCGCAAATTTCGGCGTATTCAAAGCGATCAGCAGTCCTTACGAGGCCGGTCATGAGCGAAGCCCAAACCATCAAGGATCGCGTCAATCGACAGATCGCGCGCGAAATCGAAATCAGCAGGAAAAGGATGGGTGAAGAGGAATGGAAGCTCCACGGAACGTGGGTAACGGAAAACATCGTGGCGGCCGCGAAGATCTGGATCATGCGCGCGCTGCGGGAGGGAAGCCTGTGAGCAATTTTCTCGATGACCTCGCGCTCACTGACGACGATCTGCGCGCCGCGCGCGAGCGCCGCGAAGTCAACAAGGCGCGCATGGCTTTTCTTGCGAAGGGCGACGCGACTGGCGGCGTTGCATGGCCGGAGATCGAGCCCTTGCCGGATTCGCTGCGTCCGGTCGAACCCTTCAACATGGCACTGCTGCCCGAGAGCCTGCGGCCGTGGGCGCAGGACATTGCCAACCGTGTGCAATGTCCACCTGACTTCATCGGCGCTACGATCATCGGCGCGCTGGGTATCGCCATCGGCCGGCGCGTAGGCGTTCGTCCGAAGCTGCGCGACGACTGGACCGAATACGCCAATCAGTGGGTCTGCATCGTTGGCCGCCCAGGCGTGATGAAGTCGCCAGCGATGAGCGCCGTGCTCGCGCCGGTAAAGCGTCTCGACATGGAGGCGAGCCAGCGCTTTGACGACGAGCTCGCGCTGCACGAGTCCGAATCGAAGATCCACAAGATGCGTCAGGACGCGGCGGATAAGAAGGCTATGGCGGCGCTCAAGAAAAACCCCGACGCGGCAATCACCCAGTACGAATCCGAACCGCTGGAACCACCGAAACTGACGCGCTACCTCGTCAACGATGCGACGGTCGAGAAGCTGGGCGAGATCTGCGCCGACAACCCGCAGGGCGTGGGCGTGTTCCGTGACGAGCTGGTGAGTCTGCTGAAGGGACTCGACCGCGACGGGCAGGAGAGCGCACGCGGCTTCTACCTGACCGGCTGGAATGGTAACGATGGCTACGTTGTCGACCGCATCATGCGCGGACATCAGCGCATCGAAGCCGTGTGTCTGTCGCTGATCGGATCGACGCAACCCGGGCGCCTATCCGAATACCTGCGCAGCGCGATCGGTGGCGGGTCGGCGGACGATGGCCTCGTGCAACGCTTCGGCGTGCTGGTTTGGCCCGACGTGCCACGCGAGACGTGGGAGAACGTCGATTGCTGGCCGGACGCTGAGGCGAAGCACACGGCGCACGCCGCGTTCAAGCGCCTGGTCGATGCCGACCCGGTCGACACGTGGCAGGCGGAAATTCCCGCCGACCCTGACGGCGAACCGGACGGCAACCCGCCCTTCCTGCGTCTCTCGCCTGAGGCGATGGAAATCTTCGTCGAATGGCGAACGGAGCACGAAAACACCCTGCGCAGTGGCGACCTGCACCCCGCTATGGAATCGCACCTCGCGAAGTACCGGAAGCTGGTGCCCTCGCTCGCGCTCGTGCTGCACCTCGCCAACGGCGGCATTGGCCCGGTAACGGACTACGCAATGAATCAGGCGCTCGCGTGGGCCGCGTACCTGCGCAGTCACGCAGAGCGCGCCTATGGCTCCGTGCTGGTCGCGGAGGTGAGCGGCGCAAAGGCGCTGCTGCGGCGAATCAAGGCGGGCGACCTGACGGACGGATTCACGGCGCGCGACGTGTACCGCAATCAATGGTCGGGACTGGAGAACCGCGAGGCAGCGACAAAAGCCATTGGCGTGCTGATCGAGTACGGCTATCTCCTGCCTGAAGCCGCCGAGACTGGCGGGCGCGCGAAGACTACTTACCGCATTCACCCGGGGGCACGGAAGTGACTCCCCGCCGTGACTCGTTACCCGCACGCGTGACCACGCGTGACTCGCTTGTTACTCGGCTGATGTGCGCCACGCGCGCGGCCAGTCAACCGGAGGCCACACGATGAACAAGTACCTCGCTCGCCTGCAATCCGTGACGGACACAGCGAAGCCCGCCGCGCAACCTTCTGTCAGTTTTGTCAGTGCCCCGGATAGCCCCACAGAGAAAAACGCATTCGGCGAATTCTGGCCGTGGGCGCCATACATCGGAGCGGCCGACGTCCAGCGGATGCAAACCGAACTGGTCGGAATGATCGAGCGGCTAGCAGATCTGGAGGAATGGCCCGACGAGCAACGCGACGATGTACTCGCGCGCGCCGTGCGGGGTCCGCTGGCAGACCTGCTGCCGAACCTGCACCACTTCAATCAACGATTGACGGACGCGACCGCCGCAGCGGCCGCGCGCGCAGCCGTCGAGAAACGCACCTGGAGGTTTGACCGATGAACACGACCGAAAAGACCATCGCCGCATATCAGGGCGCTGTGAAGAACCTGTTTCAAGCCGCGTTCGATCAATTGCGTGTCGAGAATCCGCAGCATTACGCGAATTGCTCGCACGTGCTCAACGCAGGCGGAATGATCGAGCTACGCAGTTGCGCGATGGCGGGCGGGCTGCTGGAGACGGTCATCAGCGTCGTTGACGCTGCGGGCGAGACGGCGGAGGTGTGCCGCCTTGAGGCCGGTGTTGTTAACCACTAAGTAGTCCTATACACTATTGACAAACGGCCTCATGTATGCGTTCGCGCGTCATGGGGCCGATGCATAAGGCGGTATGCCGGGCGCTACCGTATCCACGATGCACAACACGCCGTGCGCTGTTGAGCGGGTCGTGACGAAGCAAATTCCCGAATTCACTTTATGAGGCATCACATGCAAACGAATAACTCGGTTCGCGTTCCGCGCGGCATCCAATCCGTTCACGCCCAAGGCGGCGCGGACATCAAAGCTCTGGTTGAAGGCGTGGCGGCAGCCGTCAACGGCCTGAAGGAAAAAAACGAGGCCGAACTGGCGGAGCTGCGTACCGCAGTCGACGAGCACTCCGTCGCACTCGCATCGCATCAGATGCACGGCGGCGCTAGCGGTGCGAACGCACGCGAAGAGCAACTGCCGATCTATGCGGCCCGCGGTCTGCGCTCGGCGCAAATCTCGGCGCACTACAAGCAGCGCGCCCAAGCCGCTGGTGAAGACGCCAGCATCAACATGGCCGACTTCCTGCGCGGCGTAGCGGGCATGAAGTGCTCGGATGCGGTCAAGGCATCGCTCGCAGTCGGTACGGACTCGGCGGGCGGCTATGCCGTGCCGAGCATCGTCATGCCGAAGATCCTCGACGCAATGGTCGACCAAAGCGCACTGCTCACGGCTGGCGCAGGCATCCTGCCGGTGACGGACGGAGCCAAGAGCGTGACCGTGGCGGGCATCGACACGCTGCCCACGCCCGCATGGCGTAACGAGCTGGGCGCCGTCGCCGAAAGCGAACCGACGTTCCGCGGCGTGGTGGCGACGCCCCGCTCGCTCGCCTGCATCGTGCGTATCAGCCGCGAACTGCTGGCCGATGCTGACGACGTGTCGCGCGCAGTGACGCAGGCAATCTCGCAAGCTTTCGCGCTGGAGTTCGACCGCGCTGGCCTCGTCGGCAGTGGCGTGGCACCGCAGCCGCTCGGCCTGTACGGCATGGAGGCAGTGACGAAGATCGAGCAGGCAGGCGCGAAGTTCGCCTATAGCGACATGCTTGCCGCGTATCAGACCCAGCTCGAACACAAGGCGCCCGCGCCGACTGCTGCAATCATGGCACCGCGCACGCTGGTCGGCCTCGCTGGTCTGGTTGATACGACGGGTCAACCGCTCAACGCGCCGCCGCTGCTGGCTGGCGTGCGTCAGCTCTCGACCAACGGCGTACCGGTCAACCTCGGCGACGGCAACGCCAAGAGCCTGGTGTTCGTCGGTAACTTCTCGACGGTGCAATACGCGCTGCGCGAGACGTTGAACATCGGCCTGCTGCGCGAAGCCTATGCCAAGACTGGCGAAATCGGCTTCCTCTGCCACGCTCGCGTGGACGTGATCGCGAACTACCCGCAGGCAATCACGGTGATCGAGGCCGTTGCGAGCTAACGCAATTGGGGCCGGGGCGGTCGAAAGTTTGGCCGCCCCGGCCGCCTCGACCGACCGTTACCCCACGCGCAGAAAATTTTCCCTTTGCAAATTTTGTTAAAGCATTAACAACCTGCACAGTGGCCCAACCTCGATCTACGCGGCCTTTCCGGCATTTTGGTTCATGTTAAGACGGCTGGCACTTGTTAAGTTTTCTCACTAAAACCACTCGCCGACTACGGGTCTGTGCATTCGGAACGCCGTGTGCGCTTCACAACTGAGAGATCGCGCCGTTAACAGTTACTGTACAAGTACTTATGCACACTTCCGCGCATAAATATTGACAAGCAAATACAATCTTTGTACGCTCTGGCCAAGCGCAGCCGCCGTGCTGCGCTTGGTGCGATAGCCAATCGAAGTTATTCGCCCGTATAACTGTTGTGGCACCAATTTCCCGACTCTCGGAGAACAAAATGACTACCTCGCCGCAAGCCATGCCGGTCGACGCCAACCTCGTCGGGGAAAAGACGTTGGCCGAGCTTCATGCCGCGATGTTTACTACTGCCGCGAATGCAGTGAACGCTGCGCCGCAGGCTGAGCTTCGCTCGTTCCAGATCTTTTCCATGTATGACGCCGCCACGCCCGTCGTCTACACCAATCACACCCGATAAGCAGGACACGACGTTTCAATGCCGAATTGGTCCGAAGTACTAGACGAAATCCAGCAGGCCGAAAACAATCACGTACCCAATTCGCATGACACCGTCCGACATAAGTATTTGGCGCTTTTGGCTGCCAAGACTGGCCGGAATATCGTTGCGTACTATTCAGGATGGCTAAACCCGGCGGTGGGGAACTCGCCGGGTTTGTCCATTAACGACGACGATAAGAGTGGGTTCATGACTGCCATCCACGGGATGGACCGGTCAAAAGGTCTGGATCTGATTCTCCACACCCCCGGCGGCGACATCGCAGCAGCGGAGTCGATTGTGTTCTATCTCCGTGCAATGTTCGGCACGGATGTACGAGTCATCGTGCCGCAGATTTCCATGTCGGCTGGAACAATGATTGCCTGCTCAGCCAAGTCCATTGTGCTTGGCAAGCAGTCCAGTCTGGGCCCTATCGACCCACAATTGGGCGGCGTATCGGCACCGGCTGTCCTCGACGAGTTCAAGCGAGCAATCGAAGAAATTCGCACGCAGCCAGCGAGCCTGCCTTTGTGGCAAACGATCATCGGCAAATATCACCCGACCTTCCTCGACTCGTGCCATCGAGCGATCGACTGGTCCAAGAACATGGTCCAAAATTGGTTGGAAACGGGCATGTTCCAAGGCGATAAAGACGCTGCCGAAAAAGCAAAGAAGATCGTTGATGTTCTTGCAGATCACGATGGCCAAAAAACTCACGCTCGACACCTCCACTTCGATAAGTGCGAGGACATCGGCCTCAAAATTGAGCGATTGGAAGCGGATGGCGAATTGCAAGATCTCGTGCTGACAGTGCACCACTGCTACATGCACACCTGCGCCCTGATGAGCATCACAAAAATCATCGAGAATGGCGAAGGTGTTAGCCGTATTCAGCGCCTGAACGTTCCGACCCCAGGGCCCGTGCCGCAAGTCTAGGCCAACTGTGACGACGATAAGCCCGCCGACGAGCGGGCTTTTTTACATTTCCCGCGCGACATTTGCCCTGCTGCTGCCCTATTGGGCAACGCTTTCGAGTCGGGAAAAGGGAAAAAAGCCAGAAAGGCTTGATAGGCTTGGCGCGCCCGGCTGGGATCGAACCAGCAACCCCTGCCTTCGGAGGGCAGTACTCTATCCATTGAGCTACGGGCGCGAGACTCGCGCGAACCGGCCAGGTGATGCACTCCGGGCCCATTCGTGCGAAAGCGCTGCCAGCCAGACCGAAAAATACGGGGATAGCAGCGCCGTAGAGACCGAGAGGATACCCGGTTTCGGTGACAACGTCCACCGCGCGCGGGCCACCGCGATCGCGGCCACGGCGGGTCCCGGACGGTTCCAGCGCGGCCCCAAAGCCGACGCACAACGGACCGCAGGCACACGATGCGTTATGATCCGACACCGTTTACACAGCACCTCGCGCGGCACGCGGCAACGCGGTTAAAAATGCGGGTAAACGCCCGCTTAAGCGCCCCCGCGCGCCGCCACCGGGCGCGAAACCTTGCGTCTATAATCGTTCCTGTTTGATCATTCTCAAGGCCATTGCCGTCCTGCTGTACCGCTCACCACAATACCAACGGGAGTCGAGACAAGCATGAGCGAAGCACCCCACGGAGCCCCGATCAAAACGCCCGGCCAGTTGATCGCCGCTGTCATCGCCGGGTTTGCCGTCCCTATCGTCATCATCGTTCTGCTCGCCTACTACGTCGACAACACGACGCGCACCGGCGCGGGCACCGAAGAACTCTCCGCCCAGCAGATCGCCTCGCGCATCGCACCGATCGCGCAGGTCTCGATCCGCGACGCCAATGCGCCGCGCGTCTACAAGACCGGCGAGCAGGTTTACCAGGCCGTCTGTTCCGCCTGCCACGCGAGCGGCGCGGCGGGCGCGCCGAAGTTCGGCAACGCGGGCGACTGGGCGCCGCGCATCGCGCAGGGCTACGACACGCTCTGGCACACCGCGCTCTCCGGCAAGGGCGCCATGCCGCCGCGCGGCGGCACCAGCCCCGACGACTACAGCGACTACGAAATCGGCCTCGCCGTCGCCTACATGGCGAATCACGGCGGCGCGAATTTCCAGGACCCGCCGAAACCCGCGCCGGGCGCGGCGAACGCCGCCTCGGGTGCAGCGGCAGCCGCTCCGGCCGCATCGGGCGCCGATGCGAACGCCGCGCAGGCTTCCGCCGCCGCAGCCGCCATCGCGGCAATCCCGCAAGCCGCGTCGGGCGGCAATGCAGCCGCCGGTGGCGCCACGCAAAGCGCCGACGCCTCGCAGGCCGGCAAGGCGCTCTACACGCAGGTTTGCCAGGCGTGCCACGCGGCAGGCGTGCTCAACGCGCCGAAATTCGGCAACAAGGACGACTGGGCGCCGCGCCTGAAGGAACCGATGGACACGGTCTACAACTACGCGCTGCACGGCAAGGGCGCGATGCCGCCCAAGGGCGGCTCGAACGCCTCGGACGCCGATGTGAAGGCCGCCGTCGATTACATGGTGAGCGCCGCGAAGTAAGCCGCACGCCGCTTACGCACCCACGCGGCAAAAACAAAGGGCCGCATCGGATTCCGATGCGGCCCTTCTCGTTTCCAGTTCACGCCAAACCCGCGCGCGCGAAAAGCGGAAAAAATCAGCCCTTCTGCAGCAGCGCCTTCAAGCTTGCGAGCCGGTCTTTCGGCGACATCGGCGCTTCCTCGGCGGTGGGCGGCGGCGCGTCGTCGAGTCCCATTTCGGGGATGAAGCGCGACGCCTCGCACACCACCGTCTCGCGCGCCCGCTTGCGCTTCTTGCACCAGTTCAGATGCAGGCTGCGCTGCGCGCGTGTGATCGCCACGTACATCAGGCGGCGTTCTTCCTCGATGCGCGAATCGTCGATGACGTCGTCTTCCGAGCCGCCGCGATGCGGCATGATCCCTTCCTCGACGCCCACCAGGAACACGTGCGGATACTCCAGTCCCTTCGACGCATGCACCGTCGACAGGCGCACCGCGTCCGGGTCCTCTTCCTTGCCTTCGAGCATCGACATCAGCGCGACGGTCTGGATCAGGCCCATCAGGTTCTTGCCGGTGTCGGCGAGACCGTCGGTGTTGTCGTAACCGGTCGCCTCGCTGTCTTCGCCGATTTCCTGCTCGGGCTTGGTGCCCTTGCGCTTGAGCCACTCCAGGAATTCGAGCACGTTCTGCCACTTCGACTGCGCCTGGCGCTCGTCGAAGGCGTCGTAGAGATACGCCTCGTAGTGGATCGCGTCCATCAGCTCGTCGAGCACGACGGTCGCCGGATCCTTCACTGCGCGCTCGGCCAGACGCTGCATGAAGTCGCAGAACACGCGCATCGGCTCGACCTGGCGCGCGGACAGCCGCGCCTCGATGCCGCCCATGTACACCGCCTCGAACAGCGACACCTTCGCCTGCCCCGCGAACGAGCCGAGCGCTTCGAGCGTGGTGTTGCCCACGCCGCGGCGCGGCGTCGTGATCGCGCGGATGAACGCGGGATCGTCGTCGTGATTGGCGATCAGGCGCAGATACGCGCAGATGTCCTTGATTTCAGCCTTGTCGAAGAACGACTGGCCGCCCGAGAGCACGTACGGAATGCGCTCGCGGCGCAGCACCTGTTCGAAGATGCGCGCCTGGAAATTGCCGCGATACAGAATCGCGTAGTCGCGGAACTGCGCGCGGCGCTCGAACTTGTGCGCCGAGAGGCGGAACACGACCGATTCGGCCTCGTGCTCCTCGTCGTTGCAGGGCGTGACGGTGATCGTGTCGCCCATGCCGTGCTCGGACCAGAGCTTCTTCTCGAACAGCTTCGGGTTATTGGCGATCACATTGTTCGCCGCCGTGAGAATGCGCACCGTCGAGCGGTAGTTCTGCTCCAGCTTCACGACGTGCAGCTTCGGATAATCCTTGCCCAGCTGCGCGAGGTTTTCGATGGTCGCGCCGCGCCAGCCGTAGATCGCCTGGTCGTCGTCGCCCACCGCCGTGAACGCCGCGCGCGGGCCCGCCAGCAGCTTGAGCAGCTCGTACTGGCAGGTGTTGGTGTCCTGATACTCGTCGACCAGCAGGTAGCGCAGCTTGTTCTGCCAGCGCTCGCGCACCGGCTCGTTCTTCGCGAACAGCTCGGCGGGCAGGCGGATCAGATCGTCGAAATCGACGGCCTGATAGGCATGCAGCGTCGCCATGTAGTTTCGGTAGACGATGGCGGCCTGGTGCTCGTCCTCGTTCGAGGCCGTGGCCAGCGCTTCCTCGGGCATCACGAGGCCGTTCTTCCAGAGCGAGATGATCGACTGGATCTTGCGGATGAAGCCCTTGTCGGTCGAGCCCACCTGCTCCTGGATCATGGAGAAGCAATCGTCCGAATCCATGATCGAGAACTGGGGCTTGAGTCCCAGATGCTCGGCCTCCTGACGCAGGATCTGCACGCCCAGCGAGTGGAACGTACAGACGGTCAGCTGGTTGGCCGGCACCTTGCGGCCTTCCTTGCCGGGCGTCGTGAGCGTCTTGCCTTCGAGCAGCTTGCCCACGCGCTCGCGCATTTCGGCGGCGGCCTTGTTGGTGAAGGTGACGGCGGCGATATGGCGCGGCTCGAAGCCTTTCGCTTCGATCAGATGCGCGATCTTCTGCGTAATGACGCGCGTCTTGCCGCTGCCCGCGCCGGCGAGCACGAGACAGGGACCGTCGAGATAGCGTACCGCTTCGTTCTGGGCGGGATTCAGGCCTGCGGACATCGTTGCTGGATTGGAAAAACGGGTGGTACTGCCGGGAGGCGTGCGGCGCAAGACCTGCGCATGATGCAGACGATGCTCATGGCGCGGCGGCCCTTCACGCGAGAGCAGCGATGTTAACACGACGCGGCGTCGCACCGATGTCGCCCCGCTAATGGCGCGACGGCGTGTCCTGTGCCGCCTGGTTCGCGCCCTTCCGGGACGTCGCGGCTGGGCGGTGAGGCGCTACGTCGATATGCCGATACGCCGATACGCCGATATGCCGATCCGTCCCCGTTCGCTGCGAGGCGCGCCGTGCCGTGCCCCGAACCGTGCGCGCCACCCGAGCGCCACCGCGCGTGCCACAATAACGGGCTCCCGCCACCCGCGGCATCGCTACCCGCCGTGCCGCTCCCACGCTGGAAAAAGGACGCGCTTACATGACAGCACCGCTGCAAATCGGCCTGATGGGCTACGGCTTCGCCGGCCAGACCTTCCATGCACCCGTGATCGCCCATAGCGGCGCTGCGAATTTGCCCGTGACCCTTGCCGCCATCGCCACGAGCCAGGCCGAGCGCGCGCAAGCCGACTACCCGGACGCCGCGATCGTCCCCGACCTCGACGCGCTGCTCTCGCTCGACGCGATCGAATGCGTCGTGATCGCCACGCCCAACGACACGCATTACGACCTCGCGCGCCGCACGCTGGAGCGCGGCAAGCACGTGCTCGTCGACAAGCCGGTCACGCTGACCGCCGACGAAGCGCGCACGCTCGCGGCCATCGCGAAGCAGCGCGGCCTCGTGTTCGCGCCGTTCCACAACCGCCGCTGGGACGGCGACTTCCTCACCGTGAAACGGCTGATCGAAAACGGCGAACTGGGCCGCGTCACGCATTACGAATCGCACTTCGACCGCTTCCGTCCGCAGGTGCGCCAGCGCTGGCGCGAGGACGCCACGCGCGGCGGCGGCCTGCTCTACGATCTCGGCCCGCATCTGATCGACCAGACGCTCGCGCTGTTCGGCGCGCCCGAGTCGGTCACGGCCTTCGTGCACACGCGCCGCGACAACGCCAGCGCGCCCGACTACGCGCACCTCGTGCTGCGCTACGCGGGGCTCGACGCCGTGCTGCATGCGAGCGCGCTGGCCGCGTATGCGCCGCGCTTCGCGATTCACGGCACGCGCGGCAGCTATCTGAAGAACGGGCTCGATACGCAGGAAGACCAGCTGAAGGCGGGGCTGCGCCCCGGCCAGCCCGGTTTCGGCGACGGCAACGAAGCGGGCCGTCTGCATGTCATGGCCGACGACGGCCAGGAGTCCGACCGCGAAGTGCCCAACGCCGCGGGCAATTACGCCGATCTGTACCGCGCGCTCGCCGCCGCCATCCGCGAGGGCAAGCCGTTCCCGGTGAGCCCGCAGGATGCCATCGACGTGATGACGATCGTCGAGCTGGCGATGCAGAGCGCCGAGGAAGGCCGCACGCTCGCTTTCACGCGCGCGGGCTGAATCACAGGCCGCGTCACGGGCCGCACCACAAGCCGAACCCAAAGCTGAATCGCGCGCCGTGTCACCCACGGCCGCGCGGCTTGCAATCCGCCGACGCATCCGAAAGGTCCATACAAACGGTTACAAGTCCGTGCCGCCGCGCCGTCATCGCGCGGCGCGCGCGACGCGTTTGCCGACGGACAACGCCGAAAAACAGCGCAACAACACTCCGCAACCTCCGGGTTGCGGGGGACCGGCGCGGTGCGCAAGCCCGCGCCAGGTCGACAACAAGGAGAGTCTCAATGACCCGATTCAACCGTGCCATCCGGCTGGTCTGCGCCACCGCACTCGTTTCGACGCTCGCCGCGTGCGTCGTCAACCAGCAGCCTGCGCCGCACTCCGGCCCGAATCCGCATGAAGCGGCTGTCGATCGTCTGCATCAGATCGACGGACGCATCGACAACCTCGGCCACCGCATCGACGCGCGCGTGAGCCAGGGCTACTATCCGCCGCCGCAGGGCGCCGCACTCCATCATCGTCTCGACACGATCCGCGCCGAAGCGCACGACATGGCCACGCAGCACGGCGGCGGCATCTCCGGCGACGAGCAGCACGTGCTCAATCAGGAACTCGATACGGCGGCGCGCGCGATCGGCGAATAAGTCGGCGAATAAGTCGACGAACTCATCGCGATCTCACGGGCCGCCCTGCGCGGCCCGTTTCTTTTGGCGCGGATTCGCGGATCGCGCTCGCGGCACGCGCGCGGATTTTTCGGGGCCGCATGACGGCGAGCCTTGCGCGACGGCGTTCGGCGCATCGTCTGCGAGCAAGCGCGAGCGGCGTCCGCACGTTCCACACCTGTTCCCCGCCCAAAGCACGCCCCAAGCGCACAGAACGTGGACACAACGCGCCCACAAAGCGCGCCCAATTTTTCCGCATTGACACAGCCCGCCGGCGTCCCGCACAATCGCTGCGCGCGCCGGGAGAGCGCGACGTTCGCGAGTCGAATCCGAACGCCGCCGCCGAAGGGGCAACCCACAAACTCTCAGGCAAAAGGACCGTGCGCGCCGGACCGCTGCTTCGCCTGTTTCGCACCCGCGTGCGAGACGCGCGAGACGGCACTCAGGTCCGCAACTCTGGAGAGCGGCAGTAGAACGGCGGAGGGATCGTAACCCTGGCGTTCAGGCTGCCCACCGAAGGGGCGCGCGTCTTTCCCGACGCAATCTCTCAGGTACCGAGGACAGAGGGGCCATGCAAGAACCGACCACGGGCATCGTGCCTGCGGCGAGTCCTGCATGGCCTTTTTCGTTTTCGCGCGAATTTCGCACGGAAAACCTCGCGACCGCCTGAGGCCTCATGACCGAACTCAAACGCACCCCGCTGAACGACACGCACCGCGCGCTGAACGCCCGCATGGTCGACTTCGGCGGCTGGGACATGCCCGTCAACTACGGCTCGCAGATCGACGAACATCGCGCCGTGCGCACCGACGCCGGCATGTTCGATGTCTCGCACATGTGCGTCGTCGACTTCTCGGGCGCCAAGGCGCGCGACTTCTTCTCGCACGCGCTCGCCAACAACGTCGCCAAGCTGACGACGCCCGGCAAGGCGCTCTACTCCTGCATGCTCAACCCCGAAGGCGGCGTGATCGACGACCTGATCGTCTATTACTTCGCCGAGGACACGTTCCGCACCGTCGTCAACGCGGGCACGGCCGAAAAAGACATCGCCTGGTTCGAGAAGCTCAACGCCGAAGGCGGCTTCGGCCTCACCATCACGCCGCGCCGCGATCTCGCGATCGTCGCCGTGCAAGGCCCGAACGCACGCGAGAAGGTCTGGGCGGTCGCGCCCTCCTCGCGCAGCGCCACCGAAATCCTCAAGCCCTTCAACGCCGCGAAGATCGAAGCCACGCCGTTCGGCGAGCTGATGATCGCGCGCACCGGCTACACGGGCGAGGACGGCTTCGAAGTCGTGCTGCCCGCCGCCGCCGTCTGCGAATTCTGGGACGCGCTGCAACATCAGGGCGTGAAGCCCTGCGGCCTCGGCGCGCGCGACACGCTGCGTCTCGAAGCGGGCATGAACCTCTACGGCCAGGACATGGACGACGCCGTCTCGCCGCTCGACGCGGGCCTCGCCTGGACCGTCGATCTGAAGACGCCGCGCGCGTTCGTCGGCCGCGCCGCGCTCGAAGCGAACGGCACGCGCTCGACCTTCGTCGGCCTGATCCTGCAGAAGGAAAACGGCAAGGCCGGCGGCGTGCTGCGCGCCCACCAGAAAGTGCTGACGCCGCACGGCGACGGCGAGATCACGAGCGGCACCTTCTCGCCGACGATGCAGGAATCGATCGCCTTCGCGCGCGTGCCCGCGGGCGTGCAGCCGGGCGACGTCGTGCAGGTGCAGATCCGTGACAAAGCCCTTCCCGCAAGCGTGGTAAAACTGCCGTTCGTGCGCAACGGCAAGGTGCTGGTCGCCTGATCCGCAAGGATTCCGGCGCGCACGCCCACCCTTTTTCAAGCCATAAACCGAACCACGCACTGGAGCAACCATGAGCATCCCGGCCGATCTGAAATACACCGAATCGCACGAGTGGATCCGCACCGAAGCCGACGGCACGCTGACCGTCGGCGTCACCGATCACGCGCAGGAAGCGCTCGGTGACATCGTCTTCCTCGAACTGCCCGAAGCCGGCCGCGCCGTCACGGCGGGCGACGCCATCGCCGTCATCGAATCGGTCAAGGCCGCCTCGGACATCTACGCGCCGGTGTCGGGCGAGATCGTCGAATCGAACGCCGCGCTCGTCGACGCCCCCGAAGGCGTGAACGGCGCGCCCTACGAATCGTGGCTGTTCAAGATCAAGCCGGCCGCCGACGCCAAGCTCGACGCGCTGATCGACGCCGCCGCCTACGAGAAGGCCATCGGCGCCTAAACCCCGGGACGGCTTTCGTCGAAAGCCCGTCCCAACGCACAGGCGCGGCGGCATCGCGGCACACGCGACGCGCCGCCCGCGCCGGCAGGAAACCTCATGAAGCTCGAACACCCGGATCGTCTGATGAACACCTCGCCCACGGCTCTCTCGCTCGCGGCGCTCGAAGCGCACGACGCCTTCGCCGCCCGCCACATCGGCCCCGACACGGCCGACCAGCAGGCGATGCTCGACGCGCTCGGCTTCGCGTCGCGCGCGGCGCTGATCGACGCGGTGATTCCGGCGAAGATCCGCCGCACCGAAACGCTGCCGCTCGGGCCGTTCTCGCAGCCGCGCTCGGAAGCCGAAGCGCTCGCCGCGCTGCGCGTGCTCGCGGACAAGAACCAGGTGTTCCGCTCGTACATCGGGCAGGGCTATTTCGACACGCACACGCCGGCCGTCATCCTGCGCAACGTGCTCGAAAACCCGGCGTGGTACACGGCCTACACGCCGTACCAGCCGGAAATCTCGCAGGGCCGTCTGGAAGCGCTGCTGAACTATCAGCAGATGATCGTCGACCTGACGGGCCTCGCCATTTCCAACGCATCGCTGCTCGACGAAGGCACCGCCGCCGCCGAAGCGATGACGCTCGTGCAGCGCGTGGGCAAGTCGAAGTCGAACGTGTTCTTCGTCGCCGACGACGTGCTGCCGCAAACGATCGAAGTCGTGCAGACGCGCGCCAGGCCGATCGGCATCGAAGTGAAGGTCGGTCCGGCCGCCGAGGCCGCGCAGGCGAACGCCTTCGGCGTGCTGCTGCAATATCCGGGCGTGAACGGCGACGTGCGCGACTACCGCGAACTCGCTCAAGCCGTGCACGCCACGGGCGGCGCGGTGATCGCCGCCGCCGACCTGCTCGCGCTCACGCTGCTCACGCCGCCCGGCGAATGGGGCGCGGACGTGGCCGTGGGCAACTCGCAGCGCTTCGGCGTGCCGATGGGCTTCGGCGGCCCGCACGCCGCCTACCTCGCGGTGAAGGACGACTTCAAGCGCCAGATGCCGGGCCGTCTCGTCGGCGTGACCGTCGACGCGCAGGGCAACCCGGCGCTGCGCCTCGCGCTGCAAACGCGCGAACAGCATATCCGCCGCGAAAAGGCCACCTCGAACGTCTGCACGGCGCAGGCGCTGCTCGCGATCATGGCCAGCATGTACGCGGTCTATCACGGCCCGCAGGGTCTGAAGCGCATCGCGCAGCGCGTGAACCGCGTGGCCGCGATCCTCGCCGCGGGCGCGCAAAAGCTCGGCTACACGCTCGTCAACACGTCGTTCTTCGACACGATCACGTTCGAAGCGGGCGCGCGCACCCAGGCGCTGCAGGACGCGGCGCTCGCGCGCGGCATGAACCTGCGCCGCGTGAGCGACACGCGCGTGGGCGTCTCCGTCGACGAAACCACCACGCGCGGCGATCTGGCCGATCTGCTCGCCGTGTTCGCGCAAGCCGCGTTCGCGGGCGAAACGCCGTCGGTCGACGCACTCGACGCCGAACTCGCCGCCGCCAGCGCCGCCACGAATTGCACCACCTTCCCGGCATCGCTCGCGCGCGAAAGCGCCTACCTCACGCATCCGGTCTTCAACCGTCACCATTCGGAAACGGAAATGCTGCGCTATCTGCGCAGCCTGTCGGACAAGGACCTCGCGCTCGACCGTTCGATGATCCCGCTCGGCTCGTGCACGATGAAGCTCAACGCGACCTCGGAAATGCTGCCGGTCACGTGGCCCGAGTTCGGCCGCATCCACCCGTTCGCGCCCGCCGAGCAAACCGTCGGCTACCGCGAAATGGTCGATCAGCTCGAACAGATGCTCGTGGCCGCGACCGGCTACGCCGCCGTCTCGCTCCAGCCGAACGCTGGCTCGCAAGGCGAGTACGCCGGTCTGCTGATCATCCAGGCGTACCACGCCTCGCGCGGTGAAGCGCACCGCAACGTCTGCCTGATTCCCGCTTCGGCGCACGGCACGAACCCGGCGTCGGCGCAAATGGCCGGCATGCAGGTCGTGGTGGTCGCGTGCGACGCGCAAGGCAACATCGATCTCGCCGACCTCAAGGCCAAGGCCGACCAGCACGCGGCGAAGCTCGCGGCGATCATGATCACCTACCCGTCCACGCACGGCGTGTTCGAGGAAAACGTGCGCGAAGTCTGCGAGATCGTGCACGCGGCGGGCGGCCAGGTCTACGTGGACGGCGCCAACATGAACGCGATGGTCGGTCTCGCGGCGCCGGGCCAGTTCGGCGGCGACGTCTCGCACCTGAACCTGCACAAGACCTTCTGCATTCCGCACGGCGGCGGCGGCCCGGGCGTCGGTCCGGTCGCGGTCGGCGCGCACCTCGCGCAGTTCCTGCCGAACCAGCTTTCGTCGGGCTACAAGCGCTCGACCGATCAGGGCCACGGCATCGGCGCGGTCAGCGCGGCGCCCTACGGCTCGGCCTCGATCCTGCCGATTTCGTGGATGTACATCGCGATGATGGGCGCGGCGAACCTCACCGCAGCCACCGAAACCGCGATCCTCAACGCGAACTACGTGGCGAACAAGCTCGCGCCGCACTTCCCGGTGCTCTACAGCGGCCCCGGCGGCCTCGTCGCGCACGAGTGCATTCTCGACCTGCGCCCGATCAAGGACGCGAGCGGCATCACCGTCGACGACGTCGCCAAGCGCCTGATGGACTACGGCTTCCACGCGCCGACCATGAGCTTCCCGGTGCCGGGCACGCTGATGGTCGAGCCGACCGAGTCGGAGTCGAAGGAGGAGCTGGACCGCTTCATCGACGCGATGATCGCGATCCGCGAGGAAATCCGCGCCGTGGAAGACGGCCGCGCCGACGCGGAAGACAACCCGCTGCGTCACGCGCCGCACACGGCCGCCGTGGTGGTCGCCGACGGCTGGGCGCACGCTTACTCGCGCGAGCAGGCGGCGTATCCGGTTGCGTCGCTGGTCGCGCGCAAGTACTGGCCGCCGGTCGGCCGCGCCGACAACGTCTACGGCGACCGCAACCTGTTCTGCTCGTGCGTGCCGATCGCCGATTACGCCGACGAAACCGCGGGCGAATGACCGTAACAGGCGAGTAACAGTCGGGTCACGAACGAGTCACAGGTGTTGGACACCGCCATGCCGCCGCGCGACCTCCGGTTGACGCGGCGGCGTGCGCGCCGCCCTGCGACCCGCCTCGTGTCTCGCCTTGCGCCCCGACTGACGCCATTACTTTCGTTACATTTGCCGCCGCGAAACTTCGCCAAAACCCGCCAAACCGTTAACATCACACACCTGTCAGCCTTGAACCAGGGAGTCGCGCATGGCGCGGAAGGTGGGAACGGCCTTTGCCGGGCATCCGGCAATCACGCAGGCCACGGGCCGCATGGCGCGCGGCCGCGCGCGCACGCTTGCGGCGGCGTGTCTCGTGAGTGCGGGCCTCGCGGCCTTGAGCGCGGCGCAGCCGGCGCGCGCGGCGATGAACTTCTGCGCGGCGCCCGCCCTGCAGACCAGCGAGCGCACCAATGCGGACCCCGGCGTGAAAGCGCTGGTGGCCGAGGTGCAGGCGCACGTGAACGACGTGCCGCATCCGCTCGCGAAACTGCACACCGAAGGCACGCTGCCGCACGAGGGCATCTACGACCAGAGCGTGGAGGCCGAGAAGGAACTCGACCTGATGCGCAACGCGGCGCTCGCCTGGCGCGCCACCAGCGACGACCGCTTCCTGAAGCTCGTCGACCGCTTCCTGTTCGCGTGGGTCACGACCTATCAGCCGAGCTTCAATCCGATCGACGAAACGCGCTTCGAGGCGCTGATCCTCGCCTACGACATGACCGCGAGCGCGCTGCCGGTGAAGACGCGCAACGCGACCATGCTGTTTCTGAACAAGTTCGCAAACGGCTACATCCAGCAGGTGGATGCGCAGCCGCGCCCGCTCAAGGGCACGTTCGCGAACAACTGGCAGAGCCATCGGGTCAAACTCATTGCGATGACGGCGTTCACGCTCGACAACCGCAAGATGATCGCCACGGCGCAGCGCCTGTTCGTCGAGCATATCGGCGACAACGTCGCGCCCGACGGTTCCACGCTCGATTTCACCGAGCGCGACGCGCTGCACTACGTGACCTACGATTTGCAGCCGCTCGTGACGGCCGCGCTCGCCGCGCGCCGCCACAACCGCAACTGGCTGCCCGAGCGCGCGGCCAACGGCGCGACGCTCGCGGGCGCGCTCGACTGGCTCACGCCCTACGCGCTCGGCGAAAAGACGCACGACGAGTTCGTGCATTCGAGCGTGCCGTTCGACGCCAAGCGCCGCGAGGCCGGTCTGCCCGGCTACACCGGCGCCTGGGACCCGAAGAACGCCGCCGAACTGTTTCACCTCGCTGCGCGGCTCGACGGCCGCTATGCGCCGATCGCCCTGAAACTGGCAGCCACGCCACCCGCGTGGCTTGCCGTCTGCCTGCCGTTGCCGGCGCGCTGATCGCGCGTTTCGGGTTGCAGCGGTGGCGCATGTATTCGATGCCGCGCACCGCACCGCGCTGCATCCCCTGAAACCGACACGATCAAGCAGGAGCAGTACCCATGGCAGTCAGCGTTTTCGATCTTTTCAAAATCGGCATCGGGCCGTCCAGCTCGCACACGGTCGGACCGATGCGCGCGGCCCTGATGTTCGCCGAAGGACTCGAGCGCGACGGGCTGCTCGCGCCCACCGCCTCGGTGAAGGTCGAGCTGTACGGCTCGCTCGGCGCGACCGGCAAGGGCCACGGCACCGACCGCGGCGTCATGCTCGGCCTGATGGGCGACGCGCCCGACACCGTCGACCCCGAGACCATCAACCAGCGTCTCGAAGCCGTGCGCACCTCGCGCCTGCTCGCGCTGCTCGGCCATCACACGATTCCGTTCGTGATGAAGGAGCACATCGCGTTCTATCGCCAGGCGCTGCCCGAGCATCCGAACGGCATGAAGCTGCGCGCGCTCGACGCCAACGGCGCGACGCTGCGCGAAAGCACCTACCTCTCGGTGGGCGGCGGTTTCGTCGTCACGGCGGGCGCGCCGAACACCAAGGTGCTGGCCGCCGCGCAGCAGATGCCGCATGCGTTCACCTCCGGCGCGGAACTGCTCGCGCTGTGTGCGTCGACGGGCAAAAGCATCGCGCAGCTGATGCTCGAAAACGAGCGCATCTGGCATAGCGACGAGGAAATCCGCACCGGCCTCCTGCGCATCTGGGACGTGATGCAGGCCTGCGTGTCGCGCGGCTGTGGCATCAACAATCCCGACGCCGACGGCACGCTGCCCGGCCCGTTCCAGGTCAAGCGCCGCGCGCCGACGCTCTATCGCGCGCTCACCGCGCATCCCGAGCGCGCGCTGCAAGATCCGCTCTCGATGATCGACTGGATCAATCTCTACGCGATCGCCGTGAACGAGGAAAACGCCGCGGGCGGCCGCGTCGTCACCGCGCCCACCAACGGCGCGGCCGGCATCATCCCCGCCGTGCTGCACTACTACGTGCGCTTCACGCCGGGCGCGAACGAGCAAGGCGTGATCGACTTCCTGCTCACGGCCGCCGCGATCGGCATTCTCTACAAGCTCAACGCGTCGATCTCGGGCGCGGAAGTCGGCTGCCAGGGCGAAGTGGGCGTGGCCTGCTCGATGGCGGCGGGCGCGCTCGCCGCCGTGCTCGGCGGCACGCCGCTACAGGTGGAGAACGCCGCCGAAATCGGCATGGAACACAACCTCGGCCTGACCTGCGATCCGGTCGGCGGCATGGTGCAGATTCCCTGCATCGAGCGCAACGCGATGGCCTCGGTGAAGGCCGTGAACGCCGCGCGCATGGCGCTTCGCGGCGACGGCGCGCATTATGTCTCGCTCGATTCGGTCATCAAGACGATGCGCGAAACCGGCGCCGACATGAAGACCAAATACAAGGAAACGTCGCGCGGCGGGCTCGCGGTCAACATCGTCGAATGCTGATGTGAGCGCGTGCGGCTGCTGACGTCACCCGAAGCGACTCGAAGCGACTGGAAGCAACTCGAAACGATCCACCCGATTCACGACAAGAACGAAGGAGATGGCATCGCCATGCAGCAGCCGAACGAACCGAATCGCGCCGATCACGACAACAAGGCCAGCGTGACCGGCGCGCGCCTCGTCGTCGATGCGCTCGTCGCCAATGGCGTCGAGCGCGTGTTTTGCGTGCCCGGCGAGAGCTATCTTGCCGTGCTCGACGCGCTCGCCGACGAGACCACGCGCATCGACACCCTCGTGTGCCGTCACGAAGCCGCCGCCGCCAACATGGCCGAAGCGGTCGGCAAGCTCACGGGCAAGCCGGGCGTGGCGCTCGTCACGCGCGGGCCGGGCGCGACGCACGCCTCGATCGGCGTGCACACCGCGTTTCAGGATTCGTCGCCGATGATCCTGCTGATCGGCCAGGTCGCGCGCGAGCAGATGGACCGCGAGGCGTTTCAGGAAATCGACTATCGGCGCATGTTCGGCCAGATGGCGAAGTGGGTCGCGCAAATCGACGACGCGCGCCGCGTGCCCGAATACCTGAGCCACGCGTTTCATGTGGCGATGTCGGGGCGTCCCGGTCCCGTCGTGCTCGCGCTGCCCGAGGACATGCTCAGCGGCGCGATTCCCGCCGCCGAAGCGCAAGCCACGCCGCCCGCCGCGCAGCGCGTGCAGGCCTCGCCGTCGCAGGCGCAGATCGAGCGCGTGCGCGATCTGCTCGCGAACGCGAAGCAGCCGTTCGTGATCGCGGGCGGCCACGGCTGGACGCCGCAGGCGTGCGCCGATCTGCAACGTTTCGTCGAGAACTGGCAGTTGCCCGTGGGCCTCGCGTTCCGCTTCCAGGACACGCTCGACAACGATCATCCGAACTACGCGGGCGACGTGGGCCTCGGCGCGAATCCGGCGCTGAGCGCGCGCATCCGCGAAGCCGACGTGCTGCTCGCGCTCGGGCCGCGTCTGGGCGAAGCCACCACGGCGGGCTATGCGCTGCTCGATATTCCGAAGACGAAGCAGACGCTCATTCACGTGCATCAGGGCGCGGAAGAACTCGGGCGCGTCTATGCCGCCGATCTGCCGATCGTCTCCGGTCTCGCGGAGTTCGCCGCGCAACTGGCCGCGCTGCCCGCGCCCGATTCGGTCGCCTGGACCGGCAGCGCGACGCAGGCGCACGACGCCTATCTCGCGTGGCGCGCGCCGCGCCCGATGCCCGGCGACGTGCAACTCGGCGAAGTGATGCAGCAACTGCGCGCGCGCCTGCCCGACGACGCCATCGTCACCAACGGCGCGGGCAACTACGCGACGTGGCTGCATCGGCATTTCGCGTATCGACACTTCCGCTCGCAGCTCGCGCCCACCAGCGGCGCGATGGGTTACGGCGTGCCCGCGGCCATCGCGGCGAAGTCGCTGTATCCGCAACGCGCCGTGGTCGCGCTCGCGGGCGACGGCTGTTTCATGATGGCCTCGTCCGAACTTGCGACGGCGATGCAGTACGGCCTGAACGTGGTGTTCATCGTCGTGAACAACAGCCACTACGGCACGATCCGCATGCATCAGGAGCGCAACTATCCGGACCGCGTGCACGGCACGCAGCTCACCAATCCGGATTTCGCGGCCTTCGCGCAGTCGTTCGGCGCGCACGGCGAAACAGTGACGAGCACGGCGCAGTTCGCGGGTGCCCTCGATCGCGCGTTGAACGCGGGCAAGCCCGCGCTGATCGAGATTCGCGTGACGAAGGAAGCGAGCACGCCCGCCGCCACGCTCGAACAGGTTCGCGAACAGGGGCGCAAGGCGCGAGCGCAGTGAAGTGCCATCAAGTCGTTAGCGATCCTGAATAGCCTCACCTTTCGCGCGAGTCGCGCACCGTCGCGATCGAAGCCCAAACAAAAAGCCCCGCAGGTTTGAAGCCTGCGGGGCTTTTTTACAGCGCCTGACCGCGCAGAGCGGTCAGGGTCAGGCAGCGATTACTTGCCGCCCACGCTTTGCAGCGTCGTCCACTTGCCGTCGACGACCTTGTACAGCGTGATGCCGCCGTTCTTCAGGTCGCCCTTCGCGTCATACGCGAGGTCAGCCGACGTGACCGACGGCATGCTCGTCTTCGCGAGGAACGGCAGGTACTTCGCCGGGTCGGTCGAGTTGGCCTTCTTCATGGCGTCGAACATGGCCATCGCGCCGTCGTAAGCGTACGGCGAGTACGTCTGGACGTCTTCACCGAAGCGCTTCTTGTACTTCTCGACGTAGTCCTTGCCGCCAGGCATCTGGTCGAGCGGCAGGCCCGCCAGCGAAGCCACCGTGCCGTTGGCCGCGTCGCCCGCGATCTTCAGGAACGTCGGCGTGTGGACCATTTCGCCGCCCATCAGCGGCGCCTTGATGCCCAGCGACTTCATCTGCTTGACCATCGGCGCGGCTTGCGAATCGGCGCCGCCGAAGTAGACGAGGTCGGGGTTCATCGCCTTGGCCTTCGTCAGGACCGACTTGAAGTCGACGGCCTTGTCGTTGGTGTATTCGCGGTCGATGATGTTGCCGCCCGCAGCCTTCGCAGCCTTCGCGAATTCGTCGGCGAGACCCTGGCCGTAAGCCGTGCGGTCGTCGATCACGACGATCTTCTTCAGGCCCAGGTTCTTCACCGCGAACGCGCCGGCCACCGAGCCTTGCTGCGTGTCCGAGGTCATCATGCGGAACGTGGTCTTGAAGCCTTGCTGCGTGTACTCAGGCGCGGTCGCCATGGCGATCTGCGGGATGCCTGCGTTCGCGTAGATGCGCGAAGCCGGGATCGTCGTGCCCGAGTTGAAGTGGCCGAGCATGCCCTTGATGCCGTCGTCGACGAGCTTCTGCGCGACCGTCGTGCCCGTGCGCGGGTCAGCCTGGTCGTCCGCCGAATCCAGCACGAAGTGAACCGGCTTGCCGCCGATCACCGGCTTGGTCGCGTTCATTTCCTCGACGGCCAGCGTGATGCCGTTCTGGAAGTCCTTGCCGTAGTGCGCCTGCGCACCGGTCATCGGGCCCGCGAAACCAATCTTGACGTCTTCCGCCTGCTGCGCCTGCGCGGTCCCCGCCAGCGACAGGGCCGCAACCAGCGCTGCGCCTGCCAGCTGCTTCATCGTGTGTTGCATAGCTTCTCCTTGGTACCAGGTATCAAATGAGCGGCTTCGGCGCGAGCCTTGCCGCTTCCTTGTCTTGAGACGATCGACAGTATGGACTGTGCTTAGCCGATCGTCATCAGATTTGCATTACCGCCTGCGGCCGCGGTATTCACGCTCACCGAGCGTTCCGTGAGCAGGCGTTCGAGCGCGTAATCTTCGTCGCCGTTGGCGAGCGCATGCGCCGCCACGCCTTGCACCGAGACGATCGGACCGCCGCGCTTGGCCACGTCCTTCACGAGACCGAGCAGTTCGTCGCTGTCGCCTTCGAACAGCACGGCGTCGAAGTCGGCATCGGCCGTCTTCTTGATCGCAACGTGCGGCTTCAGCGAAGCAGGCAGCGCGGTCACCAGCGCTTCACCGGCCGCGCCCTGGAACAGCGCGCGGTTGCCCGTCGCCAGCACGACCGCGAGTTGCGCGCGCGCGCCGGTCGGCGTCGAGGCCACGCACAGCACCGTGCCGCGCGCCGAAAGCGTGTAGGTGTTGCGCTCGCCCGTCGGGCCAGGCAGCACGGCCGTGGCGCCCGCGAGCACGTATTCCAGATAGCCTTCGCAGCGCGCCGCGAGTGCCGGTTCGCGTTCGGCGATCAGCCAGTCGCGCAGCACCGCGAGATTCGCTTGCGCCGACTGCGGACGCTCGCCGTTCTCGCCTTGCGGCATGTCGACCACCAGCGCCTTCGTGAGCGACTGCGGCAGACCCGCCGGACGCTTGGCCAGCAGACGCGACAGATACAGCGCGCCACCAGCCTTCGGACCCGTGCCCGACAGCCCTTCGCCGCCGAACGGCTGCACGCCGACCACCGCGCCGATCACGTTGCGGTTCACGTAGATGTTGCCCACATGCGCGCGGCCCACGACGTGCGCGATCGTTTCGTCGATACGCGTGTGGATGCCGAGCGTGAGGCCGTAACCCGTCGCGCGGATCTGTTCGAGCAGCTTGTCGAGCTGGCTGCGGCGATAGCGGATCACGTGCAGCACCGGGCCGAACACTTCGCGCTTGAGTTCGTCGAGGCTGTCGATTTCGATCAGCGTCGGCGGCACGAAGGTGCCTGCGCCGCAGCTGTCGGCCATCGACATCTGCGTGACCTTGCGGCCCTTCTCGCGCATCGTCGCGACGTGCGTGTCGATACCGCGCTTGGCTTCCACGTCGATCACCGGACCGACGTCGGCCGAGAGACGATCAGGATTGCCAATCGCCAGTTCCTTCATCGCGCCCGTGAGCATTTCGAGCGTGCGCTCGGCCACATCGTCTTGCAGACACAGCACGCGCAGCGCCGAGCAGCGCTGGCCCGCCGAGTCAAACGCGCTTTGCAGCACATCGGCGACGACCTGTTCCGCGAGCGCCGACGAATCGACGATCATCGCGTTCTGACCACCCGTTTCGGCGATCAGCGGAATCGGACGGCCATCCGAATCCAGTCGTTGCGAGAGCGTCTTGTTGATCAGGCGCGCGACTTCGGTCGAGCCCGTGAACATGACGGCGCGCGTGCGGTGATCGGCGACCAGCGCCGCGCCCACGGTTTCGCCATCGCCCGGCAGCAGTTGCACCGCACCGGCAGGCACGCCCGCTTCGCGCAGGATGCGCACGGCTTGCGCGGCGATCAGCGGCGTTTGTTCGGCGGGCTTCGCGAGCACCGTGTTACCGGCGGCGAGCGCGGCGGCGACCTGGCCCATGAAGATCGCCAGCGGGAAATTCCACGGGCTGATACAGACGACCGGACCGAGCGGACGATGCGTGTCGTTCGAGAATTCCTCGCGGATCTGCGTCGAGTAATAGCGCAGGAAGTCGATCGCTTCGCGGATTTCCGCAACGGCGTTCGGCAGCGACTTGCCCGCTTCGCGCACGATCAGGCCCATCAGCGTGTGCATCTGCGCTTCGAGCAGATCGGCGGCGCGCGCGAGGCAGTCGGCGCGCGCATCGACGGGCGTGGCCTGCCAGATCGGCGCGGCGGCGACAGCGTGCGAGAGCGCGGCGCTCACGTGCTCGCTCGTCGCTTCCACCACGGTGCCGACCAGATCGCGATGATCGGCCGGATTGCGCACGTCGCGCGCGGTGCCTTCGGCCTGATCGATATCGGCGAGCATCGGCGCGGCGCGCCACGGATGATGCGCGCTCGCCAGCAGCGCCGACGACAGCGACGCGAGGCGATGTTCGTTCGAGAGATCGAGGCCCATCGAATTCAGACGCTCGGCGCCGAACAGTTCGCGCGGCAGCGGAATCTTCGTGTGCGGCGCGCCCGGCGGCACGACCTTCGCGGCGTCGTCGACGGGGTTCGTCACGAGTTCGGCGACCGGCACGGTTTCATCGGCGATGCGGTTCACGAACGACGTGTTCGCGCCGTTTTCGAGCAGACGGCGCACGAGGTACGCGAGCAGCGTTTCGTGCGTACCGACCGGCGCGTAGACGCGGCACGGACGGTTCAGCTTGCCCTGCGCGAGCGGGCCCGTGACTTCTTCGTACAGCGGCTCGCCCATGCCGTGCAGGCACTGGAATTCGTACTGGCCGGGATAGTAGTTGTTGCCCGCGAGGTGATAGATCGCGGCCAGCGTGTACGCGTTGTGCGTGGCGAACTGCGGATACACCGCGTCGGGCGCGCCGAGCAGCTTCTTCGCGCACGCGAGGTACGAGACGTCCGTGTAGATCTTGCGCGTGTAGACCGGATAGCCTTCGAGGCCGTCGAGCTGCGCACGCTTGATTTCCGTGTCCCAGTACGCGCCCTTCACGAGGCGCACCATGATGCGGTGACGGCTGCGGCGCGCCAGATCGACGATGTAGTCGATCACGAACGGGCAGCGCTTCTGGTACGCCTGCACCACGAAGCCGATACCGTTCCAGCCCGCGAGTTCCGAATCGAAACAGAGCGCTTCGAGCAGGTCGAGGGAGAGTTCGAGGCGGTCGGCTTCTTCGGCGTCGATATTGAGGCCGATGTCGTAGCGGCGCGCGAGAACCGCGAGCGCACGCACGCGCGGCAGCAGTTCGTTCATCGTGCGTTCCTGCTGCGCGCGCGAGTAGCGCGGATGCAGAGCGGAAAGCTTGATCGAGATGCCCGGGCCTTCGTAAATGCCGCGTCCGCCCGCGGCCTTGCCGATCGCGTGGATCGCCTGCTCGTACGAGGCGTAGTAACGCTGCGCGTCGGCTTCGGTCGTGGCCGCTTCGCCGAGCATGTCGTACGAGTAGCGGAAGCCGCGCGCTTCGAACTTGCGGCTGTTCGCGAGCGCCTCGGAGATGTTTTCGCCGGTGACGAACTGCTCGCCCATCAGGCGCATCGCCATGTCGACGCCCTTGCGGATCAGCGGCTCGCCGCCCTTGCCGATCATGCGCGTGAGCGCCGACGACAGACCCGTCTCGCTATTCGTCGTGACCAGCTTGCCGGTGATCATGAGGCCCCAGGTCGCGGCGTTCACGAACAGCGACGGCGCGTGGCCCACGTGCGATTTCCAGTCGCCCTTGCTGATCTTGTCGCGGATCAGCGCGTCGCGCGTGGCGCGGTCGGGAATGCGCAGCAGCGCTTCGGCGAGGCACATCAGCGCGACACCTTCCTGGCTCGACAGCGAGAACTCGTGGATCAGGCCTTCGACGCCGCCGCCCGTGCGCTTGGCGCGCAGCGTTTCGACGAGCTTGGTCGCGAGCTTGGTGACGTCGCCGGTCAAATTGGCGGGCAGGCGCGCTTCGCCGATCAGGAACGGCACGCACTCCGGCTCCGGGCGGCGGTACGCGGCCGTGATGGCCGCGCGCAGCACCGACTGCGGTTGCACGTTTTGCGCGAATTCGAGGAAGGGATGCGAGGCGTACTCGTCGGGGCCGTCGGTGGAACCGTCGCCCAGATCGGTAGCGCCGACGTGGCCGTTCAGTTCCGGCGGCAGCTGGCCGTGCTCGATCTTCTCGAGGTAAGCGAAGATGGCCTGCTTGATGAGCCAGTGCGGGGTGCGCTCGAGGCGCGTGGCGGCGTCTTTGAGCCGCGAGCGGAGGAGGTCGTCGACCTTGACGCCAAGGGTGGTGCTAGCCATGTTTCCTTCGTATGCCGGCTGACCCGCACCGGCCAAGACTGAAAAAGTTGGCGAATCGTACCCCTCCAATTAAAAAGGTGCAACCATTCAAAATGTCTGGTTGCACCCCGCGTGAAGCCCCGTGTGGCCTGGGTTTGCGCCGGATGCCCGCCAGTCGTGGCAGTGCGGCTGCACTCGGTATTTTCCCTGGCCCACACTTTCTGGGTAACCCTAATCGTTTCTGTCGCCGTGCCGTTATACAAAGAACAACGGGGAGCCGGACGTTCGAACCGGCGCGAGGACCAAAAAATGGAAAAGTGGCTGGTGGTGGCAGGTGTCTGGAGCATGTGCGCGCTGTGCGCCGTGCTGTTCATTCGTGGCGCGACGTTGTCGGAGACGCGCAAGCTGCGCGTCGCCCGCGCCGATCAGGGAGACGCGTCGGGAGCGGCGAAGCGCTAAGGCGCCGACAGCAGGCAACGGGGGTTGCCCGCCAGGCGCGTCAGATATCGAGCGGATCGACTTCGAGATTCCAGCGCAGCACGCCGCGTAGCGCGCGCAGCGCCGGTTGCCACGCGTGCAGCGTCGCCTGCAGGGCCGCGCGCGACTGGCTCTCGATGAGCAGCTGCGCGCGGTGCACGTTCATCACCTTGACGATGGTGAGCGGCACGGCGTCGTAGGCCATCACGCGCGAGGCGGCGGGAATCGCCGTGAGCGCGGCGGCGGCTTCGGCGAGAAACGCGAGCGCGGCTTCGAGCGTGCGCCCTTCGGCGCGCAGCAAGGCCTGATAGACGAACGGCGGCAGATGCGCGTCGCGGCGCTCCTTGACCTGCGAATTCGCGAAACCCACGTAATCGTGGCGCGCGAGCGCGTGGTAGATCGCGTGACGCGGATAACGCGTCTGCACCAGCACCTCGCCGGGCAATCCGGCGCGGCCCGCACGCCCGCTCACCTGCATCAGTTGCGCGAACAGGCGCTCGCTCGCGCGGAAATCGTGCGAGAACAGCGCGTTGTCGGCGTTCAGCACGCCCACCAGCGAGACGCGCTGGAAGTCGTGCCCCTTCGCGACCATCTGCGTGCCCACGAGGATATCGACTTCGCCCGCGTGCACGTCGGAAAAGAGCGCCTGCGCGCTGCCCTTGCGGCGCGTGCTGTCGGCATCGATGCGCAGCACCCGCGCACCCGGCACCGCGCTCGCGAGCGCTTCCTCGATGCGTTGCGTGCCGCGTCCCATCGGCGCGATATCGACGTTGCCGCACTCCGGGCACGAATGCGGAATGCGCGCTTCCCAGCCGCAGTGATGGCAGCGCAGCGCCCGTTCGGGCTTGTGCAGCACGACGTAGGCGCTGCAGCGCGGACAGCCCGCGACCCAGCCGCAGGCGTCGCAGGCGAGCGTCGGCGCATAGCCACGCCGGTTCAGAAAAATCAGGCTCTGCTCGCCGCGCTCCAGGCGCGCCTTCATGGCCGCGACCAGCGGGCCGGACAGCCCCTCGAACGAGGCGCGCCCGCGCCGCCGCTCCTCTTCCAGATCGATCAGCTTGACCGTCGGCAGCACGGCGTCGGCCATCGCGCGCCGTGACAGCGTGAGGCGCGTATAGCGGCCCTGATCGGCCTGCCACCAGCTTTCCAGCGACGGCGTGGCCGAGCCCAGCACGACCGGAATGGCGAGCTGCTTGGCGCGCCACACAGCCAGATCGCGCGCCGAGTAGCGCAGCCCTTCCTGCTGCTTGTAGGCGGGATCGTGCTCCTCGTCGACGACGATCATCGCCAGATGCGGCAGCGAGGCCATCACGGCCAGCCGCGTGCCCAGCACGATGCGCGCGCGGCCCGTATGCGCGGCGAGCCAGTGGCGCGCGCGCTCGCCTTCGGCCAGCCCGCTGTGCAGCGTGACGATCGCGCCTTCGGGCAGCACGCCCGCGAAGCGCGTGCGGAACGCCGCCTCGAACTGCGGCGTCAGATTGATTTCGGGGACCAGCACCAGCGCCTGCGCGTCGGGCTCGCGTTCGAGCCGCGCGGCCAGCGCGCGCAGATAGACCTCGGTCTTGCCGCTGCCCGTTACGCCGTGCAGCAGAAACGGCGCGAAGCCGCTCGAATCGACAATCGCTTCGACGGCTTCCTGCTGCTCGTCGCTGAGCCGATGCGGCGCGATCGTTGCGCGGGCACCGATGTTTCCATTCGTGCTGATGGACGGGATTACGCCGCCACTCGCACCGTCGCATTCGTCGGTAGATTTTACGGTCGGGATTTGCCCGGATGCGCGCGGCGCGGCGCCGAACTCCACGCACTCGTATTCGACCCAACCCGCATCGCGCCAAGAATCGAGCGTTGCGGCGGCCTTCGGATGCAGTGCGCGCGCATCGGCGAGATCGAGTTCACCTGCGGCCACGAGCGCCTCGGCGAGACGCCGCAGCGCGGCCGCGCGGGCGGGCAGTGCGTCGGGCAACGCTTCGCGGCCCGCAGGCAGCATCCGGTAACGCTCCTCGGGCGCCAGCAGACGCCGCCAGCGCGGCGGATCGCGCAACGCCTGCGGCAGCGCCGGCAACGCGACTTCGCCCAGACCGCGCTGGTAATAGTCGGCGGCGAATTCCACGAGCGCGAGCCATTGCTGCGACAGTGGCGGGCACGACGCGCAGACCTCGATCACGTCGCGCAGCTTGTTCGCGGGCACCTCGCTGTGAGTGCTCACTTCCACGATGAGGCCCACGGACTCTCGCCGTCCGAACGGCACGCGCACGAGCATGCCCGGCCGGGGCTCGGGCCAGCCGTCGGGGTAGCGATAGTCGTAAAGCGCATCCAGCGGATGGTCGAGCGCGACACGCGCGAAACGCGTGCTCATGCAGCGCCCCCGCGCGCAGCGGCTGCGCTATGTGCGCTGGCGCACCGACGCCCGAACTTAAAGTAAACCTTCACTTTGCGCGCTAAGTTTTGGATTCCGCAGAACAATCGCGCTCCCCGTCGTCGCGCCTGTGGATAACTTTGTTGAGAACTTGATGTCGGCCCGCCGCGCCAGCCATTTTGACGCGCCTATGTGGGAAACCGCACAAAACGCCATGGAGCGGCGAAAGCCTTATCTGTCAAGGGTCTGATTGATTCTTTCGAGCCCGTCCTCGCTCGCTGCGGCAATTTTTCCCTCTTGCGCGCCGCAACGAGACAAGTGTGCATAAGTCAATGCTTGACAGAGCCCGGAGGGCGTCTGGCTGGCCTCTTGAGCCCGGTGTTACCCTGGTGCCCGGAGCCCAGCCCCTGCCCTACGCGCTGCGTTGCAACAAAAACTTCACGCAGACGCAGCGTGCAGCGCGCGGCTATGGCGATGCACTTCGTCGACGAGTTCAGCGACGCTTTCGGGCGGCGTGAACTGCGAAATGCCGTGGCCGAGATTGAAGACGTGACCCGGATGCGCGCCGAAGCTGTCGAGCACCGCGCGCGCCTGTTCGCGGATCGCGGCCGGCGACGCGAACAGCACGTTCGGGTCCAGATTGCCTTGCAGCGCCACGCGGTCGCCCACGCGCTCGCGCGCGCGGCCGAGGTTCACGGTCCAGTCGAGGCCGACTGCGTCGACGCCCGTATTGGCGATCTCGTCGAGCCACAGCCCGCCGCCCTTCGTGAAGGTGATCACCGGCACGCGTTCGCCGTCGTGCTCGCGCTTGAGCTGCGCGACCACGCGCTGGATGTAAGCAAGCGAGAAGCGCTGATAGATGCCGTCCGCGAGCGCGCCGCCCCACGTGTCGAAGATCATCACGGCCTGCGCGCCCGCTTCGATCTGCGCGTTCAGATACGCGGCCACGGCCTGCGCGTTGACTTCGAGAATGCGCTCCATGAGGTCGGGGCGCGCGTACAGCATCGACTTCACGGTGCGGAAATCGTCCGAGCCGCCGCCTTCGACCATATAGCACGCGAGCGTCCACGGGCTGCCCGAGAAACCGATCAGCGGCACGCGCTGACGGCCCTGGCCGTCGGTGAGCGCGCGGCGAATTTCGCGCACGGCGTCGGTCACATAGCCGAGCGTCTCGCCGATGTCGGGCACGGCGAGCTTCGCCACGTCTTCCTCGGTGCGCACCGGATGCGCGAACTTCGGACCCTCGCCCGCCTGGAACGACAGGCCGAGACCCATCGCGTCGGGAATCGTGAGGATGTCCGAGAACAGGATGGCGGCGTCGAGCGGATAGCGTTCGAGCGGCTGCAGCGTGACTTCGGTCGCGTAATCGGGATTCTTCGCGAGGCCGAGGAAACTGCCCGCGCGGCTGCGCGTGGCGTTGTATTCCGGCAGATAACGGCCTGCCTGGCGCATCAGCCAGATCGGCGTGTACTCGGTCGGCTGACGCAGCAATGCGCGCAGGAAGGTGTCGTTCAGAAGGGTGTGGGCCACGTGCGGAGGCGCTTGCGCGCGAGATTCGGAAGCAGACCGCTATTTTACCGGACCGGCGCGTACGGCATGGCGTTGATGGACGGCATAAGCGCAAGACACGGACACCACGAAGGCTCCACGAGGTCTCGATCAGGCGCTGCGTCGCGCCTGCGACCGTGGAACGGCGACCACTCGCCGCACCACCGGGATGCCGCCGCCGCGCCCGCGCGCTACCAGGTCTGTCCATGCTTAACGCGTGAGGACGCGCGGACTATGATCGACTACCTTTCCGAATCAATACATCGCGTCCAACAAAGGACGAGGAGACACGCAGCATGAAGAAGAACAAGGCGCTCGCCGCCACTGGCGCGCTCGTCGCCGCCTTGCTGGCCGCGCTCGCGGGCACACCGAGCGCATTCGCGCAGTCGAATCCCGGTGCGGCCCCGAGTCCGAATCCAAACGCCGCCGCGCCCTCGCGCCTCGACGATGTGCTCGCGCGCGGCACGCTGCGCGCCTGCACGACCGGCGACTACAAGCCCTACTCGTTCTACAAGCCGGATGGCACGTTCGAAGGCATCGACATCGACATGGCGGAGTCGCTCGCGAAGTCGCTGGGCGTGAAGGCCGAGTTCGTGAAGACCACGTGGTCCAACCTCATGACCGACTTCCTCGCGAAGTGCGACGTCGCGGTGGGCGGCGTCTCGACCACGCTCGAACGTCAGAAGCGCGCGTTCTTCACCGAGGCGTATCAGGTCGACGGCAAGACGCCCATCGTGCGCTGCGACGACGTGAACAAGTATCAGAGCGTCGCGCAGATCGATCAGCCCGGCACGCGCGTGATCGTGAATCCGGGCGGCACGAACGAGCGCTTCGCGAAGCAGTTCTTTCCGCACGCGAACCTCACCGTGTATCCCGACAACGTGACGATCTTCAAGCAGATCCTCGCGGGTAAGGCCGATGTCATGGTGACCGACGCCTCCGAAACGCTCCTGCAGCAGAAGCTCAATCCGGGCCTGTGCTCGGTGCATCCCGACAAGCCGTTCCAGTACGGCGAGAAAGCGTGGATGGTGCCGCGCGGCGACGTCGTGTTCCAGCAGTACGTCGATCAATGGCTGCATCTCGCGCGCGCGAGCGGCGAGTATCAGTCGATCTCGGACAAGTGGCTGAAGTGAGCGCCAAGGATCTTGCCGAGGCGTAGACTCATGAAGCATCGATGCGGCTTGCGTCACTGACGCGGCTCGCACCGCTCGCTCATTCGTTAAACGATATGACGAGTTGCAACGACTCGTTGCACCGCCACATGATCGTCGCGCAAACGATGCGCGCGCGACGATGTGCGGATGCCGCATGCATCCGCCGCGATACGCGCGGCGCTCAGGTGACAGAAACGGCGTATCGCCCGCATGGCGGGACTTTCTTCATGCGAAAGGAATTTCGCTCGACGCTAACGTTTGCGCGCGGTCTGACAGCGCCCGAAAATGCCGGTAAAAATGACGGCTCGAAAACGCTCAGGACGGCAAAAAATCCCGCGGAGCCTTATCTGGCGGGCGTTACAACCTGAAACACTTTGTTACCGCGAAGGTTCATTAATTCGCCCACAATGCCTTCAACGGTTTCAACACGGATGTGGCTTGGTGCAAGTGTGAGCGGACACGATACACCAGCCGGTCGGCTTTATGCCGAAGCCCTCCTTAGGGGCATCCTTGCTGGAGCCGTGACCGGCGTCTCGTACGTTTCATCAGCCGGCTCCTCCTTTGGTCTCCTCGCGCTAACCCCGTAGCGTGTGGTTTTTAGCGGGCTCCAGGCCCGCTTTTTTTTCGTCCGCGTTTTCCCTTCCCTCTCGTTTTCCCTCGGTTTTTCCCACGTTTTTCCGATCTTTTGACGGTTTGCGCACTCGCATATCCGCGCGATTGATTCGGCATCCCGATTATCTTTTGTCCGCACAGACGCGCCGTGAAGCCCAAAAGGAGCGGCGGCCTCGCCGCCCCTTCTTGCCCGCTCACGCCGTCTTCGGCTCGCTGATCTTCAGTTCGTCGATCATCTGTGCGCGCATCACGAACTTCTGCACCTTGCCCGTCACCGTCATCGGCAGTTCGTCGACGAAACGGATGTACTTCGGGATCTTGTAGTGCGCAATCTGCCCCTGGCAGAACGTCTGGATCTCCTCGGCCGTCGCGGCCTCGCCCGGACGCAGCACGATCCACGCGCAGACTTCCTCGCCGTACTTCGCGTCCGGCACGCCGAACACCTGCACGGTCTGCACCTTCGGATGCCGGAACAGGAACTCCTCGATCTCGCGCGGATAGATGTTCTCGCCGCCGCGAATCAGCATGTCCTTCAGGCGGCCCACGATGTTGCAGTAGCCTTCGGTGTCGAGCGTCGCGAGGTCGCCCGTGTGCATCCAGCCGTCGATGATCGATTCCGCCGTCCGGGCCTCATCGCCCCAGTAGCCGCACATCACCGAATAGCCGCGCGTGCACAACTCGCCCGTCTCGCCCACCGGCACGACGTTGCCGAGCGGATCGACGATCTTCACTTCGAGATGCGGCTGGATGCGGCCCACCGTGGTCGTGCGCTTGTCGAGCGGATCGGTGGTCGCGCTCTGGAACGAGACCGGGCTCGTCTCCGTCATGCCGTAGGCGATGGTGATCTCGGCCAGATGCATCTTCGAGACCACGCGCTTCATCGTTTCGATCGGACACGGCGAACCGGCCATGATGCCCGTGCGCAGGCGCGACAGATCGAACTTCGCGAAGTCCGGGTGATCGAGCTCGGCGATGAACATCGTCGGCACGCCATGCAGCGCCGTGCAGCCTTCCTCGGACACGGCTTCGAGCGTCGCGCGCGGATCGAAAGCCTCGCCGGGAAACACCATGTTCGCGCCGACCGACACGCACGCGAGCACCGCGAGCACCATGCCGAAACAGTGATAAAGCGGCACCGGGATACAGAGCGAATCGTCCTCGCTCAAACGCATGGCCATCGCAATGAAGCGGCCATTGTTGACGACGTTGCGGTGCGTGAGCGTCGCGCCCTTCGGGTTGCCGGTCGTGCCGCTCGTGAACTGGATGTTGATCGGATCGTCGGGCGAGAGCGTGGCGCCCAGCGCGTCGAGCCAGGCCGTGCCGTCGCGCGCGAGCCGCTCGCGGCCCAGTTCGATCAGCTCGCTGAAGTTGAGCATGCCGGGCGAGGCGGTGTCGCACATGCGGATCACCGTGCGCAGCGCGGGCAGCCGCGCCGCGTGCAGATCGCCGGGCTGCGCGCTCGCGAGTTCCGGCGCGAGCGTCTGCAGCATCTCCAGATACTTCGAGGTCTTGAAGCTTTCCGCCGCCACGATGGCCTTGCAGCCGACCTTGTTCAGCGCGTATTCGAGCTCCGCGAGCCGGTAAGCCGGATTGATGTTGACGAGCACCGCGCCGAGGCGCGCGGTCGCGAACTGCGTGAGCAGCCATTCGCAGCGATTGGGCGACCAGATGCCCACGCGATCGCCCTTCTCGATGCCCAACTCCGCGAGACCTGCCGCCATCACGTCGACTTCGGTCGCGAACTCACGCCAACTCCAGCGAATGCCCTGCTCGCGAAACACCACGGCGGGCCGCTCGGGGAACCGGCTGACGGTTTCGCGCAGGAAATCACCGATGGTGGCGTCGGAGAGCGGCGTGGCGGTCGTGCCGCGCACGTAGGAAAGACCGTCCTGCGGCGCGATGAGCGCTTCGCGCGCGGCCGCCGCGCGTGCTGCGTCGATTGCCATGGTGGCTGTCTCCTGCGGGAGTCGCGCTCCCGTTGAAATGATTTTGAAATCTATTCTCCACCGCGACGGGCGGCGGCGGCATCAAGTTTTACCCGCAGCGCAGGCTGCCAGGCCCGGGCGCAGCGCCGCGCGGCGGCACGCTCGAAGGCATGATTTCGCATTACCTTTCCGTAAACGTCAAGTAGTTTGTTCCCGGCTTGCCGACCGGCACGCGGCGACCGGCGCTTCGGTGCGCTCCGGCGCGCTTCGACTCGTTTTCCGCTGGTGATCTGCGCGCTGCGGGTCGCCTCTCTGGCTTATTCCCGCGCAAGTTTTGGCGCTTTTCCCCCGCCGCATTGCGACATCGCGTCACGCTCTCTCAAACGTCTGATGGACTTTAACGACGTTTCGTAATGCAATCGCCGCTGCTTTTCAGACGTCTAACGAAGTTTTGACTTCGGCCTATTAGTTCGTAGTTCTTATCAACTTGATGCGTAGGAAATTTCGCCACCTGGAGTCTCGATGAACACCACCGCTTATTGCCGCCTCATCCTCACGAAGAAAATCTGGGCCGCTGTGCCCGGCTCCGACGCCAACGGCTATTCCGATCCCGCCGACACGATCCAGTACGCGTTCGGCGTCGTGCCGGAAGGCACGCATTTCCGCGACTTCGCGAACGCGGACGGCTCGGTCGACGCGCGCAAACTGACCGGCGGCGTCCTGATCGTGACAGGCGACAACAAGACCTCTCTGGAACTCGCACCCGGGCGCTACTGGCTCTACGAATTCGTGATCGGCCGCGATGCCGACGGCGTCTCGCCGCGCTATTCGCAGCGCGGCGGCTGGGACTTCACGGCGCTCGTCGACGGCGAACGACGCGCGCCGGTCGACGACATCGACGGCGCCGTGCTGTTCGAGGTCGGTGCGCAAACGCGCGAATTGAGCATCGTCGGCATCAACAAATCGGTGTGCGTGCAGATCGACAAGCGCTTGAGCAGCGGCACGGGGCGCACGAACGGCGTGCTGTTCTTCGGCACGAGTTCGTATCTTGGCCTCACGCAGCTGGGCTCGCCGTTTTTCGACGACAAAGCCGTGGTGCGTCTCGGCGTGACGGGCGTGGACGGCAAGGTGCGGCTCGACGGCTTCACCTCGGGCAACAACGTGTTCATCCACGAAGTCGTGCCCAAGGCGAGTTACGACGCGGGCGTGCGGCCCGAGAAAATGGACGTGCACCGGCTCGACGGCTCGTTCTGGTACAGCGCGGGATTCCCGGATGCGCACGAAGTCACCCAGGTTGAACTCGACGCGCTGCTCGCCAATCCCAAGTTCACGACTGCCGGGCGCGCGCTGATCCGCGCGAACCTGCACGTGGGCGACTGGCTGTTCACGAACCAGAACTACTTTGCCGAGCGTCAGGGGCTGGTGCGCGTCGAGGTGACGAACAACACCGGCAAGAAGGGCAAGCTGCGGCTGTCGAAGAAAATCTGGGCGGGCGTGCCGGGCTCCGACGCCAACGGCTATTCCGATCCCGCCGATACGATCCAGTACGCGTTCGGCGTCGTGCCGGCGGGCACGCACTACAGCGAGATCGCGCTGGTCGACGGCGCGGTCGACACCAGCAAGCTGATCGGCGGCGTGTTGACGGTGGTCGGCGCGAACACGGTCGAGCTGATGCTCGAACCCGGCCAATACTGGCTCTACGAGTTTGTGATCGGCCGCGATCCCGACGGCGTTTCGCCGCGCTATTCGCAGCGTGGCGGCTGGGATTACACGGCGCTGCTCGATGGCGTGCGACACGCGCCGGTCGACGATATCGACGGCGCCGTCGCGTTCGAGATCGGCGCGAATGTGGTGGACGTGAACATCGTCGGCATCAACAAATCACTGTGCGTCGAGATCGACAAGCGCATGAGCGCGGGCACCGGCCGCACGAGCGGCGTGCTGTTCTTCGCCACGAGTTCCTACCGCGGTCTGACGCAACTGGGATCCGAGAATTTCGACGGCAACGCGGTTGTGCGTCTCGGCGTCACGGGCGCAGACGGCAAGGTGCGGCTCGACGGCTTCGTCTCGGGCAACAACGTGTTCATTCACGAAGTCGTGCCCAAGGCGAGCTACGACGCGGGCGTGCGGCCCGAGAAAATGGACGTGCATCAGCTCGACGGCTCGTTCTGGTTCAGCGCCGGGTTCCCCGATGCGCACGAAATTACCGCGGAGGAACTGAACGCGTTACTGAGCAGCCCGAAGTTCACCGAAGCCGGGCGCGCGTTGATCCGCGCGAATATGCACGTCGGCGACTGGCTGTTCACGAACCAGAATTACTTCTATCAGCGCCAGGGCGTGATGCGCGTCGAGGTGACGAACAACAACGGCAAGAAGGGCAAGCTGCGGCTCACGAAGAAGATCTGGGCCGGCGTGCCGGGCGCCGATGCCAACGGCTATTCGAATCCCGACGACACGATTCAGTATGCGTTCGGCGTCGTGCCAGCGGGCACGCATTACGGCGACATCGCGCTGGCCGACGGCGCGGTCGACACGAGCAAACTCATCGGCGGCGTGCTCACGGTGGTGGGCGCGAACGCCGTGGAATTGCAGCTCGAACCCGGCCAGTACTGGCTCTACGAATTCGTGATCGCGCGCGACGACGACGGCGTCTCGCTGCACTACTTCCAGCGCACCGGCTGGGACTTCACGGCGCTGATCGATGGCGAGCGCCGCGCGCCCGTCGACGACATCGATGGCGCGGTGGCCTTCGAGATCGGCGCGCAAACCTCGCTGGTCGAGGTCGTGGGCATCAACAAGTCGTTGAGCGTGCAGATCGAGAAACGCTTCACGCCCGGCGCTCAAGCGAAGGAAAAGGAAGGCATCCTGTTTATCGCCACGAGCTCGTATCGGGGCGTGCTGCCGCTCTCCGACGTCCGCAATAGCGGCAACGGCAATGACCGCGCGATCGTGCGTCTCGGCGTGACGGGTCCGGGCGGCACGGTGCGGTTCGATGGCTTCACGTCGGGCAATAACGTGTTTATCCACGAGATCGTGTCGCAGGACGTCTACGACAACGGCATCATGCCGATCAGCATGAGCGTCTACGGCCTCAACGGCGCGCTGATGTTCACCTCGGAATTCAAGCTTCAGGGTGCGCTGCGTCAGGGCGAGGACTGGCGCGACAACGAGCATCAGCGCCGCATCACCGAAGCCGATCTCGACGCCCTGCTCGCCGAACCCAAGCTCACGCCCGCAGGCCGCGCGCTGATCCTCAAGCACGTGCAGGTCGGCGACTACCTGTTCTCCAATCCGCGCTCGTTGGCGGAGCGCCAGGGCGTGATGCGCGTCGAGGTGCTCAACGACAGCGGACGCGGCTAAGCGTCAGCCAGCGTGCGCGCATGAAAAAAAGGCTCCCCGGCGCAACGGCCGGGGAGCCTTTTCGATTCGGTCGCACGCGCCGCGAAGGCGCGTGCGGGAATCAATGCTGGTGTTGCTTGCGCAGACGCTGGATCGCCGCGAGTTGCGCAACGGCGTAGGCCAGTTCGGCCTGCGCGGTGGCGTACTCGAGGTTCGAGCCGGCGTTCTGCAGCGCCTCTTCAGCGCGCTTGCGCGCTTCGGCGGCCTTCGCTTCGTCGAGATCCTTGCCGCGGATCGCGGTGTCGGCGAGCACCGTCACGGCGCCCGGCTGCACTTCGAGAATGCCGCCTGCAACGAACACGAACTCTTCGTCGCCACTTTCACCGACGATGCGCACCGCACCCGGACGAATCCGCGTGATGAGCGGCGTGTGGCCAGGCAGAATGCCCAGCTCGCCGGCTTCACCCGGAAGCGCGACGAACTTCGCCTGGCCGTCATAGATGCTCTCTTCGGCGCTGACGACGTCTACCTTGATGGTTGCTGCCATATGTGTCGAACTCCTGGGGTCAAGGGGTTGCGGCGGCGAGACCGATCAACGCTGATGGAAACCCGCGCGACAAATCTCGCCTCTTTGCCTGCAACGCGACCCTTACTGGATCTTCTTGGCCTTTTCGAAGGCTTCGTCGATCGTGCCGACCATGTAGAACGCCTGCTCCGGCAGGTGATCGCACTCGCCTTCGACGATCATCTTGAAGCCGCGGATGGTTTCCTTCAGCGGCACGTACTTGCCCGGCGAGCCCGTGAAGACTTCCGCGACGTGGAACGGCTGCGACAGGAAACGCTGGATCTTACGTGCGCGGGCGACGGTCAGCTTGTCTTCCGGCGACAGTTCGTCCATGCCCAGAATTGCGATGATGTCACGCAGTTCCTTGTAGCGCTGGAGCGTCTGTTGCACGCGGCGCGTGATCGAGTAGTGCTCTTCACCGATCACGTTCGGGTCGATCTGGCGCGAGGTCGAATCGAGCGGGTCGACTGCCGGGTAGATACCCAGCGAGGCGATGTCACGCGACAGCACGACGGTTGCGTCCAGGTGGCCGAAGGTCGTAGCCGGCGACGGGTCGGTCAAGTCATCCGCAGGGACGTACACGGCCTGAACCGACGTAATCGAGCCCTTCTTGGTCGACGTGATGCGCTCTTGCAGCTTGCCCATTTCTTCAGCCAGCGTCGGCTGATAGCCCACTGCCGACGGCATACGGCCGAGCAGCGCCGACACTTCCGTGCCAGCCAGCGTGAAACGGTAGATGTTGTCGACGAAGAACAGCACGTCGAGGCCTTCGTCACGGAAGTGCTCGGCCATCGTCAGACCGGTCAGCGCGACGCGCAGACGGTTGCCCGGCGGCTCGTTCATCTGGCCGTAGACCAGCGCGACCTTGTCGAGAACGTTCGAGTCCTTCATTTCGTGGTAGAAGTCGTTGCCCTCACGGGTACGCTCGCCCACGCCCGCGAACACGGAGAAACCGCCGTGCTCCTTCGCGATGTTGTTGATGAGCTCCATCATGTTGACGGTCTTGCCCACGCCAGCACCACCGAACAGGCCAACCTTGCCGCCCTTTGCGAACGGGCAGATCAGGTCGATAACCTTGATGCCGGTTTCGAGCAGTTCAGCCGACGGCGACAGATCTTCGAACGCCGGAGCCTTCTGGTGGATCGCGCGCGTCGTTTCGCTGACGATCGGGCCGGCTTCGTCGATCGGACGGCCGAGCACGTCCATGATGCGGCCGAGGGTCGGCTTGCCGACCGGCACGCTGATGGGCTTGCCCGTGTTCTTCACCACGGTGCCGCGACGCAGGCCGTCCGACGCACCCAGACAGATGGTGCGGACAACGCCGTCGCCCAGCTGCTGCTGCACTTCCAGGGTCAGTTCCGACCCGTCGAGAATCAGCGCGTCGTAGATCTTCGGCATGGTCTCGCGCGGGAATTCCACGTCGATCACCGCGCCGATGCACTGTACGATCTTGCCTTCTACCAAAGCAGTTGTACTCATCGATTTTCCTTTAGATACCTGAATTCTTCACTCGCCCACCGGTTCAACACCGGCGCGGTTTCGCAATCGGTTCGCGACTATCAGACGGCTGCTGCGCCGCCGACGATTTCCGAAAGTTCCTTCGTAATCGCGGCCTGGCGGCTCTTGTTGTACGAGAGCTGCAGTTCGTTGATGACCGTCTTCGCGTTGTCCGACGCCGCCTTCATCGCGACCATACGGGCCGACTGCTCCGACGCCATGTTTTCCGCCACGGCCTGATAGACCAAAGCTTCGACATAGCGGACCAGCAGTTCGTCCACGACGGTTTGCGCGTCCGGCTCGTAGATGTAGTCCCACGCCGACTTCGGCGTCGTGCCGTCGTCGTTGCTTTCCAGGCGCTCGGCCGACAGCGGCAGCAGCTGCTCGATCACCGGCTCCTGCTTCATCGTGTTGACGAAGCGCGTGTACGCGAGGTACACCGCCGAAAGCTTGCCTTCCGAGTACTGGTCGAGCTGCACCTTGATGGCGCCGATCAGCTTTTCCAGATGCGGCGTGTCGCCGAGTTGCACGACATTCGAGACGACTTTCGCGCGCAGACGGTTCAGGAAACCGAGGCCCTTGCTGCCGATCGCCGTAGCTTCGATCGACGTGCCGGATGCTTCCAGATCCTTGAACTTCTGCAGCGTCGCGCGCAGCACGTTGGTGTTCATCCCGCCGCACAGACCCTTGTCCGTGGTGACGAGAATCACGCCGGCGACCTTCGCATCGTTGTTTTCCACCATGAACGGGTGGCGATACTCGGGGTTCGCACGGCTCATGTGCGCAGCGATGTCGCGGACCTTGTCGGCATACGGGCGGGCGGCGCGCATGCGCTCCTGGGCACGGCGCATTTTCGACGCCGCGACCATTTCCATCGCCTTGGTGATCTTGCGCGTGTTTTGCACGCTCTTGATCTTGCCGCGAATTTCCTTCATTCCAGCCATTGCTTGCTCCTTGATCGAAGCGGAGCGGGATTCACCGAACGCCGCGCCGCCCCAATGTCCGTTTATCTAGATTGATTCCCGGACGGATCAATATGCGCCGGACTTCTTGAAGTCCTTGAGAACCGCGTGCAGCGCGTTCTCGTCGTCCTTCGACAGGTCCTTCTTGTCCTCGATGCGCGCGACGAGGTCGGCGTGCTTCGACTTCAGGTATTCGCGCAGGCCCTTTTCGAACGGCAGGACGTCCTTGACGTCGATGTCGTCGAGGTAGCCGTTGTTGGCCGAGAACAGCGCAACCGCCAGTTCCCAGACCTGCAGCGGCTGATACTGCGGCTGCTTGAGCAGTTCCGTCACGCGGCGGCCGCGCTCGAGCTGCTTGCGGGTCGCTTCGTCGAGGTCCGAGGCGAACTGGGCGAATGCCGCCAGTTCACGGTACTGCGCGAGGTCGGTACGGATACCGCCCGACAGCTTCTTCACGACCTTGGTCTGAGCCGCACCGCCAACACGCGACACCGACACGCCGGCGTTGATTGCCGGGCGGATGCCTGCGTTGAACAGGTCGGTTTCCAGGAAGATCTGGCCGTCGGTAATCGAGATCACGTTCGTCGGAACGAATGCCGTGACGTCGCCTGCCTGCGTTTCGATGATCGGCAGTGCCGTCAGCGAACCCGTCTTGCCCTTGACTTCGCCGTTCGTGAACTTCTCGACGTAGTCGGCCGACACGCGTGCAGCGCGCTCGAGCAGACGCGAGTGGAGATAGAACACGTCGCCGGGGTAAGCTTCGCGGCCCGGCGGGCGGCGCAGCAGCAGCGAGATCTGGCGATAGGCCCAGGCTTGCTTGGTCAGATCGTCATAAATGATCAGGGCGTCTTGACCGCGATCGCGGAAGTATTCGCCCATCGTGCAGCCGGCGTACGGTGCGAGGTACTGCAGCGCAGCCGATTCCGAAGCCGAAGCCGCCACGACGATCGTGTACTCGATCGCGCCGGTTTCTTCGAGCTTGCGCAGCACGTTCTGGATCGACGACGCCTTCTGGCCGATGGCGACGTAGATACAGATCAGGTCCTTGCCCTTCTGGTTGATGATCGTGTCGACGGCCACTGCGGTCTTGCCGCACTGACGGTCGCCGATAATCAGCTCACGCTGGCCACGGCCGATCGGCACCATTGCGTCGATCGACTTCAGACCGGTTTGCACCGGCTGCGACACGCCTTCACGCCAGATCACGCCCGGAGCGATCTTTTCGATCGCGTCGGTCGCCTTGGCGTTGATCGGGCCCTTGCCGTCGATCGGGTTGCCGAGCGGATCGACCACGCGGCCGATCAGTTCCGGGCCAACCGGGACTTCCAGAATGCGGCCCGTCGTCTTGACGATGTCGCCTTCCGAAATGTGTTCGTATTCACCGAGAATCACGGCGCCGACCGAGTCACGCTCGAGGTTCAGCGCGAGACCGAAGGTGTTGCCCGGGAATTCGAGCATTTCGCCTTGCATCACGTCCGACAGGCCGTGGATGCGCACGATGCCGTCGGTCACGGAGATCACGGTGCCCTGGTTGCGAACGTCTGCGCTCGCTTCAAGGCCCTGGATCCGGCTCTTGATCAGCTCGCTGATCTCAGAGGGATTGAGTTGCATTATTCGCTCCTGATGTTCAATTCTGTTGCGTGCCAGCCGCTGCGTTCGGTGTGTTCACCGGGACGCTCAAGCGGTCAGAGCCACCTGCATGCTGGCGAGCCGCGCGCGGACCGAGGTATCGAGCACTTCGTCGCCGACCGTGACGCGCACGCCGCCAATCAGCGACTTGTCGATTTCAACGGTGGGCTTCAGCTTGCATTTGAACTTGCGTTCGAGGCTGGCCACGAGGTCGTTCAACTGGGTGCCTTCGAGCGGGAACGCGCTGACGATCAGCGCGTCGGCCGCACCGGCCTTCGCATTCTTGAGCGCTTCGAACTGTGCGTGGATTTCCGGCAGCAGTTCCAGGCGGTGATTCGCGACCAGCATCTGGACGAGGTTCCTGGCCTCGGCCGAATCCTTGAGCGGGGACTTCACCGCCGCGAGCAGCAGCTCGACGACCTGGGCATGGCTTACTTTCGGGCTCGTCGCGACCGACAGCACGTCGGACATGGCCGCAACCTGTGCCAGCTCCGTAACGAGCGTGGACCAGGCGGCGGTGTCACCAGCTTCGGCCACGCCAAACAGGGCTTCTGCGTACGGGCGGGCGATGGTTGCAAGTTCGGCCATGATCAGAGCTCGGCTTTCAGTTGATTCAGCAGTTCGGCATGTGCCGACTGATCGACTTCGCGCTTCAGGATCTGCTCGGCGCCTTGCACGGCGAGCGCGGCGACTTCAGCGCGCAGAACTTCGCGTGCCTTGACGACTTGCTGGTCCGCGTCGGCCTTCGCTTGCGCGATGATGCGCGCTGCTTCGGCGTGGGCCTGGGCCTTGATTTCTTCAGCGACTGCGAGAGCGCGCTTTTCCGCGTCGGCAATGCGGTTTTGGCCCTCGTTACGGGCCGTAGCGAGTTCCTCGCCCACGCGCTTATGCGCGGCTTCGAGTTCCGCCTTGCCCTTTTCCGCAGCGGCGAGGCCGTCCGCGATCTTCTTCGAGCGCTCGTCGAGGGCGTTGATCAACGGCGGCCACACGAACTTCATCGTGAACCACGCGAGGATCAGGAACACGACCATTTGCGCAAACAGGGTTGCGTTGAGATTCACGGTGTTTCCTTAAACGTTGCTATTCCGGGGAATTGAAACGGCAAGGCGCTCATCGGTTGTGAAACTCGATCAGCGCCTCGTCTCCCGTTCCGCCATGCGCCCTTAACCGTTATAGATCAGGCGCAACCTTCCAGGGAACTTAGCCCGCGAGCTTCGAGAGCAGCGGGTTAGCGAACGCGAACAGCATTGCAACACCCACGCCAATCAGGAACGCTGCATCGATCAGACCAGCCAGCAGGAACATCTTCGTTTGCAGCGGGTTCATCAGTTCAGGCTGACGTGCGCACGCTTCGATGTACTTGCCGCCCATCAGGCCGATACCGATACAGGCGCCGATTGCACCCAGGCCGATGATGATGCCGATACCGATGGCCGTGAAACCCTGGATGTTGGCGATGAAAGCTTGCATGATCACTCCTTTGTGAGATTTTCTGGAACTGGGGATTTAAAACTTAAACTGCAAATCTGGTACGACCGCCGTTTAGTGGCTGTCGTGTGCCTGGCCGATGTACACCAGCGTCAGCATCATGAAAATGAACGCCTGCAGCAGAACGATCAGAATGTGGAAGATCGCCCAGACGCTGCCCGCAATCACGTGGCCGATGAAGCCAAGCACCGTCGAATCCGCGCCGAAGGTCCACAGACTGCCCAGCAGGGCGATCAGCAGGAACAGCAGTTCGCCTGCATACATGTTGCCGAACAACCGCAGGGCGAGCGAAACCGTCTTGGCGACGAATTCGATGATGTTGAGTGCAAGGTTCGGGATCCACAGCAGCGGATGCGAGCCGAACGGAGCCGACAGCAGCTCGTGAACGAAGCCGCCGGGGCCCTTGATCTTGAGGTTGTAATAGATCATCAGCACGAACACGCCGAGCGCGATGCCGAACGTGCCGTTGAGGTCGGCGGTCGGGACGATGCGCTGGTGCGGGAGTGCTTCGGACAGACCCAGCCAGCCGATCACGCGGCCCGGCAGGTCGACGGGGATGAAGTCGAGGCAGTTCATCAGCGCCACCCAGACGAAGACCGTCAGGGCCAGCGGAGCGATGAATTTGCGGTTGCCGTGAATGATGGACTTCGACTGGTCTTCGACCATTTCGACCAGCATTTCGATGGCGCACTGGAAGCGGCCCGGCACGCCGGACGTAGCCTTACGCGCGGCGACAAACAGCAGCAGGATGGTGGCGAGGCCGCACAGGATCGACCAGAACAGCGTGTCGATGTTCCAGACGTGGAAATCGACGATCGACGTCTGATGCGAGGTGGAAAAATTCTGCAAGTGGTGCGCAATGTACTCGGACGGATCCAGAGCGCGCGTTCCTTCGCTGGCTGCCATATCGTTAAAACCACCCAAATTGTCGAAAATCGTTTCCGGCCGTTCCCGCACCTACCAGTTTGCGGGAACGCACCGCCGCGGATCGTGTCTTATCTGCTCCGCATGGGCCAGCTGATCTTCGCCTCCATCGCCTCTACGCCCGCAGGCGGCGCGATGTTGGCGGGATTCAGCGCCACGCGAGCGCGATCCAGTATGTCTTCAGTGCGATCAGGTACGTGATGAGCAGCGGAATCCACTGCACGTCGCGATACCAGAACGCGATGGCGACGAACATCGCAATCGTCGCCCCCATCTTGAATGCTTCACCGAGCATCCAGTTCATTACGGTGCCGGCGCCGCTCAACTGCTTGAGGCGGGCCGCGAACAACGCTCCGGGCACCCAGCAGATCGCTCCACCCAGCAACGCGGAGAGCGGCACACTGCTCGGCGCAGCCGCAACCGGTGGCTTATAAAACAGCCACCACAACAACGTAGCAACCAGGGACAAAACCACTTGCGCCGCCACGACGCGAAACGGCGTGACGCGCGATGGGCGACTCACCTGTGCGCCGAACAGCTGCTCGGCCTCAATCCGGGTGAGCGGAACGATGTCGTTGTTATCTTGCTGATCGGCGTCCAACTGGTCCCAGCGTTCGTTGTGATCGCCACGCGAACCTGCGGCTCCTGCCTTATCCGTCCCTGCATCCTGCCCCCGGCGGGATGCTTCGCTCGCGCTACGCGGACCATCGGGCCCTTCATGCGCCTGCGGCGCTTCGTCTGGCCTCTGACCCACCATCGCGTTATTCCGGATATTTGCCTTTCGCGCGTTTTATTACAACGTGCTTACAGCATCGCCAACCAAATAAATCCGGGCGATTGTAAGCGATAGTTGCAGCCAATTCAAGACTTTAGCCCGCTCAATAACACCCGTGAAATGCTACTTCATCATGCGGAAAACGCGCCATTACCCGCGGGGTAACGGAAAATGTAAGGGAGCGTTCGACACACGGTTTGCACTCAGGAGAGCCAGGCAAAACGGGGCGCGATTTTACCTTGTAACGACGCTCATGTCGCTGATCTGTTTCATTTCTGTCAGAAAAAATACAACAGCAGGCCGCCGCAAATTGTCGCAGCGAACCAGAACGGGATCGCGATGAGGTGGAACGGCAGCCAGACGCCGCGCTCGCCCGACAGACGCACGGCGATCAGGTTCGCGAGCGAGCCGATCGCGAGACCGAAGCCGCCGACGCTCACGCCGAATGCCAGCGCGCGCCAGTCGTGCGTGAAGCCCGCGAGCACGATGGCCGCCGGCACGTTGCTGATGGCCTGAGAGAGCACGGCGCCGGCCAGATAGGCGCGTAGCGGCGTCTGCAGCGCGAGGCCTTCCAGCGCGTGATGGATCCACGGCAGCGCCGCCGCGCTGCGCAGGACGATGAACATCAGCACGAAGATCAGCAGCAGCAGCCAGTCGATCTTCAGCACGATGCGCGCGCGCCAGATCAGGAAACCGGCGGCGACGCCCGCGAGGGCGATGCCGGCGCGATGCGCGTCGGCGAGCAGCACGAACGCCACGAAGAGGACGGCCGCGACACCGGCCAGCGCGCGATCGACGCCATGCGCCTCGGCGTCGCGGCTCAGATCGAGCGTTTTTGGCCTGAAAAGAAACGCGGCCAGCGCGAACAACATCGCCATCAGCACCGCGCACAGCGGCGCCAGTGCGGCGACGAAGCGACCAAATGCCGCACCACTCAATTGCCAGAGAAACAGGTTTTGCGGATTGCCGAGCGGCGTCAGGATGGAGCCCGCGTTCACAGCGAGCGCGATGACGATCACGAGCCGCTTCAGGGGCAATGGCGTCAATTTGTGCAGCGACAACACCAGCGGCACGACGACGAACAGCGCGACGTCGTTGGTCACGACCGTCGACAGGGCCGCCGCCAGACCGATCAGCAGAAACGCCAGCGCGCGCTCGGAGCGGATGCGATGCACGAGTTTGTGCGCAACCCAGGTCAGGAATCCTGAATATTCGATGGCCTTCGTGAGAATGAGCAGGCCCGCGAGCGTCATCACTGTTTGCCAGTCGACGAGCGCGGGCAGCGTGCTCCACGCGCGCGGCGCGAAAACCTGCAGCAGCACGAGCGCGGCGACGAGTATCGTCAGCACCGGCTCTGCCGCCGCGAACGCGCCGACCCGGCGCAGCAGACTCAGGGGGCCGCGTTGCGCGGCGTCAGGCTCCTGCACCTTGGGCGCGAACGTGCGTCAAACGGCGGCTTCGCCGCGCAAACGCAGCAAAATGCCGTCAAGTGCATCGAGATCGCCGAAGTCAACGCTAAGCTGACCGCGACCGCGCCGGCCGAGCTTGATCTTCACCGTGGCGGACAACAAGTCCGACAGTTCTTCTTCGAGGCGGCGCGTGTCGCGGCCGCCGTCGTGCGCAGCCTTCGCCTTCACCGCGGGTGCGGCCTTGGTCGTCGCCGAAACGAGCTTCTCGGTTTCACGCACCGACATGCGCTTGTTGACCACCTGGTTCGCAAGCGTGATCTGCGTCGCGGCATCGACCGCGAGCAGCGCGCGCGCATGTCCCATGTCCAGGTCGCCCGCGAGCAACATGGTCTGCACCGGTGCAGCCAGGTTCAGCAGACGCAGCAGATTCGACACGGCGCTGCGCGAGCGCCCCACCGACTCCGCCGCCTGTTCGTGCGTGAAACTGAACTCGTCGAGCAGACGCTGGATACCCTGCGCCTCTTCGAGCGGATTCAGGTCTTCGCGCTGGATGTTCTCGATCAGCGCCATCGCGGCGGCGGCCTGATCGGGCACGTCCTTCACGAGCACCGGCACCTCGGTCAGCCCGGCGATGTGCGCCGCGCGAAAACGTCGCTCACCCGCGATGATCTCGTAGCGATCCGCGCTAACCGGACGCACGAGAATCGGCTGCATCAAACCCTGCGCGCGAATGCTCGCGGCCAGCTCCTGCAGCGCGCCCTCGTCCATGCGCGTACGCGGCTGATACTTGCCCGCCTGCATCTGCGTGAGCGGCAGCGTGTTGGGCGCGCCCTCGATCTTCACCGCCTCGGTGATGTCCGCGCTGCCGCCGAGCAGCGCTTCCAGTCCTCGACCCAGCCCCTTCTTCCGTGCTACTGCGTTCATCGTGCTTCTCCAGTCTGCGTCAGAGTGCGCGTACGCGCTCGATCATTTCCGCGCCGAATTGCACATAGGCCTGCGCGCCGCGCGACGCGCGATCGAACACCACGCCCGGCAAACCGTAGCTGGGCGCCTCCGCAAGCCGCACATTGCGCGGGATCACGGCGTCGAACACCTTGTCGCCAAAGTGCTCCTTGAGTTGCTCGGAAACCTGCTGCTGCAGCGTGATGCGCGGATCGAACATCACGCGCAAAAGCCCGATCACCTTCAGGTCGCGATTCATGTTCGCGTGCACCTGCTTGATGGTGTTCACGAGATCCGACAGACCTTCGAGCGCGAAGTACTCGCACTGCATCGGGATCACGACGCCATGCGCCGCGCACAAGCCATTAAGCGTGAGCAGCGAGAGCGCGGGCGGGCAGTCGATCAGCACGAAGTCGTATTGATCGTCCACCTGCGCGAGCGCGTTCTTCAGGCGTCGCTCGCGCTGTTCCACGGAGACCAGCTCCACTTCGGCGCCGGCGAGCTCGCGGTTGGCCGGCAGCACGTCGTAGCCCACCTGCTCCGGGCTCGTACGCGCCTGCGGCACGGTAATGCCGTCGACCAGCACTTCATAGACGGTGTACTCGCACGCCGCCTTGTCGATGCCGCTGCCCATCGTGGCATTGCCTTGCGGGTCGAGGTCGATGAGAAGGACACGTTGTCCCTGCGATGCGAGGCTCGCGGCGAGATTGACCGTTGTCGTCGTCTTGCCGACGCCGCCCTTCTGGTTCGCAACGCAGAAGATTTTTGCCATCTTTTGGGTGTCCCTTTACTGCCTTAAAAAGTTTGCTTACGTTATAGCGCGCACAACCCTGCCGCACTACTCGGCCGATCGGCCAACGAACTTGCCTACGCGATATCTCAAGCCGCACTCAGGCTGCCGCAACCGGTTCGACGGTGACTTCCGTCAGGTGCCGTTCGGCGTCGAGCATCGGCACGGCGAGGCGAATCGTCTGGACTGCCGTCGCGCCTTCCGGCAAGCGTTCAATCTCGCCTTCGGGACGCACACCCTTCATCGCCCAGATCGCGCCGCCGTCCGCAACGAGGTGACGGGCCAGTGTAACGAAATCGGCCAGTTCCGCGAATGCCCGCGAGACGATCAGATCGAATTTTTTCGGAACTTCGACACCAGGTCGCAGCGATTCGACTCGTCCGGTCACCACCGAGAGATTCGCGAGGCCGAGTTCAGCCTTCGCCTGCGACTGAAACGCCGACTTCTTCTGCACGATGTCGTTCAGCGTGACCTGCCAGTCGGGGCGCACGATCGCGAGCACGATGCCCGGCAAGCCGCCGCCCGAACCTACATCGAGCACGGCGGCGTTTTCACGTGAAGGTAGATGCGGCACGATCGAAAGCGAATCGAGGATGTGCTGGATCAGCATCTGGCGCGGGTCGCGAATCGCCGTCAGGTTGTAGACGGCGTTCCATTTCACGAGCAAGGCGACGTAGTCCAGCAGTTGTTCGTGCTGCCGCTCGCTCAATTCGATGGAGAGCGCTTGAGCGCCCTCTTTCAGCATCTGCGCGAGTGCGCCGCGATCGGCGATACCGGGTTGACGTGCGCGGCCGCTCATTGAGCCACCGGCGTCGTGTCGTTACCCGAATCGGCGGGCTTCTGGCGGCGACGGCCGAGGCCACGCTTGAGATGCACCATCAGCAGCGAAATCGCGGCGGGCGTGATGCCCGAGATACGCGAGGCCTGACCGATGGTTTCCGGGCGGAACTGATCGAGCTTCTGGCGTGCTTCGAACGAGAGACCGCGCACTTCCGCGTAATCGATGCCTTCGGGCAGACGCGTGTTCTCGTGCGTGCCGTTGCGCTCGATCTCGTCGGCCTGACGATCGATATAGCCCTGATATTTGACGCCGATCTCGATCTGTTCCTTGATCTGCGCGAGCAGGACCTCGTCGTCGGCAAGCGGCACTTCGGGGCCGCATGCGCCGCCGCGCAGGCCGCACACGCCGTCGTAGCTCACGCCCGGACGGCGCAGCAAGTCTGCGAGATTGTATTCGTGGTCAATGGGCTTGCCGAGCAAAGCGGTCGCCTCTTCCGCGCCCAGCGTCTTGGGGTTCACCCACGTCGACTTCAGGCGTTCGGTTTCACGTGAAACAGCGTCGCGCTTGCGGCTGAATGCGTCCCAGCGCGCGTCATCAACGACACCGAGTTCGCGGCCGATTTCGGTCAGGCGCATATCGGCGTTGTCTTCGCGCAGGCTCAGGCGATACTCCGCGCGGCTCGTGAACATGCGATACGGCTCCGAGACGCCACGCGTCACCAGATCGTCGACCAGCACGCCGAGGTAAGCCTGATCACGGCGCGGGCACCATGAGTCCTTGCCTTGCACCTGCAGACCGGCGTTGATACCCGCGAGCAAGCCTTGCGCCGCAGCTTCTTCGTAGCCGGTCGTGCCGTTGATCTGACCCGCAAAAAACAGACCGTTGATGACCTTCGTTTCCAGCGATGCCTTCAGGCCGCGCGGGTCGAAATAGTCGTACTCGATCGCATAGCCGGGGCGCAGGATGTGCGCGTGCTCAAGGCCGCGCATCGAGTGCACCAGTTCCAACTGAACGTCGAACGGCAGGCTCGTCGAGATTCCGTTCGGGTAGAACTCGTTCGTCGTCAGGCCTTCCGGCTCCAGATAGATCTGGTGCGACTCCTTCGACGCAAAGCGATGGATCTTGTCCTCAATCGACGGGCAATAGCGCGGCCCCACCCCCTCGATCACGCCCGTGTACATCGGCGAACGGTCGAGACCGCCGCGAATGATGTCGTGCGTGCGCTCATTGGTATGCGTGACCCAGCACGGGATCTGCTTCGGATGCTGCTCCGCGCGGCCAAGGAACGAGAACACCGGCACCGGATCGAGATCGCCCGGCTGCTCCTCGAGCACCGAAAAGTCGATCGTGCGGCCGTCGATACGCGGCGGCGTGCCGGTCTTGAGGCGGCCCTGCGGCAGCTTCAATTCCTTCAGGCGCGCCGACAACGTCACCGCAGCGGGATCGCCAGCGCGGCCGCCCGTGTAGTTGTTGAGGCCCACGTGAATCTTGCCGTCGAGGAACGTACCGGCCGTCAGCACCACAGCGCGCGCGCGGAAGCGCAGGCCAACCTGCGTCACGGCGCCAACTACCCGGTCGCCTTCGACCATCAGGTCTTCCACGGCCTGCTGGAACAGCCACAGATTCGGCTGATTCTCCAGGCGATGGCGGATCGCGGCCTTGTACAGAATGCGGTCAGCCTGGGCACGCGTCGCACGCACGGCGGGACCCTTCGACGAGTTGAGGATACGGAACTGAATGCCGCCCTCGTCCGTCGCAGCGGCCATCGCGCCGCCGAGTGCATCGACTTCCTTGACCAGATGGCCTTTGCCAATGCCGCCGATCGACGGATTGCAGCTCATCTGACCGAGCGTCTCGATGTTGTGCGTGAGCAGGAGCGTCTTTACGCCCATGCGGGCAGCGGCAAGCGCGGCCTCGGTGCCGGCGTGACCGCCGCCGACGACAATTACGTCAAATTCTGTTGGAAAAAGCATGGCGGGACCTCACGCACGGACAAATTGACCGCGTGAGCCTTCTCAGAAAAAGTGGTATGCGCGAATTATAACGGTTTCAGGTTTTGGGCCGTTCACGCCCGAATTTCGTTCCACGCTTTCGCGAAAAAAAAGCGGCGTGTTTCACGTGAAACACGCCGCTCAGTTCTGCAGAAACTGACGAGATCAGACGGGTTTCTTGGCCAAGCCCAGATACGTTTCGATCACTCGCGGGTTCTGCGCCAATTCGCTCGCCGGCCCTTCGAGCGCCAAATCACCGGTCTCCAGCACATAGCCATAGTCAGAGATCTGCAGAGCCGCGCGTGCATTCTGCTCGATCAGCAGCGTGGCGACGCCCGTCTGCCGCAGCGCGCTGATGATATGGAAGATCTCCTTCACGATGAGCGGCGCGAGTCCAAGGCTGGGTTCGTCGAGCATCAGCAGATCTGGCTTACCCATCAGCGCGCGGCCGACGGCCAACATCTGCCGCTCGCCACCCGACAACGTGCCCGCCGCCTGCGCGCGTCGCTCCTTCAAGCGCGGAAACAGCTGAAAAACGTGATCGAGCTGATCGAGGAAGTTGCGCTCCCCTGCCCGCTTGCGCCGATACGCGCCAAGCACGAGGTTGTCCTCGACCGTCATCGAGGCGAATAGCTCGCGCTTTTCGGGCACGAGGCACATGCCGCGCGCGACACGACGCTCGATCGGCAGCGCGCCGATTTCCTCGCCGAGGTAGGCAATCCGGCCGCTCGCATGTCCGGTCTGGGGCAACGCGCCCATGATGGCGTTCAAGAGCGTCGACTTGCCCGCGCCGTTCGGGCCGATCACCGAGACGATCTGCCCCGCGCCCACCTTGATGGCGGCCTGATGCAGCGCCTCGATCTTGCCGTAGCGCACCGCGAGGTTGGAGACTTCGAGTACGGGCGTTGCCATCATTCCACCCCGCCCAGATAAGCTTCGAGCACGGCCGGATCCTTCTGCACGTCTTCCGGCAAGCCTTCGGCAATGCGTGTGCCGAACTCCATCACGACCAGCCGGTCGGTGAGATTCATCACGAAATCCATGTCGTGTTCAACCAGCAGCACGCTCATCCCCTCTTCCCTCAACTTGCGCAGCAACGCGGCCAACTGCTGTTTCTCCTGATAACGCAGCCCCGCCGCTGGCTCGTCGAGCAGCAGCAAGGTCGGATCGCAACACAGCGCGCGCGCGATTTCCAGAATCCGCTGTTGACCGAGCGCGAGACTGCCGGCCTCGTCGTACATATGCTGCTCCAGGCCCACGCGGCGCAATTGCTTCGCCGCCTCGCTCATCAGCCGCCCCTCCTCCACCGCGTTGAGCTTCACCACGCTGCGCAGCACGCCCGAGTGGCCGCGCAGATGCGCACCGATCGCGACGTTCTCCAGCACCGTCATCGTCGGCAGCAGCTTGACGTGCTGGAACGTGCGGCCGATGCCGCGCGCGACGATTTCACGTGAAGTCAGCCGGTCGATGCGCTCGCCGCGGAACATGATGGCGCCGCTCGTCGGCTGCAGCACGCCGGTGACAAGGTTGAAGGTGGTCGATTTCCCGGCGCCGTTCGGGCCGATCAAACCGATGATCTGCCCCGCTTTCACCTCGAAACTCACGTCGTTGACGGCGACCAGCCCGCCGAACTGCTTGCGCGCCTTGTCGACGGTGAGCAGCATCTCGCCCGCCTCGGGCTTGCTGCGTTGCGGCAAAGGCTCGGCATTCGCGGGCACGTGCGCCTGCGGTCCGCGCGGGAAGAAGCGCGCCACGAACGGCCAGACCCCGCGCCGCGCATATTGCAGCAGCAGCACCATCAGAATGCCGAACACGATGATCTCGAAGTTGCCGTTCTCACCGAGCAGCTTGGGCAACAGCGTCTGCAACCAGTCTTGCAGCACCGTCAGGATCGCCGCGCCCAGCACCGCGCCCCAAACGTGCGCGACGCCGCCCACGACGGCCATGAACAGATACTCGATGCCGTGATTCAGGCCGAACGGCGTCGGGTTCACGGCGCGCTGCAAATGTGCGTACAGGAAGCCCGAGACGGCCGCCAGAACCGCCGCGTAGACGAAGATCACCACGCGCATCCAGGCCGTGTTCACGCCCATCGCCTCAGCCATCAGGCCGCCGCCGCGCAGCGCGCGAATCGCCCGGCCAGTGCGGCTGTTGAGCAGGTTCTGCACCGACACGACCGACGCCAGCACCACCACCCAGATCAGGTAGTAGATATGCCGCCCGGACTCCAGCTCGACGCCGAACACGTTGAGCACGGGAATGCCGTTGATGCCGTCGTACTTGCCGAGCATGTCGAGATTGCCGAACAGGAAGAACAGCGCGAGCCCCCAGGCGATCGTGCCGAGCGGCAGGAAGTGGCCCGACAGACGCATCGTCACGAGGCCCAGCACGAGCGCGACGAGCGCCGTGATCAGCACACCGACGATCAGCGCGAGCCACGGCGAGACGCCGTACTGCGTCGTCAGATACGCGGTCGCGTAGGCGCCGAGCCCGACGAACGCGGCCTGCCCGAAGCTCGTCATGCCGCCGATACCGGTGAGCAGCACAAGCCCGATCGCCACGATCGAATAGAGGCCGATGTAGTTGAGCAGCGTGATCCAGTATTCGGGCACGCGCACCCCGCCCGGCAGCACCGGCAGCGCGAACATCACCACGAGGAACAGCCAGAAGAAGCGGTTATGCAAAACGAGTCGTTTCATCGCGTCACTCCTCTTCCTCTTCGGCGTGCGGCGTGGACAGACTGCGCCACAGCAGCACCGGGATGATCAGCGTGAACACGATCACTTCCTTGTACGCGCTCGCCCAGAACGACGAATACGACTCCAGCAGGCCCACGAGCACGGAGCCGGCCGCAGCCAGCGGATAGCTCACCAGACCGCCGATGATCGCGCCCACGAAGCCCTTGAGGCCGATCAGGAAACCTGAGTCGTAGTAGATCGTCGTCAGCGGCGCGACGAGCACGCCGCAGAGCGCGCCGAGCCCCGCAGCCAGCGTGAACGCGAGCCGCCCGGCCTGGGTCGTGCCGATGCCGACGAGGCGCGCGCCCAGCCGGTTCACCGAGGTTGCGCGCAGCGCCTTGCCGGAGATCGTGCGGTCGAAATAGAAGTACAGCGCGACGATCAGCACGGCCGCCGTGCCGACCACCCAGAGGCTCTGCCCCGAGATCGACAGCGCGCCGAGGTTGAACGTGGCGTCCGAGAACGCGCTCGTGCGCGAGCCTTCGGCGCCGAACATCACGAGGCCGAGGCCGACCATCGCGAAGTGCACGGCCACGGCCACGATCAGCAGCAGCAGCGTGGTGGCTTCGGCGATCGGCTCATAGGCAAGCCGATAGACGAACGGCCCCATCGGCACCACGATGGCGAGCGTCAGCGCGATCTGCGCGAGCATCGGCAAGGACTGCCCCGCCACGCCGCGCGTCAGCGCGTAGAGCGCGATGGGAAACAGCAGATACTTGCCCGCGAGCGTGACCAGCGTGCGCGGCGCATGCTTGCGGCGCTCGGCGTGGCGCACGAGCCCCGCCGTCTCGACGACGAAACAGGCGGCGCCCAGCGCGACCAGCAGCCAGCACGTCGCCGGAAATTTCTGCGATTGCAGTGCGGCGAGCGTCAGAGCGCCGTAGGAAACGAATTCGCCCTGCGGAATGAAGATGACCCGCGTGACGGAAAACACCAGCACCAGCGCGAGCGCGAGCAGCGCGTAAATCGCCCCGGTGGTGATGCCGTCCTGCGCGAGGATTGCGGCAATCGATAAATCCATACCCTTCCAACCTCTCTTTCTGGAACGCGTGAAACTCGGACCGTCGGCGGTAGCGTCGGGAAACGGCGATGCGGGACAGTGTGGGGAAAGCACGCGGCGCGGCCGCGCTGGATCGGTGTGCGCCACCGGCTGGATTCCGGCGAGCGCGACGCAGCCATTGTCGGTGGCCGAAATGAAGCGGCAACGGCAGCGCGCAACGTGAAATGCGCGCGCGTTTCACGTGACACCGCGCGCGCGGCGCGGCGTCACGCGTCGAGCGCGCTTACTCGCCCTGCAGCTTCCACTTGCCGTTGACGACCTCCACGATCACGCGTGCGCGGTCGTCGAGACCGTTGTGATCGGTGGCCGTGGTGTTCATGATGCCGTGCGAGACCGGCAGATCCTTGATGTTTTCGAGCGCGTCGCGCAGCGAGACACGGAACGCCTCGGTGCCCGGCTGCGCCGACTTGAGCGCGACCGGAATCGCGCGCTGGAGCATCTGGCCCGCGTCCCAGGCGTGGCCGCCGAAGGTCGCGACCGAACCCGCGCCATAGGCCTTCTCGTAGGCGGCCTTATAGGCGAGCGCCGACTTCTTGACCGGATTCGAATCGGGCAGTTGATCGGCGACGAGAATCGGACCGGCGGGCAGCAACTCGCCCTCGCAGTCCTTGCCGCAGACGCGCAGGAAGTCGTTATTGGCGACGCCGTGTGTCTGATAAATCTTGCCCTTATAGCCGCGATCCTTCAGCGTGGTCGCCGGCAGCGCCGACGGCGTGCCCGAGCCCGCGATCAGCACCGCGTCGGGGTTCGCCGACATCAGCTTGAGCGCCTGCCCCGTCACCGACGAATCCGTGCGGTTATAGCGCTCGCTCGCGACGATCTTGACGTTGTGCTTCGCCGCCGCCGCGCTGAACTCCTTGAACCAGCTGTCGCCGTAGGCATCCGTGAAACCGATGAAGCCCACCGTCTTCACGCCGTGCTTCTCCATATAGCCCGCGATCGCGTCGGCCATCAGGCTGTCGTTCTGCGGCGGCTTGAAGGCCCATTTGCGCTTGTCGTCCACCGGCTGCACGATCGCCGCCGACGCCGCGAGCGAGATCATCGGCGTCTTGCCCTGCGCGACGACATCGAGCATCGCGAGCGAGTTCGGCGTCACCGACGAACCGATGATCGCGTCCACATGATCCTCGTCGATCAGCTTGTGCGTGTTCTGCACGGCCTTGCTCGTGTCCGAGGCGTCGTCGAGCACGATGTACTGCACGCTCTTGCCGCCGATCTCCTTGGGCAGCAGCGCAATCGTGTTCTTCTCGGGAATGCCGAGCGACGCCGCCGGCCCCGTCGCCGACAGCGTCACGCCGATCTTCACTTGCGCGACGGCCACACCGGCCACGCTCATCCATGCCGCTGCGAGTCCGGCATGGAGGGCTCTCGTGGACCACTTCTTCATCGCCAACTTCGTTTTCATTGCGCGTCTCCAAACGCTTTGTCTGCGTGTCGATTTATATTCCGGCGCCGCGCCGCGTGTTCGGTTGGCTAACGCCGGCCTTCGAGTGTAGTAATCGGGATCGCGCGTGTGATGCATGGTTTTCCCTGCCCGCGCGTCCGCTTTATCGACTGCTCCCTGCCCTGCTCCTTGCCACGTTTCACATCGATGCAACTGCGCCCGAAAGCCGTTGCAGCGGCAACAAAAAAGGCACGTCGATTGAGCGTGCCTTTTTTGTCGATGACCGATGTCGCGTGGTTTCCCGTGAAACTCAATCGCCGGCCAGCTTCCACTTGCCGCCGACGATCTGCACCATCACGCGCGCCCGCTGATCGAGGCCCGCGTGATCGGTTGCGCTCATGTTGAAGATGCCGTGCGCGCCCGCCACGTCGCGCGAGTCCTCGAGCGCTTTGCGCAACGCCTCGCGGAACGCCTTCGTGCCCGGTTGCCCGGCCTTCAGCGCGACAGGAATCGCGTGCTGCAGGAGCAGGCCCGCGTCCCACGCGTGACCGCCGAAGGTCGAGATCGAGCCCGCGCCGTAGGCCTTTTCGTAGGCGCTCTTGTAGGCCAGCGCCGACTGCTTGACGGGATTCGAATCGGGCAACTGATCGGCGACCAGCAGCGGACCGGCGGGCAGCCAGGTGCCCTCGCAATCCTTGCCGCACACGCGCAGGAAGTCGTTGTTGGCGACGCCGTGCGTCTGGTAGTACTTGCCCGCGTAGCCGCGCTCCTTGAGCGCCTTCTGCGGCAGCGCGGCCGGCGTGCCCGCGCCCGCGATCAGCACGGCGTCGGGATGCTGCGCAATCATCTTGAGCACCTGCCCCGTGACCGAGGCATCGTTGCGCGCGAAGCGCTCGTTCGCGACGATCTTGATGCCCTGCTTCGCCGCCGCCGCGCCGAACTCCTTGTACCAGCTCTCGCCATACGCATCCGAGAAGCCGATGAAGGCCACGGACTTCACGCCATGCGCGGCCATGTGCTGCGCGATCGCGCCGGCCATCAGCTGATCGTTCTGCGGCGTCTTGAAGACCCACGCGCGCTTCGCATCCATCGGCTCGACGATCGAGGCGGCGGCGGCCATCGAGATCATCGGCGTGGCGGTTTCGGCGGCGACGTCGATCATGGCGAGCGAGTTGGGCACAACCGTGGAGCCGATCAGCGCGTCGACGTGATCCTCGCTCGTGAGCTTGCGCGCGTTCTTCACGGCCTGGGTGGAATCGGTCGCGTCGTCGAGTACGAGGTAATCGATTTTCTGGCCCCCAATCTCCCTGGGCAGCAGCGCGACGGTGTTCTTCTCGGGAATGCCCAGCGAGGCCGCCGGGCCCGTGGCCGACAAGGTCACGCCAATTTTCACCTCTGCGTGCGCGGCGCCCGCCGTGGCGGCCAGCATTCCGGTCGCGACGCATGCCGCGTTCATCCAACGCCAAACCGACTGCATCTCCACTCCTTCGATCATCGTTTTCTTTATTGCCCCGGATTTTCAGGCGATTTCCGGGTTCGAATCAGGCAGTGCTGCCGCCAGAACCAGCATGGCGGGATTAATCGCCGCGGTCCCACGCAGGCCGCTTCGGCGATTAATGCTGACCGCATGGTCAGCGAATGGCGAGTGTAACGGAGTGCCGTTTGGCGCGGCAAGCGCTTTCCATCGGCTTACAACGCCAACGCAACACCCCTGAAAAAGGCGCCGAAATGCGTAACGCGCGCGGCCTTGTGCAGCGGGCATTCGACGCTTTTCTCGCGCTATTTGCGTAAATCAGATTGGGGGAAAAGCAGAGGCGCGCACGCTGAATAAAGCACGAAGAAAGGCGCGAAGAAAAACAACAAGGTGGGGATAAAAACAGCAATGCGAACGCATTGCGTGAGGACGGTGAAAACCGAAAGAGAATATAAAAAGCGCTGTTGGATTCCCATCCAACAGCGCTTCCTTGTCCGGGCACTTTGTGCCTCAGTTGTCTCCTCGTTCTCCACCTGCAAATTCGGTGCATCAGAACTAGGTGAAACTTTAAACTTCGGCCCCCTGGCTGCCAACTAGCATTTACCCTAGTGGTGCAGTGCGGCACCGAATTGGGGCGCACCGTCACAGCTTTGTCGCACGGGAGGCGCGGTTTGCAAGGCTTGAGCAGCCTGCGTTTCAGCGTCTGAGCGAGGCTTGGAGCATACCACTGCGGCGTCCCCTCGCCTACTGCATTCGATGCCGTCGTACAGGCCACCATTCACGCAGTAATTCACGCCGCATTCAGGCTCTCAGCGGCCGCACGCGCGCCACGATCTCACCGACGATGCCGCGTCGGAAGGCCAGCACGCAGGCGATGAAAATGAGCCCCGTGACGATCGTTGCGGACTCACCCAACGAGCGGAACCACTCGACGCCGGTCACCTGTGCGAGCGCCGTGCCGATATCGCCCAGCCGATCCTCCAGCGCGACAATCAGCGCCGCACCCAGCAGCGGCCCGAACAGCGTCCCCATGCCGCCCACGAGCGTCATCAGGACCACGAGGCCGGACATGGTCCAGTAGGCGTCGCCGAGCGTTTCGAAGCCCAGCACGAGCACCTTGAGCGAACCGGCCAGCCCCGCGAGCCCCGCCGAGAGCACGAACGCGAGCAGCTTGAAGCGGTCGGTGTCGTAGCCAAGCGAAATGGCGCGCGGCTCGTTCTCCTTGATCGCCACCAGCACCTGCCCGAACGGCGAATGCACGATGCGCACGATCAGCGCGAACGCCAGCACCATCACCACGAGCACGACGTAGTAGAGCGTGAGATCGGAATCGAGCGGCAGCACGCCGAACAGCTTGCCGCGCGGCACGCCCTGCAAGCCGTCCTCGCCATGCGTGAACGGCGCCTGCAGGAACACGAAGTAGACCATCTGCGCGAGCGCGAGCGTGACCATCGCGAAGTAAATGCCCTGGCGGCGGATCGCGAAAATGCCGACGATCACGCCGAGCAGCGTCGCCACCGCCGTGCCCGCCGCCACCCCCAGTTCAGGCGTGAAGCCGAGCGACTGGATCGCGTAGCCCGTGGTGTAGCCCGCGCTCGCGAGGAACATCGCGTGGCCGAACGACAGCAGCCCCGTATAGCCGATCAGCAGATTGAACGCGGCGGCGAACAGCGCGAAGCAGAGCACCTTCATCACGAACAGCGGATACGCGCCCGCGAACGGCGCGACGATCAACCCGATCAGCAACAGCCCATAAAGCGCTTTTCTTTGCATCATCGTTCCTTGCCGAAGAGGCCTGCGGGGCGGATCAGCAGCACGATCGCCATGATCACGAACACCACGGTCGCGGAGGCCTCGGGCCAGAACACGCGCGTGAAGCCCTCGATCACGCCGAGCAGCAGGCCCGTGAGGATCGAACCCATGATCGAGCCCATGCCGCCGATCACGACCACGGCGAACACGGTGATGATCATCGGCTGCCCCATCAGCGGCGACACCTGAATGACGGGCGCGGCGAGCACGCCCGCAAAGGCCGCGAGCGCCACGCCGAAGCCATAGGTCAGCGTGATCATCAGCGGCACGTTGATGCCGAACGCCTCGACGAGTTTCGGGTTTTCGGTGCCCGCGCGCAGATACGCGCCCAGCCGCGTTTTCTCGATGACGAACCACGTCGCGAAGCACACGGCGAGCGACGCCACCACGACCCACGCGCGATAGTTCGGCAGATACATGAAGCCGAGATTGGTCGCGCCCGCGAGCAGATTGGGCACGTCGTAAGGCTGACCCGACGCGCCATAGATCGAGCGGAACACGCCTTCGACCACCAGCGTCAAGCCGAAAGTCAGCAGGAGTCCGTACAAATGATCGAGCCGATACAGCCAGCGCAGCATCGAGCGCTCGATCACCATGCCGAACAGGCCCACCACGATGGGCGCGATCACGATCATCGCCCAGTACGGCAGGTTGAAATACGCGAGCCCCATCCACGTGAGCATCGCGCCCAACATGAACAACGCGCCGTGCGCGAAGTTGATCACGTTGAGCATGCCGAAGATCACCGCGAGGCCCAGGCTCAGGATCGCGTAGAACGATCCGTTCACGAGCCCGAGCAGCAACTGGCTCAGCATGGCCGGCAGCGGAATGCCAAAGATCGTCATGAAAGCCGCCATCTCCTCAAGATCGCATTCATGCGGCGCGCGGCGCGCCGGTCCTCATCCATCGGGACCGCCGCGCCGCGTACCGCTCAAGCTCCAGCGTCGCCGCACTTACTTCCAGAGCGCGCAGCGGCTTTCCTGCTTCGTCGTGTAGGCCTGCTCGCCTGGAATCGTCTGCACGATCTTGTAGTAGTCCCACGGCTTCTTCGATTCGGACGGTTTCTTCACTTCGACCAGATACATGTCGTGGATCAGCACGCCGTCCTGGCGGATATAGCCGCCCTTCGTATAGAAGTCGTCGATCTTGGTCTTCTTCAGCTGCGCCATGACCTTGTCGGCGTCGGTCGAGCCGACGGCCTGCACCGCCTTCAGGTAGTTCGTCACGGCCGAGTAATCGGCGGCCTGAAGCTCGGACGGCATCTTCTTCGTCTGGTCGAAATAACGCTGCGCCCATTTGCGCGTCGCGTCGTTCTGATCCCAGTACCAGCCGGTCGTCAGCACGAGGCCCTGCGTGGTTTCGAGTCCGAGGCTGTGCACGTCGGGCAGGAACATCAGCAGCGCCGCGATTTTCATCGTCTTGGTGATGCCGAATTCCTTCGACGCCTTGATCGCATTGACCGTATCGCCGCCCGCGTTCGCGAGACCGAGGATCTGCGCCTTCGACGACTGCGCCTGCAACAGGAACGACGAGAAGTCCGAGGCCGAGAGCGGATGCCGCACTTCGCCGAGCACCTGGCCGCCGTTCGCCTTCACGACGTCGGCGGTGTTCTTCTCCAGCGACTTGCCGAACGCGTAGTCGGCGGTCAGGAAGAACCACGTCTTGCCGCCCTGCTTGAGCACCGCGAGGCCCGTGCCCTTCGCGAGCGCGACCGTGTCGTAGCCGTAGTGGACCGTGTACGGCGTGCACTGCTCGTTGGTCAGTGCATCGGTGCCCGCGCCCGTGTTGAAGTAGACGCGCTTCTTCTCCTGCGCGACCTGATTCATCGCGAGCGCGGTGGCCGAGTTCGTGCCGCCGAGCAGCATGTCGAGCCCGTCGCGGTCCATCCATTCGCGCGCCTTCGACGCCGCGATATCGGCCTTGTTCTGGTGATCCGCGTACATGATCTGGATCGGCTTGCCGTTCACCTTGCCGCCGAAGTCGGCGATCGCCATCTTGATCGCCGTGAGGCCGCCCTGGCCGTCGTCGTCTGCATAGAGGCCCGACATGTCGGTGATGAAGCCGATCTTCACCGCGTCGTCGGCAGCGTGCGCGCTGCCTGCGCCGAGCGCCGCTGCGGCCACCGTGGCGGTAAAGAGCGCCGCGAGCCGCGCGAACGGGGTCTTCTTCATTGCAGTCTCCTTCGTTGGTTACGTGTTATTCAGCGCTGCGGATCAGACAAGACAAACGCATCGCGCGGCGCGTTCGACGAGCGCGCGCGAGGCGGATCGAAACGGTCAGACTCCCAACAGGTCGTGCAGCACGGGCATCTTGCCCTCGAGTTCGGCGACGCCGAAACGCTCGACGATGCGCCCGTGCTCCATCACATAGAAGCGGTCCGCGAGCGGCGCCGCGAAACGGAAGTTCTGCTCCACCATCACGATGGTGTAGCCGCGCGATTTCAGCGTGACGATCATGCGCGCGAGCGTCTGCACGATCACCGGCGCGAGGCCTTCGGAAATCTCGTCGAGCAACAGCAGGTTCGCGCCCGTGCGCAGGATGCGCGCGACCGCGAGCATCTGCTGCTCGCCGCCCGAGAGCCGCGTGCCCTGGCTGTGACGGCGCTCCGCGAGATTGGGGAACATCGAGTAGATCTCGTCGAGCGACATGCCCTGCGCGCCGCTGTTCGTACCGTTTTTCACGCCGATGGCGGGCGGCAGCAGCAGGTTCTCCTCGCACGACAGGCTCGCGAAGATGCCACGCTCCTCGGGGCAATAGCCGACGCCGCAGTGCGCGATGCGATAGGTCGGCATGCTGATGGTCTCGCGCCCGCCGATGCGGATCGAGCCCGTGCGCCGCCCCGTGAGGCCCATGATGGCGCGCAGCGTGGTCGTGCGCCCCGCGCCGTTGCGGCCGAGCAGCGTGACGACCTCGCCGCGTGCGACGTTCAGATCGACGCCATGCAGGATGTGCGATTCGCCGTACCACGTCTGCAAGCCCGTGATGTCGAGCGCGCTCTCGCCCGGCGGCGCGGCGAGGCTCTCGTCCTGGCCGCGTTGTTCGGTTACGGTGCTCATGCGTGCGCCCCCGCGAGCGCGGCGTCGGCGCTGCCCATATAGGCTTCGGCGACGAGCGGATTCTTCGACACTTCCGCGTAGCTGCCCTCGGCCAGCACCTCGCCGCGCTGAAGCACGGTGATGGTGTCGGAGATGCCCGCGATCACGTTCATGTTGTGCTCGACCATCAGGATCGTGCGACCGGCCGAGACCTTCTTGATGAGCGCGGTCACGCGGTCCACATCTTCGTGACCCATGCCTTGCGTGGGTTCGTCGAGCAGCATCAACTCGGGTTCCATCGCGAGCGTGGTCGCGATTTCGAGCGCGCGTTTGCGGCCGTAGGCGAGTTCGACCGTGGGCACATCGGCGAAATCGGTGAGGCCCACTTGCGTGAGCAGATCCATCGCGCGGTCGTTGAGTTCGGCGAGCGTGCGCTCGCTTTTCCAGAAGTGATACGCGCTGCCGAGCGAACGCTGCAAGCCGATGCGCACGTTCTGCAAAGCCGTCAAATGCGGAAACACCGCCGAAATCTGGAACGAGCGGATGATGCCGCGCCGCGCGATCTGCGCGGGCCGCTCATGCGTGATGTCGATGCCGTTGAAGACGATGCGCCCCGCGCTCGGCACGAGAAATTTGGTGAGCAGATTGAAGCAGGTGGTCTTGCCCGCGCCGTTCGGTCCGATCAGCGCATGGATGGAGCCGCGGCACACGCGCAGGTTCACGCCGTTCACGGCCGTGAAGCCCTTGAACTGTTTCGTGAGGCCGCGCGTTTCCAGAATCGTGTCGCCGAGAATCATGTCCCCTTCCACGTGAAGTAAGGCGTAACACTTCAGATTGCGGGGCCTGTGTACGGCTCGTGTTTCGCGCGCCATGTTGCGGCGCGCGCTGCCCGCTGTCGTTATCCACTGTTGTCTGTGAGCGCCATTGTCTCGCCAATGATGCACCGCAATCATTGGGATTTGCACTTACTGGAGAATGGCGATGCACACCAATCGAACGCACGCGATTTCGCGTCAAATAGGCGCGCGTTGGCAGCGTGATGCGCGCACGTTAGACGCATCACGCTTTGACGCCGGACGTGCAAAAACACGCACGCCGCGTGAGCGGCGCACGTCCTGGATAGTGATCCGAAACGTTTTTTCCGACCTCGCGCGCGGCAGTTAAGCACACGCTGAAGTCGGTGTTTCGAACCTTGCTTCGAGCCCTGCTTTAAACCCCGTTACAACGCCTTTTTCACCCAGCCGCAACCGGCGCGCGCGCATCGGTTCGCACCGTTGAACTCGCGCCCGCGCGACGGTCTTCGCGCACCATGTCCGCGGCGCGCTCGGCGATCATCAGCGTCGGCGAATTCGTGTTGCCCGACGTGATGAAAGGCATCACCGACGCATCGGCCACACGCAAACCCTCTACGCCGCGCACGCGCAAACGCGCGTCGACCACGGCGTCGTCATCGTCGGCGCGGCCCATGCGGCAGGTGCCCACCGGATGAAAAATCGTCGTGCCGATGTTGCCCGCCGCCTCGCGCAATTCGGCCTCGCTCTGAAACGCGAGCCCCGGCAGAATCTCGTGCGGCTGATAGTGCGCGAGCGCCGACGACGCCGCGATGCGCCGCGTGAGCCGCAACGCGTTCGCGGCCACGCGCAAGTCGTGTTCCGTCGAGAGATAGTTCGGCGCGATCACGGGCGCAATCGACGGGTCCGCCGACGCCGCGTGTATGCTGCCGCGCGACGTGGGCCGCAGATTGCACACCGAAGCCGTGAACGCATTGAAGCGATGCAGCGGCTCGCCGAAGCGATCGAGCGACAAAGGCTGCACGTGATACTGCAAATCGGGGCGCGTGAGTCCCGGATCGCTGACGTCCGACTTCGCGAACACGCCGAGTTGCGAGGGCGCCATCGACATCGGCCCGCTTTGCATCAGCGCGTACTCCATGCCGATCATCAGCTTGCCCCACCAATGCGCCGACGCCGTGTTGAGTGTACGCACGCCGTTCACGCGATACGCCATGCGCAGTTGCAGATGGTCCTGGAGATTCTCACCGACGCCGCGCAGATCCTGCACGACGCCCACGCCCAGTTGCGCGAGCCGCGCCGCCTGGCCGACGCCCGAGCGTTCGAGCAGTTGCGGCGAATTCACCGCGCCCGAGCACAGAATCACTTCGCAGCGCGCCCGCGCGAAGTACGGCATATCACCGCGATATTCCACGCCCACGCAACGCTTGCCCTCGAAGATCACGCGTTCGGTGAGCGCGCCCGTGACCACCGTGAGATTGGGCCGCTTCATCGCCGCACGCAGGAAAGCCTTCGACGCATTCCAGCGCACGCCGCGCTTCTGGTTCACGTCGAAGTAACCGACGCCTTCGTTGTTGCCGCGATTGAAATCGCTCGTCGCCGGAATGCCCTGCTCCTGCGCGGCCTGCGAAAAGGTTTCGAGAATCTTCCATTTGAGGCGCTGCTTTTCGACGCGCCATTCGCCACCCGCGCCGTGAAATTCGCCCGCGCCGCCGTGGTAATCCTCGCTGCGTTTGAACACGGGCAGCACGGCGTCCCACGACCAGCCCGAGTCGCCGGTCTCGCGCGCCCAGCCGTCGTAATCCTCGCGCTGGCCGCGCATATAGATCATGCCGTTGATCGACGACGAGCCGCCGAGCACACGCCCGCGCGGATACGACAGCGCGCGCCCGTTGAGCCCTTTTTCCTCGACGGTTTTATAGAGCCAGTCCGTGCGCGGATTGCCGATGCAGTGCAGATAGCCGACCGGAATGTGAATCCAGTGATAGTCGTCCTTGCCGCCCGCCTCGATCAGCAGCACGGAAACATCCGCGTCCTGCGAGAGCCGGTTGGCGAGCACGCAGCCCGCCGTGCCCGCGCCGACGATCACGTAATCGAACTCGCCTTCTTGCCGGCGCGCCGTCGACGTTGCGCTTGGCGTTTCGCTCAATGCCACCATGACCGCCTCACTTCGCCACGGGCATGGTGAATTCCGCGCCCTTCGCGATGCTGTCCGGCCAGCGCTGCATGATGCTCTTGTAGCGCGTGTAGAAGCGCACGCCCTCTTCGCCGTAAGCGTGATGATCGCCGAACAGCGAACGCTTCCAGCCGCCGAACGAATGCCAGGCCATCGGCACCGGAATCGGCACGTTGATGCCCACCATGCCCACCTTGATCTGCCGCGAGAACGCGCGCGCCACGCCGCCGTCCGACGTGAAACACGACACGCCGTTCGCGAACTCATGCCCATTGATCAGCTCGACCGCGCTCGCGAAATCGGGCACGCGCACCACGCTCAACACCGGCCCGAAAATCTCCTCGCGATAGATCGACATATCGGTTTTCACGTCGTCGAACAGCGTGCCGCCGAGGAAGAAACCGCTCTCGCGTCCGGGCACTTCGTGACCGCGTCCGTCCACCACGAGCTTCGCGCCCGCAGCCACGCCCGCATCGATATAGCCCTGCACTTTCGCGCGATGCGCGGCGGTGACGAGCGGCCCCATTTCCGTGGCTTCGTTCATGCCGTCGCCGATGTTGAGCGACTTCACGCGCGGCGTAAGACGCTCGATCAGTTCGTCGGCGATATGGCCCACGGCCACCGCCACCGAGATCGCCATGCAGCGCTCGCCCGCTGAACCGTACGCCGCGCCAATCAGCGCATCGACGGCCTGATCGAGATCGGCGTCGGGCATCACGACGAGATGATTCTTCGCGCCGCCGAGCGCCTGCACGCGCTTGCCGTGTTTCGTGCCTTCCGTGTAGATGTATTCCGCGATCGGCGTGGAGCCGACGAACGACAGCGCGGCGATGTCGGGATGCGCGAGCAGCGCGTCGACGGCCACCTTGTCGCCGTGCACGACGTTGAACACGCCATCGGGCAAGCCCGCTTCGTGCAGCAGTTCGGCGAGCCGCAGCGACGCCGACGGATCGCGTTCCGAGGGCTTGAGCACGAAGGTGTTGCCGCACGCGAGCGCGATCGGGAACATCCAGCACGGCACCATCATCGGAAAGTTGAACGGCGTGACGCCCGCGACCACGCCGAGCGGCTGACGCAGATTCCAGTTGTCGATGCCGCCGCCGATCTGGTCGGTGAAATCGGTCTTCAGCAGATTGGGAATGCCGCACGCGAACTCGACGATCTCGATGCCGCGCATCACCTCGCCCTTCGCGTCGGAGAACACCTTGCCGTGTTCGCGCGTGACGAGTTCGGCCAGTTCGTCGTGATGCTGGTCGAGCAGATCCTTGAACTTGAAGAGAATGCGCGCGCGTTTGATGGGCGCCATTTCGCTCCACGCAGGAAACGCGGCGTGCGCGGCGGCCACGGCCGCGTCGACTTCGGCGACGCTCGCGAGCGGCACGCGCGCGGCGACCGCGCCGGTGGCCGGATTGAAGACGTCGGCGTAACGCCCGCTCGTGGCGTCGAGCGGCTTGCCATTCACGTAGTGCGTCAAGGTGGCGGGCGTGCTGACGCCGGCCTCGCTTCGATGTGTCTCGCCCATGTGTGCCTCTTCGGTGGAGGTTGTTGTATGCGCACCGTGAATACGCTCCGCCCACGGCCGCTTTGGATTCAGACATTCAGCGTAATCGTGCAAGGCCGCGCCGATCCAATGATTAATCCTCAACAGCGATATAAGGCGAGTTAATATCAGTGGATGGACCTGACCTTGTTGCGGGCATTCGTGACGGTCGCGCGCGAGGGCAACCTCACGCGCGCGGCGACGCATCTGCATCTCACGCAGCCCGCGGTGAGCCTGCAGATCAAGCATCTGCAGGAGACGCTGGGCGTAACGCTGTTCACGCGCACGTCGCACGGCCTCGCCTTGACGCGCGACGGTCAGGCGCTGCTGCCGCATGCCGAACGCGCGCTCAACGCGGCCAGCGACGTGCAGCGCGCCGCTGCTGCATTGCGGCATGAGGTGCGCGGGCGGCTGCGTATCGGCACCATTCTCGATCCCGCGTTTCTGCGCCTCGGCGGCTTTCTGCGGCAACTCGTGGAAACCTGGCCGCAGATCGAAACGGCGCTGCGCCATGGCATGTCGGGCTGGGTGCTCGATCAGGTGCGCGCGCGCGAACTCGATGTGGGCTATTACATCGGCCAACCCGCTTCACAACCCGCTTCGCAATCCGCTGCCGATACCGACACCTTCCACACGCTCACGCTCACGCACTTTCAGTACCGCGTGCTCGCGCCCGCGGGCTGGAAGGAGCGCGTGAAGGACGCGCGCGACTGGCGTGCGCTCGCCGCGTTGCCCTGGATCTGGACGCCGCCCGCGTCGGCGCATAACCGGCTGCTCTCGGGCCTGTTCGAAGCCGCGCAGGCGAAACCGGTCAAGGTCGCGGAAGTGGATCAGGAACCGTCGATGCTCGATCTCGTGAAATCGGGCGTGGGCCTCACGCTCGCGCGCGACGCGACCGCCATCGCCGAAGCGCATGCGCACGGGCTGACCATCGTCGAAGGCGTGACGGTGCCGACCGAACTCACCTTCATCACACTCGCCACGCGGCGCGACGAACCGGTGATCGCGGCCGCGCTCAAGTCGATCGAAACGCAGTGGGGTTTGTAGGCGCGATATGAGCCGCGCTCATGACGAGCACGCGCTTTGCGGCCGCCCGTTGGTCAGACGAATCGGATAAATCGATCGAAGGCGCATCGAACACGCATCGACGCGCGCCGACTTGAGCGGATGTAACAGCGCGGTCACGCAAGTTTTGCTAGATTCGACATTCGCTCCGCGTTTTTGCACGCGACGCGGCGCGCTCCGAGCCTCGCCCATTGTTCCCTCGTTCCACAGGAGCTTGCATGGCCCGCAACATCGAAATCAAAGCCCGCGCCCGTCAGTTCGACGCACTGCGCGAGCGCGCCGCCCAGCTCGCCACCGATGCGCCGCTGATCTTTCGCCAGCAGGACTTCTTCTACGACGTGCCGCGCGGCCGCCTGAAGCTGCGCCAGTTCGACGACGGCACGCCGCCCGAGCTGATCTTCTACCAGCGCGACGACCGCGACGGCCCCAAGGCCTCGTATTACACGCGCAGCCCCGTCACGAACGCCGAAGCCATGCACTCGCTGCTGGCGACGGCGCTGACCACGCGCGGCATCGTCTCGAAGGAGCGCCACGTGTATCTCGCGGGCCGCACGCGCATTCATCTGGACCGCGTGGACGGTCTCGGCGATTTCGTCGAGCTGGAAGTGGTGCTCGCCCCCGACGACGACGAGCAAGGCGGCGAAGCCGAAGCGCACGCCGTGTTCAAACAGCTTGGCGTGGACGAGAGCGACCTCGTGGCCGTGGCCTACGTCGATCTGCTCAATACGCCCGCGCAGGCGGCCTGAAGCGCCTGCAAACGCGCCCACAAGCGCGCCTGAAAGCGGCGCCTCGCGCGCCCTTGAAGACGCACTTCAAGGCACCCTTCAGGGCGCCGCCGCGCCCGGCTCCAGGTGCCCGAGCGGCAGCGGCCCGTTGCGCTTGAACGTGGTGAGCACGATGTTCGAGCGCACGCTGTCCACGCCTGGCACGCGCATCAGCTTCTTCATCACGAACGACGACAGCGCGTTCAGATCCGGCGCCACGATCCGCAGCAGATAATCGGCGTCGCCCACCACCGCGTGGCATTCGAGCACCTCCGGCAGCACGTCGATCTGCTGCTGGAACTGCTCGATGATCGAATCCCCGTGATGCTTGAGCTTCAGGCTCGTGAACGCCGTCACGCCGAGCCCGAGCTTCTCGGGCCGCAGCACGACGCGATAGCCGTCGATCACGCCCGACGCCTCCAGCCGCTGCAAACGCCGGCCGATCTGCGACGGCGACAGCGGCACCTGCTCGCCCAGTTGCTGATGCGTGGCGCGGCCGAAGCGCTGCAAAACGTCGAGAAGCGCGAGATCGAAGTGATCGAGTTCCAGCATGAATGAATCCTGCATTAATTGACTGATTGATGCAGGATTATTGCATACCAAGACGAAACAACACCGATATTGCGCGCACGCCGCGCGGGCTCCGCTCTACACTGGTGCTTCAGCAAGCCCATTGAAAGGAGCATCACGCATGGCCGCCGCCGCTACCGCGAAACTGCAGGAGCAGTTCGACGCGGGCCTGGAAACCCGCCCCAATTTCACCATCGACCAGCCGCTCGAACGTTACGGCGCGGTCGATCACGCGGTGTGGGACCAGCTTTATCGGCGGCAAATGGCGCTCCTTGAGGGCCGCGCTTCCGAGGCCTTTATCGAAGGCGCGCGGCGCATCGGCCTGAACGTCGCGCACGTGCCCTCGTTCGAGGCCGTCAGCGAGCGCCTGATGGCCGCCACGGGCTGGCGCATCGTCGCCGTGCCGGGCCTCGTGCCCGACCGCACCTTCTTCGAGCATCTCGCGAATCGCCGCTTTCCCGTCACATGGTGGATGCGCCGCCCCGATCAGCTCGATTATCTGCAGGAACCCGACTGCTTCCACGATCTGTTCGGCCACGTGCCGCTACTGACCGACCCCGTTTTCGCCGATGCGATCCACGCCTACGGACGCGTCGCGCTGACCGTCGAAGACCGCGCGCTGCCGCTGCTCGCGCGCCTCTACTGGTACACGGTCGAATTCGGCCTGATGCGCGACGCGAGCGCGCCGCACGGCGTGAAGATCTACGGCGCGGGCATCGTCTCCAGCAAGGGCGAATCGCTCTACAGTGTGGAAAGCGCCGCGCCCAACCGGCTCGGCTTCGATCTCGACCGCGTGCTGCGCACGCGCTATCGCATCGACACGTTCCAGAAGACGTATTTCGTGATCGACTCGTTCGCGCAGCTATTCGACGCGTTGGGCGCGGGCATTGCGGCACGTCTGGGCGATCCCGCCGCGCTGATCGCCACCGACCCGCACGCGGCCGGCGACGTGCTGCACAGCGACACGATCTACACGCGCGGCACGCGCGAAGGCTGGCTCGCCGACGGCGACGTCTGAGTGTGCAGCGCCGCATGACGCGCGGCGCGCCCTGCCATCGAACGCCGCCTGCCCCGCCGCGCGCTGCCGGGCTCGCAGGCACGCGCCGCGCATCCGTGAAAAAATGGACCGGCGCAATCTCGCACAACCCAGTCGCACAACCCAGCTCAACAGGTGCCACGATGATCAACCGACTTACATCCGACGAGCGCGCCACGCAACTCGCCGAACTGCACGGCTGGCATGCCGTCGCGGGCCGCGATGCGATCCAGCGTCAATTCCGCTTCGCCGATTTCAACGAGGCCTTCGGCTTCATGACGCGCGTGGCGATCAAGGCGCAGGAAATGAATCACCATCCCGAATGGTTCAACGTCTATAACCGCGTCGAAATCACGCTCTCGACGCACGAAGCCGACGGACTCACCGAACGCGATGTCGCGCTCGCTCGTTTCATCGATTCGATTTCGCCGGGACCGCTCGCTGTTTAAACGCGCCTTTAATTACGGCGCGAAATACGCCTTGAAGCACGCCTTGAAGCACGCGATCGCCGCGCGTGGCGCAGCGCGTTCGATACGAATGCGCGAATCGCAGGTAAACGCATTGCGTGTATCGCGCGTTAGGTAGAGGTGAGCATGGCGCGCAACAGGCAAAACCGCTGCAATGAAAGCATAATGCAGGGAATCAGGCGTCCAAACCTTCAGCTTTGAAGGCCATTCTTGAGGGACACGTAAGACTCCCAGGCAGCACGTGCAACGGGGTCTAAACGTTCCGGTGAGAAGACGTTCTGACGCTGTACAATCAGCAGCGCATACGGCCTGGAGAGCGCGCTTGCCTCCTTGCACAACGCGAGTTCGTCGCCGCTCGATGGCGAACGGTTGCGCCAGAAGTTAATCGCGGCTTCGAGTTCGGTGATCGAAATATCGGACATGGGGTCGTGACCGTGCAACCGTCGCACGCAGTGCCGCTCAATCGCTGTGCTTTCGAACCAAGCGGCGCTTTGCGAACTGCGTGCCTGAACGCTAAACCCATTGTACTTGAGCGAAATCCATGCGACTCCTTCTGATCGAAGACGACCGCCCCATCGCACGCGGTATCCAGTCCAGCCTCGAACAAGCCGGCTTCACGGTCGACATGGTCCACGACGGCATCTTCGCCGAACAGGCACTCACGCAGAATCGCCATGAGCTCGTGATCCTCGATCTGGGCTTGCCCGGCATCGACGGCATGACGCTGCTGTCGCGTTTCCGTCAAAGCAACCGTCACACGCCGGTGATCGTCCTCACCGCGCGCGACGAGCTGAACGACCGCGTGCAAGGCCTCAATTCGGGCGCCGACGACTACATGCTCAAGCCGTTCGAGCCTGCCGAACTCGAAGCGCGTATTCGCGCCGTGATGCGCCGCAGCGGCCCGCACGGCGACGTGCCGCGTCCTGAAGTGTCGCTCGGCGGCGTGCGCCTGTCGGGCGTCGACCGCCGCATCTTCAACGACGACAAGCCGCTCGAACTCTCGCCGCGCGAATTCGCCGTGCTCGAAATGCTGCTGCTGCGTCACGGCCGCGTCGTGAGCAAGGCGCAACTGCAGGATCACCTCACGCATTTCGGCGGCGATCTCGGCGACACCGCGATCGAAGTCTACGTGCACCGCGTGCGCAAGAAGCTCGAAAACTGCCGTGTCGAGATCGTCACGGTGCGCGGTTTCGGCTATCTGCTGCAGGAAATCCGCCAGGCCGCCTGAGGCCGATCCACGAAAAACGCGGCGCCGCACTCTGCATGCGCCGCGTTTTTTTTCGCCGCAAAATCGGCAGGTCTCCTGATTGTTTCGGCCAGTGCGTCGCGCCTCGTTCGCGCGCCCGGCATGGCCCGGCTCATGCCCAGAAAATGGGCGCACCGGTCCAACTCTGCCGCTTGTCTGCGCACCCGCGTAAAATGGTCCGGGACCGCCCGGCGCGCCCACGCGCCGCGCCTGTGAGCCCTCCCTTTTCGCCCGAATCGATCATGTCCCTTCCGGCCGCAACGAGCCTGCGGCGTACGCTGCTGCGGCGCCTCGCCGCCCCACTTTCGCTGCTCGCGTTGATGAGCGGCCTGATCGCCTATTGGCTGGCGTGGCAGTACACGCAGCACGTGGTCGACCGCTCGCTCGCCGACCTCGCCACGGCCATCTCCAAACAGATCCAGATCGCCGGCCCCGAAGCGCCCGTGACGGTGCCGCCGCTCGCGCAGGCGATGTTCTCCGATCCGGTCGAGCATCTCGTCTACCGCATCAGCAACGGCGAAACCGAAATCGCCGGCGACCACGATCTGCCGCTGCAAGGCACGAACGTGCGTCGCATGCACTACGCCTACGTGTTCGAGACCCTGTATCACGGCGTGAGCGTGCGCGTGGCGCAGGTGCGTGTCGAGCAGCCCACCGGCAATCCGATCGTGGTCGAAGTCGGCCAGCCCGTGCATCATCGCTTCCGCATCGCCGCCGAGTTTCTCGTCGCGATCATGATGCCGCTGTTGCTGCTGCTGCTCGCGGGCTGGGTCATCGTGTGGCGCGTGGTGAATCAGCAGCTCAACCCGCTGACCGATCTCGCCGATTCGCTGAACCGCCAGACCCACACTTCGCTCGAACCGGTCGACGAGACCTTCGTGCCCGTCGAGATCCGTCCGCTCACGGGCGCGCTGAACGCGCTGCTCGGCCGACTGAAGACCGCGCTCGAAGGCCAGCGCAAATTCATCGCCGACGCCGCGCATCAGTTGCGCACGCCGCTCACCGCCGTGAAGCTGCACGCCGAACAGGCCGTCAATGCGCGCGAGCCGCAAAAGGTCAACGACGCCGTGCGCGAACTGCGTGCCGCCGCCGACCGCGCGGTGCGCCTCTCGAATCAGCTGCTTTCGCTCGCACGCGCGGAGCCGGGTGAACAGGCCGCGCGTTTCGTCGATATCGACATGGCCGCGCTCGCGTTCGAAACGGGCGCCGAGTGGGTGCCGCGCGCGCTCGCGAGCCACGTCGATCTGGGCTTCCAGCGTCTCGACGATCCCGAGAACGGCACGCCGCTGATGGTGCGCGGCAATCCCGTGCTGCTGCACGAAGTGATCGCCAATCTGCTCGACAACGCGCTCAAGTATCTGCCGCCCGCGCGCGCCGATGGCGGCCGCATCACGGTCACCGTGTCGCAGACGCTCGCCGAAGGTTTGCCGATGGCCGAAATCATCGTCGAGGACAATGGCCGCGGCGTGCCGCTCGCGCAGCAAGCCGATCTGTTCAAGCGCTTCTTCCGCGGCGACGGTCAGAGCGAGAGCGGCGTCGATAGCGGCGCGGGCCTCGGTCTCGCGATCGTCCACGACATCATGGCGCTGCATCGCGGCAGCGTGCATTACGAAGATGCACCCGAAGGCGGCGCGCGTTTCATCGTGCGCGTGCCGCTCGTGAACCGTCGCATCGCGATCGCGAGCGGCGATCACACGCAGCGTCCGGCCGCCGCGCAAACGCCGGAGCAAACGACACTGCAAACGCCGGAGCAAACTGCGCTGCCAACGAGCGCCCCCGCCGCGAGCGCGGACACTCCGGCGTCCACGAACAAACCCGCGCACGACGCGCCGATCGATCTCTAAGCCGTCCACGCGCATCGCAAACAACAAGGGCCGCAAACGCGGCCCTTGTTCATTTCAGTCGTCAGTCGTGAAGCGAACGCGCAGGAAGACATGTCCGACGCGTCGCGACTTCGCGATCACTTCTTTTTCTTGCCCTTCGACTTCTTGCCGCCCTTCTCTTCCTCGGGCGGCGCGAGCATCGTGCCGCGGCACTTGCGCGCGCCGCAGCGGCATTCGTATTCGCGCTTGAGCTTCTTCGTCTGCTTCGCGTCGATCACGAGACCGTAGTCGTAGAACAGTTCTTCGCCGCCGTCGATTTCACGCAGCGCGTGAATGTAGACGTGGCCGTCGATTTCTTCGGCTTCACAGTTCGGCGCGCACGAATGATTGATCCAGCGCGCGCTGTTGCCCTTCACCTTGCCGTCGATCACGTCGCCGTCATCGAGTGCGAAATAGAAGGTGTGATTCGGTTCGTCGGGATTGTGCGGATGACGGCGCAGCGCCTCTTTCCACGAAATGCGCTCGCCCTTGTATTCGATCAGACGTTCGCCAGCCGCGATCGGACCAACCGCAAATACGCCCTTGCCGTGTACGCCCGACTGGCGCACGACGATCCTGCGTACACTCATTGAATGAATCCTTGTGAAGTACTGGGGAGACGTTTCCCGCTCGCGGCATTCGCTGCCCGGTGCGTGCGTCCTGCGTGAAAGCGCGCGTGCAATGCGAGGCGCTGCGTTACGTTGCCTTGCCCCGGCGATGCATTGCGTGCTTCCACGTGAATGCGGCGCCTTGTCGGCGCCGCGCTCGTGAACGCGCAGGCATCGGTCTCGAACCACGAGTCGAAGCGCGAAGCGCGTCACATCTGGAATCGTACACGTTCGCGGCGCCTTCGTTCAACCCGTACGCCGCATAGAGACTCAACGTTGACCGAGCGTCGTCTCGCCGAACAGATGTTTCTGGTCGCGCGGCTGCGAGCGCCAGTACTGCGGCGGCGCGCTCACCGTCGCGCCGAGTTGCGCCGCCGCGTGCCACGGCCAGCGCGGATCGTAGAGCATCGCGCGCGCCATCGCGATCATGTCGGCTTCGCCATCTTCGACGATCTGGTTCGCCTGCAACGGGTCGGTGATGAGACCCACGGCCATCGTGTTGATGCCGGTCTCCTGCTTCACCTTGCGCGCGAACGGCACCTGATAACCGGGTTCGAGTGGAATCTTCTGCAGCGGCGAAACACCGCCCGTCGACACGTCGATCCAGTCGCAGCCGCGCGCCTTGAGCGCCTGCGCGAACACGACGGTCTCTTCCGGCGTCCAGCCGCCTTCGACCCAATCGGTCGCCGACACGCGCACGCCAACCGGCCGATCGTCGGGAAACACGGCGCGCACCGCGTCGAAAACTTCGAGCGGAAAACGCATGCGGTTTTCGAGCGAGCCGCCGTATTCGTCGGTGCGCTGATTCGCGATCGGCGAGAGGAACTGATGCAGCAGATAGCCGTGGGCCGCATGCACTTCGAGCGCGTCGATACCCAGACGCGCGGCGCGGCGCGCGGTCGCCACGAACGCTTCCTTCACGCGCATCAGGCCCGCGACGTCAAGCGCGAGCGGCGGCGTTTCGTCGGCCTTGTGCGGCAGCGCCGACGGCGCATGCGGCAGCCATCCACCATCGGCGACCGAGATCAGCTGGCCGCCGTCCCAGGGCACGTGGCTCGATGCCTTGCGGCCCGCGTGCGAGATCTGCATGGCGATGCGGATCGGCGAATGACGGCGGATCGCGGCGATCACCGGTTCGAGCGCGGCTTCGGTGGCGTCGTCCCAGAGACCGAGATCGGCGGGCGTGATGCGGCCGATCGGCTCGACGGCGGTGGCTTCGATGCACAACATGCCCGCGCCCGAGAGCGCGAGATGGCCGAGGTGGATCATGTGCCAGTCGGTTGCCTCGCCGCGTTCGGCGGAGTACTGACACATCGGCGACACGACGATGCGGTTCGCGAGCGTCACGCCACGCAGCGCGAACGGTGTAAAGAGCTTGCTCATGGGGATGGCGCGGGGGGATCGCGCGGATGAAGATGAGAAGCGTCCGAGAATAGCACGCGGCTTTTTTCGGTGCTGGCGACGGCGGAACGCGCGCTTAAGCCATCCCGCGCGCGGCGGCTTGCGCGAATACGCGCGGGGTTCGATGCAGGAATCGAGGGAATGCGCGAGGGAATGCGCGCAGGATTGCGCGCGGGTTTAAGGCTGCTTCGCGGCGGCGAGCTTGTCGACGGCGTCGAGCCACTCGTGCAGCATGCGGCTCGCTTGCGCTTCGAGTCGCGGCGCGTGCTGCGCCGTCTGCGCGCGCAGCGCATTGACGTCGACGCCCGCCGATGCGATTTCGGCGGCATGGCCGATCAGCCAGGGCTCGAACCGGTCGGCGCGCACTTCGGGATGGCATTGCAGGCCGAGCACATGCTCGCCCCACGCGAACGCCTGGTTCTCGCACAGCGGCGTGGACGCGAGACGCGTCGCGCCTTGCGGCAGGTCGAAAGTGTCGCCGTGCCAGTGCAGCATCGAGGTTGCGCCACCATCGAGATGACGCAGCGGCGAAGCGCGGCCGGCGTCGGTGAGCGTGAGCGGCGTCCAGCCGATTTCCTGCTGACCCGAAGCGTAGACGCGCGCGCCGAGCACGCGCGCGATCAGCTGCGCGCCGAGGCAGATGCCGAGCGTCGGCAAACCGGCGGCGATGCGCTTTTCGATCAGCGCGGCAAGGGGAGTAAGCGTGGGATAGCGTGCGTCGTCGCACGCATTGATCGGACCGCCGAGTATCACCATCAGCGACGGCGAAACGGGATTGAGCGCGGCCACGCGCGCGAAGCCGACATCGACGTAGCGCACGGGACGCCCGCGGTCGCCGAATACGCGCTCGAAGCTGCCGAGGTCTTCGAAATAGACGTGACGTACGGCCAAAACCTCGCGATTCATCGACAAATCCCTGGGTCAGCTACACAATCCGGCGCGCGGCGCACCACGTTGCCGTGGCGCGACTGCCGGGGACACACAGACGCCACGCCCTGGCGCATGAGCGCAGCAGCGCGCAAGTGCACAAACGCGGCGTAACAAGGTCAACGGGGACAGGCAGAAAACGCGCAAGGCCGAAGCCAGGCGCCGATCGCGGACGCGCCAGGCGGCCGCCGCGCGATCGAGGCGGCCGGCACGGTCGAATCCGCGCCCGCCACGGGCCGCCCTCGCTCGGGCGGCCATCCGGCATCAAGCCGCGAAGATCTTCCAGTTTTTCTTCTGGGTCGTCGCGTCGGCCTGTTCGTACACCGAGCAATCGAGACGCAGATCGGTGTCCGCCATGTCGATGTTCAGTGCCGTGCAGTGATGCGGCGTCTTCTTCGGGTTCTTGCTCGGCTCGAAGTGCGAGCAGGAGAGGCACATGCGGTGCTGCGGCATCGTGTCCTGGGCTTCGAGCACGTAGACCGTCTTCAGCAGCGTGCGGTAGAGCGCCGACTGCTCTTCGGCCTTCAGGCCGCCGACCGCCTTCGAGAGGAAGTCCGGCCATTGCGCGGCCTTCTTCGCGGCCGTGCGGCCACGCGAGGTCAAGCGCACCGCGAGTGCTCGGCCGTCGTCGAGCGCGCGGCGCTTTTCGACGAGACCCTTGGTTTCGAGCGTGCTCACCGCATCGCTGGTGGTCGCGGCGGTCAGTGCCGTCTCGCGTGCGATCTCGCCGAGGCGCATCGGCCCCTTACGCTGCATCAGCAGCACGAGAATTTCGCCCTGGGTCGGCGTGAGTCCTGCGCCTTCGGCCCAGTCCCACGCCTGGCTCCGCATTGCCGTGCTAAGTCGCAGCAGGCTATGGGCCACCCGCCCGGCTGCCTGCTCTCCGTATACGCCTTCGCTCATAGTCTTTCGCTGGTTATAGGCAGCTTGCGCTGCATCGTCAGCCGTCGATCGTGCCGACGGCCTTGTGGGAACTTTGCGTTCGATCCCGAGGAATCGAGCGCACCATCTCAAAAATTTCCTGCTTCGCATGCGCCGGAATCACACCGCGCCACATCGCACACAGTCATTCTTTCTTACCGATCGCTCTCCCAGGCATCCTTCGTATCCCCGGTCCTGCGCGGCAAACCGACATTCTATGCGAGAGTGGCGAATCGCACAGCTAACTTATCCAACGCGAATTGTGGATAACCCGTTGGTAACTGCGCCAATACTATGTGAGTGGATTCTTGATAACGCGCAATACCTCTGAAATGAAGGCTTCGTTAGCCAGAATTTCGAGGCGGTAAGGAACCGTCATTCGCCTGACCACCCCCGGTTTTCCCTGACTTTTCCCCGAGTTTTCCATCGTGCAGGCCGTTGAGTTTTCAGGCATTTTCCACGTTACCCACAGGCTTCGCCCGCGCACGTCAACTACTATCGGCCATTCAGCGGCAAAGATCAAAAAAAAGTAAGAACCCCCTGGTATCTTGCAACGGCCAAAAAAATTTTTTACGACGTCTAACGCAATGCCGATCGGTATGCGAAAAGGCATGTAAAGCCGCATGTGAAGCGGCATGTGACGCGGTATGCGAAGCGCCCTCCGAGGGCATGCGAATACCCGAATCGCGCCACGTCCGGCCGGAAAGCACGAGGGCAGCCCGTGGGCTGCCCTCTTTTTTACGCGATTACGCGACTGGTGGCGCTGGCGTCAGCGCCCCGGCATCAAGCGCGCCAGCGCAGACACTGCTGCCGCACGGCCTCGTGCAAGGACTTTTCGTCGGCGACCACGCTGCGCAGCCAGGTCGCGTCGTTGCTCTGCGCCCGCGCGATGGTGCCGATCTCGGTCAGCGCGCGCATCGAGCCGAGCGCCTCGCCGTGCGGCGCGATGGTCTCCAGCGTCGCGAGGATGTCCTCGGAGATGGTGCGGCGCTCGCCCGTCTGCGGATCGACGCAGGTGCCGCCCAGCCCGAACCGGCACGCCTGGAAGCGGTTGAACGTGTAGACGAGGTAATCGTCCTCGAGCGGCTGGATCGGCCGGTCGGTCAGCAGATGGCGCGCGAGCGTCTGGATGTAGCAGGCAATCGCCGCCGCGCGCTCGACCGACAGCGGCGTATCCATCACGCGGACCTCGATCGTGCCGAAACCGGGCTTCGGGCGAATGTCCCAGTAGAAGTCTTTCATGCTGTTGACGACGCCCGTGTGGACCATCTTCGAGAAGTACTCCTTGAACTCCTCCCAGCTCAGCACGAACGGCGCGCGGCCCGACAGCGGAAACGCGAACACGGAATTCAGGCGTGCCGAGTGAAATCCGGTATCGACGCCCTGCACATACGGCGACGAGGCCGACAACGCGATGAAATGCGGGATATAGCGCGACAGCGAATGCAGCAGGAATAGCGCGCTGTCCGCGTCGGGGCAGCCGATGTGCACGTGCTGGCCGAACACCGTGAACTGCTTCGCGAGATATCCGTAGAGCTCCGAAAGGTATTGAAAGCGCGGCGTATCGACGATGCGGCGGTCGCTCCATTGCTGGAACGCGTGCGTGCCACCGCCGCACAGGCCGACGTTCAGCCGGTCGGCGGCCGTGACCAGCACGTCGCGGATGCGGCGCAGGTCGGCGACCGCCTGCTCGTGCGTCGTGCAGATGCCGGTCGACAGCTCGATCATGCTTTCGGTGATTTCGGGCGTGATATTGCCCGGAATCTCCTGATCCTTGATGAGGCGCATGAGGTCGCTGCCCGCTTTGGTCAGATCGTAATCATGCGTGTTGACGATCTGCATTTCGAGCTCGACGCCGAAGGTGAACGGCTTCGAATCGACAAAAGTTTCCAGTGACATGACGTCCTCTCTTTCAGCCACGCCACGCGTCTCGCCTCTCGTTCGACGAATCATTAGCGAATCGTTGAACGAATCGTCCGGCGAGGCGCGCGCGGCGGCGGGCAGTGTTACGGTGCGGCGGCCGGTCCGCGCCTCGGGCGAGGCGGCGGCGGCGCCGGGGTCATTGTTCGCCGCGTTCGCCGACGAGCGCGAGCGCGCGGTAGACGAGCCACGGCCCGACCAGCTGCAACGCGACGATCGCGCACATCATGATCGCGCGCAGGCGCGGATCGAACGACGGATACAGATCGTAGGTGTCCTCGACAAGCAGCAGCGCGAGCGCCGACATGGGCGTGAGCGCCACGCCGAGCGCCACGCCCTGCTTCCATTCGAGCCCGCTCGGCCGCGCAAAGATCAGCACACCGATCATTTTGCCGACGAAACGCGCGACGATCAGACCCGCCGCGGCCGCGCCGCCCACGAGAACGTCGTGCCATTCGAAGGTGGTCATCGTCAGCACGAACAGGATCACGGTGAGCAGCCAGCCGGCCGTGCCGAAATGCTGCGGCCACAGTTGCGGGCGCAGTTCGAGATTCTTCACGATGATGCCGGCGGCCAGCAGGCTCAGGATCGTCGACAGCTTGAGCAGGTGCGCGACCGCGATCGCGAGCAGCACGAGGCCGAACAGCGCGACGAACGAATGCTCGTCCTGCGGGCTCAGGCGCCGGTAGAACAAGGTGCAGGCGCGCGCGAGCACGTACGCGACCACGATCGAGCCGATCAGCAGATAGAGCGGCTGGATGATCGTGGCGAACACGTTGCCGTAGATTTCCTGATGCAGCCAGCTCGACGCGAGCTTCTCGATCACCACGGCGTACATGCTGTTGAGCGCCGTGAGCGTGAGCAGGCGCTGCGTGACCTGGCCTTCGGCGCGCAGTTCGGTTTTCAGCTGGATCACCATCGCGGGCGACGTCGCCATGGCGATCGACGCCACCACGATCGCGACCATCGCGGGCACCGAAAGGAACAGCAGCACGACGAGCACGAGCACGAACGTGAGCGACGCTTCGGCGAGACTCGACAGAATGATCCAGGGATTACGGCGGATCCAGCGCAGGTCGAGGCGGCTGCCGAGTTCGAACAGCAGCAGGCCGAGCGCGACGTCGAGCAGCGGCCGCGCGGCCATGGCGGTATCGACGTCGATCACGCCGAAACCCGCCGCGCCCGCGATCAGGCCAATGACCGCATAGCCCGAAATGCGCGGCAGCCGCCAGGCGCGGTAGCAGAGTTCGCCGCACAAACCAGCGGCCAGCAGCGCGAGACCTGCCCAGAAAATGCCGTCTGGCTGCAAGGGCCAGTCGGGAAAGAACGAAAACGCCGACTTCATCGTGGTGGTTTCTCCTTTGGCAGAAGACAAACCGGCTATCCGACGTCGAGATGCACAACGCATCCGCTGGTGCTGCCTGCGCCCGTCGCGCAGGTCCAGCGTGTGGCACGGGCGGCCAGGCAGACAGGCAAGCCGCGTGCCGCCCTCGCATGACCCGGCGACAGCCATGCGCGACGCATCCCGGGCGAGTTTCGCGCCCACGTCATCATGCCCGGCGGCACCGACTCCTGCACGGGGCGCGCAGGCGCGCAGCCAGACAAGGCAGCGGCCAGGGACGACGAACGACGACGGGAAACTCAGCACCGGTGCCGCTTGCGCGGCGAACAGCCGGTACGGGCGCATTCGTGTGGAAGTCAGCGCCCGCTGTTGGATGGACCGGACGCTGCCAGTACGTCTGAACTCAGATTCAGGCCGGGCGACATCCGTTCCGTGGAAAGCGTCGGCCGTCTTGCGCGGCGTGCAACGCGGAAAAGAACGGCGATTGTGCCATAGCTTTTTTGCAATTGTCCCCGCCCGGCGGCAAACGACCACGAAGCCGGTAATTGCGTCCGTAATCGCCGAGCTTTCACGATGATAAGGAAAAAATGACCGTCGCGGCCGGAACGGGTGCAGACGGCGCGCGAGCGCCGCAGGTGTTGGGCTCCTCCGATAGCGATGGCGTTAGCCTCGGGTTTACGGTTTACCGTATGTATACGTAGTAACAGTTAACAAAGGCGGCGATTTCCTGTGGATAACCCCTGTATACCTATGTGAATCATCGGCTTGGCGTTCGCACAACCGCATGCAAAGCTTGTGCGGGGGTATGGGGCAGCGAAGAACAACTTTTTTGGGTCTCGAAAAAGCCGCCGAGTTACCCCGTTTACGTCCACATCGTGTCCCTGCCGAACTTACCCACAATCCACGTGCTTATCCACAGCCCGGCGTGGATAACTGTATTGGTCGCCTCAACAGTAGGCAGCCCGCTGTGTTGGCGGCGATCAGACCGCGCGCAGACGCAGGGCGCGCTGGAGAAAGCGTGCCGGATCGAGATGTTCGACCAGCTCGCGCTCGATCGGCCACGGTTCGCCTTCGAGTTGCGACGCGATCAGCTCCGCGCCCAACGCGGCCCAGACGAGTCCGCGCGAACCGAATGCAAACGCGCCGTACAGTCCCGGCGTGCGCGGCAGATCGAGCGGCCAGGCGCCCGAGAGACGTTGCGCGTCCTGGCGGGCGGCCTGTTCGTCGCCGAGCTGGCCGATCATCGGCAGGCGGTCGCTGGTCACGCAGCGCAGCGCCACGCGACCGCGCCGTTCCTGATCGTCCGACGATGCGTCGCGCAAGGCGTCGAGCGCGGGCAGCATCTGCGCGACGCGCTCGATGTTTTCCGTGTGACCGCCCGCGCGCAGCGTCGTATCGGTATCGTCGACTTCGTAGGTGGCGCCCACGAGCGTGACGTCGCCGGGTAGCGGCACCGCGTAGCCGTCGCCGATCACGGGCACGCGCAAGGACGCCAGCGGGCTCGCGTCGAGCAGCGTGAGCTGGCCGCGCACGTTGCGCGTGGGCGCGAAGTCGAGCGCGGCGGCGCGCGAGGCGTCGTGCGCGTTGGCGAAGATCACGACGCCCGCCTGCGCGACGAGTGCGCCCGCATCGTCATAGACGCGCCAGCTTCCTGCTTTTTCCGCGCCGGCTTCGTCGCGTTCGATGCGAGCGACGGCCACGCCGTAGCGCACGTCGATTTGCGCGCCGGGCAGCGCGCGCGCCGCGGCGATCTGCGCGCGGCACAGCGAAGCCGGATCGATCGCGCCGCCGAGCGGATAGAACCAGCCGCCCTGCGCGAGCGATGTGCCCGCGATCGCTTCGGCTTCTTCACGCGACACGCCGCGCACGAAATCATCGGGATAACCAAACGATTCGAGCGCTGCGGCCACGGCCTGCGCTTCGTCGTCGGTGGCCAGATGCAACAGGCCCGCGTGCGAACGCGACGGCGCGTGACCGGCCGCATCGAGCGCGGCCCAGCGCTGCAGCGCGTAGAAAAAGCCTGCGCGCGTGATGCGCGAGGCGCTGCTGTCGTCGCGCGAAATCAGCGGATGGAACACGCCGGCGGGATTGCCCGAGGCCTCGCGCGCGGGCTCGGCATGACGCTCGATCAGCGTGACGCGCCAGCCGCGCGCCGCGAGCCGTTCGACCAGCGCGCTGCCCGCGAGGCCCGCGCCGATCACCACCGCATGACGTTCGTCGAGCGCGACCGGCAATGGCGGCTCGTGACGGCGCACGCGCCAGCGCGGCGCGAAGCGTCCCGTCAGCATCGTCCATTTGTCGCCGAAGCCGGTTTCCTTGTGGTATTCGAAGCCGCTTTGCTGAAGCGCGCGTTTGACGTCGCCCGCGCTGCTCCAGGTCGCGAACGTGCAGTCCTCGCCCGCGACGCGCGCGAGCGCCTTGAAGATCGGCGGCGACCACAGTTCGGGATTTTTCGCGGGCGCGAAACCGTCGAGATAGATCGCGTCGGCGCGTAACCAGAGTTTGGGCAGCATCTCCAGCGCGTCGCCGAACGCGAGCGTGAGCGTCACGCGGCCGCCCTCGAATTCGAGCCGGTGCGTGCCGGGCACGAGCATGGGCCAGGCGTCGGCGAGTGCATGCGCGAGATCTGCGAGATCCGCGCGCGCGGTGCGTTCGACCACCGCTGCCAGCGCGACGCGCAGATCGTCGCGCGAAAACGGGTGCATTTCCGTCGAAACGAAATGCAGCCGCTCGCAACGCGCGGGATCGGCGCGCCACGCGGCCCACGTCGCGAGGAAGTTCACGCCCATGCCGAAGCCCGTTTCCAGCACGGTGAAGACGCGCTGGTTTTGCCAGCGTCCGGGCAAATGATTGCCGCGCAGGAACACGTATTCGGATTGTTCGAGCGCGCCGGACGGGCTGTGATAGACGTCGCCGTAACGCGGCGAGAACGGGGTGCCGTCGTCGCGGAAAGCGAGCGTGGCGGGAATCAGAGTGGCGGTCATGACTTACGCGAAGGCTGGCAGCGAGGGCAATCGTGAAGATCGGGAGGTGCCGGGCGCGGCGACGATGCGGGAAAATGCGCGAGGTGAGGCCGCAAACGCCCGCCCGCTCTGGGTTTGCGGGCGCAAAACGTTGGCTCGGCGCAACGCGGCATGCAGCAAAAACACGTCTGTGCAGGGTGTTCGCCGTGCTGCGCGCATCAAAAGCGCACGGCGATGCGAAAAAACCCGCGCTTACCCCTCGAAATCTACGAAACCCTTGTCGTTATTGGGTTTGCGCTGCGCTATCATAGCAAGCGCCGCCCAGGGAAGCGGCAGCACGGACGTCGCGGGTCGAGCCATACGCTTGCCACCGCACGCAAATCCCCGGGGTGCTCCGGGTCCGTCGCTGCTCGACGGCGCGGCACGCGACCGTATAATCGGCGCGTTCGCGCTGTTCGTGTCAACCTAAACACAGAAAGGAACATCTCAATGAATAAACAGGAACTGATCGACGCCGTCGCCGCACAGACGGGCGCTAGCAAGGCACAAACCGGCGAAACGCTGGACACGCTCCTCGAAGTGGTCAAGAAGGCTGTGTCGAAAGGCGACGCGGTTCAGCTGATCGGCTTCGGCAGCTTCGGCTCGGGCAAGCGCGCTGCGCGCACCGGCCGCAACCCGAAGACGGGCGAAACCATCAAGATTCCGGCTGCCAAGACCGTCAAGTTCACGGCTGGCAAGGCGTTCAAGGACGCCGTCAACAAGCGTTAAGGCATTACCGCTTTAAGTTGACACCCGCCCCTGGCGGGTTTTTTTTCGCCTGAATTTCGGCTGAAAAGACAACGGCGCCGCGTCGAATCGAGTTCGACGCGGCGCCGTTTTTCATTGTCGACGTAGCGCTGATTGAGCGCATTCAAGCGCTTTCCGACGTGCTCAATGGCGGTGAACGATCTCGTCTTCGTGGTCGTGATCGTGTTCGTCGTCGTCGAAATCCCAGTCGGGGAACGGGTCGTCGTAGCCTTGCCAGGCGTCGGGCCCGGCGGCGTATTCGGCGTCGGTCAGCAGGCACGCGTCGAGCTTCGCCTGCCACGCGGCGCGGTCGAGATCCACGCCGATCAGCACCAGTTCCTGACGACGGTCGCCGATGCTCGTGTCGTTGGCATCGCCGTGCCAGTCGGCGGCGATTTCCGCTTCGATACCGGCGTCCTGCGGCCATTCCTCGCGCGGCAGCGCGGCCCACCAGGTGCCCGCCGGGCCGTGACGGCACACGCCGCCCGCCTGCGACAGCGAGCCGGTGATGTCGTTGCGCGTGGCGAGCCAGAAGAAGCCCTTCGAGCGCAGCACGCCCGGCCATTCCTGGTTCAGCAGCGCCCACAGACGCGCGGGATGGAACGGCCGGCGCGCACGATAAACGAAGCTGCCGATGCCGTAGGCGTCGGTCTGATCGTGGTGCGCGTGGCCGCAAGCGGGATCGCCGCACGCGCTGTGGTCGTGATCGTGAGCGTGGTCATGCGCGTGGCCGTGATCATGATCGTGACTATGCTCGTGCCGATGTTCGCGCAGCGACGCCTGCCAGCCCGGCGCGCTCGCCGCGTCGTCGAAATCGAAGCGGCCCGTGTTCAGCACGAGATCGAGCGGCACGTCGCCGAAGCGGCTCACCACCTGCACGGCGCGCGGATTGATCTGCTTGAGAATCTGCTGAAGGCGCGCCAGGTCCTCGGCGCTCACGAGATCGGCCTTGTTCAGCACCAATACGTCACAGAATTCCACCTGCTCGATCAGCAATTCGACGATCGTGCGGTCGTCGCCCTCGCCCACCGTCACGCCGCGTTCGGCCAGCGGGTCGGCGCTCGCGTAGTCGCGCAGGAAGTTGAAGGCGTCGACGACCGTGACCATCGTGTCGAGGTGCGCGAAATCGGAGAGTGCGTGGCCGTCTTCATCGGCGAACGCGAAGCTCTCGGCGACCGGCAAGGGCTCGGCGACGCCGGTCGATTCGATCAGGATGGCGTCGAAGCGCTGGCCCGCCTGGGCTGGATCGGCGAGGCGGCGGATCTCGGTCAGCAGGTCGCCGCGCAGCGTGCAGCAGATGCAGCCGTTCGACAACTCGACGAGCCGTTCCTCGACGTGCGCGAGCGCGGAGGCGTCGCGCACCAGCGCGGCGTCGATGTTGACGGCGGCCAGATCGTTGACGATCACGGCCACGCGCAGGCCGGCGCGATTGGCGAGGACATGGTTGAGCAGCGTGGTTTTGCCCGCGCCCAGAAACCCGGAGAGCACGGTGACGGGCAGTGGCGGCTGGTTCATCGCAGTGAGCAGTAAGAGAAGACGGGAAGAAGCGGGCCGCGCGCGGCGGCGCGGCGCAAGCCTCAATTGTGCACCATGCGCGCGGGCGGCGCTGCGGGCGTGCGGCGTGACGAGGGAGCGTGTGATCGGGGCCGGATGAGCCGGCCGGCGAATGTGCGGACTCGCGCGGACGCGGCGCCCGTCAGGGCATCAGCTTCCACTTGCGCAGAATCGCGGCGATCTGTTGCGCATATTGATCGCGCAGCGTGGGCGTTTCCGAGTGATACGCGCCCACCGCGGCCCAGGTATTGCCGTATTTGTTCATCTTCTGGCGCAGATGCCAGGCCGCGATATAGACGTTCTTGCACGGCTCCATCAGCGTGCTTTGCGAAATGCCGTATTGGGCGAGCGCCGGCAAATGGATCGAGTTGATCTGCATGACGCCGTAATCGACCGATCCGTTCGCATTCCTGTGTAGTGCGTCGGGCGTGTTGTGCGATTCCTGCCAGGCGATCGCGCGCAGGATCAGCGGATTCACCTTCTGGTAGCGCGCCGCCTCGTCGAAGCAATCGGCGCGCGCGGCCGTGCTCGCGCAGGCAAGCGCAAGGGCGAGAGCGGCGATCGTGGCGGACGCAACCTTATTCATTCTGACGCCGGACTAGGGCCGAAGAGGACATGGCAAGCGGCAATTTCCTGCATGAAGCGGGAAGAACGCGCTCGCGAATCTGGGGAAAACCCGTGTCTTCGGCTCATTTTCGAGCTTGCGGACCGCCCGTATCATACCGGCAGCCGATAACGCGTCAAGCCAACCGGACGGCGTACGCAGGCCTAAGCGGGCCGGTTCAGCACAAAGTCTTCACAGCCCGTGCACCCGATGCTTACAAAATCCTTCAAAAAGCTTCTTCTTTAGAAGAAATCCCCGGGTGGGCTTTCTTTGTGACAAATTCGACATGAAAAGCTGCTACTGTTCCTCCTTTTGGTGTGCATCGGTTGCCGGGGAGAGGAGCGCCGGCAGTTCGAGTCGGGTCGATCGAAGGGGTCTGCGGTTCGTTTCGTGCGCGTTTTGCGCGTGCGGCCAGCGGCTAGCGGCGCGCGGGTAGCGCAACGCGCGAATCATCCGTCCGGGCACGATGCATACGTTGAGCACGATAAGCACGACTAGCCGGCGGCGTCCGCTGCCGGCTTCGATATGACATCCATGAGAAGAAATCGTATGGCTTTGCGTCGCCTCGCCACGGCGCTGCTCGTGAGCGGGCTCATTTCGGCGCAGCTCGCGCATGCCCAGGTCACGCTCAACTTCGTCAACGCCGACATCGATCAGGTAGCGAAGGCGATCGGCGCGGCCACGGGCAAAACGATCATCGTCGATCCCCGCGTGAAGGGGCAGCTCAATCTCGTTTCCGAGAACACCGTACCCGAGGATCAGGCGCTCAAGACGCTGCAATCGGCGCTGCGTATGCAGGGCTTCGCGCTGGTGCAGGACCACGGCGTGCTCAAGGTCGTGCCGGAAGCCGACGCCAAGCTGCAAGGCGTGCCCACCTATGTGGGCAACGCGCCCGCCGCGCGCGGCGATCAGGTCATCACGCAGGTGTTCCAGCTCAAGAACGAGTCGGCGAACAATCTGCTGCCGGTGCTGCGCCCGCTCATCTCGCCGAACAACACGATCGCCGCCTATCCGGGCAACAACGCGCTCGTCGTGACCGATTACGCGGACAACGTGCGCCGCATCGCTGCGATCATCGCCGGTGTGGATACGGCCGCGGGCCAGCAGGTGCAGGTGGTGCCGCTGCGCAACGCCAACGCGATCGACATCGCGCCCACGCTGCAAAAGATGCTCGATCCGGGCGCGATCGGCGGCTCCGATCCCACGCTCAAGGTCACGGTGCTCGCCGACGCGCGCACCAATTCCATCATGCTGCGCGCCTCGAATGCCGCGCGCCTCGCCGCGGCGAAGCAGCTCGCGCAACAGCTCGACGCGCCCACGAGCATGCCGGGCAACATGCACGTCGTGTCGCTGCGCAACGCCGACGCGGTGACGCTCGCGAAGACGCTGCGCGGCATGCTGGGCAAGGGCGGCAACGATTCGTCGTCGTCGGGCAGCGGCGCGAATTCGTTCAACCAGAACGGCAATAGCGGCGGCGCGGGCGGCAGCAACAGCAACTCCACCGGCATGTCGGGCAGCCCGCCGCTACCCAGCTCGCTGGGCGGCAGCAGCGCGTCGAGCAATCCGATGTCAGGCGGCTCGTCGTCGGGCGGCAACAGCGACTTCCTCGGCGACAACAGCAAGGACAAGGGCGACGACAACTCGGGCGGCGGCATGATCCAGGCCGACGCCGCGACCAACTCGCTGATCATCACGGCGCCCGACGCGGTGTACCGCAACCTGCGCGCCGTGATCGACCAGCTCGACGCGCGCCGCGCGCAGGTCTATATCGAAGCGCTGATCGTCGAGCTGAATTCGAACACCAACGCCAACCTGGGCATCCAGTGGCAGATCGGCACGGGCAACGTGCTGGCCGGCACCAATCTCGCCACGGGCGGCGGCAACAGCATCATCAACCTCACGGCGGACGCCGTGACGAGCGGCAGCCTCGTGAGCTCGCTGGGCAATCTCCAGCAAGGCCTGAACGTGGGCTGGATCCACAATCTGTTCGGCGTGCAGGGTCTCGGCGCGCTGCTCCAGGCGCTGTCGCAGTCGAGCGACGCGAACGTGCTCTCGACGCCTAACCTCATCACGCTCGACAACCAGGAAGCGAAGATCGTCGTCGGGACCAACGTGCCGATCCAGACGGGTTCGTATTCGAACCTCACGAGCGGTTCGACGAGTTCGGCGTTCAACACTTACGACCGCGTCGACGTGGGCCTGACGCTGCACATCAAGCCGCAGATCACCGAAGGCGGCATTCTGAAGCTGCAGCTCTACACGGAAGATTCGGCGATCGTGAACGGCACGACCAACGCGTCGACGAATCCGGCCGGTCCCGAATTCACCAAGCGCTCGATCCAGTCGACCGTGCTCGCCGACAACGGCGAAATCATCGTGCTCGGCGGCCTGATGCAGGACAACTACCAGGTCAGCAACAGCAAGGTGCCGCTGCTCGGCGACATTCCGTGGATCGGCCAGCTGTTCCGCTCGGAAAACAAGACGCGCGCGAAGACCAATCTGATGGTGTTCCTGCGTCCGGTGATCATTAGCGACCGCAGCACGGCGCAGGCGGTGACGTCGAATCGCTACGACTACATCCAGGGCGTGTCGGGCGCGTACAAGTCCGACAACAATCTGATCAAGGATAAGGACGATCCGGTCGTGCCGCCGATGCCTGTCGGCCCGGCCGAAGGCGGTTCGGCGCTGAACCTGTTCGACCTCGACAAGATGCGCCGCGAGCAGGCCGTGCACACGATTCAGGGCGCGCAGCCCGCGAACGCCACGCAGATGCAGCCTGCCGTGCCGGTCCAGACGATTCCGGTGCAGACCGTGCCTGTGCAAACGTCGCCCGTGCAGCAGCAACAGCCGCTCACGAGCCCGACGCAGGTGCAGCCTTGAGCAAGCCGGATACGCCTCAGGAGGCGGCGTCAGCGGCAGCGCGCGAGGCGCCCTCGCCGCTTGCCGCCCGCCTCATTCCCTACGGCTTCGCCAAAAGCGGCCAGCTGCTCGTCGCACAGCAGCGCGCCGAAGGTCTCGAAGTTTGGATCAGCGATCGCACGTCCGGCGCAGCGATTGCCGAGGTGGCGCGTAACTTCGGCGCGTTCTCGCTCGTGCGCGTGCCTGCCGATGAACTCGCACAGGCGATCAATCAGGCGTATGCGCGTCAGGACGGCAGCGCCGCGCAGGTCGTGGGCGAAGTCGAAGGCGAGGTCGATCTTTCGCGGCTCATGCAGGATATTCCCGAAGTGGAAGACCTGCTGGAATCCGAAGACGACGCGCCGATCATCCGCATGATCAACGCGCTGCTCACGCAGGCTGCGCGCGAGCAGGCTTCCGATATTCATATCGAGCCGTTTGAAAATGCGTCCGTGGTGCGCTTTCGCGTCGACGGCACGCTGCGCGACGTCGTGCGTCCGAAGAAGGCACTGCATGGCGCGCTGATCTCGCGGATCAAGATCATGGCGCAGCTCGATATCGCGGAGAAACGTCTGCCGCAAGACGGACGTATCACGCTGCGCGTGGGCGGGCGTCCGGTTGACGTGCGTGTGTCCACCCTGCCGACGGGCCACGGCGAACGCGCGGTACTGCGTCTGCTGGAAAAAGATGCCCAGCGCCTGAATCTCGAAGCGCTCGGCATGGCCGCCGATACGCTCGGCAAGTTCGACCAGCTGATCGCGAAGCCGCACGGCATCGTGCTGGTTACGGGTCCGACCGGCTCCGGTAAAACGACCACGCTGTACGCGTCGATGTCGCGGCTCGAAACGGCCACGACGAACATCATGACCGTGGAAGACCCGATCGAGTACGACCTCTCGGGCATCGGCCAGACGCAGGTGAATGAGCGTATCGGCATGACGTTCGCGCGTGCGCTGCGCTCGATTCTGCGTCAGGATCCGGACATCATCATGATCGGCGAAATCCGCGATCTGGAGACGGCGCAGATTGCGGTGCAGGCGTCGCTCACAGGTCACCTCGTGCTTGCGACGCTTCACACGAACGATGCGGCTTCGGCGGTTACGCGTCTGACCGATATGGGCGTCGAACCTTATCTGCTCGCCTCGTCATTGCTTGGCGTGCTTGCGCAGCGTCTCGTGCGTCAGCTGTGTCCGCATTGCAAGGAAGAACGCGTCGAGGACGATGGCCGTAAGCGCTGGCATCCGGTGGGCTGCGAGCGTTGCGGGCAATCGGGCTATTCGGGCCGACGTGGCGTGTACGAACTGCTGCTCATCGACGAACCGATCCGCAACCTGATTCACCGCAACGCCGCCGATGCCGAGATCTTCAACGCGGGCCGCGAGCAAGGCATGCGCACGCTGCGCGAGGATGGCGAGCGCTGGATCGATTCCGGCCGAACATCGCTGGAAGAAGTGCTGCGCGTGACCGGCGGCGCATAAGCGGAGGCGATCAGCAACATGCCAGCATTTCGCTTTGAAGCGATCGACGCCGCAGGGAAGGCGCAAAAAGGCGTACTCGATGCCGACAGCGCGCGCAGTGCGCGTGCGCAGTTACGTGGGCAAGGACTCACGCCGCTCGTCGTTGAACCGGCGGCGACGCGCACGCGCGGCGCGCGTCAGCAGCGGCTTGCACTCGGACGCAAACTCTCGCAGCGCGAACAGGCGATTCTCACGCGTCAGCTTGCGAGTCTGCTGATTGCAGGGTTGCCGCTCGGCGAAGCGCTTGCGGTACTCACCGAACAGGCCGAGCGCGATTACATCCGCGAACTGATGGCCGCAATCCGCGCAGAAGTGCTCGGTGGTCATTCGCTCGCGAACGCGCTCACGCAGCATCCGCGAGACTTCCCGGATATCTATCGCGCGCTGGTTGCAGCAGGCGAACACACGGGCAAACTGGGCATCGTGCTCTCGCGTCTCGCCGATTACATCGAGCAGCGCAACGCGCTCAAACAGAAGATCGTCCTTGCGTTCACGTACCCGACGATCGTGACGATCATCGCGTTTGGCATCGTCACGTTTCTGCTGAGTTATGTAGTGCCGCAGGTCGTGAACGTGTTCGCGAGCACGAAACAGCAACTGCCGTTTCTGACCATCGTGATGATGGCGCTTTCGGGCTTCGTGCGTCAGTGGTGGTGGGCCGTGCTGATCGCCGTGATGATCGTTGCGTGGATCGTGCGTGGGACGTTACGGCGTCCCGGCCCGCGTCTCGCGTTCGACCGCTGGCTGCTTACCGCGCCGCTCGCGGGCAAGCTCGTGCGCGGCTACAACACGGTGCGTTTCGCGAGCACGCTCGGCATTCTGAGCGCGGCGGGCGTGCCGATTTTGCGCGCGTTGCAGGCGGCGGGCGAAACGCTGTCGAACAAGGCGATGCGCAACAACATCGACGAAGCGATCGTGCGCGTGCGTGAAGGCACGTCGCTTTCGCGTGCGCTCGGGAATACGAAGACGTTTCCGCCCGTGCTGGTCCATCTGATCCGTTCGGGCGAAGCCACCGGCGACGTCACGACGATGCTCGATCGTGCCGCCGAAGGCGAGGCACGCGAACTCGAACGACGCACGATGTTCCTGACAAGCCTGCTCGAACCGCTATTAATTCTGGCAATGGGTGGCGTCGTGTTGGTGATCGTGCTTGCCGTGATGCTGCCGATCATCGAATTGAATAATCTGGTGCAGTGAAGTCGGCAGTGAAGTCGGCAGTGAAGAAAGGCGCGGCGACGCGCCTTCGAACCGCGTATCAGCGCACGTAGATGGTCGGGCCCGCAGCGTTGGCGGGCAGCGCGATTTCCGAGCGCACGCCGTGGCGGTCGATGATGATCGAGCGCGCGCGCACTTCGGCGAGCTTCGAGTCCTGGCTGATCGGGCCGCCGAGCGAGACGGCCTTGGCCGGTTCGCCGCCGACGCTCAGGATGGCCGCCGCGCCTTGCGCAAGCGCGAGGATGCCGAACAGGTGAATGTCCTGCACGGCGCTGCGTTCGAGCTTGCCGCCGAACAGCGTGCCCGCCTGGTCGAGCGACACCGGCGCCTGGGCGGCGGCGGCCTGCACGGGCGCGGCGCGCGTGGTGGCGATTTCGAGCGTCCACCACGCAGCCGTGGCGCAAAAGGCCGCGAAGGCGGCGAGTGACAGGAGGCGGATTTGCAGTGGGTTCATGCGCACCATTGTACGGAGTATTGTGGGCGTTTTGATGGCACCGCGAGGGCCGTCCGCGCAACCTGAGGCGGGCCTCCACAATGCGGTGGACGAGCGGCGCGAAAGGCGCGGAAAGGGACTTCGGAAACGGGTCGCGAAGGCGTCATCGTGTGACATTACAATGACCCGTCACAGAGACGCGAACGCCTGGTTCGCGTGCAGGACGGAGTGCGGCGCGCAACGGTGCGCCGCAACGATTTTTAGCGAGGAGGGAAAGAAGTCATGTCCATGTGGGCCCAAAAACGGACGCAATTCGGCCGTGCACAAATCGAGGGGCGCCGCCAGCGCGGTTTCACGCTGATCGAAATCATGGTCGTGATCGCGATCCTCGGCATTCTGGCCGCGCTGATCGTGCCGAAGATCATGAGCCGTCCCGACGAAGCGCGCCGCGTCGCGGCGAAGCAGGACATTGGCACCGTGATGCAGGCGATGAAGCTCTATCGCCTCGACAACGGCCGCTATCCGACCCAGGACCAGGGTTTGCAGGCGCTGATCCAGAAGCCCACCACCGACCCGGTGCCGAACAACTGGAAGGACGGCGGCTATCTCGAGCGCCTGCCCAACGATCCGTGGGGCAATCCGTACCAGTATCTGAATCCGGGCGTGCACGGCGAAATCGACGTGTTCAGCTACGGCGCCGACGGCAAGCCGGGCGGCGAAGGCAACGACGCCGACGTCGGCTCCTGGCAGTAAGCGACGCCGCGCCACGCTCGCCTGCTTGTCATGCAAGCGGCATGCGTGGCGCGCCGCCGCCGCAGCATTCGACGTATTCAACGCATTCGACGTATTCGAAGATCCGAACCCAGCCTCATCCAGCCCGCTTTTTCCAGCCTCATGCGCTCTAGTTCTTCCCGCCGCTGTGTCCGCGCGCCGGTCCGTGCGTCGGACCGCGAGCCGTCACGCGCGCGCGCGGCGGGCTTCACGCTGCTGGAAATGCTCGTTGTGCTGATGATCGCGGGCCTGCTGGTCTCGCTCGCGTCGATCTCGCTCACGCGCAATCCGCGCACCGATCTCAACGAAGAGGCGCAGCGCGTCGCGCTGCTGCTGGAGTCGGCGGGCGACGAGGCGCAGGTGCGCGCGCAGCCCATCGCGTGGCAGCCGCTCTCGGGCGGTTTTCGCTTCGACGTGCGCACCGAGGACGGCTGGCGTCCGCTGCGCGACGATCTGCTCGGCCCGCGCCACTGGGAAGGCGGCGTGACGGGCGTGGCGATCAACTATCCGGGCGCCGACGACTCGCAGGCGAGCCGCGTCGTGTTCGGCACCGAGGCCGTCGATCAGCCCGTGCAGATCACGCTGTTCTCCGCCGTGGGCCGCGCGACCATCGTCGGCACCGGCACCGGCCGCTTTGAGGTGCGTTGAGATGCGCCGCCCTGCCCGCTTCGGCCCTCGTTCAGGCCGTCCTGGCCGTCCTGGACGTTTCGCGCCGCGCGCCGCGCGCGGCTTCACGATGATCGAAGTGCTGGTCGCGCTCGCGATCGTGGCGATCGCGCTCGCGGCCTCGCTGCGCGCGGTCGGCAGCCTCGCGGCCAGCGAAGCCGATCTGCACGACCGCCTGCTCGCCGGCTGGAGCGCCGACAACGCGCTCGCGCAGCTCCATCTCTCACATGTCTGGCCCGACATCGGCCAGCGCAGTTTCGACTGCTCGCAGGGCAATCTGGCGCTCATGTGCACGCAGCGCGTGGCGTCCACGCCCAATCCGGTATTTCGCCGCGTGGAGGTGTCGGTGACGACGCCGGGCCGCGCCGGCAATCTCGCGCAACTCGTCACGGTGATCGGCAATGAAACGAACCGGTCGCTGTGATCGCGCGCCGCGCCGCGCCGCCGGCTTCACGCTGATCGAACTGCTGGTCGCCATCGCGATCCTCGCGGTGGTCGCGATTCTCGCGTGGCGCGGGCTCGACCAGATCGTGCGCGGGCGCAACATCATCAGCCAGTCGATGGCCGAGGAGCGCGTGTTCGCGCTCACCTTCGACCAGATGCGCATCGACGCGCGCATGGCCGTCAGCGACGACGAAGCGGGCGGTCCCGCCGTCTCGGTCGAGGGCGGCGCGCTGCAGATCGTGCGCGCGTTCGCGGTGCCGCCGGGTGCGCCGCCGCGTCTGCAAGTGGTGCGCTATCGCGTGTCGGATGGCCGGGTGGTGCGCTACGCGTCGCCGCCGCTGGCGACCGTGGGCGCGCTGCGGCGCGCGCAGCGCGGCGGCGAATCGGACGCCTGGAGCGCCCTGCCGATGATGCAGGGCGTGGGCTCGATCGACGCGCGCCTCTATGTGCCGAAGGTCGGCTGGACCTCGAACATGGGCGACGTGCGCGGCCAGCTGAACGCGAACAACAACAACGTGAAGGTGCCGCAGCTCGGCAACGCGCCGGTGCCGCGCGCGGTGACGGGCTTGCAGGTGAGCATCGGCGCTCGCTCGTTCGCGCGGCCCGTGACGCGCGTTTTCGTGATCGGAGAATGAACGTGCGCCGCCTTCGTTCTCGCCTTCGTGCTACTTCGTATCGTTCTTCGCGCATTGCTTCGTCCGCGCCGCGGCTGCGCCGCAGGCAACGCGGCGCGGCGATCATCAGCGCGCTGCTCGTGGTGGCGCTTTCGGCGATCCTCGTGTCGGGCATGCTGTGGCGCCAGCAGGTGCAGTTGCGGCGCATCGAAAACCAGCGGCTGCTCGCGCAGGCGCAGTGGATCTCGCGCGGCGCGCTCGACTGGACGCGCCTCGTGCTGCGCTCCGAAGCCGATACCTCGGCGGGCGTGACCTATCTGGGCGGCGCGTGGGGCATGCCGGTCGCGAAGACGCGGCTGTCCGATTTCCTCGGCCAGATCGGCGACGTGCGCGCGGAGCAAGGCCAGGACACGTGGGTGTCCGGCTCCATCGAAGACGCGCAGGCGCGTTTCAATCTGCGCAACCTCGTGTCGACGCCCGCGCCGGGCGCGCTGCAACTCAATCTCACGCAGATCCAGGTGTTCGCGCGCCTGCTGCAACTGCTCGGCATCGACGGGCAACTCGCCAAGAACGCCGCCGTCTTTCTGCGCTCGGGCCTCAACTATTCCGTCACGCGCTTCCAGACCGGCTCGACGCCGGGCAGCACGACATCGAGCACGCAGCAGGTGGGCGGCGGCAGCGGCGGCACGAATTTCAGCAGCAATCCCGGCCTCTCCGATTCCGACGGCAACAGCGGCAGCGCGCCCATCCTGATGACGAGCGTCGACGCGCTGCAGGACGTGCCCGGCTTCACGCCCGACATCGTCGCGCGGCTGCGCCCGTTCGTGACGATCCTGCCGACCACGACGCCCGTGAACATGAATACCGCGCCCGCCGAAGTCGTGGCCGCGACCGTTCAGGGCATGAGCCTGTCGAGCGCGCAGGCCTTCGTGGCGCGCCGTCAGACCGTGTTTTTCCGCAATCTCAGCGACGTGCAGCTTGCGCTGGAGGGCTCCGGTGTCCCGCAAACGGGCATCGACACCTCGCTCTGCGACGTCAATTCGAGCTATTTTCTGATCCACGGGCGCGTGCAGCACGAGCGCGCCGTGGTGGACCGGACCACGCTCGTCTGGCGCGATACGCTGACCCATACGACGCGCATCGTGCGCGTGCGCGACGAACCATGAAACCGTACCAGTCCAACATCGAAAAGAGGTGCGTTTGAGCACGCTGATCGTCCTGATGCCGCCCCGCGATCCGGCGGTTCACTCGCAGGAATGGCAGTTGCCCGAACTGCCGTTCCTGCTGCTCGACAAGGCGGGCAACACGCAGCGCGCGGGCCGCTCGGCGCTCGGCCTGTTGCCGAAAGCGTCGGCGACCGTGCTGCTGATCGCCGCGCGCGACCTGCTGACCGTGTCCGCGACCGTGCCGCCGCTCAAGGGGCCGCGGCTGCGCCAGGCGCTGCCGAACGTCGTCGAGGATCATCTGATCCAGGATCCGCAGACCTGCCATCTGGCGCTCGATCCCGCGCGTCAGCCCGACGGCCGGCAGACCGTGGCCGCGATCGATCGCGGCTGGTTCCGCTTTCTCGTCGAGGGCTTCACGGGCGCGGGCCATCGCAACGTGCGCGCGGTGCCGGTGGCGCGCTGCCTGCCCGTCGCGCAGAGCGTCGTGGCGGAAGCCGCAACGGCCGACGCCGAAGCCTCTGGAGCCGCTGAAAGCGCCAGGGACGGCGCGCTCACAAGCGCCGCCGCCTCCGCTGCTGCTGGCGTCGCGCCCGCGATCA
>NZ_CAJZAR010000031.1:0-204271 GCF_914484835.1 Paraburkholderia tropica
CCGCCTTGTAGCGGATCACCGCGAGCTGGTACGCCTTCGTCGACGCATCGAGCGCGTGCTGCGCGTCGACCAGCTGCTTGTCCGCCGAACGGATCGACGACACCGTCGTCGCCACGTCCTGGAACGCGCCGATCAGCGTCTGGTTGTAGTTCGCGACGTCGAGTTCGAAGTCGGCGTAACGGCCTTTCAGCTGCGCGCGCAGTGCGCCCGCATCGAAGATCGGCAGATGCACGGCCGGGCCGATGTTCATCTGGCGGCTCGTGAAGTTGAGGAATTTGCCCCAGCCGAACGCATCGAAACCGATGCCCGCCGCGAGGTTCACGTCGGGATAGAACTCGGCTTTCGCTTCCTTGACGTCGTGCATTGCGCCTTCGACCTGCCAGCGCGCGGCGACGATGTCCGGGCGGCGCGCGATGAGATCGGCGGGCAGGTTGTCGGGCAGCGCGACGTTCGCGACCGGATTGAGCACCGGATTCGCGATCTGCAAACCACGGTCCGGGCCCTTGCCGAGCAGCGCGCCGAGCTGATAACGCACGGTCTCGATCTGGCCGTCGATCTGCGAGAGATTGGCCTGACTCGTTGCGATGTTGCCGTTCGCGGTCTGACGTTCGACGTTGGTATCGAGGCCCGCGACCACGCGGCCGTTCGTGATCGTGCCGATGGTCTTGCGGTTGTCGATCTCGTGCGCGGCGATGTCGCGCAGCGCGTAGAGCTGGGCGAGCTGGTTGTACGTGCGCGCGACGGACGCGGCGAGCGTGATGCGCGCCTGCTGCATCTCGGCTTCGGCGGCGCGCTGCGAGGACACGGCCTGCGCGAGACGCTGACGGTTCTTGCCCCAGAGGTCCAGATCCCACGACGCGCTCGCGAGCACGTTGTTTTCGCTGTACCAGCTGCCGCCGTAGGGCGGCGGGAACAGCGCGTTTTCGGAATACAGCTCGCGGGTCCACGAGTAGCTCGCGTTGGCCTTCGGATAGAGCGCCGACTTCGACGTCTCAATATAGGACGACGCTTTCGCCAGACGCGCCTGCGCCTGCGCGATGGTCGGATTGCCCTCGAGCGCTTCGTCGATCAGCTTCTGCAACTGCGGATCGCCGAACTGGCTAGCCCAGTCGAGCGCGGGCCACTGGCCACCCTGCGCCGGAATGCTCTGCGACGACTCGAACTGTTGCGGCTGGTCCAGCGTCTTGTCGCTCTTGATGCCGATGTAGTTCGCGCAGCCCGAGAGCGCAATCGCGGCAATCGCGGCCGTCACCGCGGCCCGGCAAGACAGCGCTGGCGCAAACTGGGTTTGGGATTTCATTGCTCGTCTCGTTGCGTGAGAAGGTGAGGTGATACTGGACGATGCAGCTATTTTCTTGTTTTCCGGTTTCAAATTTGCTTGCCCTGTCATGAATTGGCCGGCGGATTCTGGCCGGCTGCCGGGTTCGCGTTCTGGCTAGCATCGCAGCTATTGGCCAGAACCCGGCGCAACATGTTCTTCAGAAAGCCCACTTCTTCCGGTGTGAAACCCGCGGCGAGTGTCTCCGTCACGCTCGTGAAAATGGCCGGCATGCGGCGTGCGATCGCTTCGCCTTCGGGCGTGAGCGCGAGGCGCACGGCGCGGCGGTCTTCCGAGCTGCGCACGCGCTTGAGCAGGCCGCGCTTCTCCAGCCGGTCGACGAGACGCGTGACCGCGCTGGCGTCGATGCCGTATTCGCGCGCCAGTTCGGCCGCGAGCAGGCATTTGCCGCTCGCCACCATGAACAGCACGCTGGCCTGCTGGCTGGTGATGCCGAGCTCGGCGAGCGTGCGCTGCGTGACCATGTTCGACATGCTCGTCTTGGCACGCGCGAGCAGGTAGCCGACGCTCTCGCCGAGATCGTAATCGCGGATTTCGGGCGGCGGTACAGGGATCGGATCCGTCATGTTTCTGCTGCGACTGCAATGATTGACCAGGCAGGGATTATAGGAAACGTTAGTTGACGCGACAAGGGTTTTATTCTGCCGAGGCTGAATAACCTTTGCCGGATGGGGTCTTAATCTTGCGCGGTGGGCGTGAGAAAATTGAGATCCCGCGCAGCGCCGCTGCGGAACCCGTGAGCGTCCGACCCCGTGCCTGTTTGCACGGGTTCCGGCAGGTCACGGCGGCCCATGATGGAAAGATCGGATATGCGCCTGATCAATTCATCTGCGCGTGCTATAATTTCAGGTTCCCAAAAGTGCGCCATTGCAGCGCTGCCGAATCGAGCCTCCGGATGCGTCCGGAAGGGGCGGGCGGTGGTCGCGATGCCTCAGTTCTGGCTATGTAGCCGGCTGTGTAGCGCTCGCCCGCCCGGGCGCGCTGCCGCGCACTCTTAACTGTACCCAGGTTCCTATGTCCCGCGCCCTTCGCAACATTGCCATCATTGCCCACGTCGACCACGGCAAGACCACGCTCGTCGACCAGCTCCTCCGTCAGACCGCCACGTTCCGTGACAACCAGCAGGTCGCTGAGCGCGTGATGGACTCGAACGACATCGAAAAGGAACGTGGCATCACGATTCTTTCGAAGAACTGCGCGGTCGAGTACGAAGGCACCCACATCAACATCGTCGACACGCCGGGCCACGCCGACTTCGGCGGCGAAGTGGAACGCGTTCTGTCGATGGTCGACTCGGTGCTGCTGCTCGTCGACGCCGTCGAAGGCCCGATGCCGCAAACGCGCTTCGTGACCAAGAAGGCGCTGGCGCTCGGCCTCAAGCCGATCGTCGTCGTCAACAAGATCGACCGTCCGGGCGCGCGTATCGACTGGGTCATCAACCAGACGTTCGACCTGTTCGACAAGCTCGGCGCGACCGAAGAGCAGCTGGACTTCCCGGTCGTGTACGCGTCGGGCCTGAACGGCTACGCTTCGATGTCGCCGGATGCGCGCGAAGGCGACATGCGTCCCCTGTTCGACGCCGTGCTCAAGTACGTGCCGATTCGCGACGCCGACCCGGAAGGCGGCCTGCAGCTCCAGATCACCTCGCTCGACTACTCGGCTTACGTTGGCCGTATCGGCGTGGGCCGTATCAAGCGCGGCCGTATCAAGCCGGGCCAGCAGGTTGCCCTGCGCTTCGGCCCGGAAGGCGATGTGATGAACCGCAAGATCAACCAGGTCCTGTCGTTCAGCGGCCTGGAGCGCGTGCAGGTCGAGTCGGCTGAAGCCGGCGACATCGTGCTGATCAACGGTATCGAAGACATCGGTATCGGCGCGACCATCTGCGCGGTGGACAACCCCGAAGCGCTGCCGATGATCACGGTGGACGAGCCGACGCTCACGATGAACTTCCTCGTGAACTCGTCGCCGCTCGCCGGCAAGGAAGGCAAGTTCGTGACGAGCCGCCAGATCCGCGACCGTCTGACGAAGGAACTGAACCACAACGTCGCGCTGCGCGTGAAGGACACCGGTGACGAAACCACGTTCGAAGTCTCGGGCCGTGGCGAACTGCACCTGACGATCCTGATCGAAAACATGCGCCGTGAAGGCTACGAGCTGGCCGTGTCGCGTCCGCGCGTGGTGCTGCACGAGGTCGACGGCGTGAAGCAGGAGCCGTACGAAATGCTGACCGTGGACGTCGAAGACGCCAACCAGGGCGGCGTGATGGAAGAACTGGGCCGCCGCAAGGGCGAAATGCTCGACATGGCGTCGGACGGCCAGGGCCGCACGCGTCTCGAGTACCGCATTCCGGCGCGTGGCCTGATCGGCTTCCAGGGCGAATTCATGACGCTCACGCGCGGCACGGGCCTGATGAGCCACGTGTTCGACGCTTACGGTCCGGTCAAGGAAGGTACGCTCGGCGAGCGCCGCAACGGCGTGCTGATCTCGCAGGACGACGGCGCCGCTGTCGCCTACGCACTGTGGAAGCTGCAGGATCGCGGCCGCATGTTCGTGAAGCCGGGCGACGCGCTGTACGAAGGCATGATCATCGGTATCCATAGCCGCGACAACGACCTCGTCGTGAACCCGATCAAGGGCAAGCAGCTGACCAACGTGCGCGCCTCGGGCACCGACGAAGCCGTGCGCCTCGTTCCGCCGATCCAGATGTCGCTCGAGTACGCAGTCGAATTCATCGACGACGACGAACTCGTGGAAGTGACGCCGCAGTCGATCCGCCTGCGCAAGCGTCACCTGAAAGAGCACGAGCGTCGCCGCGCAAGCCGCGAAGCCGAGTAAAGTTTTGCTGTCGAAACTTTTTCGCGCACTGCAATGCATGTAAGAAAACAAGAAAGCCGCCGCTGTCTGGGCGGCTTTTTTGCGTCCGGCGGGGATTGCCTCGCAGTGCAGGAAGAGTCTGTTGTAAAAGTTGCAAAGTGCCGCTCAGGCCCGTGGAGCAAGGGTTTGCGTGCGGTGCTGTGTCGCATTGCATCTTATGGGGAGTATCACTTATGTGCTATCCTCCGCGGATGCATGATTTAGGTCCTTCCAAGCAGACTTGATTCGCAATCCGCTAAACGGTCAGGCCGTGGCGCGGAAGGTTGAGTAACCCGCTATTTCTCGAGAAACTCGAAGAAAGGTGAGCGTAAATGTCGGAAACGATGAAGCAATTCCAGCTGAACTCCTATCTGTTCGGCGGCAATGCTCCGTATGTCGAAGAGCTATACGAAGCATATCTTGACAACCCTGCGTCCGTTCCGGACCAATGGCGCGAATACTTCGACGCACTGCAAAACGTGCCGTCGTCGAGCGGTTCGGCCGACAGCGATGTCGCACACGGCCCGATCGTCGAGTCGTTTGCACAGCGCGCGAAAGCCAATGCATTCGTCGCCAGGGGCGGCGGCGAAGATCTCGCAACGGCACGCAAGCAGGTCTACGTTCAGTCCCTTATCGGCGCATATCGCTTCCTGGGCTCGCAATGGGCGAACCTGGATCCGCTGAAGCGTCGCGAGCGTCCGCCTATCCCCGAACTCGAACCTGCGTTCTACGACTTCACTGAAGCCGATATGGACCAGACGTTCAGCGCCACGAACCTGTATTTCGGTTTCGAGCGCGCGACGCTGCGCGAGATCGTCAAGGCGCTGCGCGACACGTACTGCGGCACGATCGGCGCCGAGTACATGTACATCAGCGACCCGGAACAGAAGCGCTGGTGGAAGGAACGCCTCGAGTCGATCCGCTCGACGCCGAACTTCACGAACGACAAGAAGAAGCACATCCTCCAGCGCCTCACGGCTGCTGAAGGTCTTGAGCGCTTCCTGCACACCAAGTACGTCGGCCAGAAGCGCTTCTCGCTCGAAGGCGGCGAATCCTTCATCGCCGCGATGGACGAAGTCGTCCGTCACGCAGGCGCGAAGGGCGTGCAGGAAATCGTCATCGGCATGGCCCACCGCGGCCGTCTGAACGTGCTGGTCAATACGCTGGGCAAGATGCCGGCGGACCTGTTCGCCGAATTCGAAGGCAAGCACGTCGACGACCTGCCGGCAGGCGACGTGAAGTACCACAAGGGCTTCTCGTCGGACGTCGCAACCGAAGGCGGCCCGGTCCACCTGTCGCTCGCGTTCAACCCGTCGCACCTCGAAATCGTCAACCCGGTGGTCGAAGGCTCGGCCAAGGCCCGTATGGAGCGCCGCGGCGACGACAACGGCCTGCAGGTGCTGCCGGTGCAGATCCACGGCGACGCGGCCTTCGCAGGCCAGGGCGTCGTGATGGAAACGCTGAACCTCGCGCAAACGCGCGGTTACGGCACGCACGGCACGCTGCACATCGTCATCAACAACCAGATCGGCTTCACGACGTCGGACCCGCGCGATGCGCGCTCGACGCTGTACTGTACCGACGTGGTCAAGATGATCGAAGCGCCGGTGCTGCACGTGAACGGCGACGATCCGGAAGCGGTCGTGCTGGCGATCCAGCTCGCGGTCGAATTCCGCATGCAGTACCACAAGGATGTTGTCGTCGACATCATCTGTTTCCGCAAGCTCGGCCACAACGAGCAGGACACCCCGGCGGTCACGCAGCCGCTGATGTACAAGACGATCGCGAAGCACCCGGGCACCCGTGCGCTTTACGCTGAGAAGCTCGTGCAGCAGGGCGTCATCTCGGCGGAAGACGGCGACAACTACGTCAAGGCGTACCGCGCCGCGATGGACGAAGGCCACCACACGGTCGACCCGGTGCTCTCGAACTACAAGAGCAAGTACGCGGTGGACTGGGTGCCGTTCCTGAACCGCAAGTGGACCGACGCAGCCGATACGGCCGTGCCGCTCGCGGAACTCAAGCGCCTCGCCGAACGCATCACCACGATCCCCGAGAACTTCAAGGTTCACCCGCTGGTCGAGCGCGTCATCAACGACCGCCGCGCGATGGGCAAGGGCGAAGCGAAGCTCGACTGGGGCATGGGCGAACACCTCGCCTACGCGTCGCTGGTCGCGTCGGGCTACGCTGTGCGCCTGACGGGTCAGGATTCGGGCCGCGGCACGTTCACGCACCGTCACGCCGTTCTGCACGACCAGAACCGCGAACGCTGGAACGACGGCACGTACATCCCGCTGCAGAACATCGCCGACAACCAGGCGAAGTTCAACGTGATCGACTCGGTGCTGTCGGAAGAAGCGGTGCTGGGCTTCGAATACGGCTACTCGACGGCTGAACCGAACACGCTCGTCGCGTGGGAAGGCCAGTTCGGCGACTTCGTCAACGGTGCGCAGGTCGTGATCGACCAGTTCATCTCGTCGGGCGAAGTGAAGTGGGGCCGCGTCTCGGGTCTCACGATGCTGCTGCCGCACGGCTACGAAGGCCAGGGCCCGGAGCACTCGTCGGCGCGTATCGAACGTTTCCTGCAACTGTGCGCCGAGCACAACATGCAGGTCGTTCAGCCGACCACGCCGGCTCAGATCTTCCACGTGCTGCGCCGCCAGATGATCCGTCTGTTCCGCAAGCCGCTGATCATCTTCACGCCGAAGTCGCTGCTGCGTCACAAGGAAGCCGTGTCGGACCTGTCCGAACTCGCGAAGGGCACGTTCCAGCCGGTCATCGGCGAAGTGGACGAGTCGATCGACGCGAAGAAGGTCAAGCGCGTGGTGGCCTGCTCGGGCCGCGTGTACTTCGACCTCGTCGCGCATCGCCGCGAAGCGAAGGCAAACGACGTCGCGATCATCCGTATCGAACAGCTCTATCCGTTCGCGCACAAGCAGTTCGAAGCGGAGCTGAAGAAGTACGACAACGCGACCGAAGTGGTGTGGGTGCAGGACGAGCCGCAGAATCAGGGCCCGTGGTTCTACATCGAGCACCACCTGAAGGAAGGCATGAAGGAAGGCATGAAGCTCGCATACAGCGGCCGTCCTGCTTCGGCCTCGCCGGCTGTCGGCTACTACGCGAAGCATTACGAACAGCAGAAGACGCTGATCGAAGGTGCGTTCGGCCGCCTGAAGGGCGCGCAGGTCGCGAAATAAGCATATGAGCTAACGAACCGGGAAGGCGTGCGAACACAGCGCGCTTTCCCGCGCTCAGATGCGCGAGCCGGTTCGTACCCAGATACGTATTCAGGAACATCAAATGGCTATTGTTGAAGTCAAGGTCCCGCAGTTCTCGGAGTCGGTGTCGGAAGGCACGATGCTGCAGTGGAAGAAGAAGCCGGGCGAAGCGATCGCTCAGGACGAAGTCGTTATCGAAATCGAGACCGACAAGGTCGTGCTCGAAGTGCCGGCGCCCGCAGCCGGCGTGCTGGCTGAAGTTCTGATCGGCGACGGCGCAACCGTCACGAGCGAACAGGTCATCGCGAAGATCGACACGGAAGGCAAGGCTGGCGCCGCAGCAGCTCCCGCAGCCGCCGCCGCTCCGGCAGCCGCACCGGCCGCCGCCGCAGCACCCGCTGCCGCAGCCGCATCGACGTCGAGCAGCAACATTGCCTCGCCCGCAGCGACCAAGCTGATGGCGGAGAAGGGTCTGGCAGGCGGCGACGTCGCCGGCACGGGCCGCGACGGCCGCATCACGAAGCAGGACGTGCTCGGCGCAGGCGCGCCGAAGGCCGCGCCCGCAGCCGCACCGGCTGGCAAGCCGGCTGCCGCCAAGCCCGCGCTGCCGCAAGTCAACGCACCGGCATCGGCCGGCAACTGGCTGAGCGACCGCCCGGAACAGCGCGTGCCGATGTCGCGTCTGCGTGCGCGTATCGCCGAGCGTCTGCTCGAATCGCAGCAAACCAACGCCATCCTCACGACGTTCAACGAAGTGAACATGGCGCCGGTCATGGATCTGCGCAACAAGTACAAGGACAAGTTCGAGAAGGAACATGGCGTGAAGCTCGGCTTCATGTCGTTCTTCGTGAAGGCTGCGGTTCACGCCCTCAAGAAGTTCCCGCTCGTGAACGCGTCGATCGACGGTAACGACATCGTCTATCACGGCTACTTCGACATCGGTATCGCCGTCGGTTCGCCGCGCGGCCTGGTGGTGCCCATCCTGCGCAACGCAGACCAGATGAGCCTCGCCGACATCGAGAAGAAGATCGCCGAATTCGGTCAGAAGGCCAAGGACGGCAAGCTCTCGATCGAAGAAATGACGGGCGGCACGTTCTCGATCTCGAACGGCGGTGTGTTCGGCTCGATGCTCTCGACGCCGATCATCAACCCGCCGCAGTCGGCGATCCTCGGCGTGCACGCGACGAAGGAACGCGCTGTGGTGGAAAACGGCCAGATCGTGATCCGCCCGATGAACTACCTCGCGATGTCGTACGACCACCGCATCATCGACGGCCGCGAAGCCGTCCTGTCGCTGGTCGCGATGAAGGACGCGCTCGAAGATCCGGCGCGCCTGCTGCTCGACCTGTAATCACAGCGTCGCTCAAGCCTCGCGTATCAAGTCTCACACTGAGCGGCGTGCGCGCGAACTCCGGAAGCCGGAGTCCGCGCGCCGCGCTCACGTATCGAAAGGATGACCATGTCCAAAGAATTTGACGTCGTCGTGATCGGCGCCGGCCCCGGCGGCTATATCGCGGCGATCCGCGCCGCGCAGCTCGGCAAGTCGGTTGCGTGTATCGAAAAGTGGAAGAACCCGGCCGGCGCGCTGAAGCTCGGCGGCACCTGCCTGAACGTGGGCTGCATTCCGTCGAAGGCGCTGCTCGCCTCGTCGGAAGAGTTCGAAAACGCCGCGCATCATCTGGGCGACCACGGCATCAGCGTCGCTGACGTGAAGCTCGACGTGTCGAAGATGCTCGCCCGCAAGGACGGCATCGTCGAGAAGATGACGAAGGGTATCGAATTCCTGTTCCGCAAGAACAAGATCACCTGGCTCAAGGGCCATGGCAAGTTCACCGGCAAGAACGACGCCGGCGTGCAGATCGAAGTCTCGGGCGAAGGCGAAACCGAAGTCGTGACGGCGAAGAACGTCATCATCGCGACGGGTTCGAAGGCGCGTCACCTGCCGGGCATGCCGGTCGACAACAAGATCATCGCCGACAACGAAGGCGCGCTGACGTTCGACTCGGTGCCGAAGAAGCTGGCCGTGATCGGCGCAGGCGTGATCGGTCTGGAACTGGGTTCGGTGTGGCGCCGTCTGGGCGCCGACGTCACGATCCTCGAAGCGCTGCCGGAATTCCTCGGCGCCGCTGACCAGTCGCTCTCGAAGGAAGCTGCGAAGCTCTTCAAGAAGCAGGGTCTCGACATTCACGTTGGCGTGAAGGTCGGCGAAGTGAAGGCGACGGACAAGAACGTCACGATCAACTACACGGACAAGGACGGCAACGCGCAAGTGCTCGAAGCCGACCGCCTGATCGTGTCGGTTGGCCGCGTGCCGAACACCGACAACCTCGGTCTCGAAGCCATCGGCCTGAAGGCCAACGAGCGCGGTTTCATCGACGTCGATGCGCATTGCGCAACGTCGGTGCCGAACGTCTACGCGATCGGCGACGTGGTGCGCGGCCCGATGCTCGCGCACAAGGCCGAAGACGAAGGCGTGCTGGTCGCAGAAGTGATCGACGGCCAGAAGCCGCACATCGACTACAACTGCATTCCGTGGGTGATCTACACCGAACCGGAAATCGCGTGGGTCGGCAAGACGGAACAGCAGCTCAAGGCCGAAGGCCGCGACATCAAGACGGGCCAGTTCCCGTTCATGGCGAACGGCCGCGCGCTCGGCATCAACAAGGCCGACGGCTTTGTGAAGATGATCGCCGACGCGAAGACCGACGAACTGCTCGGCGTGCACATCATCTCGGCGAACGCATCGGACCTGATCGCGGAAGCCGTGGTGGCGATGGAATTCAAGGCTGCCGCCGAAGACCTCGGCCGCATCTGCCATCCGCATCCGTCGCTGTCCGAAGTCATGCGCGAAGCGGCACTCGCTACCGACAAGCGCGCGCTCAACATGTAAGCGCCTGAGGCCGGGCGCGCCAGCGTTCCGGCCTTGCAGCACCTGCATCACGTACAGAGGCGGACGGGTTCGAATACCCGCCCGCCTTTACTCATTTGCGGCTCACGAAATGAACGTCACCGAATACTACGAAAACGAACTGCAGAAACGCGGTTACCAACCCGATACGGCGCAACGCGTTGCGATCGAGCGGCTGCAGCGGTGCTACGACGAGTGGGTCGAATACAAATCGCGTCGTTCGAACGCGTTCTGGAAACTCATCAACCGTCCCGATCTGCCGCGCGGCGTCTACATGTGGGGCGGGGTGGGGCGCGGCAAGAGCTTCCTGATGGACAGCTTCTACGCGGTCGTGCCGGTGCAGCGCAAGACGCGCCTGCATTTTCACGAGTTCATGCGCGAAGTGCATCGCGAACTCGAAGAACTGAAGGGCCAGGCCGATCCGCTCGACGAACTCGCGCGCCGCATCGCGAAGCGCTATCGCCTGATCTGTTTCGACGAATTCCACGTCTCGGACATCGCCGACGCGATGATCCTGTACCGCCTGCTCGACCGTCTGTTTTCGAACGGCGTGCAGTTCGTGATGACCTCGAACTACGACCCGGATCTGCTTTATCCCGATGGCCTGCATCGCGACCGCATGCTGCCCGCCATCGCGCTCATCAAGGAAAAGTTGGATGTCCTGAACGTCGACGCCGGCGTCGACTATCGCCAGCGCACGCTCGCGCAGGTCGAGGTCTATCACACGCCGCTCGGCGCCGCCGCCGACAAGGCGCTGCGTCACTCGTTCGCGCAACTGGCCGCGGTGCCCGACGAAAGCCCGATCCTGCACATCGAGAAGCGCGAACTGAAGGCGCTGCGCAAGGCCGATGGCGTGGTGTGGTTCGACTTCGCCACGCTCTGCGGCGGGCCGCGCTCGCAGAACGACTACCTCGAACTGGCGAGCCGCTTTCACGCCGTGATTCTGTCAGACGTGCCGCAGATGACGCCGCGCATGGCCTCCGAGGCGCGCCGCTTCACCTGGCTCATTGACGTGTTTTACGACCACAAGGTCAAGCTGCTGATGTCGTCGGCCGTGCCGCCCGAGGATCTCTATCCCGAAGGCCCGATGGCGAACGAGTTCACGCGCACGGTGTCGCGGATCGTCGAAATGCAGTCGAAGGAATATCTCGAAACGCCGCGCCGCATCGTCGATACGTCGCTGACCTGAGTGCTGACCGCAGTGCCGACCTGAGCGCGCGCACCCCTGCGACATCGCAAAAATAGAGTCCGAAGCGTTTTTTCAAGATTCGGACTCGTCTGATATGGCCCGCGCGGGCGAGTGGATATCGTTGGTTCAGAACCGTTCTGACCAAGGAGAACTCCATGACGCCGCATCGCGATATCACCGAGGAAGAGTGGCAACGCGTGTTGCCGCTACTGCCCGAACTGCGCCCGCGCTCCGAGCTGCGCGGCCGCCCGCTTGCCAACACCCGCTCGGTGCTCAACGGCGTGCTGTGGGTCATGTACAGCGGCGCCACGTGGTCGGCCATGCCGCGCCGCTATCCGTCCTATCAGACCTGCCATCGCCGCTTCAAGGCGTGGCACGACGAAGGCGTGCTCAAGAACGTGATGGCCGAGCTGTTCGGCCCCGAGGGCGCGGCACTGTGCGACGCCATCGAAACCCGCATGCGCAAGCACGGGAGCCGCGCCGAAAAAGCCGCGCGCGCCCAGGAAGAGGTGCCGATGCGCAATTCGCCGTTCTCGCCGGCCGCGCCCGGCGTGCCGCAGCCGTTCAGCTATCGGTCGGTGTATCGGCACACGGTTTGACGTGCGCACCAGGGTCGATCAAAAAAGGCCGCCTGATTCAGGCGGCCTTTTTCATGGTGTCGCGCGGCGCACTGTCTTACTGCTGGCGCACCCAGGTCTGCGAGCGGCCGAGCAGCGCAATGCCCATATAGCCGCGCACCACGAGCTTCTGGCCGCCATCTTCCGTGTGCATCTTGCAGCTATAGATCTTGCCGTTTTCCGGGTCGAGAATGTGGCCGCCGTCGTACTCGTTGCCGGCCTTCTTCATGCTGTCGATGATCGTCATGCCGAGGATCAGCTGGTCCTTGCGCGAATCGGTGCAGGCGGTGCAGCGGCGATCGGGCTGATCGTTCGCACCGAGTCCCTTGATGACCTTGCCGGTGAGGCCGCCGCTGCCGTCGTCGCTGATCTGCACGAGGGCTTTCGGCTGGCCGGTGTGATCGTCGATGGTCTGCCAGACGCCCACGGGCGAGCTGTCCTGCGCATGCGCGGCGGCGATGCCGCCCAGCAGCGCGCCGGCCAGCGCGAGATGACGCGCCGCGCGCGCGGCGAACGAAAGGGGGCGACCGTCGATACGGTTCATGTGTCTTCCTCCACTGATGTTTATGTGTGTGTACCGCACGCACGGCATGCAACGCGCGCAGGCACGTGCAGACGCGTGACGCGATGGCGCGCTCATGCAGTCAGGGCAGCATACGCGAAAGCGCCGCGCGCGTTTGCGAGTAGGAACTCTAGTCGGCGCGGCGCGCGCGGCACGCGGCTTGCCGCACGTGCCGTGCCTCGCGCGCCGCACGCATCTCTCACATCTCGCCCATCGCATCAGTTGAGTTGATACGAGAAAGTCGCGTTGATGCGCGGGCTGCGCGACGGGCTCTCGATCGGCGCATCGGCGAGCGCCTTCGCCACGGAGAGATCGAGGCTGTAGTACTTGCCGTCCGAGATCCGAAACCCGAACGACGCCGACGACAGCCGCGAAGGCGAGGGCGTGCCCGCATGCAGATAGACGCGCGCCATGTCGAACGAGACATAAGGCGTGATCGTTTGCAGCCACGTGCGGCCGATCTTGAACGGATGATTCAGTTCGAGCAGGAAGCCCCAGCCCGAATCGCCCGAGGCTTCGCCCGGCTGGTAGCCCGCCGCGAAGCGCTGCGCGCCGAACGAGATCTGCTCCGAAGTCGGCAGCGTGACCGCGCTGTACTGGCCCGTGACCGCCACCGAGGTGCCGAAGCCCATCGGCCAGTCGTTGGTCTGCGAGAACGACGCATTGGTGCGCACGAAATTCAGCGACACGGGGTTTTGCAGCACCACGCCCGGGATATTCGTATCGGCGCCTTTCGACGCGCCGAGGATATTGAACGCCTTCGCCACCGCGATGCTCGCCTTGCGCACCTGGCCCGTCTGCACGTCGGTGTAATCGGCTTGCAGCTGCAGCACGCGCACCTGCGAATGCGTGTCGTACTGAAAGCCGTTGATCGTGTTGTGATAGCGGTCCTCGTCGTGCGTGGCGTAGGCGCTCGCGGTGCCCACCACGCTGCGCGTGTTGCTGAGCAGCAGCGGGTAGGACAGCGAACCCGTGATCTTGTCGCTGATGACGGTGCGCTCCACGTAATTCGGCAGGCCCGGATTGTCGGCGGGATTGCCGCGATAGTGCGAGGCATCGACCTTCGCGGTGAGGCCGTCGCTCGCGATCGGCACGGCGGCGTGCGCGGCCAGATAGGTGACGTTGTCGCGGCCCTTGGGCAGCAGCGCGGACACGCTCAACTGCTCGCCGAACGGCGTCAGCCCGTTCTCGGTCAGCGTGAGCAGACCCTGCACGCCCGGATGATTGAAGTCGATGCCGGTGCTGATGTCGTACGGCTTTTGCGTGGCGTCGAGTTCGAGCGTGGTGGCGCCGTCGGTGCTCGTGGGCGGCGGCACGTTGGCCTTCACCTTGAGTCCAGGCAGCAGGCCGAGCACGTTGATATAGCGCTGGAACGTGGCCGTGCGCAGCGGCCGGTCCTCGACGATATGCGCGGCGATGGCGCGCATCTTGTCCTCGAGCTTGCCCGGCTTGCCGGTAATCGTCACGCTGCCCACATAGCCTTCGACGACCGTGATGCGCACCACGCCGCCCGCGAAATCCTGCGCGGGCACGAACGCGAACGACAGCGCGTAGCCGCGCTCCTGATAGAGCTTCGTCACGCCGTTGGCCGTCTCGATCAGCTGGCCGATCGTGATGTCGTGATTCGCGAGGGGCGCGAAACGCTGCGCGACCTCGTCGAAGGGAATCGACTTCACGCCTTCGACCTTGAACGTGGTCGGTGTGAGATGCGTGGCGAGCAACTGTTGCAGCTGAGGCGTCTGCTGCTGCACCTGCACGGTCACGTTCGGCGCCTTCTGCGGCGCGTTGATCTGCGGCAGTGCGTCGAGCGGATTGCCCCCTGCGGGGTTGCCGCCCGACGCCGGCCGGTTCTGTGGTCCTGCTTGTTGTGCTACTGCCACCCCCGTCAAGCCAGCGCTCGCCATCACCCCCAACGCGGCGAGCACGGCCCATTCTGCGACTGCGCCTTTCATCGGACTGCCCTCGGACTTGTCGGTCGGCGCGCCCGGTTTCTTTGAAGCGACCGGTGCGCGCCGCCTTTTTGTGCCGCCTTTTCGGCGGTCTGTGGCTCCCTGATTGCCTGTGTTTTTATTCCTGCGGACTCCGTACTACCTTGCCGATCTGCTTCGCATTACGCGCGCGGCTTCCCTCTCCAGACGCCGCGTCACGCGTTGCTCATGTTGCCCGATGATCGTTGCGCGTGCTACGGCAGCTTATGCAGCAAGCCGCTCAGTAGTCCCCCTGATGTACTCGTGCTGCCGGAACTGCTTGTCGAACTCGTGCTGCCGGTCGTGGCGCCCAGCGCGCCCGTCACCGTGCCGACGATCACCGTCACCGGCTGGAGCAGGGTGGTCGTGCCGCCGATGCTGCCCGCGCCGGTGCCCGCGCTGGTTCCGGTGCCGCTGCCCGATGTCGCCGAGCCGGCCGCGCCGGTCGCCGTCGAGACCACGCCGGAAAGCAGGCCGCCGACCACCGGCACGTTGCCGAGCGCGCCGGTCACCGCGCTCGTGCCGCCGGCCGTGCCCGTGAGACCCGTGACCGACGACAGCGGCGAGCCGCCCAGCCCGAGGCTCGCGATCGCCGCATTGAGCGGACCGAGCGGGCCTTGCGCGGCCGCGCCGGTCGGCGCGCCGCTGCCGACGAGCGCCGTGCTGCCGCCGACGAGACTCGTGATCAGACCCGGAATCGGCGCGGCGCCATTCGGTCCGTTCGGATTCACGAGGCCGCCCGCATTGGTGACTGTGTTGCCGAGCGCCGAGACCAGCGTGCCGACGTCGGCGCCCACCGGCGCGAGCGGGCCGAGCGCGCTGAGCGCGGCGGTCGTCGACGTGCCGCCCGTGGTCGACGAGATCGTGCTGCCGGCCGTATCGAGCGCGCCGCCGACCTTGGCGAGCAGCCCCGAAACCGGCACGCCCAGACCCGTCGTCGTGCCCACCTGCTGCGTGAGGACGCCGGCCTCGATCACGAGCGGCGTGATGGCGGTGCTGAGCGGCTGCGTGACCTGCTGGACCGGCGCGGAGGCGAGCGCGTTGCCGAGCATCTTGCCGCCCGCGTTGACGGCGTTCGCGGTCGTGTCGAGCACCGTGGCGACCGGCGTCGTGACGGGCGCGAGCGGCGCAAGCGGCCCGCTGCCGAGACCGTCGACCGTGGTGGCGACGCCCTGGACGACGCCGCTCGTCGCGCTCACGACGTTGCCGAGACCCGCGACCGTGGTGCCGACCGGATTGGCCGTCGAGCCGGTCTGGCCGAGGCCGTTCGAAACGGCGTCGGCGAGCGCGCTCGCGACGGTGCCGGTGCTCGACACCGTGCTGCCGAGGCCTTGCGTGACCTGCGAGCTGGTGCCGCCGGGCAGGGTGGTCGAGCCGATCGCATCGCCGAGATCGCTGGCCGTCTTGGCGACCGTGCTGACCACGCCGCTCGTGCCGGTCGAGCCGGTGGTGGTGCCGCCGCCCGTGTTGGTGTTGGTGTCGCCGCCGGAGCCACCCGAGCCGCCGGTGCCGGCCGTGCCGGAGGTGCCCGTCGTACCGGTTGCGCCGCCCGTGCCGCTCGACGCCGACGGCGGCGTGTAGCTGCTGCCGCCACAGGCGGCGAGGCTCAGGGCGACCACGCTCGCGGCGGCGAGGGCGGTCAGGCGCAGGCCGCGCATCAACGTGACGGCCCGCTCGTGCGAAATCGCGATGGAAAGACTGGACGTGCTGGACATAGCGCTGTCTCCTTGTTTCATCAGGGCGCTGTAACTGGCTATCGAGGCTGCAGAGCGGAGCGGCCGCTCTGCATGGGCTGATTCAGGCGCTGGGCTGGACGCTTATTTCTTCGCGCCGAGCAGACCGCCGACCAGCGACGTGACGCCGCCGAGCGGCCCGGTCGTGCCGCTGCCGCTCGTGGTGCCGCCCGTGAGCGAGGCCAGCGAGAGGCCCGGAGTGCTGTTAGCCGCACTGTTAGCCGCGCTGCCAGCTGTGCTACCGGCGCTGCTCGACGTCTTGACGCCCGCGCCGAGCGCCGCGCCCGCCGCGACGCTGCCCGTCGTGGTGGCGGCGGTGTTCAGCGTGCCGGCGACCGTATTGACGACACCCGCGACGAGGCCCGTGACCGGCGCGAGCGGGCTGCTGCTGCCGCCGGTCGCCGAGGTCAGCGTCGAGGTAACCGTGGTGAGCGCCGCCGTGACCGGCGCGAGCGGATTGGCGCCGCTGGAACCGCTGGTGATGCCGAGACCCGCGCCGATGCCGATGCCCGCGCTGCCGCCCGAACCCGTGCCGCCGGTCGTGCCACCCGTGAGGCCGCTGAGCAGGCCCGTGACCGGCGCGAGCGGATTGCTGCCGCTGCCCGACGTGCTGCCCGTCACGAGATTGCCGGCGGTGGCGACCGTCTTGCCGGTATCGGCGACGAGGTTGCCCACGCCCGAGGTGAGCGGATTGCCCGCGCCCGTCGACGCCACCAGCGCGCCGCCTTTTTCGAGGCCGCCGCCGAGCGTTTGCAGCAGGCCCGCGACCGGCGCGCCGATGCCGGTCGTATTGCCGACGGTCTGCGTCGTCGAGGCGAGCACCGACGTGATCGGCGTAATGGCCGAGCTGAGCTGCTGCGTGACTTGCTGGACCGGACCGGTCGAGAGTGCGGTCGTGAGCGTGTTGCCCGCGCCGGTGACCGCGGTGCCGAGGGTGCCGACCGCGCCGCCGAGCGGCGTGGTGACGGCGGCGAGCGGCGCGAGCGGGCCGCTGCCGAGGCTCGTCACGAGCTGGCCGGCGCTGGTGACCGCCTTGCCCGCGTCGGCGACGACGCCGCCCGTGCTCGCGACCGTCGTCCCGACCGGATTGGTGTTGGTGCTCGAACCGAGCTGGCCGAGACCGTTCGACACGCCGCTGCCGAGCGTCGAGACCGCCGCGCCGAGATTCTCGACCACGCCGCCCGCCGCCTGCGTGGTGGCTGAGCTCACGACCGGCAGCGATTGCGAGGCGATCGTGCTGCCGACGCCCGACACCGTCGAACCCAGATCGCCGACCACGGTGCCCGACACCTTCGCGACCTGGCCGACCGCATTGGCCGCGACGGCCGTGCCGCCGCTACCCGTGCCGGTGCCGCCGCTGCTGGTGTTGTCGCCGCCGCTGCCGTTCCCGCCGCCAGCGGTCGAGGTGCCGCCGCTTCCCGTTCCCGTGCCGTTCCCCGACGTGCTGTCGCTCGACGTGGTGGTGGTGCCGGAACCGCTGCCGCCGCTGCCACTGCCGCTATCGCCGCTGCCCGAGCCGCCGCTCGTGCCGCCGCTGGTCTGCAGCGAACCGTCGTTGCCGCTGCCCGTGCCGCTGCTGAGCGAGCCCGAACCGCCGCAGGCGGTCAGGGAAAGCAGCGTGGCGATGGTGGCAGCGACGGCAGTCAGGCGTGCCGCGTTCGCGATGGAATGGTTCTTCATGGTGTGCCCTCGTCTCTCGTATGGTGTGCGCGGTGTATGCGCTGCTCTGTCTGTGTTTTGTCGTGCTGCGCGACATACACTGCAACAGCTGTGCCAATGCGAGCGCGCACGCGAAAACGGCCTTCGCGGCGCAGACGTGCGTATCGTCTGATCAAGACGGCATGGGACTTTGCGCGAAGCTTTCTTCGCAGGAATCGATGTGTGGGAATGCGCGCGTTACTGTTCCCCGCGCGTTACGTCACGTAACGGCGCGCGGGCGATGTTACGAATGCCCGGGGTAACGTGACGAAGTGCTAATCGTTTTGCATATTTTCAATTCGATGAAGCATTCGAAACAGGATCAACGGCAGCTTGAAATATCGCTTGATTCACCGCGCATGAATCGTTATTTACGCATCGAAAAGTGTTTCTAGTCCTGAGTAGTTAGCGTGCGTAACGCGGTGTGTGGAAGCGCTTACCGATCGGCTCGCGGACGTTATGGTTTGCCCTGAGTGAATAAAAAAACGCCGCGTGCCGATAATGATGTTACGTAGAAACAGTGGCGTAACGGGAGATTGCGTAACGCTCACGGTTACGCTATAAAAAGCGCACTGAATAAAAATCACATACAAGCAGAGTTGAACGTGGCATACCAGATTTGATTGGGATGCTTACGATTCGGCCGCGATGTTGGCGGACTGACATGGCAGTCCGTGGACCAGATGCATCGGCGTCGTCATTTAAAAGAAATTGCAGAGACAGCCGATGCAATGCCGCGTGAGAGCGCGAGAAAAGAGAGAGGGCCGAAATGAACAAGCTGGTAAAGTTTTTTGCGCAGTCGGAGGAGGGGGTGACGGCGCTGGAATATGGGCTCATCGCCGGGCTCATTGCCGTCGTGATTGCCGCGAGCGCGACGAATCTGGGTACGCAGCTCAGCAGCGTATTCACCTACATCACGAATCAGCTGAGCACTGCGGTGCCAGCCAAGACCTGAAATAGCGCGTCGTCGCGTGGCGGCCTCGTGTCGCCGCGCCCGGTTATTCAGTTAAACGTAGCAATGGATTGTCACGCGCTGGCTTGCCAGCCCGCGTGACGTCTGTGCACGCCGATTCGCGATGAATGCATCCATCATTCCCAGCTGCGTATTCGCTGCGTGGGCGCTCGCGGTCGCGATTTGCGATCTGCGTTCGCGCCGCGTGCCGAATGCGCTCGTGATTGCCGGCCTCGTTGCCGCGCTGGTAGCCGCGTGCTGGCACGCGGGACCGGCGCATCTCGGCATTGGGCGCGCGTCGATCGCGGCGGCCATCGGGCTCGCCGCGCTCATGCCGTTCTTCGTGCTCGGCATGATGGGCGGCGCCGACGTCAAGGTGTTCGCCGCGCTCGGCGCATGGTGCGGGCTGCAGCCCTTGCTCTGGGTGTGGGTGGCCGCGAGCCTCGCCGCGCTCGTGCATGCGCTTGCGGTCATCGCGATGCGCGCGCGCTCGCATGCGTCGGCGTCGCGGCGCGTGCAGATCGTGAGCGTCGGCGCGCGGCGCGGCACGCCCTACGCGACGTGTCTGACCTTGCCTGCGCTCGCGTGGCTTGCGTTGCAGTGGATGCCGGGAGCGATGCAATGAGTGCGTGCGCAGCGAATCATGCAGCGTCGATGGCGCCCGGCGCGAAGCGTACGGCGCGTTCGAAGGGATGGATGCGATCGAAACGCCAGCGCGGCGCCGCCGCCGTCGAATTCGCCATCGCGTTTCCGCTGTTCTTTCTCGTGCTCTACGCGATCGTCACGTACAGCCTGATCTTTCTCGTGCAGCACAGCCTGACCGCAGCGTCGGCGGACGGCGCGCGCGCCGCACTCGTCTTCGTCAATGCGCAGGACACCGCTTCGGCGCTCAACGGCCGCGCGCAGGCCGCCTGCACGCGCGCGCTGCAAGGCGTGACGTGGCTCGCCACCGCGCCGACCTGCACGACCGTCGTGAGCGCCCAGCCCAGCGGCTGCACGAACAACACGGCGATGGACTGCATTCAGGTCACGCTCAGCTACCCGTGGAGCAAGAGCCCGCTCGTGCCTGCGCTGCCGATGTTCAGCGCGTTGCAGCCGACCACGCTCGCGGGCCGTGCGACGGTGCAGATCGATCCGGTGAATCTGCAATGAGCCATCCGCAACCGACCCATCGCATTCAAGGCAGCCGCTCATGGCCAATCTGACCAAAATCGCTGCAGGCTTGCTGATCGCCGCCGCGCTCCTGCTCGGCCTGTTCGCGTTCATGCTGGCGCGCCGTGCGCCGCCTGCACCGGTCGCGCCGACGCAACCGGCCGCCTCGGTGACGCAACCGCTGACGCCCGTCGTCGTGGCTGCGCGCACGCTGCCCGCAGGCCAGCTGATTCCTGCCGACGCGCTGCGCGTGCAGCCGCTGCGCACGCAGCCCGCGGGGTCGGCGAGCGACGTGCAGGTGATCGCGGGCCGCGTGCCGCTCGCCGACATCGCCGCCGATACGCCGGTGCTCGAGACGCAACTGTCGTCGAGCCTGGCGTCGTCGCTGGCGGCGGGCGAGCGCGCGGTCGCGCTGCGCGTCGACGAGAACAACGCCGTGGGCAATCAGCTGCACGCGGGCAATTACGTCGATGTGTTCTTCACGCTGCGCCGCGACGGCGCGTCGGGCGGCACGGGTAGCGCCGAAATCGATCGCACCCAGGCGCGCCTGCTGATCTCGAAGGCGCGCGTGCTGGTATTTGGGAATCCTGCCGATTCGGCGAATGGCGGCGCGGGCGGTACGCAACGCACGAACGGCTTCGGCACGCAGAACGCCACGCCGCGCACGGCGGTGCTCGCCGTGCCGCTGACCGAGGTGAACGAACTCGCGCTCGCGCAAAGCCAGGGCCAGTTGATTCTCGCGCTGCGCAATCCCACGGACAACGACGCGCTCGATCCGAACGCATTCGGTCCGCAGCCGGGCGTTCTGCGGGTGGTCGCGCACGGCACGCCGGACAATTCGACGCGCGCGGCCGCAGGCGTCGCGCTCGATCAGCTTGCGGGCGCGCAGGCGTCGCGTCAGGCCGCGCCGGTCGCGCATCGCGCGGGTGCCGGCGGCAGCGCGCGCGCGTCAGGCGGCGGGCTGGAAGTGATACGGGGCGGGCGGGCCGAAACGGTCGCCTGGTAGAGGGGGGAGTGCGGGTAGCGCGCCGCGCAAGCGTGCGTATTCGAGCTTTTTCAAGCGCATTCAAGCGTATTCAAGCGTATTCAATAGCAACGACAACACGATGACGATGAAGAGGACCCTTGCCGTGGCGCTGGCCGCATCCGTTTGCGCGGGCGGTTTCGCGCTCGCGATGTTGCCCGCGCGCGCGGCGCCGCCACTGCGCGCCAGTTCCGCCGACGCGCTGCCCGGCAGCGTCGACATCACCGTGGGCGAGCAGCGCACGCTGCCCGTTACGGGCTCGCTCACGCGCGTCGCCGTGGGCGATCCGTCGGTGGCCGACGTGCTGGTGGTGCGCGGCGACCGGCGCGGCGGCCTGCTGCTGGTCGGCAAGGGCGCGGGCACGACCAGTGTGATGCTGTGGGAAGGCGGCGTGCAGCGCAGCTTCACCGTGAACGTGACGACGCGCGCCGCGCGCGCGTTGCTCGGCGACGGCACGCCGGACGTGAAGGTGCTCGGCGGCACCGCGATCATTAGCGGCAGCGCGGCGACGATGGAGCAGCATCAGCGCGCCGTCGCGGCGGCGCAGGGCTCGCTCGGCAAAGGCGCGAAGGACGCCGACGTGCTCGACACATCGAGCATCGCGACGCGCTCGGTCGTGCAGGTCGACGTGCGCGTGATCGAATTCAGCCGCTCGGTGCTCAAGCAGATCGGCTTCAACTTCTTCCGCCAGAACAACGGTTTTTCGTTCGGATCGTTCGCGCCGACGTCGCTCACGTCCGCGTCGAACTCGAACGGCGGCACCGATATCCAGGCCTTGTCGCCGATCTCGTCGGCGTTCAATCTCGTGTTCGCCTCGGCCACGCACGGCCTGTTCGCCAACCTGAGCCTGATGGAGTCGAACAATCTCGCGCGCGTGCTCGCGGAACCGACGCTCGTCGCGCTCTCGGGACAAAGCGCGAGTTTCCTCGCGGGCGGCGAGATCCCGGTGCCGGTGCCGCAGGCGCTCGGCACCAGCTCGATCGAATACAAGCCCTATGGCATCGGTCTTTCGCTCACGCCCACGGTGCTCTCGCCGCAGCGCATCGCGCTCAAGGTCGCGCCCGAGGCGAGCCAGCTCGACTTCGCCAACGCGGTGACCATCAGCGGCGTGTCGGTGCCCGCGATCACGACGCGGCGCGCGGAAACCACCGTCGAACTCGGCGATGGCGAGAGCTTCGTGATCGGCGGCCTGATCGACCGCGAGACCGCTTCGAACGTGAACAAGGTGCCGCTGCTCGGCGATCTGCCCGTGATCGGCACCTTCTTCAAGCAGTTGAACTATCAGCAGAACGAACGGGAACTGGTGATCGTCGTGACGCCGCATCTGGTGTCGCCGCTCGCGAAGGACGCGAAGCTGCCCACCGCGCCCGGCGAACTGTCCGAGCAACGCAACGGCCACGTCTGGGGCGCGCTGCTCGGCGGCGCGGCCTCGCGCGATCCCGCACCGGGTTTTTCGCCATGAAGACCGCCGCCGGCAGGGCTACGCCGCGCCGCGCGCGGATTGCGCTGCGCGAGCAGCACAAGGAGAGGGCACATGAACGCGAGAACGTACTTGACGACTGAACGCACGGTCGTGGACTCGTTCGTGTTCGCATCGTCGGACGAGGCGCACGCGCGCTGGCTCGCGCGCGCGCTCGGCACGGGCGGCAAGGTCGATGCGGTCGCGCTCGATCCGGCCGCCGTCGGACAGCGTGTCGGCCAGCAGATGCCGTCGCTGCTGATGGTCGATTTTTCGCAGGGCCGCGCAGCCTGGGCGAGCGCCGTGGTGGCCGCCGCGCACGTGTCGTTTCCCGGCCTGCCGGTGATCGCCGTGGGCACGCTCGCCGAACCCGAAAGCGCGCTCGCGGCCTTGCGCGCGGGCGTGCGCGATTTCGTCGACGTGGCGGGCAGCACCGAGGACGCGCTGAACATCGTGCGCCAGGTGCTCGAAAACCGCGTCGAAGCGCCGAGCCGTCATGGCCGCCTCACGGTGATGCTCGGCGCGCGAGCGGGCATGGGCGTGACCACGCTGGCCGCGAATCTCGGCGCGCTGCTCGCGCGCAAGGGCGCGGCGCTCAACCGCCATGCCGCGCTGCTCGATCTCGGCTTGCCCGCGGGCGACGGCGCGATGATGCTCAACGCGGGCAACGGTTTCAGTTTCGTCGATGCCGTGCGCAATCTGCGCCGCTTCGATCAGACCTTCGTGCATACCGCGCTCGCGCGCCACGAAAGCGGTCTCGCGCTGACGACATTGCCCGCCGATCTCGCCGCGCTGCGCGAGGTCTCGTATCAGTCGGCGGTGGCACTGCTCGCGCGTCTGCGCGCGTTCTTCGACCAGCAGCTCGTCGATCTCGGCGGCTTCACGAACGCGGAGTTCATCGCCCAGGTCGCGCAGTCGGCGGACGCGGTCTGGCTCGTGTGCGACCAGAGCGTGGCGTCGATCGTCGCGGCCGCGCGCCAGATCGACGCGTTGCGCGAGGGCGGCATGGAGACCGCCACGCTGCGTCTCGTCATCAATCAGTACGAGGCCGAGATCGACCTGGGCGGCGCGCAGATCGCCGAGCGCCTGGGTGTCGAGCTCGCCGCCGTGCTGCCCGCGCGCCGCGTGGCGCTGTGCCAGGCCGCCAATCGCGGCCAGTTGCTGGTCGACAGCGCGCCGCGCGATCCGTATGTGCGCGCGCTCGAAGGGCTCGCCGCGCAGATGGACGGCATCGAATCGCGCGCGCCGAAAAAACTCGACGCGCTGCGCCGGCCGCTGCGCAACTTCTTCCCTCAATCACCGAAGCGTTCGTAGATCATGGCGGATAACATCGAATTTGCCGACGACGCGCCGCTGTTCGCGCACAGCCAGCAGTTCCAGGACATCAAGAACGCGGCGCACGAACACCTGCTCACGCGCATCGAGGAGCTGGGCGCGGAGTTCGGCCGCTGGTCGCGCCACGCGATCAACCAGTTCGTCGATCTCGAGATGGACAGCTTCGTGCGGCTGCGCCATATCCCGATCAACGAGAGCGAGGTGCGCGCGATTGCCGAGGCGCTCACGAAGGAGCTGGCGGGCTTCGGGCCGATCGAGGACCTGCTCGGCGATCCGGCCGTCGAAGACATCCTGATCAACGGCTACAGCGACGTGTACGTGTCGCGGCACGGCATCCTCGCGAGGATTCCGGTGCGCTTCTCCGATAACGCGCATCTGCTGCGTATCGTGCGGCGCATTCTCGCGCCGATCGGGCGGCGTCTCGACGAATCGAATCCGATGGTCGATGCGCGCCTGCCCGACGGCGGCCGCATCAACGTGGTGATCGAACCGCTTTCGCTCGCGGGCCCGATCGTCTCGATCCGCAAGTTTCGCAAGGACCCGCTGCGTCCCGACGATCTGCTCGGCAACGGCACCTTCGGCACCGAGATCGGCGCGCTGTTCGAGGCGGCGGTGCAGGCGCGCTGCAATATTCTCGTGTCGGGCGGCACGAGCTCGGGCAAGACCTCGCTGCTCAACGCGCTGGCGTTCTACATTCCCGATGTCGAGCGCGTGGTGACGATCGAGGACACCGCCGAACTCTCGCTCAATCACCCGCACGTGGTGCGGCTCGAAAGCCGTCCGGGCGGCTTCGACGGCGCGGGCGTGGTGACGATCCGCGACCTGTTGCGCAACACGCTGCGCATGCGGCCGGACCGCATCATCGTCGGCGAAGTGCGCGGCGGCGAAGTGCTCGAAATGCTTCAGGCGATGAACACGGGCCACGACGGCTCGATGGCGACGGTGCACGCGTCGAGCCCGCGCGAATGTCTGTATCGACTCGAAATGCTGGCCGGTTTCGCGGGGTTTCAGGGCACGGAAAACAGCTTGCGCCGCCAGATCGCCAACGCGGTCGACTTCATCGTGCAGATCGGGCGGCTCTCGAACGGGCGCCGTCGAATTCTTTCGGTTACCGAAGTAACGGGTCTCGCGGACAACATCATCGCGACGCAGGAACTCTATCGCTACGAACCGGTGACGACGCCCGACGGCGAGGAAATCGACCGCTGGGATTCGCTCGGCATTCATCCGCATTCGCCGAAGCTCGCGCGCTTCCGCCAGGCGGTGTCGGCGTCGGCGAATTTCGGTTTCGGCGGCGGGCAGGGCGGGGGCTTCAATGTCTAGCGTCGTGGCGCTCGCTGCGGCGCTTGCGCTGCTGTTCGCCGCCGCCGGGCTGATGCTCTGGCAGCGCGCGCAGCAACGCACGGCGCGCGAGCGCGTGACGCGTTTCGTCGACAGCCGCGTCGCGGCGGCGGGTTATGCGAGCGGCGCGGCGATGCCGGGCGGCGCGGGCGTGGCAGGTGCGGCAGGCGTAGCCGGTGCAACAGGCGCGGCGCGCGCGGCGGGTGTGGCGCCGATACGCGTGACGTCGGCGACGGGCGCGGCGAATGGCGCGAACGCAGGCAATGCGGCCGGCGCAGGGAATCCGGCGAACGCCGCGAATGCGGCCTCGCCGCTGCGCCGCTGGCAAACGCGCATCGGGCTCGCGTTCGAGCATGTCATGAGCCGCGCCGGTATCGCCGACGCGCGCAAGCCCGCCTTGCTGGCCGGTTGTGCGGCGTTCGCGCTGGCGCTGTGGGCTTACGTGACGGCCGGCGTGCCCGCGATGCTCGGCGCGCTGATGGTCGTCGCGGCGGGCGCGGCCTTCGTGCTGTCGGTGCGCATCGAACGGCGCCGCCGCAGGCTCGTCGGCCAGTTGCCGTCGTTTCTCGATGGCATCGTGCGTCTCATCGTGCTCGGCAATAGCGTGCCCGCGGCGTTTCAGGCCGCGCTGGTCACGACCGAAGCGCCGCTGCGCGAATGTCTCGATCACGTCTCGCGGATGCTGCGCTCGGGCGTCGAGATCGACCGCGCGCTTTACCAGGTCGCGCAGGTTTATCGGGCGCGCGAACTCGAATTCGTGGGCTCGGTGCTGCGGCTCTCGGTGCGTTACGGCGGCCGCGCCGACGTGATGCTCGAACGCATGTCCAATTTCATGCGCGATCTCGAACAGGCGCAGCGCGAGCTGATCGCGATGTCGGCGGAAACGCGGCTCTCTGCGTGGGTGCTGGGCCTTTTGCCGGTCGGCATCGCGGGCTTTCTCGTGCTGACGAATCCGCGCTATTTCGGCTCGCTCTGGAACGACGGTTCGGGGCGCACGCTGGTCTACGTCGCGCTCGGCTTGCAGGTGGTCGGCGGCTGGCTGCTATACCGGCTCACGCGGCTGAAGGGCGGCCTATGAACGCGCAGACACTCGGCACGCTCGCGCTGCTGCTTGGCGCGCTCGGCTGCGCGCTGCTTGCCGCGCTCGTGTGTCAGCGTTGGCTGGCGTCGCGGCGCAGCGCGCGCACGCTCGCGCAGGCCATTGCGAACATGAGCGCGCAGACGGCCGCGACGGCGTCCGAGGCGCGCGGCGCGGCCTCGCTCAATGCGATGAATTCGATCAATTCGACGAACGCGGCGGGCACGATGGGCGCGATGGGCGGGGTCGGCGCGATGCGAGGCGCGGGTTCGGTATCGGCGGCGCGGGCACCAGGCGGCGTACCAGGCGGCGCATCGATGAGCGGCGCGAGTGGAGCGAGCGCGGCAGGCTCGGCGAACGCGCCAGGTGCGGCAGGCGGCAACGCGCGCGCGCCGCGTCGCAAAGGACTGCCCGGCGTCGTCGATGCGCTGGCGAACGCGGGCGCGCGCTGGCTCGACACGCCGCTCGGCAAGCTGATGGTCGCCGACGAAGACCGCCGCCTGCTCGATCAATGCGGCTACGCCGATGCGCGCGCACGCGGGCTGTTCATCGCCGCGCGCTTCGCTTGCGCGTTCGTGCTCGCCGCAGTTGCGGGAGGCTATGCGGCGATGAGCGGCCGCAACGCCGCGATATTCGCCGTCGGCGGCCTGCTCGCGGGCTTCCTGGTGCCGAAATTTCACCTGCGCCGCCGCGCGTCCGCGCGTCTCGAAGCCGTCGCCGACGAGTTGCCGATGTTCGTCGATCTGCTGCGTCTGCTGCAGGGCGTCGGGCTCTCGCTCGACCAGAGTCTGCAGGTGCTCGTCAACGAATTCCGTCCGGTGCTGCCGGTGCTCGCGAGCGAAATGGAAATCGCCCAGCGCCAGTTCGTCACCGGACGCACGCGCGAACAGTCGCTGCAACGCATGGCGACGACGTACGACAACGAGGATCTGCGCTCCGTGATCCGCCTGCTCGTGCAGGTCGACAAGCACGGCGGCGCGGTGCAGGAACCGCTCAGGCAATTCGGCGACCGGCTGCGCGAAGTGCGCCGCGCGAGGCTGCGCGAGCGCATCGGCAAGCTCACGGTGCGCATGACCGGCGTGATGGTCGTGACGCTGTTGCCCGCGCTGCTGATCGTGGCGGCGGGGCCGGGCATGATCGCCGTGATGCACTCGCTGTCGTCGATCCATCGCTAGCGGGTGCGCCATGAAAAACCAGGCAGAACGAACATGAAGACTTCGATCGTGATACGCGCGGCGAATGTGGCGGTGAGCGCGTCGGCGCTCGCGCTGCTGGCGGCGTGCTCGTCGCCGCAAGGCTATGGCGTGGGGCCGCAGGCGCAGGCCGAGATGCAGATGCGCGCCGCGACCGCGCAGGAAAGCTCGCCCGACACGCCCGGCATGTATCTCGGGCTGATTTCGCGGATGCAGTCCGAAGGCCTGTATTACGCGTCGCTCGCGCATATCGACGCCTACGAGCGACAGTACGGCGCGAGCCCGAATTCGATCGTGCTGCGCGCCGACGCCTTGCGCGCGACCGGCCAGGCGACGGCGAGCGCCTCGGCCTATACGCAGTTGCTCGATACGCCGTTCGCGGCGCGCGGCCATCGCGGGCTCGGCTTGCTCGCGGGCGCGTCGGGCGACTTCCGGCGCGCGGCCCAGGAACTCGACGAAGCGTCGATGCTCGCGCCGACCGATCCGGCGACGCTCTCCGATCTCGGCTACGCACTGCTGCGCGAGGGCGACGTGAACGGTGCGCGCGTGCCGCTGCTCAAGGCATTCGAACTCGATGCGCACAATCCGAAGATCGCCGCGAACGTGGCGTTGCTGCTGAGCGCGAGCGGCGCCGATAGCGACGCGCAGGCGCTGATGAACACGCAAGGTCTGCCCGCCGAGGCGCGCGCGGCCGTCGCGCGCGATGCGCAGAAAGTGAAGGACGCGAGCCGCGCGCGCGACCTCGCCGAGCAGCGCGAATCGCTGGCCGTGACGGCGCACAGGCTCGCGCAGACCGCAGCCGTGCCGCAACCGCGCACGCTGGTCAGCAACCAGGGCAGCGCGGGCAGCGCGGGCAGTGTGGCCAGCGCGGGCGGAAGCTGGCCCGGCAACGATGCGCAGTCGCGGCTCGTGCAGCGCCTCGCGCAATAGTGGGCATTCATGCGGCGCGATATCCATCCGGGGAGACAACAATGAGAACGAACGCCTACACCGTGGCCTTGACGCGCCGGCGCGCGCCGACGCTGGCCGAGATGCTCAAACGCTTCGGCTGGCGCCTGGCCGTTGCGCTCGCGCTGACGTCGCTTGCCGTGCCGCATCGCGCGCATGCGCAGGAGGAAATCCAGGCCGCGCAGGAAGCGGGTGCCGTCGCGCCGATGAACAGCGAAATCGGCCACGCTACCGAGTCGTGGCTCGAGCTCCAGCGCAGCAACAGCGCCGCCGCGCCCGCGCAGCCGATGCTCGGCGCGGAGGCCGGTTACGCCTACAAGCGCTACCTCAAGTCGTTCGATACGGAGATTCCGGCGACCTTCGGCTCGTCGGTGAAATCGGGCGGCGGCGAGGTTGGGCAGGGCGGCGGCGCGTCGGGCGGCGCGTACTGAGATGAAACGGCGTATCGGTGAGCGGCAGGCGCGCCCTCGCGCGGGCGCGCGGCGGCAACGCGGCTCGATCGCGATCATCGCGGCTTTCGCGGTGATTTTCGCGGTCGCCGCGCTCGGCGTGATCGACATCGCCAACGTCTATTTCCAGAAGCGCGCGTTGCAGAACGTCGCCGATTTCGCGGCGCTCGCCGCCGCGCAGCAGATGGACGACACGTGCAGCCAGCCGAAAGCCGTTGCGACCGCGAACGCGAGCAGCAACGGCTTCACGGCGCAAGGCTCGTCGAGCACGCTGTCGGTCGTCTGCGGGCGCTGGGACCAGACCGGTCAGCAGGCCAACGGCTCGGCATCCATGAGCTTCACGCCGAACGGCAGGACGCCGTACAACGGCGTCGCGGTGACGGTCACGCAGACCGTGCCGATCTTCTTCCTCGGCATGGTGTCGCGCCAGATCACCGCGACCGCGACGGCGCAGTCGACCATCGTCGGCTCGTTCGCGCTGGCGACGACGCTCGCGCAGGTCAATCTGCTCAACGGGCTGCTCGGTTCGCTGCTCGGCGGCGCGGCCGTCAACCTGAGCGTCGCGTCGTGGAACGGCATCGCCAACGCGAACGTCAAGCTCGCCGATATCGCGGCGGCCGCCAACGTCGGCACGGTCAAGGGCCTGCTCGACGCCCAGGCGAGCGTCGCGAGTCTCGCGAACGTGCTCGCGACCGCCGTGCAGCAGGACGGTGCGCTGACCGCCGATGTGAGCGCGGCCGTCGGTGGCCTCACCGCGTTCGCGAGCGCCGCCGCCACGTCCGCCACGAAGATCGCGATCGCCAGCAATTCCGGCGGCACTGCGCTGCTGTCGCTCGGGCTCGCGGACGCGCAGTCGGCCGCCAACGTCTCGGTCAACGCGCTGCAAATGCTGATCGTGGCCGCCGAGATCGCGCAGCAGGGCAAGCCGCCGGTCGAGGTGCAACTGAATCTGAACAGCCTGCCCGTGGTCAGCTCGGTGCTGCCGGCGACGGCGTCGCTGAAGGTCAACGTGCTGTCGCCGCCGTCGATCGCCGTCGGTCAGGCCGGTCCCAATCCGGGCAATCCGCCGCCGCCGTGGCGCACCCAGGCGCACAACGCGCAGGTGACGGTGGCGCTCAATCTCGGCTTCGGCAACCAGTCCATCGCGGGCCTCGTCAGCGGGATCACGGTGAATCTGCCGCTCTACGTGGAGGTCGCGCCGGCCACCGCCGGGCTCGCGTCCGCGCAATGCTCGACCACGAAGGCGGCGAGCCGCTTCGTCGTGGAAACGCAAACGGGCATCGCGAATCTGTGCGTGGGCAATGCGCCCACGACCGCCGCGCAGCTTCAGTCCGGCTCGTGCAGCGGGCAGCCCGCCGCGCTGATCGACGTCGCCAGTCTGATCACCGTGAAAGCGGGGCTGTCGGTCGGGCTCAACTCGCCGCAAGTCTGGGATCTGACCTTCGACGGCACCGGCAAGCCGTTGTCGAGCACGACGCCCAACACGAACCAGTTGGGCGGCTCGGTGGGCAATGCGCTGAGCAGTCTGTCGACGCAGTTGATGAACCCGAACAATCTGTCCGTGAGCCTCGTGGGCTTGAACCTCGGTCTCGGCGTGGTCGTCGGGCTGGTCACCAGCCTGCTCGCCGCGCTGCTCAATCCGCTGCTGAACGCGCTCGACACGGCGCTCATCGGGCCCTTGCTCCAGCTTCTCGGCGTGCAGGTCGGCGTGGCCAACGTCACCGGCTATCCGCTCACCTGCGGCGTCGCCACACTCGTCCAATAAGAAACCACGATGAGAACCACCACCCCGATCGAGGAACTCGATCTGTATGTCTGGGAAGGCAAAGCCGATATCGTCGAGCGCGTCGCGCGCTGCATGGCGAGTCTCGACGTCGAAGTGATCCGCGCGGACGACACAGCGATCTCGGCGCAGCGCATCGCCGCGCGTCCGTCGATCGCCGTGGTCAGCGTGAGCGTGATCGATACCGGCGCGCTGATGCTGCGCGACTGGCAGGCCACGCACGGCCTGCCGGTGATCTGGGTCGGCGCCGCGCCGCGCGACAACGATCCGGCCATGTATCCGAATGAGTATTCGCACGTGCTGCCGCTCGACTTCACCTGCGCCGAGCTGCGCGGCCTGATCTCGAAGCTGATGATCCAGATGCGCGCGCACTCCGCGCAGACGGCGGGCGCCGACGTGCTCGTCGCCGAATCGGAGACCATGCGCGCGCTGCTCAAGGAAGTCGACACCTTCGCCGATTGCGACACCACCGTGCTCGTGCATGGCGAAACCGGCGTGGGCAAGGAGCGCATCGCCGAGCTGCTGCACCGCAAGCACGGCCGCTACGGCGCGGGGCCGTTCGTCGCCGTGAACTGCGGCGCGATTCCCGACGGCCTGTTCGAGTCGCTGTTCTTCGGCCACGCGAAGGGTTCGTTCACGGGCGCGGCGGTCGCGCACAAGGGCTACTTCGAGCAGGCCGACGGCGGCACGCTGTTCCTCGACGAAATCGGCGACTTGCCGCTCTATCAGCAGGTCAAGCTGCTGCGCGTGCTCGAAGACGGCTCGGTCACGCGCATCGGCTCGGCCACGCCGCTGAAGGTGGATTTCCGGCTCGTCGCCGCGACCAACCGGCAGTTGCCGCAACTCGTCAAGGACGGCACGTTTCGCGCGGATCTTTACTATCGGCTTGCAGTAATCGAATTGATCGTGCCGTCGCTCGAAGATCGCGGCGCCGTCGACAAGATCGCGCTGTTCAAGGCCTTCGTCTCGACGGTGGTGGGCGAGGAGCGGCTCGAAACGCTGCCCGAACTGCCGTACTGGCTGGCCGATTCGGTGGCCGCGATGCGCTTCGCGGGCAACGTGCGCGAGCTGCGCAACCTGGCCGAGCGGGTCGGCGTGACGGTGCGTCAGATGGGCGCATGGGACGCCTCGCGGCTGCGCCGTCTGCTGGCGGGCTCAGGCGGCGCGCAGCCGACGGCTACTGTGGAGCCGGCCGCACCGGTCGTCGATCGCAGCAAGTGGGACATGGCCGAACGCGGCCGGTTGCTGGTCGCGCTCGACGCCAACGGCTGGCGCCGCAAGGACACGGCGCAGTACCTCGGCATCAGCCGCAAAGTGTTGTGGGAAAAGATTCGTAAGTACCAAATTTTCGACGAGGAGCCCGCAACCGGTGAAAGTGAGTAATAATTGTGCCGATTTGTAAAACCTAAAAATAGAACTGTTCAAAACAGGTACTTCATGGACTACAAGTGGAGAGTTCGGCAGGTTGCATTTGCCACTCTGATGTTGATCGGGGGTTTCGAAACCGGTTGCGCCCAGACGATGCCGCAGACCGCGGCAGCGCCGGTCGCTGCGTCGCAGGACGATTCGGCCATGGCCGTGCAGGCGCAGCCCGCTGCGGCCGCCCAGCCGTTGCCGGCCAGCCAGCCTGTCGCGCTGACGCCGGATGAGGCCCAGCAGAACGCAGCCGGTAATGTGGCGGAACTGCAGCGGATGATTCGCGGCTCCGAGCTGAACGAATTGCGCACGACCTACAACGGCACGTATGGCGCCAGCTTGCTGTTCTACGGCAAGGAAATGACGTACTACGTGGCGCTGTTCCAGAACAAGACGTTCTGGCGCGTGATCAAGACGAGCGACGAGCAGCGCGCGGAAGCGATCTATCGCGATTTCGCGGCGAAGACGATCCAGCTGTCGGACGTCGAACTGCGCCGCACGCGTCTCGAAGCGCAGAAGGCCTTCACGGCGCGCATGATCGCGCTGGCGCAGGACCACGCGAACCGTCTGCAGGCCGACCTCACGGTCGCGCGCCAGCAGCAGGCAATCGTCGCGGACCAGCAGAAGCAGACGCGCGACCAGGCCAATGTGTTGCAGGCCGAGAAGTCGCAGGCGCAGGATCAACTGCGTCAGATGCAGCGTCAGGTTCGCGAACTGCAGCGTCAGGTGGAAGGCGGTTTGCCGGTGCATTGATGCACACGCCCAGAGCGCTTGCTCAGCGGGCGCTTCGGCAAACGTGAATCCGCGAAGGGATCAAAGGCGGGCGCCTCGGGCGCACCGCCTTTTTGTCGTTGGCGCGTCAGTGTCAGTGTCAGTGCTTGCCGTGATGGCGCGGGCTGTCGTGCTTTTTGGCCTTGTCGGCGGGCTCGGGCTTCTCGCGCGGCGGGTCGATGGAAATCGGGTCGCTGGCGGGGAAGGTTTCCTCGAGCGCTTCGTCGAGCGGATCGGGCTGGGCGGGTGGGGAAGGCGGCTTGGTGGCGGACATGGCGTACTCCGGGGCGAGGAGAGTCGCTGTCAGAATAACGCAAAGGGCAAAACCCTGAGCGCAGGCGAGTTTTTGCCGTTTTCACGCCGATTCCGGTGCCAATTCGCGTGCCAGCGCGCTTGCAACCTGATTGCCAACCTCGTGCCCCGATGCCGATGCGTCGCTCAAAAAGCAAAACGCGCGCAGGAAATGCGCGCGTTTTTGCGGGTACGTCTGTGTGGCCTGGCGGCGGCTTAGCTGTTGCCTTCGCCGCCGTTGCCGCCGTTGTTCACCGCGCCATAGAGGCGACGACGACGCGTGACGACGACCGGGCCGTCCGAACCGCCGCTGGCCGGGCGATCCGACGGTGCCGAGGGCGCCGACCACGATTCGCGGGGCTCGCGCGGTTCACGGGGTTCGCGCGGCTCGCGGGATTCACGCGGGCCATGGCCGCCGTGACTACCGTGCGGACCGCGGCTCGTGTGCTCGCCGTGCGAGGGGCGCGGCGTGCGCGGACCCGGACGCGTGCCGGTGTCGAGCTGGATGGTGGAGATGGCGCGTTTGTAGATGCCTTGCAGGCCAACGGGCGTGCGCAGCATCACCAGGTACTGATCGAACGACTCGATGCATCCGGTCAGGCGGATGCCGTTGACCAGATAGATTTCGACGCGCTTGCGCTCTTTGCGCGCGGCGTTCATGAAGTCGTTTTGCGGGTGCGATTCTGCGGAAGGCATGGACGAATTTTAGCCAGGCGGCTCAGTGCCGCAATTCATTGGAAACGTTTGCTTGCCGGGGATTCTACCCTGTGTCGGCGAAGCGCGCGTGCGGTTACCTACTTTACTGCAGAACTATACCGGGTCGCGGCCGGAGCCGCCGTTTGCCGGTGCTGCCGATAGCGGGGTCAGGCTGTCTGCGCGAGCAAGCCGTGCACGATACACGAGCGGCTTGCCCGGACTGTGACAGTACGACGCGTTCATGGTTCATACGTTCAACAGCGTAGTGCATCGCGAGCGAGGCCGCCCGACCGATTTGGCCGATTTCTCCGCAACGATAGCCGTAAAGGCAGTCGTAAGGCCAGCCGCACCAAAATTCCTGTAAAAAATCACAACAAAAATCACAGCGAAAAGCGGCGAAAAAAGAGCCGGAAAAGGGACAAAAAAGCGGCAAAAAAACGCAACCCTGCGCCGCGCAAGCATCGCCTTCGATTCTGGTGCCGGTTCATTTTCAGGCGCGCCTCGCCCGAGAACCGTGCGGCGACGCACGTGGCGGGAATAAGCCGCCGCGCCGCGACGTTTACCGCGTATTGCAGCCTCATTGGCTGTTTCAGCAGGAGACGATCATGAAGCCGACCCTGAAGCACTTTCGCCAGTTCCTTGTCTGTTTCGTCTGCGTGACGATAGCCGCGGTCTCGGGCGCGGGACTCGCCGCGTGCAGCGACATGAACGCCGGCGGCGCGTCGAGTAGCTCGGGCAGCGGCGGATCGTCGGGCGGCTACTGAGCGGCGCGCCGTGCTGCGCCGCCCGTCGGCGGAATTCGAAGCACAGGTCGTGGCCCAGCTCGGGGCCATGCGCCGCTATGCGCGCGCGCTCACCGGCGACGCCGCCTGGGCCGACGATCTCGTCCAGGACGCCGCCGAGCGCGCGCTTTCGAAGGCCGCGTCGTTCCGGCCCGACAGCAATTTGCGTGCGTGGCTGCTGACGATCCTGCGGCATATCTATATCGACCAGTTGCGCGGCCGCCGCGAGATCGCCGTCGACGACGAAAGCGCGCCGTGGCGCACGCTCGAAGCGCCGCACGGCGAAGTGGACGGCCTCGTGCTGCGCGATCTGCAACGCGCGCTCTACGCGCTGCCGGCGGCGCAGCGCGAAGTGCTGCTGCTCGTCTGCGTCGAGGAACTGAGCTATCAAGAGGCCGCGGCCGTGCTCGGCGTGCCGGCGGGCACGGTGATGTCGCGCCTGTCGCGAGCGCGCGAGCAACTGCGCGCGCTGCTCGACGCCGATCCGGCGCGTGATTCCGCGCGTGATTCCGCGCGGCGCACCGCGCCGCTGCGGGTCGTGGGGACGATGCGATGAACGACGACGATCTCGAACGCGAGCGCGCCGGCGCACAATCCGACGCACACAGCTCGACGCGCAACGAAACGCATGTCGACACGCATGGCGAAGCCGGTCTCGCGGATCACGACCTCGCGGCGCTGGGCGCGTTCGTCGACGGCGAACTCGCGCCCGATGCGCAAGCGGCGTTGCTCGAACGGCTCGCCGACGATCCGGCGGCGGCGCGGCGCATCGCGGCGTATCGCGCGCAGAAGGCCGCGCTGCAATCGCTCTGCAATCGCGCGTCGGGCACCGACGATGCCGCCGATGTCGCTGGCACCGCCGCCGCGCCGCCTTACCTCGTCTTGCGGCGACGCGATCCGTGGTGGCAGCGTGCCGGTCTCGCGGCGGCGTGGGCCGTCGTCGGCGCGGGGCTGGCGACGGCGGCGGCGACGTTCGTGCCGTCGTGGCTCGGCCACGGCGACGGCCGTGCGAGCGCGCTGTTCGCGAGCGAGTCGGAAGGTTTCGCGCGGCGCGCCGATGTCGCCTACGCCGTCTATTCGCCCGAAGTGCGCCATCCGGTCGAGGTCGGCGCCGCCGACGAGGCCCATCTCGTCGCGTGGCTCTCGAAACGCCTCGGCAAGCCGTTGCATATTCCCTCGCTCGGCGAGTACGGCTATACGCTCGTCGGCGGGCGGCTGCTGCCGGGCGCGGCGGGACCGGCCGCGCAGATCATGTACCAGAACGACTTCGGCGAACGGTTGACGCTCTACGCGAGCGTCTCGGGCCGCGACCGCGACGCGGTCCATCTGCTGCGCGACGGCAGCCGCCGCACGTTCTACTGGAGCACCGACAGCATGGGCTACGCGCTCTCCGGCCCAGCCAGCGAAGGGCGCTTGCGCACGATCGCCTACGACGTGTGCGGCGCGCTCGGCGGCACCGCGGCGCAGTGGTGATGTGCCATGACGCGCGGCGCGCCCGTCGATGCGAAGCGAGCACAAGCCGCGAGCGCGACCGATGCGGGAACGGAAACCGAAGCGGAAACCGAAAAGGAAACCGAAGCGCCGCGGCCGCCCGGTATGAGCGCCGCACAACTGGCGCGCGCGCTCGCGGCGTTCGAGACGATCGTCGGGATACCTTACGTCTGTCGTGGCGGCGCGGCGCTCGCGGCGTATCGCGATCCGTTCGCGCCGCTGTCGAATGACGCCATGTTCGCGCCGTGCGCCGCGTTGCTGCCCGCGAACGTCGACGAAATCCGCGCGATCCTGCGCGTCGCCAATGCAGCGCGCGTGCCGCTCTGGACAGTGTCCACGGGCCGCAATTTCGCCTATGGCGGCGCGGCGCCGCGCCTGGCCGGTTCGGTCGTGCTCGACTTGCAGCGGCTGAACCGCATCCTCGACGTGGACGAACGCCTCGCGTGGGCGCTCGTCGAGCCCGGCGTGAGCTACTTCGATCTGCATGCGCATCTGCGCGAACGCGGCCTCGCGCTGTGGGTCGATCCGCCCGCGTCGGGTTGGGGCAGCGTGATCGGCAACACGCTCGAACGCGGTTTCGGCTACACCGCGTATGGCGATCACGCGGCGTCGCAGTGCGGCATGGAAATCGTGCTCGCGAACGGTGACGTTGTGCGCACGGGCATGGGCGCGCTCGACACCGGCACCGCGTGGACGCTCTACAAACCCGGTCATGGGCCGTCGTTCGACGCGCTGTTCACGCAATCGAATTACGGCATCGTCACGAAGATGGGGCTCTGGCTGATGCCCGCGCCGAGCGCGTATGTGATCGGCGAAATTCAGTTCGCGCGCGAGGACGATCTGGGCGCGATCGTCGATACGCTGCGCGGCCTGCAATTGAGCGGCACGATTGCGCAGCACGCCGTGATCGAAGGCGCGATCCGCCGCGCCGCCGGTCTCGCGCCACGCGCGCGCTGGTACGACGGCGAGGGCGCGATGCCCGAGGCCGCCGTCGCGCGCCTGCAGCGCGAACTCGATATCGGGCGCTGGAATCTGCATTACGCGCTTTACGGCGAGGCCGACGTGATCGAGTTGCAACGGCGCACGGTCGAGCGCGCGTTCGCGGCGGTGCCCGGCGCGCGCTGTGCCGCGCGTCGCTATGCGGGCAACGAGGAACCGCAAGGCGGCGGCGATCGCAACATGGCGGGCATCCCGTCGATGAGCGCGTTTCGTATGCTCGACTGGCTCGACTGGCTCGGCGGCGAAGGCGCCCACGTGGACTTCTCGCCGCTGTGTCCCGCCGACGGCCGCGACGCGCTGCGCCAGTACGCGCTGGTGAAGGCGCGCGCGGCGGAATACGGCTTCGATTATTACGGCGGCTTCACGGCGGCGGGGCGGCATCTGCATCACGTGTTCGCGGCGATCTTTCCGCGTGCGCCGCATCCGCAGGCGGCGCGCGCGGGCGACCTGCTGCGCGCGTTGATGAGCGATGCGCGCGCGGCGGGCTATGGCGTGTATCGCTCGCATCTGCTTTACATGGATTACGCGGCCGCGCAGTACAGCTTCAACGACGGCGCGCTGCTGCGTCTCGCGGAAACCGTGAAGGACGCGCTCGATCCGCAGGGCGTGCTGTCGCCGGGCAAGCAGGGCGTCTGGCCGGCGGCGTGGCGCGGGCAGCGCGGCTATACCTGACGAAGCGGGAGGGGCGATGTCGATGAAGCGGCGCGAGTTTCTCGGTGTTTCGTGCGCGGCCTGCTGCGCGATGGGGTGGCGCGGATCGCAGGCGGCGTGGCAACGAAGCGCGCGGATTGCCGTGTTCGATGCTTCGCTCGCGGAAGGCGCGGTGCTGGCACGTCATGCCGCGCACACGCATATGACGCCGTTCGCCGTCGACGACGATATCGGCGCGCTATGGCACGCGCGCATTGCGGCGCGCGTCGGCGAGGGCGCGGTCGTGCTGTGCGCGCTGCGCGCATCGGATCGCTTCGTGTTCGAGCGGCTGGCGCTGTCGAGACGGTGCGTGGTGATGAACGTATCGCTCTAAAAAAGTGATACGTAACCCTAAGCAGTTTTAGACGCGCCTTCCTTCTCCAGCTTCGCGATCTCGGCCGCGCGCAATTCGCGGCGCAATATCTTGCCGATCGTGCTTTGCGGCAGCTCGTCGCGAAACTCCACCATTCTCGGCACCTTGTAGCCGGTCAGCTGCTGGCGGCAATACTGGATCAGCGCGTCCGCGGTGAGCGTGGCGTCGCGCCGGACCACGAACACTTTCACGCGCTCGCCCTGCACGGGATCGGGCACGCCGATCGCCGCTACCTCGCGCACGCCCGGATGCGTCGCGATCACGTCTTCGATTTCGTTCGGATAGACGTTGAAGCCCGAGACCAGAATCATGTCCTTCTTGCGGTCGATCAGGCGGATATAGCCGCGCGCGTCCATCACGCCGATATCGCCGGTCGTGAGCCAGCCGTCGCTCACGAATACCTTGGCCGTTTCGTCGGGACGGTTCCAGTAGCCGCGCATCACCTGCGGACCTTTTACGCACAGTTCGCCCGGTTCGCCGATGCTCGCCCACGTGCCGTCGTCGCGGCGCAGACGCACCTGCGTGGACGGCGCGGGCAGCCCGATCGATCCTTCGAAATCCTGAAGATGCGTGAGATCGACGGGATTGAGCGTCACGATCGGCGAGCACTCGGTGAGGCCGTAGCCTTCGACGATCGGCTTGCCGGTCACGGCGCGAAAACGGTCGGCGATGGCCTTTTGCGTCGCCATGCCGCCCGCCATCGCGAGTTTGAGGCCGGAGAAGTCGCGCGCGCGGAATTCCGCGTTGTCGAGAAAGGCGTTGTAGAGCGTGTTGACCGCGCTCATGCAGCTGAACTGTTCGTGACGGATGGTTTTCATCACGCGCTTCATGTCGCGCGGATTCGCGATCAGGATGTTGCGTCCGCCGAGCAGCATGAAAATCAGCGCGTTCACCGTGAGCGAATAGATGTGATAGAGCGGCAGCGGCGTCAGCACGGTTTCGGCTTCGGCGTTCAGTTGATCGGCGATCCAGGCCTTCGCTTGCAGCACGTTCGCGAGAATCGATGCGTGCGTGAGCATCGCGCCTTTCGCCACGCCGGTCGTGCCGCCCGTGTATTGCAGGAAGGCGAGATCGTCGCGTTCGGCGGCGACCGGCGCGCGCGGCGCACGTGCGCCCTGGTCGAGCGCGTCGAGCAGCCAGACGGCGCGCGGCAGCGAGTAGGGCGGCACGACTTTCTTCACGTGGCGCAGCATGAAGTTGATGAAGCGGCCCTTGAGATTGAACCCTTCGCCGAGCAGGTCGCCGAGTTGCGTGAGCACCACGCGCTCGACGCGCGTGCCGGGCAGCGCGTCCGCGAGTGTCTTCGCAAAGCTCTCGAAGACCACGATGGTTTGCGCGCCGCTGTCGTTGAGCTGATGCTCGAGTTCGCGCGCCGTATAGAGCGGATTCACGTTGACGACGATCGCGCCCGCCTTGAGCGCGCCGAACAGCGCCACCGGATATTGCAGCGTATTCGGCAGCATGATCGCGACGCGCTCGCCGGGCAGCACGCCCGCGCCTTGCAGCCACGAAGCGAAGGCGGTGGCCTTGCGCGCGAGCGCGCCGTAGGTCATCGGCGAGCCTGCGCTCACGTAGGCGACGCGCTCTCGATAGCGCGTGGTGCAGTCGTCGAAAAACTGCACGAGCGAGGTGTAGCGCGTGACGTCGACTTCATGCGGCACGCCGGCGGGATACGAGGCGTACCAGATGCCGTCGGTGTTGGGGTGATCGATCGGCGTGGTGCTCATATTCGTCATGCTATGCGTCATGCGTGGACTCCGGGCGAGACGTGGCGCTCTCATGATGCGCCGCGCGGCGCGCGAGCGGCACGCGTAGTTTCCCCTGTCGATTCCCCATTTTTCGGCGACTTTGCTGAAAAAGAAAAAGCCGTGCGGGCGGCAACCCGGCACGGCTCGTTCGTGTGTCGCGCGGCGCAGCGCCGCCGCGCGTTCACAAGGCGAAGGTTCGCTAACCTCAGGTGGTGGTCACCTGCTTCGCGGTTTGCGTCATGTCGATGCCGCGGCGTTCGCGGCTGAACAGGATCAGCACGGAAATCACGATGGCCACGGTGCCCGCGACGATCGCCATCGCCATGCCGTAGTTCTGGTCGTGCGTTTCGGCGAGCGATGCTTGCAGCGTGGCGTTGACCGACGCGAACAGATTGCCGAGCTGATAGACGAGACCGGGGAAGGTCGCGCGCACTTCATCCGGCGAGATTTCGTTCAGATGCACCGGGATCACGCCCCACGCGCCTTGCACCGAAATCTGCATCAGGAAGGCGCCGAGCGCGAGCATCACCGGCGTGGCCGAGAACGCCCACAGCGGCAGCACCGGCAGCGCGATCAGCGCAGCGATGCAGATGGCCTTGCGGCGGCCGATCTTCTCCGAAATCGAGCCGAAGAACAGACCGCCCACGATCGCGCCGATGTTCAGCACGATGGTGATCAGCGAGACCGTATGCGGATCGAAGTGATGCTGTTCGCGCAGGAAGGTCGGATACAGATCCTGGGTGCCGTGCGAGAAGAAGTTGAACGCCGTCATCAGCACGATCGCGTAGATCGAGAGGCCGAGATTGTGCTTGAGCGTGGAGAGCAGCGTCGGACGCACGCGCTTTTCCATTTCCTTCCAGGCCGGCGACTCGGGCACGTGCGAGCGCACGTAGAGCACCAGCAGCGCGGGCAGCACGCCGACGAAGAACATGCCGCGCCAGCCGATATGCTGATACAGCACGCCGAACACCACCGAGGCGAGCAGATAGCCGCTCGGATAGCCGGCCTGCAGCAGACCGGAGACAAAGCCGCGCGCCTTCGGCGGAATGGTTTCCATCGTCAGCGCGGAGCCCACGCCCCATTCGCCGCCCATCGCCACGCCGAACAGCGCGCGCAGCACGATAAAGGTGGTGAGATTCGGCGAGAAGCCGGTGAGCAATTCGAGCAGCGAATAACACGCGATGTTGACCATCAGCGTGGGGCGGCGTCCATATTTGTCGGCGAGCCGGCCGAAGATGAGCGCGCCGAGCGGGCGCATGGCCAGCGTGAGCGTAATGGCGAATGCGACAGCCGGGATTTTGGTATTGAATTCGGTAGCGATATCTTTCAGAACGAAAACCATCAGAAAGAAATCGAATGCGTCGAGCGTCCACCCCAAATACGCTGCGATCGTTACGTTTTTCTGTTCTCGCGTCCAGCTCATTTCATTGTTCTCCTGTCTTACCCGCGCCATGCCGCGTCTCCCGGGCATGGCTCATGTGGCTGTTCGCCCCGCGCTGTGAGCTTCGTACGAGTGTACGCCCGGCATTAAACATTTGCATGAATGTCCGGCGCAACCCGTACTAATCCATGGGGTTAATCGGGAGTTCTGAAAGCTTTTCGTCTTAATAGTAATTTAAATGTAATTGCATTGAAGCCGTAATTGAATGTTGAATGGATGGAGTGTGCGAGGGTAATGCGCAATTGACCGCCGGATTAATGGCGGTATTCAGCGGTCGATGATCGGGAGTGCAGAGCGATTCGGGAGTCGATGCGGATCAGCGCGACGCGAGCCAGTCGATCGTGGCCTCGATCACGTTCGACCAGTCGCCCATCGTCTCTTGACGCAGCACGTGCGCGTCGCGCATCCACGGCGAGCGCGTGCCGTCCTTGCCCCAGCGCCACTCGCCGGTCGGATTGACGAGCACGGCGGTCGGCTTGCCCGCCATCGTCGCGAGATTGGCCACGCCGGCGTCCACGCTCACCACGGCGTCGAGCTGCTCGATGCAGGCCGTGGTGTCCGCGAACGTGTTGATGGCGGGCGCGAAGTGGCTGAAGTGGCCGCGCGGCGAGCCGCTCACCATTTCCACGCTCGGGTGCAGCAGACTCACGAACTGAACATCGCCGGCGAGCGCCGCGCGCGTCGTGAGCCGTTCGAGCGCGTCGAGCGGCAGGCTGCGCAGGCGCGCCCAGTTGCGCTCCTTGCTGCGTAGTGCGCGCGAGTGGCGTTGCGCGCAGTCCCAGAACACGCCGACGAGCTTTTTGCCCGGATGCTGCGCACGCATCGCGCGAGCCCAGGTCGCGGCGGTTTCGCGCTCGGCCTCGGGCGCGCGCAGATACGCGGGGAAATACGGATCGGGACGCGGTGCGTCGTGCGCGCAGAGCATCGGCAGATGCAGCAGCGTGGCCTGCATCGTCGGCGCGAACGCGTGAACCTCGGCCAGCAGCGCCGCATCGAGCGGCGCCTCGGCCGTCAGCGGGCGGTGCGCGGACACCACGCGGCAATCGGGCAGCGAGGCGGCGAGCACGCTGCGAATCGGCGCATCGCAGGTCACCATGAGTTCCGCGCCGGCGGCGCGCCAGTGGCGCAGCGCGCCGTACAGCATGAACTGATCGCCGAAACCCATCTGATGCGTCACCAGCACACGCTCGCCGCGCAGATCGCGTTGGCCGTTCCACATCGGCACGTCGGCGTGGCGCGTGTTGCCGCTGTCGCCGCGATTGCGGTAGAGCCAGTGTGCGAAGCCGCGCGGGTCGCCGAGACTCAGCAGCGCTTCGGCCAGCCATTTGCGTGCGCGCAGTTTCTCGGGGTTGTCGTCGGGCACCGGGCTCTGGACCGCGCGTTCGAGCACCGCGATCGCCTGATCGGTGGCGCCGCTCAGATAGAGGTCGCGGCCCAGGCGAGCCTCGTAGAAGAGGGGCGCCCAGTTCGTGCCCGCCGCGTCGATCCACGTTTGCGCGGCCTGCGCGTGCTCGCCCAGCAGACGCAGTGCGCGCGCCCGCGCATGGATGAAGCCCGCATGGCCGGGCGCGAGCGCGAGACCTTTGTCCGCCCACGCGAGCATGTGCTCGTCGCGCTGCACGCCGATCAGCGCGTAGCAGATTTGCAGCAGCGCGTCGGGATCGTGCGGCGCGCTGGCATGGGCGGCGAAAGCCGCGACGAGTCGGTGTTCGGGATCGGTGGTCATCTTGGGGCCGTCAGTCTCAGTCTTTATGAGAAAGAGCTTAGGGACGGGCGCCGCCGCCGCACATCGGATACGTCCTAATTTGCTGAGAGCGGGCGATTCAAGGCGCATGCGTCAGGCGGCCGTAACGTTGGCAAACCTGCGTGCATTGCGCGCTTCGCCGCACGGCGCGCACAATTTCGCCGATAATGAACGACCGTGCTTTTCCTGATTGCCGCCGTCAGATGCGGTGACTAGAATCGACTCGACTTCGCGTGTTCCGTCAGGCGGAACGCAGAGGAACCTTCAGTGCAATCCGGGCCGTCCGCGGTCCAGACAGACATCAAGGAGACACAAGCATGCAGGTCAGGGAATTGTTCGAACTGGGCGGTCAGGTGGCACTCATCACGGGCGGCTCGCGCGGCCTCGGCCTGAAGATGGCCGAAGCGCTGGGCGAAATGGGCTGCCGCGTCGTGATCACGGCGCGCAAGGCCGACGAGCTCGCCGAAGCGCAGCGCCATCTCCAGGCGCGCGGCATCGAAGCGATGACGATCGTCAGCGACCTGCAGCGCCCCGAGGCGGCCACGAAGCTCGTCGACGAAACGCTCGCGGCCTGTGGCCAGATCGACATCCTCGTGAACAATGCGGGCGCGACCTGGGGCGCGCCGGCCGAGGATTACCCGGACGAGGCCTGGCACAAGGTCATGAACCTGAACGTGAACGCGCCGTTCTTCCTCGCGCGCGAAGTGGGCAAGCGCAGCATGATTGCCCGCAAGCGCGGCAAGATCATCAACATCGCTTCGATCGCCGGGCTCAAGGGTTCGCTCGGCCCGATGCAGACCATCGCCTACAACACCTCGAAAGCGGCGGCGATCAATTTCACGCGCGCGCTGGCCGCCGAGTGGGGCAAGTACGGCATCAACGTGAACGCGATCTGCCCGGGCTTTTTCCCGACCAAAATGGCGGCGGGCCTGCTCGACAAGCTCGGTCAGAGCGTGATCGACCATACGCCGCTGCAGCGTCTGGGCGACGAAAGCGATCTCAAGGGCGCCGTGGTGTTTCTCGCGAGCGCCGCGTCGCGCCATGTCACTGGCCAGTATCTGGCGATCGACGGCGGCGCAAGCATCGTCTGATCAGTATCGTAGTCCGAACTACATTCACGGACGGTCCGCGGCTCGCCGCGGCCGATTGCAAGACGCGCGCGCCGCGCTCGACGGCGCGCGCTCCAGGAGACGGAACCCGCCATGTCCACATCCGCCATCGCAGCTTCGCAGGATCCCGAAGCATCGCCGGCCACGCGCAGTTCATCGCTCAGTTCGCCGCTCACTTCGCCCCACTGGCCCGCGCATCTCTCGCCGCATCTGAGCATTCCCGGCACGAACCTGTTCTATAACGCCGAGGTGTCGGCCGCACGCTTTCCCGACAAACCGTTCATCTACTTCTACGACACGCCCGTCACGTTCGCGCAGTTCAAGGACGAAGCCGAGCGCGTGGCCGGTTATCTGCAACAGCATTGCGGTGTGAAGGCGGGCGATCGCGTGCTGCTCTATGTGCAGAACAGCCCGCAATGGGTGCTCGCGTACTACGGCATCCTGCGCGCGAACGCGGTGGTGGTGCCGGTCAATCCGATGAATCTGACCGAGGAACTCGAGCACTACGTCGAGGACAGCGGCGCGACGACGGCCTTCGTCGCGCAGGAACTGTATCCGCGCATCGCGCCGCTGGCGGGCGAGGGTGAGGGCAGGCTGCAACACCTGATCGTCGCGACGTATAGCGATTATCTGAAGAACACGCCTTCGTCGCCGCCGCCTGAATTCGTGAGTGCGCCGCGCCAGGTGGAAGGGCCGGGCGTCGTGCATTGGGCCGACGTGCTCGCCGCGCAGTGCGCGCCCGGACCGCTCACCGCCGGTCCCGACGATCTCTGCGTGATGCCGTACACCTCGGGCACGACCGGCAAGCCGAAAGGCTGCATGCACACGCATCGTTCGGTGATGTGCACGGCGGTGGGCGGCTGCAACTGGTTCGGCAGCAATCAGGACGCGGTGCAGCTTTCCGTGCTGCCGTTCTTTCACGTGACCGGCATGCAGGGCGGCATGAACAGTCCGCTCTACAACGGCTCGACCATTGTGATCCTGCCGCGCTGGGATCGCGACGCCGCCGCGCGCGCGATCGAGCATTACCGCATCAACGGCTGGCAGGCGATCTCGACGATGGTGGTCGATTTCATTTCGAACCCGCGGATCGGCGAATACGATCTGTCGAGCCTCGCGTGGATGCGCGGCGGCGGCGCGACCATGCCCGATGCCGTGGTGAAGAAGCTGCGCGATCTCACGGGCCTGGAGTTCGTCGAAGGCTATGGCATGTCGGAGACGATGGCGGCCACACACATCAATCCGCCGCAGAGTCCGAAGCCGCAATGTCTGGGGATTCCGGTGTTCGACGTCGATGCGCGCATCGTCGATCCGATCACGCTCGAAGATGTGCCCGAAGGCGAAGCGGGCGAGCTGATCATGAGCGCGCCGCAAGTGATGCTCGGCTATTGGGGCAACGCGAAAGCGACGGCCGAAGCGTTTATCGAGCGCGACGGCAAGCGCTTTCTGCGCACCGGCGATCTCGTGCGGCGCGACGCGCAAGGTTATTACTTCATGACCGACCGCCTCAAGCGCATGATCAACGCCTCGGGCTACAAGGTCTGGCCGGCCGAAGTCGAAGCGCTGATGTACCGCCATCCGGCGATCAAGGAGGTGTGCATCATCGGCACGCAGGACGCGAAGCGCGGCGAAACCGTGAAGGCCGTGGTCGTGCTCGATCCGAAGCAGATCGGCAGCGTAAACGAGGACGACATCATCGCGTGGGCGCACGAGAACATGGCGGCGTACAAGGCGCCGCGCATCGTGCAGTTCGTCGACACGCTGCCGAAGTCGGGCAGCGGCAAGATCCTCTGGCGCAAGCTGCAGGAGGATGAGGCGGCGGCGCGCGCCTGACGCTCACGCGTCGTTCAACGCACCATCACGCTGTCCCGCCGCGATCGAGACGCGAATCGTCTGAATGCTTGCGCATTCGCGTCTCGATGTCGGTGCTGTCGCTGCTGCTGTCTTTGCTACACCCACTCCCGCGAGCGTCAGGCGCCTGCCAGCGCAGGCAAGCCGGGCTCGCTCCAATCCCATCCGTCACGCGTGGCCGCCGCCACCGGCTGATTCGGCGCGGCGCGCTGCAGCGTCGTTTCCGTGCGCCATTCGCCGGGCGCCTGCGCATTCTTGCGGCCGAGAATCGCGTCGCACAGAAACTCGATGCTGTAAGCGTTCAACAGATGCGGATGATGCGTCTGGATATAGGTCGCGAGGCGCGCCGCTTCGCCTTCGATCGCCGCGAGCGCATAGAGCGTGGCGGCGTCCCAGCGGAACCGCAAGCCCAGTTCGGCGAACGCCGAATTGAATGCGCACAGTTGCGCGTGCAGAACGGACTCTTGTTCGGTGGCGTGCGGACGGGCGGGTGAGGGGCTCATGGCTGTCTCCTGGTTCGCGAAAGGCGTGAACTCAATGTAGGAGGGCCAATGAATAAACGATAGTTAAAGTTTTTTTCGATTTATATAAGGCATCGTCTATATCTGCGATCGGGATGGCAGGCTTCGCGTAAACCCCGCGTAGTGCTGTTCGTGTCGCTGATATATTGTATTGGAAATATGAAATCGATGAGTTGTACCGGCTTACTCATTAGAACGCTGGAGACAAACGACCGATGTCCACCGATACCCAAGACGAAGCCGCGGCGTCCTCGCTGACCCTGACGCTCGAACCGATTCACGCCGCGCTCTCTTTGCGCGACCAGGCTTACGCGAAGCTGAAGCAGGCGATTGCAGAGACCGATATCTACCGCTCGCGAGACGAAATTCGTCTGGATGAGAAGGAACTGACCGAAAAGCTGGGCGTGAGCCGCACGCCGGTGCGCGAAGCCATGACGCTGCTCGAACAGGAAGGGTTCCTGCGTACCGTGCCACGGCGCGGTGTCTACATCCTGCGCAAGACGCGCAAGGAAATCGTCGAGATGATCTATATGTGGGCCGCGCTCGAAAGTATCGCGGCGCGCCTCGCGACTCAGCGCGCGAGCGACGAGGAGATCGCGCGCCTGCGCAGCATGTTCGCCGACTTCGACGATGCGCGGCCCGCCGAGCACATCGAGGAATACTCGGAAGCGAACATCATGTTCCACCAGTCGCTGGTCGAACTCTCGAAGTCGCCGATCATCGTCGAGACCATCAAGAACATCTTCATGCACGTGCGCGCGATACGCCGGATGACGATCGCGCAGAGCGACCGCGCGTCGAGATCGATCGTGGATCACATGCGCATCATCGAGGCGCTGGAGGCGCGCGATACCGAGCGCGTCGAGCGGCTCGTGCGGCAGCATTCGATCGACCTCGCGTTGTTCGTCGAAGCGAACTGCGACTTTCTCGACTGAGCCCGCGCACTTTTTTACGCTGGATTTGAACGCCGCGTGAGCGGCGCGCAGGCATACGCGAATCGTCTGGATACGTGTTCGGGAAGGTGTCGGGTACGTGTCGGGATGCTGTTTAAGTAGTTGGGAATCCGAAATAAATTACGCGGTTTGCAGGAGTCGAGACCGGCGAAATTTGTGTGGCGCATCAAAGCGGAAGGGCGCAAGCCCGATGTCACAAGGTCCGCAAGCTGCATTGCACTGCAACACGCCGCCACCGCGTAAAAAAACGTCTTGACTAATATTGTGTGTGGAATATTGTATATCACGGATCACACAACGCCCCGCCAAAGAGGAGACGTCATGGCAGAAGCAGGCATCAACGACGCGCAGAACAGCCCTGCGCAAGAGGCGCAAGCGACGACGGACGGTTTTCATCTCGTCATCGATGCGCTCAAGCTCAACGATATCGACACGATCTTCGGTCTCGTCGGGATTCCCATCACGGACCTCGCGCGGCTCGCGCAGGCCGAAGGTATGCGTTTCATCGGGTTCCGCCACGAGCAGAACGCCGGCAACGCAGCCGCTGTCGCGGGCTATATGACGAAGAAGCCGGGCATCTGCCTGACGGTCTCCGCGCCGGGCTTCCTCAACGGCCTCACGGCGCTGGCCAACGCCACGACGAACTGCTTCCCGATGATTCTCATCAGCGGGTCGAGCGAGCGTGAGATCGTCGACCTGCAGCAGGGCGACTACGAGGAGATGGATCAGCTCAACGCGGCCAAGCCTTATGCCAAGGCGGCCTATCGCGTGCTGCATGCGGAAGACATCGGCGTCGGCGTGGCGCGCGCGATTCGCGCAGCGGTCTCGGGCCGTCCGGGCGGCGTCTATCTCGATCTGCCCGCCAAGCTGCTCGCGCAGACCATCGACGCCGTGAAGGCCCAGCAGTCGCTGATCAAGGTCGTGGATGCGGCGCCGCGCCAGATTCCGGCGCCCGACGCGGTCAAGCGCGCACTCGATGTCATCAGGAATGCGAAGCGTCCGCTCATCCTGCTCGGCAAGGGCGCGGCCTACGCGCAAGCCGACGCGCAGATCCGCGAGCTGGTCGAAAAGAGCGGCGTGCCGTATCTGCCGATGTCGATGGCCAAGGGCCTGCTGCCCGACACGCACGAGCAGTCGGCGTCGGCGGCGCGCTCGTTCGTGCTGGCGGAAGCGGATGCGGTCGTGCTGATCGGTGCGCGCCTGAACTGGCTGCTCGCGCACGGCAAGGGCAAGACGTGGGGCGCGGCCGCCGGTCCGAAGCAGTTCGTGCAGATCGACATCGCGCCGACCGAGATCGACAGCAACGTGGCGATCGAAGCGCCCGTGATCGGCGATATCGGTTCGTGCGTGGAAGCGCTGGTCGCCGGTATGGGCGCGGATTTTCCGAAGCCTTCGGCGGAATGGCTCAACGCGGTGGCGGAGCGCAAGAACACGAACCTCGCGAAGATGGCCGCGACGCTCGACAAGAATCCCACGCCGATGAACTTCCACAGCGCGCTGCGGGCGATTCGCGACGTGCTGAAGACGCGCCCCGATATCAACGTCGTGAACGAAGGCGCGAACACGCTCGACTACGCGCGCAGCATCATCGACATGTACCAGCCGCGCAAGCGCTTCGATTCGGGCACGTGGGGGATCATGGGCATCGGCATGGGCTTCGCGATCGGCGCGGCAGTCACGAGCGGTACGCAGGTCGTGGCGATCGAGGGTGACAGCGCGTTCGGCTTCAGCGGCATGGAGCTGGAAACGATCTGCCGCTACGACCTGCCGGTCTGCACGATCGTGTTCAACAACAACGGCGTGTATCGCGGCACCGATGTGAATCCGACCGGCGGCGCCGATGTCGCGCCGACCGTGTTCGTGAAGGGCGCGCGCTACGACAAGATGATTGAAGCGTTCGGCGGCGTCGGTCATCAGGCGACCACGCCCGAGGAACTCACGAAGGCGCTGCTCGAGGCGATTGCATCCGGCAAGCCCACGCTCATCAACGCCGTGATCGACGAATCGGCCGGCACCGAGAGCGGACGCCTCACGAATCTCAATCCGCAAAGCGCGGCGATGAAGAAATAAATCCAACCGTACAGGACAGTCGTTTCAGACTACCGAGACCAGGAGATAGCAATGAGCAAACCCCTCGACGGCATCAAGATCATCGACTTCACGCACGTACAAGCGGGACCCGCATGCACGCAAATGCTCGCATGGTTCGGCGCCGATGTGATCAAGGTCGAGCGTCCGGGCGCGGGCGACGTCACGCGCAATCAACTGCGTGACATTCCCGAAGCCGACGCGCTGTACTTCACGATGCTCAACAGCAACAAGCGCTCGCTTACGCTCGACACCAAGAAGCCCGAAGGCAAGGAAGTGCTCGAGAAGCTGATTCGCGAGTCGGACGTGATGGTCGAAAACTTCGGCCCCGGCGCGCTCGATCGCATGGGCTTCACGTGGGAGCGCATCAAGGAACTGAATCCGAAGATGATCGTTGCTTCGGTGAAGGGCTTCAGCGAAGGCCATCACTACGACGACCTCAAGGTCTACGAAAACGTTGCGCAATGCGCGGGCGGCGCGGCCTCGACCACGGGCTTCTGGGACGGCCCGCCCACGGTCAGCGCGGCCGCGCTCGGCGACAGCAACACGGGCATGCATCTGGCCATCGGCATTCTCACGGCGCTGATCGGTCGCGACAAGACCGGCAAGGGGCAGAAGGTCGCCGTGTCGATGCAGGACAGCGTGATCAACCTGTGCCGCGTGAAGCTGCGCGACCAGCAGCGCCTCGACCGCGTGGGCTATCTGGAAGAGTATCCGCAGTATCCGCACGGCAGCTTCAGCGATGTCGTGCCGCGCGGCGGCAATGCGGGCGGTGGCGGCCAGCCGGGCTGGGTGCTCAAGTGCAAGGGCTGGGAAACGGACCCGAACGCGTATATCTACTTCACGGTGCAGGGCCACGCATGGGAGCCGATCTGCCACGCGCTGGGCAAGCCGGAATGGATCGAGGATCCGAACTACAACACCGCGCAGGCGCGCCAACCGCATATCTTCGATATCTTCGCGACGATCGAAGCGTGGCTCGCCGACAAGACCAAGTACGAAGCGGTCGACATTCTGCGCAAGTTCGATATTCCGTGCGCGCCGGTGCTCAGCATGAAGGAGATCGCGAACGATCCGTCGCTGCGCGCGAGCGGCACCATCGTGGAAGTGCCGCACAAGGCGCGCGGCTCGTACCTCACGGTGGGCAGCCCGATCAAGTTCTCGGAGCTGAAGCCGGAAATCACGGGATCGCCGCTGCTGGGCGAACATACCGACGAGGTGCTCGCCGACCTCGGCTACACGCCGCAGCAGATCGCGGCGCTGCACGAAGTGCGTGCTGTGTGACAGGACGGTCGATGTAGCGATGTTGCAGTGATGCATCGGCAGTGAGGTGCGCGGCGCGCGGGGCTTCGTCCCGGCCGCGCCGCGCACCCGAATATAACCTCGCATCCCCCACGACGAACGACATGCCAGCCGCCATCGATTTCGAACAGCTTGCCGACGCTATCGGCGACGCCATCATCATCTCGGACGCCGCAGGCGATATCACTTACTGGAATCCCGCAGCCACGCGCATGTTCGGCTATACGCCGGACGAGGCGCTCGGCAAGACACTGGATCTGATCATTCCCGAACGCTTGCGCGGTCGCCACTGGGAGGGCTATCACAAGACGATGGCCACCGGGCAGACGCGCTACGGCAACGACGTGCTGCGCGTGCCAGCCGTGGACAAGGATGGCCGCGCGCTGTCCATCGCTTTCACGGTGGCGCTGCTGCATGGCGAGCAGGACGAACTCACAGGCATCGTCGCGGTCGTGCGCGACGAGACGGCGCGCTTCCAGGAAGAACGCAATCTGCGCAAGCGTGTGACGGAGCTGGAAACCCGGCTGCAAACGCAAGATCAGCAATCCTGATCAATCCGTCTCGTCGCTCTTATCCCTTCAAGCCGCAGGTCCGCACGGAGCGCTTCGATGCATACCGAAAGACTCGGGCACTACGAGGTCGAACTCTCGGCCCGTCAAATGATTCATAACGGCGGCTGGGTCGCATTCGCCGCGATTCACTCCGCCGAGGAACAACACGCGGCTGCGCTGCTGCCCGAACAACAGGTCGCCGACGAGACCGTGTTCGCGAGCGAAGCCGCCGCCATCGAAGGCGCCCGCGCAGCGGCGCTCGCGATTCTCCAGTTGGGCCGGGCGCCGCGTTAGCGCGCCTTTACAGCACTCAAACGGTCCATCAGCATGGCGCGCCACGCGCGCCGGACGAGCCGCGGCATACAGAATTCCAACATCGAGCAGGAGACGTTTCATGAAGTCGTGGCCACGTTTTCGGCGCGCCAGGTCGCTTGGCGCGCCGCCGATTCCGTTCGCCCTCAGATCCGCAACTCTCGCCCACGGAGGTGCATCATGGCGATGACGATTGCGGTTCCGCGCGAGTCCCATCAAGACGAACGCCGGGTCGCGGCGACGCCCGACAGCGTCGCGCAACTCATCAAGCTCGGCTATGAAATCGAGGTCGAAACAGGCGCGGGCGCGCGCGCGTCGTACAACGACGACGCGTATCGCACAGCCGGCGCGTGCCTCGTCGACGACGGGCTCGAACTCTGGAGCAACGCCGATATCCTGCTCAAGGTGCGTCCGCCTTCGATCGACGAAGTGCAGCGGCTCAAGCCGGGCGCGACGCTGATCGGCTTCATCTGGCCCGCGCAGAACGGCGCGCTGCTCGAAGCGTGCGCGGCGCGCGGCGTGACGGTGCTCGCGATGGATTGCGTGCCGCGTCTCTCGCGCGCGCAGAAGCTCGACGCACTGAGCTCGATGGCGAACATGGCCGGTTACCGTGCGGTGATCGAGGCGGCGCAGCATTTCGGCCGCGTCTTCACCGGCCAGATCACGGCGGCGGGCAAGATGCCGCCCGCCAAGGTCCTCGTGATCGGCGCAGGCGTGGCGGGACTCGCGGCCATCGGCGCCGCGCGCGGTCTCGGTGCGATCGTGCGGGCGTTCGATACGCGCCCGGAAGTCGGCCAGCAGGTCGAGAGCATGGGCGCGGAATTCCTGAGCGTCGATATCGACGAAGACGGCGGCGGCACGGGCGGCTACGCGAAGCAGATGAGCGCGAAGTTCATCGAGGCGGAGATGGCGCTGTTCGAGGCGCAGGCGCGCGAGGTCGACATCATCATCACGACCGCGCTGATTCCGGGCAAGCCCGCGCCGCGACTGATCGATGCGAAGACGGCCGCGTGCATGCGCGCGGGCAGCGTGATCGTCGACATGGCGGCGGAGCAGGGCGGCAACTGCGAACTGACGCGCGCGGGCGAGGTCGTGCAGGCGCATGGCGTGACCGTGATCGGCTATACCGACTTGCCGAGCCGCATGGCGAATCAGTCGAGCCAGTTGTACGCGACCAATCTGCGCCATCTGCTGACCGACCTTACGCCGCTCAAGAACGGTGAGCTGACGCTCGATATGAACGATGTCGTGCAGCGCGGCACCACCGTGATGCAGCAAGGCAATCTGTGCTGGCCGCCTCCTCCGGTGCAACCGTCTCCTGCGCAGCCGCAAGCGGCGCAGGCTGCGCAGAATGCGCCCGTGAAGGTCGTGGCAGGTGCGGGGCATGCGCAGCCGTCGGCGCAGGACGCACGCAGGCACGGTGCATGGTCGTTAGGCATGCTGATCGTTGGTGCGCTGTTGCTGCTGGCGCTTGGCGCCGTCGCGCCGCCTGCGTTCGTCGCGCACTTCACTGTATTCGTGCTGGCGGTGTTCGTCGGCTATCAGGTGGTCTGGAACGTGACGCCTGCGCTGCATACGCCGCTCATGAGCGTGACCAATGCGATCAGCGGGATCATCGTGATCGGCGCGCTGCTGCATCCGGGCGGATCGAGCACGATGGCGAGCGTCCTCGCGGGCATCGCGCTCGTGGTGGCCACCATCAACATCGCGGGCGGGTTCCTCGTGACCCAGCGCATGTTGAACATGTTCCAACGGACCTGAGGAGGCGTCATGTTGACTGGAATCGGCAATATGGCGTGGCTCGGCGCGGCGACGCTGTTCATCCTGAGTCTGCGCGGCCTGAGTCATCCCGCGAGCGCGCGGCGCGGCAATCTCTATGGCGTCGCGGGCATGACGATCGCCGTGCTCGCCACCTTGCTCGTGACGTCGGGCGCGGGCCTGCAGATCGCGATCGTCGCGGCGGTGGTGGGCGGCGGCGTGGGCGCGGTGCTCGCGCGGCGCGTGGAGATGACGCAGATGCCGCAACTCGTGGCGGTGCTGCACAGCTTCGTCGGGCTCGCGGCCACGCTGATCGGCTTCGCGAACTTTCTTGCGCCGTCGGGGCCCGCGACGGGCGTCGAGCGCGCGATCCACGACACCGAGATTTACGTGGGCGCGTTTATCGGCACCATCACGTTCAGCGGCTCGATCGTGGCGTTCCTGAAGCTGCAGGGCACGCTCGGCGGCAAGCCGCTCGTGCTGCCAGCGCGCCATGCGATGAACGCGCTCGCGCTGGCGGTGTGCGTCGTGCTCGGCTATCGCTTCGTCGCCATGCCCGACTCGCCGCAGGCGCTCTATGCGCTGATCGCCATGTGCGTGATCGCGGCGGCGCTCGGCGTGCATCTGGTGATGGCGATCGGCGGCGCGGACATGCCCGTGGTGGTCTCGATGCTCAACAGCTATTCGGGCTGGGCCGCGGCGGCCACGGGCTTCATGCTCGACAACGATCTGCTCGTGACGACCGGTGCGCTCGTGGGTTCGAGCGGCGCGATTCTTAGCTACATCATGTGCCGCGCGATGAACCGCAGTTTCGTCTCGGTGATCCTCGGCGGCTTCGGCGCGGCGACATCGACAGCGAGCGCGGCACCGCAAGGCGAGGTGGTGGCGACGTCGGTGGACGAAGTGAGCGCGCTGCTGCGCGACGCCGCCGAAGTCGTGATCGTGCCGGGCTACGGCATGGCCGTGGCGCAGGCGCAGGGCACGATCAGCGAGATCACGCGGCGACTGCGCGCGGCGGGCGTGCGCGTGCGTTTCGGCATTCATCCGGTGGCGGGGCGCTTGCCCGGTCATATGAACGTGCTGCTCGCCGAAGCGAAGGTGCCGTACGACATCGTGCTCGAAATGGACGAGATCAACGAGGACTTCACGAACACCGACGTCGTGCTCGTGATCGGCGCGAACGATATCGTCAATCCGGGCGCGCAGGAGGATGCGGGCAGTCCGATCGCGGGCATGCCGGTGCTCGAAGTGTGGAAGGCGCGCACGGTGGTGGTCTCGAAACGCAGCATGGCGACCGGTTACGCGGGCGTCGACAATCCGCTCTTTTACAAGGAGAACACGCGCATGCTGTTCGGCGACGCGAAAGGCAGCGTCGATGCGCTGCTGCGGCAACTGGAGACCGCGTGAGGCAGTGATGGTGTAATCAGGATGGCGAAGTAATGTAGCGGACCGCCGTTCGCGGCGGTCCATCAATGAATGGAGAGAGACAACGTGGCACATACCGATCGCATCGACGCCGGCTACACGGCGCGGCGGCACAACCGCTGGGTGCAGCTCGTGGCCGGCATCGCCTGCATGGGGCTCGTCGCCAATCTGCAATATGCGTGGACGCTGTTCGTCGTGCCGATGGACGCGCGGCATCATTGGGGGCAAGCGGCGATCCAGCTCGCGTTCTCGATTTTCATCGTCACCGAGACGTGGCTCGTGCCGGTCGAAGGCTGGCTCGTCGACCGCTTCGGTCCGCGTCCGGTCGTGATGGGCGGCGCGTGCTGCGTGGCGCTCGGCTGGGTGCTCGACGCGTGGGCGCCGGTGCTGCCGGTGCTCTACGTGGCGGCGGTGATTTCGGGCATCGGCGCGGGCTGCGTGTACGGTACCTGCGTGGGCACGGCGCTCAAATGGTTTCCCGACCGGCGCGGTCTCGCGGCGGGCATGACGGCCGCGGGCTTCGGCGCGGGCGCGGCGCTCACCGTGATTCCTATTTCACACATGATCCAGCACTCGGGCTACGAGAGCGCCTTCGTTTTCTTCGGACTCCTGCAAGGTGCCTGCATCATGGCGCTGGCCTTGCTGATGGTGCGTCCGAAGCCGCCCGCGCACGCGGCGGGCGTCAGGCGCGTGGTCGCAACGAAAACCGACTACACGACGAAGCAGATGATCCGCGCGCCGCTGTTCTGGGTGATGTATGCGATGTTCGTGTGCGTGGCGGCGGGCGGCATCATCGCCACGGCGCAGATCGGGCCGATTGCGAAGTCGTATGGCTTCGCCTCGATGCCGGTGACGCTGCTGAGCGTCTCGCTGCCGCTGCTGACGATGACGCTGTCGGTCAACAATCTCTGCAACGGCTTCACGCGGCCGTTGTGCGGGCTGATTTCGGATCGCATCGGCCGCGAGAACACGATGTTCATCACGTTTCTCGGCGAAGGGCTCGCGCTGCTCGGTCTGCGCGAGTTTGGCCACGATCCGTATCTGTTCATGCTGTTCTCGGGGCTCGTGTTCCTGTTCTACGGCGACATCTTTTCGAATTTCCCGGCGACCTGCGCGGACACCTTCGGCGCGCGCTATGCGGCGGGCAACGCGGGCACGCTGTACACCGCGAAGGGCACGGCGGCGCTGCTCGTGCCGGTGGCCACGCTGCTGGCCGTGCATGGCGGCTGGAACATGGTGTTCGACTTCGCGGCCTGCGTGGCGATGATGGCGGGCGTTTGCGCGAAGGTGGTGTTGCAGCCGATGCGGCGGCGCTGGATCTTCCAGTCGGCGGCGCCGGAGCGTGGCGCGGATCAGGCGTTCGTGGCGGCGCCGCTGGGTTCGCGTGAGTAGCGCGGGGCGTCGCGTGCGATGGCGTTCAGGCTGCCGCTTTGCCCGAACGCTGCGCACTGGCGCGAAAACGCGCTCGGCGCACGCGACGCGTATCGGTGCGGGCCTGGGCGCGGTGCGCGTCGATTTCGGATGACGGGGACGGCGCGGATGACATCGACAGTGACGCGTAGCGTCCTTCGTGCTGGCCGCGCTCGATCCATTCGGCGGGCAGCCGGGTGGCGATCAGCCACGTCGCTGCGACGCCGAAGCTCACAGCGACTAGCGCCGCGATAACGACGAATTCCATCGGGTCTCCCTGCGTTGTTGTGCCGTGCTGTCCTGCTTCGTTTCAATGTATACCATGGAACATATCGCTGCGGCGTGCGACGTGGCGTGCGATGCGTCGTGTGAGACAGCATGTGTTGCAGCGCGTAGATCGCGAGCGAATCGCGCAGGCAGGACTGAAACGGGAAAACGAGGGAGAAGGGCGCGGAAAACAAAAAAGCCCGCATGTGCGGGCTTTTTCGATGAATCCGGGGTGCTGCTTTTACTTGAAGAGACGTGGTGCCCAGGAGAGGACTCGAACCTCCACAGTGTTGCCACCGCTAGGACCTGAACCTAGTGCGTCTACCAATTCCGCCACCTGGGCACGTCTTCAAGCTAGACCGAGATTATAACGCGTTCCCGGCGTCTGTCAACCGATGTTTTCAAGAAAATTTCAAGAAAACGGTGCTTCGAGAAACATCTGCATCTTGCCGAGGGCAGGGCGCAGCCAGTTGAACTCAAAACCGCGCTGCCGTAGCAAGCGCTGACACTAAAAGAAAAAAGCCGGCATTAGCCGGCTTTTCTCATGAATCTTGGTGCCCAAGAGAGGACTCGAACCTCCACAGTGTTGCCACCGCCAGGACCTGAACCTGGTGCGTCTACCAATTCCGCCACCTGGGCAAGGTGTCGCTTACTACTTGCTGCTGCGCTGTGTCGTGCAGCAGAGAAACGAGATTCTAGCGTGTCCGTAGAGTCTGTCAAGCGGCTTTTGAAAAAATGTTTCAAGACGTCGTGGTCGGCGGTGTCGGCGAGCCGATCGGACACTGCCTTGTGCATGCATCGCGCGCAGCCGCCAGGCATCATCGTGCGCATGCGCCGGCAGCGAGTCTGCACAAGGCTGCACCGTGAATTGTCGCGTAGTGCGCGGGTGTTAGAATGCCTCGCAGCAGTCCCTGCGGAGCGGCGCGCGCGTTCGACGTTTCGACCCGGGGTCTGCGGCATCGCGCAACACTCGAACACGTAGATAGCAGCACTCGAAGACCGGGGCGCGGCACGACAGGCTCGGGCCACGCAAACTCCGACGTCCACGCAACGAGAACAACCATCGACAAGCCCTTGAGCAAATATCCGTACCCGATTCCCAGCCGCGAAGAGATCCTCGGCGTGCTGCGGACCAGCGAATCGCCCTGCACCGCGAACGATATCGCCGAGGCGCTCGCCATCAAGCGCCAGGAGCGCGAAGGGTTCTTCAGGCGGATCGCCGCGATGGAGCGCGACGGGCAGATCCGGCTCGACTCGCGCGGCCACTATCAGCTTGCGCATCCTTCCAATTTCGTCGCCGGGCGCGTGCAAGGCCATCGCGACGGCTTCGGCTTCCTCGTGCGCGACGACGGTCAGGACGATCTGTTCCTGCCGCAAGGCGAGATGCAGAAGGTCATGCACAACGACCGCGTGCTCGCGCGCATCGTCGGCTATGACCGCCGCGGCCGCCCCGAAGGGCACATCGTCGAGGTCACGGACCGCGCGAACCGCAGCGTCATCGGCCGTCTGCTCAACGAGAACGGCGCGCTGATCGTCGCGCCCGAAGACAAGCGCATCGGCCACGACATTCTGGTGACGCAGAATCCGAAGAAGGCCAAGGTCGGCCAGGTGGTCGTGGTCGAGCTGACCGACTTCCCGAGCCGCCATTCGCAGCCGCTCGGCCGCGTGGTCGAGGTGCTCGGCGACATCGACGATCCCGGCATGGAGATCGAGATCGCCGTGCGCAAGTACGGCGTGCCGCACGAATTCAGCAAGCGCGCGCTCGACGAAGCCGCGAAGCTGCCGGATGCGGTGCGTCCGGCCGATATTCGTTACCGCGTCGATCTGCGCGATGTGCCGCTCGTCACCATCGACGGCGAAGATGCGCGCGACTTCGACGATGCGGTTTATTGCGAGCCGATGCAGGTGGGCAAGGGCGAAGGCTACCGCCTGCTGGTGGCGATCGCCGACGTCTCGCACTACGTGACCCCCAGCGGCGGTCTCGACGTCGACGCCATCGAGCGCAGCACCTCGGTGTACTTCCCGCGCCGCGTGATTCCCATGCTGCCCGAGAAGCTCTCGAACGGTCTCTGCTCGCTGAATCCGCACGTGGATCGCTGCGTGCTCGTCTGCGACATGGTGATCACCGCGCGCGGCGAGATCAAGGCGTATCAGTTCTATCCGGGCGTGATTCACTCGGCCGCGCGGCTCACGTATACCGAAGTCGCCGCGGTGCTCAAGAACACCAAGGGACCGGAAGCGACGCGCCGCGCCACGCTGCTGCCGCATCTGCAGAATCTCTATGGCGTCTACAAGTCGCTGTTCGCGGCGCGCCAGAAGCGCGGGGCGATCGACTTCGACACCACCGAGACCTATATCGTCTGCAACGCGCAGGGCAAGATCGAGCAGATCGTGCCGCGTCAGCGCAACGACGCGCACAAGCTGATCGAGGAGTGCATGCTCGCGGCCAACGTCTGCGCCGCGGACTTCATGAAGCGCAACAAGCACCCGGGCCTGTACCGCGTGCACGCGGGTCCGAGCGCCGAAAAGCTCGAAAACCTGCGCACCTTCCTGCGCGGCATGGGCCTCACGCTCGGCGGCGGCGACACGCCGCACGCGAGCGATTACGCGGCGCTGATGGCGCATATCCGCGACCGGCCCGACGCGCAGATGTTGCAGACCATGCTGCTGCGCTCGATGCAGCAGGCCGTCTACAGCCCGGACAACATCGGCCACTTCGGTCTCGCGTATGAGGCGTACGCGCACTTCACGAGCCCGATCCGCCGCTATCCCGACCTGCTGACGCACCGCGCGATCTACGCGATCCTGCAGGGCAAGAAGTACCAGCCGGCCGCGCCCGAAGGCGTCGAACTCAACACGGCGCTGTCGCCGCGCGCCCGCGCGCTGCAGGCCGAGGACGAAGAGAAGCGCGGTCCGCGCCGCAATCGCGGCGGCAACACGGCGATCTGGGAAGAACTGGGCCTGCACTGCTCGGCCAACGAGCGCCGCGCCGACGAAGCCTCGCGCGACGTCGAAGCCTGGCTCAAGTGCTATTTCATGCGCGACAAGCTCGGCGAGGAGTACGGCGGGATGGTGAGCGGCGTGACGTCGTTCGGCATCTTCGTGCAGCTCGATTCGCTGTTCATCGAAGGGCTCGTGCACGTCACCGAACTGGGCTCGGATTACTTCCAGTACGACGACATCAAGAACGAGCTGCGCGGCGAACGCACGGGCATCCGCTACCGCTTGTCGGACCGCGTGCGCGTGCAGGTGAGCCGCGTCGATCTCGACGCGCGCAAGATCGACTTCCGCCTCGTGCGCGATACGCCGATCAAGGCCGGGATGAATCGCGGCGGTCCGGCGCAGCAGCATGATCGCGGCGCGCAGGACGGCGGCCCGCGCGTGCGTTCGATGCCGCAAGGCGACGACTCGCGCCGCAAGAAAGCGGCACCTGCGCCCACGGCGGCCGTGAAGGAAGCGCGCGCGGCGCGCGGCGCGGCGAAGACCGCGAAGAAGCGTCCGGCGTCGAAGTCGGCGGCCAAGAAGGCGCCGCCGCGCAAGAAGCGTTGATATCGCGTTGAAGCGGCGCTGAAATGGCGCCGACGTAGTTCCAGCAGCACCGCGCCGGTCACGACGACCGGCGCACTTATTTTTGTTCGCGGCGCACGCAGGAAGGCGCGCCGCGGGCCGTTCATCAGGGGTTGTATCCAGTCATGTCACGTCTCAAGGTTCTTTACGGTTTTCATGCGGTGACCGCACGTATGCGGCACGACGCGTCCACGGTCGAGGATATTTATTACGACACGACGCGGCGCGACCGCCGCATGCAGGAATTCCTGCACGCCGCGAAAGAAGCGGGCGTGCGCATCATTGCCGCCGACGAGACGCGCCTCTGGGGTCTCGCGCACACCGAGCGCCATCAGGGCGTGGTGGCGCGCGTGCACGACATGCCGCTCGCGCAGAACCTCGCGGAACTGCTCGACGGCATCCAGGGCTCGCCGCTCTTGCTGGTGCTCGACGGCGTGACGGATCCGCATAACCTCGGCGCGTGTCTGCGCGTAGCCGACGCCGCCGGCGCGCACGCGGTGATCGCGCCGCGCGACCGCGCCGTGGGCCTGAACGCCACGGCCGCGAAGGTCGCGAGCGGCGCCGCCGACACGGTGCCGTACATCACCGTCACGAACCTGGCGCGCGCGCTGCGCGAACTGAAGGACGCGGGCGTGTGGATCATCGGCACGGCTGGCGACGCGCCGACTGGCCTTTACCAGACCAAGCTCGACGGTCCTGTCGCGCTGGTGATGGGCGCCGAAGGCGAGGGCATGCGCCGTCTCACGCGCGAAACCTGCGACGAAGTCATGCAGATTCCGATGGCCGGCACGGTCGAGAGCCTGAACGTCTCCGTGGCGTCGGGCGTGTGCCTGTTCGAAGCCGTGCGCCAGCGCGCGGCGGCGCGCTAAGCGGCTGGATTCTGATCGACGCAGCATGACACTTCTGGGTTTTGCCCGGCGTTGTGCCGGGCGTGCCGCGCCGCTTGCCGCGCTCGGCGCGGTGCTGGCGCTCGCCGCCTGCGCGCCTGCCACGATGATCGACCGCGGCGGTTACGTCGCGGATACGCACTATCACGCGCGCAGCGCCGACTCGCGCATCCGCTTCCTCGTGCTGCACTACACCGAAGGCGACGAAGCTGATTCGCTCGAGGAGCTCACGCGCGAGAACGTGAGCGCGCATTACCTCGTGCCCGAGCATCCGCCGCTGCGCGACGGCAAGCCCGTCGTGCTGCAACTCGTGCCCGAGACGCAGCGCGCCTGGCACGCGGGCGTGAGCGAGTGGCAGGGCACGACCGAGCTGAATGCGGCGTCGATCGGCATCGAGAACGTCAATTCGGGGCCGCACGATACGCCCGCCGGGCGCACGTGGGCGCCGTGGCCGCCCGATCAGGTGGCGGCGATCATTTCGCTGTCGAAGGATATCGTCACGCGTTACGGCATTCCGCCGACGCGCGTCGTGGGGCACAGCGACATCGCGCCCCAGCGCAAGATCGATCCGGGTCCGGCGTTCCCGTGGAAGCAGCTTTACGACGCGGGCGTGGGCGCCTGGCCCGACGACGCGACGGTGCAGGCGGACCTCGCGGGCCGCGCGCCCGATGCGCCCGCCGACGTGCGCGGTCTGCAGATGAAGCTCGCGCGCTACGGCTACGAGGTGGCCACCGACGGCGTGCTCGACGAGCGCACGCGCCGCGTGTTCGCCGCGTTCCAGATGCACTTCCGGCCGAGCGACTATTCGGGCACGCCCGACGCGCAAACCGACGCGATCGCCCAGGCGCTGCTCGACAAATACGTCGACAAAACCGCGCCCGCGCTGCCTGGCGCGACGGAAACGGCGCCCTGACGCTGGCGGCGGGTCGTTCCGCACGCCGTTCTGGCGCGCGGAACGACGGCCCGAATGTGGCTCGAATGCGGCCCGAATGTGGCGCATCTGCGCCGATCCCCGCAGGTCCCGGCCCGCAACTCCGGTAAACTATGCGTTTTCGGCGTTTTCTCTCCTCGGGCAGTCCCCCATCATGACTCAAGACGAACTCAAGCAACTGGTCGGCCAGGCCGCGGCCGACTATGTGAACGCGAACGTGCCGGAAGGCGCCATCATCGGCGTCGGCACAGGCTCGACCGCGAACTGTTTCATCGACGCACTGGCCGCCAGCAAGGGCCGCTATCGCGGCGCGGTGTCCAGCTCGGTGGCGACCACGGCGCGCCTCGAAGCGCAGGGTTTCCGCATTTTCGATCTCAACGACATCGAATCGCTGCCCGTCTACGTGGACGGCGCCGACGAAATCGACGCCTCGGGCGCGATGATCAAGGGCGGCGGCGGGGCGCTCACGCGCGAGAAGATCGTCGCGTCGGTGTCGGAAGTGTTCGTCTGTATCGCCGACGCGAGCAAGCTCGTGGACGTGCTCGGCCAGTTCCCGCTGCCGATCGAAGTCGTGCCGATGGCGCGCACGGCCATCGGCCGCCGCGTGACGGCGCTCGGCGGCGTGCCGGTGCTGCGCGTGCAGAAGGACGGCTCGCCGTTCATCACCGACAACGGCAACGAAATTCTCGACGTGAAGGGTCTGCGCATCAGCGACCCGCGCACGCTCGAAGCGCACGTCAATGCGTGGCCGGGCGTGGTGACCGTGGGTCTGTTCGCGGCGCGCGGCGCCGACCTGTGCCTGCTGGGCGGCGCGTCGGGCGTCGAGCGCATCGAGTACCGCAAGGCTTGATCGTTTAGACCGGCTGGCCGGGCGGTGGCGTGGCGCGAATCACGCCGCCGTCCGCGTGGTGTTTTTAGCGGTTAAAACGGTGCGTCTTGCGCGTTGTTTTATTCGGCATCCTGATTAATGTCGCTATTGCGGATGCACGATCGTTGCGCCATCAACCAGCTGAAAATCTTGGGGGCGGGGAAAAAGGCGAAACGCGCCGTCCCGGGCACGTTCCGCGAAGTCCTTCGGTTCACACGAGAACCGCGCGCGGCTCGCGCCGCGCGCCCCTTCATTACTCCACCGTTTCAGCCTGATGCAGACGCGGCAGCAGGCGGTCGAACTCGCGGCGCACGAGGCCGTAGCACTCGCAGGCGCGGCCTTCGAGGCCCTTGCGGTCGAGGATGCGGATGCGGCCGCGGCTATGGTGGATCAGACCTTCGTCGTGCAGCTTGCCGGCCGCTTCCGTGATGCCTTCGCGGCGCACGCCGAGCATATCGGCGATCAGTTGTTGCGTGACCGAGAGGTCGTTCGAGGCCACGCGATCGACTTCGATCAGCAGCCAGCGGCACAGCTGTTTGCTGAGCGAGTGATGGCGATTGCAGGCGGCGGTCTGTGCGACCTGCGTGAGCAGCGCGTGCATGTAAAGCAGCATCAGGCGGCGCAGGAAGTCCGAGCGCGCGAACTGCTGCTTGAGGCTTTGCGCGCTCATGCGATAGGCGAAGCCCGCGCACTGAACCTGCACGCGGTTCGGCATGGTTTCGCCGCCCGTGAGGACGGGCACGCCGGTCATGCCTTCGCGGCCCACTGCGGCGATTTCGACGGAGCTGCCGTCTTCCATCGTCGAGAGCATCGAGATGATGGCCGTGGTCGGAAAGTAGACGTGATGGATGCGCTGGCCGGAGTCACAGAGCAATTGTTCGGTGCGCAGATGAACGAGTTCGAGATGCGGTGCGAGAGCTTGCCATTCGTGCGACGGCAGGGCGCCGAGCAGGTGATTGCCGTGCAGGTCTGATTGAAGGGTCAACATGATTTGGTCCTCGTGCGAAGCGGCTTTCGTCGCCTCATGTTTTTTCGTTCCGGCCGCCGCGCATTTTGTGTTTGCCGCTTCCCGTAGCGGCTATGCGTTCGGCTTGCCGGCCCCATAGTCCCGAGTCGTTCGCGAGATCGTTGTGTCTGCGATACGCCTGTGTGGCGCACCTCTCAAAGCAGGGTGTGTGCCAGAAGACCTCGAATCGTTCTGCCGCGTGGCTTCGCGGGCGATGCGGCGCAAGAACGGGTAAGGAAACGGGGCTTTTTGTTTCAATTCTGTACGACGCCCCTGCGCACGCCTTGCGACGTCCACGCATTTTGTGTCGGTGCAAGTCATTGAATTTATTGGTGGTTTTGTGCTTTCGGATGGGGGTGAAAAAAATGACTCCATGCTGAAACATGCACGCGAGGGAAAAGGGGGCGCGGCATCCAGGCGCAGCCGAAAGCGTGAGGAATTGATTCATTCGTGTTGCACCGCGAGGGCCGTGCGAGGAAACGTTCGCTCCTGAAACATGGCCTGTGTGACCCCGCGTCACGTTACGTGGGCTGGCGCACATAAGCGCCTGGCGGGCTGCGAGAAGCTCGTGGCGTCCGTCATTTTTCAGCTTCTTTCCGCCTTTTTTCGTGGGGTTTCGCCTTGATGCAAGGCGCATGGCCCGTGCGGCTTGCGTTGCACGCGCAACGGCCTTGCGTGATGGACGTCGTGCATTGCCGGTGTGCCCGCTTGCGCGCTCGCGGCGTTGCTTCGTCAGCGCGCGATCAGTGTGGGTACGCGTACAGAATCGCCCCGTGCGCTTTGTTCCAATGGAGTCCGAAAACGAGGGTGCGACATGCGCCCGGAACCAGACCTATCGGAACATTCGACACAATCGGAACGGGGAGCTTCGCGCATGAACCAGATCGTGACGCCGGCCGGCGTGATTGCCGCTGCCAATGAACCCGAAGTCGCGCTCGTCGTCCAGCCCGTGGTGCTGGCGGGCGGATCGGGCACGCGGCTGTGGCCGCTTTCGCGCGAGCACTGCCCCAAGCAGCTGATCGATCTGCTCGACGGCGAGTCCTTGCTCGAAGCCACCGTGCGCCGTCTCGACGGCCTCTATGCAAGCGCCGGCAGCACGGTGCGCAAGGCCGCGCCGCTCGTGGTGAGCAGCGAGGAACTGCGCCATATGACCGCCGACCGCCTCGGCCGCAGCGGCATGGCGGCGCGCGTCGTGTTCGAGCCGGTCGCGCGCAATACGGCGCCGGCGCTGACCGTCGCCGCGCTGGCCGCGCACGCGGCGCATGCGAGCCACACCGTTGCGGCTGGCGCTGCCGGTGCTGCCGGTTCGGGCGGCGCGGTCAGCGACAGCGACCCGATCCTCATCGCGATGCCCGCCGACCATCTGATCGCCGACCGCAACGCGTTCGCCGCCGCGCTCGAAGAGGCCGTGACCTACGCGGCGCGCGGCGCGATCGTCACGCTCGGCGTGCCGCCGACGCGCGCGGAAACCGGCTACGGCTACATCGGCGCGGGCGCGGCGCTCGGCGCGGGCGGCGCGCGCAAGATCGAACGCTTCGTCGAAAAGCCCAGCGCGGAGGTGGCCGAAGGCTATGTCGCGTCCGGCGATTACTGGTGGAACAGCGGCATCTTCGTCGTGCGCGCCTCGGTGTGGCTGTCGGCGATCGCGCATTGCCGCCCCGAGATCTCGGTGCATTGCGCGCAGGCCTTCGAGCGCGCGGCCGTCGACGCAGACGGCGCCGTGCATCTCGATGCCGCGACGCTCGCCGCTTGTCCGTCCGATTCGATCGACTACGCGGTGATGGAGTCCGTGGGCGCCGACGCGCGTCTCGCGGGCGTGGTCGTGCCGCTCGTCGCGGGCTGGTCGGACGTGGGCGCGTGGGACGCCGTCTGGCAGGTCTCGCAGAAGGACGCGGCGGGCAACGTCGCGCGCGGGCGCGTGCTGTTCGAGGACTCGACCGAAACCTTCGCGCACTCGGACGGCCGCCTGGTCGCCTGCGTGGGCGTGCACGGCGTGGTGGTGGTGGAGACCGCCGACGCGGTGCTCGTCGCGGCCAAGGATCGCGTGCAGAACGTCAAGGCGATCGTCGGCAAGCTCAAGGCGCAGCGCGGCGAGGAAGCGCAGCACCATCGGCGCGTGGAGCGTCCGTGGGGCTGCTACGACTCGATCGACCGGGGCGAACGCTTCCAGGTCAAGCGCATCGTCGTGAAGCCGGGCGGCGTGCTCTCGCTGCAGATGCATCACCATCGCGCCGAGCACTGGATCGTCGTGCGCGGCACGGCGCGCGTCACGCGCGGCGACGACGTGTTCCTGCTCTCGGAAAACGAATCGACCTATATCCCGCTCGGCGTGAAGCACCGCCTGGAAAATCCGGGCAAGACGCCGCTCGAAATCATCGAGGTGCAGTCGGGCGGCTATCTCGGCGAGGACGACATCGTGCGTTTCGACGATCAGTACGGCCGCGCGCCGTCGTCGGTCACGCGGAGCTGAATCCACGGTGTGAATGAAGCCTCGATGAAGTCTGCATGAAGAGGTCATGAGGACGGCGGCGGCGCTCATCGCTGCATATGCACAGACGAGCGCCGTTTCGCTGGGCCATAAAAAAGAGCCGCAAAAGAAGCGGCAAAAGAAGCAGCAAAAGAGAACGTAGGACGTTTAAGCCAATGCTTCATACAGAAGCCTGACAAAACGACGGCAAATAACTTCAAAACAAAACAATCGGGCAACCGAAGGGCCAATGGCAGTGTGCTTTCGAGTTCTGGATGGAGTTGGGCGTGAGTCGTGTGCTTTTCATGTCAGGAAATATCCTGGCTGGCGAAATATGCAATACGCATGGCAACGTACGCTTGAGTTCGACGAAGCTTGAGGGCCCGTGCACTAACCGGCAAACAGGGCGATAACGCCGCATCGGGGGGAGGGGTCATGGAACTGGGAAACAAAGAACGATCGCTGGTGAGCAAGGTCATGGATGGCCTGATCTCGGGCATAGTCGAGGAACGTTACGGCGCGATTCTGCCGCCGCAGGACGTGTTGTCGAAGGAGTTCGACGTCAGCCGCACCGTCATGCGCGAAGCGCTGTCGATGCTGCTCGCGCGGCACATGCTCGACGTGCGTCCGAAGATCGGCACACGCATACGGCCGATGCGCGACTGGCGCATGATCGACGAGGACGTGGTGAGCTGGCGTTTTCGCGCGAAGCCCGACAAGACGTTTCTGCGCGACGTGATCGAGTTCCGCGCGCTGATCGAGCCGGCCGCGTGCGCGCTGGCCGCCGAACGCGCGAGCGCGGCCGATCTCGCCGGCATCCGTGACGCTTACGAAGCGCTCAGCCAGACGAGTCCCGGCGACGCCGGCTGCCAGGCCGCCGACACCTTGCTGCACACGCGCATTCTCGCGGCGAGCGGCAATCAGTTTTATCAGCAGATGGCGGCGATCATTCGCGGCGCGCTGACGCTCGTGAATCCGATCGTTAGCGAACGCGACGGCGGCTGGGCCAACATCGTCGCCGGACACGGACGCGTGGTCGATGCCATCGAGCGGCGCGCGCCCCAGGAAGCGCAGGCCGCGGCCGCCGCGATGATCGAATTCACCGCCGACGAACTGAATCTCGCACTCGCCCAGGAAGCGATCGAGCAGCCGCGCTGAGCGCGCTTTTCGAACGAGACGATTCGCTTTCGTTTCACCCTGCACCCGGCCCCGTCATGCGCGGCCGGGTTTTCGCCTTGTGCAGCGCACCGCGCCAGATTGCTCTCTCGCGCGCGAGCCGGTATCGTGCTTGGCTTCGAACGCACGATACGGCGACAGAGGCAGGAGGGAGGCACATGAGCGAGATTCAGACGATCCGTTGGGGCATCGTGGGCGCGGGCCGCATTGCGCGGCGCTTCGCGCAGGGCGTGGAGCACGTGCCGGACGCGCGCGTGAGCGCGGTCTGGTCGCGGCGCGCGGCGCCCGCCGAAGCCCTGGCGCAGGAGTTCGGCGCGACGGCGTGCGAGAGCTTCGAGGCCTTGCTCGCGAGCGGCATCGACGCCGTCTATATCGCCACCATGCAGGACAGCCACGCGCACTACGCGATCGCCGCGCTCGAAGCCGGCTTGCCCGTGCTCTGCGAAAAGCCCGCCACCGTGAACGCGGCGCAGCTCGAACGCGTGCTGGACGCCGCGCGCGCCGCGCAGCGTCTGTTCATGGAAGCGATGAAGCCGCCGTTCTATCCGCTCTATCGCGCGTTGCGCGCGCATCTGGAAGCGGACCCGATCGGCCCCGTCGGCCTCGTGCGCGCGGGCTGCTCGGTCGCCAGCGTGCCCGCCGATCATCCGTCGTTGTCGTTCGAGCACGCGGGCGGCGCGCTGCTCGACATCGGCGTGTACGAGATGTTTCTGGCGGTGGACTGGCTCGGCGCGCCGCGCGAAGTGCAGACCGTCGGGCGGCTCGGCGGCACGGGCGTGGACACCTTCGCGAGCCTCAATTGCCAGCACGAAAACGGCATCGCACAGCTATTTTGCGGGCTCGATCTGCACGGCTACGGCGACGCGCTGCTGGCGGGACCGCTCGGCAACGTGACGATTCATGCGAACTGGTGGAATCCGGTGCGCGCGACCATCCGTTACGTCGATGGCCGTGTCGCGGAGCTCGACGAGCCCTTCGACGGCGGCGGCCTCAACTACGAGACCGCGCACTTCTGTGCGCTGTTGCGCGAGGGCGCGCTGGAGAGTCCGATCATGACGCACGAGACGTCGCGGCGCATGATCGCGATGGCCGATTCGGCGCGCGCGGCGCTCGGCCTGAAGTTCGACTGCGAGTGAGGTGAATGAGGTGAAAGCGCCGCGCCGCGCGAGCTTCGTTCGCGGCGCGCGCTTCACGCAGTCTCAGTGGCGCGACGGCAGCGCGAGGCGCTTTTCGTACCAGTGCTGGACCCATTCGAGGACCTGGCACAGGATCCAGTAGACCGCGGCGGCGGCGAGATAGAGCGGCAGCGGCTGATAGGTCGAAGCGATGATTTCCTGCGCGCTGCGCAGCAGCTCCGTCACCGTGATTACCGAGACGAGCGAGGTGTCCTTGATCAAACTGATCAGGCTGTTCGACAGGCTCGGCACGGCGATGCGCAGCGCCTGCGGCGCGATCACGTAACGCAGCGTCTGGCGGCGCGAAAGACCGAGACTGTAGGCCGCGAGCCATTGACCGTGGTGAATGCCGAGAATCGCACCGCGCATGCTCTCGGACAGATAGGCGGCCACGTTCGCGGAGAGCGCGATCACGCCGGCCGGCGTCGGGTCGAGCGAAATGCCGATGCTCGGCAATCCGTAGTAAATCACGAAGATCTGCACGAGCAGCGGGGTGCCGCGCATGATGCTCACGTACACGCGCGCGATCACGGGAAACGCGCGGTTCGTGCTGATGCCCATGAGCGCGAGCACGGCGCCGCCGATGAGGCCGAAGATCATCGACAGGATGGCGAACTTGATCGTCAGCACCGCGCCCTGCGCGAGCACCGGCAGCGACTGGATGATGAGCGTGTAAATGGGCATGTTGGAAAACGCGCGAGACGCGGGTTAGGGGCGCGGAACGCGCCGTGAAATAACAAGGGGCGGCATCGTGCGATGCCGCCCCGCGCGAATCACCTCACGCACGGTTGCCGCGCGTTCAGCACGATGCGCACGATCCGCACGATGAGCCGGACGCGCTTACTTCGTGACCGGCTTGGTCACGTCGATGCCGAACCACTTGTCGGAGATCTTCGCGAAGGTGCCGTCGGCTTCGAGTTGCGTCATCGCGTCGTCGATGGCCTTGGCGAACTTCGGATTGCCCTTCTTGAACGGAATGCCCGACGGGTTGCCGTTACCGACGATCGAACCCGTGCGCAGCGGCAGCTGCGAGTTCTTCAGCAGGTAAGCGAGCATCAGGCGGTCGTTGAGCGCCGCGTCCAGACGGCCGGCGGCCAGGTCGCGCAGATACTCGGGCGCGCCCGGGTAGGTCTTCACGTCGATGCCCGGCACCGACTTGGCCATGTCCATGTAGTTCGTGCCCAGACCCACGCCGAGCTTCTTGCCCTTGAGGTCGTCGAGCGAGTTGAACTGACGCGTGTCGTCCTTGCGCTGGATGAGCTGCGCCGCCGAGTACGTGTACGCCGGCGAGAAGTCGAGCACGGCCTTGCGCTGATCGGTGATGCCCACCTGGTTCACGATCACGTCGAACTTGCCTGCCTGCAGACCGGCGATGATGCCGCTCCACTCGGTCGTGACGAACTCGGGCTTCAGGCCCATCTTCGCGGCCACGGCCTTGGCGATGTCGACGTCATAGCCGACCAGATCGCCGTTGGGCGCCTTCGAGTTGAACGGCGGGAAGGTGCCTTCGAGACCGATGCGCAGCGTGCCGCGTGCCTTCGCCTGGTCGAGCAGGTCCTCGGCGTGGGCGCTCGCCGCGACGAACGAAACACCGACGAGAGCGACGGCAAGGAGCTTCTTCAGCAAGGATGCTTTCATTGTTTTCCTCTTGTGTTGCTGCGATGTGGCGGCGTTCCCGGCGCTGCATGGCGCGTGCCTGGCAAGGCGTTCGGGAAGCCGCTGCTTTCAGGCCGGGCGGCGCCTCCGATGCGCCGCACATAGCCAGAAATCATAGGTCAGAAACCGTGGGGCAGAAATATAGCCTCAGGCGCGGCCCGAGGCCAGCGCCCGCGCACATTCGGCGACGAGCGCCGGACCGCGGTAGATGAAGCCGGTATAGACCTGCACGAGCGCGGCGCCCGCGGCGATCTTCGCGCGCGCGTCCTCGCCCGAGAAAATGCCGCCCACGCCGATGATCGGCACCTGCTCGCCGAGTTCGGCGCGCAGCTTGCGGATCACCTCGTTCGATGCGTCGAACACCGGACGGCCCGACAGGCCGCCCGTTTCGGCCGCGTTCGGCAGCCCTTCGACGGCCGCGCGCGAGAGCGTGGTGTTGGTGGCGATCACGCCTTCGATCTTGTGGCGCAGCAGCGTGTCGGCGATTTCCTTGACCTGCTCGTCGTCGAGATCGGGAGCGATCTTGAGCGCGAGCGGCACGAGCTTGCCGTGCATGTCGGCCAGACGCTGCTGCTTGTCCTTGAGTGCCGCGAGCAGGGCGTCGAGTTCGCCGCCGCCCTGCAACTGACGCAGGTTCTTCGTATTCGGCGACGAGATGTTGATCGTCACGTAGCTCGCGAACGGATAGACGCGCTCGAGACAGAACAGATAGTCGTCGGCGGCGCGCTCGATCGGCGTATCGGCGTTCTTGCCGATGTTCAGGCCGAGAATGCCGCGATAACGCGCGGCCTGCACGTTCTTCACGAACTGCTCGACGCCGTGGTTGTTGAAACCCATCCGGTTGATGATGCCGCCCGCCTCGGGCAGACGGAAAATGCGCGGACGCGGATTGCCCGGCTGCGGACGCGGCGTGACCGTGCCCACCTCGATGAAGCCGAAGCCCAGCGCGGCGAATCCGTCGATGGCGGCGCCTTCCTTGTCGAGACCCGCGGCAAGACCCACCGGGTTGCGGAACGTGAGGCCCATCACGGTGCGCGGCGCATCGGGCACGCGCGGCGCGAGCAGGCCGGCGAGGCCGGAGCGGCCCGCCGCGCCGATCATGCGCAGCGAGAGATGGTGGGCGTCTTCGGCGTCCATGCGAAAGAGCTGGTCGCGGACGAACGGATAAAGGGTACTGAACACGGGAGGAAGGCGCGCGCGCCGGAAAATGGGAACCCGCTATTTTAGCGAGAAAGCCGGGCGAGGGAGACGGCCGAACGGGCGCGGGGCGCGCGCGGCGCCGAAAAACCCGCGCGCCAGCCCGTGTGCCGTAGCGTCTCCTAGACGCCGGGCACCGGTTCGAGCGCGCGCCAGACGCCGTCGAAGAGGCCTTCGAGCGGCTGAAAGCGCGCCTTGTACGCCATCTTGGGACTTTCGCGAATCCAGTAGCCGAGATAGACATACGGCAGTTGAAGGCTGCGCGCCTGCTCGATCTGCCAGAGGATGTTGTAGGTGCCGTAGCTCGCGTGCGGATCGTCGGGTTCGAAGAACGTATAGACCGACGAGAGCCCGTCGCCGAGGATGTCGATCATGCTGACCATGCGCAGCGTGCCGGGCTCGTCGGGCTGCTCCGGGTCGGGCTCGCGGAACTCCACGAGGCGCGAGTTGATACGGCTTTGCAGCAGGAATTGCTCGTACTGGTCGCGGCTGTCGCGGTCCATGCCGCCGCCCGCGTGACGCGCCGACTGATAGCGCATGTAGAGCGCGTAATGCGCTTCGTCGTAATGCAGCGGCGCGACGGTCGCGACGAGCGCGCCATGCTGTTTCCAGGTGCGCCGCTGCGTGCGGCGCGGCGTGAAGCGCTCGACCGGCACGCGCACCGGCACGCAGGCGCGGCAGCCGTCGCAATACGGGCGGTAGGTGAAGACGCCCGAGCGGCGAAAGCCCGCTTTCACGAGATCGGTGTAGACGTCGGAGTTGATCAGATGGCTGGGCGTTGCGACCTGCGAGCGCGCGATGCGCCCCTCCAGATAGCTGCAGGGGTAGGGCGCCGTTGCATAGAATTGCAGCGCGGAAAGCGGTGAAAGCGGCAGCTCGTTGGGATGCGTCACGTTGGCAGCTCTCGTAGCGGTTCGGATCGTCGCGGATCGGCGTGATCGCCGCGCGCGTGGGCGCAAGCGGTGGCGCAGGACGCCGGATCGCCGTGCCGGGCGCGCCGCAAAGCCGCGCAGTGTCTCGCTCTGCGGGCCGCGAATGCGACGTGTTCTGCTTGCATACTAACATCGACGCCAGGCCGGAATCCATCGAATTGCACGCGGCTGCGTGAAGCCGGGCGCGTGTCCGGTCCGCGAAACCGCCCGCACGAACAGACGACGCGGCGGCGTCTCAGACGGCCGGAACGGCGGACTCCGGCGCGCTGCGATGGCCGGTCCAGTCGGCGAGCACCTGCTTGTCGAAACGCCAGCCGATGGACGGCGCGGCCACGGTCTCGCGCACGTGCGCGATGAAACTTTTGCGCGCGATTTCGTGGCCGCCGAGCGAGGCGAGATGCGCGGTGTTCTGCTGGCAGTCGATCAGCGCGACGCCGTTGCGGCGCAGATGCGCGACGAGCGCCGCGAGCGCGATTTTGGAGGCGTCGGTCATGGCGGCGAACATCGATTCGCCGAAGAACATCGTGCCGAGCGACACGCCATAAAGACCGCCCACGCGCCGGCCCTCGAACCAGGCCTCCACGCTATGGGCTTCGCCGATGCGATGCAGCGTGGAATAGGCGTCGATCACGTCGTTGGTGATCCAGGTGCCGCGCTGGCCGCGGCGCGGTGCGCTCGCGCAGGCGCGCATGACCGCAGCGAAATCGTCGTCGACGCGGATTTCCCAGGCGGGATCGCGCAGCACGCGCTTGAGCGTTTTCTTGAACGACGGCGAGACCTTGAAGTCGTCCGGGCGCAGAATCATGCGCGGGTCCGGGCTCCACCAGAGCACCGGCTGGCCGTCGGAGTACCACGGAAAAATGCCGTGCCGATAGGCGTTGACGAGCCGCGAGGGCAGCAAGTCGGCGCTCGCGGCGAGCAGGCCCGGCGCGCCGCTCGTCGCGCCCAGGGCGCGCTCGACGGGCGGGAACGGTTCATCGGGCGAAAGCCAGGGCACCATGGCCGCGCCGACTCAGCCGTCGCGCAGCGAGCGCAGGACGTCGCCGGTATGCAGGCCGTAGCTGCCCGACTGGCGATCGGCGAAGAAAAAGCGCAGGGTCTGGCCGACCGTGGGGAAGGCAATATCGTCCCAGGGGATTTCGTGCTCCTCGAAGAGGCGCACTTCGAGGCTTTCCTCGCCCGCCGCGATGTCGAGATCGAGCAGACGCGCGAGATAGAACAGATGCACCTGATGCACGCGCGGCACGTTCAGCAGCGAAAAGAGGCTCTGCACCTCGACGCGCGCGCCGGCTTCCTCGAGTGTTTCGCGCGAAGCGGCCTCGGCAGTGGTTTCGCCCATCTCCATGAAACCCGCGGGCAGCGTCCAGTAGCCGTAACGCGGCTCGATCGCGCGGCGGCACAGCAGCACCTTGTCTTCCCAGACGGGCACGGTGCCGACCACGTTGCGCGGATTCTGATAGTGGATAGTGCCGCAATGCGAGCAGACGTAGCGTTCGCGGTTGTCGCCGGGCGGAACGAGCAGGCTGACCGCCTGACCGCAAGTCGAGCAGAATTTCATGGGCACGATAGGGGGATGGGTGATGCGAGTGTATCACCGCGGCGCGGGGTGACGGGGGAGGGTACGGGAGGGGAAAAACAAAAAAGGGTTACACGCGAATGCGTTGTAACCCTTGCTTGCTTCTGACGAATAAGCGTAAAGCTTATTGGTTGCGGGGACAGGATTTGAACCTGTGACCTTCGGGTTATGAGCCCGACGAGCTGCCAGACTGCTCCACCCCGCGTCCGTCAGAGAAAGCTATTATGAAGGCACATCGACTTGCTGTCAACAGCAAATAACGAAAAGCCTGCTAAACGGTTGCAGAAAGTTTGCGCCGCCTCGTCGGCGGATCGGCGAAAGGGCGCATCCAGACAAGTCCAGGTGCCTTCAGGCACAGCCAGCGCCCCAAACCGCCAGGCTAGAATCAGGGCTCAATTCCCTCTGCCTGACACGCCACATATGGACATCGCACACGATCTGCAATCGGTTGCCGCGCAAGAGCGCGCGCTGGTGTTTCCCCGTTTCGACGCCGATCGCGCCTGGCAGCTCGGCGCCTGTCTGCGCGAGCTCGCCGTCGCGCGTTCGCACGCGGTCGCCATCGACGTGCGCACGTTCGGCCACACGCTGTTCTTCTGCGCGCTGGCCGGCACCTCGCCCGATAACGCCGACTGGGTGCGCCGCAAGTCGCGCGTCGTCGAGCACTTCCGCCGCAGTTCGTATGCGATCGGCCTGCGCATGCAGCAGTCGGGCACGACGCTCGCCGAAAAGCACGGTCTGCCGCTCGCCGAATTCGCGACGCACGGCGGCGCGTTTCCGCTGACCGTCGACGGCGTGGGCGTGATCGGTTCGGTGACTGTCTCGGGGCTGCCGCAGCGCATGGATCATGAACTCGTCGTCGAGGCGCTGTGCTCGCAGCTCGGCGCCGACTACAGCCAGCTCGCGCTCGCGAAGGCCTGACGCGATGCGCTCGTCTCCCTGGTTTCTGCTCGCGATCGCCATCGTCGCCGAAGTGATCGCCACGTCCGCGCTGCGCGCCTCGAACGGTTTTTCGCGGCTCGTGCCGTCGGCCGTGGTGGTGGTGGGGTATGGCGTGTCGTTCTACTGCCTTTCGCTCACGCTCAAGAGCTTGCCCGTGGGCATCGTCTATGCAGTCTGGTCGGGCGTCGGCATCGTGCTGATCACGCTCGTCGCGATGCTGTTCTTCAAGCAGGTGCCCGATTTGCCCGCGCTACTCGGCCTTGGTCTGATCGTGTCCGGCGTGCTCGTGCTGAATCTGTTTTCGAAGATGCAGGCGCACTGATCCGCGCTTTTTTCTCCCATCGCGCGCCGCTCAGACTTCGGGCGGCTCGATGCGGATCCCACACCCCGCCACGGTCGCGCGGCTCGTTTCGCCTTCGAGCGTGGCGGCGTCCTCCCAGACGCTGATCGCGCGCGCCACGTCGATGCCGTGCTGCTGCGCGTAGCTGAACCAGCGGTTCGCCGCCTGCGGTTCGGGGATCTCGTGGTCGTCCACGAAGTATCGGCCGTTCAGATGCGGTGTCATGTGTGAGCTAGCCTGCTTGCGAAAATGAAAGGGCGCGAGCGGCGGGGCGCTTGCGCCGACACCGCAAATCGCGCGGATTTTTCGCGATTCTCGCACGCGTACCGTGCATCCAGGCGTCGAATCTGCTGTGCCGCGAGTAACATGAAGCGCTCTTCCGTTTTCCGCCGGAGCGGGTTTTCTTCTGCAAAATCGTCGAGCGGGGCTGCATATGGATATTCGATTTCCCGGTGACGCGCCAGTCTGGCGCGACGCCAATCTCACCGTGGTGTTTCCCGCGCTGGTCGACGGCGCGCGCGTGCCGTGCGCGATCTCCGTCGAGGCGCTCGAGGACCATTTCGGCGCGAACGCCGCCGTTCGCGGCGCGTGGATCGAGGCCTTCGACGCGGGCCGTCCGCGCATCGAAGCCGTGGCGCGCGCGCATCTCGAACTGAGCAACGGCACGCCCGTGCTGCTTAAAAGCGGGCATTTTCCGCCGGGCAGTCTGTTGTCCTGATCGTTTTCCCGCATCGTCTCACGTGCCGCGAATCGGGCAGATGGCCCTCACCGAACCGAAACATCGCCGCGCCGCCGCGCAGCGCCTCGAACTGCGCGAACGCATTCTCGACGCCGCGCGCCGCATCGTGTTGCGCGAGGGCGTCGCTGCGCTGTCGATGCGCAAGATCGCCGAGGCGATCGGCTATTCGCCCGCGTCGCTCTATCTGCATTTCGCGAGCCGGGACGATATCGTCCGCGCGCTGGGCCGCGAAGGCTACGCGAAATTGCTGGCCCATCTCGCGCACCTCGCGCCGCGCATCGACCCTCACGACGACCCGCATAACGACGATCCGCGCGCGCGTCTGCAGGCGCTCGCGCACGGCTATGTGAGCTACGGCTGCGGGCATCCGCAGGCGTACCGGCTGATGTTCATCGAGCCGGATCATGCGCCCGCGCGGGATTCGAGCCGCGATGCGCCGGCGGCTGGCGACGCCGATCCGCACGTCGAGCGCGCCGCGTCCGTTTTTGCGGCGCCGCTTCGGGCCTTGACCGAAGGCGCGCATCCCCATGTCGATCCCGCGCCGCTCGCGAGCGCGCTCTGGGCGATGCTGCACGGCGTGGTCGCGCTCGCGTCGCGCGATCCGGCGTTCGCGAGCGAGGCGTGGCGCAGGCAAACCGTCGATGCCGCGCTCGACGCCTGGTTCGGTCCGCAGGTTGCAGCGGGAGCGGCGCATCGCGATGGCGCTGATGTTCCGGAAGGCGCCGATAATTCCGAGACCCCCGAAACGCCAGTCGCCGCGCCAGCCCGCAAGCCGACGAAAACCGGCGCGACGTGATAGCCTCGCGAGGCGCAGTCGCGTGCCCGCGCGCCTCATTTCATCGTGCTTTCCGTGTTGCCGATCGCCATGTCCCAGCCCGCCTCGTCGTCGTCCCGTGATTTCGCCGATAACGATCGACACGTGCTCACGCGCGTCGCGAACCGCATCGGCTATATCGAACTCGACCGCCCGCAGGCGCTCAACGCGCTGACGACCGCGATGGTCGACGCCATGCAGGACGCGCTCGACCACTGGCGCGACGATCCGAACGTGCTCGCGGTCGTCGTGCGCACGGCGCATCCGCGCGCGTTCTGCGCGGGCGGCGATATCCGCTTTCTCTACGAGTCGTATCGCGCGGGCGATCAGGCCGCGCTCGACACGTTCTTCATCGACGAATATCGGCTCGATCACGCGATCTTCAGCTATCCGAAGCCCTATATCGCGCTGCTCAACGGCGTCGTGATGGGCGGCGGCATGGGCATTTCGCAGGGCGCGCATCGCACGGGCGGCCTGCGCCTCGTCGGCGCGGCCACGCGCATGGCGATGCCCGAAACGCGCATCGGCCTGTTTCCCGATGTGGGCGTGAGCTGGATGCTCGCGCGCACGCCGGGCGCGCTCGGCCGCTACCTCGCCGTGACGGGCGAGACGATCGACGCGGCCAGCGCGCTCTATGCGGGGCTCGCCGATGTGTTTCTCGACGAATCCGCGTGGCCCGCGCTGCTCGACACCTTGCAGAGCGAGACTTTCGTGACGGGCGCCGAGGTGGTCGAGCGGATCCGGCGCGCGGCGCTGCCCGCGCAGGAGGCGCAGCGGCGGGCGGCGGAATCGGCGCTGGCGAGCGCGCGTGCCTGGATCGACCGGCATTTCTCGCAGCCGGACGTGGCCGCGATCCTTGCCTCGCTCGAAGCGGTCAAGGACGCGAACACCGAAGCAGGAAAGGGCGCCGAAAGCGAATGGGCCGAGCAGACGATCGGGGCGATGCGCGAGCGCTCGCCGTTATCGATGGCGGTCTCGCTGGAAGCGGTGTCGCGCGCCGAAGGGTCGATGGCCGACGTGCTGCGCCGCGATCTCGATCTGACGCGTTCGAGTTTCGCGCGCGGCGACGTGATGGAAGGCATCCGCGCGCGCATCATCGACAAGGACAATCATCCGCAGTGGCGTTTCGGGCGTATCGAGGACGTGCGGGCCGCGGAGGTGAACGCGATGTTCGAGAGCCCGTGGAGTGTGACGGATCATCCGTTGCGCGCGTTGCCGGATTGAGGCGAGCGCGCACGCAGCGTTGCCGTGAGACGCGCGCGCGTGAGGCGCCGCTGACTTCACATACGTCATATGGAGCAGGTAGGGCACGTAGGGCACTTAAGCCACGTGCGCCGGCGAGGCTCAGTCCTCGTCGGTTTCGCTCATGAAAGCGCGCATGAACACGAGCGCGCCCCATCCCCAGACCGCATTCGACGCAAAGCCGGTGGCGAGGCGCGGCAGCATGTTGCCGCTCGGCCAGATGCCGCGCAGCGGATCGATTGCGAACACCATCGCGGCGGTCAGCACGAGGCCGCCGAACACGAAGGCCTGCACCCACGGCGCGGGCCGCGACGGCGACACGCGCAGCAGCCACGCCATCAGGATCGCCCACAACGCGCTCAAGATCGCATTGACGAGGAACTCGGGCAGGCCGAGCGGCGCGAACGGCTCGGTCGAGAAGCCGGTGATGTCGACGACCTGCGCCGCGTGCAGCAGCGCGAGGGTGGCTTCGCGGAAGAACAGCGACGCGAGAAAGCCGGAGACGAACGGCAAAATCAGTTTTTGCATGTGAACGGGCGAGAGTGGCTGAGGCCGCGCGCGGCGCGCATGGGGCGCGCACCGGTGACGCCGGGCACGAATAAGGAACCCATAAGGAACCCGTAAGGGCGCGCCGGACGGCCTGAATCGTTGTCGCGCCATTATATCGGCGCGCGCCGCGCGTCCGTATGCCGCGTACGCTAAAGCGTCGCGTAAAGCACGAAAGTGGAAAACCTAAGCTCAAAAAAATCGTTCGCAACCCCAGGGCCGATCCCTAGACTGAGTTCCCATGTAGACGGCGCGGCCGTCGTAATCCCTTTCGACTCACGTCTCGAACGATTAGCAGGAGCTTCGCATGAATGTGTTCTGGTTCATCCCGACCCACGGTGACAGCCGCTATCTGGGCACCACCGCTGGCGCGCGCGCAACGGATCTCGCTTACTTCCAGCAGGTTGCGGTGGCGGCCGATTCGCTCGGCTACGAAGGCGTGCTGCTGCCGACGGGACGTTCGTGCGAAGACGCGTGGGTCGTGGCATCGAGCCTGATCGCGGCCACGCGGCGCCTGAAGTTTCTCGTCGCCGTGCGTCCGGGCCTGTCGTCGCCGGGGCTGGCGGCGCGCATGGCCGCCACGTTCGACCGTCTGTCGAACGGACGTCTGCTGATCAATGTGGTGACGGGCGGCGACACGGCCGAACTCGAAGGCGACGGTGTGTTCGTCGATCACGACACGCGCTATGAGATCACCGACGAATATCTGCATATCTGGCGCAAGCTGCTCGAAGCCTCGCATACCAATGAGGCGATCGATTTCGAGGGCAAGCATCTGCAATCGAAGGGCGGCAAGGCGCTTTATCCGCCGGTCCAGCATCCGCATCCGCCGCTGTGGTTCGGCGGCTCGTCGCCGGCCGCGCATGAGATCGCGGGCGAGCACATCGACACCTATCTGACGTGGGGCGAGCCGCCCGAGGCGGTCGCGAAGAAGATCGCCGACATTCGTGCGCGCGCAGCGGAGAAGGGCCGCACGATCCGCTTCGGCATTCGCCTGCACGTGATCGTGCGCGAGACCGAAGAGGAAGCGTGGGCGGCCGCCGACAAGCTCATCAGTCATCTCGACGACGAGACCGTGGCGCGCGCCCAGGCCGCGTTCGGCCGCATGGATTCGGAAGGGCAGCGCCGCATGGCCGCGCTGCACGGCGGCAAGCGCGGCTCGCGCAAGGAACTCGAGGTCTACCCGAACCTGTGGGCGGGCGTCGGCCTCGTGCGCGGCGGCGCGGGCACGGCGCTGGTCGGTAATCCCGAGCAGGTCGCGGCGCGCATGAAGGAGTATGCGGATCTCGGTATCGAGACCTTCATTCTTTCTGGTTACCCGCATCTTGAGGAATCCTACCGTTTCGCCGAGCTGGTGTTCCCGCTGCTGCCGGGCCGCCAGGCGAAGCAGGTGGACGGTCCGCTGTCGGGTCCGTTCGGCGAGGTCGTCGGCAATCACTATCTGCCGAAGGCGAGCCAGAGCTGAGGCTCGATTCCCGCGTGTTTGATCCGCGCCGCGCGGCGGCGCGATGCAACAAGGAGGCCCTTCCGATGACTCAATCTGCTGCAAGCGCCGCGGTTTCCGCGAGCGTGGCGCCGCGCGGCGCGCGCGCCAATACGGCGCTGCTGCGCAAGGCGTTCGCGCGGCTCGCGCCGTGGCTCCTGCCGCTCGCGATCCTCGCGGCCTGGGAACTGGCCGCGCGCGTCGGCGTGCTGTCGACGCGCGTGCTGCCCGAACCGCTCGCCGTCGTGAAGGCCGCATGGTCGCTGATCGAGTCGGGCGAGATGTGGCAGGACGTGCGCGTGAGCACGTGGCGCGCGGTCTCGGGTTTCGCGATCGGCGGCGGCATCGGGCTCGCGCTCGGGCTGGCCACGGGCTTGTTCAAGCCGGTCGAAACCGCGCTCGATTCGACCATCCAGATGATCCGCAACATTCCCGCGCTCGCGATGATTCCGCTCGTGATCCTCTGGTTCGGCATCGAAGAGGAAGCGAAGGTGTTTCTCGTCGCGCTGGGCGTGTTCTTTCCGGTGTACGTGAACACGTTTCATGGCATCCGCTCGGTCGACCAGAATCTCGTCGAGATGGCGCGCAGTTATGGCCTCAAGGGTTTCGCGCTGTATCGCGAAGTGATTCTGCCCGGCGCGCTGCCGTCGATTCTCGTCGGCGTGCGCTTCGCGCTCGGCCTGATGTGGGTCACGCTGATCGTCGCCGAAACCATTTCCGCGCAGTCGGGCATCGGCTACATGACGATGAACGCGCGTGAGTTCCTGCAAACCGATGTGGTGGTGGTCGGCATTCTGCTCTACGCGGCGCTCGGCAAGCTCGCCGACTGGCTCGCCAAATGGCTCGAGCGCGTGGCGCTGCGCTGGCACCCCGCCTATCAACGAGGAAGCGACGCATGAACGCAAGTACCTTGACGTCCGGTCTGAGCGGTATCGCGGGCCGCGATCTCGAAGCGGAGATCGAACAGCCGCGCGTGCAGGCGCGCGAGGCGAACGAAACGACGCGTGAATTGGCGCGTCACCATGAGCGAGAAGCCGTGGCGACGGCGCGCACGCAGGCGCAGCCGCATGATCCGTCGGTCGAACTGCGCGGCGTGGGCAAGCGCTACGGCGATCGCGTCGTGCTCGACGATTTCAATCTCTCCATCGAGCGCGGCAGCTTTGTCGCGATCGTGGGCCGCAGCGGTTGCGGCAAGTCCACGCTGCTGCGCCTCGTCGCCGGACTGGAGCAGCCCGACGCGGGCCAGCTGACGCGCCGCGGCGAAGCGGGCGCGGCGCTCGACACGCGCATCATGTTTCAGGACGCGCGCCTGCTGCCGTGGAAGACGGTGCTGCAGAACGTGATGCTGGGCCTCGGGCGCGGCGCTCGCGACGATGCCCGCGCGGTGCTCGACGAAGTCGGCCTGCTCGCGCGCGCCGACGAATGGCCGGCGCGGCTGTCGGGCGGTCAGCGTCAGCGTGTGGCGCTGGCGCGCGCGCTGGTGCATCGGCCGAGCCTGCTGCTGCTCGACGAGCCGCTCGGCGCGCTCGACGCGCTCACGCGCATCGAAATGCACGCGCTGATCGAGCGTCTGTGGCGCGAACATCGCTTCACGGCGCTGCTGGTCACGCACGACGTGCACGAAGCCGTGGCGCTTGGCGACCGCATTTTGCTGGTCGAGCAGGGGCGTATCGCGCTCGATCAGACCGTGCCGCTCGAACGTCCGCGTGCCCGCGCCGATGCGCGCTTCGCGGCGCTCGAGGAAAGCGTGCTGCAACGCGTGCTCGGCAGCACGCCGGGCGCGGCGGCGCAGACGCCGCATGCGAACACGCGGCCGTTCGGACTGCATCCGACCGATGTGCGCTGGGCGCTTTGATCGCTTTGCATCCGCTGAATCCGTTGAATTTGTCGAGTCTTTCGAATCGTTTGAACCTCAACCCCCCGTCTTTTCAGAACGAACTTTTGGAGTCGAACTCATGAGCATTTCCGCCATCAACGTGCGCAACCAGTTTCGCGGCAAAGTGAAGGAAATCATTCGCGGATCCGTGGTGTCCGAAGTCGACGTCGACACGCCGTTCGGCGTGGTGACCTCGGTGATCACGACGCGCTCGATCGACGAACTCGACCTCAAGGTGGGCTCGGAAGTCGTCGCGCTGGTGAAGTCGACGGAGGTGTCGATCGCGCGTCTTTGAACGATCGGTGTACGACCTGTGAGCAACCCGTGAGCAACCCGTGAGCGCCCCGCGCGGGCGTCCGTGCGGCGGCGCCCCGTCGAGGCGGAAGTGCTAGGATGGATCGGCCAGCCACGACGGAGAACGATCATGGAGCCGAAGGGCATCGACATGGGCGACTACGAGGAGCGCTACAACGGCTACGACATCGAAGTGGCCGTCGAGCAGATTCTCACGGGCGTGAAGGCGCACTATCGCGTGCTCAAGGACGGCGCCGTGCGCCAGGATTGGCAGCTTGTCCATATCGAGCGGCTCTGGCCGACCGAGCATGCCGCCGCCGAAGCGGGTTTCGCCGCCGCGCGCGCCTGGATCGATAGCGGGGCCGCGGCGTAACGGCGTCCGCCGATCTCTCGATTTCCCGATCGCACAAAGCGGACGCGCAAAAAAATGCCGCGCCCGCAGGACGGGCACGGCCGAGAAGAAGTCAGGGCGACCAGCAACGCGAGCGATACTGGGGAGAGGGCCCTTGCCTTCGATCAGGCTAAAAAGTACCAAAACGTCGGTTCGCTGTATATAGGCAGATATTTCGAATCATTACTATCGGCGAGTCTTGGCCGATTGATCGTGGGCGCCTGTCTAGCTGTCTATCTTTCTGGCTGACGGGCGAATTCCGGCTTGCCGTGCTCCGATGCCGCACAGCGACTAAGATGGGCTGATCTGACGGAGAGAGCCGCCCATGTGCACGAACTACGCCGCCGCGCGCCGTGATCGACTGTTTCGGCATTTCGGCGTCGAGCCGCCAGACAGCCCGTGGCGCGACGAGATCTACAAGGACTATGCCGCGCCGATCATCCGCCGTATCGACGGCACGGCGCAGGCGAGTCTCGCGACCTTCGGCATGGTGCCGCGCAAGCATATTCCGCCCGGCGTGCGCGTATTCGACACGATGAACGCGCGCTCGGAATCCGTGGGAGAAAAGCGCTCGTTCAGCGGGGCTTGGAAGCGGCTGCAACTGTGTCTCGTGCCTTGCGAGGCGTTTTTCGAGCCGAACTACGAGAGCGGCAAGGCGGTGCGCTGGCGCATCGGTCTTGCATCGGGTGAGCTGTTCGCGATCGCGGGTCTCTGGCGCGAATGGGAGGAAGAGACGGGCAAGGTGTTTTCGTTCACGATGCTCACGGTCAATGCCGATCCGCATCCGCTGTTGAGTCGCTTTCACAAGCCCGGTGATGAAAAGCGCGCAGTCGTGATCGTGCCGCCGGGCGAGTATGAAAACTGGTTGGGAAGCCGCTCGATGGACGAGGCGCGGTCGTTTTTTACGCTTTATCCCGCGCAGTCGATGATGGCTGAACCGTTTCCTGCGCCGCCGCGTGTGGCGAAATCGGATGAGGGCGGGGTGGATTTGAAATCCGAAGCTGGTCTTGGCGACGCGGCTTCACACTGATGGGATAGGGCGTAGGCGCCGCGGTGTTTTCAGCTCTTGCCGTGGCGCTTAATCAATATTTGCTTAGTATGGCGAATAAAACTGCGCAGAGTGTGCTGAAGATGGCGCACCGAAATGCCTTGAGATCCGGACGACAGATGCACTCCGTGCAGCATCGTGAACTGCTGTTGTCGGCCATCGCTATGCCGCTACGCAGGAGGATGACATGGCGGTGAATGTACTGAACGCTGCCTCTAGCCTTCTCGAGTGTTTCTGTCACGGCGCTGTGGTTAAATCCCTCGCGCTTTCGCCGAGAGAGTCGATAAAGCAGGCGAGTTCGGCCGAAATATCACAAGAATCATTACTAATCGCCGGGGAGAGGATGGAGAGGATTGACCAGATGGGAACGGCCTACGAGGCGTGGGTTACTGCCCGCGAAAAGGTGGCAAAGGAACTGCCGCCGCTGATCCTTGAAAACCCGAATGACGATTTGATACGTGCATTGATCGCGCAGGAGGTTGTCGCTCATCGGCACTTCATTGCTGCGCGCGATCAGAAAAACGGCGCGTAAGCTGCGTGTGGAGCGCGCTCAGCGGTGACTTTGCGCGCGACGCGGAAGAGGTCATGCAAGTGCGCGAGCTCGTCCAGGCAAGTAGTTGAGATGCCGCCCGGAAACTTAGCGGGCGAATGCTGGCACGTTTCGCCGCAACCTTTGTTGATTTGCTCGCGTCGACAAATACCCTCGGTGGAGACGGCCTGTCATTTGTCGTCGAGTGAACGCAAAAAAGCCCGCAACGGTGTGCGGGCGCAATTCCGAATTTCGAGTCTTAAAAGCAAAAAGCCCAGTTCGATGAACTGGGCTTTTTGCTTGAATTCTTTGGGGTGGCTGATGGGACTCGAACCCACGACGACAGGAATCACAATCCTGGACTCTACCAACTGAGCTACAGCCACCACTGTTACTGCTTTCCTGCTAGCGCTGCTTTGTGAGCGGCGTCAATCAAGAAGCAAGATTATATACATACCCTAATGGGCTTGCCTAGCCCCTTTATTCAAATATTTTCAGAAGAAAGTTCGACGGAGGCGTCGAGCGGGGCGCGCAGATGCGAACGCGCCTCTTCGAAGATCGCGAGATCGCCTTTCTGCAGCTTGCGGCTGTCCGACAAAATGCGGCGCCAGCCGCGCGCACCCGCTTCGCCGCGATAGAGGCCGAGCGCGTGACGCACGATCGCGCCGAGATACGTACCGCGCTTCAACTCCGCCGCGCAATACTCGATGAGCTTCGCTTCGACTTCGTCGCGCGTCAGTGCCGGACCGCTCGCGCCGTAGAAGCGCGCATCGACATCCGCGAGCACGTAGGGGTTGTGATACGCCTCGCGGCCAAGCATCACGCCATCCACGTGTTCGAGATGCGTCGCCACTTCATCGAGCGTCTTGATGCCGCCATTGATGATGATTTCGAGATTCGGGAAGTCGCGCTTCAGGCGGTACGCGTAGTCGTACTTGAGCGGCGGGATTTCGCGGTTCTCCTTCGGGCTCAGGCCCTTGAGGATCGCGTTGCGCGCGTGGACGATGAACACCTCGCAGCCCGCGTCGGCGATGGTGCCGACGAAATCGCGCACGAATGCGTAGTCCTCGACTGCGTCCACGCCGATGCGGTGCTTGACCGTCACCGGCACCGACACCGCGTCGCGCATCGCCTTCACGCAATCGGCCACGAGCTGCGGCTCGTTCATCAGGCAGGCGCCGAACGCGCCGCGCTGCACGCGCTCCGACGGGCAGCCGCAGTTCAGATTGATCTCGTCGTAACCCCATTGCTCGCCGAGCTTCGCCGCACGCGCGAGGTCGTCGGGTTCGCTGCCGCCGAGTTGCAGCGCGACCGGCGCCTCGTCGGGCGTGAAGGCGAGGTGGCGCGGCACGTCGCCGTGGAGCAGGGCGCCGGTCGTCACCATCTCTGTATACAGCCACGTGTGCCGGGAAATGAATCGATGCAGCGAGCGGCAATGGCGGTCGGTCCAGTCCATCATCGGCGCCACGGACACGCGACGAGGTGTTGATTTCATTGAATTTTGTTGGCTATTCATAGACTTACAGGCGATTCTAGGTTGCGTGATTCGCGCTGCAAATCCGCGTTTTTTGCTGGTTTTTACCCCGAAGTGCTACGATGTTGCACCGGAAAACTTGATGTAGCACTGGGGAAGCAATGGGGACAATTTCGTCGCGCGCGCGCGCGGATGGAAGTATAGGCTACACCGCCCAGATTCGTTTGAAGGAGCGGGGTGTCGTAGTGTTTACGGAAGCCAGGACGTTTGACCGCCGCCCGGCCGCACAAGCTTGGCTCGACAAGCGCGAGCGAGAGCTTGCGCAACCGGGCGCGCGCGAATCGGTGAAGCAGGAGGATCCGCCGCTGGGTGACGTGATCGATCGCTATATCCGGGAATCGAAGCGCGATCTGGGGAGGACCAAGAAGCAGGTACTCGGCGCGATAAAGGCGGCGCCAATAGGCGAGTTGCGCTGTAGTCAGCTCAAGAGCCAGTCCTACGTGACCTTCGCGCAGAATCTAGAGGTGCAGCCTCAGACGGTCGAAAACTATTTGTCGCACCTAAGTCCCGTGGTAACGATCGCGCGGCCCGCGTGGGGCTATCCGATCGACGAGAAAGAGTTTGCTGACGCGCGCGTCGTTTTGAAGCGGCTGGGGCAGGTGGGGAAGTCCAAGCAGAGGGATCGCCGACCCACGGCGGATGAACTGGATCGAATTTTGCGCCACTACGCGGATATGGAACAGCGCGAGCGTGCGGAGATTCCGATGCAAAAAATTATCGTGTTCGCGATGTTCTCGACGCGCAGGCAGGAAGAAATTACAACCATCGAATGGCGCGACTACGAGCGCGACCGGGTACTTGTGCGCGACATGAAACACCCCGGGCAAAAAGTTGGCAACGATACGTGGTGCGACTTGCCAACTGAGGCTGCGCGCGTGATCGAGGCGATGCCCAAGGGAAGCGGCCCGATATTCCCCTTCAACCACCGGTCGATATCAGCGAGCTTTACTCGGGCGTGCAGCTTTCTGGCGATCGAGGATTTGCACTTCCACGATCTGCGTCATGAGGGAACCAGCCGACTCTTTGAAATGGGGTTGAACATTCCGCACGTGGCGGCCGTCACCGGCCATCGCACATGGAATTCGCTGAAGCGGTATACCCACCTTCGCCAAACGGGCGATAGGTGGGCGAAATGGAAGTGGCTTGACATTATTGCGCCACTTCAAGAGCACAGCTGAGTGCACTCCTTGACGGCCGCCGCGCGGCGGTCGTCAATGTACTTGGCGAGATCTTCAACGTGCACGCCCTTTGCGCCCTTTTGGGATGCTTCCATTCGCACAAGCGGCAGTCTGATTTCGCCAGCGGAAATTTTGCGCTGGAGCGTCGGAGACGTGAGCGGCGCAAAATAGTCACGGCAAACTACGTCGAGTGGAATCACAGCTTTTGCGCCGTACTGAGCGAGAAGCAAAAAGGTCGTGTTCATTTTGTGTCCCTCGTGGTGCGATCTGTTCTTGCGGCTGCGGCCTGTAAGGCGGCGAGGATTTCGGCGCCGCGAAATTTATAGGCCTGGCGAGTGGGAGCGTCACCAGCGACGCACCAGAGTTCATCCATTCGCCCGCGCGAACTGAGCGCCTTGAACGATTCGACTTCACCAGCTGCCTCAGCACTGCCAAGGGCTGATTGAACGATGCGCGAAACGGTGCGCATGGCAACGATGATTCGTTTCTTCGGAAGCGGGCCTGTTGTGCGAAGAAACTCAACGATGTCTGCGCGCAAAATGGCAAGGTCGCGGACCTGTTGCGTCTTCCCGTTTCGCGTCGCCGGGCTGTAGCGCCGCTTTTCAGTGCTCGCCATCGTGGTCACCTTCTATGGGAGCGCGGTTACCTTCGTTGCTCGCGTGCGCGCGGTCGAGGCGCTCGATCTCGGCAAGGATCAGTGCGCCTGCTTTGATGAGGTCGCGTCGCGGTGTGGTCGGCTTCCACCACGCCGGATCCCACGGCCAAAAAGCTGGCATGAACCGTTTCCCGGTGCGGAGCGGGACTGCTGCATTCAGTGCATATTGCGATGCGGCGCGCGCCATTTCGCCGGCGCTATGTTGATCGTCATGCGCTGGAGTCCAACCTTCTTCGCTGACCTGCCGCGTGCGCTCGGCGAGCACATCGCGCGCGGCGGCGGTGAGGCGCTCGCGATTCGCTGTGCCCGGCTTGAGCGGCATCTGCATCCAGTGAGTGACAGCCGGTCCGAGATGCTCAATAAACTCTCCTTGCTCGTCTTGCCAACGCTCGGAGGCTTCAAAGTGATCGCCGGAAGCGAGGCAGCCGATTCCGGTCCAGCGCCCGTTATGCAAAAGGACGTAGGCATCGAAGGGCGGAAGCCGGTCATTAACGCTGATCCACGATGCTCCCGCGCCTTCGGAGAGAGCTGCGCAAAGCTCGTGCATCGTCTGGTTCATTTTTTCCGTATTCATCGTTTTCTCGCTTCAGCTGTATTGCGTGCAGAACAAGACCGGCATGTTGAATCGGCCGCCGTCGGTGAGTGCGTAGAGGTCGTACAGATTTCCGTTGATCAGTCCGCGCGGTCGCTCGTTTTCATCGCAATCCCACATCCACATGCGCATCGTATTGGGGTCGAGCTCACCCCATTCGATCTCTTCGCCGTCGTCGTCCAGTGCGGCGCCGTCGACAACGGACTCAATGCCGGTGCCGCACTGGCCCTGATCAGCCAGAATCTGTTGCCACGACTCGGCCACAAAGATTTCCGACGTTTCTCCAATCCAGAAAAAGCGTGGCGTTTTCATTTCGGGTTATCCACAGGCAAGGGCCGCACGTGGCCGGTTTTGAGGTTGACGAACGCCCCGCACCAGCTGATGCGGCCGTGCCGGAAAAGCTCCCACAGGATCGCGAGGGCGGGTGTGACGATCGCCTGATTGATGAAAAGCTCCTGTCGCGCGAGTGCTTCGGCCAGGCCGCAACTCGGCGTGTCGTCCTCGGGTAGCGACGTGTCGATCAGTTCGGGCAGTACGTCATACGGCCAACGAAGCGGGGCGCTGTCTTTCGCAAGCCCAACGTTTTCGCTCATGCCGAGAATCACCTGCCCGTCGCTCGCGCGATTGCCTAGATCCATCACGTAGGCGCCCGCGCGTCGCAGCCACTTCGCCATTGCCGCGCGCGCCGCGATGCTGTCGACGCACAGCACGACGAGATCAAGGCCGCCTCGGATGAGTTCATCCGGGCCGGCGTGAATCGGGCGTGCGCACCAGTCGAGCCCAAAGAACGCATTGAGGCGGTGGACGAGCACGCAGCTTTTGTGTTGACCGACGTCTGCAGGGCTGAACATCTGGCGGCCGATATTCGACTCGCTGACCGTATCCCCGTCGAACGCGGTGACGTGCAGCCCGGAATGGCCGAGGTTGACGAGCGCGTGATTCAGGCGCGCGAGCCCCGTCAGCATTTGCGAGCCATTGCCGCCGCAACCTACCAGCGCGACATTGACTCGGCCGCGCGAGTCGAGGAATCCGGGCGGCGTGACGTGGAATGCGCCGCTCATGCAGCGCCTCGCGCGGCTTGGCCGATTTTCGCAGCGCACTCCGTCACAGCGCGGCGCACTGCACGTCGGCGCTGCGTGGTTTCGTCATCGTCCTTGCCGACGTAAACCTCGTCGAAAGCGAATTGGCGGGTCGCCGGGTCACTGCCGCCGCCACCCGCTGCGATGTGCATCGAAAAGTGCGTGACGTCGATGCGCAGAATTGACGAGAGTTCCGCCATGTCCGCGTCACGGTTGATCGGGTCGAAGAAGCGCCATGATCGGGCGCCGACTGCGCGCACGTGGATCGCTTCGACGTCTCGCACCCGATGGCGCCGGTGTTCAAATTTCGCGGCGCTGGCCGCGAGCTCGATCAGGGTCAAGAGATCCATTCCCTCAAGCCTCCGGCTGCTTGAAGATCGCGGACGCGGGCACTTTCAACGGAATGAACATGCCGAGCACGCAGAGCCGGAACGCGACGTCGGGTGCGCATCCATCGCCGAGGCTGCCGAACACGCCGGAAATCTTCACCTCGCCGGCGTCGTCGACGTCATCCGTTGCGCTGAAAAAGGCCGAACCGTTCCCGTGGCTGTGGAGGTCGATAGCGAGGCTCTCGTGCTCGGCGAGCGCCGGGCGCTCGAAGGTGATCGAGCCGGGCGTCGCGCTCGTAGCGAGGAGGGGCCGATACTGCAGCTTCTGCTTTTCAGCGTCCCAGACGATCCAGGCTGCGTATTCGTTAGGGAGCGCCGCGCGCGCTTCGGCCGCGAATGCCTGCAGCTCCTGCAGTGCGCTTCCAAGGCGGCCGAACGCGAACTCGACCTTCTCTTCCACCGTGCCATAGGGCGGCACCGGGCCCGCGGTGGGGATCGCACCGTCGCGCGTCCACGCGAGACGCTGGATGATGTGCAGCCACGGGCGGCGGATTTCCACGAAAACGCCTTCGGCCGTCATCAGGAACCGGTGGCCGATTTCCTTAAGGGCGGCAAACTTCGCGTGCTTCGGCACGGCTACCGTTGGCGCGCTGTCGAAGAGTGCGACATCGAGGTGCAGCTGCTCGTCATCCTCGGATGCCGCGATCGCGCGCGGTTTGGCGCGTGCGATTTCGTCGGTGACGCCCTTCGAGAATTGGTCGAGCGCTGCCGCAATGTTTTGCAGTCCTGCGTGTGCGGCGGTTTGGAATGCGTTGAGCAGTTGTTCCATGTTGGTCAGTCCTCGGTCGAGATGGTTTTGACGACGTCGGCGAGCGTGCACTTGGCGTCGATCAGTTGATGGAGAGGGAACGGCGAGCCGTCGAGCAGTTGCTTCCAGAGCCGCACGGCGCCGCCGCGGCCTTTGATCAGCTTGTCGGCGTTCGCATGCGTAAACCGGCTGCGGAAAAAGGCGTCCTCATACGGCTTGATGCTGTCGCTGTTGAGCGTGTCGGGAGTGACGACGTTGCCGACGCAGATGCGTCCGTCCTCCCACACGTTGAAATACGGTGCGCGGTAGAGCGCGGTTTGCGCGTCCGGACGGGCGTTATCGCGAAGCGCAAAGACGGACCAGTTACCGCGCGTCGCGGCGAACACCAGTGGAGGGTGCTGGCAGTCGCCCGACGCGTTACCGAGTTCGCCTGCATGCTGAAACCACACCCGGCGCGTGCACGCGGGCACCCACCAGACAAGCATGTTCGGTGCTAAATAGACGACGCGCTCGTGCACGAAACCGCGATAGCTGGTGCGGCGCGCTGCGAGATCTGCAAATTCTGCGAGCGCTTCCAGCGTGAGTGGGACGCCCGGCAGCAACGCAGGGCGATCGTCGACCACGCGTACAGCGTGCTGTGTTGCGTATACAGCGCCGTTGGCGCGGGCGCGATAGAACAGCAGCGCGGCGTCGATTTCGAGATCCGTGTCGGACTCGCACGCAATCTGGACGTCATTCATGCGAACACCCGTACGAGAGCGCGAGGTTGGATGAAGTCGCGGGAACCGAGAAGCTCCAGCACACGTTCGGCGGCGCGCGCGAGCAACGCGGCGGAGTGCATCTTTTGGAGCCACTCGCGCAGTGACGAGTGTCCTGAATCGTCGTTGAGGCGGATCGGCGTCACGCTCGCGGCTTCAATGTAGTCGCCTTCATAGGCGAAGCGCGCATAGTCATCGATCACGCGGCCGGTCGAGTCGTCGTCGGACCAGCGAACGATCAGCGTGAAGTCGACCAGGTCCGCACCAAGGTCGCGAGCTGACAGGTCAGGGAACGGACCGCAGAAGGTCAACGCCGTCCACAATTCGTCCATTGCGTCGACGAGCTCACTCGCGAAGTGATCGCCTCGCGCTACGCGATTTACCTGTGCTCGCGTCAGGACGCGTTGCGGATTGCCCGCCCACTCGGGCATCGTGCCGAACAGATCCTTGTGGCTGACGAATTCGTGATCGGTCAATATCTCTTCGCGCGTGCAGTCGTAGACGGCCTGCAATTCCTCAAGCGCATCTTCCTCAGTTGCGCAGCCTTGCCAGTAGGCGTACTTGCCCATGTCTATCATCTTGCTGGTGGTGCAGACGAGCGGCAGCATGTCGAGCACGTCATACAGCGCGGCGAGAATTGTTTGACCGAGGCCCGTACGCAAACCCTCAAGCCATTCGACCGCGGGCCCGACGCATACGATCGGGCCGCTGACCGGCCCATTCTTCGTGGTGATCAGTGCCCACGCGGTCGCGTGCTTGATCGCGTCTTGCGACCTCCAGTGGAAGTTGTTCGAGCTCCGGTTCTCTTCGATCCGAAGGTTCCACTGGAACAGCGAGAGCCGATCCGCCACTTCGCGCCAATGGCGGTTGAGTGCCTTGGTGCAGAGCGTCATCGTCGACGCGGGGCGCCGCGCGACATCGGCGTCGTTGATGAGGCCGTCGTCGAGCATCGCCAGCGCGAGTGGGCGCAGGAACGAGTCGGCAGCCGGCACGGTGTAGCGCGTCGGAATGCCTTCAAGATTGGGTAGCGCGAGAGCCTGATTGGTCATGGCAGCACCGGCATCTGGTTGTGAGGCAGTTGCATGCGGGTTCTGCGCGCGCGCTGAGTCGCCAGTCGATAAAGCTTCTCAGTATTGGGGTCGCGTGCGACTGCAGGAGCGAGCGTCGTGGCGCTCACTTCGCCGGGCGCGTGCCCCTCAAGTTCGGCGCGGAGTTGATCGAGCGTCATCGCGTCAGCCTGCGTAACGCGCATGCAGCGCTTTGATGAACGCAATTTCCTCGTCGAGCAGCGGGCACACGTGCGCACTCGCGATCTGATCGAGTTCGTCGAGATATGCGCGGATCGGCTGCGGAACAATGCTTCCTGCGGCGAGCACAGACTCAATCTGTGCGCGCGCGCCGAGCACCTGGTCCGTGCAACCCTTCGTGCCTACGGCGCGGCGGAACGTGTAGACGTTCCTGTTGCCTTTAACTTCGGGCCCCTCGATCTCCGCATTGACAATCTCGGGGTACGTGTTCGCGTAGAAGTCGCGGACCTGTTGCAGTGAGAAGTTCGGCGCAGGGTCGGTCAGGCGCGCCCCGTTGTAGACGAATTCGCGTGCGAGCGTTTCGATTTGCATGTTGGGCGCTCCTTAGAAAACGTCGAGGCCTTCGGATTGCGCGGGCGCTGCGGCGGGCTGTTCAACGGGCGGTTGCTCTTGCGTCGGCGATTCGGCGAGCGGCGGCGTGTCTTGCGCGGCCGGCTCGTCGATCCGCATTTGACGCGGATCGACTTCGGATGCGCCGGTGGCGTCGTCTCCGGATGCTTTTTCGCCTTCGGCTTTCTCGGCCCTCGGCGGGCGGCCGCCCTTGCGCTTGGAGCCGCCGGGTGCGGGAAGCGCAGGGGCAGCGGTGCCGTTGTTCGCGGCGCTTGCGGCACGCGCCTGATCGAGAACCGACGCAATGCTCGGTTCGTAGATCGACACGGCGTCGGCGAATTCGGCGTCGAGTTCTTCTGGGGTCGCGAGCAGAGAAAGCGGGTAGAGCGTCTTTTCGCCCTTGGCGTCGTCGTTGGCGCGCGGCATCACGTTCACGCGCAGCTGGTCGCCTTCGGCGGTGATCAGCAGGGTGAGCGTCGTTCGGCGCGCGAGCGGGTGCAGCGATGTGAACAGGGACATGTGGTCACCTCGTTTGGTTGGTGGAGCGGGGCGGGTTAGCTGTCGTAGTCGCCTGCGGCGCGCAATTTCGAGTCGGCGCGTGTCGCGGCGCGGCGGCGGTCGCGTTCTTCGCGAGCGCGTGCCGAGGTTTCGAGCGTCTGGACGATCTCCGGCCGCCGGATTGCGGCGTCAAAGTCGCCAGTCATCCTGAGCAGCTGCCATTCGGCGCGAAGCAAGTGCCGCGGGAGATGTCCTCGTTCCATGTTCGAACCTCAGGCGGATCGTTCGGCGTGCTGCGGTTGTACGGGCGCGGCCTCGGGGTCCAGCGCAACCTGAATCGCGGAGAGCGCAACGAGTGCGATCGGCGCGATGATCCAGATCAGCCAGAGGGGCATGGTCTTTTGCGGTTTGCCGGTCATGCCGCCCCCGGGCGTGACGCGCGGGAGCGCGCGACATTTGCCGTAAAGAAGCCGGTGACAGCGGCGATGAAGAGTTGCGCGCGATCGTTGGCATCGTCGGCGCGCGAGTGCGCGTCGGCGAATGCCGCCGCAGACGTGATGCGTGCCTCGATCGTGGCCGGGGTCAGCCGCTTGTCGTTGATGTGCGTGGTCGTCATCGCTCAGGCTCCGCAGAGCGGTGCGATGGACGCGGCCAGCATGTAGAGCACGGCCAGCACGGCGAACGCATGCCAGTCGCGCTTGAACGGCCAGCCGTTCGCGAGTTTTTCGAGTTGCTCGAGCGTCATCGCGTTACTCGGCGATGCGCACGACTTCGGTCACGTGGGTGCAGCCCGTGACGCGCATCGCGAGTTGAGCGGCGCTGACAGCGTCAGCGGCCTGGAGCTGGACGAACGGCGTGACCGGGCTCGGCTCGTCGCCCTTCATCAGGTAGAAACAACGGTAGCTGCGCATGTGTCCTCCGTAGTGGATGGACGCATGTTAGTAAAAACTAAACTGAAAGTAAAGTAAAAACTAAACCGAGGGCGCAGACGTGCAAACGCCCCGGCTCGGCGGGGCGTATTACTTACTGTGTGCAGTGATTACTTAACGACGACGGTACCGGCGGTGCTCGACCATCGTTGCGATGATGCGCATGTGGTCGCGCTCGCTGTGCATGATCGGGAAATCGTCGTTTAGGGGGACGAGCTCGAAAACCATCTGGCCGTGGTCGTTGGTCCCGCGCGGACGGTACTTCTTGAAGGTCGCCTCTTCATGTCCGTTTTTTGCAACAACGAAGTCGCCGGGTAGGGGTTCCACTCGCGGATCTACGATCACGCGGTCGCCCTCAAAAAAATCCGGCTCCATCGACTTTCCCCGTATTTCCAGCCCGAAAGCACTCTCAGATACTTCGACATCGGTCATTATTGTTTCAAACCCTTGCCCGAGCGCATACGGATCGATTGCCTCCGTCATCAGGCCGGCTTGAACGTAGCTGATTACGGGAACCCGGCGATGATCGACGGGTGTCGGTCCGATGTTCGCATCGAATTGCTTTGACATCCGGCCGCCATTATCGGTCTTCATAAGGGCGCCCGTTTGCTTAATGTAACCTAGTTTTTCACCATTCGTCGGCGATTCGACAGCATTGTCGAGTGCTTCCCCGCCGATGGCGATGGCGTTGCTGTCGCTATCGAGATAGCCGACGCCCATCCGATATTGATCCTCGATGCGTCGCGCGGCGCGCTCGCCAAAAGAGGCGTTCGCGTTCAAGAGCTGTGAGAAGTAGCTCTTTTCCTTCTGCGGCGTGCCGTTGAGCGCTACCCACTTACGCAGCTGGGTGCGTCGCTTTTCCTGTATGTCCATTGTAGTAGTTTAGAGAACTATAAATTAGTATTCACTTGACCAATGGTTTAGTGATAACTAAACTCGCCGGCATGGACCTCAAAACCTACCTCGCCACTGCCGAGCGCGGAACGGCCACCAGACTGGCCGCGTTTCTGCACGTCTCGCCGTCCTATCTCTCGCAGATGGCGCACGGCACTGCTCCAATCTCCGAAAAGCGTTGCGTTGCGATCGAAAAGTGGACGCAGGGCGATGTCCGTAGACAGGACTTGCGGCCCGTCGATTGGCGAGAAATCTGGCCCGAACTCGACCCGGACTTTGTTGCGACGAAACGGTTGGCCTCGAGTGACGACACTCAGCCGCCGGTTGGTAGGCCTCCGCTTGACTGCGGCGAAAGCAGCAAATGAAGAAAGCGCCTGAAACGTTCGTCGTCGCGTCGCTGCTGCGCCGAGAGGGTGATGGCGACTTTCACGCGCCGTGCCGCAAGTCGTTGTCCCGCAACCCTGTTACGCATGGTGTACCTCCGCGCGGCGGATTCCGTGCGCCTGCACAACATCGAGAGGCGTTTTTATGAAACGGCTGTTTGCCCGACTGTTGCTCACGCTGCGGCGGCCTGCGCTCGAGTTGCACGACGAGCAGGGGCTGCGCGCTGGCGCCGAGCAGGCGCGGATCGATGCGCTGCAACCCGATCGGCTGCCGTGGCGAATTAACGAGGGGCGGGTGACGCTCGACCGAGTCGATTGATCGAAGCGCGAATGGGTGCGCTCGCCTACGCGTTCTAGTTGTTCTTTGCGCCATGCAGTAAGTCGGTGTGTGCCGTTTGGCGCCATTGTCGCATGGGCGTGTGTCGATTCATTTTTGTTGATCATCGCTGGCTCGGTGGGTTGTTGCTTGCGTGAATCGTAGGCGACCTGGGAGCCGGTTAACAGCATGAAAAGTAGTTATCCACAAGGGGATAGAACGTGACGTCGAGATATAGCGAGACTGCATGGACCGATGTGCTTTACACGTCCGTGCTCAAGACGCCGGGCAAGGTGGAGGAGGCCGCGCGCTTTCTGACCGAGCGCCGCGGGGTGCGCATCGGCGCCGAGTCGCTTCGCTTGAAGTTGCGGGAGGTCGAGGGCGCCCGGATTTCGGGCGAGATGTTCGAGCTGCTCGTCGAGTGGATGGTCGAGAAAAACCAGCCGCACGCACTGGATGCCGTGCATGCGTTCAATGCCCGCTTTGGCTTGATCGCCTCTGAAACGGTGGCCGACCCGGCTCGCGATGGCATTGGCGCGCTCGTCAATGCCGCGCTCGTCGTCAGCAACCGCACGGGCCAACTGGCTGACGAGATCCGCAAGGCGGCCGAGGACGGCAAGATCGAGCCGCGTGAAGTCGAGTCGATCGAGCGTATTGCGCGCGAAGGACAGCGACAGATCGAGCGCGCGGTGCAGACCGCGCACGCGCTCGTCGACGCGCAGCACTAACGACGCCTTTACGAATGCCGGGGGTTTAATGGGCGCCAGCTACGAAGCTGAAGCGCAAGGGGTCATTGCGTCCGTCGAATCCGAGCAGGCAGTGCTCGGTGCGTTGATGCTCGACAACAGCGCGTATGACCTGATCAGCGCCACGGTTACGGCCGAGGATTTCACCGTAGGTGAACACCGTGCGATCTTCAATGCGATCACACACCTCATTCTCGCGCAACGGCCCGCTGACGTCGTTACGGTCTATGAGCGGCTGACGTCGACGGTCGCGAAGGTCGAGCAGCCGCTGCGCTATCTCAACGACCTCGTCGGCTCGACGCCGAGCGCGGCGAACATCGTGCGGTACGCGGAGATCGTAAGTTCGCGCGCGCAGCTGCGCGGCGCGGTGCGCGTCGGGCGGCAACTGATCGAGAACTGCCACAACACGGCCGGGCGGCAATCATCCGAAATTCTCGACCAGGCGCTCTCGGGCATCCAGCGCCTGACCGAAACCGCCGCGCGCGGCGCTGACGAATTCCAGCCGATGTTGCCCGCGCTCACGCGCGTCATCGAGCGTATCGACGAGCTGTTCAACCGCGAGGACCGCGGCGGCATCACGGGCACGTCGACGGGCTTCGTCGATCTCGACGCGCGCCTTGACGGCATGCACGGCGGCGAGTTGATCGTCGTCGGCGGTCGTCCATCGATGGGTAAGACGTCCTTCGCGATGAACATCGCAGAGCACGTCGCCATACGGCTCGGTTTGCCGGCCGCGGTCCTCTCCCTCGAAATGCCCACAGAGCAGTTGACGATGCGCATGCTGGCGTCGGTGTCGCGAATCAACCAGCAGCGCCTCCGTACCGGTCGCCTTGAGGACGACGACTGGCCGCGGCTTACGCACGGCGTGCAGACGATGGCGGATGCGCAGATCGACGTGCTCGACAGTTCCGCGATCACGCCGTCTGCGTTCAAGGCGCGCCTGCGCCGCCTGCATCGCGAGCGCGGCCGGCTCGGCGTGATCGTGATCGACTACCTGCAGCTGATGTCGGGCGATAGCGCCGGCACCGAGATGCGCGCGAGCGAGGTCGCGGAAATCTCGCGTGCGCTCAAGCAGATCGCTAAGGAGCTCGATGTGCCGGTTATCGCGCTCTCGCAGCTTAATCGCGGCCTGGAGCAGCGTCCGAACAAACGTCCGGTCATGTCCGATCTGCGCGAGTCGGGCGCGATCGAGCAGGACGCCGACGTGATCCTCTTCATCTATCGCGACGAAGTCTACAACCCGGACAGTGCCGACCGCGGCACTGCCGAAATCATCATCGCCAAGCAGCGTAACGGCCCGATCGGCACCGTTCGCCTGGCGTTCCAGAACGCAATTACCCGGTTCGAAAACTTCGCCGAACCGGACACAGGTTATTGACGCATGAGAACCATTTCACCGTTTTTCACGTGGCGCCGCGCGATGGCGCGCAGCGAGCTGCCGTCGACGACGAAGCTCGTGCTGTTCGTGATCGCCGAATATGCCAACGCCGTTGACGAGATCGTGTGGCCGTCTGTCGAGACGATCGCCGAGCTCGCGAGCCTCACCGAACGCAGTGTCGGCACACACCTCACCGTTGCAGAGCAATCCGGCTGGCTGACCCGCTGGAAGTCGCGCAAACGCGGCCGGAAGTGGGCGCATGGCCACTATCGCCTGTCGATCCCCGAGAGCGCTGCGCGTACGCAGATGGACATGGCCGAATTCGACCTTGCAGCCAGTGATGCTGTGGATAACCTCGAACTGGAAGGAGATTCCGGTAAACCGGCCCAAAACCGGAAAGAGGAACCATTTTCCGGTAACGCCCAAAAAGCAGGCAGCGTACCGGAAGCACGTTCCAATTTTGCTCAAGAAATGAGCAGCGAAAGCGAAAGTTACCGGAACGACGTTCCTACTAGTAAACCAGTTAACAGAAGTACGTATACAACCTCCCTCTCTCATACCTCAGTGGTTAGTACCACGGGCGGCGATCAGAGAGAAAAACATGTGAACGAAGAGCGCTCGCTCGCGCTGTGGATGCTTGAGCGGATTCGCAAGCGCATGCCGGATCTGGCACAGCCCGATATCGGCGAATGGGCGGCTGAACTCGCAGCGATGATCCGCGACGACGGGCGCACGGCACACGAAATCGCGCGCCTCTTTGCGTGGGCTGACGTCGATCGCTTCTGGGCCGCCATCGTGATCGCGCCCGCGCGGCTGCGCAAGAACTGGGACGAAATCCGTCGACGGCGCAACGCGGCGATAGAAGCGAAGCGCGCGACCGGCGCGGCGAACGGTGCTGCGGCACCCGCTGCTGACGATCGCCAGTGCGCTCACGAAGAAAACGGCTGCCGCTGCGCGCGCAGAGCGACCACCATCATCGGCGCCGGGCTGTCCCGGCGCGGCTACTGCCGGGACCACATCGGCTATCACGAGGAATGAGCGAGGACCGCATGAAACTCGAAGATCGTTTGATTAATTGGGCGAGATGCCAGCGTGTGTCGCCGAGCGACGCTGGTGGCTTGGGGCTGACCGCCAACATCTATTTTCGCGATACAAGCGTGCCGGGCAGGACGATCGACGCGTCACTTGATGTTGAGGACGCGAATCGCATTGAGGTCGCGCTGCGAGGGATCATGCCGATGGATCGGCAACTGTTGCGGATGCACTTCGTGTGGCGCAAGCCGCCGTTCGTCATCTGCCGTCGCCTCGGTTTGCGCGTTCGACCAACGACGATATTCGATTTCGCGCTTGCGCACGCAGTGCGCGCAATCGAGGAGAAGCTTGCCGCGCCGCGCCGCGAGTTCGTGTCGATGCAGTCGATCATTGACAGCATGAACGAAAAGGCACTTGCGGAAACGAAATAGCTCGCATACACTCCGCTTCACAACTTGATTCCGGTTTCTACCGAGTGTGTGCGGCCCTGCCGGGTATCAGCACGCCAAGCGTAAGCCGAACACCTAAAGCCTCGAAGCGAAAGCCTCGGGGCTTTTTGCATTGGGTCGCGTCATGCCGAAGAAAGCACCAACGAAATGCCGGCATCACGGCTGCTGTCGATTGATCGATGAGCCGGGCTTCTGCGAGGCGCATGCGAGCGAGACAGCAGGCTGGAATCGAAACCCGCATCGCGGCTCGCGCCACGCACGTGGCTACGGTTCGAAGTGGGTCAAGCTGCGCGAAAAGATTCTCAAGCGGGACAACGGGCTTTGCCAGCCGTGTCTCGCGCTCGGTCGCGTGGCTGCGGCGCGCCACGTCGACCACATCGTGAGCAAGGCCGAAGGCGGAACCGACGACGAGTCGAACCTCCAGTCGATCTGCGTCGCGTGCCACAAGGCAAAGACGGCCGACGAAGGTGCGCGCGGGCGCGCCCGGCGCTGAGCAGGCGCGCGAGCACGAAATTTCGACAATTTTTCAGGACTGCTTAAATTTTAGGCAGGGGGGCGTGTTTTTTCCAGGCAAAACCGCTTCGGGACCGAACGCCCAGCCAAATTTTTTCGTGGCACGTTTTTCAGAGAGGGGGGGGTTAAAAACGCCGCCCGATAGAGCCGCTCAGACAAGGCGAGATGAAGTTTTTGTCGGCTCACGCACAGGAAAGGCTCTATGGCTTCGAATGAATCGAATACGCCGGCCCCGGGTGGCGTGGCTGCGCGACCTACCGTGGGCAACGTCGGAAAGGTGATTGAGTCGCCGCCGCCTCCGCCGGGCGTGCACTTCGAGTCGTCGCACCGCAAGGTGTGGGACTACCTGTGCCTCGCGCTGCGCGAAGAGGGTGTGCCGCACAAGACGGCGGGCGTGATCCTCGCGATTGTGTGCGTCGACTTTGTGCGCTGGGTGAAGGCCGAGCTTCAGCTGCGCGACTTCGAAAAGATCAACAACGGATCGTTCATGACGACGACGCCGAACGGGCACGTCCAGCCGCATCAACTGTACTACGCGGCGAAGGGCCTGAAAGACGGATTGCTCAAATGTCTGCCGGAAGCCTGCCTGACACTGCCATCGATGCTGATCGCGAAATCGAAGATGGAGGATCCGAATCCGCAGGACGATTTGTTCGATCAGATGCTGGAGCATGCACGGTCGCACCCGAGCGTCTCGCACGCCTGACGCCCGGCGACCTGCATGAGTGGGATGTCGCCTACGGCCTGCCGGTTTTGCGCGGCGATGTCGTTGTCGGCGAGTTCGTGTTCCTCGCTGTGCTTCGGCATTACGAGGATCTGGTCGATGGCCCGGCGCGCGCCCTGCTGTTCAGCGCGGCGCACGCATGGCACTGCATCAACTGGATCGAATCGCAGTTCCTGCACATCAAGGGCGCGAAGGCGGGTACGCCGCTCGTGCTCGATCCTTGGCAACGTTTCTGGACCGCGGTGCTGTTCGGTTGGCGTCGCGCGGATACGGGGCGGCGCCGCTTTCGAACGGGCTATGAAGAGGTCGCGCGCAAGAACGGCAAGTCGACCTGGAAAGCGGGCATTGCCGATTATCTGTTTCTGATGGACGGCGAGATCGGGCCGGAGGTGTACACGATCGCGACGACGCGCGAGCAGGCGATGAGCGTGTTCAAACCGGCGCTCGACAACTACAAGCGGCGCGTGCGGCGTTCGCGTAAGTTTGCAAAGTTGGTCAGGGTCTACGACGGCACGAATCAGGAGCGCATCGCGCTCGGCAGCGGCATCTTCAAGCCGCTGCCGGCGAACGCCGATTCGCTCGATGGCCTGAATCCGCATGTGTGTATCGTCGACGAGCTGCATGCGCACCCGACGCGCGAAGTGTGGGACGTGATGGAGTCGGCGCTTGGCGCGCGGTTGCAACCGTTGATCTCGGCGATCACGACTGCCGGCTACATCCTCGACGGCATCTGTACCGAGATCCGCGCGTACCTCGCGCTGATCCTGAAGGGCAAGAAGGTCGACGACAGCTTCTTCGGCTACATCTACACGCTCGACCCGAAAGACGATCCGCTCAATCCGGACGTCTGGGTCAAGGCGAACCCGAGCCTCGGGAGCGCCAAGACGCGCGAGTACATGGTTGCGCAGGCGGCGAAGGCCGCCGAGCTGCCGAGCGCGAAGGCGAATTTCCTGACCAAAGACCTGAACGTCTGGGTCAACTCGGCGTTGAGCTGGTTCGATATCGCGGTCTGGGATCGCGGAGGCGAGCCGTTTGTCGTGCGCCGGCTTGCAGGCCGCAAGTGCTATGGCGGCCTGGATCTGGCGAGCACGCAGGATTTGTGCGCGTTCGTGCTGGTGTTTCCGCCGCCCGACTTCGATGGCGACACGGTCGAAGCGCAGGACGAGGACGGTGAGTGGTTCGTGGTCGCGCGGATCTTCGCGCCGCAGAGCAAGGTCGACGAGCAGTCAAAGAGCGATGCCGCGCCGTACGCGAAGTGGGCGGCAGAAGAGTGGTTGACGGTGACCGAGGGCGCGGTGGCGGATTACGGCGCGGTGCGTGACGCCATCGTCGAGGCCTGCGATGTATTCGACGTGCAGGACATCGCGTTCGATCCGTGGAATGCGACGCACGTTGTGAGCGAGCTGCTCGAACGTGACGTGCCGATGGTGCAGCTGGCGCAGAACATGGCGGGCCTGTCGCCGGGCGCGAAGCTGCTCGAGCGGCTCGTCTACAGCGGCGCGCTGCGGCACGGCGGTAATCCGGTTTTGCGCTGGTGCGCGAGCAACGTCACGCTGCTGATCGACACCAACGAAAACATCCGGCCGAACAAGAAAACGTCGAACGGGCGCATTGATCCGATCGTCGCGACGTGCATGGCGCTCACTCGGGCACTCACGCACGAGCCCGATCCCGAACCGGAAATCTACATCCTATGACGCATAACGCGAACAGTGCGGGCCGCGCCGATCCGGGCGGCTCGCGCATCCTCAATGAGTGGAACGCCCAGCGCCAGGCGCAGCGTGTAAATGCGCAGGGCACGGTCGGGCCGGTGCCCGTGAGCGAGATCACGCGCGGCAGCGAAGCATATAGCTGGCTGACCGGCGCGCCGGGCCGCGGGCGACCGATCAGCGAGCGCGGCGCAATGAGCGTTGCGACCGTGTATTCGTGCGTGTCGCTGATTGGCGGCGCGATCGCCGCGACGACGATCGAGGAATTCGAATCGGTCGGACTGGATACGCTGCCGGTGAAATCCGACTTCTGGTATCTGCTCAACGAACAGATGCACCCGCGCTGGTCGGCGGCGGTCGGCTGGGAGTTTGGCATTCAGGGGCTGTTGCTGCATGGCGATATGTTCATGCGGATCCGGCGCGTGACGCCGTGGTCGTCAAAGATCGAAGCCTTCGAGCCGTACCACCCGCTGGCTGCGTTTCCCGACATCGTCGACGATCGCCTCGTCTACACGCTCTGGAACGAGACGACGGGGACGATCGAGGTTGTCGATCAGGACGACATGATCCACGTTCCCGGCCCGGGTTTTGACGGGCGGCGCGGCATGTCGCAGATCCGGCACGTGTTGCGTCAGCCGGTCGGCATGTCGGCGGCGGCCGGCGAACTGATCGAAGCCCTGGTGAGCGACGGTCTGCGACCCGATCTCGTGCTGAAAGCAGAGGGCAAGCTGGATGAAGCGAAGGTCCTGCTGCTGCGAAAGCAGTGGATGGAGCGCTACTCGGGGCTGAACAACAGCAACGCACCGATTGTCCTCGGCGGCGACATGGACGTGAAAGAGATCAGCATGTCCGTCGCTGACGCGCAGCTGATCGAAAGCCGCAAGCTGACTGATGACGACGTCTGCGGGATTTTCGGTGTGATGCCCTACATGATCGGCCGGCCTGAAAAAACCACGACGCTCGGTTCGAGCGTCGAGCAGTTCGGCATCAGTTTCGTGAAGTACACGTTGCAGCGGCACATGGTGAAGATCGCGCAGGAACTCAACCGCAAGGTCGTGCGCAGTGGAAACCGCGGCGTGCGCCATGACGTGTCGTCGCTTGAGCGCGGTGACACGAAATCGCTCTACGAAACGTTGCGCCTTGCGCGCGGTCGCGCTGGCGAGCCGGGAATCATGACGCTCAACGAGGTGCGCCGCCGCTTGAACCTGCCGACTGTGCCGGACGGTGACACCATTTTTCAGGGAACCAAAGATGCGCAAAAACCAGATCCTGCAGCTGCTCAATGACAACCGCGGGCGCGCGCAGGGTTTGCGCGTTCAGGCGTCGGCCGACGCCACCGAAGTCACGGTTTATGTGTACGACGTGATCGTTACCGACGACTGGTGGGGCGGCGTGTCCGCTGCCGCGTTCGTGCAGGCGCTTGCGTCGATCACTGCCGATGTGATCCATCTGCGCATCAATTCGCCGGGCGGCGATGTGTTCGCGGCGCGTGCGATGGAAACGGCAGTGCGCGGCCATTCGGCAAAGGTCATTGCACACGTTGACGGCGTGGCGGCCAGCGCCGCGAGCTTCCTGATGCTCGCGGCCGACGAGGTCGAGATTACCGATGGTGCCTTCGTGATGATTCACAAGGCCTGGTCGTTCGCGATGGGCAATGCGGACGAACTCAAAGAAACCGCGAACCTGCTCGACGCCGTCGATGCATCGCTGGTTCGCACCTACGCGAAGGAGACTGGGCAGGATGAGGCCGACATTGCAGCGTGGATGGCCGCTGAGACGTGGTTTTCCTCGGCCGATGCCATTGAAAAGGGCTTTGCGGACCGGCTCGCCGGTGGCGACCCGGGTGCGAATGCCTCCGCGTGGAACCTCTCGGCGTATAGCAACGCGCCGGCGCCGACGCAGCAGCGCACGCCGCCGGCAGCGCCTGCACCTTCGGACGCTGCGCCGCCGGCGCCGAGCGCGAGCAGCGAACCGGTTTTACGCGTTCCCGATCTGGCCGCGATGAAGCGCCGGCTCGACCTGTCGCACCGTCTCTGACGCTCTCCCGCGTCGAATCCCGGGGCCGCTTTCGAGCGGCCTTTTTCTATTTCATCAGTGGAGCATTTATGGCTATTGCACAAGGCATTCAGGCATTGCGGGAGCGTCGCGATGCGCTCGCAAAGAACCTCAACAACCTGCTCGAAAACCATCCGGGCGACAAGTGGGGCGCCGATCAGCAGAAGACCTACGACGACGGCATGAAGGAAATCGACGACGTCTCGGCCGAGATCAAGCGTCACGAAGGCCTCATGGCCCGCCTCGCGGCCGACGCGCTGAACGGCAACACCGATGGCCTGCGCAACGCCGTCACGAAAACGCAGGGCGCGCACAACGAAGGTACCGCCTCGTTCCGCGCGTATCTGGCCGGCGGCATCGCGGCAATGTCGGCGGAAGATCTGTCGGCGATGCGCGCCCGCCAGACGCCTGACGTCCGGGCGGCGATGTCCACGACGACGGGCACGGAAGGGGGTTATACGGTCGCGACCGAATACTACCGCCAACTTACCGAGGCCATGAAGCAGTATGGTGGCATTCGTGATCTCGCGACGACGATCCGCACGGGTACTGGCGCGCAGATGAATTTCCCGGCCGCCGACGCGACGGCCGAAGAAGGTCAGATCGTCGGGCAGAACGTGAAGACGGACGCGCTGGATACCGGTTTCGAGAACATCACGCTCGACGTCTACAAGTATTCGTCGAAGTCGATCGCGATCCCGTTCGAGCTGATCCAGGACAGCATGTTCGACATCGACGCATACATTCAGGCGCTGCTCGCGATGCGCGTCGGCCGGATCACCTCGCGCCACTTCATGACCGGCACCGGCAACGCTCAGCCGATGGGGCTGATGGTTGCTGCTGCGGTCGGCAAGACGGCGGCGTCCGCGACCGATTACACCTACGACGATCTCGTAGATCTGGAGCACAGCGTCGATCCGATCTATCGCGCGCGTCCGAAGACGGGCTGGGCGATGAACGACGATTCGCTGCGCGCCGTTCGCAAGATCAAGGACGAGCAGGGCCGCCCGATCTTCGTGCCGGGCTACGAGCAGGGCAACCCGGGTGGCGCGCCCGATCGTCTGCTGAATCGCCCGCTCACCATCGTGCAGGAAATGGACTCGGCCGCTGCGGGCAAGAAGCCGCTCGCTTTCGGCGACTTCTCCAGCTACTTCATCCGCGAGGTGATGGACCTGACGATCTTCCGCATGGTCGACTCGGCGTACACGCTGAACGGTCAGGTCGGCTTCGTCGGCTTCAACCGTCAGGGCGGCAACCTGATCGACGTGGGCGGCGCGGTCAAGACGTTGCAGATGGCGGCCGCAGCGGGTTAAGTGCAGTAACGGGCGGGCCGCCGCGAAGATGGCTCGCCCAGTTTTTGAGGATTCCTATGTTGCGCGGCGAATTCTTTCCGGACGTGGTCGGGGCCGACACGCCCGAGGTTACGGAGGTGCCAGCTGAAGAGGCGCTCACGCTTGAGCAGGCGAAGCTGCATCTGCGCGTTGACGGCAGCGCCGACGATGAGCTGATCGAAGCGGCGATCGTTGCCGCGCGCGAGGCGCTCGAAAAGGAGCTCGCCCGGCCGCTGCTGCCGCAGACCTGTGTCGTGCGGCTCGACGAATTTCCACGCGAGCGGATCCTGCTGTGGAGCGACGTCAGCGAGGTCGTGTCAATCAAGTACACCGACCCGACCGGGATGGCGCAGCAGATCGACGTCGCTGAAGTCCGCCTGCGCCGCCGCGCGTACATCGTGCCGCGCAACGGCTGGCCGAAGGGAGAGGGCGTCGAGATTACGTTCAGATGCGGGGCTTTCGGCTCGCCTGACGCGGTGCCGGAATCGTGCTGCAGCTGGATGAAGCTGATGCTCGGCACGCTTTACGAGCAGCGCGAATCCGACACGGCAGAGCAGACGTACAGCCTGCCGGGCCGCTTTGTCGCTGGTCTGATCGATCGATACAGGAATGAATCGCTATGAGCGCGAAGCCGGGGCGCATGCGTGATCGCATCACGCTGCGCGTGCGTACTGATGCGCCGACGCTCGATATGGGCGTAGAGGCGGGCTACTCGGCGCAGGTCGATCGCTGGGCAGAAGTGACGCCGGTCGGCGCGGTGGCGTACGCCGCGTCTGTCCAGGCCGACGCGCGCGTGACGCATCGCATGCGCATGCGCCTGTTCGACGAGATCACGACGCAATACGAGGTGGTCTGGAACGGATGGGTGTATCGCGTCAGGCGCGCCAAGCATGAGCACGCGAAGCGCGAAACAACGCTCGAGGTGGAGGAGCAGCACCGTGGCGAATAAACCGGGCATCTACTGGCACCTCGACGGCTTCGATGGTTTTGACAAGCGCATCGACTTCGACAAGCGAAAGATTCGTGCCGCCATGCGGCGAGCCGGTGCGATCGTGCGCACGCGTGCACGCGCCGATCTCGCGAGCGGCACGTCGAGCGGCGCTGGTTATCCGGCTGTGCGCAAGGGCAACCTGCGCCGCAGCATTCGCGTCAAGGTCAGCCGCTCGGGGTTTCTGGTGCGCGTCGCGCCGTACAAAACGGCGGCGATGGGCGCGCACTTCTATCCGGCCTATCTGCACTACGGCGTGCGCGCGAAAACGAGCGCGCATCACAGCGCAGTGGGCGGATGGCGGATCGAGCCGCGCGAGAACTTCATGGCCGACGCGTTGCAGGAGTCGGCCGGGCAGGTCGAGTCGGTGCTGCGCGCAGCGTTCGAATCGGCATTCGCAATCAGGTGAGGCCGCACGATGAAAGTTACCCCCGTAGTGCTGCAGCTGCGCACCTACGTTCCGTTCTTCGAGAAGCGCGTGGCGGCGGCGATCGACTTCGACGCCGTGCGCGACGAAGCGCTGCTGCCCGTGCCCGCGGCGTATGTCGTGCCGACGCATGACGACGCGGGCGAGAACCAGACGCAAAACACGGTGCGTCAGGACATTACCGACGAGTTCGACGTGGTCGTTGCGATCGCGACGACCGACGCGCGCGGGCAGTCACGCATCGACCAGCTGCACGACGTGCGCGCGATGTTGTGGAAAGCGCTGGTCGGCTTCGAGCCGGTCGCGGACTGGCTGCCGATCCAGTACGTCGGCGGCGGTCTGCTGCTGATGAACCGGGAGCGGATCCTGTACCGCTTCACGTTCTCGACCACTTTCACGCTCGGCGGCGGCGATACGCCCGAGACGTGGCATGAGCAATACCTTGCGGGCCTGCCGGACCTCAAGGGCATCACGGTGAGCACCGACGTTATCGATCCGATCGTCGACGCGAACCTTCTGGAGCCCGGCCAGAAAACAGGTCCGGACGGGCGTATCGAATTCACCATCAGAGAGGATTTCAATGGCTAAGACGATGACCGTCAAGCCGGCCGAGGGGCGGGTCGTGCCCGATCCCGACCGGGGCGACGAACTGCCCGCCGGCGGGCGGGCTGTGCCGCGCAGCGCCTACTGGCGTCGGCGCGTCGCGGCGAACGACGTGATCGAAGTTGGCGCGGCGAGCGCGGAGACGGCGCCCGCCGTGCCCGCGGGCGACGCGTCGGCTGCGGCTAACACCGACGACAAGGGAGCCCAGTAATGCCCGTCTCGTTCAGCAATATTCCGGCTTCGGACCTGCTCACTCCACTGTTCTACGCGGAGATGGACAACTCCCAGGCCAACACGTCGACCGGCTCGGAAACGCGCCGCCTGCTGCTCGGGCAGGTCAACGACGATGCAACGGGCGAACTCGGCACGTTGCAACTCGTGACGAGCCTGAGTCAGGTGCAGGCGATTGCCGGCGTCGGTTCGATGCTCGCTGCGCAGTTTCAGGCGCTTCGACGCACCGATCCTGCCGGCGAGGTGTGGGCGGTTCCGGTCAAGCTTGCCACGGGCAGCGCGGCCGAGGGCACCGTCACGATCGCCGGCACGGCGACGGCCGCGGGCGTTCTCAATCTGTATATCGCGGGCAAGCGCACGCAGGTGACGGTCGCGAGCGGTATGACCGCGAGCGAGATCGCGGCGGCCATCGTGACCGCGCTCGCCGACTCGTCGACGATTCCGGTCACCGCTGCGGCTGAAGAGGCGGTCGTCACGCTCACCACGCGATGGAGAGGCGAGACCGGCAACGACATTACGGTCGCGATCAATAGCAAGGGCACCGCGGGCGGCGAGAGCACGCCAGCTGGCATCACGGTCACGATCGCGGCAATGTCGGGCGGCACGGGGCAGGTCGACGTCGCGGATCTGCTCGCCGCGGTCGGCGACGAGGCGTTCGAGTTCACGAACTCCGGATGGAGCGACGAAACCGCGCTCGACGATCTCAAGGAATGGATGAACGATGTCTCGGGGCGTTGGGCATGGTCGTCGGGGCTGTTCGGTCACGTCTATACGGCGCGCCGCGGCGCACTCGGTACGCTCGTCGCCGAAGGCAAGCTGCGCAACGATCAGCATGTCACCGTGCACGGCTTCGAGACCGGTGTTCCGCAGCCGGCGTGGGAGGTCGGCGCCGCGTGGATGGGCATGACGGCCGTATTCATTTCTGCAGATCCGGCACGGCCGACGCAGACGGGCGCGCTGGTCGGAGTGGATCCCGCGCCGGCCGGCTCGCGCTTCATCCTGACCGAACGCAATTCGCTGCTCAAGTATGGCGTGGCGACTGCGGTGTACTCGGGCGGCTACTACCGCATCGAGCGCGCCGTGACAACGTACCAGCGCAACGCACTCGGGCAGGCTGACGATTCGTATCGCGACAGCGAGACGATGCACCAGTCGGCCGCGATCATCCGATACCTGCGCACGGCGGTGACGAGCAAGTACCCGCGTCACAAGCTGGCCGACGACGGTACGTCGTTCGGGCCGGGCAACGCGATTCTCACGCCGAGCATGGCGCGCGCCGAGATGATCTCCGCGTATTTCGCGATGGAGGAGCTCGGCTGGGTGGAGAACGCGACCATGTTCGCGAAGTACCTGGTCGTCGAGCGCGATGCGAACGATCCGAACCGGCTCAACGTGCTGTTCCCGCCGGACTACGTGAACCAGCTGCGTGTGTTCGCGCTGCTCAATCAGTTCCGCCTGCAGTACGCAAGCGAAGTGAGCTGATCGGGCGTTGCCCCTGCACTGAACCGGATGGCCCGCCGCGCGCGGGCCATCCACGTTATGGAGGCCCGATATGGGTAAGAGAACCGCCGGCACCTGCTATTTCAAGGTCGCCGGAAAGCAGCTGGAAATCACGGGCGGCGTCGAAGCGCCGCTCAGTGATACGGAGCGCGAAACGATCAAGCCGGGCTACTACTCCGAAAAGGAAAAGACGCCCTACGTGAAGGTCGACGCGCTGTTTACGCCGGATTTCCCGATCGACGACATCGTCAGCGGCACGGACATGACGATCACCGTGGATTTCGCGAACGGCAAAACGTATGTGCTCAGCGGCGCGTACATCGTGGGTGACGCCTCGACGACTGGCGACGACGGCAAAACGTCGTTGACGTTTGAAGGCCGTAAGGGGAGCTGGCAATGAGCGACGTTACTTTCACCCTGTCCGAGCCGATTGAGGCGCACGGCGACACGCTCAAGGCGCTGAAGCTGCGCAAGCCCACACCGGCCGACGCGCGTGCGGTCAAGGCACTCCCGTACCAGATCGCGCAGGACGAATCGGTCCAGATCAACCCGGACGCCGCTGCGAAGTACATCGAGCGCCTGGCGGGCATCCCTGGTTCGTCGGTCGCTTCGATCGATATCGTCGACTTCAACAACCTTTGCTGGACGGTCGCCGGTTTTTTCATGAACTCGGGGTCCGCAAAGTCGAGCAGCTAATCGACCGGGCTTACGACGCCGCGTGGTTCTGGCGTCTTGATCCCGAGGTGGTGATGGCGCGGCCGATCGAACGGTTGCTGGAGTCGATCGGTCACGCCGACCGGATCATCGAGGAGAGCCGCGATGGCGGATAAGTTTCAGCTGAAGGCGCTTATCACCGGCGTCGACAAACTGTCGCCAGCCCTGACCGGGATTCGCAAGAACATTGCGAAATTCCGTAAAGGTCTGAAAGAGGATGGCCTCGGCGACATCGGTTTCAAGGACATCCTCGCGGGTGGCGCTATCGCGGCGCCGATGATCGCCGCGACGAAGGCGGCGATCGATTTCGAGTCGTCGATGGCGGATGTTCGCAAGGTGGTGAACTTCGACACGCCCAAGCAGTTTGCGGAGATGTCGACGGACATCCTCGATCTGTCGAAGCGTCTGCCGATGGCGGCTGCGGACATCGCGAAAATCGCGGCGGCCGGCGGTCAGGCGGGCATCGATCGCAGCGAGCTGCCGCGCTTCGCCGAGGACGCCGTCAAGATGGGCGTGGCGTTCGATCAGACCGCGGAGGAAGCGGGGCAGATGATGGCCACGTGGCGCACGGCGTTCAAGATGGGTGAGGACGACGTCGTGTCGCTCGCCGACAAGATCAACTACCTCGGCAACACCGGGCCCGCGACGGCGGCGAAGATTTCCGATGTGGTAACGCGCGTCGGCCCGCTTGGCAAGGTGGCAGGCCTCGCGTCCGGCCAGATCGCCGCGCTCGGTGCGACGTTGATCGGCGTCGGTGTGCAGCAGGACATCGCGTCAACAGGCATCAAGACCTTCATGTTGACGCTCGCGTCGGGCTCGGCGGCGACAAAGCAGCAACAGCAGATGTTCAAGGCGCTGCGGCTGAATTCGAAATCGATCGCTGCCGGCCTGCAAAAAGATGCGCAGGGAACGATGCTCAAGGTGCTCACGGCGATCAGCAAGGTGAAGCCCGAGAAGCAGGCCTCTGTGCTGCAGGAACTGTTCGGGCGAGAGTCGATCGAGGCGATTGCGCCGCTGCTCACGAATCTCGATCTGCTGCAAAAAAACCTGACCAAGGTCGGCGACAAGACGCAGTACGCCGGCTCGATGAATCAGGAATACGCGTCGCGCGCGGCGACGACCGCGAACAACATGCAGTTGCTCGAGAACCGCATCACCGCGGTCGGCATCAGCGTGGGTGCGGTGTTGCTGCCGCCGCTGAACCAGTTTCTCGGATTCGTCGCGCCGCTGATTGAGAACGTGCAGCAGCTGGCGCAGGCGCATCCGGGGTTGATCAAGGGCGTGCTCGGCGCAGCGCTGGCATTCGCGGCGGTGCGCCTCGCTGTGTGGGGCGTGACTGCCGCATTCAAGGCGTTCATCGCTGTGTCGAACCTCACGCCGCTCGGCATTGCCGTACGGGTGCTCGCGCTGACCGCCGGGTTCCTGATGGCGAACTGGGAGACGGTGGGCCCGTTCTTCGCGAAGCTGTGGGACGGCATCGTCGGCGTGGCGAAAGCCGGGTTCAAGTGGCTTGAGTTTGCATTCCTAAACTTCTCGCCGCTGGGTCTGATCATCAAGAACTGGGAGCCGATCGTCGACTGGTTTAGCAAGCTGTGGGATCGCATCAAACCGTACGTGCAGCCGCTGATCGACGCGGCGCAGTGGTTTGGGCACGGCCTCGGCTTTGGCAGTGGCGCGCCCGCCCCGCCGGAGGCACCTGCGCCGGGCGGCGCGGGTGTCGCGGGCTGGACGACGTCGATTCCCGGGCAGCCGGGAGCCGTTGGGGCACGCGACTGGGGCGCCTCGGTGCCGCAGCAGGCGGCGCAGCAGCGCGTCAACGGCGAGCTGCGCGTCGTGTTCGACAATCCGCCGCCCGGTCTGCGGTTCGATCAGCCCGCGCCTGGCAACGGGTTCTCGATCACGCCGCAGGTTGGGCGTCGCTCGCTGGGAGGTGGGTAATGGCGACGTGGCGTGACAGGTTGCAGCCGGCGTCATTCCGCGGCGTGCCGTTCGATGTCGATGCTGATTCGATCGGCGTCGGGCGGCGCACGCAGACGCATGAGTACGTGAATCGCGATGAGCCGTATGTCGAGGATCTGGGCCGCGCGACGCGCGAGCCCGGCCTCACGGGTTTCCTCGTGGGTGACGACTGTTTCGAGCAGGCCGACAAACTGATCGAGGCATTCGAGGCAGAAGGGCCGGGCGAACTGGTGCACCCGTGGCTCGGCCGCATGAAGGTGAGCATCGTTGGCAAGGCGACGTTCAAGCGCGATCGGCGCGAGGGCGGCGTAATCCGGTTCGACGCGTCGTACGTCGAGGCAGGTGAGCTGAAGTTTCCGGCGACGACGGTCAATACGTCGCAGCAGGTGGGCACGGCGGCGGACTCGCTGGCGACGGCGTCGAAAAGCAACTTCGCGACGCTGCTCGACAAGGTCAACGCCGCGCGCGTGAGTGTCGCTGCGTACTCGCAGACGGCGTCGAAACTGTACACCGCCGTGAGTAACCAGTTCGAGCCGTTCGCGAGTCTCTTCACGGATGCCGCGGACTTTGCAAGTCAAGTTGTTAACGCGCCGTCCTACGTCGTCGACGAGCTGTTCAGTACGCTCGACGCCATGACGTATTCGTTCTCTGGCACCGGCTCGGCGCTCTCGGCGATTACGAGCGTGTTTTCGAGCCTGCGTGACTCGGGCTCGGCGTCGACGGCACAGGGCACTGACGCTGCCGGGCTCCAGTCGGCAACCGTGCAGGTGGTGCAGGACGCGCTGCTCGTCAGCGCGATGCGCACCATCGCTGCGGTGACGGTGCCGGTGGTGAGCGATACGTCGCAGTCAGGGCCGACCGATCCGGTCTCCGTGCCTGCTGTTGGATCGCAGACCGGGACGAGTGACGTCGAGTATGACGAGGCGGGCGATGTGATTGTGCCGATCGACACGCCGGTCGTCGACGACGTGCTTGCGGCGCGTGACGACGCGAACGAAACGATCTGGGACATGGGGCTGGACGCTTCCTACGATCGCTTCCAGGCGCTCACGACCGCGCGTCAGGCGATCGTGCGGCATCTGAATGAAATTGCGCGCAGCGGCGTGCGAATCGTGACGATCGAACCGGTCGAGCCGATCGCGGCGCTGGTGCTCGCCTACCAGCGCTACGGCGACGCGACACGCGCCGACGAGGTCGTGACGCGCAACCGCGTTTCGAATCCCGGCTTCGTGCCCGCCGGGGAAATCAGGGTTGCGGAGAGGTGAGGTATGGCAGACGCAAAGGAGACGGTCACGCTGAGCGTGAACGGGGAAAACCACGGCGGCTGGAAATCGGTGTCGATCGGGGTAGGGATCGAGCGCTGCTCGCGCGACTTCAATCTCGCGTTGACGTGGAAGTGGCCGGGCTCACCTTCGGCTCGGCGCGTGAAGCAGGGCGACCGCGCCGAGCTGCGCATCGGTAACGATCTGGTGATGACGGGTTGGGTATACGCCACGCCCGTGCGGCACGACAGTACCAACGTCGCGCTCACCGTCTCGGGGCGCTCGCTGACTTCGGACCTCGTCGACTGCGGCGCGGACAACAAGCCGAGCCAGTGGCGCAACCAGACGGTCGCGCAGATTGTTCGCGCACTGGTGAGTAGTTACGGGATCACGGTGATCGATCAGACCGGCGAAAGCTCGACGCTTGCCGATCACACGATCCAGCCCGGCGAAACGATTTTCGAGTCGATCGACCGGCTGCTGACGCTCTCGCATCTGTTCGCGACGGACGATGGACGCGGCCGGCTGGTGATCGCCAATCCGGGCAGCGCGGGCCATGCGGTGGATCGCCTCGTTGTTGGCGAGAACGTGCTGGGCGCCGACGCGCCGCTCGACTTCTCCGGCGTGTTCTCGGTCTACGAGTGCAAGGGGCAGCACGTCGGCAGCGACGACATGTACGGGTCTTCCGCGAGCGAGATTTCGGCCTCGGTCACTGACTCGCGCGTCGCGCGGCGGCGCGTGAAGGTGATCCAGGAGTCGGGGAACATCACGAAGGCGATGGCGCAGGGGCGAGTGCAGTGGGAGCGCGATAACCGGATCAGCAAGGCGCTGGCAACGACATACGACGTGCAGGGCTGGCGCCAGTCGAACGGGCGGTTGTGGATTCCGAACCAGATGGTGCGCGTGGTCGATCCGATCATCGGCTTCGACCGCGACATGCTGATCGTCGAAGCGACGTATACGAAGGGTGAGCAGGGGACGACGACGGCGCTGAAGGTGGCGCCGCCGGACGGCTACATGCCCGAGCCTGACGATCCGCACAAGCGGCGGAAGATCAAGAAAGCAAAGAAGGGCGACAACTTCGAATATCTGTTGCCCGCTGACTGGGAGTCGAATTGATGAGTCCGCACGAGTTCCGGGCGCGCCTGATGGGCGTGCTCGTGCGTTGCACAGTGAAGCTGGTGAATGCAGGCACGAAGATGCAGACGCTTCAGGCGGGCCTGTTCGCGGACGAGACGAAGGATGGCCTGGAGCATTTCGAGCCGTACGGATTCACGTCCCGGCCGAAGGCTGGCGCCGAAGGCATTGCGGGATTCTTCGGTGGCGACCGCTCGCACGGCGTCGTGCTCGTCGTCGCCGACCGGCGGTACAGGCTTCAGGGGCTGGAGGAGGGCGACGTCGCGATCTACACCGATGAAGGGGCAAAGATCGTGCTCACGCGTGGGCGCGTCGTGAGCGTGGAGTGCGACGAATACCGCGTCGTCACGAAGCACTACAACGTGACGGCCGATGCGTACGACGTGACGGCGCAGGCCGCTTCGATCGACGCAGACACGGCATCGTCCACGTGCGCGATCAAGGCGCCGGACGTCGTGCTCGACGACATCAGCATGGTTTCGCACTATCACGTCGAGCACGACGGGCCGCAGACGGGAGGGCCGAAGGCATGACCACGCTCACCGCAGACGAGCGCGAGGTGCTGATCCGGCGCGCCGTGACGATCAGCCTCCTGACCTGGCGCCGCGCCGAGCCGTCCGACGAGCTCGACGACGACAACCGCGAGGGCTGGTGGGGAGATAGTTTCCCGCCAGTCGATAACGATCGTATCGGCTCGCGCTTGTGGTTGCTGCGCCGGCGCTCGTTGACGGCGCAGACGCTTCTCGACGCGCAGGCCTATGCGACCGAAGCGCTGCAATGGATCGTTGACGACAAGTGGGCGAAGTCGGTCTCGGTCACGGCGACGAAAACGGACCTGAATTCCATGCGGCTGGTGACGGTGTTCGACGAGGCGTCGAGCTCGCCGCTGCGGTTCACTTTTGACAACATCTGGCAGGTGATCAATGCCGTTTGATATTCCGACTCTACCGACGCTTATCCAGCGCGCGGTGTCCGATCTCGCCGGGTCCGCGTCCGATGTGATGCGGCGCACCGACGCACAGGTGCTGGCACGCGTGCACTCGGGCGCGGCGCATATCGCCTATGGCTATCAGCAGTGGGCGTCGAAGCAACTCCTGCCCGACGAGTGTGACGAGGACATGCTCATTCGCCAGGCCAATCTGCGGTTGAGCGGTGGTCGCAAGGCGGCCGTGTCGTCGACCGGCAATGTCGACGTGACGGGGCAGGCGAATGCACCGGTCGACGCCGGCGAACTGTTGCAGACGACGGACCTGATCCAGTACGAAACGACGGCTGCCGTTGTGCTTGACAGCGCGGGCACCGGCACCGTGCCGGTGAAGGCGGTTGTTGCGGGCAAGGCGGGCGACCTCGATGCGGGCACGGCGCTCACATTTGTGTCTCCCGTCGATAACGTGTCGAGCGACGCGGCTGTCTCAACGGGCGGGATCACGGGCGGCAGCGACATCGAGACGATTGACCAGCTGCGCACGCGCGTGAAAGCGTCGTACAAACGCACGCCGATGGGTGGGAATGCGGACGACTACGTCGACTGGGCAACCGAGGTGGCAGGTGTCACGCGGGCGTGGGCAAAGCGGCGCTACCTCGGCGCAGGCACCGTGGGCCTGTTCTTCGTTCGTGACGATGATGACGACCCGTTTCCGGGCGATGCGGAAATCGCGACCGTGAAGGAATACGTCGAATCGAAGCGGCCGTTGGGTGCTGAGCTGTACGTGATGTCGCCAGTCGACAAGCCGCTGCAGTTCAAGATCAAGCTGTCGCCGGATACCGCCGCGACGCGCGCGGCGACGATCGTCTCGCTCAAGAATCTGATTGCGAGCGAGGGAGACCTCGGCGTGACCGTGATCAAAAGCCATATCGACGAAGCAATCAGCGAGACGGCTGGCGAAAACGATCACCTGCTGGTCGAGCCCACGGAGGACGTTGTGCTCGCGGTTAACGAATTGCCGACATTCGGAGGTGTGGAATGGCAGTGAGAACGCAGGCCGACTACGTCGCGATGCTGCGCCAGCTGCTGCCGCCCGGCCCGGCGTGGGATCAGGACCTGGAGCCGGATATCGATGCCGTGCTGCAAGGGCTGGCGCCTGAGTTCGCGCGCATCGATGCGCGAACGAACGATCTCCTGAACGAGATGGACCCGGCGACCATGCGCGAGATGTTGCCGGATTTCGAGGCGGCGATGGACCTGCCGGACGAATGCCTCGGCACGGAGCAGACGTTCGACGCGAGGCGCAAGGCTGTCATTCGCAGGTTGATCGGTAGCGGTGGCCAGAACGCGGCGTTCTTTATCGCGGTTGCCGCCGAGCTCGGCTATCCGAATGCGCACGTGATCGAGTACCGCGCGCCGCGGTTCGGGCGTTCTCGCTTCGGGAATGCGCATTTTGGTACGTGGGCAGCCCAGTTCTTTTGGGTGCTGAACCTCGGTGAGCGGTTGACCGGCGGCGCGCGTTTTGGCGTGGCGCACTTCGGCGAGCGATTCGGCACGAATCCGAACAACGGAATCGAGTGTCTGGTGCAGCGCTGGATGCCAGCGCATACCGTTGTCGATTTTATCTACGCGTAGCAGTCTCGATTTCAGATGCAGGGCGGCCGCGTGCCGCCCTTAATTTTTTGCGGGGAGTGTATGGATTATCCACAGGACGCAAGCGTGGGGCTTGTCGACGGCAAGTTTATCGACGAGAACGAGGCGACGGCGCAGGTCGGTTCGTTGATCCCGTCGACCTGGGCCAATGCGCTGACGGACGAGGTTCTCGCGGTTCAAAGCGATGCAGGGCTCGAGGCCGACGAATCGAACCACGCGCAGCTGCTCGCTGCGATCAAGTTGATCGTCGCGCGCATGGGGCAGGCCAGCTATTCGTCGCCTGTCGGGACGGCGCGCAATGCGCGGATGTCGGTGACCGCTGCAGCGAAAACGGCCTCGTTCACGGCAGACGAAATCATCCTTTCGGCAGCGTTGGGAGGGCAGACCTATCGACTCGCGGCATTTAACAAGACGGTCGACCTCACGGTGGTCGGCGTAGGTGGTATGGATGTTGGGGCGGCGCCTGCCTCGGGCTTCGTGGCCGTGTATGCGATCTACAACCCGACGACGGGAGCGTCCGCACTGATCGCGATGAACGCAACCGCAGCGAAAGCGCCAGAAGTTTACGGTGGCGGTTATATGCCTGCCGGGTACGTCGCGAGCGCACTGGTGAGTGTTTGGCCGACGAACGCTAGCTCACAGTTTGTCGCTGGATACCAGGAGGACCGCCATTTTCGCTACATGACTCAGGTTTCGGTGCTCACCACCGCTACGAACTCGGCGAATACGGCGCTTTCGATTGCCGGTGCAGTTCCCAAAAACGCCAAGTCAATTTACGGCAACGCGGGATTCTATGGGACGGCTTCCGCAGTCGGGGCGGCAATGCAAATCCAGGTGTACCCGTTTTCCGGGGCGAGCTGGAACTCTGTTGCGTACTACGTTGCTCAGTCAGCCACGCTGTTTCAAATCAGCGGCACGTTTTGGGATCTTGCTTTGCCGACGTCGCAGACGATGTATTACACGACGACTTCTTCGAACGTGTCGAGCATCACGTTCTCCATCACGATCTATTCGTATCGCTTTTGATTGGGAGGCTTCATGTTTGTGCAATTCTCGGACGCTACCAGCGTGAAGATCGTTGCGTGCTTCAGTTGTGCTCAGGACGCTGCTGTATTCCCGAATCAGGGGGAGGTTGATGAGGGTGACGAGCGCTGGGCCACCTACTACGCGTCGCTTCCTGAAATGGCGCAGGCATCACTGCCTGCGCCGCAGAGTTAATGAGCCGTGGCCGTACTGACGCTCCCGATTTCGCTACCGCGATTGATGAAAAGTCGTTGAAGCGTTCGCAACATCGGCTTTTCGATCAGCAGCCACGCGCCGATCCCGACTGCGATTGAGAGGACGGTTAGCCCGATCGACGAAAGCCAGAAGTGGCTTTTGACCTGCACGCCGTGGCGGGCGAGGCGATCCGAAGTGAAGTTCACGACGGTGATGTGGCACAGGTAAATCGCATAGCTTGCGTTGCCGCCGAGCATGGCGAATCGTGTCCGGAAAATGCGTGCGCCTTCAAAGGAAAGGAGGCCGAGTGCAGCCAGACAGCTAGGTATGCCGAGCCCCAATGGCCGTGCGAAATGTGAGACGGCTGGTGTTTCGCTGATGAGCAGAACAGCGGACTGGTAGCGCCAGAACAGCAGCGCGGCGGCGAAAAGCATGCAGATCCCCACCGAACGCTGCGGACGCCATCCTGACCTGATCACCACTGCGAGCAGCATGCCACCGCAAAACTCAAGACTTACTGCGGTGGAGAAAAACGCGCCGTCGCTTGAGCTTGGGACGGGGATCCTGAACAGGCCGATTAGAGTCATGACTGTTGCGCATGCAATCAGCGCGTGTCGACGGGCCGCCACGAGCGATAAAAATGCCACGAAATAGAACAACATTTCGTAGCAGAGGGTCCACGCAGGGAAATAGATGAGTTGCCAGTTCGTTCCGAATTCTGGCCAGAAGAAAAGCGAGCGCGCGATGCGAGACACGCTGAACGTTGCTCCCCAAACCGAATATTGAAAGAGCATGACGGCTATCGTCGCAATCCAGTAGGGCGGTATGACACGAACAAGGCGGCGCGCGGCAAAGCGGTATGGCGTCTCCCGATCAATAAGCGCCATGCCGATCACGATGCCACTGATCACAAAGAACACATCGACGCCAGCTGCGCCGACGAGCACTGACTTCTGACCAAGGCCGGTGGTGATGTGGTGCATGACGACGGCCGCAGCAGCGACAAATCGCAGGGAATGGATTGAGTACAGCCTCTGGCCGCTGGTCATTGTTGCGGACTCATCTTGTATTGGATTAGGGCGAGATTTTACTCGCCTCAGTTTCAGGGATGAAGCAATAAGCACGAGCTCGATATTCAAATCAGATAAAGAGCCACGCAACAAACCTTTTCGGCCGCTACCTAGCGGCTTTTTTTATGCGCCGAGCAAGTCGGCCCTTAAGCGGGGGTGTGAATGCAGGAACACGAACGAACCTTTCTTGCCTTGGTGGTAACTGGGGCATTGATCGGAATTGCGAAGCTGCTGGTGAGTAGTGAGGTGCTGACGTTCCGCCTGATTCTCGGGCGGGCGCTGCTGGGGTCGGCTACCTCGATGGTGGCGGGCGTGGTGCTCGTACAGATCCCGGATCTGAGTCCGATCGCGCTGCTTGGGATCGGCAGCGCGCTGGGCATCGTCGGTTCGCAATACATCGAACTGCTACTGCGCCGCCGCGCCCGCGCGCTGGTAGGTGGCATCAACGAAAAGGGGTAATCCATGCCGCGCATCTCTATTGCAGACGCGGGCGGCGCGAACGTCGTCGCCTTTCTGCGCATGCTCACGCAAAGCGAAATCGAAGCTTGGGTGCTCGCGAACAGCGATGACGGCTACAACGTGCTGGTCGGCTCGCACGGGCCGGGCAAGCGCAATGGCGTGCCGTACGCCGGGCAGGTGCTGAAGTTCGACACCTACGCGGCACATCCGAACGTACTGAACCGGGCACTCAACTCGAGCGCGGCGGGCGCCTATCAACTGCTCGGCCGCTACTACGAACCGTATCGCAAGCTGCTCGGGCTGCGCGACTTCAGCCCGGAATCGCAAGACCGTATCGCGATCCAGCAGATTCGCGAAAAGCGCGCGCTGCCGCTGATTCAGGCGGGCAACTTCGCGGGCGCGGTCGCAGCATGCAACCGGATCTGGGCGAGCCTCACCGGTTCGCCCTATGGGCAGCGCACGAATCCGATTGAGCTTTTGCAGGGCTATTACGTGGCGGCCGGCGGCGTCGTGCGCAGCTGATCGCCCGCCTGTGTTTCTGACCGGCCGCCACGCGCGGCCTTTTTTATTGGAGGTTCGATTGAGCATCAAGGAAAAAATCATCGTGGGCGCGCTCGCCGCGCTTTTCGTGCTCGCACTGATGGCGCTGTGGGCGTATTTCGTCACGATCGGCCGCGCGGATAGCCAGGCATTTATCGCGCAGATCGGCGTGCTCATCACGGGCGCGGTGAGCCTGGTGACGATCTGGTGCGGGCATCAGACGGCGAGCTCGCGCTCGACGGCGGGCGACTCGACGTCGGCGAGCGCGGTTCCGGGCGCTCCGCTGCGCGGCGCGCCCGCGGCCGACGTGACTCTCGGAATCAACGCGCCGGCCGCGGCGGTTGGCGTGACAGCTCCGCCGGCGGGGACGCTGCAATGAAGGGCGTCGCGCTAATCGGCGCTCTCGCACTTTCGGGCTGCACGTCGCTGCAATACGCCGGTGTCGCCCGATACGAAATCTCGCCGATCACGGATGCGTCCGGCGCGGCGACGGGCTGCTGCGTGCTGCGCGTCTGGAACGGAAAGGAGATGGCGACTGTCGATGCGCAGTTTTCGCGCGCGGCTGACGGAAGCTACAGCATCAACCTGAAGGAAACCGATGTGAAGGCCTTTACAGGCCAGGCCACGGCCGCTTCGGCCGCCTCTGACGCCGCTGCTGCAGCCACTTCGGCAGTGGCGACGGCAATCAAAACCATCCAGTAAGGAACCCCGTATGAAACGCTCTCTCATGCTGCTTGCGGCAGGCATTGCCGCGCTCGCGATCGCCGGCTGCGCAACGGTCTCCAGCGCCGACAAACTCGCGAAACAGGTCTGCACGCCGGTGCAGCAGACCGTTACCAGCCTGCAATCGTTGCAGGGCTTCAACGACAACGCTGCGGAAAAGCTCGACAAGGCGGCCGACATCGTGAACACGACATGCGACGCGGTGTCGGCGGTCGACGTGTCGAGTCTGGAGAAGTTCTCGTCGACGGCGTTCCCGGCGCTGATCGACGTGGTGAACGCGACGTCGTGGACCGACGAAAAGAAACAGCAGATCGGTTTGACGCTCACCGCCGCCCAGCTCGTGCTGAACAGCATCATCAGTTCGATGCCGACTCAGACCGAGACTGCTGTGGCGACGACCGATGCCGCCTCGGCGGTATCGGCGGCGGCCGTGGCCTCCGACGCGGTGGCCACGCAATGAAGCGCGTCCGGGTCGCATTCAGTGGCTCGGGCTTTCGCCTTGGCGCCCACCTCGGGGCGCTACAGGCGATTGTCGACGCCGGTTACGCCGTAGCTGAAGTCGCGGGAACATCGGGCGGCGCGATCGTGGCCGCGTTGTACGCGAGCGGAATGCCGCTCGCCGACATGCGCGCGTTGTGCATGTCGATGGACTGGTCGCCCATGATGCGCTTCACGCCCTGGGCGGTGCTCACGCGCCGCGCGCTGTGCACGGGCGATGCGCTGGAGAAGTTTCTGCTGCGCGCGACCGGTAGCCGTACGTTCGGTGAACTCGACTTCGATCTCAAGATCATCGCCGCCGACCTTCTGACGGAGCGCGAGTTCGTGTTCAGCCGGGCGACGACGCCGGATGTGCCGATCGGCGTGGCCGCGCGCGCGAGCGCGTCGATACCGTTCGTGTTTCCGCCTGTGGATAACTCCGGCGCGCTGCTCGTCGATGGCGGAACGTGCAACAACGTGCCGGTGAGCCATTTGACTGTCGACGACGTGCCGCGGATTGGCGTGTATCTGGTCTCGGATGATGCGCCGCTGCCGGCGGGCCGCAAGTATCGGCTGCCGACGATCGCCTCGCGCGTGATCGACCTGATGCTTGCGGCGAATGAGGCGTCGCACATTGACCTCGCGCAGCAGGGCGGGGCGACGATCGTGCGGGTGCCGACCGGCTACGCGAGCAGCTTCGACAGGAACATGGCGCGCGCGGTTCGGCAGCGGCTCTATAACGACGGCTATGCGACGACGTCCGTCGCCGCTGCGCTGCTCGATACGCCCGCGCGCCTGGTCGGGGCGTGCGCTATCGCTTGACCTTGCCGGACCCGCTTAACCCGTCGTCGATCTGTTTTCTTTGGCGGGGCGTCGGCGGGTCCGTCAGCAGCGGCTCTACGTCGAGCTCGTTGTTGAAGCACTCCCAAACGGACGTCGGAATGACGCCGTGCCCGTTCGGCGCGAGAAAAGCGCGGATCTGATTCGCGCGCGAGATCGTCGCGCGCAGGCGGTGGATTTCCCAGAGCAGCTCGAGGACAACCGGCGTGGGGTGCTGGTCGTAAATCTCGGCGAGGCGGGCGGCAGTTAAGGGGACGCGATGGCGCATGAGAACGAATCCGGAAAATACTGTGTAAACGTACAGTATTTTCCGGATCGTTTCCAATACTTCCGCTCGATCGGTGGGCGGGAGAGACAGGGCGACTGCGTGCATGTTGGAGCATGCGCGCAGCCACCTTTCCACTGGTGCCAGTGAATCAGCCTAGGCCCTGCTACCTACCGGTAGGCGGGCCGGATTTTAACAAACTCTAAACAAAGGCCAAATCACATATGGCAAATCCCATCATCCCCTGGATGGGCGGCAAGCGTCGTCTAGCCGATCACCTGATTCCGCGATTCCCCCGGCACGATTGCTACGTCGAGGTTTTCGCGGGCGGTGCTGCGCTGTTTTTCATGCGACCGCCGGCGGCGGTCGAAGTCATCAATGATGTGAACGGCGAGCTCGTGAATCTCTACCGGGTGGTCCAGCATCACTTGGAGGAATTTGTACGGCAGTTCAAGTGGGCGCTGACCAGCCGGCAGGTGTTCAAGTGGCTCCAGGATACTCGGCCGGAAACGTTGACCGATATTCAGAGAGCGGCCCGATTCTATTATTTGCAGCAGAATTGTTTTGGCGCCAAGGTCGAGGGGCAAACCTTTGGGACTGCGACGACCACGCCGCCAGGGCTGAATCTGTTGCGGCTGGAGGAGAATCTGTCGGCGGCGCACCTGCGGCTCGCGCAGGCCTATGTCGAGCAGTTGGACTGGAAAGCGTGTGTAGATCGATACGACCGCGCGCACACACTGTTCTATCTGGATCCGCCGTACTGGGAAACGGAGGGGTATGGCGTAGCGTTTCCGTTTGAAGAGTATGAGGCTATGGCGCGTCGGCTGAAATCAATCAAGGGCAGAGCGATTGTCAGTCTGAACGATCACCCGGCGATCCGCAAAGCGTTCGCGGGCTTTCACATCGAGACGGTGGACATCAAGTACACCGTTGGCGGTGGCGGGCGAGAGGCTGCGCGGAAGGAAGTGATTATTTTCAGCTGGGACGACGCCGCACAGCCGGCGGGGCTGTTCTAGTCGTCGCGCTTCAACGCTGCGCGCCTAACAGCCTTCGTCCGAATTTTCGTGGCACGTACTTCGCGCCAAAGCTGGAGGGAGAGTTTGAGGGGCGGCCGCGCGCGGAACTTGCGCGTGGTCGTGTAGACGTCAACGCGAAGCGATCGAAACTGAAGGAGGTTGTTGACTCGTTTCCAAGGTTCGTCGAGTGGCTCTATGAAATAACTCGAACTCCAGGATTGCCCGTGGGTGAGCTCCTTTGGTAGATCGTATTTCCACTCCACCGCGTCATGGTTCGCAAGTATCACAGACGGCCGGTTCTTGCCGACGCGCACAGTCAATATGACGTTTTGAACATTAACTGGAAGCGAGCCGGTATTGACGATCACGATCGCCATTCCATCCCTACGGCCGATAGGACCAGCTCCCAACTGAATGCTTCGTGCGATCCGAACGCGGAGGCGGGCGCGCTCAGCTCGAACAGAAAAGAAGAGAGAAAGGATTACTGCTCCTGCGGTCGCCACGGCCGAAACCACCTGAGACCAGTCCTGGAGTGTTTGTGGGTAGAAGGGGACGGCGGCCATCTTCTGAGTGATTTGCGTAAGTTCTAGCGTAGGTTGCTTATCAAACCTTTACTGGATACGGCAGCTAACACTGCTGCATCATCAGCGGCCGCGTTGGCACCCCCTTGCCGTGGCCGGGTAGCGGGGCGCCCCGTGACACTGGTTATTTGTAGTGCTCGAGCAGCACGTCGCGCAGCGATGCGTAATTCTTCACGGCCCGCGCATTTGACCCATTTACCGAGGCTTCGATTTGAAAATCGAACTCAATGCCCGGGCCGTCCAAAGCTTCCTGGGCTTCAGCAAGGCGCGCTTCCGCGTCTGCAATGGGATCCGGACGGCCGATTCGAGTTGTAACCCGGGGTCCTTTTGATCCCTTCCTCACCAGCGCCACTTTGGTTTCCGGTTTCTTCGGATTTGTCTGCTGAAGCTTCAGGATTGCCCAATAGTAAGCGCGCTCCTGTTCATCGAATTCCAGCACGAACTCCAAATGCTGATACTTCGCCGTCATGCGCGCGGGATATCCTCCCACGACGAGAAATCCTTCCTTTTCAAAATGCGCTTTGAATTCGCTTGCGGCTGCGCGGAGCGCCGATGCTTTGGCAGTTTCGTTACGCACCCTTAACTGCTGCAGTATCGGGGTTGCGGCGGCCTGTATATCTGCCAGTTTCTTTTGTGTCGCGAGGTCGAGATCCATGATGTTCCTTACATATGGTGAGGAATTCATCATACCCAGGATCTATCGGTGGTTTGCGCTCAAAATTCGTATTCGTGCTACAGCAGTGCTACATAAAATTCTTTCGCCCGCTGTACGCTTTATTTGACGGTACGAATCAGGGATCAGTTGTTCCCATCCATCATCGGCGCGACGGAGACGCGGCGGGGGCTGGCAATGGGGGTGGCGGACATGGCAGATGAGGGCGCGACGGGGCGCGGCAGGCGTGAATCAACCTTCTATTTTATCGCATGCCATGAGCCGTGCTGGCGCCGATTTTGCGGTGCGGCAGCCGAGGTTCAAGCGGAAAAATCAGGGCCGCAGTGACGTCTTCTTGTCATATAGCAAGCATATTGCATGGATGGAAGCGCTTCCATCGCTCCCTTTAGTCTGAAAGACCCTTTGCACGTTATGTAATCCGATCGCCTAATGTTGCGTCGCAGAAATTTTTTTGGGACGGCTTTTTAGGGTCTGTTCGTCGCTCAGCCAAGCCTGGTTTGGCTCACAGCATTGTTTCCAGAAGCGGAATAGTCAATTCGGTTTATCGCGATTATTTTCTGATAGTAGGTGTATACACTGAGTCTCACTGACGCGGCTCATGGGTCTGACCTCCCAGGCGCGGCGCCATCCCCGAACCGCAATTGAACCTGATTCTGGAGTCCACCATGAAGACCAAACTCATCGCAGCGCTGCTGGTCGCAGCTTCCGCTTCTGTTGCCGCTCCGGCGTTCGCCAGCGGCTACGGCCCGGCACCTTTCTATCGCCCGAACGTCGGCGCACCGGCTTCGCAGCAAGGCCAGAGCGCGCAGACCGTCGCGGCCGAGCGCGCGCAGCAGCAAGGCGTCGACGCTGCCTACGGCGGCGTGACCGGTTCGGCGTCGCAGTCGGGCGCTCACGGCTCGCAAGCTTCGCAAGCGCAATAAGGGCTGTCCGGCCTGTCAGCTTTACGCTCAGGTCGATTTGTTCCGGTCGCCCGCCTGACGGGCGGCACGAACGCCGGGTGTCTTCACGACGCCCGGCGTTTTGTTTTTTGGGCGTTGGAAAGCGTGTCGGAAAAAGCGTCGAAACGCGGGTCAGAAAGCCCGCTTCGATCGGAAAGGCGGCGTCAGGACGCGGCGCGCACGCGCTGGTCGATGGCTTCGCGGATGCGGTCGAAGGCGGCGTCGAACGCGTTGTCCTGGGTGGGGAAGCGACCGGATGCGATGCCGTCGACCGGCACGTCGGCGTGATTGTCGTCGGTGAGGCTGTGGATCTTCTGGGTCGTGACGAGAAAGCCCACGTCGTGATCGCCGTCCACGCCGGCGGTCATGTCGAAGCCCATGTACTCGTAGCTGCGTCGGTTTTCCATGCCGTGTCCTCCTCGGGCGCACGCGTCGATTCTGGCACGTCCGCGCCATTCGAGCGCCCAGCGAGGCAAGGCGGGGCAGGCGCGCGACGTGCGGACGTGCTCGGGCCGGCCTCGCCGGGCGCTGTACTACTATGAATCGCGAGGTGTGCGCGCCTGGCGGATTCGCGCGCGGCCGAGGCCGGGCCATCCTCGACGGTATTCGACAGGATTCGACAGGCTAACCAGGAGGTGAACAATGCAGAAACGCTTCGTGCTTCTCGCTGCGCTGGCTTTGCCGGCCATGCTGGCTTCGGTATCGACGTTCGCGCAGCAGCCGCCGCCCCGTCCGGGCCCGAACGAGTATCACGGCGGCCCGCCGCCGAACCGTCCACCGCCCGATGCGCCGCCGCCGCACGAGTGGCGCAAGGGCGACCGCCTGCCGCCCGAGTATCGCGATCGCCAATATGTGATCGACGACTGGCGCCAGTACCAGCTCAAACCGCCGCCGCGCGGCTATCACTGGGTCGGCGTGAGCGGCCAGTACTATCTGGTGCGCAACTCGAGCTGGGCTGTGGAGCGCGTCGGGCCATAACGGCGACAGGCCTTTGCGGCCCGCGCGATCCGAGCCGGACCGGTTCTGCCGATCCGGCTTTTTCGTTGGGTCGACCGCCACACGAATTCAGCGCTTCCTGAAAAATTTCGGCCGGCGTGATAGTTTCGCCGTTCTCCCGCAACCTGATGATGGAAACGCTTCGATGGAATACCGCACACTCGGCGATACGAACGTCAAGGTGAGCCTGATTGGCCTCGGCACGATGACGTGGGGCGAACAGAACACCGAGCAAGACGCGCACGAACAGATCGACTACGCGCTCGACCAGGGCGTCACGCTGATCGACGCCGCGGAGATGTATCCGGTCCCGCCGCGTCCCGAAACGCAAGGGCAGACCGAACGCTTCATCGGCACCTGGCTCGCGCAGCACCGCGCGCGCCGCGAGAACATCGTGCTCGCGACCAAGATGGCGGGGCCGGCGCGCCAGCCGCACAATCCGCGTCATATTCGTGGCGAAGGCAATCAGTTCGACCGCAAGAATCTGACCGAAGCGCTCGACGGCAGCCTCCAGCGCCTGCAGACCGATTACGTCGATCTGTACCAGCTGCACTGGCCCGACCGCAGCACGATGACCTTCGGCCGCCCCAACTATCCGTGGATCGACGACGCCTACACGGTGCCGATCGAGGAAACGCTCGCGGTGCTCGCCGATTTCGTGAAAGCGGGCAAGGTGCGCCATATCGGCGTGTCGAACGAGACGCCCTGGGGCGTCGCCCAGTTTCTGCGCGCCGCCGAAAAGCTCGGCCTGCCGCGCATCGTCAGCATCCAGAATCCGTATAGCCTCGTGAATCGCACGTTCGAAGGCGGGCTGTCGGAGTTCACGCATCGCGACGGCATCGGCCTGCTCGCGTATTCGCCGCTCGCGTTCGGCTGGCTCTCGGGCAAGTACGAGGGCGGGGCGCGGCCCGAGGGCGCGCGCATCACGAAGTTCGAGCGCTTCCAGCGTTACAGCAAGCCGCACGCGATCGCGGCCACCTCGCGCTATGTCGCGCTCGCGAAGGAGCACGGGCTGTCGCCCGCGCAGTTCGCGCTCGCGTTCGTGAACAGCCGCCCGTTCGTGACGAGCAATCTGATCGGCGCGACGTCGATGGCGCAGCTCAAGGAGAACATCGGCAGCGTCGATGTGAAGCTCTCGGCGGACGTGCTCGCGCAGATCGACGCCCTGCACGAGCTTCAGCCGAATCCGGCGCCTTGATCGCTCGCCGACTCCGTCGCTAACTTCAGGCGGGCCACGCGTTCATCCCGCAAACGCGGGCGCAACCCGCCGACCTCGCGCCTCCTGACCCGCGAATCGTCCAACGCCAACATTGGCGATTCGCGAGTCATGCACTACGATGCTGCGCACGCCCGCCGCGCCCCGAGATCGGGGCTGCGGGGACCGATCAGGGCAGGGATCGTCCGATCCGCTCCGAGCCGGTTTCAGCTGCTTTTTCCCGTTTCACTATCCACACGCCCTTCGCGGAGTCACACCATAATGACCAGCGCACCCGACGCGCCTTCGCCACGTCCGCCCCAACTGCCGTCCGCGGCGCCTGGCTGGGGCTGGCCCGTTTTCCTTCTGCTGGCGGTCGCCGGTCTGTTTTACGTGAAGTGGTTCCCGTACTACCACCGCGCGTTCACGGCCGAGGCCACGCACTCGATCGGCAAGTCGATCCTGATGGGCGGCGAGGCCAGCGCGCCGGTGCCGTCGCTGGCCGCCGCGCTCGACTACGCTTTCGCCTACGGCAAGGCGATCTGGCAGGCGATGGTGCTGGGCCTGCTGCTCGGCTCCGGCGTGCAGGCGCTGCTGCCGGTGCAGTGGGTCGCGCGCGTGCTCGGCCGGCGCGGCTTCGGCAGCGTGGCGGCGGGCGGTCTGCTCGCGGTTCCCGGCATGATGTGCACGTGCTGCGCGGCGCCCGTCGTGGCGGGCCTGCGCGCGCGTAACGCGTCGACGGGTGGCGCGATCGCCTTCTGGCTCGGCAATTCGGTGCTCAATCCGGCGACGCTTGTGTTCATGGGTTTCGTGCTCGGCTGGCAGTGGAGCGCGCTGCGTCTCGCGCTGGGTCTGCTGATGGTGTTCGGCCTCGGCTGGCTTGCCAACCGCCTGGTCACGCCCGACGAGGCGCGCGCCGCCGACGACAACCTCACGCAGCTCGCGCGTCAGCAGGCCGAAGGCGGCAACGCGCTGGTGCGCTGGGCGCGGATTTTCCTGCGCATGGCCGTGCGGCTCGTGCCCGAATACATCGTGCTGGTGCTGCTGCTGGGCGCGGCGCGCGCGTGGCTGTTTCCGCACATCGGCCCCGATGTCACGAGCAGTCTCGGCTGGATTGTCGCCTTCGCGCTGGCGGGCATGCTGTTCGTGATCCCGACTGCGGGCGAAGTGCCGATCATTCAGGCGATGCTCGCGCTCGGCATGGGCGTGGGTCCGGCCGGCGCGCTGCTGATGACGCTGCCGCCCGTGAGCGTGCCGTCGTTCGCGATGCTCGCGCGCTCGTTCCGCCCGCGCGTGCTTGCGCTGGTCGGCACGGTGGTCGTGCTGTTCGGCATCGTGGCGGGTCTCGCGGCGGTCGCGCTGGGTTTCTGAGGCGCTAGCAGGCGGTAGCAGGCGGCGCTGCGGCATGCAATGACGCGCGCCGCGCCGACGTATCGACGCCGAACTCGCGACACCGAACTCGCGACACCGAACTCGCGACGCCGTGCCCGAAAAATCGGGGTCGGCTGCGGTCAAAACGTCGCGGGCGCAATGCTACGATGTCGTCATAAGGATCACGCATCAACGACGGGCGGCGGCGGCGCCGTCCGCACAGACGAGGGCTTCGGCCCGGGAACCGGCATGGCACAGCAAAAAACCAATCCCAAACTCGAACAGGCGCTGACGCGCGGCGACCTCGCCATCCGTCAGGCCAATTCGGCGCGCGCGACGGCCGTGTTGCGCGCGCTCGGCAAGATGATCATCGAGGCATCCGCGACCATCGGGGTCGAGGCGAACGCCACGATCCCCGACGGCGATCGCATTTACGATCCCGCCGACGGTCTCTGGCCGCAGCAGCTGCTGATCTCGCTCGACGGTCCGGTCGAGGACTCCGATCCCGAGGAAATCCGCACGGTGCGCCTGCTCGCGCAGACGCAGGCGACGATGTTCCGCGTGGAATGGCATCGCGCCGACGGCAAGATCGGGCGTCAGGAAGGCGGCCCGTTCGCGACGGTCGCGTTTATTTCCGACGTCGACATTCCCTGGGGCGACGACGAAGAGTGATGCCGCCGCGTGCGCCCGAGCGCACGCGAACGTGACTGGGAAGACGCGCGCAGCACGCCGCGCGTTGCTCAGCGCATCATGCGTCGACGGAACAGGATCGACGCGACCCCGAACGGCACCAGCACGTAGAACACCAGCACGGCCAGATGCAGCGCCGCGTGCTCGACGGGACGCCCGAGCATGGCCGGGCGAATCAGTTCGACGGCGTGCGCGAGCGGCAGCATCAGCGTGATGTGCTGCGCGGCCGCGGGCAGTTGCGCGATCGGGAAGAACACGCCCGAGAGCAGCAGCATCGGCGTGAGCACGAGCGTCTGATAGAACATGAAGAAGTCGTAGGACGGCGCGAGCGCGGTGACGATCATCGCGCAGCTCGCGAACGCGAGGCCCGCGAGCGCGATCACGGGCAGCGCGAGCAGCATCGACGGAAAGCTCGCATAGCCGAGCAGACCCGCCACGATCATGATGGCCGCGCCCGAGAGCATCGACTTGCTGGCGGCCCACATCACCTCACCGAGCACCACGTCGCCGAGCGAGAGCGGCGTGTGCATGATCGCCTCCCACGTGCGCTGCACGTGCATGCGCGAAAAGCCCGAGTACATCGACTCGAAGCTCGCCGACATCATCACCGACGACGACACCGTGCCCGCCGCGAGAAAGGCGATGTACGAGACGCCGTCGACGTGACCGACCATCAGCCCGAGACCGAAGCCCAGACCGAACAGATAGATCATCGGATCGGCGAGATTGCCGAACATCGACGCGAGCGCGAGCTTGCGCCACACGAGATAGTTGCGGCGCCACACGGCGATCCAGTGCGTCGCGTTCGAGGGCAGGGCCGCGCGCGGCTCGCGCAGGGGCGGCTGGGCGCGTTGCGTGTCGGGCGGGTTGTGCGTGCGTGTCTGCATGGTGTCGGTCGTGAGCGGCTCAGTCCTGCATCTCGCGGCCCGTGAGCCGCAGGAAAACGTCTTCGAGATTCGCGGGCCGGTGCAGATAGCGCAGGTCCGAACGGTGGCGCAGCCGCGCATGCACGGGCGCCGGGTCGTCGACATAGCAGAACAGCGTTTCGCCGCTGATTTCGGTGCGCTTCGCGAAGGGCGCGAGTTCGTCGCGCAGCACGCCCGGTTCCGGGCCGTAGACTTCGATCACGTCGCAGCCGATTTCGGTTTCGATCAGCGATTTCGGCGCGCCCTCGGCGATCTTGCGGCCTTCCTCGATCACGCAAACGCGATTGCACAATCGTTCGGCCTCCTCCATGAAATGCGTCGTGAGGAGAATGGTCTTGCCGCGCGCGAGCAGCGAGCGCAGCCGCTCCCAGATCAGATGGCGCGCCTGCGGGTCGAGGCCCGTGGTGGGTTCGTCCATCACGAGCACGTCGGGATCGTTGACGAGCGCGCGCGCGAGCGTGAGGCGCCGGCGCATGCCGCCGGACAGTTCGCCGACGCGCGCGTCGGCCTTGCTTTCGAGGCGCGCGAATTCGAGCAGCGGCGCAACGAGATCCTGCGTCTGGCGCGACGAGAGCCCGAAGTAGCGGCCGAACACGAGCAGGTTCTCGCGCACGGTGAAATCGGGATCGAGATTGTCGAACTGCGGCACGACGCCGACGCGGGCCCGCGCATGACGCGCGCGAGCGGGGACGGGTTCGCCGCACAGGCTGATGCGGCCCGCATCCGGCGACACGATGCCGAGCAGCATGCGCAGCGTGGTGGTTTTGCCCGCGCCGTTCGGACCGAGCAGTCCGAAACATTCGCCGGGGACGACGTCGAACGACAGGCCGTTCACGACCGTCCTGTCTCCATAGTGTTTGATGACCTGCTCGAATTCGATGGCGGGCATGGTTGAGCGATGTCGGTGAGCGCGCAGGTGGTGCACGCGCAAGGCGGCCTATTCTACTAGAGCATGGCGCGCGCGCAGGGCGGGCACATTGCTGACGCATCGCGGCGCGCGCGGCTGGTGCATGCCGCACTCATGCGCGGGCGCGATGCATCACGCAAGGGACGTCCGGTGTGTTTTGCGTGCACGCGCGCATGCCGTGTCAATCGCTGACGCGGCAATCATTGCCATCGTGCGCAAATCCGGTGCCAGCGTGTGTTGTAGGCCAATGTGGTGCCGATGTGGTGCGGATGTGCGCTGCTGCGCACCTGTCGCTAACCTGGCGTTTTCCAGGCCTTGCATGTCGAATTGCGGCGCACCATGATGCAGGTACGACCTGCGTTTTCGCGTGGGTTTTGGGGGAATCGATCATGGCGAGCTACAAGAAAATCCTGCTCTGTTACGACGGCTCGCGCGAAGGCCGCAAGGCGCTGCGTTGCGGGGCCGATCTGGCCTTGGATCTGCAAGCCGAGACGCATCTGCTCTCGGTGGTGGACATGCGCTCGACCATCGCCCAGAGCGCGGGCCTGTTGACCGATGTGGCGTGCGGCCGCTTCGAAGAAACGGCGCGCGAGATTCTCCAGGAAGGCGTCGACTGGCTCACCGAGCGCGGCGTGCGCGCGCAGGGCCATTTTGCATTCGGTCATCCGATCGACGAGATCGCGAATCTCGCCAACGAACTGAATGCCGATCTCGTGGTGGTGGGGCATCGCTGCCGCACGGGTCTGTCGCGCTGGTGGATGGGCGCGGGCAATACGCCGCTGCTCGATCGCGTGTCGTGCAGCATTCTCGTGGCGTGTTCGTCGCCTGCTGAAGACAAGCAGCAGCAAGCGGCCGCGTAGCGGCGCGCGCGTTTGCGAGTTTTTTGCTTCGTTTTTTGCGTCGCTTGTCTGCTAGTCGTGCTCAACCCGCGCCGGACCGGCCTGCGCTTCGCGCGTGGCCTGTCCGGCGCGTGGTGATTTCAATGCCGACGATCACGCTGATCCCGCCGGGACGCGCGATCGATCAATCCGGCGCGTCCGCGCCGCTTCCCGAATCGGGCTCGTTCAATTCCACCGCCGCGAGCTTCCACGAGAACAGGCCATGCCGTTGCAAGATCGCGGCATAGCGCTCGCTGTGCGCGCTGCGTTGCAATGTCACCGCGAATTCGTTGAGGCTGCGATAACCCGCGGCGGCTTGCGCGCGCGGTTGAGGTTGCGCGGACTCGGCCGGTGCGTTCGGATTCGCGGGCGTTGCGTTTTGCGGCGTATTTTGCGGCGCGCCCTGTGACGGCGACGCAGGCGAAGAAGCCGGCGGCGGCGCGGCAGGCTGCTCGCCGGGCTTGCCGGTGGGCGGCATGCCGTTGAGCAGCGCGGCTACGCCTTCGGGCGTGGCGTAGGCGTCGACGAGCGGCCCGATCAACGCCGAACCGATCACTGCGCCAAACAGCAGCAGCGGATTACTGCTGTGCTCGGCCTGAATGCGCCGCTGCAGCATTTCCCCGGCTTGTTGTTTGAGACTCGCGCGCAACGCCGGGTAATCGACGTATTCGCTCAAGGCGGCCGCGTCGCGCGCGTCGGCGGCCTGTTTGAGGTGGTTGAGCGCGATATACGGCGAGGCGTAGCCGTACCCGAGCGCGGCCACGACGGCCACCGCCGCAACGGCGATGGTGACGGGCTTCTTCCAGTTCGAGGGTTGGCTGGCGGTATTGCGTGCGGAGTTGCGTGAAGCGTTGGGCGTTTTCGTGTCGGTCATCGGGGGCAGGTGCGCCGCGCGAGCGGTGCGATCATGGAATCAGAGCTTCGATCTGAATGTTGACCGCGCTCGCGCCAAAACGATCCCCACACCTGCAAGAACCTCCGCCGACACGTCATTTCCCATTGCCTGACTTCGTGCCTTACTTCGCGAGCGCCGCCGCAGGCAGATCGCTTTGCTGCTCGGCGATGCAGCGGTCGAGTGCGCGGCACACCGCGTCCATCGTGCCGACCATGATGAGGCGCGACGGGCCGTGATAGACACGCACCGGCGCGCGGCGGTCCGGCTGTTCCGTATTCAGCGTGCTGTTGAGCGACACACGCGCGAAAGCCGGCTGCGCCGAGGGCAGGGGCGGCAGTTCGGGCGTTTCCAGCTTCTCGAAAAGCGAGCCATTGAGCGCGGCCGCCGAGGCGCGCGCGTCACGCATTGCGCACGAGGCGATTCCGCGCAGATGGCGCAGACGGCCGAATTGACGGAAGGGCAGCAGGCGGGCAAGGCGTTCCATGACTCTCTCCAGAGAAGTGCGCTAACAGGCGCAAAACCGGCGCTTAACGGCGCGCGGATGGATTCTTAGAATTCGGTGGGACGGATCAGACCCACGGCAATGCCTTCGAGCGCGAAGTCGGCGCTGCCGGCCTCGACGAAGATGTTGTCGTAGTCGGGGTTCTCCGCGATCAGCTCGATGCCGTTGGGCTGGCGCTTCAGACGCTTCACGGTCACGTCGTCGCCGAGACGCGCGACGATGATCTGGCCGTCTTTCGCTTCCGCCTTCTTCTGCACGGCGAGCAGGTCGCCGTCGAGGATGCCGGCGTCGCGCATCGAGAGGCCGCGCACCTTCAGCAGATAGTCGGGGCGGCTCGAGAACAGCGCCGGGTCGCAGGCGTAGTTCTGGGAGATATGTTCCTGCGCGAGGATCGGGCTGCCTGCCGCGACGCGGCCGACCAGCGGCAGCGAGAGCTGCATGATGCTGGCGTGCGGCAGCGTGAACTGGTGCGGCAGGTCGTCGGGGCCGGGCATCAGACGGATGCCGCGCGAGGCGCCCGCCGCCAGCTCGATCACACCCTTGCGCGCCAGCGCGCGCAGATGTTCTTCCGCCGAGTTGGCCGAGCTGAAGCCCAGTTCGGCGGCAATCTCGGCGCGCGTGGGCGGAAAGCCGGTGCGCTCGATCGCGCGGCGGATCAGATCGAAAACCTGCTGCTGTCGTGCGGTGAGTTTGGTCATGTCGACACTGTATGTTTGAACAGGTAACTGTATTTTTATACAGTATTCGCCGCTTTTCAAGTGTTACTTGAACTTTGTCGTTTGGGTGCCGCCACAGCAGCGTTTCCGGGCGATCCGACGGACGAAAACTCGCTCCAACGTCCGATTCCTCCGCCCTTACCACTTTTGCGTATTAAAGAATGAAAAAACATCATTTTTAATAATGTAAGCGGATCGCTAGACTGGCCTCCATCGATCGCAGCACCACACGACAAAACGGAGAAAGTGGATGAATCAAGGCAATACGGGGCGCGCAGGCTGGCTGACAACGCTGGCGGCAAAACTGGTCATCGGCGTTGCACCGCTCGTCGGCATGGTGGCGATGGCGCCGGCTGCGCACGCAGATACGTCGCTGCTGAACGTTTCCTACGATCCGACGCGCGAGCTGTATCAGGAGATCAACGAAGCCTTCATCAAGCAGTGGAAGGGCAAGACGGGCGAGACGCTCACCATCAAGCAGTCGCACGGTGGCTCGGGCGCGCAGGCGCGCTCGGTGCTCGACGGTCTGCAAGCCGACGTCGTGACGCTGGCGCTGGCCTGGGACATCGACGCGCTCGCCAACAAGGGCATCGTCGCCAAGGACTGGCAAAAGCGCCTGCCCGACAACGCGTCGCCGTACACCTCGACCATCGTGTTTCTGGTGCGCAAGGGCAATCCCAAGCACATCAAGGACTGGGATGACCTGACGAAGCCGGGCGTGTCGATCGTCACGCCGAATCCGAAGACCTCGGGCGGCGCGCGCTGGAACTACCTCGCGGCCTGGGCCTACGCCGAACATCAGCCGGGCGGCAACGACCAGAAGGCCAAGGAGTTCGTGACGAAGCTCTACAAGAATGCGGGCGTGCTCGATTCGGGCGCGCGCGGCGCGACCACGAGCTTCGTGCAGCGCGGCATCGGCGACGTGCTGATCGCCTGGGAAAACGAGGCCTTCCTGTCGCTCAAGGAATTCGGTCCGGACAAGTTCGAGATCGTGGTGCCGTCGGTGAGCATTCTGGCCGAGCCGCCCGTCGCCGTGGTCGACAAGGTCGTGGACAAGAAGGGCACGCGCAAGCAGGCCGAGGCGTATCTGCAGTTCCTCTATAGCGAGGAAGGCCAGGAAATCGCCGCGAAGAACTTCTACCGTCCGCGTTCGGACAAGGTGCCGGCGGCGCTCACGGCGAAGTTCCCGAAGCTCAAGCTCTACACGGTGGACGACACCTTCGGCGGCTGGACCAATGCGCAGAAGACGCATTTCGCGGATGGCGGCGTGTTCGACTCGATCTACCAGCCGCAATAAGCGAAGCCGCAGTTTAGTAACAGCAGCACCGACGTAACGATAAAAACAAGGCGCGCCCAACGAGGCGCGCCTTTCGGCGCAAGACAACGCGCAACCCATGTGAAGAGATACAGCATGACGACGTTCCGATTACGCAAGCCAGGCGCGCTGCCGGGATTCGGCGTGACGCTCGGCATCACCGTGGCTTATCTGAGCCTCGTGGTGCTGATCCCGCTCGCCGCCACCTTTCTGAAGACCGCCACGCTCGACTGGGCGCAGTTCGTGCGCGCCGTGTGGTCGCCGCGCGTGATCGCGTCGTACCGCCTGACGTTTACCGCCGCGCTCGGTGGCGCGCTCATCAACGCGGTGTTCGGCTTTCTGCTCGCGTGGGTGCTGGTGCGCTACCCGTTCCCGTTCAAGCGCGTGATCGATGCGCTCGTCGATCTGCCGTTCGCGCTGCCGACTTCCGTGGCGGGCATTTCGCTCGCGGCCGTGTACGCGGGCAACGGCTGGATCGGTCAATATCTTCAGCCGCTCGGCCTCAAGATCGCGTTCACGCCGCTCGGCGTGCTGGTCGCGCTGACCTTTATCGGCTTGCCCTTTGTGGTGCGCACGGTGCAGCCCGTGCTCGAAGAGTTCGAGCGCGAGCAGGAAGAGGCGGCCGCGTGCCTCGGCGCGTCGCGCTGGCTGACGTTCCGCCGCGTCGTGCTGCCCGCTGCGTTTCCCGCGCTGCTGACCGGTTTCGCGCTCTCGTTCGCGCGCGCGCTGGGCGAGTACGGTTCGGTCATCTTCATCGCGGGCAACGTGCCGATGAAGTCGGAAATCACCTCGCTGCTGATCATCACGAAGCTCGAGCAATACGACTACGCAGGCGCGACGGCGCTGGCCGTGGTGATGCTCTGCGTGTCGTTCGTGATGCTGCTGCTGATCAATACGTTGCAGTGGTACCTGCAACGCCGCACGAGCCGCGGTGGCGGCGCGCCGCGTGCGCCGAATGCGCCGAATGCCACCGCCACCACGCAAACTACGCAAGCCGTCGCCGGAGGTGCGCAATGAGCACGAATGCACGCCGTATTCCGGCAGGCCGTCCGAACCCCGTGACCGAAGCGCCGTGGGTGCGCTGGCTGCTCACGGGCATCGCGCTGGCCTTTCTCGCGCTGTTTCTCGTGGTGCCGCTCGTCGCGGTGTTCTGGCAGGCGCTCTCGAAGGGCATCGGCTTCTATTTCGAATCGCTCGCCGATCCCGACGCGCTCGCCGCCATCAAGCTCACGCTGATCACGGCCGCGATCGCGGTGCCGCTCAATCTGGGCTTCGGTCTCGCCGCGTCGTGGGCGATCGCGAAGTTCGATTTTCGCGGCAAGGCGCTGCTGACCACGCTGATCGACTTGCCGTTCTCGGTCTCGCCGGTGATCTCGGGTCTCGTCTACGTGCTGATGTTCGGTGCGCAAGGCTGGTTCGGTCCGTGGCTCGAAGACCATAACGTGCAGATCATTTTCGCGGTGCCGGGCATCGTGCTCGCGACGATTTTCGTGACGTTCCCGTTCGTCGCGCGCGAACTGATTCCGCTGATGCAGGCGCAAGGCACCGACGAAGAAGAAGCCGCGCATGTGCTGGGCGCGTCGGGCTGGCAGATGTTCCGCCGCGTGACGCTGCCGAATATCCGCTGGGGCCTGCTGTACGGCGTGATTCTCTGCAACGCGCGCGCGATGGGCGAGTTCGGCGCGGTTTCGGTGGTCTCGGGCCACATTCGCGGCCAGACCGACACCATGCCGCTGCACGTCGAGATTCTCTACAACGAATACAACTTCGCGGCGGCTTTTGCCGTGGCGTCGCTGCTCGCGCTGCTCGCGCTCGTGACGCTGGGCCTCAAGCTGCTCGCGGAACGCCATATGTCCGCCGAACTGCGCGACGACGACGTGCCGGCCTTCGCCGGTCCGCCGCCCGCATCGACGGCCACTCATACGCATTCGCAACCCGCGCCCCGCACCGGCGCCGCGCGTCAATCGCTGCAACAGGAGCTGTAATCATGGGCATCACCGTCAGCAATCTGCACAAGCGCTTCGGCGACTTCACCGCACTCGACAACGTCTCGCTCGACTTTCCGGCCGGCGAACTGGTCGCCTTGCTCGGACCGTCGGGCTGCGGCAAGACCACGCTGCTGCGCGTGATCGCGGGCCTCGAATACGCCGATGAAGGCCAGGTCGTGCTGCAAGGCCAGGACGTGGGCGAGGTGGGCGCGCGCGAGCGTCAGGTGGGCTTCGTGTTCCAGCATTACGCGCTGTTCCGTCACATGACGGTGTTCGAGAACGTGGCGTTCGGCCTGCGCGTGAAGCCGCGCAACGAGCGTCCGTCGGAAGCCGTTATTCGCGAGAAGGTGCATGAACTGCTCAAGCTCGTGCAGCTCGACTGGCTCGCGCAGCGCTATCCGTCCGAGCTGTCGGGCGGCCAGCGTCAGCGTATCGCGCTGGCGCGCGCGCTCGCCGTGGAGCCGAAGGTGCTGCTGCTCGACGAGCCGTTCGGCGCGCTCGACGCGAAGGTGCGCAAGGAACTGCGCGGCTGGCTGCGCCGTCTGCACGACGATCTGCATATCTCGACCATCTTCGTCACGCACGATCAGGAAGAGGCGCTCGAAGTGGCCGATCGCATCGTCGTGATGAATCACGGTCACGTGGAGCAGGTGGGCAGCCCGCAGGACGTCTACGATCATCCGCAGACGGCGTTCGTCTACGAGTTCCTCGGCGCGGCGAACCGTCTGCGCGGCAGCGTGAACGCAAGCGGTTTCGTCGCCGATGGCGCGGCGCAGCCGATCTCGGTGCAGGCGGGCTTCGAAGGTCCGGCGCTCGCCTATGTGCGTCCGCACGATCTGGTGCTGCATCGCGACGCGGCGCAGCATCGCGACGGCATCGTCGTCGACGTGCGGCGCGTGGTGACGCTGGGCGGTTCGGTGCGCGTGGAGCTTGAAAGCCGCACGGGCGGCGCGCTCGAAGCGCAGCTCGACCGCGAGGCCTGGCGCGCGCTCGATCTTTCGGTCGGCGACGGCGTGACGGCGGTGCCGCGCGGTTTGCGCGTATTCCCGGCGCAATGAGCGGCGCAATCAGCTCAATCAGCATAATCGGCGCAACGATGCGCGGCGTGCCGCGCATCCACTACACTAAAAAACGTCAATAAACGGTCGGCAGTCGGAGAGAAGAACATGAATTTTCAGCAGTTGCGTTTCGTGCGCGAGGCCGTGCGGCAGAACATGAACCTGACCGAAGTGGCGAACGTGCTCTACACGTCGCAGTCGGGCGTCTCGAAGCAGATCAAGGATCTGGAGGACGAGCTGGGCGTCGACATCTTCATTCGACGCGGCAAGCGCCTCACGGGTCTCACGGAGCCGGGCAAGGCCGTGCATCAGCTGATCGAGCGCATGCTGCTCGACGCGGAGAACCTGCGCCGCGTGGCGCGCCAGTTCGCCGATCAGGACAGCGGCCACCTCGTCGTGGCGACGACCCACACGCAGGCGCGTTATGCGCTGCCGAAGGTCGTGCACCAGTTCCGCGAAGTGTTTCCGAAGGTGCATCTGGCGCTGCGTCAGGGCAATCCGCAGCAGATCGCGCAGATGATCATCAACGGCGAGGCCGATATCGGCATCTCGACCGAGGCGCTCGACCGCTTCCCCGATATCGTGACGTTCCCGTGCTATTCGTGGCATCACGTGGTGGTCGTGCCGAAGACGCACCCGCTCGTGGGCCGCGAGAATTTCACGCTCGAAGACGTCTCCGAATATCCGATCATCACCTATGACCAGGACTTCACGGGCCGCTCGCACATCGACCAGGCGTTCGCGAAAGCGGGCGTGGTGCCCGACGTGGTGCTGACCGCCATCGATGCGGACGTGATCAAGACCTATGTCGAACTCGGCATGGGCGTGGGCGTGGTGGCGGCGATGGCCTACGATCCGAAGCGCGACAGCGAACTCGTGGCGCTCGACACCCAGCATCTGTTCGAGGCGAGCACGACGCGCGTGGGTCTGCGCAAGGGCGCGTTCCTGCGTCAGTACGCGTACAGGCTGATCGAGATGTTCGCGCCGCAACTGACCGAGCAGCAGATCGCGAGCCAGTTGCGCGAAGTGGTGTGAGGATCGGAATCGCGCGCGTTCGCCGATCATGAACGGGCGTGCGCGAAGTCCGGCCATCGGGTCCGGCTATTAGACCCGGCTATTGGACCCGATGGCGGCGCCGGGCGGATCGCTTAAAATCGCCGCCATGACTACCTCCTCTTCCTCCCAGAACGCGGCCGGCGCTTCGGCGCTGCCGCGCATCGCGGTGCTCGCCACGGGCGGCACCATCGCCGGTTCCGCGCCCGACGCGGCCAACACGGCGGGCTATCAGGCCGGCGTGATCGGCGTCGCGCAGCTGCTGGCCGCCGTGCCGGGCCTCGACGCCGTCGCGCAGATCCATGCCGAGGAGGTCGCGAGCGTCGACAGCAAGGACATGTCCTTCGCGCTCTGGGCCACGCTCGCGCAGCGCGTGAACGCCTTGCTCGCCAGCGACGACATCGACGGCGTGGTGATCACGCACGGCACCGACACGCTCGAAGAAACCGCGTATCTGCTGCATCTGACCGTGAAAAGCGCCAAGCCGGTGATTCTCACGGCGGCGATGCGGCCGGCGTCCGCGCTCTCGGCGGACGGTCCGCTCAATCTGCTCAACGCCGTGACGGTCGCCGCGAGCGGTCAGGCGGGCGGGCAGGGCGTGCTCGTCGCGTTCAACAACCGCATGCATTGCGCGCGCGATGTCGCGAAGATCAGCACCTATGCCGTCGATGCGTTCCAGTCGCCCGAGATCGGCGCGCTGGGCTGGGTGCAGGACGGTCGTGTGGACTTTCAGCGCCGCGCGCTGCGTCCGCATACGCTCGATACGCCGTTCGCGGTTGTCGACGAAACAGCCGCGCAGTGGCCGCAGGTCGAAATCGTCACGAGCTATGCCGGCGTGTCGCGCATCGCCGTGGACGCGCTCGTGAGCGCGGGCGTGCGCGGCATCGTCGTGGCGGGCACGGGCAACGGCTCGATTCACGCGACGCTCCAGCAGGCGCTCGCCGACGCGGCGGCGCAAGGCGTGGCCGTGGTGCGCGCGTCGCGCGTGGGCTCGGGGCACGTGATGCACAACGGCGCGGCGAAGGACGACGCGCTCGGCTTCATTTCGGCGGGCACGCTGAGCCCGTACAAGGCGCGTGTGCTGCTGATGCTCGCGCTCGCGACGGGCAGCACGCAGAAGGACGCCTTGCAGCGCGTGTTCGATACGTACTGATCACAGCGGATGGCGGCGCTGCGCTGACTCGCGCACCATGAAAAACGGGCCTTGCGGATCGCTCCGCAAGGCCCGTTTCTTTTCCGGCCGCGTGGCTTATTGCAGCGGCGGAATCACGAGCACCTGGCCCGGATAGATCTTGTCCGGGCTCTTGAGCATCGGCGTGTTCGCCTGGAAGATGACGTCGTTCTTCGCGCCGCTGCCGTAGTACTTTTCGGCGATCTTCCAGAGGTTGTCGCCCGAGACCACCGTGTGGTGCTGCGCTTCGGGCGCGGGATTCGTGACGGTCAACTGGTCGTCGACCTTGTCGACGTTCTGCACGTTGCCCGCGGCCACGAGAATCTTTTCCTTGGTGGGCTGATCGGCGGCGTTGCCCGTGACGGTCACGGTGTGCGAGACGCCGTCGTAGGTCACGCCGAGATTGTCGGCGTCGAGGCCCTGCGAGCGGATATAGGCCGCGATCGCGTCGCCGGCCTTCTGGTTCAGGTCCGCGAGATTCGCTGCCGGAGCGGCGGCGGGTTCGGCGGCTTGCGCCGGTGCGGAGGCCGAGCCGAACAGTTTTTCGCCGGCTTCCTTGATGAAATTGATAATGCCCATCGATCAGACTCCTCACGTGCTGGGGGTTGATTGAGTGACCACGCAGCCAGTTGCGCGTTGACCTGCGCGTTCACCTTGCGCTGCCGGCGTGACACACGAATGAAAGCACGATTCTAGAAACGCGGATGCGAAAGCGTCCAGCGCGAGGAGGTAAAAGATTGTGAAACGCGGCGCGGGCGTTGCGCGCGCGCAGGGGCAAGGGCCGCGTGCAAGGGCAGGGCGCGGCCATCCGACAGGCGGACACCCGGTGACGACGTCTGACCGACCAAGGCTTCCCCGTCGTCGCCGAGTGCCGCTTTCGGACCCCACTGGCCGCCCTCAGCCCAGAGCGGCCCCGATTTGCCCCGCAGCGGTTGCCGCCGCCACGAAGCGCCCCACCGATGGCTGTCGCGTGCGATGTTGTTGCGTTGACGTTGTCGCGTCGTTATCGCGTCTTTCGCGCCAGCCTGAATGCGTATGCGTGGTTCTGCAGGTGTTTCTTATCGTTCTTGCTCGTTCTTTTTTGTTCGACGGGCGATGCGCACGTCTGCTCCGCACGCATCGCCTGCCGGTTCACGTCGACTTCATCGTTCCCCTGTTGCGGAACCTGTGCCGTCAGGCGTCGCTCAGGCCGCCTTCGCCTGCGCTTCCGGTGCCTGCGCGATTTCGAAGTTCGCCATGATTTCGAGCGCACGGATCATCGCCGAGTGATCCCAGGCCTTGCCGCCGTTTGCCGCACACACGCTGAACAGTTGCTGCGCGCTCGCCGTGTGCGGCAGGGCGATGCCCAGCTTGCGCGCGCCGTCGATCGCGAGGTTCAGATCCTTCTGGTGCAGCTCGATGCGGAAGCCCGGATTGAACGTGCGCTTCGTCATGCGCTCGCCGTGCACTTCGAGAATGCGCGACGACGCGAAACCGCCCATCAGCGCCTTGCGCACGCGCTCGGGATCGGCGCCCGAACGCGCGGCGAACAGCAGCGCCTCGGCCACGGCCTCGATGTTCAGCGCGACGATGATCTGGTTCGCGACCTTGGTCGTCTGGCCCGCGCCGTTGTCGCCGACGAGCGAGATGTTCTTGCCCATGATCTCGAACAGCGGCTTGGCCTGGTTGAAGGCCTTCTCCGGGCCGCCGACCATGATCGACAGCGTGGCGTCGCGCGCGCCGACTTCGCCGCCCGAGACCGGCGCGTCGAGATAATCGCAGCCGAGCGCGTTGATCTGCTTCGCGAACTGCTGCGTTTCGAGCGGCGAGATCGAGCTCATGTCGATCACGAGCTTGCCGGCCGAGAGACCCTTGGCCACGCCGTCGTCGGCGAACAGGACGTTCTGCACGTCGGGCGTGTCCGGCACCATCACGATGATCACGTCCGAAACCTGCGCGACGGCGGTCGAGTCGGCGACCACGGTCGTCTGCGTGCGCAGATCGTCGGGCACCGGATACTTGCCGTTGACGGCGAGCGTGTGGCCGCCCTTCAGAAGGTTGCGCGCCATGTGCGCGCCCATGATGCCGAGGCCGATAAAACCAATCTTTGCCATCTGTGTTGTCTCCAGTTGAGTCGAATGCGGTTCGATGTGTCGATGTATGTGCGGTGCGCGATCAGGCGCAATCGGGCGAAATCAGGCCAGTTCGGCGGCGCGTTGCTGCGCGCTGCGCAGCCAGCCGAGGCCGTCGACGGTGGCCGCTTTCGGCTTGTATTCGCAGCCGACGTAGCCCTCGTAGCCGAGCGTATCGAGCAGATCGAACAGGAACGGATAGTGGATCTCGCCCGTGCCCGGCTCGTTGCGGCCCGGGTTGTCGGCGAGCTGGATGTGGGCGATCTTCGCGAACTGCTTCTTGATGGTCGCGGCGAGTTCGCCTTCCATGCGCTGCATGTGATAGATGTCGTACTGCAGGAACAGATTGTCCGAGCCGACTTGCTCGATCACGTCCAGACCTTCGGCCGAGCGGTTCAGCGCGAAGCCCGGAATGTCGTAGCTGTTGCACGGCTCGACCAGCAGACGAATGCCTTCGCGCTTGAGTTCGCCCGCTGCGTAGCGCAGGTTCTCGACGATGGTCGCGAGCGCGGTGTCGCGGTCGATGCCCGCCGTCGGAATACCGACGAGGCAGTTCAGCTGCGGCACGCGCAGCGCCTTGGCGTATTCGATCGCGCGTCCTACGCCTTCCTTGAATTCGCCCTTGCGATCGGGCAGGCAGGCGATGCCGCGCTCGCCGGCTTCCCAGTTGCCGGCCGGCAGGTTGTGCAGCACGAGCTTGAGATCGTGCTCGTTCAGGCGCTCGACCAGTTCGGCGGCCTTGTACGGATACGGAAACAGGAATTCCACGGCGTCGAAGCCCGCCTCGGCGGCCGCGGCAAAGCGGTCGAGAAACGGCACTTCGTTGAACAGCATGGTGAGGTTCGCGGCGAATTTCGGCATGTGTGTCTCGCGGGTCGGTCAGGGTGGGAGCGTCCGCTTTTCGCGCATCAGGGCTGAGCGCGAAAAGCGGGTGGAAGCACTACGGAAGCACAGCGAAAGTCAAACGTCCATTCATCAGGATTGCAGAGCAACGGCCGTCGGCGCGTGTTCCGGCTTCTCGGCGAGTTCCTCGAACTCGTTGATCGCGTCGATCTCGGTGCCCATTGCAATATTGGTCACGCGTTCGAGAATCACTTCGACGACCACCGGCACGCTGAACTCCGCGGCCATCGATTGCGCCTGCTTGAGCGCCGGAGCGATCTCCTCGGGCTTGAACACGCGCAGCGCCTTGCAGCCGAGGCCTTCGACCACGGTCTTGTGATCGACGCCATAGCCGTTCACTTCCGGCGCGTTGATGTTCTCGAACGCAAGCTGCACGCAGAAGTCCATGTCGAACTGGCGCTGCGCCTGGCGGATCAGGCCCAGATACGAGTTGTTCACCAGCACGTGCACGTAGGGCAGCTTGAACTGCGCGCCCACGGCCAGTTCCTCGATCATGAACTGGAAGTCGTAGTCGCCCGAGAGCGCCACGATGGGGCGCGTCGGATCGGCCGCGCGCACGCCCAGCGCCGCCGGAATCGTCCAGCCGAGCGGGCCCGCCTGGCCGCAGTTGATCCAGTTGCGCGCCTTGTAGACGTGCAGGAACTGCGCGCCCGCGATCTGCGAGAGACCGATCGTGCTCACGTAGCAGGTATCGCGGCCGAACGCCTTGTTCATTTCCTCGTAGACGCGCTGCGGCTTGATCGGCGCGTTGTCGAAGTGCGTCTTGCGATGCATCGTGGCCTTGCGCTGCTGGCAGTCGGCCACCCATGCGCTGCGGTCCTTGAGCTTGCCCGCGGCCTTCCATTCCTTGGCGACTTCGACGAACAGTTCGAGCGCGGCCTTCGCGTCCGAGACGATGCCGAGATCCGGGCCGAACACGCGGCCGATCTGCGTCGGTTCGATGTCGACGTGCACGAACTTGCGGCCCTTCGTGTAGACCTCGACGCTGCCCGTATGACGGTTGGCCCAGCGGTTGCCGATGCCGAGCACGAAGTCGGAGGCGAGCATCGTCGCGTTGCCGTAGCGATGCGAGGTTTGCAGGCCGACCATGCCTGCCATGAGCGGATGGTCGTCGGCGATGGCGCCCCACGACATCAGCGTCGGAATCACGGGCACGCCCACGGTTTCGGCGAACTGCACGAGCAGGTCTTCGGCCGCCGCGTTGAGCACTCCGCCGCCCGAGACGATCAGCGGTTTCTCGCTCGCGTTGAGCAGTTCGAGCGCGGCTTCGATCTGCTTGCGCGACGCCTTCGGCTTGTAGACCGGCAGCGGCTCGTACAGGTCGATGTCGAATTCGATTTCGGCGAGCTGCACATCGATCGGCAGATCGACCAGCACCGGACCCGGACGGCCCGAGCGCATCAGATGGAAGGCCTGCTGGAACACGCGCGGCACCAGCGCCGGCTCGCGCACGGTCACGGCCCACTTGGTGACGGGCTTGGCGATCGACTCGATATCGACGGCCTGGAAGTCTTCCTTGTACAGACGCGCGCGCGGCGCCTGACCCGTGATCGCGAGGATCGGAATCGAGTCGGCCTGGGCGGAGTAGAGGCCCGTGATCATGTCGGTGCCCGCCGGACCCGAGGTGCCGATGCACACGCCGATATTGCCCGGCGCGGCGCGCGTGTAGCCTTCGGCCATGTGCGAGGCGCCCTCGACGTGGCGCGCCAGCACGTGCGTGATGCCGCCGGCTTTCTTGAGCGCCGAATAAAACGGATTGATGGCGGCGCCCGGCACGCCGAAAGCGGTGTCGATGCCTTCTTTTTCGAGCACCAGCACGGCGGCGTCGACGGCTCTCATTTTGGCCATGAAATGTCTCCTCAATGTTGCGATGACCTGAACAGGCCGATGAATACTGCGCTTGAGGATCACTGTAGGCTCGCAGGAAAGGTTTGATAAGATCAGTCCGGGTCGCTTATTCCGATACAAAAAGTATGGAATGAATCGGGAGTGGACCGGCGGCGCAGGCACAACGAGGAGACAGGCGATGGACCGCTTCAAGCAGATCGAGACTTTCGTGCGCGTCGCGGAGGCGGGCAGCCTCGCGGCGGCGGCGCTGGAGGAGGGCGTGTCGCCCGTGATTCTCGGACGCCGGATCGACGCGCTGGAAAAGCGCCTCGGCGTGAAGCTCATGTACCGCTCGACGCGGCGGCTCGTGGTCAGCGAGGAGGGCGCCGCGTTTCTGGAGCGCTGCCGCGGGCTGCTGGCGGAATGGGAGCAGGCGGAGAACGAGTTGTCGGCGGGGCGGCGCGTGGTCAACGGGCATCTGATCGTCTCGGCGCCCGCCGCGTTCGGGCGCAAGCACGTCGCGCCGCTCGCGCCCGCATTTCTCGCCGACAAGCCGGAGCTGCAGGTCTCGTTCAACCTGACCGACCGCGTGGTCGATCTGGTGCGCGAGGGTTACGACCTGTCGATTCGCATCGGCGGCTCGGTCGATCCGAATTTCGTCGCCGTGAAGCTGGCCTCGAACCGGCGCGTGGTGTGCGGCACGCCCGAGTATTTCCGCAAGCACGGCCGGCCGAAGGCGCTCGAAGATCTGCCGGGCCACAATTGCCTCGCGTTCAACCTGCAAGGCGGGCAAAACCGCGGCTGGTATTTCCGCCGCAACGGCAAGCTCGCGACCGTGCGTGTGGGCGGCAATCTCGACTGCAACGACGGCGAGCTGCTGCACCGCTGGGTCACGGAAGGCCTGGGGCTCGGCTGGCGCTCCACGTGGGAGATCGACGCCCAGCTCGCGCGCGGCGAACTGGAGACCGTGCTCGACGACTACGCGCTGCCCGATTACGACATCCTCGCCGTGTATCCGCAGCAGCGCTATGTGCCGGCCAAGGTGCGCTATTTCATCGATTATCTGAAGGCGGTGTATTCGCGGCCCGGTTACTGGACCGAGGACTTTTAAGCGGCCGCATCGCACCGGCCGCTTTTTCAGCCCACCACGATCACGCCGTTCATCGTCTCGTGGCCCGAGCCGCAGAAGATGTCGCAGAGAAACTGCACGGTGCCCGCATCGCCCGCCGTGGCCGCGAGCTTGACGACGCTGCCGGGCGGCACGTCGGCGCGCACGCCGTACTGCGGAATCGAGAAGCCCATCGTCGTGTCCTGCGACGTGATCTCGAACACCACGCTCTCGTGCGGCGCGAGCGCGATGTGATCGGGCGTGAACACGAAGCGGCGCGCGTGAACCTGGATGACGCGCGGCGCGGCCTGCGCGTCCACACGCAGCAGTGCCGTGGCGCCCACAGTCGCGGCGGCGAGCGCGAGCCAGCGGCGGCGCGCAAGGCGCGGCTCGCGCGCGCGCAAACGATGAAGTTTCAGCATGGTGGTCTCCTGGTTTCGTTCGCTTTCGTGCGATGTCGTGCGATGTCGTGCGATGTCGGGACGTTCAGCCGATCTCGCGGATCGGCACCTCGGTGAGCGCAAAGGCGCCCGGCGCGCCATTCACGTCGACGCTGCGCCAGCCGAGCCCCTTGTACGGCGCGGCCGCGTCCCACGGCACCGGCAGACGCTTGGGCTGCGACATCGGCGCGGGCAGCGCGAACATCAGCGAGCGCGCGGCGTGATGCGAGACCGAGCCCGTCATCGTGTGGTTCTCCTGATGAATGTGGCCATAGAACACCGTGACATTCGCGTGCTTCTGCAGCAGCGCGATGGCCTGCGCGCCGTCGCGCGTGGCCCAGTCCCATTGCGGCGCGAGATCGAACAGCGGCCGATGCGTGAAGACGACGATGCGCGCGTCCTCGCGCTGGCGGCCGAGATCGTCGGCGAGCCAGGCGAGTTGCGCGTCGCCGATGCGGCCCGCCGGGTCCGAGACGTTGTCGAGCACGATGAAATGCACGCCGCGATGGTCGAAGGTGTAGTGCGTCGCGCCGAAGATCTCGCGAAACGCCTCGCCGTTGTCGAGACTCGCATCGTGCTCGCCGGGCATCAGATAGAGCGGCTTCACGCGCAGGCCAGCGACGATCTGCTGGAACTCGCGCATGCGCGCGCGGCGCACGGCGGGGTCGTCGGTGGTGTGCGTGAGGTCGCCCGTGAAGACGACGAAATCGGGCGTGGCGGGCAGCGCGTTGACGGCGGCGATGGCCTTGGGCAGCGTGCCTTTCGCGTCCGGGTTGATGGCCGGGCCTTCGAAGCCCCAATGGGCGTCGGAGAGCTGGACGAAGAAGAAGTCGGCGTGGCCGGCCGCCTGGCCCGCGGCCCAGCCGGGCAGGGCCGAGGCGAACACGGCGCCGCCGCCGAGCGCGGCCAGCTTCAGGAAATGACGCCGCGAGAGCGGCGCGGGGGTGGTCGGCATGACGGTCTCCTCGTGGATGGGCGCGCGCGGGGTGGTCGGGCTGCAGGGCAATTGCGTTTGCGCGTGACTGTCTTACCGGTTTCAGCCCGCTTCCATTCCCGATTTATTTTTGATTTCGCGGCCGATTCGCGGGAATAAACTGCCTGTGGAGCCGGTAATGCCGATGTGAGGCGGACGTGTCGCGGACGGCGGAATGAACCTGCGGACACGGTGCAGTCGAGGTGTGGCGGGTTGTGGCGAGCGGTGTTCGAAGCGCACGGCCGATGCATGGCCGACGCATGGCCGACGCACGGCCGCAGTGCGGGCAAGACGATGAGCGTGGCGCACGAGGGGACGAGGTGGGCGAAACCGCGAACGGGCAGCACGACGAGGCGCAGCGCAGCAGCCAGGAAATGGCGGCGCGCAGCGGGCGTTTTCAGGCGCTCGCGCTGCCGCATCTCGATGCCGCGTACAACCTCGCGCGCTGGCTGTCGCGCAATCCCGGCGACGCCGAGGACATCGTGCAGGAAGCGTTTCTGCGCGCGTTCCGTTTCTTCGACACGTTTCGCGGCGAGCAGGCGCGCCCCTGGCTGCTCGCGATCGTGCGGCGGGTCTGGTACGACGAGTGGCGTCGGCGCGCGGGCGCCGAGGAAGTGGCGCCGTTCGACGAGTTGCGCGACGACACGCCACCCGACGGCTGGGACACCGGCAGCATCGACCCGGAAACGCTCGCGATCCGCGCCGAGGACACGCGCCGCGTGCAGGACGCGCTGCAGCGTCTGCCGGTCGAGTATCGCGAAGTGCTGGTGCTGCGCGAACTGGAGGAAATGGGCTATCGCGAGATCGCCACGGTCATCGACGTGCCGGTGGGCACGGTGATGTCGCGTCTCGCGCGCGGCCGCAAACGGCTCGCGGCGATGCTGGCGGCCCAGCAAGGGCGGGGCGCGTCGGTGGGCGCGCAGTCCGGCGCGCAGTGCGGGCCGAAGTGCGGGCCGAAATCCGCGTCGAAATCCGGGCCACAGCCCGACGCCGCCGCGCACGACCGCAAGACCGATTTCGGGGGCAGCAGCAAAGCGTCGGGACCATCCGGCCGGGGGCCAGACGGCCGGTTCCGCGAGGAGCCGGCCGTCGACGGCGGACATCCCGAGCCGTCGACTTCGCCCGTTGCGGGGCCTCTCATGGGCACCCGCGCGGCTTCTACTCATGTCACGCCGACGACGGAGGCGCCAGATGAACTGTGATGAAGCGCGCCCGCTGCTCGATGCGAGCGTCGACCGGGAACTGTCCGCCGCCGACGAATGGCGCGTGCGCGAGCATCTGAGCGGCTGTGCGCCATGCCGCGACGCGGCGGACGTCGTTCAGGCGATTTCGCGAACGGCGCGCGCCGCGCCTTACCATCGCGCGCCGCCGGATCTGGCCGCGCGCATCGTGGCGGCGTTGCCGCCGCTCGACGCGCCGAACCCGGAACCCGCGCCGCGCATGGTCGCCGACGATGACGCTCGCGTCGCGAAACCCACCCGCGCCGAGGACGGCAAAAAGGCAGGGTTCGCAGGATGGCGGTGGCCGTCTTTCGGCGGATTCGGTGGATTCGGTGCATTTGGCGGATCCGGCGCAGCGGGCGGCGCGCCGGCCACGGGCGCGCGCGCGCCGGCCTTCGCGTGGTCCGCGCTGGGCGTGCTCGCGCTGGGCGCATTGGGTCTGGTCGCGGCGCTGCATCTGCGTGAGCCCGCGGCAACCGGCGCCTTCGTCGACGAACTCGTGGCGAGCCACGTGCGCGCGCAGATCTCGGGCCGCGACCTCGACGTGATCTCGACCGACCGCCATACGGTGAAGCCGTGGTTCAACGGCCGCATCGACTATGCGCCGCCCGTCGAGGATCTCGACGCTCAGGGTTTTCCGCTCGTCGGCGGTCGGCTCGACTATGTGGGGCGCGAGCGCGTCGCGGTGCTCGTGTACCGGTTCCGCAAGCACGTGATCGATGTCTATGTGTTCCCGCCGGGCACGTCCGGGCCGCAGGCGGACGCCGCCGCGCCGCCGCGCGACGACGGCTACGCGCTCGCGCATTGGCAGGCGGGCGGCATGACGTGGTGGGCCGTGACCGATGCGGGGCCGGATGCGCTCGTCGGCCTGCGCGCCGCGCTCGACGCACGGCTCGCGGGCGGCGGAAGCGGGGGCTAGGGCGCGTTTTGCGGTGATCCGCGCGGCCCCCGCGTGGTCCGGCATGGTTCAACTCACCGCGCCAACCGCGCAAGTCCTTGAAAACACGCCCGAATCAGATCGCCGATGCATGATGGCGGTTGCGCACGTAGCCCGATCGCGCTACAATCTTCGGCTTCTCACTTGCCGCACCGGTTCCGACGCCCGGGTGGCTTTAATCCACAAGGAGTGAATATGCGTCATTACGAAATCGTCTTCATCGTGCACCCCGATCAAAGCGAGCAAGTGCCCGCAATGATCGAGCGTTACAAGAGCACGATCACGTCGCACGGTGGCCAGATCCACCGTATCGAAGACTGGGGCCGTCGCCAACTGGCCTACATGATCGAGAAACTCGCGAAGGCTCACTACGTCTGCATGAACATCGAATGCGACCAGACTACGCTCGACGAACTGGAACACGCGTTCAAGTTCAACGACGCTGTTCTGCGTCACCTCATCGTCAAGATGAAGAAGGCCGAAGCAGGCCCGTCGCCGATGATGAAGGAAGTGCAGCGCGAAGAAGCCAAGAAGGCGGCTGCTCAGCCGACCGAAGCGCAGGCTTAATACACAAGCCATCAGGATTCGAGCTCTCTTGCTTAAGCACACTGCGTGAACAGGCTGCAACTCACGGCTAGCGTCGTCGAACGCGAACCGGTGCGGTATACCCCCGCCGGCGTTCCGATTGCCAGCGTTACGTTGCAGCACCGCACGGAAGTCGTCGAAGCGGGTATTCCCCGATTCGTCGAACTCACGATGCCCGCGGTGGCGGCCGGCAAGGCCTGCGGTCTGGTCGAAAGCTGCGAGATGGGCGTGGAAGCGCTCTTCACCGGTTTTCTGGCGAAAAAGCACCGCAATGCGCGAACCCTGGTGTTTCACATCACCGAAATGCAAGGTACAGGAAAGGACTAATCATGCCCCGCCCGACTGGTAAGAAATTCGACAAGCGTCGTCAACAACAAAACCCGCTCTTCAAGCGCAAGAAGTTCTGCCGCTTCACGGCTGCTGGCGTCGATCAGATCGACTACAAGGACATCGAAACGCTGAAGGACTTCATCGGCGAAAACGGCAAGATCACGCCGGCTCGTCTGACGGGTACGAAGGCCCACTATCAGCGTCAGCTGGACACGGCTATCAAGCGCGCGCGTTTCCTCGCGCTGATGCCGTACACCGACCAGCACAAGGCCTAATAAGACGACGCTACAAGGAGCAATTGAATGCAGATCATTCTTCTGGAAAAAGTCGTCAACCTGGGCAACCTCGGCGACATCGTCAAGGTGAAGGACGGTTACGCACGTAACTTCCTGATCCCGAACAAGAAGGCTCGCCGCGCAACGAAGGACGCAATCGCTGAATTCGAAGTTCGCCGCGCTGAACTCGAAAAGGCCGCCGCTGAAAAGCTGGCAGCTGCACAAGGCGAAGGCGAAAAGCTGAGCGGCCTGACCGTTCAGATCGGCCAGAAGGCCGGCGTCGACGGCCGTCTGTTCGGTTCGGTCACGAACGCGGACATCGCCGAAGCGCTCACGAAGCAAGGCTTCGCAGTGGAAAAGATGCAAGTGCGTCTGCCGGAAGGCCCGCTGAAGATCGTTGGCGACCATTCGGTGCAAGTTGCACTGCACACGGACGTGCTCGTCGACATCACGGTGTCGGTGCAAGGCGAACACGCCTAAGCACGCATGCGGTCCTCACGGACCGCGTGTTCGCGCCGTTCTACGTCGCAAAGAACAAGAAAGGCAGGAGCCGCAGGGCTTCTGCCTTTTTTGTTGCGCGCTCATTGCCTTCGCTTGTTGCACACGCTTTTTGCACTTTTTGAAGCTTGTGAGCGCCCGCCCGCTGTCCGATAATTGCCCTCCATGAACGCTCCGAAAGATCCCCAACTCGAGTCGCTGAAAGTCCCGCCGCATTCGATCGAAGCCGAACAATCGGTGCTCGGCGGCCTGCTGCTGGATAACGGCGCCTGGGACCGGATTGCCGACTTCCTCTCGCAAAGCGACTTCTACCGCTACGATCACCGCCTGATCTTCGAGCATATCGGCCGTCTGATCTCGTCCGCGCGACCCGCCGACGTGGTGACCGTGTTCGAATCGCTCGGCACCTCGGGCAAGGCCGAGGATGTGGGCGGTCTCGCTTACCTCAACGCGCTCGCGCAGAACACGCCGAGCGCCGCGAACATCCGCCGCTACGCGGAAATCGTGCGCGATCGCGCGGTGCTGCGCCGCCTCGTGTCGGTCGCCGACGAAATTTCCTCCGACGCCTTCAACCCGCAGGGCAAGGAAGTGCGCCAGCTGCTCGACGAGGCCGAGGCCAAGGTGTTCTCGATCGCCGAAGACGGCGCGCGCGGCACGCAGGGCTTCCTCGAAATCGGGCCGCTGCTCACGCAGGTCGTGGAGCGCATCGACACGCTCTATCACACGGCCAATCCGAGCGACGTGACGGGCACGCCCACGGGCTTCATGGACCTCGACCGCATGACTTCGGGCATGCACGGCGGCGAGCTGATCATCGTGGCAGGCCGTCCGTCGATGGGTAAGACCGCGTTCTCGATGAACGTCGGTGAATACGTGGCCGTGGAATATGGCCTGCCGGTCGCGGTGTTCTCGATGGAAATGCCGGGCACGCAGCTCATCATGCGTATGCTCGGTTCGGTGGGGCGCCTCGACCAGCACCGCATGCGTACGGGCCGCCTGACCGACGAGGATTGGCCGAAGCTCACGCACGCCGTGCAGAAAATGAGCGAGGCGCAGATCTTCATCGACGAAACCGGCGGCCTGAACCCGATGGAACTGCGCTCGCGCGCGCGGCGCCTGTCGCGCCAGTGCGGCAAGCTCGGCCTCATCATCATCGACTACCTGCAGCTGATGAGCGGCTCGGGCAGCGGCGAAAACCGTGCGACCGAAATTTCGGAAATCTCGCGTTCGCTCAAGAGCCTGGCCAAGGAACTCGACGTGCCCGTGATCGCGCTCTCGCAGCTCAATCGCGGCCTCGAACAGCGTCCGAACAAGCGCCCGGTGATGTCGGACCTGCGTGAATCGGGCGCAATCGAACAGGATGCGGACGTGATCCTGTTCATCTACCGCGACGAAGTGTACAACCCGGACAGCCCCGACAAGGGCACCGCCGAGATCATTATCGGTAAGCAGCGTAACGGTCCGATTGGTCCCGTTCGGCTCACGTTCCATGGTCAATACACGAAGTTCGACAATTTTGCCGGCGCGCAAACCTTCTACGGCAGCGAGTAAGAGCGCAGTCTGAACTGTCAAGACGCGGCGGGCGGCTTATGCGCGATAGTGGCGCAAATGCCGCTGCCGTGTCCGTCGACAAGTGCGGCGCTTTCCTCCTGACGTTACAATATTGCCGTTTTATGACGGCTATCTTGCTGTTTTGTGACGGCAATCCGAGACCAATTACCGGGATCCCAATGTTCGGTCGATTCATGCCCACCGAGGGCAAGTTCTTCGAAATCTTCAATGCGCACGCGAAGTGCATCGTTTCCGCTGGCCGTGAGCTCGAGCTCCTGATCGACAATCTGGCGGACGCAGAAGTCCACAAACAGAACGTGCAGAGCGCCGAAAAGGCCGCCGACAAGCTCACGCACGAGTGCATCGACCTGTTGCACAAGACCTTCATCACGCCGCTCGACCGCGACGAGATCCACAAGCTCATCACGACGATGGACGACTGCCTCGACCTCATGGAAGACGTCGCCACCGCCATTTCGCTGTACGACGTGCAGGCCGTGACGGCCGAGGCGAGCGAGCTCGCGCACGTGGTCACGGCGTCGGCCGAGCGCGTGCAGGCAGCCGTGGCGCTGCTCTCCGACATGAAGCAGGCGCGCGATATCCTGAAGGCGTGCGAAGACATCGACCGCCTCGAGTCGGACGCCGACCGCCTGCTGCGCGGCGCGATCTCGAAACTCTTCCGCGAGGAAGACGACGTCAAGAACCTGATCAAGCTGAAGGCGATCTACGAATTGCTCGAGGCGATCACCGACAAGTGCGAGGATGTCGCGAACATCATCGAAGGCATCGTGCTAGAGAACGCCTGAGCAAATCACGATGCATTCGATACAACTCGCGCTATGGGTGGTCGCGACCCTCGTCGCCATCGCGCTCATTTTCGACTTCATGAATGGCTTTCACGATGCGGCGAATTCCATCGCCACCGTCGTGTCCACGGGCGTCCTCAAACCGCAGCAGGCGGTGGCGTTCGCAGCCATGTTCAACGTGATCGCCTATTTCGTCTTCCACCTGAAGGTGGCGCAGACAGTGGGCAAGGGCACCATCGACCCCGATATCGTCGACCACTACGTGGTGTTCGGCGCGCTGATAGGCGCGATCGGCTGGAACGTGCTGACGTGGTACTACGGCATTCCGTCGAGCTCGTCGCACGCGCTGATCGGCGGTCTCGTGGGCGCGGCGCTCGCCAAGTCGGGCTGGCACTCGCTGAACTTCGACGGCCTGATGAAGACCGTGGCGTTCATTTTCATTTCGCCGCTGCTCGGTTTCATTCTCGGCTCGTTGTTCATGCTGCTGGTGTCGTGGCTGTATTTCCGCACGCCACCAAGCAAGGTGGACCGGCGATTCCGGCGCTTCCAGCTGGTCTCGGCGGGCCTCTATAGCCTCGGCCACGGCGGTAACGACGCGCAGAAGACCATCGGCATCATCTGGATGCTGCTGATCGCGACCGGTTACTCGGCGATCGGCTCGGATGCGCCGCCCATCTGGGTGATCGGCGGCTGCTATCTGTCGATGGGTATCGGCACGCTGTTCGGCGGCTGGCGCATCGTGCGCACGATGGGCCAGAAGATCACCAAGCTCAAACCCGTGGGCGGTTTCTGCGCGGAAGCGGGCGGGGCGCTCACGCTGTTCACGGCTTCGTGGCTCGGCATTCCCGTGTCCACCACGCACACCATTACCGGCGCGATCGTTGGCGTGGGCGCGACGCAAAAGCTCAGCGCCGTGCGCTGGGGCGTGGCAGGCAACATCGTGTGGGCCTGGGTGCTGACCATTCCGGCTTCGGCCACGCTCGCCGCGGCGGGCTGGTGGATCGGCCATCGGCTGATGTAAGAGCCGACGTGAGAGGCTGCGGCCTCCGTGTTGCAAAACGGCGCCTTCGGGCGCCGTTTTTTTATGCGCGGCGCGCCGCCTCAGATCACGGGCGTGGTGCAGCCGTCCATCGGCACGATTGCGCCCGTGACGTAGCTCGCTCGGCGGCTGGCGAGAAAGAGCGCCACGTCGGCGATTTCCTCGGGTTTGGCGTAGCGCCCGAGCGGCACCTTGGCCTCGCCGCGTGCGAGGGTTTCCTCGGCGCTGACACCTTCGCGGCCCGCTTCGAGTTTCACTGCTTCCTGAAGCCGCTCCGTGAGCGTGGCGCCCGGATTGATCGCGTTGATGCGGATGCCGTATCGCGCGTGATAGTGCGCGAGGCCGACCGTCGCGAGCATGAGCGCCGCGTTGGCCGCGCCGCCCGCGATATGGATGTCGCTCGCGTATTTGCCGCCCATGCCGATGATATTGACGATCGCGCCCGGCTCCAGCGCCTTGCCCGCCTTGATCCGCTCCACCATGCGGCGCAGCACTTCCTGCTGCGGATAGATGTACGGAAAGTACTTGGCTTCCATGGTGGCCTTGAAGGCCTCGGCGTCGAGCAATTCGGGGTCGTAGCGGCGGGCGGCGCCCGCGCTGTTGATCAGGATGTCGATGGGGCCGACGGCCGTGGAGACTTCCTCGACCACGTCGGCGGCGCTGTGCGCCTCGTGCAGGTCGGCGCGCGTGAGATGCACGTGCAGGCCTTCGCTCGCCAGCTGCTCGCGGGCGCGCGCGAGATTGGCCGGCTCGCGCGAGACGATCGCGACTTTCGCGCCCTCCTGGGCGAACGCGCGGGCGCAGGCCAGCCCGATACCCTTGCTGCCGCCCGTGACCAGAACCACCTTGTTGCGGAGTCCGAGATCCATCGCTGCCTCGCTGCGGAAAAGTCCAAAAACAGTACCAAAACGATAGCAGACGCGGCGGGCGCACGGAACCGCCGGAAGCAGACGTTGGCCTTCCGGCCAGGGCGATTCGGGCTGAGGGCCGTGTCGGCCGGTGGCGTGCGCCTAGTACGCGCCGTTGGCGAAACGCGCGATCGGATCGTCGCTCGATTGCGTGGGGGCGGGTGAAGCGGCGCCCGCTGTCGAGGCGCGCATGATCTGGACCGGTGCCTGCGCGGGTTGCATGGGCTGCACCGGCTGGATGGCCGTGGAGCCGGCCTGCGCAGCCTGGCGTTCGGCGGCGGACGCCCGCGGCGGCGGGGGCTCGAAGGCATCCGCGGCGGCGTCGATGGCGTCCGGCGCATTGGCGCTCGGCGCAGCGGCGACCGCGCCCGCGTCGCGCGCCTGCATTTGGGCGGCGCCCATTGCGGCGGGCGGCGGCTCGAAGGCATCGGCGGAGGCAGCGGCTGGTTGCGGCGATGCCACGGGTATCGCTGCCGTGTTCGTGTAAGTGCCTGGCGGCGCGGTCGTCAGGCGTCGCTGATCCGCCGCCGCAGCGCTCACGCGCGCCGCAGGCGCGGCAATCGCCACGCTCGCGGTCGGCGTGACCGGCGCGGGCGCGGCGGCTTCATAGGTCGGCGTATCGAACGGCGTGCTCGGCGCACGTTTGGGCGGCGCCATGCGGCGGATGCCGTCGAAATGCTTCGCCCAGTACGGATTGGTCAGATAGTCGAGCCGCACCGTGCCGCCCGTCGACGGCGCATTCACGAAGCGCAGGTTGCCGACGTAAATGCCCACGTGCGAATGCGGTCGTCCGGTGGTGTTGAAGAACACGAGGTCGCCGGCCGCGATTTCGTCGGGTTCGATCGACTCGCCGCGCTGGCTCATGTCTGCCGTGGTGCGGGGCAGGTCCACCGACGCGGCGCGTGCGAACACATATTTCACAAGACCGCTGCAATCGAAGCCGCTATCGGGCGTATTGCCGCCCCAGCGGTAGGGAATGCCGACGAGACCCATCGCCTGGATCGAGATTTCCTCGCGGCCGATGCTGTGGTCGACGAAATTGGGGAAGCCGGGCGGCTTGGTGCGCCACTCGTAGCCGCCGCTCGATCCGCTGCCGCGCGACACCTTCTGCGGCGCGCTCGAACACGCCGCAAGGAACATCACGATCAGCAACGGAAGCCAGAGTCGACGCATTAAAAGCGGACGGCGAACGACGCGCGTCCGCCATTGGGGAAAACCGGTAATGGTCGGATGGTAGCCCGTCGCACAGGGCTTCGGCAAGAAATCTTGAGGAATTACTTGAAGTTCACGCGCGATCTGTTGCGGCTTCGGTACGCCGCGCTGCCCCGAAATCCGCGCGCCAGCGGGCATTGCGCAAGAAAAAAGGACCGTATCCGGTGATCCGAATACGGTCCTTTCAGGTACGGCGTGAAGCGTGCGGCGCGGGCGGGAACCCGTGCCGCAGGGCGTTTTACAGAATGTCCGACGCGTAATCGGCCAGGCGCGAACGCTCGCCGCGCGCCAGCGTCACGTGGCCGCTATGCGCCCAGCCCTTGAAGCGGTCGACCACGTAGGTCAGGCCCGAGCTGCCTTCGGTCAGATACGGCGTGTCGATCTGCGCGATGTTGCCGAGGCACACGATCTTCGTGCCGGGGCCCGCGCGCGTCACGAGCGTCTTCATCTGCTTCGGCGTGAGGTTCTGCGCCTCGTCGATGATCAGATACTTGTCGACGAAGGTGCGGCCGCGCATGAAGTTCATGCTCTTGACCTTCAGGCGCGAGCGGATCAGCTCCTGGGTCGCGGCGCGGCCCCATTCGCCGGCGGCGTCGTCGGTCTTCTGGAGCACTTCGAGGTTGTCGTCGAAGGCGCCCATCCACGGCTGCATCTTTTCCTCTTCCGTGCCCGGCAGGAAGCCGATGTCCTCGCCAACCGGCACCGTCGCGCGCGTCACGATGATCTCGTTGTAGCGCTTGTCGTCGAGCACCTGCGCGAGGCCCGCCGCGAGCGCGACGAGCGTCTTGCCGGTACCGGCCTGACCGAGCAGCGTGACGAAGTCGATCTCGGGATTCATCAGCAGGTTCAGCGCGAAATTCTGCTCGCGGTTGCGCGCCGTGATGCCCCACACGTTGTTCTTGTGGTGGCCGTAGTCACGCAGCGTTTGCAGCAGTGCCGTCTTGCCGTTGAGCTCGCGCACGATCGCGTGGAACGCGGGCTCGCCGTTCTGCGGCTCGAGATAGACGAACTCGTTGACGAGCATCGACGCGCACTCGGGGCCCGTCACGCGGTAGTACGTAGTGCCGGTCTTGGTGTCCTGCCAGGACTCCATGCCCTTGGCGTGCTTCGCCCAGAAGTCCTGCGACAGCGCGCGGATGCCCGAGTACAGCAGGTCCTTGTCTTCGAGAACCTGGTCGTTGAAATAGTCTTCGGCGGGCAGGCCGAGCGCGTGCGCCTTGATCCGCATGTTGATGTCTTTCGACACCAGCACGACGAGGCGATCCGGCCGGTCGCGTTGCAGCGCGCGCACCACGCCGAGGATCTGGTTGTCGGCCTTGCCTTCGGGCAGGCCGTCGACCGGATCGATGTGCGTGAGCGTGGTCTGGAAATACAGGCGGCCGAGCGCCTCGCGGCTGCCGAGGCGCGCGAGCGAAATGCCTTCCGAGATCGTGCCCGCGTTCGCCACGAGCTGATCGAGCGTGCGGCTGACCTGACGCGCGTTGCGCGCGACTTCCGACATGCCTTTCTTGTGGTTGTCGAGTTCTTCCAACGTCATCATCGGCAGATAGACGTCGTGCTCCTCGAAACGGAACAGGCAGGTCGGGTCGTGCATCAGCACGTTGGTGTCGAGCACGAACATCTTCTGTACTTCGACGGTTTCTTCCGGGTGCACGCGTTTTTTCGTGCTGCCGCGCGTGGCCGGCGCAGCCGTGCCGCCCGAAGCCTTGGCCGCGGGCTGTTTGCCGCTGCGCGCGACGGGTGCTTCGGCGGCCGGCGTGGCATTGGCCTGGAGCGGCTGCAGCAGCGCGGCGGTCTGTTTGCGTTTTCGTGCGGGGGCCGGCGCGACGGGTTCGAGCGCGGCGAGTTCGGCGCTGGCGGAAGGCAGCGGCACGGTACGCAGCGTGGTCGCGGCGTTCGCCGCTTCGGTCATCGGTTCGGCGACGCTTGCCGCACCATAGGCGGCGACGTCGTTGGCAAGTTCCGAGGCAACGTCGGCGGCGTCGTTTTCACCCGCTGCTTTGCGGGTGCTGCGCGAGGTCTTCGCGCGCGCCTTGTATTCCTCGGGCGGCAGCAGGTTGCCGAGCTTGCTGGGGGGAGTAGGCAAAGGCATGGTGTCCCTCGAAAAATTCGGGTCGAGTGGTCGCGGGGTTACCCAGTAAGGTGCGCTTTCGGGCGGCGCGTGCGGACAGCCGGGTAGGCCGCCGCCGTGACCGCGCTGGGTGCGCGCTCAGGTCTGAAAATGCCGGTTCGCCTGTTTTTCGATCGGCTCCTTGACGTTGACGCGCACCGGGTCGCTACGCCGGCACGGCGTGGAGGGAGTGAGATTCAACAGAAAGGCCAACAAAAAAGCCGCCGCCCCGACTGACGAGGCAAGCGGCTTGACTGCTGTGCTGACACGCTGCCCCGGAAGCGCATTTCCGGCCACGGCGTGACCGGTTGCGAGACCGCTGCAATGCATCAAAAAATGGGTTGGACAGGCACTCATTGCAGCCCAATATAACGCGCCTCAAAGCGCTTGTACAGCCTCCAGAACTTCCTCGACGTGGCCCGGAACCTTGAGGCCACGCCACTCGCGGCGCAGCACGCCGTCGGCGTCGATGAGGAAGGTGGAGCGCTCGATTCCACGCACTTCTTTGCCATACATTTTCTTCATTTTGATGACGCCGAAGAGCGAGCACAGCGCTTCGTCGCCATCCGATACCAAGGTAAACGGCAGTTCGAGCTTGGCCTTGAAGTTATCGTGCGAACGCACGCTGTCGCGCGAGACGCCCACGATGGTGGCGCCGGCCTTCTTGAACTTCGCGAACAGGTCGCGGAACTCCATGCCTTCGCGCGTGCAGCCCGGCGTGTTGTCTTTCGGATAGAAGTAGAGGACGACCTTCTTGCCCTTGAGGCTCGACAGCGTGAAGTCGCCGCCCGTGGCGGGCGCAGTGAAGTCGGGAACGGGTTGGTCGACAGCGATGGTCACGTCAGGCACGTGGCTCTCCCTTTTTTATTGGCTGGCGCGGGGGCGGCGCGGGCGCCGGTCGGCCGGGACGGTGTGTGCCGCTCGCGGCGCCGTGCTGGCGGCATGGGCTGCGTGCGCGAAGGAAGCGCGGTGGCGCGGGCGGCGGGGTTCAGTCGGGCTGGACGATCAGCTGGCCGGAACGGCCCGCGATCTCGCCCCAGGTGACAGGGTACGATGGCAGCGAATCCGGGTCCAGCGTCGCATGGTAGTCGCCCATCGTGGCAAACGTGTGGCCCTGCGCGCGCCAGCCCGCGAGCAGTTGTTCGAACACCGGCGCGAGCTTCTGGCCTTCGAGCTCGGCGTGCAGCGTGAACACCTGATCGCGCGGATTGTTTTCCGTGAGCTTGAGCATCCATGCGGCCACGGTGTCCGTGTCCACGCCGTCGACGCCCAGCACTTCGTCGAGCGTAGGCAGCGTGGTGGGCATCTGCACGTGGTTGAGCGTGCGGCCGTTCACGACCGGACGATAGGGCGAATGGCCGCGTCCGTCCGAGGCGTACTGCATGCCCCAGGCGTCGATCTGCTCGAACGCCGACTCGTTCATCTGCCAGCCTGCCGCGCCGTGCGTGACGGGCGGCGTGCCGAAGATGCGCGTGAAGCGGTCGTGACTCTTCTGCATCTGACGCGCGGTCCATTGCGCGTCGCGCGTACGCACGTTGTCCTGCCAGTACACGTGATCCCACGTGTGGATGCCGCACTCGAAACCGGCTTCGTGAATCGCGCGCATCTGCGCCGCCGCTTCCACGCCGATGTCGGGGCCGGGCAGCAGCACGCCGTACATCAGCTGCCTGATGCCGTAATGCTCGACCACCGAAGTGCGCGAGACCTTCTTCAGAAAGCCCGGGCGAAACACGCGGCGCAGCGCCCAGCCCGTATGGTCCGGGCCGAGGCTGAACAGGAAGGTCGCGCGCGCCTTGTAGCGGTCGAAGATGCGCGCGAGATTCGGCACGCCTTCACGCGTGCCGCGCAGCGTGTCGACGTCGATCTTGAGAACGATGCGGGCCAAGTGGCGTAGTCCCCGGCGTTACGCTTGCTGCTGTTCGACGAGCGCGCGCGCTTCGCCGACATGGCCGCGATACGCTTCGAAGATCTTGCGCAGCGCTTCGTCGAAGGTCGACGTCGGCGCCCAGCCGAGTTCCTGCATCGTGTTGTCGATCTTCGGCACGCGGTTCTGCACGTCCTGGTAGCCCGCGCCGTAGTACGCGCCCGACGAGGTCTCGACGAGCTGGACCTTCTTCGCCGTTTCCGCGTATTCCGGGAATTCGGCGGCGAGCGCCAGCATCTTGTGCGCGAGTTCGCGCACCGAGAAGTTGTTGGTCGGGTTGCCGATGTTGAAGATCTTGCCCGAGGCGACGCCGTCCTTGTTCTCGATGATCTTCATCAGCGCTGCGATGCCGTCGTCGATGTCGGTGAACGCACGCTTTTGCGCGCCGCCGTCGACGAGGCTGATGTTCTCGCCGCGCACGATGTGGCCGAGGAACTGCGTCACGACGCGCGACGAACCTTCCTTCGGCGTGTAGATCGAGTCGAGGCCCGGGCCGATCCAGTTGAACGGACGGAACAGCGTGAAGTTCAGGCCTTCCATGCCGTAGCCCCAGATCACGCGGTCCATGAGCTGCTTCGAGCACGCGTAGATCCAGCGCGGCTTGTTGATCGGGCCGTAGGTGAGGGCCGACGCGTCCGGATCGAACTGCTCGTCCGAGCACATGCCGTAGACCTCGGAGGTCGACGGGAAGACGAGGTGCTTGCGGTACTTGACCGCCGAACGCACGATCGGCAGGTTCGCCTCGAAGTCGAGTTCGAACACGCGCAGCGGCTGCTGCACGTAGGTGGCCGGCGTGGCGATGGCGACCAGCGGCAGGATCACGTCGCACTTCTTGACGTGATACTCGACCCACTCCTTGTTGATCGTGATGTCGCCTTCGAAGAAGTGCATGCGCTCATGCTTGACCAGATCGCCGAGGCGGTCCGTCTGCATGTCCATGCCGAACACTTCCCAGTCCGTGGTCTCGAGGATGCGCTTGGAGAGGTGATGGCCGATGAAGCCATTGACACCCAGGATCAGAACTTTTTTCATGGACGGGGGACAGATGAAATGAGGTCGGAGAACGCGGCGGACGTGACGACGGTCTCTTGACCGCCGTGTTCCAGATTCGGTGCGTGCCGCAGTTCGTGAATCGCGATGGCGCGGCCGTCGCCGCAAAGGGCGAAAAGCGCATTATCGCTTACGTGGATGCCGGCGGGCAATCCGGCGAGGGCGCGAGCCCGTTCGGCGTCTTGCGTGCCGGGGCGCACGAGCCGCGCGCGCGCGATCACGAAGCGATGCGCGCCGATGTCCGTGAACGCGCCCGGGTACGGCGGCGCGACCGCGCGGATCAGGTTGTAGACGTCCTGCGCGCTCTGCGAGAAGTCGAGCCGGCCGTCTTCGGGCTTGCGCCCGCCGAAATAGCTGCCTTGCGAGAGGTCGTTCGGCAGATGCGGCGCTTCGCCTGCGATCAAGGCGGGCAGCACGCGCCAGAGCGTCTGCTCGGCGGCCACCGTCACCTTGTCGAAGACCATCGCGGCCGTGTCGTCGGGCAGGATCGGCACCGGCGTCTGCGCGATGATCGCGCCCGCGTCGGGCTTCGCGGCCATTTCGTGCAGCGTCGCGCCGGTTTCCGTTTCGCCCTTGATCACCGCCCAGTTGGTCGGCACGCGGCCGCGGTACTTCGGCAGCAGCGAGCCGTGCATGTTGTAGGCGCCGCGCGCGGCGAGCGCGAGCAGGTCCACCGGCAGCATGTGGCGGTAGTAGAACGAGAAGATGAAGTCGGGCTTCGCGGCGGCAATCGCGGCGCGCAGCTCGGGACTCTTCGGATCGGCGGGCGTGATGACGTCGATGCCGTGTTCTTCGGCCACCGACTTCACGCTGCCGAACCAGATGTTCTCGGTCGGGCTGTCTTCGTGCGTGACGACGAGCGCCACGTCGACGCCGCGCGCAAGCAGCACCTGCAGGCAGCGCACGCCCACGTTGTGATACGCGAAGACGACAGCGCGTGCTTTCATGACTGGGCTCCGTGGCGCGCGTCCTGGTCGTCGCGCGATGCGTCACGCGAGTCGCCGTTCTGGTTCGCCGCGCCGCCGAGGCTCAGCGAAGCCTGCACGCCTTGCACGATGTCCTGGCGCGGCACGTCGACCACTTCGCGGCCGTTGCGCGCTTCGAGAATCGTCTGCACCAGATAGCGCGGACGCGCACGCACCTGCTGATAAATACGGCCGATGTACTCGCCGAGCAGGCCGAGCGCGAAGATGATCACGCCGAGCAGGAAGAACGTGATCGCGAACAGCGTGAACACGCCTTGCACTTCCGCGCCGATGATGAAGCGGCGGATCAGCAGCAGCACGAACAGGCCCGCCGAGCCCAGCGAGAGAATCACGCCGATGAACGACAGCCATTGCAGCGGCACGACCGAGAAGCCCGTGACGAGGTCGAAGTTCAGGCGGATCAGGCTGTAGAGCGAGTACTTCGACTCGCCCGCGAAGCGTTCTTCGTGCGCGACGTCGACTTCGACCGGGTTCTGCGCGAAGGTGTATGCGAGCGCCGGAATGAAGGTGTTGATTTCGCCGCAACGGTTGATCGTGTCGACGATATGGCGGTTGTAGGCGCGCAGCATGCAGCCCTGGTCCGTCATCTTGATGCGCGTGATGCGCTCGCGCAGCCGGTTCATGGCCTGCGAAGCCTTGCGGCGCCACAGGCTGTCCTGGCGCTGCATGCGGATCGTGCCCACGTAGTCGTAGCCTTCGCGCATCTTCTCGACCAGCTTGCCGATTTCCTCGGGCGGATTCTGCAGGTCGGCGTCGAGCGTGATGACGATCTCGCCGCGCGACTGCTCGAAGCCCGCGAGGATCGCCATGTGCTGGCCGTAGTTGCCGTTGAGCAGGATCGCGCGCGTGGTATCGGGACGCGCGCGGAACTGCTCCGCGAGCATCGCGGCGGAGCGGTCGCGGCTGCCGTCGTTGATGAAGATGACTTCGTACGAGGTGCCGAGCTTGTCGAGCGCCGGGTACAGGCGCGCGAACAGCGCGGCCAGTCCGGCCTCCTCGTTGTAGACCGGAATGATGACCGAGACTTCCGGCGCTTCCGGCGTCAAGGTGCGTTGTTCCGTTTGACTCATGTGTGCGTCTTTTCCGTTGGGGTAATCCGTGTTGCACGACAGTGTACGGCGGGCCGGCGGGGCGCGATTGACCGAACAGCGCCCACTCCGTGCGTGTACTTCCTGGCGGTGCTTACTTCTGTGCTGACTTCGCGAACTGCGTGCAGATGTCGTTGACGGCGCGGCATACGCGCGCGACGTCGGCTTCCGTCATCAGCGTGAAGAGGGGCAGCGTGACCGTGGTCTCGCCGAACCGCTCCGCGTGCGGGAACATGCCCGCACGGAAACCGCGCTCGCGATAGAGCGTGAACAGATGGATGGCCGGGTAGTGCACGCCCGAACCGATCCCGCGCTCCTTGAGCTGTTCCATGAATTCCGCGCGCGTGAGCGTGAGCTGTTCGAGCGGCAGGGTGATCTGGAACATGTGCCAGTTGCTGTTCGCGAAGTCGGCGTGCGGCAGGCCCATGCCCAGCTTCACGGCCGCGCCGCCTTCGAAGCCCGCGAAATACGCCTTCGCGAGATTGCGGCGCTGCAGCGTGAAACGCTCGATGTGCTTGAGCTGGCCGAGGCCCACGCGCGCGGCCACGTCCGTCAGATTGTACTTGCCGCCGAGCACGTCGCAGTCCATGCCGTCGAGGCCCGTGCGCGTGATGCCTTGCAGGCGGTATTTGCGCGCGAGTTCGGCTTCGTCCTCGTTGTTGAGCACGAGCGCGCCGCCTTCGATCGCCGTGAGGTTCTTGTTGGCGTGGAAGCTGAACGAGACGATGTCGCCGAGCTCGCCGATGCGCTTGCCGTTCCAGCTCGCGCCGAACGCCTGGGCCGCGTCCTCGATCACGCGCAGCTTGTGCTGGCGGGCGATCGCGTAGAGGCGGTCCATGTCGACGGGCAGGCCCGACAGGAACACCGGAATGATCGCCTTGGTGCGCGGCGTGATCGCGGCTTCGAGCTTGTCGAGGTCGATGTTGCGCGTGAGCGGGTCGATGTCGGCGAACACGGGCGTCGCGCCCACTTCGTAGATCACGTTGCTCGTGGACACCCACGAGGCCGGCGTGGTGATGACTTCGTCGCCGGGGCCGACGCCCGCGATGCGCAGACCGATCTCCAGCGTGGCCGTGCCCGAGTTGAAGGTGCGCACCGGACGGCCGCCGCAATACTCGGAGAGCGCGGCTTCGAAGGCCTGGTTCTGCGGACCGGTCGTGATCCAGCCCGAGCGGAGCACGTCGACGACGCCCTGGATGGTTTCCTCGTCGATCTCGGGTTTGACGAACGGGAGGAACGGAACGGAGGACTGCGCGGATGACTGGGTCATGAGGGCTTGGCTCGTCAGAACGTCAGATAGTGGGTGAGGCTGCGGCGGCGCGGCGAAGCATGCGCCGCGGACCTTACGATTTGCTTCGAATGGCGATGCGGCCTAGCTGCGCGCCAGCACGAACACGCCGATCAGAATGATGCCGATGCCGATGAGGCGCTGCACGCTCATCACTTCGCCGAACAGATACCAGGCCGCGAACGCGTTGACCACGTAGCCGAGCGAGAGCATCGGATAGGCGATCGAGACGTCGACGCGCGACAGGCCCACGATCCAGACCACCACGCTGAACACGTAGCAGGTCAGTCCGCCGACGATCGGCAGCTGCGTGGCGAGCTTCCAGCCGATGGGCAGGATGTTCGCACGGGTGAATTCGAAGTGTCCAACGGCATTGACACCGGCTTTCAGCAACAGTTGCGCGCAGGCATTCAGGCCGACGCCGGCCAGGATACAGATAAGGGAAATCGGATTCATCGTTCTCGATGGTCAATTCGGTTATGGGGGCGGACCGGGCGCGGGGCCGGGCGGGCCCGGCTGGCGGTTCGCGGCGGATTTTGCGTCGCCGCTCGCCAGGCATTGGCCGCAACATTGGCCGGGCGCTTGCCGCACCATCGCCACGCGCCGGGCGGCTCGGGCCTGAAGGCGCGTGAGCCGGCTGCCGGACGCGCGCCTTCAGGCCCGCAACCCGGCATTATCGCTCAAGCGCGCCGCCGCTCCGCGCAGGCTCAGGGTTGCGGCTTTTCCACCACCACGCGACGCGCGTCGCGCGCGATCACCTGCATCGGGAAGCCCTGCGCGGCCAGTTCGTTGTACCGCTGCGCGGGCAGGAGCGCCAGCGCATAGCGCTCGGCCTTCCAGCGCTGCTCCCAGTCGGCGACGGTCGGCACCCATTTCTGCGGCTCCTCGGAGATGCCGAAGGCCAGTTCGTCGGTGACTTCCACCATCGTCATCGAGTGGCGCACGTAGAAGGGCAGCGTGTGATCGAGCACGCCGACCGAATAGAACGGCGTGTCGGGCGGCAGCTTGGCGATGGCCGCGCGCACGGCGGGCGCGAGCGGCGCGCCGGAACTCAGCGTGCCGAACACATCGTGGCCCGTGCCGGCGATGGTCGCGAGCAGCAGCCACGCGGTGCCGAGCGCCAGGGCGGGCGCGCGCGCGCCGGTCTCGGGCGTGTTCTTCGCGCGGGCGAGGCGCAGGCCGATCATCGTCGCGATGAATGCGCAGGCGGCCGCCGCAAACACCCAGACCTGGTATTCGCGGTAGAGCGCGTTGGGGTTGCGCGAGTCGCCGAGACGCGTGAGCACGAACGAACCGGCCATCAGCGCGACGGCCAGCAGCGCATAGCCGATCAGATGACGGTTCCACTGCTTTTTCGTCATCAGCGGCAGATAGAGGCCGATGACGAGCGCGAGCGGCGGGGCGATCGGCAGCGTGTACGAGATCAGCTTCGAATGCGACGCGCTGAAGAACAGGAAGATGAACGCGCTCCAGACCAGCATCAGCGTGACGGGGGCGAAGCCGTTCGGCTGGCGCGGCGTGCGCAGCGCGTGGCGCAGGCTCTGCACGCTCACGGACAGCCACGGCAGGAAGCCCACCAGCATCACCGGCACGAAGTAATAGAACGGGCCGGGGCGGTTCTGCGCGGGCGTCAGATAGCGCTGGAACTGCTGGACGATGAAGAAGAAGTTGAAGAACTCGGGATTGCGCTCCTGCACCAGCACGAACCACGGCGCGACGATCGCGAAGAACACGATCAGGCCGCTCACGAGGTAGAGACGCTTCCAGAGCGCCCAGTCGCGCGCGACCAGCGTGTAGAGCACCAGCACGGCGCCCGGCAGGATCAGGCCGACGAGACCCTTCGAGAGCACGGCGAGCGCCATCGAGCCCCAGCAGACCCACATCCACAGGCGCGCGGTGTTGCGCGGCAGGTTCGGGCGCTGGGCGAGCAGCAGCGCGCAGAGCGTGAGCTCCATCCAGAACGACAGGGCCATGTCGAGCGTGTTGAAGTGGCCCATCAGGTTCCAGTACGGCGCGCAGGCGAGCACGACGGCGGCGAAGAAGCCGGTGGCGGCGTTGAACACGCGCGCGCCGGTGAAGCCGATCAGCAGCACGCCCGCGAAGCCGGTCAGCGCCGTGTAGAGGCGCGCCTGCCATTCGCCGATGCCGAACCAGGCAAACGTGAGCGCGTTCATCCAGGTTTGCAGCGGCGGCTTCTCAAAATACTTGTAGTCGTTGTAGCGCGGCGTGATCCAGTCGCCGGACGCGAGCATTTCGCGCGCCATTTCGGCGTAGCGGCCTTCGTCGCTCGGCAGCAGATGGCGCCAGCCGAGCGGCACGAACCAGATCACGGCGAGAGCGACGATCAGAAGCAGGATCGCGCTGCGGTTGAGCGGCAGCCGCGAGGGCGTATCGTTCATGGATTCCAGCCTGTTTTTGTCAACGTTGCAGTCGGTCGGGCGGCGGCGTGGCTACGCGCCAGGCCCGCGCGGCGCGCAAGTGTACTACGGCACGGGGAGCGTACCTGAAGGCGAGCTTAAGGCGGCGCCATCGGGCTGCTGATCCGGGGCGCGATCAAGTGTCGCGGGCTATTCGCCCCGGGGTTCACCCTGAAGCTCGTTCAGGGGCGCGATCGCGTTTGAATCAAGCCTCGATCAGCAGCGCGAGCGCCACGCGCCGGCCCTCGGCCATCAGGATGTTGTAAGTGCGGCAGGCGGCCTTGAAATCCATTGCCTCGACGCCGATGCGCTGGGCGGACAGCGGCGCAGTCAGGCGCGGATGCGGAAAACGCAGGCGCTCGCCGCTGCCGAACACCACGACCTCGGGCTTGAGCGGCAGCAGCTGCGCGAAATGTTCGGGGGTGAGGGCGTCGAACGCGTTCACCGGCCAGGGCTGGACCGGCGAGTCGGGCATGACGAGGATGCTGCCGTTGTGGCGTTCGAGATTGATGTCGACGTAATCGGCGCCATAACCGGTGACGGTGTTCAGGGCGCCGCTGGAGTCCTGGTGTAGTTTCAAAACGGAATTCCGAGAGGTTTCGGCGAAGGTTGCGTCGAGTGCCGCGCGACGTCGCGTAATGCCGCGTAACCGACTGTGCATGCCGGGACTGCGCGTGCCGCCGCGCGCACGGCGCGGACCCGCGAGCGCCGCACGCGGCGGCTGCCCGAGGCCCGGCGCGGCCCGTGGCGGCGCTTTGCGCATTGCGGAAGTCGGCCAAAATCCGCTAAATTATAGCTTTTTAGCCGCTGCGGCGCGCCGTCGCCCCAGCGGGGTCCGGCCTGAATCGCTTCGAGCCGTCAGTCCGTGCGCCACATCCGCGCCATTCGCCTGTGACATCCTTGCCGGGCAAACGCAGCGGGCGAACGCAGCCACAAGCTGCAGACTGGTACGTTGCCCGAAGATGTCCGCAGTTTCCCGTGGTTAGCCGGAGTTGGCCTGTGCCGCAGCCACGCTCGCCCCTTGCCTCGTCAGGCTCGCGGCCCGTGCGCCGTCCGGCCCGCTTCGCTAGATACCCGGGTTAGCCGGTGCGCCGTGCCGCGGCCGTTGCCCGATCAGCCTCTTTTTGGCCCCTTAAGACCGCTTCCCAGACCGAAAGCCCGCCGTGAAACCGATTCTCAAATCCAACAAGCTGCAGAACGTTTGCTACGACATCCGCGGGCCGGTGCTCGAGCATGCCAAGCGCCTCGAAGAAGAAGGCCATCGCATCATCAAGCTGAACATCGGCAATCTGGCGCCGTTCGGCTTCGACGCGCCCGACGAGGTCATCCAGGACATGATCCTGAACCTGCCGGGCTCCTCGGGCTATTCGGACTCGAAGGGCGTGTTCGCCGCGCGCAAGGCGATCATGCATTACGCGCAGCAAAAGGGCGTCAAGGGCGTCGAGCTTGACGACATCTACATCGGCAACGGCGCGTCCGAGCTGATCGTGATGGCCATGCAGGCGCTGCTCAACGACGGCGACGAAGTCCTGCTGCCCGCGCCCGACTATCCGCTCTGGACGGCGGCGGTGAGCCTGTCGGGCGGCACGCCCGTGCATTACATCTGCGACGAGTCGAACGCGTGGATGCCCGATCTCGACGATATCCGCGCGAAGATCACGCCGAACACGCGCGCGCTGGTTGTCATCAACCCGAACAATCCGACGGGCGCGCTGTATTCGGACGAACTGCTGGAAGGCCTCGTCGCCATCGCGCGCGAGCACGGTCTGATCATCTTCGCCGACGAGGTCTACGACAAGATCATCTACGACGGCAAGACGCACACGGCGCTCGGCTCGCTTTCGGAAGACGTGATCACGGTCACGCTCAACAGCCTCTCGAAAAGCTATCGCGCGTGCGGTTACCGCGCGGGCTGGATGTTCCTTTCGGGCATGACGGGCGAAAACCGCCGCCGTTCGAAGGACTACACGGAAGGCCTCGGCATTCTGGCGTCGATGCGCCTGTGCGCGAACGTGCCGGGCCAGTACGCGATCCAGACGGCGCTCGGCGGCTACCAGAGCATCAACGAGCTGATCCAGCCGGGCGGCCGCCTGTATCGTCAGCGCGAACTGGCGTACAACATGCTCACGGCCATTCCGGGCGTGACCTGCGTGAAGCCGGAGGCGGCGCTCTATATGTTCCCGCGCCTCGACCCGAAGCTTTATCCGATCCAGGACGACCAGCAATTCATCCTCGATCTGCTGCTGCAGGAGCGCGTGCTGCTCGTGCAGGGTACGGGTTTCAACTGGAAGCAGCCGGATCACTTCCGCGTGGTGTTCCTGCCGAACGTCGACGACCTGACCGATTCGATCAACCGGATCGCGCGCTTCCTCGACGGCTATCGTCAGCGTCACGGCACCTGAGCTTCAGCGCCAACGCCACGTAACGCCACGCAAAACGCATTTCCTTTTCACACACTTAGACGAACACACGCTGCATGGAACCGATCAAAGTAGGTCTCTTGGGCTTCGGCACGGTGGGCAGCGGCACCTTCACGGTACTGCGCCGCAACCAGGAAGAAATCAAACGCCGCGCGGGCCGCGGCATCGAGATCGCGCGCATCGCCGTGCGCAATCCGGCCAAGGCCACCACGGCGCTCGGCAGCGAAGCCGGCAGCGTCGACCTGACGACCGACTTCAACGCCGTCGTCGACGATCCGTCGATTTCGATCATCGCCGAAATGATCGGCGGCACCGCGCTCGCCAAGGACCTCGTGCTGCGCGCGATCGCCAACGGCAAGCACGTGGTCACGGCCAACAAGGCGCTGCTGGCGGTGCACGGCACGGAAATTTTCCAGGCCGCGCGCGCCAAGGGCGTGATGGTCGCGTTCGAAGCGGCGGTGGCGGGCGGCATCCCCATCATCAAGGCGCTGCGTGAAGGTCTCACGGCCAACCGCATCCAGTACATCGCCGGCATCATCAACGGCACGACCAACTACATCCTGTCCGAGATGCGCGAGCGCGGCCTCGACTTCGCGACCGCACTGAAGGGCGCGCAGGAGCTGGGCTACGCCGAAGCCGACCCGACCTTCGACATCGAAGGCGTGGACGCCGCGCACAAGGCAACGATCATGAGCGCGATCGCGTTCGGCGTGCCGGTGCAATTCGACAAGGCTTACGTGGAAGGCATCAGCAAGCTCGACGCCATCGACATCAAGTACGCGGAAGAACTCGGCTATCGCATCAAGCTGCTGGGCATCGCGCGCCGCACGGAGAAGGGCATCGAGCTGCGCACGCACCCGACGCTGATCCCGGCCAAGCGCCTGCTCGCGAATGTGGAAGGCGCGATGAACGCGGTGGTCGTGCACGGCGACGCCGTGGGCACCACGCTTTACTACGGCAAGGGCGCGGGCGCGGAGCCGACGGCTTCGGCGGTCGTGGCCGATCTCGTGGATGTGACGCGCCTGCACACGGCCGATCCCGAGCATCGCGTGCCGCATCTGGCGTTCCAGCCGGACAGCCTGTCGAACACGCCGATCCTGCCGATCGACGAAGTCACGAGCGGCTACTACCTGCGCCTGCGCGTGGCCGACCAGACCGGCGTGATGGCCGACATCACGCGCATCCTGGCCGACAGCGGCATCTCGATCGACGCGCTGCTGCAGAAGGAGTCGGAGGAAGTGGACGCACAGGGCAAGGCGGAGACCGACATCATCCTGATCACGCACGAGACGGTCGAGAAGAACGTCAACGCGGCGATCGCGCAGATCGAAAAGCTGGCGACGGTGAAGTCGTCGGTGACGAAGCTGCGCATGGAAGGACTGAACTAAGGTAACGCAAGGACCAGGCAATGAATTACGTATCCACGCGCGGCGCGGGCGCCGGCGAACATCATGCGTTCTCGGACATCCTGCTGGGTGGCCTCGCGCGCGACGGCGGCCTGTATCTGCCGGCGCAGTATCCGCAGATCGGCAAGGAAGAACTCGCGCGCTGGCGCGGTCTCTCGTACGCGGACCTCGCGTTCGAGATCCTCTCGAAGTTCAGCGACGACATTCCCGCCGACGACCTGCGCGATCTCACGCGCCGCACCTACACGGCCGCTACGTACTGCAACGTGCGCCACGGCGAGGACGCGAGCAAGATCACGCCGCTGACCACGCTCGGCGAGGAAAACGGCACGCAGCTTTCGCTGCTCGAACTCTCTAACGGCCCGACGCTCGCGTTCAAGGACATGGCGATGCAGCTGCTCGGCAACCTGTTCGAGTACGCGCTCGCCAAGGCCGGCCAGCAGCTGAACATTCTCGGCGCGACCTCCGGCGACACCGGCAGCGCCGCCGAATACGCGATGCGCGGCAAGAAGGGCGTGCGCGTGTTCATGCTCTCGCCGCACAAGAAGATGAGCGCGTTCCAGACCGCGCAGATGTTCAGCCTGCAAGACCCGAACATCTTCAACCTCGCGGTGGAAGGCGTGTTCGACGACTGCCAGGACATCGTCAAGGCGGTCTCGAACGATCACGCGTACAAGGCCGCGCACAAGATCGGCACGGTCAACTCGATCAACTGGGCGCGCGTCGTGGCGCAGGTCGTCTACTACTTCGCGGGCTATTTCGCGGCTACGAAGAGTAACGACGAGCGCGTCTCGTTCACGGTGCCCTCGGGCAATTTCGGCAACGTCTGCGCGGGCCACATCGCGCGCATGATGGGTCTGCCGATCGAAAAGCTCGTGGTCGCCACCAACGAGAACGATGTGCTCGACGAGTTCTTCCGCACCGGCGTCTACCGCGTGCGCGCCTCGGCCGAGACGTACCACACGACCAGCCCGAGCATGGACATCTCGAAGGCCTCGAACTTCGAGCGCTTCGTCTATGACCTGCTGGGCCGCGATCCGGCGCGCGTCGCGCAGCTGTTCCGCGACGTGGAAGAAAAGGGTGGTTTCGATCTCGCGGCGAGCGGCGATTTTGTGCGCGTGCAGCAATTCGGCTTCGTGTCGGGCCGCAGCAGCCACGACGACCGTATCGCGACGATCCGCGACGTCTACACGCGTTACAAGACGATGATCGACACGCATACGGCCGACGGCGTGAAGGTCGCGCGCGAGCACCTGCAGCCGGGCGTGCCGATGATCGTGCTGGAAACGGCGCAGCCGGTGAAGTTCGGCGAGACGATCCGTGAAGCGCTCGATCGCGAAGCCGAGCGTCCGGCGGCGTTCGAAGGCCTGGAGGCGCTGCCGCAGCGCTTCGAAGTTGTGGCCGCCGACGCGAAGCAGGTGAAGGACTACATCACCGCGCATACGCAGGACTGATCGTCCACGATGCTGTGCACGTCTCGGGCGCGATTGGCTCGCGACGTGCGCAGACGCCTTCAAGGCGAATTCACGGCATAAGGGCACGCGGCGCAAGGCCGCCTGCCCGCCGCTACAATAACGGCAGACCCACTGCCGAAGGCGCCGCGCGGAGTGCATCGCGTTTGCGCCGCGCCCAGCACGCCACTCATCCCGCCCATGTCCACGCCCCAAGTTCCGAATTCCGGTAGCCCCGCCGGCACCAGCGCGCCGCGCCCGCCGATGATCTCGACCGCCGATGCGCTCGCGACCCTGCTAGCCGTTGCGCAGCCGCTCGCCCAGACCGAAACGCTCTCGACCTTCGACGCGCTCAATCGCGTGCTGGCGGTCGAAGTCGTGTCGCCTCTCGACGTGCCGCCGATGAACACGAGCGCGATGGACGGCTACGCCGTGCGCGCGGCCGAGCTGCATCAGGGCAGCCGCCGTCTGCCGGTCTCGCAGCGCATTCCGGCCGGTCACGCGCCGCAGCCGCTCGCGGCGGGCACGGCGGCGCGCATCTTCACGGGCGCGACCGTGCCGCCGGGCGCCGATGCCGTCGTCATGCAGGAGCAGACCGAAGCCGGCGACGGCGAAGTGACGATCCTGCACACGCCCAAGGCCGGCGAATGGATCACGGCCCAGGGCGCGGACATCAAGAAGAATTCGGTGATCCTGCCGGTGGGCACGCGCCTGTCGCCGGCGGCGCTCGGGCTGGCGGCCTCGGTCGGCTGCGCGACGCTCACGGTCACGCGCCGCGTGAAGGTGGCGGTGTTCTTCACCGGCGACGAGCTGACGATGCCCGGCGAGCCGCTCAAGCCCGGCGCGATCTACAACTCGAACCGCTTCACGCTCACGGGCCTGCTGCGCAATCTGGGCTGCGATGTGACCGATTACGGCATCGTGCCCGATCAGCTCGACGCGACGCGCGCCACGCTGCGTGAGGCAGCCGCGCAGCACGATCTGATTCTCACGTCGGGCGGCGTCTCGGTGGGCGAGGAAGATCACGTGCGCCCGGCCGTGGAGGCCGAAGGCCATATCGGCATGTGGCAGATCGCCATGAAGCCGGGCAAGCCGCTCGCGTTCGGCGCGGTGCGCCGCGGTGAGGGGGCGGAGCAGGCGGGCGAGGCGTTCTTTATCGGGCTGCCCGGCAATCCGGTGTCGAGCTTCGTGACCTTCCTGCTGTTCGTGCGGCCGTTCCTGCTGCGTCTCGCGGGCGTCGCGCATGTGAGCCCGCGCGCGCTGTCGCTGCGCGCCGACTTTACGCAGACCAAATCGGATCGCCGCAACGAGTTCCTGCGCGCGCGCGTGAATCCGGCGGGCGGTCTCGATCTGTTTTCGAACCAGAGCTCGGCGGTGCTGACCTCGACGGTCTGGGGCGACGGCATCATCGACAATCCGCCGAATCATGCGATTAGCGCGGGCGAAATCGTGAGCTTCATTCCCTTTACCGAACTGCTGTACTGAGCTTGAACCTGAGCCTGAACTGAGCTTGAACCGATGAAAATCCAGCTGAAATTTTTTGCGAGCGTGCGCGAGGCCCTGGGCGTCGCCGATGAGACGGTCACGCTGCCCGACGGCATTGCCACGGTCGGCGACGTGCGCGGCTGGCTGCGCGCGCGCGGCGGCGTCTGGGCCGAGACGCTGGCGGAAGGGCGTTCGCTGCGCATGGCGTGCAACCACGTCATGACCGACCCGCGCACGCGTATCACCGAAGGCTGCGAAGTCGCGTTTTTCCCGCCCGTGACGGGCGGCTGAACCCCTCACGGCCACAAGGAGAGCAGTCATGCCCGTGCGGGTTCAGACCGAGGATTTCGACCTGACGACGGAAGTCGCGCAATTGCGCGCCAAGAATCCGTCGATTGGCGCGGTGGCGTGCTTCGTCGGCACCGTGCGCGACCTGAACGACGGCAGCGCCGTCGCGGGGATGGAGCTGGAGCACTATCCGGGCATGACGGAGAAGGCGCTGGAGACCATCGTCGATGAGGCGCGCAAGCGTTGGCCGGGCATCGAGGTGCTGATCGTGCATCGCGTCGGCCAGCTCGCGCCGCTCGACCAGATCGTGCTGGTCGCGACGACCTCGAAGCATCGCGGCGACGCCTTCGCATCGTGCGAGTTCGTGATGGACTATCTCAAGAGCGAAGCGCCGTTCTGGAAGAAGGAAGCGACCGAGCACGGCGCGCGCTGGGTCGATGCGCGCGAAAGCGACGATGCGGCGCTGGCGCGGTGGGGCATCGAGTCGGGGAATGCAGCCTTGGGCAAGCCGGATTGAGGCGGCTTGAGTCGCTTTGAGCCGCTGGCTTGCTGTTGTTCCTGGAATATCAGAATAACAATCGAATCGGGAATATTCGCGGAATAATTCCTGAATATTGAGAACAATGCCTGCGATGAGTGGGCAGTGTCGCTTTATTCCTGAAATTTGAGAACTATCGGGTAAATACAGCGTCCAAGAGGATAATTCTGATATTCTCGGAATTATCGTCGCGACGAGCGGCGTGTTTCGTTACTCTGGACGCCCACGCCATGCCCCGCACCTTGCCTCGCCCGATCGAACGTCCGAATCCGCTGGCGCCGGACATGGCCGCGCTCGGCCTGCTCGTGCGCAACCGGCGCGCGCAGAGCGAACTGCGTATCGACGATGCCGCGCAAATGCTGGGTGTCTCCAAAGACGTGCTCTCACGGCTCGAAAACGGGCGCTCCGTCAGTCTCGACAAGGTTTTTCTGATCCTCAACGGGCTCGGGCTGAGCCTTTTGGTGCTTCCGCGCAGCGAAGCCACGACCGCGCTGCGCAAGTTGATGCCGGTTGAGGCGCAGGAGACGCCCTGATGGCCGCCCACACGCTGCGTGTCACGACCGGCGATGCACCCGTCGGCACGCTGAGCTTCGAATCGCGCGAGGAGCGCTACGGCTTCGATTACGACGCGGCCTGGCGTCAGCGCGACGATGCTTTTCCGCTCTCGCCGCACATCCCGCTCTCGGGCGAGGTCGCGGCGCCGGGCGCAGTGCAGCGTTTCTTGCAGAACTTGCTGCCGGAGGGACGCGCGCTCGACGTCGCTTCCATCGTCAATCAGATCTCGAAGGAGAACGTCTTCGGGCTCGTGCGCGTGCTCGGCAAGGAGCCGGTCGGCGCGCTGAGTTTCGCGCCAACCGCGGATCTGTCCAGCGCTCCGGGTGAGGCCGCGCTGCCGCTGCGCAGACCGATTTCGGCGGAAGAATTGAGCCAGCGCATCCGTGAGCGCGATCTCGTCGATTTTCCGGTCTGGGACGGCAAGGTGCGGCTCTCGGTTGCGGGCTATCAGGACAAGCTGCAAGTGCTGGCGGAAGGCACACGCCTCGCGCTCGCGGACGGCGCGCTCAGTTCGACGCACATCCTCAAGCCCGAGTCGCGCAATGCCGTGACGCCGTACATGGTCGCCAACGAGCATTTCTGCATGACGCTGGCGGCGCGGTTGGGGCTGAAGGTCGCACCGGTCGAGATCCGCCGCATCCCCGAGCCGATTTTGCTGATCGAGCGTTTCGACCGCGAAGTGGCGTTCGATCCCGTCGATGGCGAGACCGTGATCGCTGTGCGCAGGCGGCATGTGATCGACGGCTGTCAGGCGCTCGATCTGCCCGTGTCGTTCAAGTACGAGCGCAACTTCGGCAATGTCGCCGACGTGCGCAATATCCGCGAAGGCGTGAGTTTCGAGAAGCTGTTCGCGCTCGAACCGTATTTCGACAATCCGCTGTCGACGCGCACGTTTCTCGTGCGCTGGGCCTTGCTGCACGCGCTGATCGGCAATAGCGACGCGCATGGCAAGAACATCTCGTTTTTCATGCGCGCGTCGAATCTGGAGCCCGCGCCGCTGTATGACCTCGTGTCGGTGAACGCGTATGGCGAGCGCGTCGAGCAGGACATGGCGATGGCCTATGGCGACGTGTTCCGGCTTCAGGAACTCACGCCGTACGCGCTCGCGGATTTCGCCCAGCGCACCGCCACGCAGCCGCGTTTTCTGGAGCGCGAGATGGTGCGCATGGCGCGGCAGGCGAGTGCGCTCGCACCGGAATTGGCGCGTGCCGAGGTCTATGTGGGCGAGGAGCGGACGCTGGTGGACGAGGTGGCGCGTTTTGTCGTCGCGCAAAGTCAGGCGCTGCTGAAACTCGCGCCCGAGGTGCCGAAGGTCGATCGCAATCTGTTCTGATGCTGTGGCGCCGTTATGCGCATAAAACGGGGCAGATCGCGCTGAGAGGGACTGAGACTGAGCGCACGATCAATTGCAACTAACAGCCAAGAAGCGCCGACGCCGATAAAAAACAGCGGAGCTTAATCCGCGCGATCGGCTTCGTCGGCGTCCATCGACCGGCCGATGATGCGCGTCGGAAACGGCTCGCCAGGCGGGCGGGTGGGCAGGTCGTGATCGTGCCCCAGACCGGCGGGGCGGCGGCGCGGCGCGACCGCATCGAGCAAGGCCTGCTGTTCGGGCGGAATCTGGTAGTCCCAGCCGAATTTGCTCAATTGCAGGCTCTGCGCGATACGCAGCGCGGGCTCCATGAACTGAAGCGCGGCGGCGGGCTCGTAACGCGCCTGAACGGTATCGAGGAACAGATGCAGCCAGCGGCTGAAGTGGCGCGGCTCGACGCCTTCCACCGGATTGTGGGCCTGCTGCACATTGCCGCGGTACGTTTTCGTGCCGAGCACAAGACTCGACCAGAAGCGCACCATTTTCGGCAGATGGTCGTCCCAGCGCCCGGCCAGCATGCCGTCGAAGACCGGACCGAGCAGCGCGTCCGCACGCACACGGTCGTAGAACGCGTAGACGAGTTCGCGGATGTTGTCTTCGGTCGGCTCGGCGTAGGGGGCGGCAGGAACGTGAGCTTCGTTCTGCGTGGAAGCGGGATGGGCGTCGGTCATGTTGCGCTGGTACGGATGATGCGAAGGGTACGTAGGCCGCGGCACATTCCGATACGGCCGGAAATGCCGGAAAATACCTGGAAATACGAAGCGTTCATGATACCCGGGCAGCGCAAAACCCGCATGAACGCTGCATGTTATCTTAGACGCATTAGCGTCACGATTGACCTGACTCATTTTTTAACGATCGCCATGAGACTGACCGACTACACCGACTACTCGCTGCGCGTGATGCTGTATCTCGCGCTGCGCCGCGACGGCCTGGCGACGATCCAGGAAATCTCCGACGCCTACGGCATCTCGAAGAACCATCTGATGAAGGTCGTGCAGCGGCTCGGCGAACTCGGCTGGGTCGACACCATTCGCGGGCGCAACGGCGGCCTGCGGCTCGCGCCGGCTTCGCTCGCGCTGAGCGTCGGCACGGTGGTGCGCCATACCGAGAGCGATTTTGCGCTGGTCGGCTGTTTTCCCGACGAGCACGGCGAGCGTCGCGGCTGCGTCATCGAACCGCAGTGCCGTCTCAAGCATGCGCTGGCGGCCGCGCGCGACGCCTTCCTCGCCGAACTCGACCGCCACACCATCGGCGAACTGGCGCAGCCGGAGAGTGAACTGAGCAGCGTGCTCGGCATCTCGGCCATCAACTTCATGCCGCGCGCGAAGCCGGCCAGCGCCGCGCGCTGACGGCGCTGGCCGGCGTCCGCTTCACGCCGGTTTTCGCGTCGAACCTCGCGACGCGCGTTGATCAGACAAATCTGCGATTTTCACGGCCGTCCCGCTGCGGGCGGCCGTCTGCGCATCCAGAACGCTTCCATACTAAAAATCGGAAAAAATGACGGCCTGTGCGCTTGAAACTGGCGCAATGACCCTTAAATTTGGTGACAGTCAAGATTACTGGAGGTCTCGTTTTAAATGAGAATCGACAAGCTCACCACCAAGTTTCAGGAAGCACTCGCCGACGCACAAAGCCTGGCCGTCGGCCGAGACAATCAATACATCGAACCGGTCCATCTGCTGGCGGCGCTCGTCGCGCAACAGGACGGTTCGGCGCGCTCGCTGATGTCGCGCGCGGGCGTGCAGGTTCAGGCGCTGCAAAACGCGCTCAACGACGCCATCAACCGTCTGCCGCAGGTGCAGGGCACCGACGGCAACGTGCAGGTCGGGCGCGAGCTCACGGGCCTGCTCAATCAGGCCGACAAGGAAGCGCAGAAGCTCAACGACACCTATATCGCGAGCGAAATGTTCCTGCTCGCCGTCGCCGACGACAAGGGCGACGCGGGCCAGATCGCGCGCAAGAACGGTCTCACGCGCAAGGCGCTCGAAGCGGCGATCGTCGCGGTGCGCGGCGGCGCGCAGGTGCATAGCCAGGACGCCGAAAGCCAGCGCGAGGCGCTCAAGAAATACACGGTCGATCTGACCGAGCGCGCGCGCGCCGGCAAGCTCGATCCCGTGATCGGCCGCGACGACGAAATCCGCCGCTCGATCCAGATCCTGCAACGCCGCACCAAGAACAATCCGGTGCTGATCGGCGAGCCGGGCGTGGGCAAGACGGCCATCGTCGAAGGTCTCGCGCAGCGCATCGTCAACGGCGAAGTGCCGGAAACGCTCAAGGGCAAGCGCGTGCTCTCGCTCGACATGGCCGCTTTGCTGGCGGGCGCGAAGTATCGCGGCGAGTTCGAGGAGCGCCTGAAGTCGGTGCTCAGCGACATCGCCAAGGACGAAGGCCAGACCATCGTCTTCATCGACGAGATTCACACGATGGTCGGCGCGGGCAAGGCCGAAGGCGCGATGGACGCGGGCAACATGCTCAAGCCGGCGCTCTCGCGCGGCGAGCTGCACTGCATCGGCGCGACCACGCTCGACGAATATCGCAAGTACATCGAGAAGGACGCCGCGCTCGAACGCCGCTTCCAGAAGGTGCTCGTCGACGAGCCGTCGGTCGAGGCGACCATCGCGATCCTGCGTGGCCTGCAGGAAAAGTACGAACTGCACCACGGTGTGGAAATCACCGACCCGGCGATCGTCGCGGCGGCGGAACTGTCGCATCGCTATATCACCGACCGTTTCCTGCCGGACAAGGCCATCGACCTGATCGACGAAGCCGCTTCGAAGATCAAGATGGAAATCGATTCGAAGCCCGAAGAGATGGACAAGCTCGATCGTCGTCTGATCCAGCTGAAGATCGAACGCGAAGCCGTCAAGAAGGAAAAGGACGAAGCGTCGCAGAAGCGTCTGCAATTGATCGAAGAGGAAATCGATCGACTGAGCCTCGAATATAAGGACCTCGAAGAGATCTGGACCGCCGAGAAGGCCGCGGTGCAGGGCAGCGCGCAGATCAAGGAAGACATCGACAAGGTGCGCGCCGAGATCACGAAGTTCCAGCGCGAAGGCAAGCTCGAAAAGGTCGCGGAATTGCAGTACGGCAAGCTGCCGCAACTGGAAGCGCAGCTCAAGCAGGTCGCGCAGGCCGAGGCCACCGAGCAGAACAGCCCGAAGCGTCATCGTTTGCTGCGCACGCAGGTGGGCGCCGAGGAAATCGCGGAAGTCGTGTCGCGTTCGACCGGCATTCCGGTCTCGCGCATGATGCAGGGCGAGCGCGAAAAGCTGCTGCTGATCGAAGACAAGCTGCATGAGCGTGTGGTCGGCCAGGACGAGGCGATCAACGCGGTGTCGGATGCGATCCGCCGTTCGCGCGCCGGTCTCGCGGACCCGAACAAGCCCTACGGCTCGTTCCTGTTCCTCGGGCCGACGGGCGTGGGCAAGACCGAGTTGTGCAAGGCGCTCGCGGGTTTCCTGTTCGATTCGGAGGATCACCTGATCCGTATCGACATGAGCGAGTTCATGGAGAAGCACAGCGTCGCGCGTCTGATCGGCGCGCCGCCGGGCTACGTCGGTTACGAGGAAGGCGGTTATCTGACCGAGGCCGTGCGCCGCAAGCCGTATAGCGTGATCCTGCTCGACGAAGTCGAGAAGGCGCACCCGGACGTGTTCAACGTGCTCTTGCAGGTGCTCGACGACGGCCGCATGACCGATGGCCAGGGCCGCACCGTCGACTTCAAGAACACGGTGATCGTGATGACGTCGAACCTCGGTTCGCACCTCATCCAGTCGATGCACGGCGAGCCGCAGGAAGCGGTCAAGGAAGCGGTCTGGAACGAAGTGAAGCTGCAGTTCCGCCCCGAGTTCCTGAACCGGATCGACGAAGTCGTCGTGTTCCATGCGCTCGGCAAGGACAACATCGAGTCGATCGCGAAGATCCAGCTGCAGCGTCTGCGCGAGCGTCTGGAAAAGCTCGACATGGAGCTCGTGGTGTCGGACGAAGCGCTCGGCAAGATCGCGGATGTCGGCTACGACCCGCTGTTCGGTGCGCGTCCGCTCAAGCGCGCGATCCAGCAGGAGATCGAGAATCCGGTCGCCAAGCTGATCCTCGCGGGCAAGTTCGGGCCGAAGGACGTGATTCCGGTCGACGTTCAGGACGGCAAGCTCGTGTTCGAGCGCGTCGTGCACTGAACGCACTGAGTGAGCATCGGGCGCGACGGTGATGCGTCGCGCTACGAATGAAAAGGGCTCCCCAATCGGGGAGCCCTTTTTTCATGGGCGATGCGAAAGCGCCAACGCGCGAGAGACGCGCCGCGCGTCACTTCACCTCATCAAGCCTGCTTGTTGCCGCCGCCGAACAGCGCGGCGAGGCCGCCGAGCGTGCCGAGCACGCTTTCGCTGTTGATCTGGCCGCCTTGCGGCACTTCGCCGTTCGGCGTGCCCGCGTTCACGACGTGCGGCAGCACCTGGGCGAGCAGGCCGCTGACCTGGTCGGGCTGCATGCCGACCTTCTGCGCGAGACCCGAGACCACGTCCGAGCCGAGCACATTGTGCAGTTGAACGGGCGACACGGCCTGGTTCTCGCCGTTGCCGACCCACGATTGCACGACGTCGCCGAGACCGCCTTGCTGGAACTTCTGGATGAGGCCGTTCAGGCCGCCCGGCTGGTTGTTGACGAATTCCATCGCGAGTGCGAGGAGTTGGGCCTGGCCGCCGCCTTGTTGCTGTTGCGACGAACCGAGCAGGGAACCGAGGGTATCAAGCAGGCTCATGACGATCTCACTGAATGATGGCCGCGACGGGGGACGCGGCCGGAAAATCGGACGGCGCGCATCGGGCGCGCCGCGGGACGGCTGAAAGTGCCGGAAAGCGGGCGCGCGGTATCAGGCGCCCGAGGCGGCCGCGTCGGAAGCGGCCTTGCTCTTCTTCGACTTCTTGCCCTTCTTGGCTTTGGTATCCGAGGCGGCGTCCGGCGCGGTGGCGGCGGGCGCGGCCGAACCCGCCTGCGCGGCGCTCGCGGCGGCGGCTTCCTTGTCCTTCTTGCTCTTGCGCTTGGACTTGCCGGCCGTGGCGTCCGAGGCGGCCGGCGCGGTCGTGGCCGTCGGAGCCGTCGTAGCAGGCGTGTGAGTCATCGGGTTCGGCGCGGTGCCGGTCGTGGCGGCGGGCGCGGCCGTCGTGGCCGGGGTCGCCGCCTTGCCGCTCTTGGCCGACGCAGCCGGCTTACCCGCCGGCGGCGCCGACGAACCGTTGATCGTCAGGCCCGCGGCTTCGAGATTCTGCACCGACTTCGGCCCGATGCCCTTCACGCGCGTGACGAGATCGTCGGCGTCCTTGAACGGGCCGTTCTTGCTGCGTTCGTCGAGGATCGCCTTGGCGTGGGCCGGGCCGATGCCCTTGACCGATTCGAGCGCCGCCTGATCGGCGGTATTGACTTCGACAGCCGCGGCGAACGCGGCGGACAGCGACAGACCGAGTGCGAGGAACAGCATCAGCAGCTTCTTCAGCATGGCAATCACTCCATTGAGGGCAATTCGAATTCGGTTAGCCGGGAACGGACGACGCATCCAGTCGGTAGGGCGCTGCGCTATCAGGATAGGACAGTTCGCGCATCCGTGGACGGGAAGCGGTCGATTTATACCGAGCGTTTCGTGGCAAGACAATCGCACCGCACAATATTTAATACTTCTGTGCATTGTGGCGGCGGCCGATCGCGGCGAATCACGGCAAATCGCGGCGGGCGCAACGAGCGCGCGTGCGCCAGGACGGTGCGCGCGTTCGGAAAACTGCGGCTGGAGCGTCGGAAAAACCGTAGGCGCAAACGCTCAGGCCCGATGCGGTCCGACGATACCGTGCTTCGCGATACGCCGATAAAGCGTCGCGCGCGAGATGCCGAGCGCGGCAGCGGCGGCGTCGGGACGCCAGCGATGCGTGGTGAGGGCAGCGAGGATGCGGGCGCGCTCGGCGTTGCCGGTTTGACCGGTAGCACGTTCGCTCGACGGCGCCGTGGCGCCGCATGGGTCGCATGGCGAAACGGCCAACTGCGCCGCGAGATCGGCGCTCAAATGCCGCGCCTCCACGCGCACGGTGTCGCACACCGCGCATGCGTAGCGCATGGCATTGCGCAACTGGCGCAGATTGCCGGGCCACGCATAGTCGGCGAGTTGCGCGGCCAGCGCGGCGTCGAGCCCGAGCGGGCGGCCCGCGGCCTGCGCTTCCTCGGCGAATACCGCGTCGATCAGCGTGCCGATGTCGCGCCGCTCGCGCAGCGGCGGCAGCGTGAGCACCGCGCCGCTCAGGCGGTAATAGAGATCGTCGCGAAACGCGCCCGCCGCGGCCATCTGCGCGAGATCGCGGTGCGTCGCGCAGATCACGTCGAGATCGACACGCAGCGGCGTCTCGCCGCCGAGCGGCAGCACTTCGCCTTCGGCGAGCACGCGCAGCAGGCGCGTCTGCAACGCGAGCGGCATGTCGCCGATTTCGTCGAGAAACAGCGTGCCGCCATCGGCCAGCGCGATCTTGCCGCGCGCGCCGTGACGCCGCGCGCCCGTGAACGCGCCCGGCGCATAACCGAACAACTCGCTCTCGATCAGCGACTCGGGCAGCGCGCCGCAATTCACCGCGACGAACGGCCGGTTGTGGCGCGGCCCCGCATCGTGGATCGCGCGCGCGAATACTTCCTTGCCCGCGCCGGTTTCGCCGAGCAGCAGAATCGGCAGCCGCTTGCCGACCACGCGCTGCGCGATGCGCGCGTTCTCGGCCACGTGCGCGTCGGCGCTGCGCAGGAAGGGGCCGAGCGCGCTGCGGTCGTGCGTTTCCTCGGCGCGCGTGGTGCGCATGGCGTGTCCGTCGCGCGCGTCGCGCAGCGGCACCGCGCCATGCACGCCCGCCGACGCGGAGCGCCCGAGCGGCGCACGGATACGCGCATAAAGCATCGCGCCGCTCGCACGCAGACGCAGCGACGCGATGGCTTCGATGCGGCCGATATCGCGCAACTGCACGTGTGACGAATCGAAAATCTCGTCGATATGACGCGGGCCTTCGAGGCCCGGAATGATTTCGCGCGCGCGCCGGTTCGCGGCGACCACGTTGCCGTTTTCGTCGAAGGCGATCAGCAGTTCGGGCTGCGCCTCGACGTAATTGCGGCTCTGATGGCCGAACAGAATCCAGCACGACGACGTGCGATGCAGGAAATAGCCGTCCTCGATGAGCGTCGCGCTTTGCCGCACGAGCTGATTGACGATGCGCTGGCTCTCGCGCCCGTCGGGCGACTGCACGGCGGAGGCATCGAGCACGCCGATCAGTTCGCCGCCCGGCGCGAAAATCGGCGCGGCGCTGCACGTGAGCGTGGTGAACGCCGCGCGGAAATGATCGGTCTTGTGCACGGTGATCGGCGCGAGATCGGCCAGCACGCTCGCGATCCCGCAAGTGCCTTCCTCGCTCTCCGACCAGCACGAACCGATATGCAGGCCCGCGTGCTTGAAGTCGTTGCGGCGCTCGCGGTCGATGCGGTAGTCGATGGTCACGCCGTGCGCGTCGGTGAGCATCACGCAGTAATCGGCGTCGCGCACCACGTCGTGCAGGCGCGTGAGGCACTGGCCCGAGGCGCGCAGAAACGATTCCTCGCGCTCGCGGATTTCGCGCAGTTCGGCGGCGCTCAGTACGCGCGGGCCGATCACCGAACCGGGGTCGAGCTGATAGCGCTCGAATGAGCGCTGCCACGACGATGCGAGCCGCGCCGAGCCGGACGGCGCGGGCACGCGGCCTTCGACGGCGTCGCGCACGCGCGCGGCGTGGCGGGTGGGAGCGAGGGCGTAGGGCATGGCGGTTCCAGTCGAATCCAGACCAATCCAGGCGGGGACGCGGAGCGCGCGCGGCGTCCGGCGGGAACCTGTTGTAGCACATCCGGCGCGCGCGATCACACCGCAGCGCAGCAAGCGAGACGGCTGAGACGATCGTCTCAGCGCGTCGCGAGACGCGCATGCGTCGCTGCACAACGGCGGCTCGGGCACGTCGTGCGGGGCGCGGCGCGATGCGGCCCGCGCGTCTCGCTGCACTGCATGGCGTCTCAGTACCGATTGCCGCGCTCGCTGAGACGCGGCGGCGCGGCGCGGCGCATCGTGCCGGGCGAGCGTGGAACGGCCGCAAAGCCGCGTCGCAGCGGCATTTCGCCGGCGCGAGCGGGCGACGCGGACGCATTGGCATAACGCTTGCAGAGTCTGCGGACAAAGGCGGCGTGCAAGCGTCGCTGACACAAGGCATCCGCCCATGCGCGGATCAGGAGACAAAGCCCGTGACGACGCCCGTGACCGTAGGCGTGATCGCGAACCCGGCTTCGGGTCGCGACATCCGCCGCTTGACCACGCATGCTTCCGTGTTTCCGACGGCCGAGAAAGCCAACATGGTCGTGCGCTTGCTCGCGGGCCTCGGCGCGTTCGGCGTCGATCGCGTGATCACGTTGCGCGACAAGACCGGCGTGGCCGCGCTCGTGCTGCGCGCGCTCGAAACGCATGCGGCGGTGGCGCGTCACGAGCGCTGGCCCACCGTCGATTTCATCGATCTGCCGATCAGCGACAGCGCCGCCGACACGCACGCGGGCGTCGCCCGCATGGTGCGCGAGCAGGTCGCGCTGATCGCCGTGCTCGGCGGCGACGGCACGCATCGCGCGGTCGCGGCGCATTGCGGCGACACGCCCTTGCTCGCGCTCTCCACGGGCACCAACAACGCGTTTCCCGAACTGCGCGAGGCCACCGTGGCGGGCCTCGCGGGCGCGCTCGTCGCGACGGGCGCGGTGCCCGCCGAAACCGCGCTCTCGCGCAACAAGCGGCTGGTGGCGCGCTGCGTCGAAGGTCCGGCGCTGGGCCGCGAGGAAATCGCGCTGGTCGATGTCTGCGTGTCGCGGCAACCGTTCGTCGGCGCGCGGGCGATTTCGGATAGTTCGGATATCGAATCGTTATTTCTGGCCTTTGCGCCGCCCGACGGCATCGGGCTCGCGTCGATCGGCGGGGCATGGGCGCCGGTCGGGCGCGACGCGGCGCACGGGCTGCACATGACCTTCGGTGCGCCCACGGACGCGAGCGGCGAGGGCGTGCCGATCCTCGCGCCGATCGCGCCGGGCCGCATCGAGCGGCTCAACATGCGCACCTGCCAACGGCTCGAAGTGGGCATGCCGATGCCACTGGACGCGGGCCACGGCACGCTCGCCTTCGACGGCGAACGCGAGATCGAACCGGCGCGCGGCGACCGCTACGAAGTCGCGCTCGACTGGGGCGGCCCGTTGACGGTCGATGTCGCGCGCACGCTGCGCTACGCGGCCTCGCATCAGTTGTTGCGCGAGGCGGCGGCGCGCGTTTGACGATTTTTATGCCCACACCCTCAACCAGGAGGCATCAGCATGGACGAACCACTCAAAGGCCGGGTCGCGATTGTCACCGGCGGCGCGCGTGGCATCGGGCGCGGCATCGCGCTCACGCTCGCTCAGGCGGGCGCCGACGTGCTGCTCGCCGATCTGCTCGACGAAGCGCTCGCGCAGACCGCGAAGGACGTGCAGGAACTCGGCCGCCGCGTGGTCACTTGCAAGGTCGACGTCACGCAGTCCGCGCAGGTCGAAGCGATGGTCGCGCGCGCGATTTCGGAACTCGGTGGCCTCGACATCCTCGTGAATTGCGCGGGCGTGATTTCGATTCATCCGGTATCCGAACTATCGGAGCGCGACTGGGACTTCGTTATGGACGTCAACGCGAAGGGTACGTTTCTTGGCTGCAAGGCGGCGCTGCCGCATCTGCTGATGCAAAAGCGCGGCCGCATCATCAACGTCGCGTCCATTGCGGGTAAGGAAGGCTTTCCGAATCTCGCGCACTACAGCGCCTCGAAGTTCGCCGTGGTCGGCTTCACGAACGCGCTCGCGAAAGAGGTCGCGCGCGAGGGCATCACGGTGAATGCGATTTGCCCGGGCATCGTGCGCACCTACATGTGGGACCGGCTCTCCGACGAATGGAAGAACGAAGGCGAGAGCGTCGAGCAATCGTGGCAGCGCCATCAGCTCGCGCTGATTCCGCAGGGCCGCGCGCAAACGCCGGAGGACATGGGGCGGCTCGCCCTGTTCTTCGCGACGATGGACAACGTCACCGGGCAGTCGGTGAACGTCGATGGAGGCTTCACGTTTCATTGAAGGCAACGCAGGCACGACTCATTGTGTTTCATCAGGAGACAACCATGTCGAATCAGTTGAACAAGGAGCAGTTGCTCGCGGCGTATCGCTCGATGCGCACGATCCGCGAATTCGAGGAGCGTCTGCACGTCGAGTTCGCGACCGGCGACATTCCGGGTTTCGTGCACCTCTACGCGGGCGAGGAGGCGTCGGCGGTCGGCGTCATGAGCCATTTGAACGACGCCGATTACGTGGCCACCACGCACCGCGGCCACGGCCATTGCATCGCCAAGGGCGTGGACGTGCGCGAGATGATGGCCGAGATCTACGGCCGCGAAACCGGATCGTGCCGCGGCAAGGGCGGCTCGATGCATATCGCCGATCTCGCGAAGGGCATGCTGGGCGCGAACGGCATCGTCGGTGCGGGCGGTCCGCTCACCTGCGGCGCGGCGCTCGCGGCGAAGCAGAAGAAAACCGGCGGCGTGGGCGTGTGCTTTTTCGGCGACGGCGCGTCGAACCAGGGTGTGATCTTCGAGTCGATGAATCTCGCGTCGGTCTGGCGTCTGCCGGTGATTTTCGTGGCCGAGAACAATGGCTATGCGGAAGCGACGTCGTCGACGTGGTCGGTGGCCGCCGACAATATCGCCGACCGCGCGAATGGCTTCGGCATGCCTGGCGTGATCGTCGACGGATTCGACTTCTTCGCGGTTTATGAAGCGCTCGGCGAAGCCATCGCGCGGGCGCGCAACGGCGGCGGTCCGACGCTCGTCGAGATGAAACTCTCGCGCTATTTCGGCCATTTCGAAGGCGATGCGCAAACTTATCGCGCGCCCGGCGAAGTGCAGAAACTGCGCGAGGAAAAGGATTGCCTCAAGCGTTTCGAAGAACGCGTGGTGCGCGCGGAACTCGCGAGCACCGACGATCTACGCAAGGTCGATGCCGAAGTGAAGGCGCTGATCGACGACGCGGTTGCCAAGGCGAAAGCCGCGCCGCTGCCCGCGCCCGAAGCGCTGTTGACCGATGTGTACGTGTCGTATCCCTGAGCGCCCCGCTGCGCGGGTAGTCACAGTTAATCAGGATTCCAGATCAAGGAGACGAAAATGGCACGGAAAATCACCTATTCGCAGGCGATCAACGAGGCGCTTGCACAAGAGATGACGCGCGACGAAAGCGTGATCGTGATGGGCGAGGACAACGCGGGCGGCGCGGGCGCGCCCGGCGAGCAGGACGCGTGGGGCGGCGTGCTCGGCGTGACGAAGGGGCTGTACGGCAAGTTTCCGGGCCGCGTGCTCGATACGCCGCTCTCGGAAGGCGGCTTCATCGGCACGGCGGTGGGCGCGGCGGCGTGCGGTCTGCGGCCGGTGGCGGAGCTGATGTTCATCGACTTCATGGGCGTGTGCTTCGACCAGATCTTCAATCAGGCGGCCAAGTTCCGCTATATGTTCGGCGGCAAGGCGGTCACGCCCGTGGTGATCCGCACGATGTGCGGCGCGGGCTTGCGCGCGGCGGCGCAGCACTCGCAGATGCTCACCTCGCTGTTCACGCATATTCCGGGGCTCAAGGTCGTGTGCCCCGCCACGCCGTATGACGCGAAGGGGCTCATGATCGCGGCGATCCGCGACAACGATCCGGTGATCTTCTGCGAGCACAAGCTGCTCTACACGATGGAAGGCGACGTGCCCGAGGAGTCGTATTCGATTCCGTTCGGCGAGGCCAATATCGTGCGCGATGGCGACGACGTGACGATCGTCACCTACGGGCGCATGGTGCATTACGCGCTCGATGCGGCGCAGAAGCTCGCGAAAGACGGCATTGAAGCGGACGTGATCGATCTGCGCACGACCTCGCCGCTCGATGAAGAAACGATCCTCGAAAGCGTGAGCCGCACGGGCCGCGTGGTGGTGGTGGATGAAGCGAATCCGCGCTGCTCGATCGCCACGGACATCGCCGCGCTGGTCGCGCAGAAGGCGTTTCACGATCTCCAGGCGCCGGTCGGCATGGTGACCGCGCCGCATACGCCGGTGCCGTTCGCGGCCTCGCTCGAAGACCTCTATATCCCGTCGGCGGATCAGATCGCCGCCGCCGCGCGCGCCGCAAGGAGCTGAAGTCATGCCGATTCACATGATCACGATGCCCAAATGGGGCTTGTCGATGGAACAGGGCCAGGTGAACGGCTGGCTCAAGTCGCCCGGCGACAAGGTCTCGAAGGGCGACGAACTGCTCGACGTCGAGTCCGACAAGATCGCGTCGGGCGTCGAGTGCGCGTTCGAAGGCATCTTGCGACGACAGATCGCGCAGGAGGGCGATACGCTGCCGGTGGGCGCGTTGCTCGGTGTCGTCGCCGATGCGGAAACTTCGGATGCCGAAATAGATTCGGCTGTCGCCGAATTTCAGCGCGATTTCGTGCCCGCGAAAGCGGGCGACGCCGACGCGGGGCCGCAGCCTGAGAAGGCGCAGATCGGCGGGCGCACCGTGCGCTGGCTGAAGCTCGGCGAGGCCGATGCGACGCCCGTCGTGCTGATTCACGGTTTCGGCGGCGATCTCAACAACTGGCTGTTCAATCACGCCGATCTCGCGGCGGGTCGCACGGTCTGGGCGCTCGATCTGCCGGGGCATGGCGAGTCGGGCAAGGCACTCGAGAGCGGCGCGCTCGACGAACTCGCGCAGAGCGTGATCGATTTTATCGACACACAGAAGATCGAGCGTGCGCATCTGGTCGGGCATTCGCTGGGCGGCGCGGTCGCGATGACGGTGGCCGAGCGCGTGCCCACGCGCGTGACGTCGCTCTCGCTGATCGCGAGCGCGGGTCTCGGCGACGAAATCGACGGCGCGTATATCGACGGGTTCGTGAGCGCGGCGAACCGCAATGCGCTCAAGCCGCATGTGACCAAGCTGTTCGCCGATCCGGCGCTCGTCACGCGTCAGCTTGTCGAGGATCTCGTCAAGTACAAGCGGCTCGAAGGCGTGCAGGATGCGCTCGCCAAAATCGCCTCGCAGAGCTTCGCGGCTGGCGCGCAGCGGCGCGTGTTCCGCGACCGGCTCTCGACGCTCGCGCCGAAAGTGCTGGTGATCTGGGGCGACGCCGACCAGATCATTCCGGCGCGGCACGCGCAGGGTCTCGCGCCGACGGTGCAGGTGGAGGTGATCGCGGGCAAGGGGCATATGGTGCAGATGGAAGCCGCCGCCGAGATCAACCGTCTGCTCAAGGCGTTTTTCGACGCGGGAGGCTGAGATGGAGCACGCCGCGTCCGACACGCCGCGCGCCGGCGACACCGCGCTCGGCCAGCACGGCTTGCGCAGCCGCGAGAAGCTCGCGCGCATTCCCGTCAAGATCGTGCCGGCGGGCGAGGGCGCGGCGTTGCCCAAGCCGCCGTGGCTGCGCGCAAAGCCGATGATGAGCACGACGGTGGCCGAGGTCGCGGCCGTGCTGCGCGAGCATCGCCTGCATTCGGTGTGCGAGGAGGCGATGTGCCCGAATATCGGCGAGTGTTTCGCGCAGCGCACGGCCACGTTCATGATCATGGGCGGGCTGTGCACGCGGCGCTGTCCGTTCTGCGATGTCGCGCACGGGCGGCCCGCGCCGCTCGACGAGGACGAGCCCGCGCATCTCGCGGCGGCGGTCGCGGCGCTCGGTTTGCGGCATGTGGTGATCACGTCGGTGGATCGCGACGATCTGCGCGACGGCGGCGCGGCGCATTTCGCGCGCTGTATCGCGAGTGTGCGCGAGTGCGTGCCGGGAATCGGCGTCGAGGTGCTGACGCCGGATTTTCGCGGACGCATCGAGCGCGCGCTCGACGCGCTCTCGGCGGCGTGGCCCGATGTGTTCAATCACAACGTCGAGACGGTGCCGTCGCTGTATCGCGCGGCGCGTCCGGGCGCGGATTATCACGGCTCGCTGCGGCTGCTGGCGCGTGCGAAGGCGATGAACGGGGCACTCGTGACGAAGTCGGGGCTGATGGTCGGCCTCGGTGAAACCGACGTGCAATTGCTGGAGACGATGCGCGATCTGCGCGCGCACGACGTGGAGGTGCTGACGATCGGGCAGTATCTCGCGCCGTCGCGGTTTCACTTGCCGGTGCGGCGCTACGTGCATCCCGATGAGTTCGCGGCGCTGCGCGAAGCGGGTTTGGCGATGGGCTTTCGCGAGGTGGTGGCGGGGCCGCTCGTGCGCTCGTCGTATCACGCGGCGCAGACGGTGGAGGCGGCGCGCGCAGTGGTGTGAAATTTGGCCTGGTCTGTTATGCAACTAACTGCCAAGCGCGTGCGTAACCAAAAACCGGGAGTCAGTGGTGCGTAGACGGCGTTAGCCAAGCCGGCCGCTTGTCTTTAGCGATGGCGACCTTGCATCGTCGCCATCGTTTCCATCGTTTCCAACCGCATCGCCGCGATCAGGCGTGAGTCCGCAAATACCGCGTGCTCACGCGCTGCAAATACACCGCGAGCCCCGCACCCGCGATCACGAGACTGGCGGCGTTGGCGAGCCAGAAACCGCGCGCGCCGGTCGCCCAGACGGGCAGGTTGCCGAACACATCGAAGCCGAGCGCGTAGCCGCCGCCCAAACCCACGCCCCAGAGCGCGATCGCATAGATCACGGTCGGCACCACGGCGACCTTGTAGGCGCGCAGCGCGAACGCAGTCGTGATCTGCAACGCGTCGAATACGTGATACACGGTGACGATCGCGACGAGCGGCATCGCCGCAATCGCCACCGCCGGATCAGGCGTATACCCGCCGATGATCAGCGGCCGCAGCACGAACACGATCGCACCGTACACGCAGGCGATCGCGACCGCCGTCATCACGCCGTGGCGCGCGAGCGTGCGCGCTTCGGCATGACGTCCCGCGCCCAGCGCCTGCGCGACCAGCGTCGAAGTCGCCACGCCGATCGAGTGCGGCGTCATGTACAGCACCGCGCCCATGTTCCCGGCGATCTGATGGCCGGCGAGCGTCGTCGTACCCAGGCGCGCGATGAAAATCGCCATGAAGGTGTAAGACGTCACCTCGATCAGATACGACAGACCCATCGGAATGCCGAGCTTGAGCAGTTCCGCCTGGCGCTTCCATTCGGGCCAGCAGAAGTGCTTGAAGATCTCGAACGGCTCGAACACGTCGACGCGCGTGAAGGCTATCGCCGCACACAGCGCGAGCGCCCAGTTGATCGACGTGCTCGCGAGCGCGCAGCCGGGACCGCCGAGCGCAGGCACGCCGAGTCCGCCGAAGATCAGCCAGGTATTGAGCGGCACCTTGACGATCAGCGCGCCCACTTGCAGAAACATCACGAGACGCGGCCGGCCTACGGCATTGGCGAGCGAACTGTAGATGCGAAACGCCAGCGCGGCGGGCAGGCCGAAGGAAAGCAGCCGTAGATAACCGATGGTGCGCTCGCGCAGCGCTTCGGGCGCGCGCGCGAGGTCGAGCAGCGGGCCGGGGAAATAGAGAATCGTGAAGCCGATCGCCATCAGCACGAGCGCGAGCCAGAAGGCCTGGCGCACTTCCTCGCCGATCTCGGTGTCCTTGCGCGCGCCGTAGAGTTGCGCGGTGACGGGCTGAAGCGCCGTGAGAATCCCCGTGAGCCCGATGTAGACGGAGACGTAAATCGACGAACCGAGTCCGAGTGCGGCGAGGTCGAGCGCCGAGTAGCGGCCCACCATCGCCGTGTCGATCACGCCGAACGCGATGATCGCGAGCTGGCCGACCAGCACCGGCCACGCGAGGCCGGCGATGCGCCGGATGTCGGCGAGGAACGTCGTCGTCACCGCGGCCTCAGTCGGGGCGCTTGCGCCAGACGTGCTTTTTCACGGGCGGTTGCGGGCGGTCGATGCGCACGTAGAGGCGGAAGCGCTCGTCGCGGTCGGCCACACGGCGGCCTTCCCAAACCAGCTTCCAGACGAAGTTCGACATCGAGCTCGGCTCGCCGAAGTCCTGGGTGTCCTGGCGCAGGATCACGTCGCAATCCTCGTCGAACGAGAAGTGCATCTTGCCGAAATAGGCGAAGGTGGCGATCTGCGCGTCGCCCAGACGCACGGGCGAGATGCACTGATAATCGGCGGGCAGGTGGGCGGCGATCTGCTGAGCCACGTCCTTATAGGTCCGGCTGTAGTTCACGACGGGCAGCCAGAGCGTCATCAGCAGCACCCACATCAGCGTGGTGCCGCCGCTCGACAGCACGACGCTGCGCCACAGTACCTTCGGATGACGCGCCACGCGCCATTGCACGAGCGCCATCCAGCAGAGCGTCACGGCCACGGCGCAGACGAACGAGAGAATCTTGAATTGCGGCGCGAAGCCCGGTGCGAGGCGCGCGAGATTGCGCGCGAGCGGCGCCGGGAAGCCCGTCATGCCCGCCAGCCACACGAGCCAGACGAAGGTGCTGAGGATCGTGAAGCTGAGCACGGCGAACCAGTCGATCGCGTTGATCGCGCCGCGCTTGAGCGTCGGCAGCGCGAAGGCGGCGAGCACGCACACGGCGGGCAGCACGAGCATGAACAGGCGATTGGTTTCGTGGCTCTGCACGACCACGAGGATCAGCAGCGGCACGATCACCGAAAGTGGAATCGCGATGTGCGGCGCGCGGCGCAGGCCCGCCCAGCTCACCCAGGCCCAGATCGCGAGCGGCCAGGCCGGCCACGTGAACAGCGGCAGATTCTTGGCCGCGTAGCGCAGCACCGTGCCCGGCGGCCCGGCGAACGCGTTGACGTTGGTGCGCGCCCACTGGTTGAGGAACCAGACGCCGTCGTCGGGATAGATATGCAGCGTGAGCAGCGGCCACGACAGGCCGACCACGAGCGCAACCGGCAAACCGGCCACGAGCAGCCAGCGCGAACGCGTTTCGGGCGCGATGGCGAGCATCGCGAGCGTACCGATCAGCAGGGCGCCCACCAGCACGGGGCCGCTTGCGAGCATCACGATGCCGAGCGCGAGGCCCCACCAGAGCGCGCCCTGGATCGGCTTGTCGATGGCGCGCACGAGGCCGTAGACCAGCATCGCGATACCGACGAACTGCATCAGTTGCGGCGTGGTTTCGTGGCCGCGCTCGGCGAGACCGAAACAGGCCAGCAGGATCAGCACGGCGCCGTCGGCGAGCGTGCGGCCGTAGTCGCGCGGCTCGGGCTCGCCGCCGAACGCGTATTTGAACGGCTGCACTTCGGGGCGGCGGCCGAGCAGATAGGCGCTGTACCAGACGAACGCGCAGGCCAGGCAGAACAGCACGCCGGTGGCGATGCGCGAGGCGTTGCTCGCGTCCACCCACGGCGCGAACACGCGGATGCACAGCGCGCCGAGCCAGTAGCCGAGCGGACCGTTCTCGGTCACGTACTTGCCGACGAGGTTGGGCAGCAGCCAGTCGTGCGAGGTGCCGCCGGCCATGGTCCACATCACGCCGAAGCCGGCCGCATCCTCGTTCTTCCACGGATCGCGGCCGAACAGGCCGAACGACGCGAAGATAATACAGATGGTCAGCAGCAGCCAGCGCGGCAGGGCGCTGGTGGCGGAGGCGGTGAGGCGAATGGCTGGCTTCATGCAGTGCGGAGGAATTCGAGTAAGCGCAATGGCCGCGCGCGGCCGTTGCGGAGCATCCGGCATTCTAGCCGGGCGGGCTCGCGCGCGTCACGGCGGCTGGCGCCCGTCATCTGTTGCCAACGCTTGCCGGCGCAATAAAACGGCGGTGACCGGGCCGCGGATCAGCGGCTGACAGACGCGTCGCAGCAGGCGTCGCGGCAAGCGTCGGAAATATTCGGTAAGGCGCGCCGGACAACAAAAAAGGGCAGCCTGGGCTGCCCTTTTCGTACACGTCTGTGCGGGTTCCGGCACGATGACCGGAGAGCGAAGCTTACTTCGTTGCCTTGCCCGTAGCGCGTGCGCCGAACTTCTTGTTGAACTTCTCGACGCGGCCGGCCGTGTCCATGATCTTCTGCGTACCCGTGTAGAACGGGTGCGATTCCGACGAGACTTCGATCTTTGCGAGCGGGTAGGTCTTGCCGTTGAATTCGGCGGTTTCGCGCGTCTGGATGGTCGAGCGCGTCACGAAACGGAAATCGTTCGACACGTCGATGAACAGGACTTCGCGGTAATTCGGGTGAATGCCTTCTTTCATGGTCTTTCCTTAAATCTGGCGGTAGCCAACCCACGTTGCCCGCAACACCCATGTCGCGGCGCTTTTCGCGCGAGCCACTTGCCCAAGGTCGAAAAAACGCGATTATGCCAGAAAATCAGCTGGTTGGCGAATTTTTGCAGGCCCGCAACAGGTTTTTCAGGCCGGTTGGCCGTCCAGTGCGCCGACCCGCGCCGGATCCTGACGGTAATAGCGCGCGAGCAGCCGATAAAGCTCGGGATATTCGGCCTCGAAGGCCTTCGGCGTGACGAACAGCGCTTCGCTGCACACGGCGAAGAACTCCGACGGATGATCGGCGGCATAGGGATCGATCAGCGAATCGCGCTCGAAACGCTTCCAGCGCCGTTCCGGCACCGCATCGACCTTGTCGCAGAACTGGTCGTAGGCATTGTCGAAGACATCGGCCCAGGTCTGCGCATCGAGCGGCGCGTGCCAGCGGCGATAAAGGGGCGGATGCCCGTCGGTTTCGCCGTTGAGCATGTCGATCTTGTGCGCGAACTCGTGGATGACGACGTTGTAGGCGTCGCTGCCGTCGGTCATCTGCGCATCTTCCCACGAGAGGATCACCGGGCCGCCTTCCCAGGCCTCGCCGCTCGCGTCGTGCTCGACTTCGTGCACCACGCCGTCCTCGTCCTCGACGGTCTTGCGGATCACGAATTCGCCCGGATAGACGATCACGCCCACCCAGCCCTTGTAGAGATCGAGCGACAGATTGAGCACGGGCAGCGACGCCTGCGCGGCGATCGCCACGGTCATCGCGTCGGTGAGTTCGAGATCGTGCGCGGTCGAGAATTCCTTCTGCGCGAGGAACAGGCTCGTGATTTCGCGCAGACGCACGAGATCGGCGGCGTCGAGGTGGCCGAGAAAGGGCAGTCCGTCGAGCGTCGCCTGCCAGAGCGCGTCGTCGATCGCGTAGGTGCGCAGCGCCTTTTCGCGGCGGCGCGCGCCGAACCAGCTGGAGAGTTTCGAAAGCATCGCGTCGGTTGTGTTCAGTCGATCTGCTTTTGCCACATGGCGAATACCGCGCCGACGAGGGCCGCGCCCATCAGATAGTAGAAGCCGTCGAGCGAAGTCAGAAAGCTCGCCTGCTGCGCCACCATCCGGCTCACCTGCGCGAGCGCGAGGCTATGCGCTTCGCCCGGCGGGCGGCCGAGCGCCTCGAAGGTATGTGTCAGCTTCGCGAGCGTGTCCTGAAAGATCGGGTTGAGCGGATTTACGAATTCCACGAGCCGCGTCTGGTGCAGCGCCAGCCGATGCTGCTCGACGATGATGACCGTGGCCGTCGCGAACGATATCGTCAACTGACGGACGATGTTTTTCAAGCGGTAACCGTGGGTGAATTCGTCGATGTCGAAGATGCGGAAGGTGAGATTCGCCACCGGCAGGACGATAAAAAGCAGCAGCAGGCCGCGCAGCAGCAGCGGCGGAATCAGCCACGACTGGCTGACGTCGGGCGTCATCTTCGTCATCCAGAACGCCACGAAAAACGTCAGCAGGAAGCCCGGCACGATGATCCATTTCTTGTGCGTGACGAACTTCGCATAGCGGAAGTAAAGAAACAGCGCGGTGGCGGAAATCAGCGAGGTGATGCCGGTCAGTCGCCCCGCGTTCTCGACCGGATAGTTCAGGCCGCTTTCGAGAAAGCGCGAGACCAGATAGCTGAGCACCGTGCTCATGTAGTAGTAGAACATGTATAGCAGCAGCCCGACCTGGAACGGCCGCTCGCGCAGCGCGTGCAGCCGCACGAGCGGCTTCGGATGGTGCCACTGGTGCCAGACGAACCACGCGAGCGAGCCGATGCCCGCGAGCGTCAGCAGCGGAATTTCGGGCGACGTCGTGAAGAGTTCGAAGCGCACCTGCTGCATGGCGATCTGCAGCGCGCCCTGCGCGAACGCGAAGATGATGTACGGCCAGAAGTGCGACTCGCCGCGCTCCTCGGGCAGCAGATGGCCGGAATTGGGCAGCGCGAGCAGGGCCAGCACGGCGTAGAGCACGCCCGCCGGCGCGGAAAACGCGAACAGCGCGCGCCAGCCGAAATACGACACCAGATAGCCGCCGACGAGCGGCGCAAGCGCGCTGGAGAGCACGATCAGGATCAGGAATGCGCGCGTCGCGACGGGGCGCTGCTGCGGCGTGAAGCTGATCTGGATGAGGATGCGGCAGGTGCCCATCATCGGGCCGATGAAGTAGCCCTGGAAGCCGCGCGCGAAGGCCAGTTCGATCGACGATTCGCAGAGCGCCGCCGCGACCGAGCCCGCGGCATAGAGCAGCAGGCAGCCGCCCACGTAGCGACGGTAGCCCATGCGCTCGACCCACCATTGCTGCTGCAGGATGCCGAGCACCGCGCACACGGCATAACTGCTCGACGACCAGACGAGTTCATCGGGCGAGGCGTTGATGCCGCCCGCGATATAGCTCGTGAAAAACGAAAAAATCGCGTTGTCGTAGTAGTCGAGTCCGGTCGCGATGGCGAGGACCCAGGGGAAGAAGTCGCCGCGCAGGCGCGCGGCGCTGAAGATCGGTTCGCGGGCGGAGGTGGCGCTCATGCGCGTTCGCCTCCGTCTTCGTCGTCGGACTGTTTTTGCGTGCGCTTCTGGCCGCGCTTTTCCGCGCCTTTGCTGACACGCGCGTGGCCGGGTTTGTTCGCCGACTTGAGCGCGGCGGCGGGCGTTTTGGCGTGGGCGGGCGCAAGCAGCGCCGCGTTGCGTTCGGCGTCTTTGCGGCGGCGCGAGGCGGCGAGGCGTTCGTCGATCAGCGCTTCGGACGGCTCGCCCGCGAGGCGGCGCTTCAGGTAATCGAGATCGTCGGCGAGTTCGGCGCGCACGCTTTGCGCTTCCTTCAACTCGCGCCGCACGGCGCCGATGCGCGCGTCGAGCGTGTCGATCTGTTGCGCGAGCGCGTCGGCGATCTGTTGCAGCGATTCGTGCGAGTAGCGCCGCCGTCCGTCGCCGACCGACTCCAGCGGACGCTTGAGCATTTCGGTGATGCCGTGCAGCGAAAAGCCGAGCGCACGCAGGCGCAGAATGCGCGCGAATTGTTCGAGATCGTGTTCGTCGTAGAGGCGGTAGCGGCCTTCGCTACGCGTCGGGGTAACGAGGCCGCGTTCCTCGTAGTATTTGAGCGTGCGTGGCGTGACGTTCAGCCGCAAGGCGGCGTCGCGCACGGTGAGGAGCGGGTTGGCGTCCGGGGTAAGGTCCGGTTTGGCGTGTCTGGACATCGGCGGCCGGCCGGGTAGACGGCGGCAGTAAAGATAGACCCGGATTATAGTTCAACGTAAACGTTCACGTTCAGGTTGTGGCCGGGTGCATCCGCAACGGTTTATTGCGTGAAATCAGTGGTGAAACGGGGCGAGAAATGAAAAACGCCCGCATGGAGCGGGCGTTTTTTGTCGTGCCTGAGGCAGCGAGCGGGGCGCGAGGCCTTAGCCGCCGCGGCGCATCATGTCGAAGAACTCGGAGTTGTTCTTCGTCTGGCGAATCTTGTCGAGCAGGAATTCCATTGCTTCGACTTCGTCCATGTCGTGGATGAACTTGCGCAGCACCCAGATCTTCTGGAGGATGTCCGGCTTGATCAGCAGTTCTTCGCGACGCGTGCCCGACTTGTTCAGGTTGATCGACGGGTAGACGCGCTTTTCCGCGAGACGGCGCTCGAGGTGCACTTCCATGTTGCCCGTGCCCTTGAACTCTTCGTAGATCACGTCGTCCATGCGGCTGCCGGTTTCGATCAGCGCGGTGCCGATGATCGTGAGCGAACCGCCTTCTTCGATGTTACGAGCCGCGCCGAAGAAGCGCTTCGGACGTTGCAGCGCATTGGCGTCCACACCGCCGGTCAGCACCTTGCCCGAAGCCGGCACGACCGTGTTGTAGGCGCGCGCGAGACGCGTGATGGAGTCGAGCAGAATCACGACGTCGTGCTTCATTTCGACGAGACGCTTGGCCTTTTCGATCACCATTTCGGCGACCTGCACGTGACGCGCGGCCGGTTCGTCGAAGGTGGAGGCGATCACTTCGCCGGCCACCGAACGCTGCATTTCCGTCACTTCTTCAGGACGCTCGTCGATCAGCAGCACGAACAGGACCACGTCGGGGTGGTTCTGCTTGATGGCGTGCGCGATGTGCTGGAGCATCACGGTCTTACCGGACTTGGGCGAAGCGACCAGCAGGCCGCGCTGACCCTTGCCGATGGGCGCGATCATGTCGATGATGCGGCCCGTCACGTTCTCCTCACCGCGCATTTCGCGCTCGAGCAGCAGCACCTTGTTCGGGTGCAGCGGCGTGAGGTTCTCGAACATGATCTTGTGCTTCGAGGCTTCCGGCGGCTGGCCGTTGACCTTGTCCACCTTCACGAGCGCGAAATAGCGTTCGCCGTCCTTCGGCGTGCGCACTTCGCCTTCGATCGTGTCGCCGGTGTGCAGGTTGAAGCGGCGGATCTGCGACGGGCTGATATAGATATCGTCCGTGCTGGCGAGATACGAGGTTTCCGGCGAGCGCAGGAAGCCGAATCCGTCCGGCAGCACTTCGAGCGTGCCGTCACCGAAGATCGTTTCGCCCGTCTTGGCGCGCTTTTTGAGAATCGCGAACATCAGTTCCTGCTTGCGCAGGCGGTTCGCATTTTCGATCTCGAGGCCATTGGCCATCTCGATCAATTCGGACACGTGCAGAGACTTGAGCTCGGAAAGATGCATACGGAGAACCCGTCGGGAAGGGAGCGACGAAAAGAAGTCAGGGGGAAAAGAACGAGCGGAACCGCTCAAGGACTTATATAAGGGCGCCGGATACGACGCTTTATGGATTCTAGCATAGCACACGCCAGAAACCGTCAGTGAAGCCCAACGGTATGTTTCGGCATGTTTTTAGCGTGCATGTTGTCGGCTGACAACATGGCGCGATACAGACCTGGCGTGCTTTTCAGCTCCGCCGCGGCTGCCGTGAGGGCAGGGCGCGCGGCGGTGGCAGCGCCTTTTTACAGGTGGCTGTCCAGGAACGCGGTGAGCTGCGACTTCGAGAGTGCGCCGACCTTTTGCGCCGCGACGGCGCCGTTCTTGAAGAGGATCAGCGTGGGGATGCCGCGCACGCCGAACTTCACCGGCGTCGATTGATGCTCGTCGACGTTGATCTTCGCGACTTGCAGACGGTCGCTATAGTCCTTCGCGACTTCGTCGAGAATCGGCGCGATCATCTTGCAGGGGCCGCACCATTCGGCCCAGAAGTCCAGCAAGACGGGCTTATCGGATTTAACGACGTCCTGTTCGAACGATGCGTCGCTGATGTGCTTGATTTGTTCGCTCATTGTATGAATACCTCTTTCGGATCGAGGCTGATTGAATTGCTCGCCACGATACACCAAAAACCAGAATATATCCGGCGATGCCCAAGCCTTGCCGGGCGGGACCGGATCGAGTCGCCAAGGCTGCCCTGACAACGATCGACGCCAGTGTAGCCTAAATCCCTATGCGTTGCCGACGGTGATAGTACGCAGGTCGGCAGCAGGGTTTCCTGCTTTTTCTCCAACATTTCGTGCGTTGCGTGCACGGTTTGCGTGCCGTGGAGCTTGCATGCACCTGTCGATTGTCCGCGTGCCGCGCAGCCTGACTGCGTGCTGCCGCACTGTCTTTCCACGATCCACCGACGTTGCGCACAATCTCGATATGGTGGCGCGGCGCGCGTTTGCAAGCACATTTGCAAGTGCATTTGCCAATGCGCGCGCATCCGTCAAACCCCGGTGGAGCGGGCGCTCAGCCGCGTCGCGCAAAGAGTTTTGCAGTGCGGCATTCTCAATTCGGTGCAAGCGATGTTAGAATGCGACGTGACGGGCCTCCTCGCATGGTGGGGCGGTCAACCTGGTCAGGTCGGGAACGAAGCAGCCACAGCCGTTTTCCGCCAGTGCCGAGGGTCAGGCTCGTCACCTTCGCTTTTTTTCTGGCGATTGTTCTTCTAGCGCATCGCGCGCGTCTGCTGCATCCATCCTCGGTCTCAGTCCCAGTTGTTGCGCAAGGTTCGCACCTCGTCGCTCAATTCCCCGTTTCTTCAAGATTTTTTCGCCGCAGGCTTTTCGCGTCGCGCTGTTGCGTGTCGGTGCGCGTGCCGTGTCGTTGCTCGTGCCATTTTGCGCACACGCCGGGCGTTTCGCGCGCGCTTTCGCATGCGTTCGCGCACGCCTTCACGCACGCGTCGCGGATCAGGTCCGGCGCGCCCGCATACAAGGCGTTCGGCGCTTTCCGATTCATCGGAGCGCGCAGGCGTTGCTGATACAATTTCCAGATGACCTATCAAGTTCTCGCACGCAAGTGGCGACCGAAGGATTTCGCTTCGCTCGTCGGACAGGAGCACGTGGTGCGCGCGCTCACGCATGCGCTCGACGGCGGCCGTCTCCATCACGCGTACCTGTTCACGGGCACGCGCGGCGTGGGCAAGACGACGCTCTCGCGCATCTTCGCCAAGGCGCTCAATTGCGAGACCGGCGTGACGTCCAAGCCGTGCGGTGTGTGTCGCGCGTGCCGGGAAATCGACGAAGGGCGCTTTGTCGACTATGTGGAAATGGACGCGGCGAGTAATCGCGGCGTCGACGAAATGGCCGCGCTGCTCGAGCGCGCGGTCTACGCGCCGGTCGATGCGCGCTTCAAGGTCTATATGATCGACGAAGTGCACATGCTCACGAACCACGCCTTCAACGCGATGCTGAAGACGCTGGAGGAGCCGCCGCCGCACGTGAAGTTCATTCTCGCGACGACCGATCCGCAAAAGATTCCGGTCACCGTGCTCTCGCGCTGCCTGCAGTTCAATCTGAAGCAGATGCCTGCGGGCAATATCGTCGAGCATCTGACGCATATTCTTGGCGAGGAAAAGGTCGAGTTCGAGTCGCAGGCGCTGCGCCTGCTCGCGCGCGCCGCCGACGGCTCGATGCGCGACGCGCTCTCGCTGACCGACCAGGCAATCGCGTACTCGGCCAACCAGGTGACGGAAGAGGCCGTGCGCGGCATGCTCGGCGCGCTCGACCAGAGTTATCTGATTCGCCTGATCGACGCGCTGGTGACCGGCGACGGCCCCGGCGTGCTGGCGATCGCCGACGAA
>NZ_CAJZAR010000031.1:204281-283262 GCF_914484835.1 Paraburkholderia tropica
TGCGCCGCTTCGCGCAGGCGCTGAGCCCCGAGCAGGTGCAGCTCTATTACCAGATCGCGACGCTGGGCCGCAGCGAACTGGGTCTCGCGCCCGACGAGTATGCGGGCTTCACGATGGCGCTGCTGCGCATGCTGGCGTTCGAGCCTTCGGTGAGCGCGGGCAGTGTCGGCAGCGCGCCGGTGTCTCGCGCGGACGTGCAGCCGCAGGTTGCCACGCCCGTCGCTACGGCGGCGCCCGCGCCGCGTGCGAGTGCGCCGGTCGCGCCGAGCGTTGCGGCTCCGGCTGCCGCGCCTGTCGTCGAGGCGAAGCCGGTTGAAGTCGCGCCTGCCGAACCCGCCAGGGCGGAAGCGAGCGCGGCGCAGCCGCGTGTCGTGCCGCCGTGGGAAGACGAAGATGCCGCTGCATCGCAGCCTGCTCCGGTTGAGGCCGCTGCCGTTGTTGCTGCCGCGCCGAGCGAAGCCGCGAGCCCTGTAGCGTCGGTGGAAGCCCCGGTCGAAGCCGTTGTGCAACCGGCAGCCGAGCCAGCCGCAGAGGTTGAGCCCGTTGCCGCCGCGCCCGCTCCGGCCGCACAAGAACAAGCCCAACCGACGCAGCAAACGCCCGACGACCCGTTCGAATCGTCCGCACCGGCCTCCGGGCGTAGCGGTGCGAGCGCGGCGCTCGATCTGCTGCGCAACAAGGGCCTGCGCGTCTCGACGGACCGCTCCGCCGCGCGCACGCCGGCCGGCGCCGCCGCGCNNCGCCGCGCAGGAAGCGCAGGCGCGTCAGCCGCGCGCTGCGGCTGCGCGTCAGGACGCCTCGGGCGCGCCGCCGTGGGGCGGCCAGTTCGACGACATGCCGCCCGACGACTACATGCCGCTCGGCGCCGACGACGCCTATTTCTCGTCGTCCGATGACGGTTTCGCGCCGTCGTTCGACAGCGAGTCCGCCGCGCCGCGCGCGAGCGCCGCGAATGCGCCGGCATCGGCAGGATCGGCGAATGTGGTCGATGTCAGCAAGCTGCCGCCGGGCATCGCGCTCGACGCCATCGGCTTCAACGGCGACTGGCCCGCGCTGGCCGCCACGCTGTCGCTCAAGGGCATTTCGTATCAGCTCGCGTTCAACAGCGAACTGACCGCGCTCGACGGCGACGTGCTCAAGCTCAGCGTGCCGGTGCCGCAGTACGCGGAAAGCTCGCAGGTCGCCAAGCTCAAGACGGCGCTCGCGGAAGCGCTCGGCAAGCCCGTCAACGTCGACGTGACCGTTGGTCCGGCGCGCCGCACGGCCGCCGCGCTCGACGCCGCCGCGCGCGCCGAGCGTCAGCGCGACGCCGAACGCACGATCGGCGCCGATCCGTTCGTGCAGCAACTGATTCGCGACTTCGGCGCGAGCATCGTGCCCGGTTCGATCCGGCCGATCGCGCCCGAAGCCGCGCAGGGCGGCCAGGCCGCCCATTGAATTGCGCCGCGCGGCGATGGAGCGCCTGCTTCGTCGCCGCGCGCGCGACGCATCACCCTGATCCACAAGGAGCAATGAAATGTTGAAAGGCCAACTCGCCGGGCTCATGAAGCAAGCCCAACAGATGCAGGAAAACATGAAGAAGGCGCAGGAGCAGCTGGCCCAGATCGAAGTCGAGGGTCAGGCGGGCGCCGGTCTCGTCAAGGTGACGATGACCTGCCGCAACGACGTGCGCCGCGTGTCGATCGATCCGAGCCTGCTCGCCGACGACAAGGACATGCTCGAAGACCTCGTCGCCGCTGCGTTCAACGACGCCGTGCGCAAGGCCGAAGCCACGTCGCAGGAAAAGATGAGCGGCATGACGGCCGGTCTGCCGATTCCGCCGGGCTTCAAGATGCCGTTCTAAAGCGGCTGCCGCGCGCTGCCGGTCCGTGTGGACCGGTGTCGCGCGCAATCGCGGCGCGCCCTGCGCCGGGCCGTGCGTGCGCGCCGCCCGGGCCGTTTGATCGCGCGCCGTGCTCGCATTCACCGCACGCCGATCGTCCGCTTGCCGTGCGCGCGTATCGCGTGCTTATCGTGTGCTTATCGCGCTTACTGTTTTGCCACGCTGAATCCGCATGAAACAACCTTCCGCCCTGTCGGCGCTCGTCGAGGCGCTGCGCGTGTTGCCCGGCGTCGGGCCGAAGTCGGCGCAGCGCATGGCCTATCACCTCATGCAGCACGACCGCGAGGGCGCTGAAAAGCTCGGCCGCGCGCTCACGTTCGCGACCGACCACCTCAAGCACTGCGAGAAGTGCAACACGTTCACCGAAGCTCAGGTGTGCGAAACCTGTCTCGACGACGAGCGCGATCCCACGCTGCTCTGCGTGGTCGAGACGCCTGCCGACCAGATCATGCTCGAACAGACCCTCACGTATCGCGGGCTGTACTTCGTGCTAATGGGCCATCTGAGTCCGCTCGACGGCATCGGTCCCAAGGAAATTCATTTTGACCGCCTCGTGAAGCGCGCCTCGGACGGCGTCGTCAAGGAAGTCGTGCTCGCGACCAACTTCACGAACGAAGGCGAGGCGACCGCGCACTATCTCGGCCAGACGCTCAAGGCACGCGGCCTCACGGTCACGCGCCTCGCGCGCGGCGTGCCGGTGGGCGGCGAACTCGAATACGTCGACGCGGGCACGATCGCGCGCGCGATGCTCGACCGCCGCTCGATGTAAGCGGCGCGGGCCGCAGCAAAAAACACGAAAGGAGACGTATGAGCGCAGCCGAATCCAACGAATCCGGCGCTGGCGTCGGCAATGGCGCTGACGCGAAAGGCGCGGGCCCGCTTGCGGGCGTCAAGGTGCTCGAACTCGGCACGCTGATCGCGGGGCCGTTCGCGGCGCGTTTTCTGGGCGAGTTCGGCGCCGAGGTCATCAAGATCGAGGACCCGAAGGGCGGCGATCCGCTGCGCAAGTGGCGCAAGCTCTGGCCCGAAGCGGGCGGCACCTCGCTCTGGTGGGCCGTGCAGGCGCGCAACAAGAAGTCGGTGACCGTCAATCTCAAGGCCGAAGAGGGCAAGGAGATCGTGCGTCGCCTGGCGGCGGAAGCGGATATCGTCGTCGAGAACTTCCGGCCTGGGCTGCTCGAAAAACTCGGCCTCGGTTACGACGTGCTCTCGAAGCACAATCCCGGTCTCGTGATGGTGCGGCTGTCCGGCTATGGGCAGACCGGGCCGTATCGCGATCGTCCGGGTTTCGGTGCGATCGCCGAATCGATGGGCGGTCTGCGCCACATCACCGGCTATCCCGAACTGCCGCCGCCGCGTATCGGCATTTCGATCGGCGATTCGATCGCGGCGCTGCATGGCGTGATCGGCGCGATGATGGCGCTGCATCACCGCAACATGAACGGCGGCAGCGGCCAGATCGTCGACGTGGCGCTCTACGAAGCCGTGTTCAACATGATGGAAAGCGTGGTGCCCGAGTACGGCGTCTACGGCATGGTGCGCGAGCGCACCGGCGCGTCGCTGCCGGGCATCGTGCCGTCGAATACCTATCCGTGCCGCGACGGCAGCATCGTGATCGGCGGCAACAGCGATCCGATCTTCAAGCGCCTGATGACGGCGATCGAGCGCGAGGATCTCGCCAACGATCCCGCGCTCGCGCACAACGACGGCCGCGTGCCGCGCACCGCCGAGATCGACGGCGCGATTGCCGCGTGGCTCTCGACGCGCACGATCGACGAGGCGCTCGACGTGCTCAACGCCGCCGACGTGCCCGCGGGCCGCATCTACAGCGCCGCCGACATGTTCACCGATCCGCAGTTCGCCGCGCGCCAGATGATCCAGCAGTTCCGCTGGCAGACGAAGGATGCGCATGGCGAGTCGGGCGAGGGCGTCGATATCGCGCTGCCCGCCGTCACGCCCAAGCTCTCGGCGACGCCCGGCGACACGCGCTGGCTCGGCCCGGCGCTCGGCGAGCATACCGACGAAGTGCTGCGCTCGCTCGGCTACGACGCCGATCGGATCGCGCGGCTGCACGAGCAGCAGGTCGTCTGATCGTTGCCGCTGCAAAAACAAAAAGGCTCGCACCTGGCGAGCCTTTTTTCATGGTGCGCGATGCGCGCGTGCGTCAGGGCTCGATCACGATCTTGCCCGTGACCTTGCGCGACGCCATGTCCTTGAGCGCCTGCGCGGTTTCTTCGAGCGTGTAGCGCTTCGAGACATAGGGCTTGAGCTTGCCTGCGCCGATCCAGCCGACCATCTCCGCGAATGCGGCCGCATTGTTCTGCGGCTCGCGGCGCGCGAAATCGCCCCAGAACACGCCGACGAGACTCGCGCCCTTGAGCAGGGCGAGGTTGAGCGGCAGCTTCGGAATCTCGCCGTTGGCGAAGCCGACCACGAGATAGCGACCGCGCCAGCCGATGCTGCGGAACGCCGGTTCCGCATACTCGCCGCCGACCGGGTCGTAGATCACGTCGGGGCCTTTGCCGTCGGTGAGCGCCTTGATGCGTTCGCGCAGATCCTCGGTCGTGTAGTTGATGGTTGCGTCGGCGCCGAAGCGGCGGCAGACGTCGAGCTTCTCGTCGCTCGATGCGGCCGCGATCACGCGCGCGCCGAGCGCCTTGCCAATCTCCACCGCCGCGAGGCCCACGCCGCCCGCCGCGCCCAGCACGAGCATCGTCTCGCCCGCGCGCAGCGCCGCACGGTCGACCACCGCGTGATGCGAGGTGCCGTAGGCGAGCGTGAACGCGGCGGCCGTCGCGAAGTCGGCGCCTTCGGGCAGCGGCACGCAGGCGGCCGCTTCCGCGATGGCCTGCTGCGCGAAGCCGCCGTTGCCCACGTACGCAACGACGCGCGTGCCGGGCGCGAGCTTCACGCCTTCGCCCGCCGCGCGCACGACGCCCGCGACTTCGGCGCCGGGCGTGAACGGCAGCGGCGGCTTGACCTGATATTTGTTCTCGATGATCAGCACGTCGGGGAAGTTGACGGCCGCGGCTTTCACGTCGATGACGACCTGGCCCGCGCCGGGCACGAGGTCGGGCAGTTCCTCGATCGAGAGCGTGTCGGGCGGGCCGTACTGGTTGCAGCGGATTGCGCGCATCGTGTCTCCTGTCTTGTCACTTCGGTCATGGATACTGCACAGCAGCACAGTGTACGGCAATCCGACGGATTGCGAACGATCGTGCGATTTGTTTCGTGTGCCGACGATCGTGAAGGCGCTGACGTAGCGGATCCCAAGGTAAGACGAATCGCGCGCGCCGAGATGAAGAAAATGGCCCTGCGATTTCATGAAAGCGATAGTAGGAATGCGCCGCGCGCGAAGTCGTAAGCGGCGATGCAGCGGGGCCCCGCCTGTCGTTCGCCTGCCTTCTTTCCTCGGTTACAATCGGCTGATGCGAATCCTGATCAGCAACGACGACGGTTACCTCGCCCCCGGCCTTGCCGCGCTTTACGAAGCGCTCAAGCCGCTCGGCGAAGTCACGGTGATGGCGCCCGAGCAGAACTGCAGCGCCGCTTCGAACTCGCTCACGCTGTGGCGCCCGCTTTCGGTGTTGCGCTCGGCCACGACGGGCTTCTATTACGTCAACGGCACGCCCACCGACTCCGTGCATATCGCGCTCACGGGCATGCTCGACCACAAGCCCGATCTCGTCGTGTCCGGCATCAACAACGGCCAGAACATGGGCGAGGACACGCTCTATTCGGGCACGGTCGCGGCAGCCACCGAGGGCATCATGTTCGGCGTGCCCGCCATCGCGTTCTCGCTCGTCGACAAGGACTGGGTCCACCTCGATTCCGCCGCGCGCGTCGCCGCCGACATCGTCAAGCATTACCTCGAACATCCGTTGCCGGGCAGCCCGCTGCTGAACGTCAACATTCCGAACCTGCCGTACGAGGCATTCGGCGACTGGCGCGTCACGCGCCTCGGCAAGCGCCATCCCTCGCAGCCCGTGATCCGCGAAACCAATCCGCGCGGCGAGCCGATCTACTGGATCGGCCCGTCGGGCAGCGCGCGCGACGCGAGCGAAGGCACGGACTTCCACGCAGTCGCGAACGGCCACGTGTCGATCACGCCGCTGCAACTCGACCTCACGCATACGCAATTGTTGCCGGCGACGCACGACTGGGTGCGCCAGGGCGGCGGCGCTTCATGACGGGCGAGCGCACGAAGCGTTTCCCGCTGGGCCTCGCGGATCTGGTGCGCGAGCCGCGCCGTCGCGACGACGCGCGCGGTTCTCTTGCGAGCCCGAGCAAACCCGGCGTGGCGAAAAGCAGCGCCGCGAAGCCTGCGCCGCTCGGCGCGCGCGGGCCGGGTGCGTCGGGTACGCCGGGCATCGGCGGCATCGCGGGATCGGGCGGCGTCAAGGCCGCCAAGGCGCCGGGCGCCGCGCATAGCGCGGCCTCGCCCGCGCGCAAGTCCTCGCATCCCGGCCAGCTGTCCGGCAATCCGCTTGGCAATCCATCCGGCAAGTCGGCGGGCAGTTCGTTGAGCGGCGCATCGGCCAAGCCGCGCGCCGATCTCGCCGGGCGTTCGGCGCAATCGTTTTCGGGTGCAAGCTCGCCGTCCGCGCGGCCCTCGCAGCCGCATACGGCCGCGCCCGCGCGCACCCACGTGACGCCCAGCGCGGGCGCGCCAGGCGTCGCGCTCAACGGCGCGCTCGCGCTGACTTCGGAACGGGTGCGCGAACGCATGGTCGAACGCCTGCGTGCCAACGGTGTGACCGATCCGCGCGTGATCCAGGCGCTCGCGGCCGTGCCGCGCCACATGTTCGTCGATCCGGGCCTCGCGGCTCAGGCCTACGAAGATGCGGCGCTGCCGATCGGCCATCACCAGACCATCTCGAAGCCTTCGGTCGTCGCCCGCATGCTGGAACTCGCGGGCGCGGGCCGGGAGCTCGACCGCGTACTCGAAATCGGCACGGGCTGCGGCTATCAGGCCGCGGTCTTGAGCCGGATCGCACGCGATGTGTATTCGATTGAACGCATCAAGCCGTTATACGAGCGCGCGAAGACGAATTTGCGTCCGCTGCGCATCCCGAACATCCGCCTGCATTACGGCGACGGACGGCTCGGTTTGCCGTCGGCGGCGCCGTTCGATGCGGTGGTGATCGCCGCCGCGGGTTTCGACGTGCCGCAGGCGCTGCTCGAGCAGCTCGCCATCGGCGGGCGGCTCGTGGCGCCGGTCGCTGAGCAGGGCGAGGCGACCCAGGTGCTCACGCTCGTCGAGCGCACGGGCCCGGCGCAGTGGCGGGAGTCGCGGCTTGATCGCGTTTTCTTTGTCCCTTTAAAATCCGGAGTGATCTGAAACCGATGAGTATGTTGCGCGCGATGCAAAGAAAACGCTTGAATATCGACCTGACCGCGGCCCAACGCAGTGCCTCGGTCATCGCGCTCTGTCTCCTGACGGCCTGCGCGACGCGTCTCGACAACGCGCCCGTCGTGGACCGCACCGCACCGCTCGGCACGGCCGGCGCGCAGCCGCCGGTGCCGCTCGGGCCGCCGCCTCCGGGATATTACCGGGTGAAGCCGGGCGATACTCTCTATAGGATTGCGCTCGAAAACGGTCAGAACTATCGCGACATCGCCACGTGGAACAACCTCACCAATCCGAACCAGATTGAGGTGGATCAGTTGCTGCGTGTCGTGCCGCCGGGTGCGAGCAACGCCGCGGCCTACACGCCGGGCGTCGTTACCGCGCCGGTGCCGGGCATGGCTGCTTCGCCGCAGCCGGGCTCGCAGGCTGCGATGCCGCCGATGATCGGCTCGGGTGCGAACGCCACGTCGGCGCCGCAAGCCGCTGTGCCGCCCGCTGCCAGCACGGGCGACATGGCCGCGGCGCCGGGCGGCAGCATTGCGCTCGCATGGCCGGCGCGCGGTCCGGTGCTCAACGGCTTCGACGATTCGAAGAACAAGGGTGTCAATATCGGCGGCGCGGCGGGCGATCCGGTCAAGGCGGCAGGTGATGGCCGCGTGGTTTATGCCGGAAATGGGCTGCGCGGTTACGGCAATCTCATTATCATCAAGCATGACGCCACGTTTTTGACAGCGTACGCACACAACCGGGCTTTGATGGTAAAAGAGGGCGATGCGGTCACGAAGGGCCAGAAAATTGCCGAAATGGGCAATACTGACTCCGATCGCGTGATGCTGCATTTCGAAGTACGCCGTCAGGGCAAGCCCGTCGACCCACTGAAGTACTTGCCGCCGCAATAAAGCGAGCCGACCATGCCGAAATCGAAGCGCCGTCTGCAGCAAGCCGAGTCTGACAGTCAAGCCGCCCAGGTTTCGGTGGAGGACGGCGCGCAGGCGGCCGACGACGAGGAGCGCGATCTCGAGGAGCGCGAGGAACGCGAGGAGCGTGAATCGGGCTCGGAAGAGAGCGGCAGCCGCGAAGGCGAAGAGGGCGCAGCGCCCTCGGACGCCGACGATTTCCGCGCCATCCTGCAGGCCGAACTCACGGCCGACACCATCCAGCATTATCTGAACCGGATCAGCGTCAAGCCGCTGCTCACCGTCGAGGAGGAGCAGCGCTACTCGCGTCTCGCCAAGGCAGGCGAGTTCGAGGCGCGTCAGGTGATGATCGAGCGCAATTTGCGCCTCGTCGTCAGCATCGCGAAGGGCTATCTGAATCGCGGCGTGCCTTTGCTCGATCTCATCGAGGAAGGCAATCTCGGTCTCATGCACGCGATCGAGAAGTTCGATCCTACGCGCGGCTTCCGGTTTTCGACCTACGCCACCTGGTGGATCCGTCAGAGCATCGAACGCGCGATCATGAACCAGGCGCGCACGGTGCGCCTGCCGGTGCATGTGATCCGCGAACTCAATCAGGTGCTGCGCGCCAAGCGCCATCTGGAGAAGAATTCGCTGAACGCCAACGCGGCGTCGGACCGGCGCGACGCGAGCATCGACGACATCGCCTATCTCACGGGCAAGACCACCGAGGAAGTCACCGACATCCTCGCGCTCAACGAGCACACGGCCTCGCTCGACGCGCCGCTCGATCTCGATCCCGCGAGCAGCCTGCTCGACCTGCTGTCCGACGACCAGAGCCAGTCGCCCGACGCCGAGGTGCAGCACCGCGAACTGGAGACGCTCACGCGCGCGTGGCTCGGCCGTCTGTCGGACAAGCATCGGCATGTCATCGAAAGGCGCTTCGGCCTGAACCATATCGAACCGGCCACACTCGAAGAACTGGCCGACGAAATGGGCCTCACGCGCGAACGCGTGCGGCAGATCCAGCAGGAGGCGCTGGTGCGCCTCAAACGCTTTTTCGCATCGAACGGCGTACGCAAGGACGCCGTCCTCTAAGAACAACTCATCCGGCGCGGCCGATCCGCGCCGTCATCCGGTATGACACCTGTACTCGTATTCGACATCGAGACCATTCCCGATGTGGACGGCATTCGCCGTCTCGAAGATCTGCCCGCCACGCTTAGCGACACCGAAGTCGCCGAACACGCGTTCGCCGCGCGCCGCGAGAAAACCGGCAGCGATTTCCTGCCGCATCATCTGCAACGCGTGGCCGCGATTTCCTGCGTGTTCCGCGACGGCCAGGGCTTTCGCGTGCGCTCGCTCGGCACGCCCGGCGACGGCGAAGCGAAGCTGATCGACTCGTTCTACCGCACCATCGAAAAGTATTCGCCGCAACTGGTGTCGTGGAACGGCGGCGGCTTCGACCTGCCGGTGCTGCATTACCGCGCGCTGGTGCACGGCATCCGCGCGGTGCGCTACTGGGAAATGGGCGACGCGGACCGCGAGTTCAAGTGGAACAACTACATCAGCCGCTATCACTCGCGTCACACCGACCTGATGGACCTGCTCGCGATGTATCAGGCGCGCGCCAACGCGCCGCTCGACGCGCTCGCGAAGCTGTGCGGCTTTCCGGGCAAGCTCGGCATGGACGGCGGCCAGGTGTGGACGGCGTTCCAGGCGGGCCAGATCGAGGAAATCCGCAATTACTGCGAGACGGACGTGGTCAACACGTATCTGCTCTATTGCCGCTTTCAGATGATGCGCGGCGGCTTCAGCGAGCGCGAATACGCGGACGAGATCACCTTCGTGAAGCAGTCGCTCGCGGCCGAAACCGCTCCGCACTGGGACAAATATCTGAAGGCGTTCGGCGACGCCGAATGAGCCAGCGCGGCGCGTGACGCCGCGCTTTCCGGCTCGGGATCAGTCGATTTCGAGCACGACCGGCTGATGGTCCGACGCGCGCGTCGCGCCGTCGAACTCGCAGCGCGTGAGTCGCGCGCTCAAATCCTCCGTGACGAACACGAAATCGCAGCTGATTGGCCCGTCCGACCATTGCTGCGTGTCGTAGACGCCCGCCGTGGGCGGCGGCGTCGCGCCGGGATGCAGGGCGGCCCAGGCGTCGACGAACGGCGGGCTGCCGTCGATCGCCTCCAGCATGCGCCGGTAGGCGGCGCTGTTCCACGCACTGTTGAAATCGCCGCAGACGATCGCGCTCACCGGCCGCGCTGTGCGCGCGAACGGGCCCTCGGCGTTTTCGGCGGGCGCGGGCTGCGCCGCGTGCCCGGCGGCTTCCTGTTGCAGGCGGCGCAATTCGTCCACCTGGGCGAGCCGTTGGCGCTCCGAATAAAACTCCAGATGCGTGACGAGCACGCGCAGCGCGCCGCCTTCGGTTGTCGCGCCCGAGACGTCGATGACCGCTTCGAGCGCCACGCGCTGCATCGAGGGCGCGGCCTCGTCGGCGGGCCAGGGCAGCAAGTGGCGAAACACCTGCGCGACGGGCAGCCGCGTTGCGAGCGCATTGCCGAACTGCCGGCGAGGCGCGTCGGCTTGGCCAGAAGCGGGGGGCAGATCGGCGCCAATCGCCTCGATCACCGTAAAGCCCGGCAGCAGCGCGGCGAGTTCCGCGAATTGATCGTCGCCGGGACCGCCCGGCAGCGCGTGAAAGCCGCGTGTGATTTCCTGCAGGCACAGCACGTCGAAGTCGGCGAGACGCCGGGCTTCGCGCACGGTGCGGGCGAGATCGACAATGCCCGACGCGTCGCGGCCCCATTGCACGTTCCAGCTCACGAGTTTCATGACGGGCTCCCGAGATTGCGCGATGACCGGATCGAGACAGTATCGCGCTGGAAGCCGCGCAGGAACCACGCCCGCCTGGCGCGGATCAGCGGCGCGTCACGCTGTAGTCGGCCGAATGCCAGGCAACGGCCGGTCCCGCGCTTGCGCGAACCAGTGCCGGATTGCAGGCTGCGCGCGCGGTGGCGATCACCGTCTGGCGCTTGAAGTAGATCGCGAACGGCACGTCGCCGTATTTTCCGAGCGCATACTGGAAGCATTCGTTGCCGCTTTCGCCGTAGAAGCGGTCGGGCGGCCCGACGCGCTTGATGACGTCGTTCTGCGTCATGCCGGGCGCCACCAGCGACATGACGGTTTCCGGTTTGGCGGTCGGGGCGGAGCAGGCGGCGAGCGTCAGCGCGGCCGCGCCGAGTGTGCAGCAAAGCAGGGTTTTCATGGCGATGTCGAAAATTTTGATGGGGAGTGCAACGAGTACGCCGAGCGCGGTGCCGTTTCCATCAGAAGAGTCCGAAAGCGATCGGGCGATCTGATCGGGAATCCGAACTGCCGTGTGTGAACGCGGGCAAGCAGTCTGGGCGCGGGTGTGGGAGCGCGACGCTAGTCGAGCAGCAGATGCACGGCCAGCCAGACCACGCCGATCACGAACACCGGCGTGCCGAGGATGGCTGCCGCGAAGCAGTAAGAGCGCCTGCGCGCGGCGCTGCCCGCTGACGCGCCGGTTGGCAACGCGTCGATGAGCGGCGCGAGACAGGTGACCGCCACACACAACAAGGCGAGCGGGATCGCAAAACCAGGGGTGGAAATGAGCGTGTTCATGATGTCGGGTCCTTTGTGCCGATGGCGCTGGCACATCGCAAGAACCATCGTACTGACGGGCGTCATGCACGAGGATCAGACAAGTCTGAAAGCGCTAGGGCCCAATATCAGACGGTCCGACAGGCCGTCCGCGTCGACGAATTGAGCGGCCAGTGCGCATCCTGCGACGGCGCGCATGAGGCCGCCGCCGCCGAATCGACTACAATCTCGCCTTCGCCTAAAAAATCCACCCCCCACTGTCTGTCAGGAATCCGCTGGTGTCCCAAGCTGCCCCCGACCCCCAAGCCGAAACGCTCCACGCCGAGCCCGCGCAAGCCGGCGCGATCCCCGTCGCGCCCTCGAAGAAGCGCAGCAAGCGCGAACGCCGCGCCGAAAAGCGCGCCGCCGTGGAAGCCTCGGTCGCTGATGCCCCAATTCTCGAAATCGAGTCGCTCGACATGGAGGCGCGCGGCGTGGGCCGCACCGTCACCGAATCGGGCGAGCCGGGCAAGGTGATCTTCGTCGAGGGCGCGCTGCCGGGCGAGCGCGTCACTTATCTGAGCTATCGCAAGAAGCCGACGTTCGAGCAGGCGGAAGTCGTGAGCGTGCTGCGTGAAAGCGTGATTCGCACCAAGCCGCAATGCCCGTTCTTCGGCAAGTGCGGCGGCTGCTCGATGCAGCATCTGGACGTGCGCGCCCAGATCGCCGTCAAGCAACGCGTGCTCGAAGACAATCTCCAGCACCTGTCGAAGGTGCGTTCGGAGACCATGTTCCGCCCGATCCACGGACCGTCCTGGGGCTATCGCTATCGCGCGCGCCTGACCGTGCGCAATGTGCCGAAGAAGGGCGGCGTGCTGGTGGGGTTCCACGAGCGCAAGAGCAGCTATGTGGCCGACATGACGAGCTGCGAAGTGTTGCCGCAGCACGTTTCGGCGATGCTGGTGCCGCTGCGCAAGCTGGTCGAAGGGCTGTCAATCCGCGATCGCATGCCGCAGATCGAGCTGGCCGTCGGTTCGAGCGTGACGGCGCTCGTGCTGCGTATCCTGGAGCCGATCACGGCCGCCGACGAAGATCTGCTGCGCGCGTTCGCCGACGAGCACAACGTGCAGTTCTGGCTGCAGCCGAAGGGCCCGGAAACGGTGTTCCCGTTCTATCCGCTCGACACGCCGCTCGATTACACGCTGCCGGAATTCGGCATCCGCATGCCGTTCAAGCCGACCGACTTCACGCAGGTCAATCATCAGATCAACCGCGTGCTCGTGGGCCGCGCGCTGCGTCTGCTCGCGCCCGAACCGGGCGACCGCGTGCTCGATCTGTTCTGCGGCATCGGTAACTTCACGCTGCCGCTGGCGCGCCTGTCGCGCGAGGTGGTCGGCATCGAGGGCAGCGAACAGCTGACGACGCGCGCGCTCGAAAATGCGCGCGCCAACGGCGTGGACGGCCATACGTCGTTCGCCTGCCGCAACCTGTTCGAAGTCACCGCCGACGACATCCGCGCACTCGGTCACTTCGACAAGTATCTGGTCGATCCGCCGCGCGAAGGCGCGCTCGCGGTGTCGCAGGCGCTCGCCGAGATCGCGCAGAGCGGCAACGGCCCGCTGCCCAAGCGCATCGTCTACGTGTCGTGCAGCCCTGCGACGCTGGCGCGCGACGCGGGCGTGCTCGTCAACGAAGCCGGTTATCGCCTCAAGGGCGCGGGCGTGGTGAACATGTTCCCGCACACCTCGCACGTCGAATCGATCGCGCTGTTCGAGCGCGACTGAGCGATCAGTCCCGGCAGGCGCCGCCATGAGCGGCGCCAAGGCATAAAAAAACGCCACGGAAAACCGTGGCGTTTTTTCTGTCAGGCGACGATGCAGCGCTTACCAGAGCTGCCACCAGGACTTGTTGGCGTCCTTGCTCGGGCGCGCGTGACCCGTGACGTACGGGCTGTCCGGGAACGTGGCGGCGAGCACGCGGCGCGTGTCGTCGGCCATTTGCGGCTGTTCGAGCTTCTGATACGACAGCATCATGATGTGCAGCGCGTCTTCGATCGCCGGGGCGCTCTTGTACTCCGTGATCGCGAGCTGCGCGCGGTTGATGGCCGCCACGTAGGCGCCGCGACGATAGTAGTAGTCGGCCGCGTGCACTTCGTGCGAAGCCAGCGCGTTCACGATGTAGCGCATGCGCTGCGCCGCGTCGGGTGCGTACTTGCTCTGCGGATACTTGTCGACGACCACCTTGAACGCGTCATACGACTCGCGCAGCGACTTCGGATCGCGCTCGCTCATGTCCTGGCCGGAGAAGCGGCCGAACAGACCGAGGTCGTCGTTGAAGTGGATCATGCCCTTCAGGTAGTACGCGTAGGCGATGTCCGGGTGATCCGGGTGCAGCTGGATGAAGCGATTGATCGCCTGGTCGGCGGCATCGTTCTCGTTGTCCTTCCAGTTGCAGTAGGCGACGTTGATCTGCGCCTGCTGGGCGAAGTGGCCGAACGGATCGCGGCCCTCAAGCTGCTCGAAGTATTTCGCGCACTTGCCCCAGTCGCCGCCGGACAGCGCGTCCTGGGCCTCCGTATATAATTTGTTGTTGTTCCACGTTGCCGTTTCGTCGGTCTTTTCCGGCAGGCCGTGGCAGGCCGCGACAGCGGCAATCGCAGCGCCGCAGGCGGCAATGCGAATGACGTTGCCAATCTTGCCGAGCGTTTGTGCTCGTGCCGCGTTCCGGGCCACCGCATATTGGGCCAGTTTCGTAATCGTGTTCAAGGCTCGCATTTTCCAGTCCAGCTTCAGGTCCACAGGTGACCCAGACTCAATGACCCGTTCAGTTACTCCGGGTGCCGGCGCTCCCGGCGCCCAAAACAGCATCAGCGATTATAGCCTGGGCGATGACCCCAATGCCGCAGCAGCCAATGAAGCGCTTGACGACGACCTGATCGGCGACGTCTCCGAAGGCGCTTCAGGCGCTATTTCCGGCGATGTTCCGGCGGGAATTCCGCGCACGCGTCAGGCGCAGCGGGACCAGGAGGCGCGCCGCGCCGACGTGCCCGACGAGCTTGCGGGCGAGCGTCTCGACAAGGTGCTCGCCAAGGTTTTCCCCGAATTTTCGCGTAACCGGCTGCAAAGCTGGATCGAGGCGCAGCGCGTGCTCGTCGACGGCAAACCGGCCAAGGTGCGCCAGCCCGTGCCGCTTGGCGCGACGATCGAGCTCGTGCCCGACCTGCTGCCCGAGCAGCTCGCGTTCACGCCCGAGCCGGTGCCGCTCGAAGTTATTTACGAAGATGACGCGATTCTCGTCATCAACAAGCCCGCGGGGATCGTCGTCCATCCGGCGGCGGGCAACTGGAGCGGCACGATCCTCAACGGCCTGCTGCACCGCTACGGCGAGGCGGCGGCGGGGCTGCCGCGCGCGGGCATCGTGCACCGGCTCGACAAGGAAACCTCCGGGCTGATGGTGGTCGCGCGCACGCTCGAGGCGCAGACCGACCTCGTGCGCCAGCTGCAGGCACGCACGGTCAAGCGCCGCTATCTGGCGCTGGTGTGGGGCAATATCGCCGACGAAGGCACCATCGACGCGCCGATCGGCCGCGATTCGCGCGAGCGCACGCGCATGGCGATCGTGAAGGGCGCGTCGGGCAAGCCCGCGCGCACGCATTTCCGCCGCATCGACAAGACGCTCTGGCATAACCAGCCCGTCAGCGCGATCCATTGCGATCTGGAAACCGGCCGCACGCACCAGATCCGCGTGCATTGCGCGGCGGTCGGCCATCCGCTGCTCGGCGATCCGGTCTACGGCCACGCGCGCGGCAAGCGCTCGGTCGCGGCTCTGCCCAACGGCTTCGCGCGTCAGGCGCTGCACGCGTGGCGCCTCGGCCTCATCCATCCGGTCACGGGCCGCGCGATGCAGTGGCGCGCCGAAGTGCCCGACGATATGGACGAGCTGATCGAGGCGCTGGGCTTCGGTTCGGAAGAGGACGAAGACGGCTTCGACGACATGTTCGACAGCGCCTACACGGACGAGGGCTACGTAATCGGCAGTAACGAAGAGGATTACGCAGATGACCACGACGACGAGGATGACGAGCACGAAGACGACGGCGATCACGAAGATCACGGCAAAGGAGACAAGCGCGCATGACGACGACCTGCCCGGAACTGACCGCCGCCGATCTGCTGCATCCCGACTGGCGCGTGTCGCCGCGCGTGCGCGCGTTCGTCACCACGCGTAACGGCGGCGTGAGCGCGCCGCCGTTCGGGCGCTGGCAGGCTGCGGGCGATATCGGCGGCGAAGGCGTCGATCTGCCCGGCGGCATGAATCTCGGGCGCGGTTCGGGCGACGATCTTGATCAGGTCGAAGCCAATCGCGCGCGCCTGCTCGCGCACGCGGGCGTCCCGGCCGCGTGGCTCAAGCAGATCCACGGTCCGCGCGTGGTGGATGCGGTGGACGCGCTGGCCGCCGCGCGCGCGGGCACGCCGCTCGAAGCCGATGCGAGCGTGACGGACCAGCCCGGCATCGCCTGCACGGTGATGGTCGCCGACTGCATGCCGGTGCTGCTGTGCGATCCCGAAGGCCGCGCGGTGGGCGCCGCGCACGCGGGCTGGCGCGGCCTCGCGGGTGGCGTGATTGAAGCGACGGCGCGTCGCGTCGCGGCGCTCGCCGGCTGCGAGACGGGCGCGCTGCACGCGTATCTCGGACCGGCGATCGGTCCGCAAGCCTTCGAAGTGGGGGCAGACGTGCGTGACGCGTTCATGAATCACGTCGATGCTGTCGACGCCGCACATCGCGCGGCGACCGCCGCCGCGTTCGTGCCGCGCCCCGAGGCGCCCGGCAAATTCCTCGCTAACCTCGCTGCACTCGCGCGCCTGCGCCTCGCCGACCTGGGCATCGCGCACGCGAGCGGTGGCGATATGTGCACGTTCACCGATCGCGAGCGCTTCTACTCGTATCGGCGCGAACCCGTCACGGGCCGCATGGCCGCGCTGATCTGGATCACACCTTGAGCCGGATCTGACGCAAGGCATCGCTTGCGTCGTTATCTGCGTCGTGTATCTGCGTCTTAACCCTGCATCGCCCGCAAACTGCGCGCTTCCATCGTCGTTCGATCGACCCGGAAGCGCGCGTTTGCATTCCCTTTTGCATTCACGATTCGCCGCATCTTCGCATCCTGATTTGCCTCCTGATTCGCAGCATATTTTGCTGCGCTGCACCGTTCATGACGCCATAGGGCGAAGCATGCGTCGCGAATCGAATCGGCGATTCGTCTGGCGCATCGCAAGCACTTGCGCGCACGCGATTTTTTGTGCTGCACCGCATCGATCTTTTTATACGCGCGATTTAAGCGAAGGATTACATCGGGAAAACGATAATAAAAAAAATATCGCAGTGCGGCAAAATCGGGAACAAGCATTGACACGCTTTGCGGTGGGGAGCAAAAATGTCCCTCACCTGCGGGACAGGACGCAACGAGGCGCACGGCAGTAGCGCAGCGTTCGCGGCCCACCTGCCTCTCAACCAGTCCTTCGGGACACATCGGTCAAAAGCAGGCATGACGGCATCTCAACGTTCCACGACGACCCCCGGTGCGGGCGCTTCAGACGGTGCACAGTCTTTCTTTCCGAATTTCACGCCGGACGCGGCCGGCATGCAGCACATGCTCGAAGCGTGGACGCAGGCCTGGCGCAACGCCATGAATGCTGCGCAACAAACGGGTGCGCAGCAGTGGGGCCAGGCGGCCCAGCCGGGCGCGAACGGCGCGGCTGCGAATCCATTTCAGGCGGCCTTCGGCGCGGCGTTCAATCCCACGGCTTTTAATCCTTCCGCGTTCGCTCCGCCGGGATTCAACCCCGCGGCCTTCAATCCCGCAGCGTTCAATCCGGCTGCGATGAACCCGTCGATGGGCTCGCCGTTCAGCGCCTTCGAAGCGTTCAAGATGCCCTCGGCGTCGATCGAACCCACGCGATTGCAGCATCTCCAGGCCGAGTATTCGCGCGACGCCATGGAACTGCTGCGCGAAGCGTCGGCGGCCACGCCCAAGGCGCCCGAACTCAAGGACCGCCGCTTCAGCGCCGACGCGTGGAAGACCACGCCCGCGTATGCGTTCACGGCCGCGTGGTATCTGCTCAACGCGCGCTATCTGCATGAACTCGTCGACGCGCTCGACACCGACACGAAAACGCGCGAGCGCATTCGCTTCGTCGTGCAGCAATGGACGGCGGCGGCATCGCCGAGCAACTTCCTCGCGCTGAATCCCGAAGCACAGAACGCGCTGCTCGAAAGCCACGGCGAAAGCCTGCGTCAGGGCGTGATGAATCTGCTCGGCGACATGACGCGCGGCAAGATCTCGCAGACCGACGAATCGCGCTTCGTCGTGGGTCGCAATCTCGCGACCACCGAAGGCTCGGTCGTCTACGAAAACGCGCTGTTCCAGCTGATCCAGTACAAGCCGCGCACGGCCACTGTGCGCGAGCGGCCGCTGCTGATCGTGCCGCCGTGCATCAACAAGTTCTACATCCTCGACCTGCAGCCCGAGAACTCGCTCGTTGCCTACGCGCTGGAGCAGGGGCAGCAGGTGTTCCTCGTGTCCTGGCATAACGGCGACGCCACCATCGCCGACAAGGACTGGGACGACTACATCGAAGACGGCGTGCTGCGCGCGATCGAAACGACGCGCAGCATCAGCGGCCGCGAGCAGATCAACACGCTCGGTTTCTGCGTGGGCGGCACGCTGCTCGCCACGGCGCTGGCCGTCGCGGCGGCGCGCGGCGAACATCCGGTTTCGTCGATGACGCTGCTCACCGCGATGCTCGATTTCAGCGACACGGGCGTGCTCGACGTGTTCGTCGACGAGGCGCATGTGCAGATGCGCGAGCAGACCATCGGCGGCAAGAACGGCGGCGCGCCGGGCCTGATGCGCGGCATGGAGTTCGCGAACACGTTCTCGTTCCTGCGTCCGAACGATCTCGTCTGGAATTACGTCGTCGACAACTACCTCAAGGGCCGCACGCCCGCCGCGTTCGATCTGCTTTACTGGAACAGCGACTCGACGAGCCTGCCGGGCCCGATGTACGCGTGGTATCTGCGCAATACGTATCTGGAAAACAAGCTCCGCGAGCCGGGCGTGCTCACCGTGTGCGGCGAGGAAGTGGACCTGTCGCGCATCGATGTGCCGACGTTCATCTACGGCTCGCGAGAGGATCACATCGTGCCGTGGCGCAGCGCGTATGCGTCGGTGCCGCTGCTCTCGGGGCCGCTCAAGTTCGTGCTGGGCGCGTCGGGCCATATTGCGGGCGTGATCAATCCGCCGTCGAAGAACAAGCGCAGTTTCTGGAGCGTCGAAACCGACGCCAAACATCTGCCCGACGAGGCGGACGACTGGTTCGGCGAGGCCGCGGAGCAGCCAGGCAGCTGGTGGCCCACGTGGGCCGAATGGCTCGACCAGTTCGGCGGCAAGAAGGTCAAGCCGCGTGCGCAGGCTGGTTCTGCGGAGTTTCCCGAGATCGAGCCCGCGCCGGGCCGGTATGTGCAGCAGCGCGAGTGATACGCGCGCAGGCACGCAAGGAAATGACGGGTTTTTAACTTGACTGGGTGGGCGTCTCTCGCAGAATCGCGCCGCCCGGAGGAACTGAAAATGACTGAGATTGTGATCGTTTCGGCCGCACGTACCGCGGTAGGCAAATTCGGCGGCTCGCTGGCGAAAATCGCCGCGCCGGATCTGGGCGCCATTGCCATCAAGGCGGCGCTGGAGCGCGCGGGGCTCAAGCCCGAGCAGGTCAGCGACGTGATTCTGGGTCAGGTGCTGACGGCCGGTTCGGGCCAGAACGTGGCGCGTCAGGCTTCGCTGAAGGCGGGCCTGCCGGCGTCGGTGCCGGCGATGACGATCAACAAGGTCTGCGGCTCGGGCCTGAAGGCGGTGATGCTGGCCGCGAACGCGATCATCGCGGGCGACGCCGAAATCGTCGTCGCGGGCGGTCAGGAAAACATGAGCGCGGCGCCGCACGTGCTGCCGGGTTCGCGCGACGGCTTCCGCATGGGCGATGCGAAGCTCATCGACAGCATGATCGTCGACGGTCTGTGGGACGTGTACAACCAGTACCACATGGGCGTGACGGCGGAAAACGTCGCCAAGGAATACGGTATTACGCGCGAGGAGCAGGACGCGTTCGCAGCGGCCTCGCAGAACAAGGCGGAAGCCGCGCAAAAGGCGGGCCGTTTCGACGACGAAATCGTGCCGGTCGAAATTCCGCAGCGCAAGGGCGATCCGCTCGTCTTCAAGACCGATGAATTCGTGCGCCACGGCGTGACGGCGGAATCGCTGTCGAGCCTGAAGCCCGCCTTCTCGAAGGAAGGCACGGTGACGGCGGCAAATGCGTCGGGCATCAACGACGGCGCGGCGGCGGTGGTCGTGATGTCGGCGAAGAAAGCCGAAGAACTCGGCCTGAAGCCGCTCGCGCGCATCAAGGCGTATGCATCGGGCGGCGTCGATCCGAAGGTGATGGGCATGGGGCCGGTGCCGGCATCGAAGCGCGCGCTGGAACGCGCGGGCTGGTCGGTGAACGACCTCGATCTCATGGAGATCAACGAGGCGTTCGCGGCGCAGGCGCTGGCCGTGAACAAGCAGATGGGCTGGGACACGTCGAAGATCAACGTGAATGGCGGCGCGATTGCGATCGGCCATCCGATCGGCGCGTCGGGCTGCCGGATTCTGGTGACGCTGCTGCATGAAATGCAGCGCCGCGACGCGAAGCGCGGCCTGGCGTCGCTGTGCATCGGCGGCGGCATGGGCGTGGCGCTCGCGCTCGAGCGTCCGTAAGCGCGTGATGTTGCGCGAAGGCGGCCGCTTCGCGGTACGCTTTCGCGCTCGCTTGCATCAAGCGTCAAGCGAAACGAGATAGAAACAGCGAGCAACAGCGGGCAGAGGCGAGGCCGGGGCCGTCGATCGGCGCTCTGGATAACGATAATGGAGTGTGGTTTATGTCACAGCGTATTGCGTATGTAACGGGCGGTATGGGCGGCATCGGAACGGGCATCTGCCAGCGCCTCGAAAAGCAGGGCTTCAAGGTGGTGGCCGGGTGCGGCCCGAACTCGCCGCGTCGTGTGAAGTGGCTCGAGGACCAGAAGGCGCTCGGCTTCAACTTCATCGCCTCGGAAGGCAATGTGGGCGACTGGGATTCGACGGCGCAGGCCTTCGACAAGGTCAAGGCCGAAGTCGGCGAGGTCGACGTGCTCGTCAATAACGCGGGCATCACGCGCGACGTCGTGTTCCGCAAGATGACGCGCGAAGACTGGACCGCGGTGATCGACACGAACCTGACGAGTCTCTTCAACGTCACGAAGCAGGTGATCGACGGCATGGTCGAGCGCGGCTTCGGACGCATCATCAATATTTCGTCGGTGAACGGCCAGAAGGGCCAGTTCGGGCAGACCAACTACTCGACGGCCAAGGCCGGGATTCACGGCTTCACGATGGCGCTCGCGCAGGAAGTGGCCACCAAGGGCGTGACGGTCAACACCGTTTCGCCGGGCTACATCGGCACGGACATGGTGAAGTCGATCCGTCCCGACGTGCTGGAAAAGATCGTCGCGACCATTCCGGTGCGCCGCCTCGGCGCGCCGGAGGAAATCGCCTCGATCGTCGCGTGGCTCGCCTCGGAAGAGTCGGGTTTCGCAACCGGTGCTGACTTCTCGCTGAATGGCGGGTTGCACATGGGCTGATCCCGCGCGCCGCGCGCCTGGCAGGGGACGCGCGGCGGCAACAGGGGATCGATGGCGGCGGCGCGCCTGTTTGCACGCCGGGGCAGGCTCGCCGCCGGGCTAGACGACGCGCGATGGCATCGGCCGTCGCGCGTTGGCGCATACAAGGGCGACACATGACGACTACAAAGAAAACCGCCGAACGACTGATCAAAAAATATCCGAACCGTCGGCTGTACGACACGGAGACGAGCACCTACATCACGTTGACGGACGTGAAGCAACTCGTGCTCGAGCAAGAGGAATTCAAGGTCATCGACGCAAAGAGCAACGAGGATCTGACGCGCAGCATCCTGCTGCAGATCATTCTCGAAGAGGAAAGCGGTGGCCTGCCGATGTTCTCGTCGTCGATGCTGTCGCAGATCATCCGTTTCTACGGCCATGCGATGCAGGGCATGATGGGCACCTACCTGGAAAAGAACATCCAGGCGTTCATCGACATCCAGAACAAGCTCGCCGATCAGTCGAAGAACCTTTACGAAGGCAACGCGATGAATCCCGAGGTCTGGTCGCAGTTCATGAACATGCAGGCGCCGATGATGCAGGGCATGATGACCAGCTACATCGAGCAGTCGAAGAACATGTTCGTGCAGATGCAGGAGCAAATGCAGAACCAGGCGAAGAACATGTTCAGCAGCTTTCCGTTCAAGCCCGTGGCGCCCACGGGTGCGCCGTCCCCGGCTGCGCCCGCGCATGGCGCGACCGAAGGCGGCAGCGACGACGAGAAGAAGTAAGCGCATCGAGCGTTTCATCGAGTACCGCATGGGCGTGATGGGCCAGGCTTGCGCGTGACGACGCGCCGCCCGGCGTCACGCAGCGTTCGGATCGCGTTGCCGGGCAGCGAGGGCCGTGTGGCGTCGATCCAGCCGCGATCCGGCAGCGATCCGGCCCAGGCGCGCGCGCGGTCGAGGCGAACTCGACACGCGCGTTGCGCCGCCGCTTTTGCTTGCCGGCTTTCCTTTTTCTTTCCTCAGCCCGGTTCTACGTTGGCGCGGCGATGCCACGCCCAGCGCGAATGCGCGGCTGCGCGCGCTGCCTCCGCGGCGCCATCTGACCCCGTACGTCTTGTCCGGCGCCTTCCCCAGCGCGCCGCTGCCTGTGCCAAACAGGTAAAATGGTGGATTGGCCAGAACATCGCGCGGCGCAACGAACGCCCTGCGCCCCACCTTCGGACGTACACGTGAAAAACCCTGTTGAATCAACGACCTCCCGCAATCCCGCGCCGCGCGTCGGGATGGTATCCCTTGGCTGTCCGAAGGCGCTTGTCGACTCCGAGCAGATCATTACCCAGCTGCGCGCCGAGGGTTACGAGATCTCGGGTTCGTACGACGGCGCCGACCTCGTCGTGGTCAACACTTGCGGCTTCATCGACGAAGCGGTGCAGGAAAGCCTCGACGCCATCGGCGAAGCGCTGAGCGAGAACGGCAAGGTGATCGTCACGGGCTGTCTCGGCAAGAAGGCGAGCGCAAGCGGTTCGAACCTGATCGAGGAAGTGCATCCGAAGGTGCTGGCCGTGACCGGCCCGCACGCCGTCGGCGAAGTGATGCAGGCGGTGCACAACCATCTGCCGAAGCCGCACGATCCGTTCGTCGACCTCGTGCCGGCCGCGGGCATCAAGCTCACGCCGCGCCACTACGCGTACCTGAAGATCTCGGAAGGCTGCAATCACCGCTGCACGTTCTGCATCATCCCGTCGATGCGCGGCGATCTGGTCTCGCGCCCGGTCGCGGAAGTCATGCTCGAAGCGGAGAACCTCTTCAAGTCGGGCGTGAAGGAACTGCTCGTGATCTCGCAGGACACGAGCGCCTACGGCGTCGACGTGAAGTACCGCACGGGTTTCTGGAACGGCAAGCCGATCAAGACGCGCATGACCGATCTGGTCACGGCGCTCGGCGAACTCGCCGCGCAGTACGGCGCGTGGGTGCGTCTGCATTACGTGTATCCGTATCCGAGCGTGGACGAAGTGATTCCGCTGATGGCCGAAGGTCCGTTCAAGGGCCACGTGCTGCCGTATCTCGACGTGCCGTTCCAGCATGCGCACCCCGAAGTGCTCAAGCGCATGAAGCGTCCGGCGAACGCCGAAAAGGTGATGGAGCGCGTGAAGGCGTGGCGCGAAATGTGCCCGGACCTGACGATCCGCAGCACCTTCATCGCCGGTTTCCCGGGTGAGACGGAAGAACAGTTCGAGACGCTGCTCGACTTCATTCGCGAAGCCGAACTCGATCGCGTGGGCTGCTTCGCCTACTCGCCGGTCGAAGGCGCGACGGCCAACGAACTCGACGGCGCGCTGCCCGACGAAGTTCGCGAAGCCCGCCGCGCGCGCTTCATGGAAGTGGCCGAGGAAGTGTCGGCCAAGCGCATCCAGCGCAAGGTCGGCAAGACGCTCAAGGTGCTGATCGACGAAGTGAATGCCGACGGCGGCATTGGCCGCACGGCGGCGGACGCGCCCGAGATCGACGGCGTGGTGTACGTTGCGCCCGCAACCAAGGCGTCGAAGCGCTACAAGGTCGGCGACTTCGTCTCGGTGAAGATCACCGGCGCCGACGGCCACGACCTCTGGGGCGAGGTCTGATCGGTATGACGCAGGCGACGCCGCAGATCCTCGCTTACGGCGAGGCGATGGTCGAGTTCAACCAGGCGACGCCGGGGCAGCCGCAGTATCTGCAAGGCTTCGGCGGCGACACCTCGAATTTCGCGATCGCGGCGGCGCGCCAGGGCGCGCACACGGGCTTCGTCTCGGCGGTCGGCGACGATCAGTTTGGACGCTTGCTGCTCGATCTGTGGACGCGCGAGGGCGTCGATACGGGGCACGTGCGCGTGAACGCCGAAGCGCCCACCGGCGTCTATTTCGTTTCGCACGGCCCGAACGGCCACGCGTTCGACTATCTGCGCAAGGGTTCGGCGGCGAGCCGCTACGCGCCCGGCGATCTGCCGCGCGAGGCGCTGGCCGCCGCGCGCGTGCTGCATCTGTCGGGCATCAGCGTCGCAATTGGCGATGCCGCGTGCGACGCGGCCTTCGCGGCCATCGAGCACGCACGCGCGAGCGGCGTGCAGGTGAGCTTCGACACCAATCTGCGGCTCAAGCTGTGGCCGCTCGCGCGCGCCCGCGCCGTGATGACCGAAGTGCTGCGCGCCACCGACATCTGTCTGCCGAGCTGGGATGATGTCGCCGTGCTGACGGGACTCGACGACCGCGATGCCATCGTCGACCGGCTGCTGTCGCTGGGCTCGCGTGTGGTCGCGCTCAAGCTCGGCAAGGACGGCGCGTATGTGGCGACGCCCAATGAGCGTTGCCTGGTGCCGGGCCGCACGGTCGCGGCCGTCGATGCAACCGGCGCGGGCGATTGCTTCGGCGGCGCCTTTATCGCACGCATCGTGGCCGGCGACGATCCGTTTGCGGCGGCGCGTTATGCCAATGCGGCGGCCGCGCTGTCAACGCTCGGTTATGGCGCGGTCGCGCCGGTTCCGCGCCGCGAGGACGTCGAGCGCGCGCTGGCCGAGGCCTGAGTGTGCGCGCTTCGCGTGCTCTTTTAGCACCAGGGAGTGTGATGGAAGTTTCGATTTCGAAAGATCCGGGCGGCGTGCGTCGTTCGTCGAAGACGCTGCGCGCTCGGTGCGTGTTGGCGGCCTGCGTGCTCGCGTTGCCGCTCGCGGCCTGCGCCGTGGGCGACGGCGGCGCGCAGAGCGCGTCCGCGGGTTCGACCGTCATTCAGGTGCATTCGACGCTCAAGCCGAATCCCGAATTCGCGCACTATCCGCAATACACCGGCACGCTCGGCAAGCGGGCGATCGTGATGCGGCTGGGCAAGAAGACCGATCCCGACGATCCGGGCGGCCTGCACGGCGAGTACCAGTTCACCGATACGGGCGAAGTGATTCTGATCGCGGGCGACCGCACGGGTCAGACGCTCGAAGCGGAGGAGTCGGACGACGGCACGCGCATCGTCGGCAACTGGGTCGGCACGTTTGCCGCCGACGGCTCGTTTTCCGGCGACCGCATGGAAGTCGACGATTCGAATCCGCAGCCGTTCGAGCTTAAGCCCGTGACGGCGGGCGCGGCAGCGCCGTCCGTCGCGAGTCCGGCCGCGAAGGGCGGGCAGGCGGTCAATGGTGTCGGAAACGTGGTGACGGGCGAGTGAATCTGGCGCTGAGCGGGCGCGCGTAAGCGCCGGCCGCTCAGTCGTTTGGCTCGCTCCGTTCGCTCGATTCGCTCGCGACGGCGCGTGTGCGTGCCACGCGCGCGACACGCGGCGCGTCCAGCGCGATGCGCGGTTTTCTTCGCGCTTTTGTTGTTGCTTGGGCTTTCGTCGGTTTTCGCGACGACATCGACTGGCCGTGCAACGCGGACAGTTCGGCCAGTTTGCTTTCCAGCGCCTCGCGCTCGCGCAGCCACTGCGCTTCTTGCGCGAGCAGCGCGTCGACGCGGCGTTGCGCATCACCCAGCGCATTTGCCTGCTGTTCCTCCTGCGCGCGCGCCGCGCCCAATTCGCTCACCAGTTGTTCGTTGCGCCGCTGGGCGCTCGCGGCCAGCGCGTCCGCGCGCCGACGCTCGTCGCGCGCCTCGCTGATCTGCTGCATCATGTGCTTCTGCACGCCTTCCATGCGCTGAGTCGCCTTGTCCAGTTCGGACTGAAACGCGGCGTCGCGCGTTTCCTGCGCCGCCCGCATGGCCGCGATGGCCTGTTCGTGCGCCGCGCGTTGCTCGTGCAAACGCGTTTCGGCCATCGTGCGCTCGGCGTCGCGCTGAGCTTCGAGCGCCGCCGCGCGTGCGCTCGCTTCGTTCGCGCGGGCGTTGGCGGCGTCGAGTTGCTCCTTGAGCGCCGCGATGTGCTCGTTGCGCGCAGCGAGTTCGACGTTGCGCCGCCGCAGATTCTCCTGGGCCTCATCGCGGTCGCGGACGGCATCCGCCGCGCGCGCCTCGGCCTGCGCGCCAGCCTGTTCCAGTTCCCCGGCGCGCGCGTCGTACACCTTTTCCCCATGCTCGACGGCGACGGCCCAGGCGGCCAGCATCGCGTCCGCGACAGCGGGCGGCAACTGCGAGGCGAGGGCGTCGCCGCGCGTTTTCTCGTCCTTCCATTGCTTGAGTTCGTCGTTGATCGTCGTGCGGCTGCCCTGGCGGATTTCCGCGTAAATCAGATCGACGGTGAGTTCGTGCGGCCGTTTTCCGGCCGCGACGAGGCGAGACGCGGTTTCACGCGTGCGCAAACGGGTATCGCTGATACGGGACATGGTTTTTCTGGCGCGAGAGCAGGGGATGGTGCCGAATTTTAGCGTATATCATCGTATAACGTTATACGTGTAACGAAATCAATCAGAAACTTACGATAACTCCTATAATCGCAAGTATCGATGCTGTACGCTCACGGAATCGCTCGAATCCGCTTTTTCTGTCGATGCCGGAAGATCACCCAGACTACGAAGACGCCCACGAAGACCTCGCCGCCGCTTTGCCCGCCTTGCCGCCCGCGCTCGATGGCCGCGACGGCCTGAACCGGGCGCGCGGCGGCTTCGCTCAGACGTCGGCGCGTAACGACATCGAAGCCGTGCGCCTCTGGCTCACGGAATACGCGGGCTCGCCGCACACGCTGCGCAGCTATCGCAAGGAAGCGGTGCGCCTGATGCTCTGGAGCACGAACGCGTTGCGCAAGCCGCTGTCGAGCCTCACGCGCGAAGACTTCGTGCTCTACGAGCAATTCCTCGCCGCGCCCAGCGCCGACTGGGCCGATCCCGCCCGCCCGCGAAGAGGGCGCGAGCGCCGTCTGTTCGACGGGCCGCTGGCGCCGCGCAGCCGCCGCCAGGCGCTCGGCATCCTTGGCGGGCTGTTCAATTACCTCGTCGCGGCGGGCTATCTCGCGGGCAATCCGCTCGCGCTGCGCCGCTCGCGCATGCCGCAGGCGGCGCGCAGCCGCCGCGTCGAGCGCTATCTCGATCAGGCGCTCTGGCAGCAGGTGCTCGACGGCATCGACGCCTTCCCGCAAGACACGCCGCGCGAGCGCCAGCACTACGAGCGCTGCCGCTGGCTGATCCGCTTTCTGTACCGCACAGCGCTGCGCGCGAGCGAAGCCGCGCAGGCGCGCGCGGGCGACTTCGAGCGGCGGCGCGGACGCTGGTGGCTGCGCGTGGTGGGCAAGGGTGGTGTGGAGGGCGACGTGCCCGCGAGCGACGAACTGATGGCCGATTTCGCGCGCTACCGCGCGTTTCACGGCTTGCCTGGCACGCCCGCGCCGGGCGAGACGCGTCCGGCCGTACTGGGCGTCGCGGGCAACGACGAGCGGCCGCTCACGTCCACGGCGGTCTATCTGATCGTGAAGACGGTGTTCCGCCGCGTCGCGGACCGTCTCGAAGCCGACGACCCCGCGGGCGCCGACACGCTGCGGCGCGCCTCGACGCACTGGCTGCGCCACACGGCCGCGACGCATCAGGCCGATGCCGGCACCGACCTGCGCTACATCCAGAAGAATCTGCGTCACGCGTCGATCGAAACCACAGGCCTCTACCTGCACGCCGACGACGACGCGCGCCACGAGCGCACGACCGCCTCAGCCCAACCCCCGAACGACCCTGCCCGATGAGACAGCCGCACGCCGGTGTTAATCTTCGGGATACGTCGCGCGCGCCGCCTGAAACGGCCGCCGCGCGCGTCTGCTTATTTCACGCACCAACCGCATCACTCCCGATATGACGAAATCCGACTCCAGCCGCACGGTCCAGACGCAGATCCTGCATCCGCAAGACGACCTCACGCCCGGCTTCGAATCGTTCGCGGCGCCCGTCACGCGCGCCTCGACCGTGGTCTTCCCGGACCTCGCGTCCGTGCGCGCGCTCGACTGGCGCAACGACGCGCAATGGCGCTACGGCCTGCACGCCACGCCTACGTCCACGATGCTCCAGCATCGGCTGGCCGCGATCGAAGGCGGCGAGCACACGCTGCTCCAGCCGTCCGGTCTATCGGCGATCTCCAACGTCTATTTCGGCCTCCTGAAGAGTGGCGACGACGTTCTGATTCCCGATAACGTCTATTCGCCGAACCGCGATCACGGCGACTGGCTCGCGCGCGACTTCGGCCTTACGGCGCGCTATTACGATCCGATGATCGGCGCGGGCATCGCCGACCTGATCCAGCCGAACACGAAGCTGATCTGGGTCGAAGCGCCCGGTTCGGTGACGATGGAAGTGCCCGACGTGCAGGCGATCACGGCGGCGGCGCGCGCGCGCAACGTGATCACCGCGATCGACAATACGTGGTCGGCGGGCCTCGCGTTCAAGCCCTTCGATCACGGCATCGACATCTCGGTGCAGGCGCTCACGAAATATCAGTCGGGCGGCAGCGACGTGCTGATGGGCGCGACCATCACGCGCGATCGCGATCTGTATCTGAAGCTGAAGTCGGCGCGCATGCGTCTGGGTATCGGCGTGTCGTCGGACGATTGCTCGCTCGTGCTGCGCGGCCTGCCGAGCATGAAGGCGCGTTTCGAAGCGCACGACCGCAGCGCATACGCGCTCGCAACGTGGCTCAACTCGCGCGCCGAAATCGCAGCGATGCTGCATCCGGCGTTCGAGGATTGCCCGGGCCACGCGTTCTTCAAGCGCGATTTCACGGGCGCGGGCGGGCTGTTTTCGGTGGTGTTCGACGAGCGCTACAGCGCGGCGCAGATCGACACGTTCTGCGAATCGCTCGACCTGTTCGCGCTCGGCTGGAGCTGGGGCGGGGCGAACAGTCTCGTGATGCCGTACGACATCGCGTCGATGCGCAGCGCGGCGCAATGGCCGCATCGCGGCACGCTGGTGCGCTTCTACATCGGTCTCGAAGACGAAGCCGATCTGCGCGCCGATCTCGAACGCGCGCTCGCGACGCTCGCCTGAGCCTGATTCGCGCGCGCAGTTGAAGCGCGCGCCGCAAAAGCAAAACGGCCGCTCGCCGTCCCGTGGGACGCGAGCGGCCGTTTCGTTTGGGACCGCGCCCGGCGACGCTCAGTGCTTCTTCAGTGCAGCTTCAACAAGCCGTCGAGCCCGACGAAGTTGAACGCGACGCTCGCCGCCTCGCGCACCACCGGCTTGGCGCGGAACGCCACCGACAAACCGGCTTCGGCCATCATCTTGAGGTCGTTCGAACCGTCGCCCATCGCGATCGCGCGGCGCGGCTCGATGCCCAGCTGCGCGCAGGTTTCGACCAGCGTGCGCGCCTTCACATCGGCATTGACGATCTCGCCGGTCACGCGGCCCGTGAGCTTGCCGTCGACGATTTCCAGCGTGTTCGCACGCGTGAAGTCGAGACCCAGACGCGCCTTGAGGCGCTCGGTGAAGAACGTGAAGCCGCCCGAGACGAGCAGCGTCTTCAGGCCCGCCGCGCGTGCGCCCGCGAGCATGGTTTCCGCGCCCGGCGAGAGTTGCAGGCGTTCTTCGTAGACGCGTTCCAGCGCGCTCGCGTCGAGGCCCTTGAGCAGCGCCACGCGGCGCGTGAGGCTCTCGTTGAAATCCTTGATCTCGCCGCGCATCGACGCTTCGGTGATCGCCGCGACTTCGGCCTTCAGGCCGCAGAAGTCGGCGATTTCGTCGATGCATTCGATCGTGATGAGCGTCGAGTCCATATCCATCGCGACGAGGCCGAAATCGGCCAGCGTGCGGCCCGCTTCGACGAACGCGTAGTCGAGCTGGTGCGTGCCGCAGTAGACGTCGAGATCGGGACGCTGCGCGGGATCGGCGTTGTCGATACGCAGCGCGCAGGCGTCGATCGGCGTAAGGCGGCTGCCGCGCGCGAGCGCGAGCAGCGGCTTGTGGTGTTCGGCTTGCAGCGGGACGGGACTCTGGATGACGAGGTTCATGACGTGAGCGGCGCGGACCCTGCGAGGGCGCCGGATGCCCGAAAACGGCGGAAATCGAAAAAGGGCGCGAAGGCGGCCTGGTGGCTGCCGCGCGCGGCGAATGACGGCGAAAGGCGAATTGTACCGCCTTGGCGGGCGCGGGCGGCGGCGTCGAGTATGGGCGTGGACGCGCGATGCGCCATCGAAACTGCCGTTTCGGCCCGCCTCGTGCGCCCCGTGCGGCGGCGCAATGCGGCCTCGCGCACAGCTTTCAGCGACGAAAGCGAGCTTTCGAGGCACAATGACTGCACGTGCGGCGTCCGACGGGGGCGGCCGCCGCGTGCCGTCAACCGTACGTGTCGCGACTCGCGTCGCGCGATGCGTCGCATGCGCCACCGCGCAAGGGGAACCGGTATGCAGGACGCTCTCAAGGCCGAATCGGCTCAATCGTCGCAATCGACACCCACCCGAACGCCGACCGGCGTCCGGGCCCAGGCTCCGGACGCCAGTGCTCTGGCCTCGCATCCCGCGTCCACGCCCCGCGCGCCGCGCGCCACCGCGCCGCGCAAGCGCTCCGGGCGAGCTTCCACCACCGGCGAAGTCGCCGGCATCCGCATCACCAGTGCGCGCCGCGTGATCGACGCGCAAACCGGCATCCGCAAGCTCGACGTCGTGCGTTATTACGCGCGCGCCGCGCCGCTGCTGCTGCCGCATCTGCGCGACCGTCCCGTTTCGCTGCTGCGCGCGCCGCAAGGGCTCGCTGGCGAGACGTTGTTCCAGCGTCACAGCGCCCGCGCGCCGATCGACGGCGTCACGCAACACGAAGGGCTCGATCCGGGTCATCCGGCGATCCTCAGCATCGATACGCTCGACGCGCTCGTTCACGTCGCGCAGATGGACACGATCGAACTGCACACGTGGAACGCGCTCGCGAGCGACGTCGAGCAGACCGACCGCGTGGTGTTCGATCTCGATCCCGATCCGGCGCTCGGCTGGGACCGCATGATCGAGGCCGCGCAGCTCACGCGCGGGATTCTGGCCGATCTCGGGCTGGAAGCGTTCTGCAAGACGAGCGGCGGCAAGGGCCTGCACGTGGTCGTGCCGGTCGTGCCGGGCACGAGTTGGGATGAGTCGAAAGCGTTCGCGCGAGCGGTCGCGCAGCGTCTCGCCTCGGGCTGGCCCACGCAGTTCACGGCGACGTTGAGCACCGAGCATCGCAAGAAAAAGATCTTCGTCGACTACCTGCGCAACGCGCGCGGCGCCAGCACGGCGGTCGCGTGGGGCGTGCGCGCGCGGCCCGGCATGGGCGTGTCGGTGCCGATCAGTTGGGACGAACTGCCCGAGACAACGGGCGGCGCGCAATGGACGCTCGCCAATATCGACGCGCGCATTGCCCGGGTCACGCGGAGCGCGCACGGCAAGAGCGCGGACCCGTGGGCGCGTTATGCCAGCGTGCGCCAGAGGGTGACGAGCGAACTCACGCTGCGGCTCGAAGAAGGCGGCGCGTAGCGCGCGTGGTCGTGTCCGGCCGCGTGCTGTCGAACGCGGTTGGGCGCGCGCCGCTCGTTCCAGTCCGATGCCGCTCGGGTTTCGCCGATGGGGTGCTCATGTTGCGCTCAGTTGCGCTCACGTTCCGCTCAGTTCCGCGCAGTTCCGTTCACGCGCCGTTTTCACGGCAAGTTCGACCCTGCCTTCGCGTCGCCATCCCAATACGGCGGATCGCCGAAATGCTCGCCGAGAAACTCCACGAACGCGCGGGTTTTCGGCGGCACGAACGCGCGGCTCGGATAGACGGCCCAGATCGCCGTGGTCTCCGCGAGCGGATAGCTGTCGAGCACGCTCACGAGCGCGCCGCTGCGCAGATGCGGCGCGACATCCCACGTCGATTTGAGCGCGATGCCGAAACCGGCGAGCAGGGCGTCGCGGATCGCCTCGCCGTTGTCGGTGACGAGCCGCCCGTCCACGCGCACGGTCAGCGGTCCGGCGGGCGTGACGAAGGCCCAGTCGCGCTGATCCCCGAGTATCACGCACTCGTGCCGCGCCAGATCGGACGGATGATGCGGCGTGCCGCGCTCCGCGAGATAGGCGGGCGACGTGCAGATCACGCGCCGGTTCACGGCGAGCCGCCGCGCGACCAGCGTCGAATCCTTGAGCGCGCCGATGCGGATCGCGACATCGATGCCCGCATCGACGAGATCGACGACCTGGTCCGTCAGACGCAAATCGACACTCACGCCCGGATAGCGGCGCAAAAACGCGGCGATCACGGGCGAGACATGCTGACGTCCGAACGACGACGGCATCGACACGCGCAGGCGGCCCTGCGGCGCGGCGTGCGCGCGTCCGACGGCGGCGCGCGCGGCTTCGGCGGCGTCGAGCAGCGCGAGCGCGCGCGCCATGAACACCTCGCCGTCCTCGGTCGGGCTCACGCGGCGCGTGGTGCGATGGAGCAGACGCGCGCCGAGCGTGCGTTCGAGATTCGCAAGCCGTGCGCTTGCCACCGCCGCCGACAGCCCGTATTCGCGCCCTGCGGCGGACACGTTCGCGAGTTGCGCCGCGCGCACGAACAGCGCGACGTCGAGCAGGTCGAGGCGCTCGCGCGGATCGGCGGCGAGCGGGGAAGCGGACGGCGGTGTGCTCATCGCGGTGCCGATTATCAAAAATAGCCGAAGAATGTTTCAGTGATTATGAGGCTTTTCGGCGATGAATGTGCCGCTTAGGATACGACTCAACGGCGCGCGGCTGTCCACGCGTAGTCCAGCGACAGCGCCGCGCCCGAAGCGAAATCCGTCGTTCCCCTCGCCAGCCTTCCCGAAGGAGCCCGAAATGAAAGCCGTTGGCCTCTACCGCTATCTCCCCATCGACGCAGCCGAAGCCCTGCTCGATCTCGATCTGCCCACGCCCGCGCCCACGGGCCGCGACGTGCTCGTGAAGGTCGAAGCGGTGTCCGTGAATCCCGTCGATTACAAGGTGCGCGCGCCGAAGGACAAGGTCGAAACCGAAGCGAAGGTGCTCGGTTACGACGCCGCCGGCACGGTCGGGGCCGTCGGTCCCGAGGTCACGCTGTTCAAGGTCGGCGACCCGGTGTTCTACGCGGGCGACATCACGCGCAGCGGCTCGAACAGCGAGTTCCAGCTCGTCGACGAACGCATCGTCGGCCACAAGCCCGCATCGCTCGATTTCGCGCACGCGGCGGCGCTGCCGCTGACCGCGATCACCGCGTGGGAAGCCTTGTTCGAGCGCCTGCACGTCTCGCCGCAAGGCGCCGACGCGGGCAAGCGCGTGCTGATCATCGGCGGCGCGGGCGGCGTCGGCTCGATCGGCATTCAACTGGCGAAGCAGCTCGCGAAGCTCACCGTGATCGCGACGGCGTCGCGGCCGGAATCGGCCGAATGGGCGCGCTCGCTCGGCGCGGACCACATCGTCAATCATCACGGCGACATGCCCGCGCAGATCCGCGCGCTCGGTTTCCAGAACGTCGACTACGTGTTGATCTTCAACGACACCGACGCGAATTTTCCGGCCGCCGCCGAGATCATTGCGCCGCAGGGCGGCATCGCGACCATCGTCGAAAACGACAAGCCGATTCCCGTCGAACTGCTCAAGGCCAAGAGCGCCGCGCTGCACTGGGAATTCATGTTCACGCGCTCGATGTTCAACACGCCCGACATGATCGAGCAGCACAAGCTGCTGACCGAAGTGGCGCGGCTCGTCGATGCGGGCACGCTGCGCACGACCGTGGGCGAGGTGCTCGGGCCGATCAACGCGGCGAACGTGCGGCGCGCGCACAAGATGCTCGAAGAAGGGCGCGCGATCGGCAAGCTGGTGCTCAGCGGTTTCTGATGACGTGTTTCTGATCGCGTGATGCGGTGATAGCCCGATGATGACGGCGACGCCCCGGCCGCCATGCGCGACGCATGGTTGCCGGGGCGTCGCCGCGCTTGCCGTGGCGCGTCGGCGCAATCCGCGCCCTGGCGAGAGGGAGAAAGCAAGCAGGATAAAACCTGGGCCGCGCGATGGCATCGCCGGGCGCACGCTCACGCGCGGCACGCTAGACTGACAGAAGAAGATTCGCCACACGCCGCAGTGGCCGCGTTTGTCGCGGCGACGTCGGCGCCAGCCAGGAGGTGACGCATGTCTTGCAGCAGCTCCAGCCACGCCCGCCGCAGCCGCGCGGCGCTCGTCCGTGCCGCCGTCGCTTTGTCTCTGTCGTGCGCGATCGCGTTGCCGGCGTTCGCCACCACGCCGATCACGGTGACTTCGAAGGCCGCGCCCGATGGCCCGATCCGCTACACGGTGAAGGTCACGTCGAAACTCTTCGGCAATTCGCAGGAAACGCGCACGCTGCGCTCCGGCGACACCGACGACTTCACCTGGCGCACCCAGCCGCCCGGCGGTCCGGTGCCGGCGGCGCAGAGTTGTCCCGACTACAGTTCGCTGCCGCTCGACGCGAATGGCGCGATGGTGCGCCAGACCCAGGTGCGGCTCGCGCCGATCGTGGCCGCCGACGGCACCGCGACGGTGCAGGTGAGCTTCCGCGCTCAGGCGCCGCGCGGCAAACCCGCAAGCGGCCAGACCTGCCCGGAAGTGGTGGCGCACAGCGAGGTGCGGCGTTTCTCGATGCCGACCAACGGCACCGTCAAGACGATCACGCTCAGCGACGGCACGCAGCTGGCGATTTCGGCGCAACGCTGATCGGCGCTGTTCTACGTGGAATGCCGGGTGCGCGGCGAATGACGCGCGGCTAGCGCGTCTCGCGTGCGATCAGCTTCGCCGAGAGAAAGCAATGCTCGGGCGAGAACAGCCGCCGGTACGCGAGCAGCACCGCGCCCACGGTGCCGAGCGCCGACGAAGCCGCGATCAGGAACATGATCACGATCTGGTAGCGCACCGCCTGCAACGGCGACTGGCCCGCCAGCACCTGGCCCGTCATCATGCCGGGCAGGCTCACCACGCCCACGACCGCCATCTGGTTGAGCGTCGGGATCATGCCCGCGCGCACCGCCTCGCGCGCGCTCGCCTGCGCGGCTTCCCAACGCGTCGCGCCGAGCGCGAGCGCGCTTTCCACGCGGTCGCGCCGCGCCGTGAGTTCCTGCATCATCCGCTCGACGCCGAGCGACACGCCCGTGAGCGTGTTGCCGAGAATCATGCCGAGAATCGGAATCGCGTATTGCGGCTCGTACCACGGCCGGATGCGGATCACGGCGAACAGGCCCACGGCGGCCACGAGCCACGCGCTCACCCAGATCGACACGATGCTGTCCGCGCGCTGCCCGCCATAGGTGCGCGCGCCGCGCTGCGAACCGGCGATGCCGGCGATCAGCGTCATCAGCGCCATGAGCGGCAGCACCGCATACCAGCGGTTGAACGCGAACACCCAGCCGAGCACGTAGCCGATCGCGAGCAGTTGCACGACCGTGCGCACGGCGGCCCACGCGAGCTTGCGTTCGAGATCGAGCTTGAGCAGCACCGAGACCGCGCCGTTCACGAACACGAGCAGGGCCGCGATGCCGACATCGACGAGGCTGAGGTCTTGCAGCACGCCTGCATTCATGGCGCGTCTCCCGGAATCAGTTGCGTATTGAGTGTCGTGCTGGACGATGCGCCGTCTGCGTCGAGCACGCCCGCGCGCATCGTGATGTGACGCGTGCCGACGCGCTGCGCCTGCGCCGGATCGTGCGAGACCCACACGGTCGCGCGCGCATCGCGCCGCTGCTCGAACCATTGCGCGACGAGCGCTTCGACCTCGCGCGCCGACTCGGGGTCGAGCGAGGCCGTGGGTTCGTCGAGCAACAGCGCTTCGGGATCGAGTTGCAGCACGCGCACCAGCGCGACGATCTGCGCTTCGCCGCCCGAGAGGTCGGCGGCCGCGCGCGCGAGAAAATCGGCGCCGCGTCCGGTGGCGTCGAGCAGCGCGCGCACGCGCGCGGCGTCGAACGCGGTGTCGCGATAGACCGCGAGCGAATACGGATAACGCAGGTTGTCCTCGACGCTGCCGTCGATCAGCGCGGGCCGCTGCCGCAGATAGGCGATATGACGCCGATACGACGGAATGCGCGCGCGCGTGACCGGCTCGCCGTGCCAGCGCAGCGCGCCGCCGTCGTGCGGTTTGGGCGAATCAAGCGGATCGAGCAGCGCGAGCGCGCGCAGGAACACGCTTTTTCCCGAGCCCGACGGCCCGGTGAGCACGACGCGCTCGCCGTTGTGCAGCGCGAAATCGGTGGGATGCAGCAGGACCTGGCCGCGCTGCGCGTCGCGCCGGGCGATACCGTGCGCTTCGACGAGCGGTGCGCGCGCGTCAACGCGGGGACGATTCGAATCGTTTTGAGAGTTCATTGAAAGATTGCAAACAAGACGTGCGAGCGTGCGTGAGCTGGCGAGCGCATTGTGAGGGAAACCAGGCACGTCTTCTGCTGTCGTATCGCTGGCGAAACAACAACGCATAACCCGGAGTGCGCATGACGTCACCGCAACCCAAGCCCCGCGGCCCCGGCCGCACACTCGCCAAGATCTTCGCATGGCTCGTCGCGATTGTGGTCGTGCTCATCGCCGCGCTCGCCGTCTTTATCTACACCTTCGACTGGAATCGCGCCAAGCCCTACGTCAACGAGAAAGTGACGGAGGCGATCGGGCGTCCGTTCGCGATCGTCGGCGATCTGAAGGTGGGCTGGCGCCGTCCGCCCGGCGAAACGGGGTGGCGCGCGTGGGTGCCCTGGCCGCGTTTTTCGGCGGCGCAGATCGAAGTGGCCAATCCCGACTGGGCGAAGTCGCCGCACTTCGCGACGCTCGACGAAATCGACTTCGAAGTGGCCGTGCTGCCGCTGCTCGCGCACGACATCGTGATTCCGGCCATCAATCTCGTGAATCCGACCGTCGACGTCGAACGGCTCGCCGATGGCCGCAACAACTGGACCTTCAAGCTGCCCGCATCGAGCGGGCCGTCGACGTGGAAACTCAATCTGCATGACATCACCTTCGGCAGCGGCAATATCGCGGTCAGCGACCAGCAGACCAAAACCGAGGTGAAGATGGTCGTGAGCCTGCTCGGCCAGGGCATTCCGATCGGCAAGGTGATGGAGGAGCAGGAAGCGGCTTCGCGGCAGGGTTCGGCGCAGGTGATCGGCAAGGCGGGCGCGAACCGGCTCGCGCAGCAGGCCGAGAAGCAGCAGGCGTCCGAGGCGGCGGCCGCGAGCGAAGCGGCGGCGAGTGGGGCTAATGCCACGAGTGCCACGAGCATGGCTTCGGTCGCTAGCGCGGTTTCCACGGCATCGGCTGCCGCCGACGCCAGCGCCGCTTCCCAGGGCATCGGTTCGAAGCTCGCCGCGGTCGGTGCGAGCGCCGCGAGCAACGCGAATGCGGCCGCGGGCGGCACGAGCAGCGAGCCGTTGTACGCGATCGGCTGGACCATCAAAGGCTCGTACAACAAGACCGCGCTCTCGGGCGAAGGCAAGCTCGGCGGCGTGCTCGCGCTGCAAAACGCACGTCATCCGTTCCCGGTGCAGGCCGATGTGCGTGTCGGCGACATGCACATCGCGCTGGTCGGCACCGTGACCGATCCGGCGCATCTGGCCGCCGTCGATCTGCGCCTCTGGCTCCAGGGCCAAAGCATGGCGCATCTCTACAACCTGACCGGCGTGACGCTGCCCGAAACGCCGCCATACGCGACCGAAGGGCGCTTCGTCGGCCAGTTCCGCAAGGGCGCGAGCGTGTTCCGCTACGAGAAGTTCACGGGCCGCGTGGGCGGCAGCGACCTCAACGGCACGCTCGTCTATACGCAGCGCGATCCGCGTCCGCTGCTGTCGGGCGAACTCGTTTCGAACCTGCTGCAATTCTCCGATCTCGCGCCGATCATCGGCGCGGACAGCAAGGCGAGCAAGGCCAAACGCGGCGACACCGTGCAGCAGCCCGCCGACCGCGTGCTTCCGGTCGAGCCCTTCAAGACCGACCGCTGGAACGCCATCGACGCCGACGTGAAGTTCACGGGCCGTCACATCATCAAGCAAGGTAGCCTGCCGATTCAGGACCTCTACACGCACGTGACGATGACCAACGGCGTGCTCGACTTCGAGCCGCTGCAATTCGGCGTCGCGGGCGGCACCTTCGCCACGCGTCTGTCGCTCGACGGCAGCGGCGCGCCGCTCAAGGCGCGCGGCACGGTGGAGGCGCGTCATCTGAAGCTCAAGCAGCTGTTCCCGGGCGTCAAGTCGATGCAGCAGGCGCTCGGCGAGATCAACGGCGACGCCTCGCTGTCCGCGACCGGCAATTCGCCCGCGGCGCTCGCTTCGACCTCGAACGGCGAGATCAAGGCGCTCGTCACGCAAGGCACGATCAGCCGTCTGCTGATGGAGGCGGCGGGGCTGAACGTGGCGAACGTGGTCTACGAGAAGCTGTTCGGCAACCGCGACGTCAATATCAATTGCGCGGCCGCCGATTTCGTGGCGACCAACGGCGTGGTGAATCCGCGCGTGTTCGCGCTCGATACCGACGACGCGGTGATCGACATCGACGGCCCGATCGATCTGCGCGACGAATCGATGGATATGAAGGTGCATCCGCACACGAAGGGCTTCCGCATCTTTTCGCTGCGCTCGCCGCTGTACGTGAAGGGCACGTTCAAGAATCCGCACGTGGGCGTGGATGCGGCAGCGCTCGCACTGCGCGGCGGCGCGATGATCGGCCTCGGCTTGATCAACCCGTTCGCGGCGCTGATCCCGCTGATCGCGCCGAGCAACAACAAGCCGCTGCCGTGCGCGCAACTGTTCGCGCAGATCCGCGAGCATCCGGTGGCGCCGCCGCCGGGGCAGAAGATGCGCGCGCCGGCGCCCGCGAAGGGCACGGGCGGTTCGGGCAGCAAGGGCGGGGAGAAGGGTGCGGCGCAGCCCGCTACGGCGCCTGACTCGCGGTCCGGCTCGCAGGCTGCCTCGCAGCCGGGCATGCAGGCGCTCTACAAGGGAAGCTGACAGGAACGCTGACAAGCAAGCTGACAAGCCAGCCGAACACGCAAGCCGAACGCTCGTTCAGGCGAGCGCCCATGCGAAAACGCCCGGCGGGAATGCCGGGCGTTTTTTTCGGGTGGAACTCAGCGCAACTGACGCGGCGCCGGATCGCCGGGCGCGTCCTGACGGCGCGTCGCGCGCCGCGAAGCCGCGCCGGGTTGCGTCCCGCCGAACTCGGGCAGGATGCGGGCGCGCGCACGGCTCGCGAAAATCAGGAACCCGAAACCGTCGGCCTCATACCAGTAGCCGCCGTTTTCCAGTCCCTCGATCGGCTGCTCGAGCGCATGCGCGATGGATTCGATGCAGCGCCTGCGCAATTCGCTCGTGGCGGGATAGGGCGGCTGCGCGCCGCGCACGCAACAGAGCAGCACGTCGAGCCCCGGCAGCACGTGTGCATAGAGCACCGGCTCGTCCTGGGCGCGCGCACGCGCGATCTTGGTGTCGAGTTGACCGAACGGTTTGAAGTGGTTCAGTACGGCGAGAAACGACTCGTCGCCATCCAACTTGACGCGTTTTCGCTTTTTCGGGAAGGACATAAAAATTCGCCTGAAAAAGGTGGATTGCAAAACACGCAGCGTTCCCATGCGACCACTCCCGGATTGGTGCGCCGCACGTCGATCCTTCGTAGCATGCCGACCTGTCACAGGCAATCGCCATGCCGGACCTCACGTCGCGCTCATGTAGGTATCCCGGCGCTCCTTCGCTTACTTTTGCTCGTCTCCGGTCTCAATAATAGACCTGCATGCGTGCGCGGTGTGGCGATTTCTCGGGAAATCTCGGGCTTTTCTCATCGCGTCGTGCGTGCTGCCACACACGTTGTCATCTCTTAATTTCACGCCGATAATGTTCTGGCTCTGGCGCCCGCGGTTAATCAGAAGGCATCTCGCCCAGACCGCCACCGGACCAGACCGTCATGAAACTCTTCGCCAAGGGGCTTCTGCTGATCGCGATTCCCAGCGCCATCGAACTGGCGCTGCTCGGCGTCGTGTTCGACACGCAAGGCAAGACCGCGCAGGCCGCGCGCAGCGCCGACAACAGCAAGCAGATTCTCTGGCAAGCCACCAGTCTCCTCGATCCGCTGCTGCGCGAAGCCGCGCGCGTGCGCACCGCGATCGTGCTCGAAGATGCCTCGTTCATCGACCGCCGCGCCGTCTGGACCGAATTCTCCGATCGCGTCTCGCTGCTCGCGCACATGGTCAACGACAACCCGCAACAGCACGCGCGCGTCGAGCGCATCCGCGCCCACGCGCGGGCGTGGCGCGCGCGCTGCGCCGAGGTCGCCGACGCCTTGCGCGAAGGCCGCGCCGAGACGATGGTGCGCGCGGCCGGCGACGGCATGCCGCCCGAGATCGACGCGGTGCGCAGCGAACTGGCCGCCTTTATCGCCGACGAAAGCCGCCTCGACGAAGCGCGCAGCGCATCGCTGCGCGAGACGCGCGAGCGCCAGCAGGATGCGCTGATCGTCGCCGTGGTCGGCTCGATGCTGATCTGGGGCGCGACGGCGTGGGCGTTCGCGCGCAACGTCGGCAAGCGGCTCGCGGCGCTCGGCGCGAACGTGGAGCGGCTCAGCGTGGGCGCGCCGCTCGCGCAGCCGCTCGCGGGCGACGACGAAATCGCCGCGCTCGACACGGTGCTCAATCAGACCAGCCGCCGTCTGCGCGCGGCCGATCGCGAGCAGGCCGCGCTCAAGCTCCAGTTGCAGGCGCGCGCCGCCGATCTCGCGACGGCCAACGACAATCTGCGCCAGGAGAGTCAGGACACCGAGATGTTCATCTACAGCGTCTCGCATGATCTGCGCTCGCCGCTCGTCAATCTGCAGGGTTTTTCGAAGGAGTTGCAGGTGTCGTGCGAGGAACTGCGCACGCGCATCGATGCGGCGGGGCTGCCCGAAAGCGAGCACGCGCGCATGGTCGAAGTGCTCGACGGCGACGTGGACGAATCGCTGCAATTCCTGCGCCAGGCGGTCGCGCGCGCGGCGGCGATCATCGACGCGCTGCTGCGCATGTCGCGCGCGGGGCGCCTCGAATACCGCTGGCAGCGCGTGAACGTGGCGCGCATCGTCGAGCGCGCGCTCGCGGGGCTCGCGGCCGGGCTCACGCAGCGCGCGCAGATCGACGTGCTCGACCTGCCGCCCGCGTGGGGCGATCCGGCTGCGCTCGAGGAAATCTTCGGCAACCTGATCGACAACGCCTTGCGCCATCTCGATCCGGCGCGGCCGGGGCAACTGGAAATCGGTGCGCTCGACGCGTTCGCGAGTGTCGACAGTGCAGCCGAAAAACCGCTGGAAAAATCGGCGGAAAACGCAGCAGAAAGCGCAGCGGAAAACGCGCGCGATGCGTCGCGCATGTCCGGCGGACATACGCGGACTTATTATGTGCGCGACAATGGCATCGGCATTCCGGCGGCGTATTTGCCGAAGCTGTTTCGCGCTTTTCAGCGTCTGCACGGTGGCGAATCGGCGGGTCAGGGCACCGGGCTCGCGCTCGCGCGCCGCATCGCCGAACGCCACGGCGGGCGCTTGTGGGTGGAGTCGACGGAAGGCGCGGGCTCGACCTTCTTCGTCGCGCTGCCCGATGCGCCAATGCGGCAGGCATGAACAGTCCGGCACGCAGTCACATCCGAGCCGAAAAACAGCACGCGAACAGCGCGCAATCAATCGATAACGCATCAGAAAACGGTGGAGAGCGGGATGACACGCGGGGAGCAGGCGGGGGAAGGCGCGCAGGCGCAGGCGGGCGTCCGGCCGGACGTCGCGTCAACGGAGCCGGCGGTATCGGCAAATTCAACGGTCCATCCGGCGATGCATTCGGCTATCCATCCGCCGGCACATCCCGAGGCGGATCCCGCGTCAAAGCCCGCATCGATGGAACCCGCCGCGCACGAACCGCGCCCGTCGCGCGCGCAGCGTGTGGCGCTGCCGGGCGAGCGCGTGAGCATCGTGCTGATCGAAGACGACGACGGCCACGCCACGCTGGTCGAGCGCAACCTGCGCCGCTCGGGGGTGTCGAACGACTTCCTGCGCTTTTGCGACGGCCAGGAAGCGCTCGATTATTTTTTCGGCGCACCAGGCGGCGAGACGCCGGGCGGCACGTCGCTCGCGACGGCGCGCTATCCGTCACGCGAGGCGCTGGCGAATTTCGTCGTGCTGCTCGATCTGCGCATGCCGCGCGTCGACGGCTTCGAGGTGCTGCGGCGTTTGAAGGCCGATCCGTCCACGGCGACCGTGCCCGTGATCGTGCTCACGACCACTGACGATCCGCGCGAGATCGAGCGCTGCTACGAGCTGGGCTGCAACGTCTATATCACGAAGCCGGTCGAATACGACGCGTTCATCGAAGCGGTGCGCCGGCTCGGATTTTTTCTGCAAGTCGTGAAGCTGCCGCCGGGGCATCGCTTTTCACGCGCCTGATGAGGGTTGGGGGAATGACAAGCTGGAGCCTGTTCCGAGGACCGCGACGCGCATGAACGAAGAAGCAACGCTGTTGGCAGGCGCGCATGTGCTCGTCGTCGACGACGACGAAGGCATTCTGCGCCTCGCGCGCAAATCGCTGGTGCGTGCGGGCGCGCGCGTCGATACCTGTACGAGTGTCGTCGATGCGCGTGACGTGCTCGCGGCGCGCACGCCCGACGTGCTCGTGCTCGACTATCAACTCGACGGCGCGGAAACCGGCCTCGACTTTTTCCGCCGTCTGCGCGCCGACGACGTACGCGTGCCGGCCATCCTCGTCACCGGATTCACCGACGAATCGCGTGTGATCGCGGCCTTGCGCGCGGGCGTCTCCGACGTGGTGCCGAAGTCGGGCGACTATCTCGACTATCTGCCCGAAGCCGTCGCGCGCGTGCTCTCGCAAGTGACCCTGCAGCGCGATTCCGATCAGGCGCTGCTGCTGCGCGACCGCGAGGCGCATTATCGTTCGCTATCCGAAGCATTGCCGCACCTCGTGTTCACCTGCGACGCGAGGGGCGATTGCGATTTCCTCTCGAAGCAGTGGTGCGATTACACGGGCCTCGACGCCAATGCCTCGCATGCGCTCGCGTGGCTCGACGCCGTGCATCCCGACGACCGCGAGGCCATCAGCGCGTCGTGGCTCAAGGCGATCCGCAGCGACAACAGCGAATTCCGGCACGAATTGCGCATACGCCGCCACGATGGCGCGTATCGCTGGTTCGACACGCGCATCGTGGCGATGCGCGATCCGCGCGGCGGCATCAACAAGTGGTTCGGCAGTTGCACGGACATCCACGCGCAGCGCGAGTACAACGAGGAGCGCGACCAGTTGCTCGCCTCCGAGCAGGCGGCGCGCCAGGCGGCCGAAGAAGCCAATCGCGCGAAAGACCGCTTTCTCGCGATGCTGTCGCACGAACTACGCACGCCGCTCACGCCGGTGCTCGCCGGCACGCGTCTGCTCGAACAGATTCCCGGCTTGCCCGAGGCCGCGCGCACGGGTGTGCTAATGATCCGCCGCAACATCGAACTCGAAGCGCGCCTGATCGACGATCTGCTCGATCTCACGCGCGTCGCGAACGGCAAGCTGAGTCTCGCGCTCGACGTCGTCGATGTGCACGAAGTGATCGATGCCGTGCTCGATCTCTTTCACAGCGAAATCCAGATCAAGCAGCAGGACGTGCACGTGGACTTGCGCGCGCAGCATCATTACGTGAGCGGCGACCGCGCGCGCATGCAGCAGATGCTCTGGAATCTGGTGCGCAACGCGGCGAAGTTCACGTCGGACGGCGGGCACATTTTCGTGCGTACGCGCGACGAGCGCATGCACGTGGTGATCGAGGTGGAGGACACCGGCATCGGCATCGCGCCCGAGCAGATCGGCAAACTCTTTCACGCGTTCGAGCAGGGCAGCCACAACATGACGCGGCAGTTCGGCGGCCTCGGCCTCGGGCTCGCGGTCACGAAGGCGCTGACCGAGGCGCATGGCGGCACGGTCAGCGCGAAGAGTCCCGGCACGCATTGCGGCGCGACCTTCACGATCGTGCTGCCCACGGCGGCGCCGGGCGAGGGCGCGGCGCGGCAGGCGGAGCGTGGCGGCGCGTATCATGCGGGCGCGCTGGACATCCTGCTGATCGAGGATCACGAGGACACGGCCGAGGTCATGTCGCAACTGATCCGCGCGCTCGGTCACGACGTGGCGGTGGCGGTCAGCGTGGCCGGCGCGCTCGCGCTCACGGCCGCGCGGCGCTTCGATCTGGTGGTCAGCGACATCGGTTTGCCGGACGGCTCGGGCATCGACTTCATCCGCGCGTTCCGCAAGGAATCGGCGGCGCCCGCTATCGCGCTCACGGGCTTCGGCACCGACGACGACGTGCGCCGCAGCCTCGACGCGGGCTTTACCGCGCATCTGACCAAGCCGGTCAACTTCGAGCAGCTCGAACGGCTGATCGAGGAGGCTGTCGCGCATCGTGCGACCAGCGCGGATCGGGCGGACAGCGGCGCCTAAAAGCAAAAAACCCGCGTGCCCTGACGGCGACGCGGGTTTTTGCGGCATGCCGGGGCACGCAGCGGCGCGCGTTCAGCGCGGCGTATTCTTCAGCGAATCGCGGATCTCGCGCAGCAGCAGCACGTCTTCCGGCGTGGGCGGCGGCTCGGCCGGCGCGGCGGCGGGGTCCGGCTGGCGCAGCTTGTTGATGAACTTCACCATCAGAAAGATGATGAACGCCAGAATGATGAAGTTGATCAGCACCGTGATGAACGAGCCGTAACCGAACACGGCCACGCCCGCGGTTTGCAGATCCTTGTACGAATCGGGATTGCCCTTGAAGGTCTCGGGAATATGCCCGAGGCGCACGAACATGTTCGAGAAATCGAGGCCGCCCGTGACGACGCCGATCACCGGCATGATGAGGTCTTTCACGACCGAATTAACGATGCTGGAAAACGCACCGCCGATGATCACGCCGACCGCGAGATCCATCACGTTGCCTTTGACGGCGAATTCCTTGAATTCCTGAATCATGCTCATGAGCGGGCTCTCCTCTGGACAGGGCGGCACAGCAGGCCTGGGGACATAACGACACAATGGCGCAATGATAGCGAACGGCCCCGCGATGCGGTAGCAATTTGACAGTTCCTGACGTTCGGCTGCTTGCGGGCGTTACGGGCCATGCGGTAATGCACGCAGCGTGCCCGGCTGCGTTTTTCGGCTGGCGCGTTCAGCGCGCGAGCGCGATCTGCTCGTGAAAGCGCTGCGGATCGGTGTTGGTCCCGCACAGCAGGACGCCCACGCGCTTGCCTTGCAGCGTCTCGCGCAACGGGCCGTAGAGGCCCGCGAGCGCGGTCGCGCAGGCCGGTTCGACGGCCAGCTTCAAGGTGTCGAAGATCTGGCGCATGGTGGCGCGCAACGCGTCGTCGGAGACGGTCACGATACGTTCGAGATGACGTCGGCACAGCGTGTAGCTGTATTCCTCCGTGTGCGGCGACATCAGCGAATCGGCGATCGAATGCATGTGCGTCAGGCGCACCGTGTGATTGGCGGCGAAGCTGCGGCTCATGACGTCGGCGCCTTCGGGCTCCACGCCGTACACGCGCACGCGCGGATTGGCGAGCCGCAGCGCCGTGGCGACGCCCGCCGCGAGTCCGCCGCCGCCGATCGGCACGATCACGGCGTCGAGGTCGGGCGCTTGCGTCGCCCATTCGTAGCCGAGCGTCGCGGTGCCGAGCACGGTGCGAAATCCGTTGAACGGATGCACGAAATAGCGGCCTTCCTCGGCTTCCACGCGGCGCACGATGTCGAACGCTTCGCTGCTGTCGTTCGCACGCACGATTTCCGCGCCGAGATCGCGGCACTGCTCCACACGCGCCTCGCTCGCGGTGCGAAACAGCACGACCTTCGCGCTGATACCGAGGCGCTTCGCCGCGTAGGCCACGGCGATCGCATGATTGCCGCCCGACACGCAGGTCACGCCCGCGCTGCGTTGCGCGGCGTCGAGCGCGAGCAGATGCGTGAACGCGCCGCGCACCTTGAAGCTGCCGCTTGCCTGCAACAGTTCGAACTTGAAGTTGACGAAGGTGCCGTCGAGCGCGGGCAGATCGTGGCGGTCGAACACCGGCGTACGCAGCACCCACGGCGTGAGCGCGAAGTGCTGCGAGGCGATGTCGTCGAGCGAGGGAATGGCTTCGCCGTCGATCGTTCGGTCGGTGCGCAGCGGCGTGCCGGTGGACATGGGGTCGTCTCTTGCGTCAGCGACGCGGCTTTACTGGACCTGGGCGTCGACGGAGAGGCCGCGCACGAGCTTGCGCAGGAAACCTTCGCATGCCGAAAGCTGCGCGAGCGAGACGTATTCGTTGGGCTTGTGCGCCTGCTCGATGTCGCCGGGACCGCACACCACGCTCGGAATGCCCGCGCGCGCGAACAGGCCCGCTTCGGTGCCGTAGGCGACCTTGCGGCGAGACTGGTCGGCGGTGAGCGCGCGCACGAGCTGCGTGACGGCGGCCTGCTCGGTGTCGTCGAGACCGGGCGCGGCGGCGATTTTCATGAACTCGATCGCGCCCGCCGGATGCTCGCGCTGCATTTTCGGCACCAGCGTTTCGCGCGCGTATTGCTCGATGCGCGCGAAGATCGCGTCGGGGTCGAGCGTCGGCAGATTGCGGAACTCGAACGCGAAGCGGCATTCGGCGGGCACCGTGTTGATGGCGTTGCCGCCTTCGATCGTGCTGGTTTGCGCGGTCGTGAAGGGCACGTCGTAGAGTTCGTCGAACGGACCGTTGGCGCGGAACGCGTCGGCCATATCGCGGATATAGCAGATCAGGCGCGCCGCGTACTCGATCGCGTTGAGGCCGCGCGGCGTCAGCGACGAATGCGCCGCGTGACCGCGCACGCAGCACTGATACGCGTTGATGCCCTTGTGCGCCACGATCGGCCGCATGCTGGTCGGTTCGCCGACGATGCAGCCTTCGGGCTTCACGCCGCGCTTGACGAGTTCCTCGATCATCAGCGGCGCGCCCACGCAGCCCACTTCCTCGTCGAACGAGAGCGCGAGGTGCAGCGGCCTGGCGAGCTTCGTCTGCTGGATTTCGGGCACGAGCGAAAGCGCCGCGCCGATAAAGCCTTTCATGTCGCAGGTGCCGCGCCCGTAGAGCAGGCCGTCGCGAATCTCGGGCTTGAACGGATCGCTGTCCCACTTCTGGCCGTCGACGGGCACCACGTCGGTGTGGCCGGACAGCACGATGCCGCCGTTCGTCGAGCCGTCGTGCGCGGGCAGCGTGGCGAACAGGTTCGCCCATTTGCCGTCGCGGCCGTAGGTGAGCGTCGATTCGATGCCGCGCGCGCGCAGGTCGTCGCGCACGGTTTCGATCAGGCCGAGATTCGGATGGCGGCTGACCGTGTCCATCGACACGAGGCGGGTGACCCAGGGAAGCGAGGCGGGAAGATCGGCGGACGAGGCTGCGGACGACGGGGAAGACTGCGCTGATTCAGCGGCGATGGTCATGGTGGACTCCAGCTTGCTTGTGGATTCCATCTTACCCAAAAAGAATCCCGCAAGCTAAAGAGCCGGGCAGCGGACGCCCCGGATTGGCGCGACGCAACATGCGGCCCGGCACCCGTGCCCGCGCGGCGAATGCGCGGGCGCGGAGCCGGCCTCACGCATTCGGCGTGAGGCGTGACGCGTAGAGCGCGGCCCTCAAGCCCGCGCGGGCGCGCCGAGCGCGCGCAAGGTTTCCTTCACCGTGGCCACGCGCACCGCGAGGTCGGGGCTGCGCGTTTCGATGCGCAGCTTGTCCTGGCCCGCGAGCTTCACGTGCTTGTGCTTCTGCACCATCTCGATGATGCGCATCGCGTCCACGGGCGGATTCGGCACGAATTGCAGGCCGATCACCGCTTCGCCCGCATCGATCTTCGTGATGCCGAGCGGCTTGGCGGCGAGACGCAGGCGATGCGTCTCGATCAGCGCGTGCGCCTGCGCCGGCATCTTGCCGAAGCGGTCGATCAACTCCTCCTGAATGCCGTCGATCGAATCGTCGTGCTCGCAGTTCGCGAGGCGCTTGTAGAGCGACAGACGCTCCTGCACGTCGCCGCAATAATCGGCGGGCAGGATCGCGGGCGCGTGCAGATTGATCTCGGTGGTCGCCGCGAGCGGCGCGTTGAGATCGGGCTCGCGGCCGTCCTTGAGCGCCTTCACGGCGTCGTTGAGCATGTCGGTGTACAGCTGGAAACCGATCTCCTGAATCTCGCCCGATTGTTTATCGCCAAGCACTTCGCCCGTGCCGCGAATCTCCAGATCGTGCATCGCCAGATAGAAGCCCGAGCCGAGTTCCTCCATCTGCTGGATCGCTTCGAGGCGGCGCTGCGCCTGCTTCGTGAGGCCTTGCGGATCGTGCACGAGCAGATACGCGTAGGCCTGGTGATGCGAGCGCCCGACGCGGCCGCGCAACTGGTGCAGCTGCGCGAGGCCGAATTTGTCGGAGCGGTGGATCAGGATCGTGTTCGCGGTCGGCACGTCGATGCCGGTCTCGATGATGGTGGTACAGAGCAGCACGTTCGCGCGCTGTCCCACGAAATCGCGCATCACGGTTTCGAGTTCGCGTTCATGCATCTGGCCGTGCGCCACGGCGATGCGCGCCTCGGGCACCAGCGCTTCGAGCATCGCGCGGCGGTTCTCGATGGTCTCGACCTCGTTGTGCAGGAAGTACACCTGACCGCCGCGCTTGAGTTCGCGCAGCATCGCCTCGCGAATCACGCTGTCTTCCTCGCGGCGCACGAAGGTCTTGATCGCGAGGCGCTTTTGCGGCGCGGTCGCGATCACCGAGAAGTCGCGCAAGCCTTCCAGCGCCATGCCGAGCGTACGCGGGATCGGCGTGGCGGTGAGCGTGAGCACGTCCACTTCGGCGCGCAGCGCCTTGAGCGCTTCTTTCTGGCGCACGCCGAAACGGTGTTCCTCGTCGATGATGACGAGCCCGAGCCGCTTGAACTGCACGTCCGACGACAGCAGCTTGTGCGTGCCGATCACGATATCGACGCTGCCGTCGTTGATCTGCTGGATCGCGCCCGTCACTTCCTTCGCGCTCTTGAAACGCGAGAGTTCGGCGATGCGCACGGGCCACTCGGAGAAGCGGTCGGTGAAGGTTTGCGTGTGCTGTTCGGCGAGCAGCGTCGTGGGCGAGAGGATCGCCACCTGCTTGCCGCCCATCACCGCGATGAAGGCCGCGCGCAGCGCGACTTCGGTCTTGCCGAAACCGACGTCGCCGCAGACGAGGCGGTCCATCGGCTTGCCGCTCGTCATGTCGCCGATCACGGCCGCGATGGCGGCGGCCTGGTCGGGCGTTTCCTCGAAGCCGAAGCTTTCGGCGAACTTCACGTAATCCTTCGGTTCGAGCGCGAACGCGTGGCCTTCGCGCGCGGCGCGGCGCGCGTAGAGGTTGAGCAGTTCGGCGGCGGTGTCGCGGATCTGCTGTGCGGCCTTGCGGCGCGCCTTTTCCCACTGGCCCGAGCCGAGCGCGTGCAGCGGCGCGCTGTCCGGGTCGGCGCCGCTGTAGCGCGAGATCACGTGCAGTTGCGACACGGGCACATAGAGCTTGCTAGCGTTCGCGTATTCGAGGTGCAGGAACTCGGTGTCGCCTTCGCCGAGGTCCATCGTCACGAGGCCGTGATAGCGGCCGATGCCGTGCTGCGCGTGCACGACCGGATCGCCCACTTTCAGCTCGGAGAGGTCGCGCACCATCGAATCGACGTTGCTCGCCTGCTCCTGGCGGCGGCGTCCCGCGCGGCGCGCGAGCGGGCCGTACAGCTCCGTTTCGGTGATGACGGCGAGTTCCTCGCCGGGCAGCGCGAAGCCGGTCGACAGCGGCGCGACGCCGAGCACGAAGCGCTCGTCGCTTTCGAGCCAGTCGGCGTAGCTGTCGGCGGAAGTGGGGCGCAGATGGTTGTCGGCCAGCAGTTGCGCGATGGTTTCGCGGCGGCCCGCCGATTCCACCGCGAACATCACGCGGTTCTTCGTGGTGTCGAGATAGCTGCGCAGCGTCGCGAGCGGGTCGTCGGCGTGACGGTCGATCGCCAGCGTCGGCAGCGGCACGGCCCAGCCGCCCGCGCTCGCGGCGGGCAGCACGAGGCGGCCGAACGGTTTGGCGAGCGTGAAGAAGTCCTCGTCGCTCAGAAACAGGCGCTGCGGTTCGAGAATCGGCCGCTCGCGATCGTGCGAAAGGAAGTTGTGGCGCTGCTTCGTGTCGGCGGTGAAGCGGCGGATCGAGGCTTCCAGATCGCCGGAAAACACCAGTTGCGCGTTCGACGGCAGATAGTGGAACAGCGTCGCCGTCTCTTCGAAAAAGAGCGGCAGATAGTACTCGATGCCCGCCGAGGGCACGCCGTTGCCGATGTCCTTGTAGATCGTCGCGCGGCTCGGGTCGCCTTCGAACACCTCGCGCCAGCGGCTGCGAAACGCGGTGCGCGCGGCCTCGTCGAACGGAAACTCGCGGCCCGGCAGCAGGCGCACCTCCTTCACCGGATAGAGGCTGCGCTGGCTGTCCGGGTCGAACGCGCGGATCGAATCCACCTGATCGTCGAACAGGTCGATGCGGTAAGGCAGCGGCGAGCCCATCGGGAACAGGTCGATCAGCGAGCCGCGCACGCAATATTCGCCGGGCCGCACGACCTGGCTCACGTGCTCGTAGCCCGCCAGCGTCAGTTGCGACTTGAACTTCGCTTCGTCGAGGCGCTCGCCCTGCGTGAACGAGAACGTGTAGGCCGCGAGGAACGAGGCGGGCGGCATGCGGTAGAGCGCCGTCGTGGCCGGCACGAGCAGGATGTCACAACGTCCCTCGCCGAGATCGTGCAGCGTCGCGAGGCGCTCGGAGACGAGATCCTGGTGCGGCGAGAACGTGTCGTAGGGCAGGGTTTCCCAGTCGGGCAGCAGGCGCACGCGCGCGTCGGGCGCGAAGAACGGGATTTCCTGCGCGAGCCGCTGGGCGTCGACGGCGCTCGCGCAGATCACGGCGAGGAGCGGCGCGCCGGCGCGCGAGGCTTCGCGGTAGCGGGCGATCAGCAACGCGTCGGACGAACCGTGCGTGCCGTCGAACGAGAAGCGCTGCCCCGGCTTGACGACGGCAACCGGTGACGAGGACGTGGACGGTGACTGCGAGGATGCGGCGATATCGGACATAGAGGCAACAGGTTGGCTTCGCGATGCGGGCCGGGCTCAGGAAAAAAGCCGCGGGCGCGCGCGAGGCGGAGAGCATGCGATCCGGGGTTGACAGTTAATCGTAACGTTCGCGTAAGGTTCGCGCACGCGCCGAGGCCCGCTGCGGGCCGCTTGCGGGCGGCTTCGCATCGGGCGCCGGCGCGGCCCGCGCGTCGTCTGCGAAGGGCTGCCGGGCGCCCGCCAGAGCGTCGCGCGCGTGCAGATTGCGGGCGATGGGCGTGCGGGCAAAGGACCTATTATAAAATCCGTCCTTTACTTTGACTCATGCGGCTCGCGACACCGTGACCTCACGCCTTTTTGCCTTGATCCCCTGCGCCGGAACCGGCAGCCGTTCGGGATCGGCCATGCCCAAACAATATCGAACGGTCGCCGGACGCGAACTCCTGCACTATACGCTGGCCGCCTTCGATGCCTGCTCCGAATTCACCCAGACGCTGGTCGTGATTTCCCCCGACGATAGCCACTTCGACGCGCGCCGCTTCAGCGGCCTGCGCTTCGCGGTGCGCCGCAACGGCGGGGCCTCGCGCCAGGCGTCGGTCTTCAACGGCCTCGCCGCGCTCGAAGAGTTCGGCGCCACCGACGACGACTGGGTGCTCGTGCACGACGCCGCGCGCCCCGGCATCACGCCCGCGCTGATCCGCTCGCTCGTCGACGCGCTCAAGGACGATCCGGTCGGCGGCATCATGGCGCTGCCGGTCGCCGACACGCTCAAGCGGGTCGCGCCCCATCACGTGCCGGGCGGCCCGCGCATCGAGCGCACCGAATCGCGCGACGGACTCTGGCAGGCGCAGACGCCGCAGATGTTCCGCATCGGCATGCTGCGCACCGCCATCGAGCGCGCGCAGCAGGACGGCCACGATCTCACCGACGAAGCCAGCGCGATCGAATGGCTCGGCCATTCGCCGCGTCTCGTGCAGGGCAGCCTGCGCAACTTCAAGGTGACGTACCCCGAAGACTTCGCGCTCGCCGAAGCCATCCTCAGTCACAGCAGCAACCGGCCCGCCGGCTCCTGACCGCGCGCCGCGCCTCACCACACGGAAATACACATGGATATCAGAATCGGACAAGGCTACGACGTGCACGCACTGGTCCCGGGACGCCCGCTCGTGATCGGCGGCGTGACGGTGCCTTACGACCGTGGCCTGCTCGGCCACTCGGACGCCGACGTGCTGCTGCACGCCATCACCGACGCGCTGTTCGGCGCCGCCGCGCTCGGCGACATCGGCCGCCATTTCCCCGACACCGACAAGCAGTTCTACGGCGCGAACAGCCGCGTGCTGCTGCGCGAATGCCTGCGTCGCGTGGAAGAGGCGGGCTTCACGCTCGTCAACGTCGACAGCACGGTGATCGCTCAGGCACCCAAGCTTTCGCCGCATATCGACGCCATGCGCGCGTGCATCGCCGAAGATCTGAAGCTGCCGCTCGACCGCGTCAACGTGAAGGCGAAGACCAACGAGAAGCTCGGCTATCTCGGCCGCAGCGAAGGCATCGAGGCGCAAGCGGCGGTGCTGCTCACGCGCGCGTGATTGCGTGCTTGCGTGCATTTTATCCCTTGAAACAAGGGCTTTTCTGAACGACTCGCGCTGCTGCGCAAGCGCCGTGCCGCGCAAGCGTTCATCTGCGTGAGCAGGCTGCGTGCCTGCCCCGCATCCGAGGCGATGGTTGCACCTGCAATCATCGCCTCGTGCTTTTCTTGCCGATTACTTTTCGTTTTTGTCGCCTTATGCTGAAAGCGTAACCGGAAACGGAAAGGGCAATGACGGGACTCGAAAGACGCGTGAAAGGCCTCGACGGTCTCCGGGCACTGGCCGTGATGCTGGTGTTCCTCTCGCACAAGGCGCATCTCGATGCGATCGACGCGGGCAAGATCGGCGTGTGGCTGTTTTTTCTGATCAGCGGCTATCTGATCATCGGCGAGCTGCATCGCAACCGGCTGCGCGTCGAGGGACAGGGCGCGCGTCGCGACGCCGTGCTCTATGTGTTTTTCGTGAAGCGCGCGCTGCGGATTTTTCCGGTCTATTACTTGCTGCTGATCGCGCTGACCATCGCGCACGCTTTGTTCTATCAGCGCGGTGTCGAACTGGGCCTCGCCTGGCACTTCGCATTCCTGTCTAATTTCTGGATCGGCGTGGTGCACGATGGATGGCCCGGGACGGTGTCGCATTTCTGGAGTCTCGCGGTCGAGCAGCAGTTCTATCTGATCGCGCCGTTCGCGCTGCTGTTCACGCGCGCGTCGCGGCATCTGGGCATCTGCATCGGCATGATCGCGGCGGCGGCGCTCGCGCATCTGGCGCTCTACGCGACAGGCGCGATCGAGCCGCTGGTCTATGCGTTCTCGCCGTGGAATTTCGCGCTGCTCGCACTGGGCGGCGCGCTCGCGATCGGCGGCCAGCGCGTGCACATCGACGGTCCGGTGCCGCGCGCCGCGTGGTTCGTGCTGGCGTTCGCGAGCCTCGCGGTGTTCGCGTTCGCGCGCGCCGATTGCGACACCTGCGAGGCGACCCAGCGCGCGCTGCTGCCGGGGCTGCTCGATATCGGGTTGTCGATGTCGCTGGGCGCGGTGTTCCTGTGGATCGTGCGCGCGCAGGACAGCGTGCTCGTGGCCGCGCTCGAAGTGAAGCCGCTCGCGTACCTCGGCACGATCAGCTACGGCTTCTATCTGTTTCACAATCTCGTGCCGTCGCGTCTGGGCGACGCGCCCGCGCTTTACACGCGGCTCGGCCTGCCGCCGTTCGCGCAGGACATGCTGGCGCTCGGCGCGCAGTTCGCGCTATCGGTGCTGCTCGCGCATCTGTCGTGGCGCCTGCTCGAAAAGCGCGTGCTCGAATGGAAAGAGCCGCTGGCCGGGGCGATCCGCGAACGCCTGCCGGCGCGCGCGGCCGCCGGCCCCACCTGATTCAGTGCAGGAGACCACCCAGGGCGAATCCGACGACGCCGCTCAGAGCGTCGCGCCGCCCACCTCGCGACCGCTCGGGCACAGCTCGCCGGTTTGCAGCGCGTCGAGCACGCGCAGCACTTCGGTGGCGCTGCGCCCGACGTTGAGCGTGTTCACGCTCACGTACTGGATCGTGTTGTCGGGATCGACGATAAAGGTCGCGCGCAGCGCCACGCCCGCTTCCTTGTCGCGGATGCCAAGCTGATCGATCAGCTCGCCTTTCACGTCGCCGAACGCATAGTGGTTCAGGCGGTTGAGATCCTTGTTCTCGCGCCGCCACGCGAGCTTCACGTATTCGTTGTCGCAACTGCCGCCGAGCAGCACGGTTTCGCGATCCTCGAATTCCTTCTGAAGTTTCGCGAACGCGACGATCTCCGTCGGGCAGACCACGGTGAAATCCTTCGGGTAGAAGTAGATGACCTTCCACTTGTCCGAGAAGCTTTGCTCGGTGATTTCCTGAAACGCGGATTCGCCGTTTTCTTCAGGGAAATTGAAGCCGGGCTTCGCGGCCGTGACGGTGAAGGCTTCGAGTTTGTCGCCGACGGTTTTCATGTCGCTGCTCCCCTGTGACGTATGCGTGAACGCGCGCACGGTGCGCGCGGCCCATCGACAGATTGTGGCAGGGGAAGGCGGCGCGTGCCGCGAGCGTGCGCCGCAGTTGAGGCGAACATTGATCCACGCGTTGATCCGCGCCCGTGCGGGGCGCAAATCAACACGCAAATCAACGGGCGAAAGCCGTGGAAGGTGAGGCGAGGGCGCTCAGGCGCCCTTGGCCAGCGGAAACTCGATGGTGACTTCGAGGCCCGGGCCGGGCGCGCGGTTGCGCAGACGCAGCGCGCCGCGATAGCGGCTCACGAGACGCTGGACGATGGCCATGCCGAGGCCGGTGCCGTTGGCCTGCGTACGGGCGCTGTCGACGCGATAGAACGGCCGTGTCACGAGCGCGAGTTGATCCTCGGGAATGCCGGGGCCTTCGTCGACCACCGACAGCTCCACGCGCGAGTGCGAGACGCGCGTCTCCAGCATGATGTGAGGAATGCCGTCGGTTTCGCTTGCGCCGTACTTGCGCGCATTCTCGATGAGATTGCCCACCACGCGGCGCATGTCGGTGTCGTCGGCTTCGACGACGGCCGTGGGCGCGAGGCGCGTGATCAGGCGCACGCCGTCCTCGGTCGCCATGCGCGCGGCCATCTCGCTCGCGATCACCGAAAGGTCGACGCGCTCGGTCATGCGCTGCACGGGCCGCGCATAGTCGAGGAAGCGGCCGATGATCATGTCCATCTGCTCGATGTCGTCGATCATGGCGTCCTTCGTCGTCTGGTCGGACGGGCTCATCTCCGTCTCCAGCCGTAATCGCGCGAGCGGCGTGCGCAGGTCGTGCGAGATGCCCGCGAGCATCAGCGCGCGGTCGGCCTCCAGCTGTTCGAGGTCGCGCACCATCTGGTTGAACGAGCGGTTGGTTTCCGCCGCCACGCCCATGCCGCTTTCGGGCAAGGTCGAGGGCGACTGGCCGGAGCCGACCATGCGCGCGGACATCGCGAGCCGCGCGAACGGACGGTTCACGAGACTCGTGATGAACGCCGCGCCGAACAGCGATAGCGCGAGCGCGGAAATACCCCATCCGACCCACTGCAGGCCGGTGACGTTGTCGAGCTGGTCGCGGTCGAGCGCGACCCAGTAGTCGTCGTCGTCGATCTTGAAGCTGATCCACACGCCCGGGATGTCGTTGACCGACTGGGCGATCACCGTGTCGTCGCCGAGACGGCCGCGGATGTCGTGCTCGATCAGACGATTGAGCGACTCGTCGGGCTGGAGCTTGTATTTGTCCGTGGTCTCGCGCGGGTACACGCGCACGCCCTCGTTGCTCTCCAGATCCTGCAGCAGCGCGCGGCGCAGATCGGGATCGGAGTAGAGGAGCGCGGTACGCGTGAGCTTGACCACGGCGACGAGCGCAAGCGCCACGCGCTGGGCGCGTGGCTCTCGCTCGATCACGCGAAAGCTCTGGAACCATGCCGCAAGACTGACCGCGATGAGTAGCGCGATCAGCAGGAAGGTGCGCCAGAACAGGTCGCCGAACGCAAGCGTCAGCAGACGCCGGTCAATCCGCATGAACCCTTCCCGTCAACTGAAGTCGTGCAGGCAATGAGACGCCATCCATCCGGGATCAGGCGGCGCCGTCAGGAATGAACACGTAGCCGAGGCCCCAGACCGTCTGGATGAAGCGCGGGCTGCCCGGATCGGGCTCGATGAGCTTGCGCAGACGAGAGATCTGCACGTCGAGGCTGCGGTCGAACACTTCGTATTCGCGGCCGCGCGCGAGCTCCATGAGCTTTTCGCGCGAGAGCGGCTGACGCGGATGACGCGCGAACACCTTGAGCACGGAGAATTCGCCCGTGGTAAGCGGAATTTCCTGGCCGGCCTTGGTGAGCGTGCGGGTGGCGAGGTTCAGCGCGAATTCGCCGAACTCGAACACCTCGGTGGTTTCCGACGGCGCGCCCGGCAGTTCGGACGGCGCCTGGCGGCGCAGCACGGCGTGAATCCGGGCGACCAGTTCGCGCGGATTGAAGGGCTTCGGCAGATAGTCGTCGGCGCCCATTTCGAGGCCGACGATGCGGTCCACGTCTTCGCCCTTGGCCGTGAGCATGATGATGGGCGTGCGGTCGTTGCTGCCGCGCAGACGGCGGCAGATCGACAGACCGTCTTCGCCCGGCAGCATCAGGTCGAGCACGAGCAGGTCGAAGCGTTCGCGCACCCACAGCTTGTTCATGGCGGGGGCGTTTTCCGCGACGTAGACGTTGAAGCCCTGCTCGCCGAGGTAGCGGCGCAGCAGGTCACGCAGTCGGGGGTCGTCGTCGACCACGAGAATTTTGGACGGGTTCTTGGTTTCCATGCCTGGCATCTTAGCGCGATTGGGTTGCAGTGCGAGATTGCACCGATTATCGGGTTACAGTCAGTTACAAAATTTACCCGTGCTGTGCTACGGCATCAAGCACTGACAGATAGACTTCTTTACGTTGAGCGGCCATTCGGTAGATACTTCATTCGATTTTGAACCAGTGCCCGTGTTGAACTGGGTCCGAACAATGCAATCGAGGTAGCCGTTTGCCGCGTCAAGAAGGGAAAAAAACGATGGGAGGGGTCAGGCCGACAATGCGCCACACCATGATTGCTCTGGCGTTGGCCAGCGGCGTCGTGGCAGCATTGGACGCGGCGCCGGCTCATGCCCAGCCCTTCGGTGACGGTCCCGGTGCGCGCTACGGCGGCAGGCCGCCCGTTCGTCGGGTGCGCAACGACATGCCCCCGCGTCCCGCCTCGGACATCAATCAACGCAACGCCGTTCCTCCCGACCTCGACCAGCGCCGCCGCGATGGCCACATGACGCCCGACGAGCGGCGTCTGCTGCGCCAGCACATCGAAGACGCCGTGCGCGAACTCTACAAGCGCTGAGCGCAGCGACGCGTCATGCGGCGCGAGCCGTTGCGGCGTGCCTGGCGCAGTCTGCTGTTCCATCTCGCTGGTCCTGTCTGCTGTCATTCGCTGTTTTCCCGCTGCTTTTGTCCGCTGGTCCATCTAGTCGGTTCCGCGCTGTTGCACGTCGCTGCTGCACGTCGCTGCTGCACGTCGCATTGCATGTTTCTCGCGGGCCTGAAAAATTCCGTTTCAAAATGGCTTGCGCCTGAACGCGCCGCGCGGTCAACAGCACGCCCGCGCCATCCGTTATGCCGGTACATTCACCCGATGCACGCGTGTGCGGTGGCGAGAGCCCGGCCGCGCGCGCCACTCGAATCCAGGGCGCCATGAAAAGCTTCTTGCCGGTGTTCCCGCCGCGCCGCGCGGCCAGCGATGCGAGCGCGAGCGCGTCACCGCGCGCCGCGTTTTTCACGCTGTCGTTAGCGTCGATGTTCGGCGCGTGGTCCCATCGTGCAGCAGCGCAGTCAAACGCAGAAGCGACGCCCAATCCGGCGCATCACGTGCATCGCCACACGTCGGCGGCGACATCGGCTGCTTCATCGGTTGCTTTATCCGCCACTTCAGCCACTTCGTCGTCCGACGAATCCGCACTGCTCGACGCCGACGACGCGCGGCACCTGCTGATCCGCACGGGCTTCGCGCCGGCCAGCGCCGACCTCGCGCCTTACGTGGGCCTCACGCGCGCACAAGCGGTCGACCACGTGCTCGCGAGCGCCCGCACCGAAGCCGTCACGCCGCTGCCCGCCTGGTGCGCCGAGCCATTGCCGACACGCGCCGAACGCCGCGCCTGGACGCCCGATCAGCGCCGCGACGCGCAACGCACGCGCGGCCAGCACGACGACGAACTGCGCGCGTGGTGGATGCGCGAGATGCTCGTCACGCCGTCGCCGCTCACGGAGCGCATGACGCTGTTCTGGCACAACCATTTCACGTCGGGTCAGGACAAGGTGCCGGAGCCGCAGATGATGGCGCAGCAAAATTCGCTCCTGAGGCGCCACGCACTCGGCAGTTTCGCGACGCTGCTGCACGAGGTGGCGAAAGATCCGGCAATGCTGCTGTATCTCGACGGCGCGAGCAATCGCAAGGGCAAGCCGAACGAGAATTTCGCGCGTGAGGTCATGGAGCTGTTCACGCTCGGCGAAGGGCAGTACACGCAGCAGGACGTGGCCGAAGCGGCGCGCGCTTACACGGGCTGGGGCGTCGATCCCGACACCGGGCGCTTCGTCTGGCGGCCCGCGCAGCACGACGACGGCGTGAAGACCGTGCTCGGCCACAGCGGCACGTTCGACGGCGACGCGATGCTCGACATTCTGTTGGGCGAGCCGCAGACCGCGCAATTCGTCACGGCGAAACTGTGGCGCGAGTTCATTTCCGACACGCCCGATGCCGCGCAGCTCGACAACGCGGCGGCGCGCTTTCGCGCCAGTCATTACGATATTTCCGCTGCGTTGCGCACGCTGCTGCTCGCACCCGCGTTCTGGGACGAGCGCAATCGCGGCGTGCTGGTCAGCTCGCCGGTGGAGTTTGTTGTCGGCACCGTGCGACGCTTCAACGTGAGCTATGGAGAGACCGCGCCGTTCGCACGCGCGTCGGCGGCGCTCGGCGAGAGACTGTTTTATCCGCCTAACGTGAAGGGCTGGCCTGGCGGCGCGGCATGGATCAACAGTACGACGCTGCTCGCGCGCAAGCAGTTCGTCGAGCAGTTGTTTCGCGCGACCGAGTCGGCGCGTCCGCGCATGGCGAATTCGATGACGAAGACCGCCGCGAGCCTGCCCGCAAGCGCGCCGATCGATGGCAGCGTGAAAGCGCCGCCGCGCGCGCAAGGCGGCATGCGTTTCGATCTCGACGGCTGGCTCGCGCGTTATGGTTTGACGGCGAGCGAGAAGCCCGATCTCTCGCAGCAATTGCAGATGCAGCATGCGGTGTTGCCGCTCGCGCCCGTCGACGCCATCGCGGCGGGCAGCAGTGCGCAGGCGTATCTCCAGGCACTCCTGATGGATCCCGTGTATCAGCTCAAATGAGCGCTCGCATGAGCGGCGCATCGAAACGAAGGCGGACGATGAATAACACGAACGACGCACAGACCGACGCACGTCAGGACGCATCACACAACAACGAGCGGGGCGCGGCATGAAGCGACGCGATTTCCTGGCGGCGGCCGCCGCGGCGACGGCGGCAGGCGCGGCGTCGTGGCTGCCGGAGAACGCCCGCGCGCAGACGCCGGGCGCGGCCGCGCAACGGCGCGCGAGCGGCTACGACAATCTGCTGATCCTCGTCGAACTGAAGGGCGGCAACGATGGCTTGAACACCGTCGTCCCGTACGCCGATCCGCTCTATGCGCGTTATCGCACGACCATCGGCGTACGTCGCGGCGACGCGATCCAGCTCGACGAACGCACGGCGCTGCATCCGGCGCTCGCGCCGCTTTTGCCGATGTGGCGCGAGCACGAGCTCGCGATCGTGCAGGGCGTGAGCTACGCGCAGCCGAATCTCTCGCATTTCCGCTCGATCGAGATCTGGGACACGGCTTCGCGCTCCGATCAATATCTGCGCGAAGGCTGGCTCACGCGCGCATTCGCGACGACGCCCGTGCCGAAGGGTTTCGCCGCCGACGGCCTGGTGCTGGGCAGCGCCGAAATGGGTCCGCTAGCGAATGGCGCGCGCGCCATCGCGCTCGTCAATCCAGCGCAGTTCGCGCGTGCCTCGCGGCTCGTCACGCCGGTCGCGCTCAAGGAGCGCAATCCGGCGCTCGCGCACATTCTCGACGTGGAAAACGACATCGTGCACGCCGCCGATCAGTTGCGGCCGCGGCCCGGCGATTACGCGTTGAAGACGGCGTTTCCGGCAGGGGCGTTCGGTGCATCGGTGAAGACCGCGATGCAGGCGCTCGCGTCCGGCGAGACGGCGCAGGGTGTGCCGGTCCAGGGCGATGGCGTCGCCGTCATTCGCCTCACGCTCAACGGTTTCGATACGCACGAAAATCAGCCCGAGCGTCATGCGGAATTGTTGCGCCAGTTCGCGGCGGGCATGGTGGCGATGCGCTCGGCGCTGATCGAAATGGGGCGCTGGGATCGCACCTTGATCGCCACGTATGCGGAGTTCGGGCGGCGCGTGCGCGAGAACCAGAGTCGTGGCACCGATCACGGCACGGCGTCGGCGCATTTCGTGGCGGGCGGGCGCGTGGCGGGCGGGCTCTATGGCGAAGCGCCCGCGCTCGCGCGACTCGACGGCAACGGCAATCTGCCGGTGAGCGTCGATTTCCGGCAGATCTACGCGACGGTGCTGAACGACTGGTGGGGACTCGACGCCAGCGCAGTGCTCCAGCAGCGCTTCGAGCCGCTGCCGTTGTTGCGTGCTTGATGCTTTCTCGATGCTTCGTCGATGCGCCGCGTGGCGTGTACTTCAGCCGCGCCGCGCCGCGCGCCAAGCGACCCAGAGCTTGCGGATCGGCGTGAGCGCGATGTGCTGATGCAGGACCTGAAAATCTTCGCGTTCCACTTCATCGAGTAGCGCGAGTTCCAGCGCGGCGAGCGAGCGCAGCGCGCGCTGCGGTTTGCGCTCGGCGGCGGGAATCGCGTCGAGCGCGGCGTTCAGCGCTTCGCGCGCCCGCGCCGTCTGGAACTGCATCAGCTCGGTGAATTCGGCGCTGTAACGGCGGTTGATCAGATCGGCGGCGGTGACGTTGTAGCGCTGCAATTCGTCGATCGGCACGTAGATGCGGCCGTGGCGTGCGTCGTTGCCGATCTCGGGCACGAACTGCGCGAGCGTCAGCGCGTGGCCGAGCGGCGCGGCCCAGTTGGCTGCCGCGTCGCGTTCCTGCGGCGTGCGCGCGCAAGCCTGGGCGACGAGCGTCGCGAAGGTGCCGCCCACGCCGTCGATATAGCGGCGCAGATTCGGCATGTCGAGATAACGGGCCTGCTCGAAGTCCATCTCGAAGCCGGCCAGCAATTGTTGAAGCAGCGGATAGTGGCTCGCGGGATCGTCGAGATGCGCGGCGAGCGCCTTCGTGACCGGATGCGAGGGATTGCCCGCCGCCAGCGCGGCGAGTTCTTTCTGCCACCAGGCGAGTTTCGTGCGGCCCACGGTGGGGTCGCTCGTTTCCTTGGCGGTTTCTTCGAGTTCGCGGCGCAGCGCGAACAGGGCGGCAAGGAGCGGCTGGCGCGCGGCGCTCGCCTGGCGCAGCGCGTAGTACGTGCTCGATCCGGGTGGGGCCGCCTTTTGCAGGCAGTAATCGTCGAAATTCACGGCGTTCGGGGCGTGGGGAGGCGCGGCGCGGTCGCGGCCCGGCTGAAGCGATCAGTGGGGCCAGCGGTGGGGCAAAGAGCCGCGGAGCGGCGATTCTAGCACCGGCCTGTTTTTCGGGCCGCGCGCGCATCCGGCACACGGCTCGACATGCGGATCGAGGGCGATGCAAGGGCGCGATCGGCGTCGTCTCTCAAGATGCAGACAAGCGCAATTCAATCGGTTAGAATCTCGCGCTTGCGCGTTCGCGGCGGGTTATCCGGCTGCGCGGCGCGCCCAGGCAGGTCCGTATAGCATTCGATGCACGCGATGGTTCCGGTTCGTTCCCACTCGCGGCGGTCTCGCCAGCAGCATTCGCGTGAGTGGCGAAATTGGTAGACGCACCAGGTTTAGGTCCTGACGCCCGCAAGGGTGTGCCGGTTCGAGTCCGGCCTCACGCACCAAAGACAAAGGCCACGTACCTCAACGGTACGTGGCCTTTTTTCTTGCGCGGCGTTTCTTGAATCGCGCGCCGCAAAAACCCGCCTCGACGGTCGGCGCATCGACCATCTGATTCGTTTATCGCGTAGCCCGGATCAGAGATCTTCCTGGGCCGCCGCGATGACCTTCTCCAGCGCGCGGTTGAGCAGCTCGCGCTCCTTCTCTTCGAGGCAGGCGAACAGGTCCGTGTTCCACTTGCGCGCGATGGGCATGACCTTGCGGTAGAGCGCGCGGCCTTCGGTCGTGAGCGAGACGAGCACGAGGCGTCCGTCTTCCTCGCTGGCGTCGCGCTGCATGAGGCCACGGCGCATCAGCGCTTCGGCGGCGCGGCTGGCCTGGCTCTTGTCGAGATTCGCGTGGCGCGCCAGCTCCATCACTGAAAACGGGCCGAATGCGCCGACGGCAGCAATGAGGCGCGCTTCGGGCAGGGTGATGCCGAGCTTCGCCTGGTAGCGCTCGCTTGCGCCGCGTTCGGAGAGCTTGTTCAGGACATGGAGCCGATAGGTCAAAAATTGTTCGAGTCCGGCTTTGCTTGCCTTCATGGTCGTCCTGGTCTGGTCGCGTGAGGTATGCGCGATCATGTCGCGTTGATCATGATTGTTGCCTCAACGAGCGCTCGGGTCAACGCGCACGAACCCTCGTAAGCCGATCTTCAACGGGCGTACGAATCTATTAATCGCTTACTGCGAAAACGCGGCGCGTTTGCGGACGAAAACGTCTGACTATTCAAGTGGGTTTGGCGGCCCGTTTGCGGCCGTTTGCGCCCGTTTGCGCACGTTTCACGCGCGACGAACCCGCACGCAACGAACCCACAGGCCAGGCACGATTCGTTGCGCGCGAAAGTTCATCTGCGAGTAAGGGCGATCAGGCGCGCGAGGCGCCGTACTTGAGGCGCGTGAGCTGTTCGGCTTCGTTCGCGAGCAGCGCGGCGGCGTCGCGAATCGCCGTTTCGAGCGTGATCGGGCCCGGCGCGGGCGAGAAGCAGCCGCTGAAGTGCTCGGCCAGACGCGGCAGCGCGGCCGGGTCGACGGCGCCCGACAGCAGCGAGGCCGGCACGCCCGCAGCCTGGGCGTGGCGGCAGGCGATGAAGGGCGCCTTGCCGTGCAGGGTCTGCACGTCCGAGCGGCCTTCGCCGGTGATGAGCCAGTGCGCGCCCGCGAGCGCCTGATCGAGGCCGATGGTGCGCGCGACGACTTCCGCGCCCGGCTCGAAGCTCGCGCCCAGCATGCGCAGCGCGAAACCGAGGCCGCCCGCGGCGCCCGCGCCCGCTTCATCGCGCGCGGTGCGGCCGAGCGCGGCTTCGAGCAGATCGGCGAAACGGCCGAGCGCGGCGTCGATCGGCGCGACTTCGGCCGGCGTCACGCCTTTTTGCGGGCCGAACACGGCGGTCGCGCCGTGCTCGCCGGTGAGCGGATTGTCGACGTCGGACATCGCCACGAAGCTGGCTTCGGCGAGGCGCGCATCGAGCCCCGATACATCCACGCGCGCGACGCGCGTGAGCGCTTCGGGCGTGGGCGCGAGCGCGTTGTCGGCCGCATCGAAGAGTTGCAGGCCGAGGCCCGCGAGCAGCCCCGCGCCGCCGTCGTTGGTGCTGCTGCCGCCGAGCGCCACGTAGAAGCGTCGCACGCCCTCGTCGAGCAGCGCGCGGATCGCTTCGCCCATGCCGCGCGTGCTGCGCGCGGCGACCGGCACGCCCATGCCGACCGGATCGGTAATGCCGACGATTTCGGCGGTCTCGACGATCGCGCTGCCGTCGTGCAGCAGGCCGACCGTGGCGTCGCGGCGCGCGAGCGCGGCGCCTTCGACATTGAGGATGCGGCGCTCGCCGCCCACGCTGAGCATGGCGTCGAGCGTGCCTTCGCCGCCGTCGGCCATCGGGCAGATGCGGATTTCGGCGTCCGCCCGGGCGCGGCGAATGCCTTCGGCGATGGCGGCGGCGACCCCGTCCGCGCTCAGCGAGCCTTTGAAGGAATCTGGAGCAATCACGACGACGGGTGCGTCAAACGACGGGTTGGACATGGTGTCTCGACTGGAAGAGTTGGGATGGCGGCTGCATCCGGCGGGGCGTCCGGCGCGAGCGTTAGCTTAACAGTGCGGGGCGGGGCGCTGGATACCCGCGCCGCGATAGCGTGGATCGCGCGTGCAACGCGCGGGCGTCGCGAGCGGGCGCGCTTGCGTGTGCTCGCGCGAGCTTCGGGGCGCTTACAGGCCGAAAGCCTCGCTGCGCGCCGCGCCCGATCGCGTCCCCGCAGGGCGATTCCGGCACGAAAACCCGCAAATTTCACACGGAAAGATGCCGTTTTGGCGTCCCGAACGGCAATTCCATTTGAGTGGGGAAATAGTTTGCTAAAATACTTGGCTCTTTTGACGGAACCGCACGGCAAACCGTCCGTTTCGGCCTTCACCGGCCGATCTGGCCGGGCCGGGTCTCGCGGCTCCAGGAAAGGGCGCCGCCCAGCCGGCAGCGTCCGCGAAGCGCCCGCTCCAACGCATCGATGCGTGATGCGCGGGCGGCGCGGCGGTCTGCGGCGAGAGGCGTCATGGAATGCGCCCGCCGGCCTTGGGCGCGACCGCACGGTCGCGATCGAAGCCGGCAGGCGGCGCCGACGAGGCACTAGCGAGACGCAGGCGATGCGGGCTTTCCCATCGAACTGCGGCAGCAAAGATTACTGATACGCTCGAACAATTTTAGGACGATTGAAGCCATGGCTAACGCTGTTGAAAACCTCGGCAAGCTCGAACGCCGCGTGACGATTTCCCTGCCGAAGGACGCCGTGCAGAAAGAAGTCGATTCGCGCATCCGCCAACTGGCAAAGAACGTGCGCATGCCGGGTTTCCGCCCGGGCAAGGTGCCGCTGAAGATGGTCACGCAGCAGTACTCGGGCCAGGTGGAAGCCGAAGTTCTGAGCGACAAGGTCGGCAAGGAATTCTTCGACATCAGCCGCGCGGAAAACCTGCGCGTCGCGGGCCAGCCGAGCTTCGCCCCGAAGGCGGAGGCCGCTGAAGGCGACTACGCATTCGACGCGACCTTCGAGGTCTACCCGGAAGTCAAGCTCGGCGACGTCGGCACGGCCGAAATCGAGCGCACGACCACGACCATCAGCGACGCTGAAATCGACCGCACGCTCGACATCCTGCGCAAGCAGCGCGTGCACTTCCACGCACGCGGCGAAGCGGGCGAGCACGGTGACGGCGGCGCCGACACCGCAGCCAAGGAAGGCGATCGCGTGACGGTCGACTTCGTCGGCAAGATCGACGACGTCGCATTCCCGGGCGGCACCGCGGAAGGTTTCGCGTTCGTGCTCGGCGAAGGCCGCATGCTGCCGGAATTCGAAAAGGCCGCCATCGGCCTGAAGAAGGGTGAGTCGCGCGAATTCGACCTCGCGTTCCCCGAGGACTATCACGGCAAGGAAGTCGCCGGCAAGACGGCCAAGTTCACGATCACGATGCAGCTGATCGAGTGGGCGCACCTGCCGGAAATCGACGGCGAATTCGCCAAGTCGCTCGGCATCGCCGACGGCGACCTCGTGAAGATGCGCGCCGAAATCAAGGACAACCTCGAGCGTGAAGCGAAGCGCCGCACGCAGTCGATCGTCAAGAACCAGGTGATGGACGCGCTGCTGAAGATCGCCGAACTCGACGTGCCGAACGCGCTGATCGAACAGGACCAGCAGCGTCTCGTCGAAATGGCGCGTGCCGACCTGGCGCAACGTGGCGTGCCGAACGCCAAGGACGCACCGATCCCGGCCGAAATGTTCAAGGAACAAGCCGAGCGCCGCGTCAAGCTGGGCCTCGTTCTGGCCGAGCTGGTCAAGGCCAACGGTCTCGAAGCGAAGCCGGAACAGATCCGCGCTGAAGTCGACGAATTCGCGAAAAGCTACGAAGACCCGAAGGAAGTCGTGCGCTGGTATTATTCGAACCAGCAACGTCTGGCCGAAATGGAAGCGTACGTCGTCGAATCGAACGTCGTCGACTTCGTGATCGGCAAGGCCAAGGTAACGGACAAGCAAGTCAGCTTCGAAGAACTGGCAAGCGCGACGGCGCAGGCTTAAGTCTGCCCGCACGGCGTGCCGGCTGTCGGAGCGACCGACGGCCAGCACGCCGTTTTTGTATCCGCTGAATTTAGCCATGCTGGCCGTGTGGTTGATTTATGCGGGGTCCGTCGCCATACCAGAACAACTCTCTTCCAGACAAGGATGCACCGCATGACTTTTCGCGCTCAATCGCTGGACACGCTGACCTCCCAGGCTTCGCGGGATTTCGATCCGCAGGCGCTCGGGCTCGTGCCGATCGTCGTGGAGACGAGCGGCCGCGGCGAGCGTTCGTACGACATCTACTCGCGTCTGCTGAAGGAGCGCGTGGTGTTCCTGGTCGGTGAAGTGAACGACCAGACGGCCAACCTCGTGGTCGCCCAGCTGCTGTTCCTCGAAAGCGAAAACCCGGACAAGGACATCAGCCTGTACATCAACAGCCCGGGCGGTTCGGTCTCGGCCGGCATGGCGATTTACGACACGATGCAGTTCATCAAGCCGAACGTTTCGACCCTTTGCATGGGCCTCGCGGCCTCGATGGGCGCGTTCCTGCTGGCAGCGGGCGAGAAGGGCAAGCGCTTCGCGCTGCCGAACTCGCGCGTGATGATTCACCAGCCGCTCGGCGGCGCACGCGGCCAGGCGTCGGACATCGAAATCCAGGCGCGCGAAATCCTGTACCTGAAGGAGCGCCTGAACCAGTTGCTCGCGCACCATACGGGTCAGCCGGTCGAGCGCATCGCGCGCGACACCGACCGCGACAACTTCATGTCCGGCGACGACGCGCAAGCCTATGGTCTGGTCGATCAGGTCCTGCACAAGCGTCCCTGATCCGGTACGCGTTCCAGGCGCCTGAATGGTGCAAATCGGGCGCCCAGGCGGCGTGCCACCCCCGTAAAAAAGGGGATAGGCACGACCGCCCGGAGCCTGTGAAATAATCGGCAAACGCGCTTCGCGGCCTGCGGCCCCAACGCCGTCACAGCAAGCGGTTCACGCGTCTCCCGGCAAGCCGGGGGAAACGGCGTATCATGTAACAGAGTGTCCGGAGGCTCATCTATCCATGGCGGACAAAAAAGGTTCTAACAGCGAGAAGCTGTTGTATTGCTCGTTTTGCGGCAAAAGCCAGCACGAGGTCAAGAAACTGATCGCTGGCCCGTCGGTATTCATCTGCGATGAATGTATCGACCTGTGCAACGAGATCATTCGCGACGAGGCCGCCGGTGCGGGCGTCGACGCGGCGCTGTCGCGCTCGGACCTGCCGAGCCCGCAGGAAATCCGCGACATCCTCGACCAGTACGTGATCGGGCAGGAACGCGCGAAGAAGATCCTTGCGGTGGCGGTGTACAACCACTACAAGCGTCTCAAACATCTCGACAAGAAAGACGAAGTCGAACTCTCCAAGAGCAACATCCTGCTGATCGGCCCCACGGGTTCGGGCAAGACGCTGCTCGCGCAGACGCTCGCGCGCCTTCTGAACGTGCCGTTCGTGATCGCCGACGCCACCACGCTGACCGAAGCCGGTTACGTGGGCGAAGACGTCGAGAACATCATCCAGAAGCTGCTGCAGAACTGCAATTACGAGGTCGACAAGGCCCAGCGCGGCATCGTCTACATCGACGAAATCGACAAGATCAGCCGCAAGTCGGACAACCCGTCGATCACGCGCGACGTGTCGGGCGAGGGCGTGCAGCAGGCGCTGCTCAAGCTCGTCGAAGGCACGATGGCCTCGGTGCCCCCGCAGGGCGGCCGCAAGCATCCGAATCAGGACTTCATCCAGGTCGACACGACCAACATCCTGTTCATCTGCGGCGGCGCGTTCGACGGCCTCGAAAAAGTCATCACGGATCGCACCGAGAAAACCGGCATCGGTTTCGGCGCGAGCGTGAAGAGCAAGCAGGAACGCGACACGGGCGAAGTGCTGCGCGAGACGGAACCGGAAGACCTGATCAAGTTCGGTCTGATTCCCGAACTGATCGGCCGTCTGCCGGTGGTCGCAACGCTCGGCAAGCTCGATGAAGCGGCGCTCATGAAGATCCTCGTCGAGCCGAAAAACGCGCTCGTCAAGCAGTATCACAAGCTCTTCAACATGGAGCGCGTGGAACTGGAGATTCGCCCGGCTGCGCTGCAGGCCGTCGCCCGCAAGGCGATCCGCCGCAAGACCGGGGCGCGGGGCTTGCGATCCATTCTTGAACAGGCATTGCTCGACGTCATGTACGAGCTGCCGACCATGAAGGGCGTGAGCAAGGTGATCATCGACGACAACGTGATCGACGGCGACGGTAAGCCGCTTTTGATCTACGAAGACGCTCCGAAGGTTTCAGGGTCGAACTGATGGTGGTGATCGGCTAAAGAGTTCCTGGAAAAAGCCGTTCATACAATGGGATGAACGGCTTTTTCGTTTCACTTGTGGTCGATGGCGCACTTTTTTGGAGTCACTGAACTTTTCCCACACGCGAGAGGCTTGTAATCGTCTTATCAGGCCTCACTTACCGAACGAATTGATTCCACTCATGGGGAAATGAAATGTCAGGAACCCAACTCCTCCCGCCGGAACGCACCACGCTCCCGCTGCTCCCGCTGCGAGACGTCGTAGTCTTCCCGCATATGGTGATTCCCCTTTTCGTGGGCCGGCCGAAGTCGATCAAGGCCCTCGAAGCGGCGATGGAAGGCGGCAAGCACATCATGCTCGTCGCCCAGAAGACCGCTGCGAAGGATGAGCCGACCGAAAAAGACATGTACGAAGTGGGATGTATCGCGAACATCCTGCAAATGCTCAAGCTGCCCGACGGCACCGTGAAGGTGCTCGTGGAAGGCCTGCAGCGCGCGAAGACGCTCTCGATCGAAGAGCAGGAAACGCAGTTCTCGTGCGAAGTCATGCCGCTCGAGCCCGACCACGCGGACAGCGCCGAAACCGAAGCGCTGCGCCGTGCGATCGTCTCGCAGTTCGATCAGTACGTGAAGCTCAACAAGAAGATCCCGCCGGAGATCCTGACCTCGCTGTCGGGTATCGACGAGGCCGGTCGTCTTGCTGACACCATCGCCGCGCACCTGCCGCTCAAGCTCGACCAGAAGCAGCACATCCTCGAAATGTTCCCGGTCGTGGAACGTCTCGAGCATCTGCTCGCCCAGCTCGAAGCTGAAATCGACATCCTCCAGGTCGAAAAGCGCATCCGTGGCCGCGTCAAGCGCCAGATGGAAAAGAGCCAGCGCGAGTACTACCTGAACGAGCAGGTCAAGGCCATCCAGAAGGAACTGGGCGAAGGCGAAGAAGGTGCCGATCTCGAAGAACTCGAGAAGCGCATCACCGCCGCGCGCATGCCGAAGGAAGCCAAGAAGAAGGCCGACGCCGAGCTGAAGAAGCTCAAGCTGATGTCGCCGATGTCGGCGGAAGCCACCGTCGTGCGCAACTACATCGACACGCTGATCGGCCTGCCGTGGCGCAAGAAGAGCAAGGTCAACAACGACCTCTCGAACGCCGAGTCGGTGCTCGACGAAGACCACTTCGGTCTCGAGAAGGTGAAGGAACGCATTCTCGAGTATCTCGCGGTCCAACAGCGCGTGGACAAGGTCAAGGCGCCGATCCTGTGCCTCGTCGGGCCTCCGGGCGTCGGCAAGACCTCGCTTGGGCAGTCGATTGCGCGCGCAACGAACCGCAAGTTCGTGCGCATGGCGCTGGGCGGCGTGCGTGACGAAGCCGAAATTCGCGGCCACCGTCGTACGTACATCGGCTCGATGCCCGGCAAGATTCTGCAAAGCCTGACCAAGGTCGGCGTGCGCAATCCGCTTTTCCTGCTCGACGAAGTCGACAAGATGGGCATGGATTTCCGCGGCGATCCGTCGTCGGCGCTGCTCGAAGTGCTGGACCCGGAACAGAACCACACGTTCGCCGACCACTACATCGAAGTCGATTTCGACCTCTCCGATGTGATGTTCGTCGCCACGTCGAACTCGCTGAACATTCCGCCGCCGCTGCTCGACCGGATGGAAGTCATCCGTCTCTCGGGTTACACGGAAGACGAGAAGGTCAGCATCGCCCAGCGTTATCTCCTGCCGAAGCAGAAGAAGAACAACGGGCTGAAGCCGACCGAGATCGAAGTGACCGAAGGCGCGATCCGCGACATCATTCGCTACTACACGCGTGAAGCGGGCGTGCGTTCGCTCGAGCGCGAAGTGTCGAAGATCTGCCGCAAGGTCGTGAAGATGCTGCTGCTGAAGAAGGCCGACAAGGCCGTCACGGTGGACAGCGCGAATCTGGACACTTTCCTTGGCGTGCGCAAGTACGACTTCGGTCTGGCTGCGAAGGAAAACCAGGTCGGTCAGGTCACGGGTCTCGCGTGGACGGAAGTCGGCGGCGATCTGCTGACGATCGAAGCGGCGGTCATGCCCGGCAAGGGCAACGTGATCCGCACGGGTTCGCTCGGCGATGTCATGAAGGAATCGGTCGAAGCGGCACGTTCGGTGGTGCGTTCGCGTTCGCGTCGTCTTGGCATCAAGGACGAAGCGTTCGAGAAGCAGGACATCCACATTCACGTGCCCGAAGGCGCGACGCCGAAGGACGGTCCGTCCGCAGGCGGTGCGATGACGACGGCGCTGGTGTCGGTGCTCACGGGCATTCCGGTGCGTGCTGACGTTGCGATGACGGGCGAGATCACGCTGCGCGGCGAAGTGCTGCCGATCGGCGGGCTGAAGGAGAAGCTGCTCGCGGCGCATCGCGGTGGCATCAAGCTCGTGCTGATCCCGGAAGAGAACGTCAAGGATCTCACCGAGATCCCGGACAACGTGAAGAACGCCATCGAAATCGTGCCGGTCCGCTGGATCGACAAGGTGCTCGAACTCGCGCTCGAACGCGTGCCGCAGCCGCTGCCGGAAGACGAGGCCAAGCCCGCCGAAGACGCGAAGTCGCCCGTTGCCGAGTCGAAGGACGCGGCTAGCGAAGTCGTGAAGCATTAAGCGGCTTAACTACGCGACTTAATACGCGTCTTCATCAGCGTCATTTCGTAGCATCTACGTAGCACCCTTCGAAAACCCGCGGCCTGGTCCGCGGGTTTTTTATTGCGCGCGCCGAAAGGATCGTTGAGCTTGCAACCGCTTGCGCGCGTGGCGCGCGAGCTTGCCGGCGTATCTTCGAATCGGTCTTTGAACAAGCCTGCACGCCAGCCTTTCATTGGCCTTCGAAAGCCGCGTGCAAGCGGGCGGTATCGGGCGGAACCCCGCTTGACACGGGTCTTTCGGCCTCGTTAAATGAGCGGGCTCCGGCGCAGACCGGAGTCGTTATCGAACAAAGTTGATGTCTTCCCGGTGCGGCGCCGGCGTGGCTCATGGCGCGCGCCATCACGATTGCCCAACACATTCTCGGGGGCTGGAATGAATAAAACGGAATTGATCGACCATATCGCGCAGCAAGCCGACATCTCGAAAGCGGCGGCGGGACGCGCGCTCGACGCTGTGATCGGCGGCGTCAAAGGCACGCTGAAGAAGGGCGGGTCGGTCACGCTGGTCGGTTTCGGCACGTTTGCGGTCAGCAAGCGCACGGCACGCACGGGCCGCAATCCGCGCACCGGCGACGCCATCAAGATCAAGGCTGCCAAAGTCCCGAAATTCAGGCCTGGTAAAGCGCTCAAAGATGCGCTAAACTAGCGGGCTCGCTGCTTGATGAAGCGGCGCAGCAAAAGTCGCAGTGCCGCCGCAGTTTTTAGCGGGTTTTCGGCAGTCGGCGTATGAAGCTGGGTGCTTAGCTCAGTTGGTAGAGCGGCGCCCTTACAAGGCGTAGGTCGGGAGTTCGAGCCTCTCAGCACCCACCACAGTTTCATACGAGCCGCGCCGCAGCGCAAAAAGCGCTCGAAACCGCCGCAGGCGACACGGCGCACGCAGCAAACCGCATGGAGCGGTAGTTCAGTTGGTTAGAATACCGGCCTGTCACGCCGGGGGTCGCGGGTTCGAGTCCCGTCCGCTCCGCCAGACATCTCAGCAAGAAGGCGAACTCCGGTTCGCCTTTTTTGTTGGCCGCTGTTGTAATATCGGGCGTTCTGTTTTTTGGCGCTCTCCAACGCTTGGTCACGCATGCTCGACTTTTTCCGCAATCACAAACGGCTGATGATGTTCATGCTGCTCCTGGTGATCCTGCCAGGGCTCGGCTTCGTCGGCATTCAAGGTTTCCGCGGCTTTTTTGACGAAAGCGCGAATGTCGCGAGCGTCAACGGTCACAAGATCACGCGCGTCGAGTACGACAACGCGTCGCGTCAGCAACTCGACCAGGCGCGCCAGGTCATGGGCGCGCAATTCGACGCGAGCGTGTTCGACACGCCGCAGCATCGCAAGGACATTCTCGACGGTCTGATCCAGCAACGCGTGCTGCAGGACGAAGTCCAGCGTCTGCATCTCACCGCTTCCGACGACGCCGTGCGCCGCACGCTGCTCGCCGATCCGATCATCTCGTCGCTGAAGAATCCCGACGGCTCGATCGACCTCGACAAGTACAAGCAACTGCTCGCGATGCAGGGCATGACGCCCGAGCAGTACGACGAGCGCGTGCGCTACAGCATGGCGATGCAACAGCTTCCCGCCGCGCTGATCAACAGCGCGTTCACGCCGAAGGCGCTCGCGCAGCAGCTCACCGAGCTGTCCGAGCAGCAGCGCGACGTGCAGGGTCTAGCGTTCCGCGCGAACGACTACATCGCGAAGGTCCAGCCGACCGACGCGCAGCTGCAGGCGTATTACGACGCGCACAAGACCGACTTTGCCACGCCGGCCACGGCGCAGATTCAGTATCTGGTGCTGTCGGCGGCGACGGTCGCGGCTTCGGTTCAGCCGACCGATGCCGACCTCAAGAAGTACTACGACGACAACATCGCTCGCTACAAGAGCCAGGAAGAAGTGCGCGCGAGCCACATCCTGATCACGGTGGCGAAGGATGCAAGCGCGGCTGACCGCGCTGCCGCTAAGCAGAAGGCCGAGCAGATTCTCGCCGAAGTGAAGGCGCATCCCGACCAGTTCGCGCAGCTCGCGCAGAAGGATTCGCAGGATCCGGGTTCGGCGTCGAAGGGCGGCGATCTCGGCTACTTCGGCCCGGGCATGATCGCGGGTGGCCAGGCGTTCGACGACGCGGTCTTCAAGCTCAAGAAGGACGAAATCAGCGACGTGATCCAGTCGGACTTCGGCTATCACATCGTCAAGGTCACGGACATCAAGCCGTCGGTCACGAAGCCGTTCGACGACGTCAAGGCGCAGATCGCCAACGACGTGAAGGCGCAGCAAGCCGCCAAGCTGCTCGCCGACGCGAACGACGGCTTCACCTCGCTGGTGTACGAGAAGTCCAAGAGCTTGCAACCGGCCGCCGACAAGTACAAGCTGACGATCCAGACCGCCACGGTCACGCCGCAGCCGAACGCCACGCTGCCGCCGGACAGCCCGCTGAACAACAAGAAGTTCCTCGACGCCGTGTTCGCGACCGATTCGGTTGAGCAGCACAACAACACGCAGGCAGTCGACGTCGGCAACAGCACGCTGATCTCGGCGCGCGTAACCGACTTCAAGGCCGCCGCGGTGCCCGCATTCGCGTCGATCAAGGATGCCGTGCGTCAGAAGGTGGTCGCGCAGCAAGCCGCCGACATGGCGCGCAAGGACGGCGAAGCGAAGCTCGCCGACCTGCAGAAGTCGAAGTCGACCGATGGCTTCTCGTCGGCGCTGAAGGTGTCGCGCAACGACGCGCAAGGCCTGCCGCCCACCGCACTGTCGGCCGTGTTCAAGGCCGATGCGCAGAAGCTGCCCGCCTACGTGGGCGTCGACCTCGGCGCACAAGGCTACGCGATCTATCGCGTGAACAGCGTGACGAACGGCGCGGCCGCCGACGGCAACCGTCTCGCCGCCGCGCAGCAGCAGCTCGCGCAGGTCGCGGGTCAGTCGCAGACGCAGGCTTATCTCGATGCGCTGCGCGACCGTTCGAAGGTCAAGCTCTACGGCTCGCTCAACGCGTCGAGCCAGCAGAGCGACGGCGACGGCCAGTAAGCTCGCCTCGCGCTTCGAGGCAGACCTCAGGCGCAGACGCACACAAAAAAGCCCCGCGAAGTTCGCGGGGCTTTTTCTTTGCTGCGTACGTGGCGCGTGAAGCGCCGCGCCGCGTGCGCCGCCCGTCAGAGACAGGCGCTGATGTCGCCCGTGGCGTCGCTGCCCGCGCCGCCGCCGGCACGGAAGCCCACCCAGGTCTTGGCGTTGGCGTTCCACGCTGGGCGCACTGTCGCCGCAGCACCGTTAGGCGGCTGCTGGCCCGGCACGTAGACGTCGATCGCCTGGTCGTTCGCGAGCACGCTCTGCGACACGACCTGCTGCTGCGACTTGTTGGCCCACTTTTGCGCGATGCACTGCGCGACGGCCTGAGGCGGTTGCTGGCTGGTGCCGACCGATTGCGAGCCGCTCGGCATCGGCTGATTGGCGCAGGCGGCAAGGGCTGCCGTTACGACAATAAGAGGTAAATATTTCACGTTTTATCCCTCCAGTCAGGGTCATTCGAAAGTTAGACGAAGCCGCTCGTCTGGCGCAAAGATGTGACCCGGCACGCGACGCGCCTGCTCGTGAAAACGCGGGTGCCGCGCTTGTCAGCGCTGCGCGCCGCCGCCGAGTAGCGGCTTGAGCGTCGGCCACACGTTGTCGAGCAGCAAGGGCTGTGCCTGCTGGGTCGGATGCAGCTGGTCGGACTGGAACAGCTCGGGTTTGTCGGCGAGTCCGGCGAGCAGGAACGGCACCAGCGGCACGTTCAGCTCCTTCGACAGCTTGCCGTACAGGCCGTGGAATTGCTGAGTGTAGTCGGGTCCGTAATTCGGCGGCACGTACATGCCCACCAGCACGGGCCTGGCGTGGCCCTTGCGGACGGCGGCGACGATGGCGCGAAGATTGCTCTCCGTGGTGGCGAGCGGTACGCCGCGCAGCGCGTCGTTGGCGCCGAGTTCGATCACGACGACGGACGGTTTCATGCGCTGCAGCACGAGCGGCAGGCGCGCGAGCCCGCCGCTGGTCGTGTCGCCGCTGATGCTCGCATTCGCGACGCTATAATCGATTCGCTCACTCGCGAGGCGCTGACGCAGTAGCGCGACCCAGCCGGTGTCGCGCGGCAGGCCGTATTCGGCGGACAGGCTGTCGCCGAGCACGGCGATCACGGGTTTGGCCGCGGCGGGTTGCGTGGCGGTTGAGGTGGCGGCTGAAGTTGCGGCATGCGCGTCGCTCACGACGCCGGGCAGCGCGAGCGCGCCCAGCGAAACGCCGAACGACACGCTGAACGCAGCTCCGCACGAAACCGCGAGCGCCACGGCGCGGGCGCGGAGCGCGGGATGCAGGGTGCGGGCGGCGCGCGGTGCGCTGCGCCTTGTTCTGACAGCTAATCTTGGCTTCATCATGTGCGAATGAATAGCGATCCAGTCATCGAAGTACGGGGCCTGTGCAAACGCGTCACCGACGCGACCGGCGAACTCACGATCCTCGACGGCATCGATCTCACGGTGCACGCGGGCGGCAGCGTGGCGATCGTCGGCGCCTCGGGTTCGGGCAAGTCCACCTTGCTCGGCTTGCTGGCCGGGTTGGACAGCGCGAGCGCGGGCTCGGTTCGTCTGCTCGGACATGAGCTTACCGGTATGGCCGAAGATCAGCGCGCGGCGCTGCGCAACGGCTCGGTCGGTTTCGTGTTTCAGTCGTTTCAGCTGATGCCGCATCTCACCGCGCTCGAAAACGTCGCGCTGCCGCTCGAATTGCAGGGCGGCCTGAGCACACGTGAGGCGTTCGCCCGCGCGCGTGCCTTGCTCGAACGCGTGGGGCTCGGTCAGCGCACCTCGCATTATCCGAAGCTGCTGTCGGGCGGCGAGCAGCAGCGCGTGGCGCTGGCGCGCGCGTTCGTCACGCATCCGGCCGTGCTGTTCGCCGACGAACCCACCGGCAGCCTCGACGCCGCCACGGGCCACGCCGTCATCGACCTGATGTTCGAGCTGAACCGCGCGAACGGCGCGACGCTCGTACTCGTCACACACGATATCGATCTGGCGAAGCGCTGCGATTCGATCGTCACGATCGAGGCGGGCCATCGCGTGATCGATGGGGCGCATGCCGCGCACGAGGCGAGCCGCGTCGAAGCGGGGCGATAAAGCGGGGCGGCGATCAAACAAAAAGGCGTGCCGGTTTGCACCGCGCACGCCTTTTTTCATGGCATCGACGGATCAATGCGAATCAGTGCTTCAACGCCTCAACGCTTGAGCGCGGCACGCGCTTTCGCGATCAGCGCCGCCGTCGACGAGTCGTGCGCCTTCACGTCGCCGGCCGCTGCGGTGAGGTCGGCCTCGACCACCTTGCCGAGAATCTTGCCGAGCTCCACGCCCCACTGGTCGAACGGATTGATGTCCCACACCGAGGCCTGCACCAGCACCTTGTGTTCGTAGAGCGCGATCAGCGCGCCGAGCGAGCGCGCCGTGAGCGCGTCGACGAGCAGCGTCGTGGTCGGACGGTTGCCGGGGAACATGATGTGCGGCACGAGTTCGGGCTTGTCCGGCCCGGCGATCTTGCGCGCCTCTTCCTCGGTGCGGCCGAGCATCAGCGCCTCGCTCTGCGCGAAGCAGTTCGCGAGCAGCTTCGGATGATGATCGGCAAGCGGATGCTCGGGCGTGAGCACGGCGATGAAGTCGATCGGCACGATCGTCGTGCCCTGATGCAGCATCTGGAAGAACGCGTGCTGGCCGTTCGTGCCCGGCTCGCCCCACGTGATGGCCGAGGTCGCGTAGTCAACGAACTTGCCGTCCAGACGCGCCTGCTTGCCGTTGCTCTCCATTTCGAGCTGCTGCAGATACGAGGGCAGATAGTGCAATGCTTCGGAGTACGGAGCGACGAGATAGCTCTGCGAACCGAAGAAGTTGCGATACCAGATGCCGATCATGCCGAGCAGCACCGGCAGGTTCTTCTCGAGCGGCGCGGTGCGGAAGTGCTCGTCCATGTCGTGCGCGCCGGCGAGCAGTTCGTCGAACTGTTGCGGGCCGATCGCGATCATGATCGACAGGCCGACCGCCGACCACAGCGAATAGCGGCCGCCGACCCAATCCCACATCTCGAACACGTTTTCCTTGGCGATGCCGAACTTCACGACTTCGGTCGGGTTCGCCGAGACGCCGACGAAATGCTTCGCGAGCGCGTTTTCCGGGCAGCCGTGTTTCACGAACCAGTCGCGCATCGAGCGCGCGTTGGTCATGGTTTCGAGCGTCGTGAAGGTCTTCGAGACGATGATCGCGAGCGTTTCTTCCGGGTCGATGTGCTCGATCGTGCGCCACAGATCGGCGCCGTCGACGTTCGACACGAAGTGCGAGTCGATCTCGGGTGATTCCAGGTGCTGGAGCGCGTGCACGACCATCTTCGGCCCGAGATCCGAGCCGCCGATGCCGATGTTCACGATATGGCGGATGCGCTTGCCGGTGTAGCCGGTCCAGGCGCCGCTGCGCACGGCGTCGGCGAACTTCGCCATCTTCGCTTTCTCGGCGAGGATCTGCGCGTGGAACGGCGCGTTCGGCTCGGTGGCGCGCAGCGCGGTGTGCAGGGCGGCGCGGCCTTCGGTCGGGTTGACGATCTCGCCCGCGAACATCGCGTCGCGGCGCTGTTCGACGCCGGCCTCGTGCGCGAGCTGCACGAGCAGCTTCAGCGTGGCGTCGGTGATGCGGTTTTTCGAGAAGTCGGCGGCGAGCCCGCCGCCCGAATACGTGAAGCGTTCGGCGCGGGTCGGCGCGGGATCGTTGGCGGGCGCGAACCAGTCGCGCAGCTTGTCGTTGCGGATCTGTTCGTAGTGCGTCTGTAGCGCGGACCAGGCGGGGAGCGGATTCGTCATGTTCGTCGAGCGAGGAAAAACGAATGGAAGGCGGCGGGCGGCATCGGCCGGTCGGGCCGACGCGCGCATCACGCGCTGCGGGGAGGCGCGCGGCTTCTGTGGAAGCGGCGCGCGCGGAGGATCAGTATAGCGGGGCTGAGCGAAGCTGCGTGCCGCTACGGCGATCGACGGGCGAGGTTAGCAAACGGCATGCCGCGGGTGTGCCGCGCCGTGGCGGCGCGCTGGCGTGCTGGCGTGCGCGAAATTCGCAGCCATCTTTCGGCGCGTGGGTCGGTGGTGAAGTTGGCGGCCAAGTTGGCGTTCAAATCGCCGTCTGTTCGCCGTCTGTTAAGTCGCCGTCTGGTTGCGCGAATAAAAACGCCGGTTCAGCAAGCGCCGCACCATCGGCGCGAGTTCGCCCGCCGTGAGCCCGGCGGGACCGTCGCCTTGCGCGACCAGCGTATCGGCGGCGAGTCCGTGCAGATAGACGCCCGCGAGCGCCGCTTCGAACGGTGGCAGGTGCTGCGCGAGCAATGCGCCGATCAGGCCGCCGAGCACGTCGCCGGTGCCGCCGCT